>NZ_JAKSYE010000075.1 GCF_022829685.1 Methylobacterium sp. E-045
CGAGGCCGCCCGCACGATCGCGGACCTCTGCGACACCATCAAACAGGCTTTCAAGCGCTTCACACCGAATGAGTGCCGCAACTACCTCGTGGCCGCAGGATACGATGCTTTTGACCCTACTTGATCGGATGTAGCCCTAGACCCCGAGGCCCTTCAAGCGGCCTAACGCAAGCAACAGTGCGCCCGGCATAGCGACCCCCGCCGACCCGCCGGGCGCACCCACCCACCCATCACACCACGCCCCCGCGATCCGGCGCCTTCATGCCCTGGATCGTGAAGGGGGACCCGACTCCGCAGCACAAGGACGCCACCCATGGCCAGACAACCATTCCGACCCGTAGAACTCACCGAGGCCCTTCGCCCCGTAGCCGCCCACGTCGATAACTTCATCCATGCCCAGGAGCCCAGCCGAGACACCAACCTCCAAGACCTCGCCCGATCCCTCTCCGGCCTAGGGGGGTCTCTCGCCGGCATGGTGGGAGAACGCGACAGGAAGGCGAAGGAGGATGACAAGGTCAGGGGCGAAGCAGCCTACTGGCAGACCAATGGCACCGGGGCCGCCGAGGCTGTCGCCAAGGGCCTCATCCCCGCCCAGGCCTCCCCCGCCTACCTCAAAGCCTACAAGCGTCTGGAAGGCGAGGTGGCGGGCGGCCAGTTGGAGCAGCAGTTCGCCTCCGCCTACGACACATGGGAGGGGAAGTCCTCGACCGACCCGAAGGCCTACGATGCGTTCCTCGGGTCCTTCATCAAGTCCAACATCACCACCGAGGACCCTGACGTCCTCCGGGGCCTTCTCCCGAAGGTGCATCAGGTCGCGGCCAACTACCTTCAGCGGCACATCGGGGATGCCTCGAAGGCTACCCAGGCCGGCTACAGCACCGCCCTCTCAGCCAGGGGGGAGCAGGCGATTGACGAGGCCAACACCGCAGGCCTCTCCTCCAAGGCCGGCACCGACTACCAAGGGGTCTTCGGCAGGCTTGAAGCCATCCGCGCGGATGGGCTCAAGATCGGCGCCAACCAGGAGCAGGTAGACCAGAAGCTCATCGACACGGTCACCGCCTCCGCCATCTCGAAGCGGGACCCGAAGCTCCTCGACTTCCTGGACCGCAAGGTGCCCGGCCGGGACTATACGTGGTCCAACACCCCCTACGGCCGGGACCAAAAGCAGAAGACCATCGACGCCCTGGAGACCATGGGCCGTAAGTCCATCGCGGACGACGAGAAGAAGAACCGGGAGGAGCTGGCCGCCATCAAGGCCGACACCACCCGGCAGACCATCAAGGCCATCACCGAGAACCCGAACGGCCCGCTCCCGGAAGCCCTCCTTGCCCAGGGCGAGAAGGTGGACCCGGACTTCCGCGTCAACGCCATCACCTGGCGGAACACCATCTCCAAGGCCGGCGGGGTCTCCGATCCTGAGGCCATGCTCGGGGTCACCTCCGACATCATCAACGGTGGCGGCCTCGGCCGGGTCCAGAAGGCGATGCGGGACGGGGTCTTCAAGAACCCGGCGGACCTCACGCGGGCCTACAAGCTGGCCGAGAGCATGGATAAGGGCGGGGCCGACATCGGCGCCATCATGAAGGGCGGCTCGGCGAAGACCATCCTCGATACCATCAAGGTCCGCACGGCCAACGACAAGGACGCCTCGAAGGTGTTCGATGACGGCTCGGTGTCGCCCGAGGGTCTCCAGGCGCAGACGGACTTCAAGCTTCAGATACTCGCCTGGAAGGAAGCCCATCCCACCGCGAATGCCATCGAGCAGGAGAAGGCCATCTCCGGCATCGGCGCCGATATCCTCAAGCGCATCCAGCAGCCGGAGGAGATGGGCGCAGTAGGCTTCGACCGGACGGGGATCGACGGTCCCAACACATTCGGGGCCAACGCGCCGCCTAAGGTCGTCCCGGAGGACCCCGAGGTCGCCCCGGCAAAGCCAGTGGCCAAGCCCCCGGCGGCTCCCGGTAAAGGGCCAGTCTTCGGGAACCCCTCCGTCACCATGCCGAGCGGGCTCCCCGGCGATACCGAGACCCCGGCGCCAGCCAAGCCGGCCACGCCCCCGGCACTCACTCCGGCCAAGCCCGCCGCCCCGGTCAACGAAGCAGACGCCGCCGAGTGGTTCAACAAGCTCGACCCCGAGGTGGCCAAGAGCATCGAGCTTAAGGCTGCCCAGGAGAAGAAGCCGCTGACGCTGAAGGCCCAGGAGGTCTACCAGCGCGGCATCGAGCGCGGGGTCATCCCGGCGCCAGTCCCGAGCCCCGCAAAGCCCGGCAAGCAGTCGAGCACAATGAGGGCGCCGGACGGGACGCCTATCGAGACCGCCAGCGCCAGCGAGGAGGGCATCGGGAAGGCCTTCCGCGAGGCAATAGACCCACCTGCTACGGCCGATACGGTGAGGCTGATGGGTGAGGCCTTCCAGCGGGCGCTTGCCGCCACGGGGAAACCTCAGGGCGGCTACTCGGCGGCCACCCTCCGGGACGATCCCAAGGCCGCCCGCATCCTCGACTTCGTGGCGGGGCCGGAGAGCGGGGGCAACTACAACGCCTTCTTCGGCAACGGCCGGTCCACCAAAAACCTCTCGGCCATGACCTTGGACCAGGTGATGGCGTGGTCGGGGAGCCGGGGAACGGAGTCCTCCGCCACTGGCCGGTACCAGTTCATGAAGGCGACCCTGCGCGGCCTGAAGACCGAGATGGGTCTCTCGGGCTCGGAGCCGTTCTCCCCGGCCTTGCAGGACCGTATGGCCGTCCAACTCCTCAACCGCCGGGGCTACTCCGAGTGGCAGGCCGGGCGGATCACCGATGCCCAGTTTGCCAACCGCCTCGCCCTCGAATGGGCCTCCCTGCCAAACATCACGGCGCAGAACGGCAGACCGGCGGGGGTCTCAGCCTACGCGGGGGACGGCTTGAACCGGAGTTCGGTGTCGCCGGCTTCGGTCCTCGGGGCGCTCACGGGGGTCTTCCGGCGGGGCATGCGGGCGGTGGGTTCATCGAGGCCGCGCGACGGCGAGACCAGCATCTAAGAACGGCAACAGGACGATAGGAGACAGAGCACCATGACGACGACGATGACCAAGGAAGAAGCGGATCAGTTCATCGCCTCGGGCGAGGTGGCGGCCAGCGTCGTGCGGGCCTTCGAGGAGGCGGCGCGGATCGGCAGGGAGGCCATTGCGGAGGACAGGGCGGACCCGGTGAGGCTTATGAGCGAGGCGTTCGAGAGAGCCCAGGCGGCCTTGCCGAGCAACGTCCTGCCGTTCGTGCGGAGGGGAGCTGCCTAAGGGTCCGGGTAGGAGGGCTTGAGGCAGGAAACGAGGCGGCCGGGGGTGGGCGTGATGTCTGCTCCCGGCTGTGGCCGCCGGCCGACTTATTGAGGCCGTTGGAACGTCTGCTTTCTCGCTGCACATCGACTTCAAGCGCAGCCATCATCGCCTCGTCGCGGTGCATCGTGTAAGGAGTGCGAACAGATTACCGGAGAATATTATGGCCAAGGATAAAAAGAGCACGTTTCCCGGCTCGATTCGGGAAAACGAGGAAGCTGTGAAGGCTGAAGCTAAAAAGGTCAGCACCAAGATCGAGGCGGCGTTTGGGAAGTTCGCCAAGAAAATGCGCGAGCGTGCTGACACGGCAAAGTCGAAGATGAACGAGACGCGGAAGCCCGAGAAGCGTGCTGTACTACTGAAGCGCTACGAGTTGTATGCGGATGCAGCAACCCACCTCGAAGAACGACTTTCCCACGACAAAGACTAGCGGGCCAAATCTGGCGCGTGCTACCGCCCGATTGCTGACGCTTCCCCTCAGGCAAGCGGCTTCTGTTGAGAGTGGTGGCGTTGGGTTTCTTTCTCGCAGAGCCGGACGCTCCTCAATCTGATACCTCCCTTGCGTCCGGCACTTAGACCGCCAGGCCAGCTTCGCGTGGCCCATGGATCGTTTTGTGCATCGCCGACGTTTCTCATTGTGCGTGACAGCATCAGGATGCCGCGATGCCGTCGTTGCTCGAAGCCGCCGAAGACGAATTGACCGCCATGGCTCAGGCTGCGCGGGAGGCCATAGACCTTCGCTTGCAGATGTCTCCAGGCGAAGACGGGGTGAGCTTCTGGGCAGCCGTGGCCAAGCTCTATGCCCGAGGTCTGGCGGAGCCCGTAGCGGTGCCTGAGGAATGCTCCGCGTAACCTTGGGCTATGAGAGCCCATATTGAGTGAGAAGGGCCGCTCTCTTCGCCCGCATCTGCATGGCTTTGATGGCGTGCTGACGGCTTGCTTGGAGCAGGGCTTTCTCCCCTTCGCTCTGACCATTACCCATCGCGCGTGCCAAGTTGCCTAGACCAGCGGCTGCATCTTGCTCAGCCTCAATCCCGCTGTCGAGCGTATCGAGAACGCCTTGGACCATCGGAATGAGCTGAGCGTAACCAACGTTCGTTCTCAAGTGCTCCTCCTCTTCGGCCTACGGGTCACGGGTGGCGAGGGCCGACCAGATGGCGTACTGTCAGTCGGGTAATGATGCACCAGAAGGGAAGTGACAGGTAGGCCGACGGTTAAGGGGGTCAAGGTCGAGCGCTAAGATACAGGCAAGCCAATGGGCGAATGCAGCCCAGGTAGCAAAGTTGGTAGCAACGGGTGGCCACCAAGTGCTTGCCCCCCGGCGCTTTACCCCTTCATGTCGGCAGGAGCCGAGACGCAGGCGAAATCTTCGAGTTTCTAATAGTCGAAGGAATGGACCGTGCCGGCATGTCATCCCATGTTCGCAGATCTAGAGTTCGACCCGCGGCCTTCTTGTTTGTCCCGCCCCATTGCTTGAAGTGAAAGGCCACGCTTTGTGCTAGGCAGGCGTCGCGGATAGCACGAACCCAGTCCGCTTCCATTGGGCGACTCCCTGGGCCGCTCTCGCCCCCTGCAATTACCCAATCGATGCCATCCAGATCAGTCGCAGCAATTGGACCCAAAAGCGGCTCAAGGCTTAAAAATCGCACTGCTGCCCCAGTCGCCCTTAGATGATTTACACGCCACCAATAGTCTTGGCTCTCTACGCTGACACCCATCCATACGTTAGAGGGCCACTTCAGTTTCTTTCCAATTGCCTCAAGCCTCTCGGCCCGCTTCGTTAGAACCTGGTAGGTATGCTGCGGGGTTAATGCCATAACTTCAAATACGCGACGGATAAAACTCAGCGGCACTTCCTCGTGAAAGAGGTCTGACATACTATTCACAAAAATCAGCCGACCTGTCGTCCACTTGCGGGGAAGCTCAAGGGCCTTCTCGTCTAGAACCACGCGACCAGTCCACTTGGCCCGCCCGCCAGAAATGCGTGTGGTTCCTGCGTACTTGCTCTGCCCCATCGCCTCTAGTCTGCGAGCCATACGCATGGCGTAGCAGTTCGTGCAGCCCGGCGACAGGATGGTGCAGCCTCCCACTGGGTTCCAAGTAGCTTCCGTCCATTCGATGGGTGATCCAATAGCCATTGCTGCTGCCTTAAAGTCCGGGGAACGAAGCTGTTACATCATCGCCAAAGGTACCAGGGCGCCTTTTCGCTGGCTTTGCGGTAATCTTGTTTTCGGTCTCCAAAGACAGAAGAGCGTCCTTATAATTCTTTTTTATGAACCGGGTATCAACGTGATGGCGACGGTAGACGTCTTCCATGCGTATGGTTTGCCCCTGATACTTGTGGAGCAGCTCTGCGGCCAAACCGTCGAGTGAGCGTTGAAGTGAGAAGAGGAGTGGTGTTCGCGCGTCAGCAGGAGAATACTCAAGGGACGGTACCCCTTGGTCGTTTGTCGAACTTTCCTTAGCCATGATCTCCTTCATGACCTCATACCCACGCTCATGTTTTGATACAAAAATCAAGTAGTGAGTAGACCTGGTTCCAGATGCATTGCGGAAGCGGAACGGAAGAACAAATTTACCGCCAAGCCCCTTAATGGCGCCCGCTATATTCTCCAGTATCAACGCCTCACGCTGCACTGGCGTTAATCCTGCAAGTTGATCTCGAAGTAGACTGGTTCGCACCTCACCAAACAAAGCCGTCATATGCTTATCTACCGCTTCGTTTGATATTCCCGCATTGATCCGGTTGTAGTTAAAAAAGAAGACGCAATCGCAGCCCCAGTCCTTGATTGCCCCTTTGATTAGTCCTAGAGACAGACCAATATATCCGAATGGATCGATAAATGAAAAGGTCGGCACCATCCGTGCGGTTTGTAGCCACGTTGCGATAGAACCCCCAACGTCACCTGTTGTGATTTTTGGCTGATAAGTGAGGGCTCCTATATCAGGAATTTTAGCGAACTCTTTCGCGAGACTGTCGGTGTGCTCTGGGTCTTCATCATTAAACAAGGTCAGCAATGACTTTCGCAAGCTCGGATCAGCGATTGCTTTTTCTATTATCATCAGCGGTGTTGACGCCGACCCATCTTTGTACCGGCCTGGCCCTGCGTATAGGTCAAGATAAGCAACCGGGTTGCCGTTTCGCTGTGCCCAAGGAACGATTATTTTGGCCCATGCAAAAAGGTATTTGCTTACAATTACTGCCTTGACCGCAGATTGGTCTTCACGCTCATTGAAAAACTTGCCTGCCAAGCTCATTCTCCCAAAATAATAAATTACCCTGCGATCAACAAAAGGGTGCTAGCCCATTATTATTGGAGAGAACGTATGAGGAACGCGCCTGAGAGTCAAAGCGACGCACGCAATCAATGCTTGAAGCAGGCGAAGGCGCGTCGCGGCTTGCTATGTTGATCGCCACTACGGCTGAAGCCCGTTGAGCCCGCCTCTGATCCCGTGCTACAGGACCGTGTTACAAAGGCGCTCCGCCCATCCCTCGGACCCTTTATTATCAATCACTTAGCGGCGCACTTGTCCAATCCGTCCCTGGGCACGCTACTGCTGCTTCCAGCTTAGACCCCGGATCACCCCCGGCACCTCAATCCTCGCCATCTCCTCCGCCAGCGCCTTCAGCCCGAAGCCACTACCGTATCCCCGCCCAACGCCCCCGCCGCCACTGTGCCCCGTAAGCGCATCGTGCACCTCTTCCGTCAGCCGTGCGTCTCGCGCCATGCGCTTGAAGGTGTGACGGAACGAGTGAAAGACCTTCGTCGGCTCCTCGACACCAGCCTTCCAACGGAGGTGGCGGTTGAACCACTTGGACCACGGCCCATTCTGCCGCCCCTCTTGGTCCGCCTCGACCTGAGGCCATAGGGGCGACTCCCGGCCAGCGCCGGCAGCTATGAGGGACTGGCGGTAGCGGAGGAGGCCGATGCGAACCAATTCGGGGTGCACGGGGACCTTGCGCCGGCTCGATGCCGTCTTGATGCTTCTCCCACCAGCGGTGCCGATGTCGAGATACCAGACACCCGACTCGGCATCTTGCGCTAGGTCCCTCACGCGGAGTTGGACTAGCTCGCCCTGCCTTGCGCCCGACATCAGGGCGAGCAGCGGCAACCAGAACGATGCCTCCCCGCCGCCGCCGCGTGGCCTCTCACCGTCACAATAGACCCCGGTCCCGAAGATCGCCTTGAGGTCCAATTCAGTGAACGGGAGGCGCTTGTCCTCCGCCCGTGCATCGACCGCCAGCTTGGTGCCCTTCCCGAAGGGATTGCGGAAAGCCGGCAGGGCATCGAGCTTCCCCGCAGCCTCCGCATGGCCGATGATGGCCGCGAGGATGTTGAGGACCTTGTTGACAGTAGCGGCGTGCCGGGATGGGTAGGCCTTGAGGTCGCGTTGCAGCAGTTCCCGCATCGCCAGCCGCTTGAGGTTCTCCGGCATCTGCTTCGGCACCTTCGCAAAGGCGTCCCGGAACTCTCGTGCCATCTCCCGCGTGAGGTCGCCCAAGCGGATGTCACCGTGCCACTCCGTCAGGCGTCGGACCGCGTAGTCGGCTTCGAGCAACGTCCGGTCGCTCGGCTTCTTAGTGCCTCTGGCGCCGCTCCCCGCTTTCCAGGCCTCGTATGCCTCCGATAGCTTCGGCCCTCTCCCCTCGTTCGGCTTAGGGGTGGGCACGATGTCACCCCGCTGCCTGTCGAGCATGCGGCCATATCCGGCAACGTGGGCCTTGAGGATCGCTAGGCCGGTCGCGTGGTAGACCTCCGAGCCTGGATCAATCGGTATGTTTTTCTCGCGGAAGAAAGCGCGGCACTCGGCGTCAACGATCTCTGTATCAAACCGGCTGAGAGCCTCGCGGTACTCCTCATGAAGGGTTTGCAGGCCGGAGCCGTAGGCGTCTGCATGATCTCGTCCGATGCCCCGCCGTCCAAACGGCACGGGCGCCAAGAGAGGCCACTGTGCCCGCTCCTCTGGCGTCTGAAGGTGGCGCCTTGGGTCGCCCTCCGACCTGTGAGCCTCGTCTTCAGCTAGGAGGCCTGCCAGCACCTCCCGCTCAATCGCTTCGGCCGGGGGCAGGACGGTGCGTCTCGGACTGGAAACCGCAGGCTCCCCGCGCTTCTCCCGCTCGGCTGCCTCGAAGTCCGCCATGCAGTCCCGAAGGAAGCGCGAGGCGGCTTGCTTTGCGGTGGCAGGGGATTTGGTCTTGAGGCTGAGCTTCCAGGCCGTCTTGCCCGTCCAGGGGGCCGGCATGAAGGGCCTTAGGTCCGCCGGGATGACACGGCGAAAATAGTACGTGCCCAGCCTGTCGCGGAGGAGGTAAGACATCAGGGCCATGACAGTTTGCACCACCGGTTTGTATGACCGGCGGCTGCATAAGGCACTGATTTAAGGGATATTTCCGCCCAAGCAATGGCTTAGGAAAAGATTGGCGCGCCCGAAAGGATTCGAACCTCTGACCCCCAGATTCGTAGTCTGGTGCTCTATCCAGCTGAGCTACGGGCGCCGACCTGACCGGGGGAGAGTTGTGCGCTCCGCCGTCGGTGGGGGTGTCTAGAATCTCCTTTTCGGCTTGGCAACCCCTTTGCGACCGATCGGCCTGCCTTTCTGCGATCCGCGTGCCGGAGGGTGGTCGCGGGACGCAGTGTCGGTCATGCTGGCCGCTCTCCCTATCGCAGGATACGCCCGACCCGTCATGACCACGCGCACCCCCTCCCTCTCCGGCGACGTCCTCGCCGCCATCGGCGGAACGCCGCTGATCCACCTGCGCCGTGCCTCGGACCTCACCGGCTGCACCATCCTCGGCAAGGCCGAGTTCCTCAATCCCGGCCTGTCCGTGAAGGACCGGGCCGCCCTGTCCATCGTCGCGGATGCCGAGCGGCGCGGGTCGATCCGGCCGGGCGGCACCATCGTCGAGGGGACGGCGGGCAATACCGGCATCGGGCTCGCCCTCGTCGCCTCGGTCCGCGGCTATCGTACGGTCATCGTCATCCCCGAGACGCAGTCGGCCGAGAAGAAGGAGACCCTGCGCCTCGCCGGCGCCCGCCTCGTCGAGGTGCCGGCCGCGCCGTTCTCCAATCCGGACAACTACGTCCATGTGGCGCGCCGGCTCGCCGAGCGTCTGGCAGCGACCGAACCGGCCGGCGCCTTCTTCGCGAACCAGTTCGACAACGTCGCCAACCGGCAGGCGCATGTGGACACGACCGGCCCCGAGCTCTTCGCCGCGACGGAGGGGCGGATCGACGGCTTCGTCTGCGCGGCCGGGACGGGCGGCACCCTCGCCGGCACCGCCCAGGCGCTGCGGACGCTCAAGCCCGGAATCACCGTCGCGCTCGCCGACCCCGAGGGATCGGCCCTTCATGCCTACTACACCACCGGCACGCTGAAGGCCGAAGGCTCCTCGATCACCGAAGGGATCGGCCAGGGCCGGGTGACCGCCAATCTCGAAGGGTTCCGACCGGACCATTCCTTCCGCATCCCCGACACGGAGGCCCTGGACATCGTGTTCGGCCTGATGCGCGAGGAAGGGCTCAGTCTGGGCGGCTCATCGGGAATCAACGTCGCCGGTGCGATCCGGCTGGCACGGGTTCTCGGCCCCGGCCACACCATCGCGACGATCCTCTGCGACGGGGCGGCGCGCTACGCATCGAAGCTGTTCAACCCGGCCTTCCTGACCGAGCGCGGGTTGCCCGTGCCGCCCTGGCTCACGGAAACGGCGGGCGAACTGCCGGACTGGCGGGCGTGACAGCGACTTTCCTGCAACACCGTCATCAATCTGCATCATTGTGACGCGCAAGCGTTGAACGGAATCGGCGGATGGACGTTTCACCGGTCAAGCTCAAGCAATGTTGGTTGGGCGTGACCGGAGTTTCTTTCCCATGACCCTGACCACCATCCTGCTCATCATCCTGATCCTCGCCGTCCTCGGCGGCGGCAACTTCCTCGGTGGCGGTGCTTATCGCGGGCAGAGTTTCGGTCTGGGCGGTATCCTCATCATCATCCTGATCGTGCTGCTGGTCACGGGACGCCTCTGATCGCACGTCCGAACCGGCGGGGTGTTCCGGCGCCCCGCCGTTCACGCATCGCGATCCGAACGGGACCGAGCGGATCCCCTACGGACAGGTGAGGCCGACCACCGAGCCGGCCGCCCTGGAGGCGACCGCGCCCAAGGTCGAGCCCGACCTGTCGGTGGCCGTAACCGGCGAGATGCCGTTCTCGGCCAGAAACGCCACCGCCACGCGGCCATCGACCAGGGGGTAGCTCATCGGCGGCGCAACACCGGCGACGAGCCGGGGCGATAACGGATAACGCGCGACGAGGCCCGCCAGGGCGCCGTCCCGGTCGAGCACGACGGCCCCCGACGATCCCGGCTGAAGCGGCGCGGAGAGCCGCTCCTGGCCCACTTGGCCCGACGAGACTTGGCCCGACGAGATTTGGCCTGACGAGACGGCGATGCCTCCTCCCGCATCGGCCCCCAGGACCACGAGCGCGTCGCCCGGCGTCAATGCGCTCCCCCGCGCGGCCAGGGGGGCGACACGGCCCTTGACGCCGGCCCCTTCCAGAAGCGCCAGACCCCGCCCTGGATCCACTTTGACGATGCGCGCCGCCATGTCGGCGATCCGGGGCGCCGCGCAGGCCTCCAGGGCTGACGAGGTCGTCAGGACACGCCCCGGGGCGACGATGAGGCCGATGCCTGCCGTCGCAGCAGATCGGGACAGAGGTGGGAGGGCTCTCACGGCCGGCCCCGGCAGGGGCCTGTCAAGCGTCCCGCCCGGTTTGGCCGCCACCTGGGCAGGGGCCGTATCGGCCGTCTCGGGGAACGGCGCGAAGCTGTTGGCGATGGCGATGACCAGGCGGTCCACATCCGGCCCGAGGGCCTTGTCGTAGCCGATGGTGAAGCCGCGAATTCCCCCCGCGCCGGCGGCATAGCGAATGTAGGATTTGCCCGTCGCCGTCTCGCCGGTGACCACGAGGAAGTCCGGCCGCTTGATCTTGTAGGTCACCTTGCGGTCGGCGGCCGGCGCGGTGGCACGGGCGAACAGGGTGTCGAGACCGGTCTCGTCCGGGGAGAAGGACTTCGTGTCGAGGGTGACGCGACCGTCCCCGCTCTGCCAGCGGGTTCCGCCGGCCTGAGGGCTGCGCTTGGCGAGCAGCCGCTCCGGCACGCCGATGACGACACCGCTCGCGGAATCTGGTTTCACGGTAAAACGCGCCGCCTTCCGGGCCATGTCGCCGGCCGCGAGGATTGCCGCCCGCATCCTTGCGTCGGGGAAGCCGGGCGCCGGGTTGCCGGCACGCTTCTGGTAGGAGAGCAGGGCGTCGTAAGTGCGTCGCCCGAACGTGCCGGTGATCACGCTGTTGTAGTCGCCGGTCCAGACCAGGGCGTCCTGCCAGCCCTTTCTGTCCGCCTCCGACAG
The DNA here is from genome assembly GCF_022829685.1 of Methylobacterium sp. E-045. Classification (GTDB taxonomy): domain Bacteria; phylum Pseudomonadota; class Alphaproteobacteria; order Rhizobiales; family Beijerinckiaceae; genus Methylobacterium. The sequence goes on from NZ_JAKSYE010000075.1 coordinate 11,722, forward strand.
GGGCTCGAAGGCCGCCTTCGCCGCCTCGAAGGCGGGGTCGGCCGCCGGTGCGGGACGGGCGGGCGCTTGAGCGGGACCTTGCGCCTGAACCGGCAGGACGAGGAGGGCCAGAGCCGCCGCAGCCCCTGCGATTCGCGCGCGCTGCGTCATGGTTCACGCTCCCCGATGGCCTTTTGGCGATGCCGTCTGCGGAGGTGTGACAGAGGGATCGCCCGATTTCCAGCGGCTCGTTAGGGCGAACGCGTCATTGCGGCGGCTGCGCGAGGTGCTAGGGTCCGGCGCGGCCCCGAGGGGGGATCGGATGCCGCCGAGGACGAGGTGGGCGATGTCGGGATCAACCGGGCTCGGGCGCGCGACCGCCCGTCTTGCCAAAAGCTTTCTTGCCAAAAGTTTTCTCGCCAGAGGCGTTCTCGCCGGCTCCCTGGCCCTCGGCGGCCTCGTCGCGGCACCGGCCTTCGCCCAGGCGCCGGACCGGCCGGTGGCGCGGCTTGCCACCCCGAAATCAGCGCCATCCCCCAAGGCTTTCGTGCGTGACGCGCTGGCCAGTGACGCGGTCCGTCTCGAAGCGACGGTGAAGGCCGATTCCGCCACGTCGGGCCTCACCAAACCGGCGGCCAAGCTGCGTGCCGAGGGCGAGGCCCTGGTGGAGGCCGAGAAGCCGGCCGATGCCCTCAAGCCCCTCGCCGGCGCCATCGCCGCCGATGCGGGTGATCCGCAGAACTGGCTCGCCTATGCCCGCGCCGCGAGCACGGTGGGCAATGACGAGCAGACCGGCGACTATTCCTACCGACGGACCCTGCGCGGTCAGGCTCGGGCCGCCGCCTATCAGGCTTACCTGAAGGCCCGCGGTGCCGCCGCCGAGGCCGAGGCCCTGGCGGTGCTGGGCGAGGTCTATGCCGATGAATCCGAGTGGCGGCCCTCCCTCGAGGCCTACCGCGCCAGCCTCGCGCTCGCCGACGACGCCACGGTGCGCGAGACCTATGAGGGTCTGCGCGCCGAGCACGGCTTCCGCATCCTCGACTACAAGGTCGATTCCGACGCCGCCGCTCCGCGCGTCTGCTTCCAGTTCTCCGAGAGCCTCGCGCCGAAGACCGACTTCGCGCCCTTCGTCGCCGTCTCGGGCGCGGCCAACGCCGCCGTCACCGGCAGCGGCCAGCAGATCTGCGTCGACGGGCTGAAGCATGGCGAGCGCTACGCCTTCGTGCTGCGCTCGGGCATCCCGTCCTCCGTGGGCGAGGCCTTGCTGAAATCGGCCGATTACGAAGTCTACGTGCGGGACCGCTCGCCCCAGGTGCGCTTCACGGGTCGCAATTATGTCCTGCCGCGCACCGGCCAGGCCGGCGTGCCCCTGGTCTCGGTCAACGCCCCGAAGATCGACGTGGAGGTGCTGCGCGTCGGTGACCGTGGCCTGCTGCCGTCCCTGCGCTCGGAAGAATTCCTCGGCCAGCTCAGCGGCATGACCGCGAAGACCATCGCCGACCAGAAGGGCAGCCGCGTCTGGAAGGGTACCCTCGATACCGCCAAGGCCGAACTGAACCACGAGGCGGTCACGGCCTTCCCGGTGCTGCAGGCGGTCGGCAAGCTGGAGCCCGGTATCTACATCATGCTGGCCCAGGCCAGCGGCGTCGCCACGAATGTCGATGAAGACGGCGGCTACGAGGCCCAGGCAACGCAATGGTTCGTCGTCTCCGATCTCGGCCTGACCGCCTTCAAGGGCCGCGACGGCATCCACGTCTTCGCCCGCTCGCTCGCCAGCGCGAAGACGGTGCCCGGAGCCGAGATCCGTCTGGTGGCCCGCAACAACGAGGTGCTGGCGACGAAGAAGACCGACGGCCAGGGCCACGTCGCCTTCGATCCGGGCCTCGCGCGGGGCGAGGGTGGGATCGCGCCCGGCCTCGTCGTGGCGCAGCTCGGCGACGATTACGGCTTCCTCGATTTCTCGCAGAGCGCCTTCGATCTCACCGATCGCGGCGTGAAGGGGCGGCCGCAGCCGGGCGCGGTGGAGGCCTACGTCTTCCCCGAGCGCGGGGTCTACCGCTCCGGCGAGACAGTGCAGATCACGGCCCTGCTGCGCGATGCCGCCGGCATCGCCGTGCCGGCCCTTCCCCTCACCCTGGTGGTGAAGCGCCCGGACGGGGTCGAGTATCGCCGCGCCCAGGTCGCCGATGCCGGCCTCGGCGGCCGCGCCCTCCCCCTCGCCCTGATGTCGGGCGCGATGCACGGTACCTGGCGGATCGCCGCCTATACCGACGCGAAGGCGCCGCCCGTCGGCGAGGCGACGTTCCTCGTCGAGGATTACGTTCCCGAGCGCCTGGAGGTGACGCTGACGCCGAAGCGCCCGACCCTGACCAAGGGCGAGCCGGCCATCGTCGACGTCGCCGCGCGCTACCTCTACGGCGCACCGGGCTCGGGCCTCGACGTGTCGGGCACGGTCCTGGTCCAGGCGGCCGCGACGAACGGGATCAAGGGGCTCGACGGGTTCTCCATCGGCCTCGACGACGAGAAGGTGGAGGCGACCTCGGCCGAGATCGAGGCCAAGGCCACCACGGACGCCAAGGGGCTGGCGACCCTCACCGTGCCGGTCCAGACGCTCAGCGCCCCCCGGCCCACCGAGGCGAAGATCACCCTCCAGGTCGGCGAGCCCGGCGGTCGGGCGCTGAGCCGCAGCCTCACCCTGCCGATCCTGCCGGCTAACCCCGTCCTGGCTATCCGCAAGAACTTCTCCGGCGACCTCACCGAGGGCGGCGTCGCCGCGTTCGACGTGGTCATGGCGAGCCCCGACGGACGGAGACTCCCGCAGAACGGCGTCGCCTGGACCCTGTCCAGGGTCGACCGGAACTACCAATGGTACCGCGAGGGCGGGCGCTGGTCGTTCGAGCCGGTGACCTCGACGCGGCGCATCGCCGACGGGCGGCTCGATCTCGCCGCCGACGCGCCGGGCCGGGTGAATTCCACGGTCGGCTTCGGCACCTACCGCCTCGAAGCCCTGGTCGCCGGCCGGCCCGAGGCCACGGTCAGCGTCACCTTCACCGTGGGCTGGGGCGGGTCCGAGACCGCGGACGTGCCCGATCTCCTCGACCTCAAGCTCGACAAGCCGAGCTATGCCGCCGGCGAGACCCTGAGGGCGCGCCTCCAGCCGCGATTCAAGGGCACGGCGACCCTCGCCGTGGTGAGCGACAAGGTCCACGACATCCTCGACGTCACGGTGCCGGAGGGCGGCGCCACGGTGGACATTCCCGTGAAGGCGGAATGGGGGGCGGGCGCCTATCTCGTGGCCACCGCCTACCGGCCGCTCGATCAGGCCGCCAAGCGCCTGCCGGGCCGGGCTTTGGGCCTCGCCTGGTTCTCGGTGGATACCGACAAACGCAGCCTCGCCGTGACCGTCGGGGCGCCCGCGACCACGCGGCCCCGCGAGACCCTGACCCTGCCGATCCAGCTCGCCGGCCTCGCCTCCGGGGAGGAGGCGCGGGTGAGCGTGGCCCTGGTCGATGTCGGCATCCTCAACCTGACCCGCTACGAATCGCCCAACCCGTTCGGCTATTTCTTCGGACAGAAGGCGCTCGGACCGGAGATCCGTGACCTCTACGGATACCTGATCGACGGCATGCAGGGGACGCTCGGCGCGATCCGCTCGGGCGGTGACGGCGGCGCGGCGGAACTCTCCGATTCGCCCCCGACCCAGGCGCCGTTGGCGCTCTATTCCGGCGTGGTCCGCGTCGGCCCCGACGGCCGCGCCAGCGTCGACTTTCCCCTGCCCGCCTTCAACGGCACCGGCCGGGTGATGGTGACCGCCTGGAGCAAGACCAGGGTCGGCTCGGCCCAGGCCGACGTGATCATCCGCGATCCCGTCGTGCTCACCGGCACCCTGCCGCGCTTCCTCAATGTCGGCGACCGCTCGCGCTTCTTCATCGCCATCGACAATGTCGAGGGGCAGGCCGGCGACTACACCGTGGATCTCGACCTCACCGGCCCGGTCCTGGTCTCGGCCGGCGCGGTCCACAGCACCCTGAAGCTGGAGCCCGGGGCGAAGACCTCGCTCGTCATCCCGATCACCGCCGCCGGCCCCGGCCTGTCGCGGCTCGACGTGAACCTGTCCGGCCCCGGCATCACCGGCACCGTCGGCCAGAGCTTCTCGCTGAACATCGGCCCCGGCACCGGCGCCCTGGTCCGCCGCTCGGTGAGTTCCCTCGAACCCGGCGCCAGCCTGCAGGTGACGGGCGACCTCCTGGCCGACATCCTCCCCGGCACCGGATCGGTCTCGGTGACGGCCTCCTCCCTCGCCGCCCTCGACGTGCCCGCCCTGCTCCAGGCGCTGGACCGCTATCCCTATGGCTGCTCGGAACAGACCGTGAGCCGGGCAATGCCGCTCCTCTACGTCAACAAGCTCGCCTCATTCGACAGGCTCGGCATCGACGACAAGGTGGACGAGCGGGTGCGGGAGGCCATCGACCGCGTGCTCTCGCGCCAGGACGCGTCGGGCGATTTCGGCCTGTGGAGCGTCGGCGGGTCGAGCGACGTCTGGCTCAATGCCTACGTCACCGACTTCCTGACCCGTGCCCGCGAACGGGGCTTCGCCGTGCCGCAGACCGCCTTCGCCAATGCCCTGGACCGCCTGCGCAACACCGTGGCCAACACCACGGAGGTGCGCGACGGCGGCATGGACATCGCCTACGCGGCCTATGTTCTGGCCCGCAACGGCCGCCCGGTGATGGGCGACCTGCGCTACCTCGCCGACACCAAGCTCGGTGAGTTCGCGACTCCCCTCGGACGCGGCCAGATCGCGGCGGCTCTCGCCCTCCTCGGCGACCGGGGCCGCGCGGCCAGGGCTTTCGACTCGGCGGTGACGGCGCTGGGATCCGCGCGCGACACCTCGACCTATCGCGCCGATTACGGCTCGCGCCTGCGCGACGGGGCCGGCCTTCTCGCCCTTGCCGCCGAAACGGGCCTCGCCCGCGAGACCATCCGGCCGCTGGGTCAGGTCATCACCCAGGAGCGCGCCGGCGGCCGCCTCACCAGCACCCAGGAGAATGCCTGGATGGTGCTCGCCGCCGAGGGCCTCGCCAAGGACGCGGAGGCGTTGAGCTTCAGCGTCGACGGCACGCGGCAATCGGGCCCGGTCTCGCGGCTCTACCGCGCGCCCGCTCTCGATGGGAGGACCGTCACCATCACGAATGACGGGACGAGCGCCGCCCAGACGGTGGTGAGCGTGTCGGGCAATCCCATCGCGCCCGAGCCGGCGGAATCGCGCGGCTACACCATCGAGCGGACCTATCACCGCCTCGACGGCACGGCGGTGGATCTCGCTCAAGGGGTTCGCCAGAACGACCGCCTCGTGGTGGTGCTCAAGGTGACCGAGTCCAAGGCCAGCGCCGGCCGCCTCCTGCTGGTGGACCGCCTTCCCGCCGGCCTCGAGATCGACAACCCGAAGCTCCTCGATTCCGATGCCCTGGCGGGGCTCGCCTTCGCCAAGTCGGACGTGCAGCCGGTGAGCACCGAGTTCCGCGACGACCGTTTCGTGGCGGCCTACGAACGGTCGCCGGAGCAATCCGCCTTCTTCACGGTGGCCTATACCGTGCGGGCGGTCTCACCCGGCACCTACGTCCATCCCGGCGCCACCATCGAGGACATGTACCGCCCCGAGCGCTTCGGCCGCACCGGATTCGGTTCGGTCGAGGTGAGCGCGAAATAGGGCCATGGATCGCGCCGTCCCCTACCCTCCCCCCGCTGCGGGGGAGGGTGCCTGCGGAGCAGGCAGGAGAGGGGGCGACCTCTCCGGACCACGCGCTCCCCTCTCCCGACCCGCTTCGCGGGCCACCCTCCCCCGCAAAGGGGGGAGGGTTCTCGCGAGCGTCATCGCCCTCCTCATCCTCCTGCCCGCCCTGGCCCTCTGGCGCTTCGTCGCGACCCTCCCGCCCCTCGACCTGACCCAAGCCAACCTCCGCTCCACCGTCATCCTCGACCGCGAGAGCCATCTCCTGCGCCCCTTCGCCACCGCCGACGGGCGCTGGCGGCTGCCGGTGACGGCGGCGGAGGTCGATCCGCGCATGCTCGCCATGCTGAAGGCCTACGAGGACTGGCGCTTTGCCGACCATCACGGCATCGACCCCGCCGCGACCCTGCGCGCCGCCTGGCAATGGCTCCGTCACGGCCGGATCGTGTCGGGGGGCTCCACCCTGTCGATGCAGGTGGCCCGCCTGGTCGAGCCGCGGCCCGAGCGCTCGCTCAGTGCCAAGCTCCGCCAGATGGTGCGGGCGGTCCAGCTGGAACGCAGGCTGGGGAAGGACGGCGTGCTCGATCTCTACCTCGCCCTCGCCCCCTATGGCGGTCCGGTGGAGGGGTTGCGGGCGGCGAGCTTCGCCTATTTCGGGCGGGAGCCGGCCCGGCTCTCCTTCGCCGAATCCGCCCTCCTCGTCGGCCTGCCGCAGGCGCCGGAGGCACGCCGGCCGGATCGTTTTCCCGCCCGTGCGCGGCAGGCGCGCGACCGGGTCCTCGACATCGCCGCGGCGCGCGGCGTCATCACGCCCGCCGAGGCGAAGGCCGCCAAGGCCGAACCGGTGCCGGACCAGCGAAAACCCTTCCCGATGCTGGCGGCCCATGCGGCGGAGGCGGCCATGGCCGCCGATCCCGTCGCGCGGGTCCAGCGCCTCAGCCTCGACGGGCGCCTTCAGGCGAGCCTCGAACGGCTCACGGCCGAGCGCGCCGCCGCCATGGGGCCGGGCATCTCGGCGGCGATCCTCGCCATCGACAACCGCACCGGCGCGGTGATCGCCCAGGTGGGAAGCGCCGGCTATCTCGACGCCAGCCGTTCCGGCGCCATCGACATGACGGGGGCGATCCGCTCGCCTGGCTCCGCCCTGAAGCCGTTCATCTACGCACTGGCCTTCGAGAACGGCATTGCCCATCCCGAGACCCTCCTCGACGACCGGCCGGTGCGCTTCGCCGGCTCCTACGCGCCGGAGAATTTCGACCTCAGTTACCAGGGCACCGTCACGGCGCGGCGCGCCCTGCAGCTCTCCCTCAACGTGCCGGCGGTGGACCTGCTGGAGGCGGTGGGTGCCGCCCGCTTCATCGCCCGCCTGCGCGGCGCGGGAGCCCGGATCGACCTGCCGCGCGACACCGCGCCCGGCCTGCCCGTCGCCCTGGGCGGCCTGGGCATCACCCTCACCGACCTCGCGCGGCTGTTCTCCGGCCTCGCCCGGGGAGGCTCGGTTCCCGACCTGATCCGCCGCCTCGACGGGCCGGCCGCCCCGGCCCCGCCGGAGACGCGCGTCACCGAACCGGTGGCGGCGTGGTACGTCGCCGACACCCTGCGCGGGGCGCCGCCCCCCGAGAACGCGCTGCCGAACCGGATCGCGTTCAAGACCGGCACGTCCTACGGCTATCGCGACGCCCTGGCGGTGGGGTTCGACCGGCGGGTCACCATCGCGGTCTGGGTCGGGCGGCCGGACGGCAACGCCGTGCCGGGCCTCGTCGGGCGGGTGGTGGCTGCGCCGATCCTGTTCGACGCGTTCTCGCAGTTCGGCGGCGAGCCCGATTCCGTGCCGATGCCCCGCGACGCCCTGGTGACCACCACCGCCGGCCTGCCGCCGCCCCTGCGCCACATCCGCAGGGACGTGCCCAAGACCCTATCGGCGGCTCTCGGCTCGGCCCTCAAGATCGCCTACCCGCCGGACGGAGCCCGCATCGATCTCGGCCTCGCCGAGCCGGGCCCCCCACCGAGCCTCGCCCTCAAGGCGCTCGGCGGCGTGCCGCCCCTCACCTGGATGGTCAACAGCCTGCCCGTCGCCGAGAGCCCCCGGCGCCAGTCGGAATGGGCACCGGACGGCGCGGGCTTCGCCAGGATCTCGGTGATGGACGCATCGGGAGCCAGCGACAGCGTGGTGGTGAGGCTCGAGTGACGGGCCGGTCCTTCTCCCTACGCGGGCAGGACGACCACCTTCGTCTTCACCGGCGTCCGTGAATACAGGTGGATCATGTCCTGGCTGAGCAGGCCGACACAGCCGCTCGTGATGCCCGTGCCGATCGAGTCGGGCTCGCTCGAGGCGTAGATCGTGTAGAGCGTATAGGCGCCGTTCTGGTAGAGATGGAGGGTACGGGCACCCAGCGGGTTGTCGAGGCCGCCCGGCATGCCGCGGGCGTATTTGGCCGCCTCGGGCTGCCGCCGGATCATCTCCTTGGGCGGCGTCCAGGTCGCCCATTCGGACTTGCGACCGACATAGGCGTCACCGCTCCACAGGAACCCGGCGCGGCCGACATTGGCACCGTAGCGGGTGGCGGCCCCGTCCTCCTCGATGCGGTAGACATAGAAATTGCCGGGATCGACGATGATCGTGCCGGGCGCTTCCTTGGTCTCGTAGCGCACCGTCCGGCGATAGTATTTCGGGTCGATCTTCCTGATGTCGGTGGCCGGGATCGGGAACTTTTCGTCCGGCATCGGCCCGTAGATCGTCGCCGCCTCGGCGAGGATCAGACCGTCGGTCGTCGCGCAACCGGCCAGCCCCAGCGCGCCGAACCCGGCGGCCGAACCGGCCAGAAACGACCGGCGGCTGAGATGCCCCGTCCGGCGCCCGAGCCGGGCCATCTCGTCCATTCCGCCGGCAGCGGCCTTCCCAGAGTCCATCGTCATGATACCGGACTTCCCTTGTCCTGCGGTCCGCCATGTCCCGTGGCCCGACGGCACAACGCACCGGCGGACATCCGTCCAGCGGACTGCCAAGCTGAGTTAGCCGGTCCCCGACTTGGCTGGCAAGCTCGGCATTCCCTCTCCTTCCCTTCATTCCGTGTAAGCAGAAGGCGTTCCTACCAGGGTCAGTCTTCGCGCGTGCGACGCGTCACGCCGGAGGCGCGCGGATTCGAATGTCCTCCGTCTCGGCCAAGCTTCAACGCGGCCGGGTGATTCGATGGACGAAGGGGCGGCGGACATGAATGGGGATCGGACATGAGCGGCAGCATGGTCCCGGTGACCGCCCCCCTCACCGTCGCGGAAGCGGCGCTGGCCGACGTCGCTTCATCCCTCGCGCCGGCGGGCAAACTACGCCTGCCGCTGGCCCTCAAACTCGCCTATACGGCCTTCATGGCGGTGCTCGTGCCCGTCTACTGGACTTGGTACGGGCCGACCAACTTCCTCTACTTCTGCGACCTTGCGCTGATCCTCACCCTGGTCGGCATCTGGCGGGAGAGCCCGCTCCTCGTCTCCATGCCGGCGGTGGGCATCCTGGCGCCGCAGGTGCTGTGGGTGGCGGATTTCCTCGCCGAGCTCGTGGGCGTGCCGCTCACCGGCATGACCGCCTACATGGTCAAGGCCGAGAACCCGCTCTTCCTGCGCGCGCTCTCGCTGTTCCACGGCTGGTTGCCGTTCCTCCTCGTCTACCTGGTCTGGCGCCTCGGCTACGATCGGCGCGCCTGGGCGGCCTGGTCCGGCCTCGCCGTCGCCGTGCTGATGGTGTGCTTCGTCCTGATGCCCGGTCCGCGTCCGGATGCGGGGCTGGTCCCCGTCAACATCAACTACGTCTGGGGCATGAGCGACGCCGTTGCCCAGACGCTGATGCCGGCCTGGGCCTGGTTCGCGAGCCTTCTCGTCACCGTGCCGCTGGTCCTGTGCGGCACCACCCACCTCGTCCTGCGCCGGCTGATGCCGGCGCCGGTGGCGCGGTAGAACCCGTCAGCTTCCGGACTTGCGCACGGCGTCGGACACCGTGATCGGCTTCGGCAGCAGGCCGAGGCGGTGGAACGTGTCGGCCACCTTCTGCTGGTCGGCGATGACCGCGGCGTCGAGGGGCGTCACGCCGTAGGTCAGGCGCTTGAGGGCTACGGTGAGGATCGGCGCCGGGATGCCGATGGCGGGGGCCAGTTCGGCGGCCACCGTGTCGGTATTGTCCTTCGCCCAGGCGTCGATCTCGCCGATCGCGGCGAGGGTGGTGTCGAGCGCCTCCTTGTTGGCGTCCGAGAATGGGCGCGTCGACAGGTAGAACTGGCGGTTCGGCACGATGTCGGTGCCGTTGACGAGAGTCCGCGCGCCGGTGGCCCGCTCGCCCGAGGCGAGGAAGGGGTCCCAGATCACCCAGGCATCCACGGCGCCGCGCGAGAACGCCGCGACCGCGTCGCCGGGCGCCAGGAAGACCGGCGTTACCGCCTCGTAGGGCACACCGGCCTTGGCCAGGGCCTCGACCAGGAAGTAATGGACGTTGGAGCCCTTGTTCAGGGCGATCTTCTTGCCGCGCAGATCGGCGACGGTCTTGATCGGGCTGTCCGTGGCGACGAGGATCGCCTCGCCGAGCGGTGCCGCCGGCTCATGGGCGACGTAGAGGAAATCCGGGTTGTTGGCCTGCCCGAAGATCGGCGGGGCCTCGCCGGCCGAGCCGAGATCGATGGCCCCGGCATTCAGCGCCTCCAGCAGCGGCGGCCCCGAGGGAAACTCGGCCCAGGTCACGCGGTAGCCCAGCGGCGCCAGCTTCTTCTCCAGGAGGCCCTTTCCCTTGAGCAGGACCAGCGTGCCGTATTTCTGGTAGCCGACCCGGATGACCTTGTCCTCGGCGCGCGTCAGCAGGGTGCCGAGGATCAGGAACGCCAGGGCGGTGAGGAAGGCCAGGGTCGTCTGCCTGGGCGGGGAGAGGGTGCGCGCGGTGGAACGGGGCATGGAATGTCCTCGTGCAGCGTCTGGAACGGATGTCCGGTGAGCCCCCCTCGCCCCGCTTGCGGGATGAGGACCGGATGCACCTTGGTGTGCATCCGGTGAGTGGAGGCGAAGTCGAAGCGAGGGTGACTCACCGTCGGCTGCCGCCTCGTGGCGCCGACGACGGGGTCGTCGCCCCCCTCTCCCTCAATGCGCCGCGATGCGGCGGCTGGGGACGATGTCATTGGCGATGACTTCGCCGAAGGGGCCGTTGTTGCGGGCGTTGCTCGGGGGGACGCCGGTGGTGGACCGCAGGGGAAGCTTCGGGAAGACCAGCTCGGCGAAGCGGTAGGCCTCCTCCAGATGCGGGTAGCCCGACAGGATGAAGCGGTCGATGCCGAGGTCGATGTATTCCTTCATCCGGTCGGCCACCTGATCGGCCGAGCCGACGAGCGCCGTACCGGCGCCACCGCGCACGAGGCCGACGCCGGCCCAGAGGTTGGGCGAGACTTCGAGCTTCGAGCGGTCGCCGCCATGCAGCGCCATCATCCGGCTCTGGCCCACGGAATCCTGGCGCTTCAGGGTCGCCTGCGCCCGCGCGATGGTCTCGTCGTCGAGACGCGAGATCAGGTTCTCGGCCGCCGCCCAGGCCTCGCCTTCGGTCTCGCGGACGATGACGTGCAGACGGATGCCGTAGGAGAAGGTTTTTCCCTTCCGATCGGCGGCTTCCTTCGCCTTCGCGATCTTCTCCGCCACACCGGCGGGTGGCTCGCCCCAGGTCAGGTAGACCTCGCAATGCTCGGCCGCGACCTCGATGCCGGCCGGCGAGGAGCCGCCGAAGTACAGGGGCGGATAGGGTTTCTGGACCGGCGGGAAGATGACCCGGCCGTCCTCCACCTTGAGATGCTTGCCTTCGTAGCTCACCGTCTCGCCGGACATGAGCCCGCGCCAGATGTGCAGGAACTCGTCGGTGACGACGTAGCGCTCGTCATGGTCGAGGAAGACGCCGTCGCCGCGCAGTTCCACCGGGTCGCCGCCGGTGACGACATTGATGAGCAGGCGCCCGTCCGAGATCCGGTCCAGGGTCGCGGCCATGCGCGCCGCCATGGACGGCTCCTGCAGGCCGGGACGGACCGCCACGAGGAAGCGCAGGCGCTTCGTCAGGGCGGCCAGGGCCGAGGCGATGACCCAGGAATCCTCGCAGGAGCGGCCGGTGGGCAGCAGCACGCCGTAATAGCCGAGCTCGTCGGCAGCCTGCGCGATCTGGCGGAGATAGGCCAGCGACACGTCGCGGGCCCCCTCCTGCGCGCCGAGGTAGCGGCCGTCGCCGTGGGTGGGGAGGAACCAGAGGACGTCGGTCTCTGCGGTCATGGGATGCTCCTGGGGTTGTGCCGGTGGGATCGCGCGCGTCCGGGGATCAGACCGGGGCACGGTCCTTCAGCAGATGGTCGAGGATGCGGCCTTCCAGGCGCGCGAGTTCGGGGTCGCCGCGCCGGCGCGGGCGGGGCACGTCCACGGTCAGGTCGAGGGCGACGCGGCCCTCCTCGACAACGAGGATGCGGTCGGCCATGGCCGCCGCCTCGGCGACGTCGTGGGTGACGAGGATGGCGGTGAAGCCCTGGTTGCGCCAGATCCGCTCGATCATGTCCTGCATGTCGATGCGCGTCAGAGCGTCCAGTGCACCGAGGGGTTCGTCCAAGGCGAGCAGGCCCGGGCGGCTCACGAGGGCGCGCGCCAAGGCGACGCGCTGGCGCTGGCCGCCGGAAAGGGTCGCCGGCCAGTTGCCGGCCTTGTCGGTGAGGCCGACCTCGGACAGCACGCCGGCGGCCCGCTCGCGCCGTTCCTGGCGCCGCCCGGCCCCGCCGAGACCCACGGCGACGTTGTCGACGACCCTGGCCCAGGGCAGCAGGCGCGGCTCCTGGAACATGATCCGCTTCGTGGCCGAGCGCGCGCCCTGGTTCTCGAGGTCGATCCGCCCGGAGCTCGGCTGTTCGAGCCCGAGGATCAGGCGCAGCAGGGTGCTCTTGCCGCAGCCCGAGCGGCCGACGATGGCCACGAACTGACCAGCCGGGATGTGGAGGTCGAGCCCCTCGATCACCCGATGGCCGTCGAAGGATTTCGACAGGCCGCGCAGGGTGACGGCGACCCCCGTACCCGTACCCGTACCCGTGCCCGTGGTGGGTGCGGGGCGCGTGGCTTGGCGGGCCTGGGGAACGACGGGAACCTCGCGGGGCGGCACGAGGGCGGCATCGGGCGCGCGCAGCAGGGTGGAGGCGGTCATGGACGTCGTCCGTGGGGTTGATGGAAGAACGGGGGCATGTCGCGAGGCCCCTCAGATGTTCCGGTAGGCCGGGTTCCAGGCGAGGAACGAACGCTCCAGCAGCCGGGTCAGGGTGTCGGCGATCTTGCCGAGGAGGGCGTAGATGACGATGGCCAGCACCACCACGTCGACCAGCATGAACTCGCGCGCCTGCATCGCCATGTAGCCGAGGCCGGAGGAGGCCGAGATCGTCTCGGCGACGATGAGTGTCAGCCACATGATGCCGAGCGCATAGCGCAGGCCGACGAAGATCGAGGGCAGCGCGCCGGGCAGGACTACCCGCAGGAACAGGGTGGTGGGCGACATGCCGTAGACCCGGCCCATTTCCACCAGCTGCGGGTCCACCGAGCGGATGCCGTGGAGGGTGTTGGCGTAGATCGGGAAGAACACGCCGATGGCCACGAGGAAGAGCTTCGCCTCCTCGTCGATGCCGAACCACAGGATCACCAGGGGGATCAGCGACAGGTGCGGGATGTTGCGCACCATCTGCAGGGTCGTGTCGGTAAGCTTCTCGGAGAGCTGCGACAGCCCGTTGGCGAGCCCGAGGGCGAAGCCGATGCTGCCGCCGATGAGGAAGCCGACGGCTGCGCGCAGGAAGCTGATCCAGAGATTGCTCCAGAGCTCGCCAGTCCGGCTCGCCTGCCAGCCGGCGGCGATCACGTCCGAGGGGGCGGGCATGAATCGGGTGGAGACGAGGCCGGTGGAGGCCGCCGCCTGCCAGCCGGCGATGATCGCCACCGGCACGAGCCAGGGCGTCAGGCGGCCGAGGATGTCGGAACCGAAGGTGCTCTGCCGTGACATGATCCAGCCCTTGCTGACTTATCCAATCGGCGGACACCCGCCGCCGCGCCGTCGCGCGGGCAGACGGTGATGAGGTCCGCTCACCACCGTCTGGATTCAGGCCTCGAGGCGATCGCCGACCTGGGCGTCTCCGGACCGCGTCCCCGATGCGGCCGGCCGATTGGCCTATCGACTCGGGGCGGCGAAGGCGGCGGCCGGTGCCGTGTCATGGGAGGCGGCAGGCTTCGCCCGCGCCCCGAGCAGTGCCGCGAGCTGGCTCGCCGCGTCGGACACCCGCGCCCGCACGCCTTCGTCGGTGAGAACACCGTCGGAGAAATCCGCGTCGCTGCCATAGACGGAGGTCGGGACGGTCTGCGCGCTGAAGAAGCCGAAGAGGGGGCGCAGGGAATGCTCGACGACGAGGGCATGACGCGCCCCCCCGCCCGTGGCCGAGAGCACGACCGGCTTACCCGCGAGCGCCGCCGGATCGACGAAGTCGAACAGATGCTTGAACAGGCCGGTATAGGCGCCCTTGTAGACCGGCGTCCCGACGATGAGCGCATCGGCGTTCTCGATCGCCTCCAGGATGCGCCGGGCCGGCAGCGAGAGCTGATCGCGCGACCAGGCCGCGCCAAGCCCGGTTCCTGCATCGACCACGTCGAACAGGCGGATGTCGGCGCGCAGCCGCGCGCCGGTCGCCTCGGCCACCGCCTCCACCAGCGCCCGCGTCTTGGAGGGACGCTGCAGGTTGGCGCTGAAGCCGACGATGCGAGGAAGCGGGCCTGAAAAAGAGCTGCCTTGAAGAGACATCGAGCGCCTACCGATCGGGTTCGGGAATGCGCCGGAGGCATCCATCCGAACGAGCCGTCCGGTCATGGAATGCCCCTCGGCATCGTTGCCGAACTGTGATCGCAGCGGCGATCCGGGTCAACGAAACGTGCTTTTAAAAGAACGGGACGTGGGAGATTGGTCTTCGGTAAGACGTCTCCGTAGGAGATGAAACTTTCGACTTGGCAATTTCTTGCAGAAATTGCGGTCGATCGGCGGGGCTGGCCCGGAACAACCCTTCTCGCGAACCGGACTAGGTTCGGCAAACCGAACGACTCGAGGAGCTAGACCAGGGCGTCGCCATGGCACGATTGCTGGACGATGGGCTGGAAGGCCCGCAGGAGCGGCATGTCGAGCTTGCCCGTCATGCCGAGCATGATCGCATGGGCCTCGGCATGCGGGAGAGGCTTGCGATAGGGCCGCCTCTCGGTGAGGGCGGAGTGGATGTCGCAGATCGTCACGAGACGGACGAGATCCGGAATCGCATCGCCGGAGAGGCCGGCCGGGTAGCCGCTGCCGTCGAGCATCTCGTGATGATGCCGGACCACGTCGAGCATGGAGGCATCGAACCCCTCCTGCCGGGCGAGCATGTCGGCGCCGGAGGCGGCATGCGAGCGCATGATCGTCATCTCGTTCGCGGTCAGGGCGCCGGGCTTGTTGAGGATGGCGAGGGGGATCTTTGACTTGCCGATATCGTGCAGCAACGCGGCCTTGGCGAGGCGCTTCCGGTCCGCCCGGGGAATCTTGAGGTGGAAGCCGAAGGCCGCGGCAAAGCCGGCGACGCTGAGGGAGTGCTGGTAGAGCAACTCGTCGTAGCGTCCGATCACCTCAAGCCACGCGCGAATGCCACCCTCCGAGACGGCTTCCAGGATGACGTCGGTCCCGGCATCGGCCTCCTCGGAGGAGACCGGCCGATCGGTTTGCGCCGCATGGAACAGGTCCGCCACCACGGAGCAGGCGCGGAACGCCTTGCCTTCCAACGCGGCGGTCTCGCGGGCGTGGCGCGTCCGCAGCTTCTGGCCGGCCTCGATGAGGATGAACAGGAGGGAGAGAATGGTCGGACGCGGGGTGTCGGCCGCCGTGACGCGCAGGGCCGGATTCGCCTTGTCCGAGATGTGGGCGGGCGCGTTGGTGAGGACGAGGCAGGGCACGCGCAGGGCGAGGAGACGGACCACCCAGGATGCCGCCACGCCGTCACGGGGATCCAGATCGATGACGGCGACGACGGGGAGGATGGCGGGAACCGACTGGTCCCCGAGAACGCTGCGGCAGGGCAGGATGGTGGTGATGGCGCGCGCCAGCAGTCTCACCCGGTCCGGTCGATCCGATACGATGAGGACGGACTTGTCTTGTGTCACGATCCGATCCGCTTCAGACCAGGAAGGTCTGCGTCCGTGCTCACACACTTGCGCACCCGCAAGGTTTACAGAAACAAATCCCTATAAATTGTTTCTTTCCGCAGAACGAATGCACCGCGGTCCGATCTATCATCGACACCTTGGACCGGGATCGCTCCCCTGTCGGAACCATGTCGCGGCCTCACCTAATCCTGTCGCCCTGGTTAACTGGATGGAACGAAATTTGCCTGCAGTCCGCCGGATCCCGCGGCAGTAACCGTCCTTAAAGGCATTCGGGTTAGTGCGGGCGGGCCAGTGAAGGTGGGCGCTCACCGCGCGGCACCTTCCGCCATCGGGAGGGTGGATGCTTTGCTCGCGCGGGACTTCAAATCCTTCTTCGAGACATCGAAGCGTAATGGTGTCATTCTCTCGTTCGGCGGAGACATCTCGGAGAACGTCCTGTTTTCCCTCGGCGAAGTCCTGAAGCTTCGGATGATCCAGGGTGAGACGGACGCGACCATCGCCAAGCGAGTCTTCTCGATCTTTGTCGAGCAGGCGCAGAACATCATTCGTTATTCGGCCGACAAGCTCCCCGCGGACGGGACCTCCTGCAGCATGATCAGTGCGGGAATGATCGTGGTCGGCGTCGAGAACGCACGCTTCTTCGTCGTGTGCGGCAACGAGGTTCCCAAGGCCGATGCCGCCATCCTGCATGAGCGATTGGACCACATTTCCGGCATGTCCAGCGAAGAACTCAAGCGCTTCTACCGCGAGAAGCTGCGCCAGGCCCCCGATGAAGGTAGTCTGGGAGGCAGCATCGGGCTGATCGAGATCGCCCGCCGATCGAGCGCACCGGTCGAGTTCGAATTCCACGACCTCGGCGGCGAGCGCAGCCTGTTCTGCCTCAAAGCCTTTATCTGACGGCGCCCCAGCGATGGACCGGATTCAGATCCCAGCGACCCCCCGTTCCCCGGAGGTGGATTTCGACTTCGCTGCCGGCCGTTTCAGGCTGAGCGGCGAGTCGTATCCGGAGGATGCCGCGGCCTTCTTCGGTCCCCTGCTCCATGCCCTGCGGACCCACCTCGCCGCGTCGAGCTCTGATCCGATCGTGTTCGAAGTCGCCCTGGTCTATTTCAACAGCTCCAGCGCCAAGGGGCTGATGAACCTGTTCATGCCCCTCGAGGACGCCGCCGGCGAAGGCCGTGGCGTGACCATCCGCTGGGTCTATGCCGAGGGCGACGAGACCATCGCCGAGGCCGGAGAGGATTTCGCCTCCGACTTTTCCCACGCACGGTTCGATCTCGTCGAGACCTCGCGGGCGGGGAACTGACACGGATGAAGGTCAAGCCTGAGGTCGTTCCGCAGATCGACCCTTCCCCCCTCGTCGGCGAAGCGTTCAGCCTGTACGACACCGAGGAAGCGGTCCTGGTGAAAACCGATGGGATGCTGGCCGGCCTCGCCCAGGTGGCGGTCGGCGTCCAGCAACTCGCCGAAGCCTACCGCCGCAGCTATGACGAGCAGCGCCGCCTCGTGAGGTTGAGCGACCGGATCCAGCTCGACCTGCAGAGAGCGAATCGCCGCCTCGCCGAGCAGCAACGCGACCTCCAGGCCCTCAACGAGGCGCTCTCCGGCGAGATCGAGCATCGGACGCGTCTCGAAGCGAAGCTGAGGAGCCTCGCCGATACGGACGACCTCACCGGCGCGGTGAACCGACGCCGCTTCATGGAGATCAGCCGGCGTGAATGGCTGAGATACGAACGCGACGGGATTCCCGCCTGCCTCCTCATGGCGGACCTCGACCGGTTCAAACGCCTCAACGACGAATTCGGCCATGCCGCCGGGGACGCGGCCCTCATCTGCTTCGTCGAGACCTGTCGGAGGCGCCTGCGCAAGGTGGACGTGGTCGGCCGCATGGGCGGCGAGGAGTTCGCGATTTTGCTCACCGAGATCGAAGCCGATGCCGGGCTCGCGGTCGCCGAGGACCTCTGCCGGCTTGTCGATGAGACAGGCGTGGAATGGCCTGGCGGACCGCTGGCGCTCTCCGTCAGCATCGGCGTCGCGGCCATCGAGGGAACCGAAACCTTCGAACAGACGCTCGGCCGGGCCGATGCCGCGCTCTATGCCGCCAAACATGCCGGCCGTGGCTGTGTCCGCTCGTTCCGCGGCTCAATCCGGGGCGCACCGCCGCCATGACCTCCGATCCGGCGGCCGACAAGGCATCGCCCGTCATCGGCTCGCCCGCCCGCAAGCGCTCCCTGAGGGGGGGTGGTCCCCTGCGCGGCGACGATTTCCTGGACCTCGCCGGCTTCACCGACGCTTCGGCATCCGCCCCCGGCACGATGCGGCCGGGGGCGCTGCGCGGCTCCGCGCGGGGGCGCGACCTCGACAGTCTCGCACATACCCTGTTCCTGCGGATCTACCCGGTGATCGCCATCGTGGTGCTGGTGACGCAGGTCGGCATCGCCTGGGTGAACTACACCGACAGTCTCAGGCTCTATACCGAACGGGCGAACCTGCTCGTCACCCTCACAGCCCAGGCCATCGCCCGGCCGGGTTGGAGCGAGCGGCCGGACGTCTACACGACGCAGATCCAGGCACTGACCCTCGATCCGGCATTCCG
Source organism: Methylobacterium sp. E-045 (assembly GCF_022829685.1). Lineage (GTDB taxonomy): Bacteria > Pseudomonadota > Alphaproteobacteria > Rhizobiales > Beijerinckiaceae > Methylobacterium. The sequence continues at coordinate 30,219 of NZ_JAKSYE010000075.1, forward strand.
CTTCGTCCGCGCCTGGAACGCGGAGGGTGGCCTGGTGATGTCCATCGGCGAGATGCCGAGCGGACGCAGCATCGAGCTCATCCGTGCCTCCGCCGCCGTCACGGTGGCGGAGCGCGCGGAGCCGGTGGGACGTCTGACGCTGGGACTGTCCACCGAAGCCCTGCGCAGCAGCGCCGAGAAGCAGGCGCTGCTGGCGGTGGGGGCAACCCTCGTGCTGATGCTCGCTTTCGTGCTGACCCTGCATGCCAATGTCCGCAAGCACGTCCTCGCCCCCCTGAAACGACTCCTCCTCGCCATGCGCGAGGTCGAGCACAAGCGTTGGTCGATTGTGGAGTTCGACGGTGCCGTGCGAGCCAGCAACGAGATCGACGTGATCTCCTCGGCCTTCAACCGCATGGTGGAGGGTCTGCGTGCCGGCGACGAGGCGAAGCAACTCCTCGCCGACCTCGAACTGGCCCATGCCAAGCTCGCCGACGCCAACCACCAGGTCATGGAAAGCATCGGCTACGCCCGCCGTATCCAGACCTCCGTCCTGCCCGACCGGATGGCGCTTGCCGGTGCCGGCCTCGACGTCGCCGTTCTGTGGGAGCCGCTGCATCAGGTCGGCGGCGACTATTTCTGGCTGGAACGCCTCGGTGATGTCAGCATCATCGTCGTGGCCGATTGCACCGGCCACGGCGTGCCGGGCGCGTTCATCACGCTCATCGTCGCCACCGCCCTCGACCGCGTGCTGCACGAGCGCGGCCTGCGTTCGCCGGCGGAGATCCTGGCGGCCCTCGACGAGATGGTCCGTGCCCAACTGCGCCAGGACGGGCGCGGTTCGGATTCCGACGACGGGCTCGATTGCGGCGTGTGCATCTGGGACCCGGAGGCGAGGCGCCTGACCTTTGCCGGCGCCGGCCTCTCGCTCACCACCGTCACGGATACGGGGGTGAGCCGCATCAGGGGGGCGAAGCGCGGGCTCGGCTACCCGCGCCATGGGAGCGAGCGGTTCAGCACCGGAAACGTCACCCTGGATGTGACGCCGGGCGACACCTTCTACCTGATGACCGATGGCGTCACCGACCAGATGGGAATCCACGGGACGCAGCGCCAATTGCTCGGGCATCGCGGTGTCGCGGATATCCTCCTGCGCACCCGCGAGGAGGAACTCGGCCTGCAGATCGGGACACTGGAAGCCGAGCTTGCGGCCTATCGCGGGTCCGAGGGGCGCCGGGACGACATGACCCTGGTGGCGTTCCGGCCAACCTGCCGTGTTTGATCCGCCTCCGAACGGGGGCCATCGTCGCACGGTGCGCTGGCACACGCAAAACCACAGGGCAATTCGGCACTCTCGCAGCCTGCCATTCGGAAGATCGGGTCGCGACGCCTCAACCTTGCCGTCATGATGGACGAGGAAGGTTGGTATTCAGGGTGCGATCTTCGTTTGCCTCTGCAGCGTCTCTCCACGTTCCCAAGAGTCGAGATCGATCATGACACGCTTCCTTGCCGCGTCCGTCTGTCTGGGCCTGCTTGTCGCCCTGCCCGTCCAGGCACAGCCATCGAACACGGCGCAGCAGCCGGCCCCCAAGCGCATGACCACGGCCATGGGTGTGACAAAGCCTCCGACGTCCACCTACAACCGGGCCTCCACCGAAAGCGACATGCTCAAGGCGCAGAAGGTCTCCGCCGCCCGCGACAAGGCCTGGGACCGGAAGATGCGGACCACGATGGGCTCGATCTGCCTCGGCTGTTGAGATCGGAGCCCGCGAGGCTCGGTCGATGATCCGGTTCGAGGGCGTTTCCCGCCGTTTTGCCGGGGCGGATCGACCGGCCGTCGACGGGATCGACCTCGACATCGCCGAGGGCACGACCTGCGTCCTGATCGGCCCGTCCGGCTGCGGAAAATCCACCACCCTGCGCATGGTCAATCGGCTCGTGGAACCGGATGCCGGGCGCGTCCTCCTCAACGGACGGGACGTGGCGGAGGTCGATCCGGTGCGGCTACGACGGGGCATCGGCTACGTGCTGCAGGGCATTGGCTTGTTTCCGCACAGAAATGTCGCCGAGAACGTCTCTACCGCGCCGCGCCTCCTGGGCTGGACGCGCGCCCGGATCGCGGATCGCGTGGACGAGATGCTCGCTCTCGTCGGCCTCGATCCTAAGGATTACCGCGACCGCAGGCCCGACGAACTCTCCGGCGGTCAGCGCCAGCGCGTCGGCGTCGCCCGCGCTCTGGCGGCTGACCCTGCCGTTCTCCTCATGGACGAGCCCTTCGGCGCCGTCGATCCCGTTGCCCGTAGCCGGCTACAGAGCGAGATCGGAACAATCCTTCGCCGGCTTAGAAAGACCGTCATCATCGTCACCCACGACATCGACGAGGCGATGCGGATGGGTGATAGCGTCGTGCTGATGCGCGAGGGGCGGATCGCCCAGGCCGGTACGCCGGACCGCCTCCTCGTCGCCCCCGCTGACGCCTTCGTGAAAAGCTTCGTCGGCGAGGACCGCGCCCTGCGCCGTCTGGCGCTGACGGAGGTCGGGACGGTCGCGGTTCCCGGCGAGGCGGAGAATGCGCCGAGCGTCGCTGCCGAGACGTCGTTGAAAGACGCCCTGGCATTGCTCCTCTCGACCGGCGCCGATCACCTCGCGGTCACGGGGAGCGGTGCCCCCGCCATCCTGACTCTCGCCGCCATACGGGACGCCGCGTCGCCACGGACCTGATCGCGCGTTCGTCCCGGCCGAGCGCACCGAGGAAGTGTACTCCTTTACTCCGCCGTGTCGGAGACCCGGAACGTCTCGATGCCCTGTCGTTCCGGATTGATCGCAGCGAGGGCACGCTTGGCCGTCTCGAGCGGATGCTCGGCCTCGATCCGCACCGAGGTCAGGTCCGGGCTCTTGTAGACGGTGACGATGGTGTCCATCACCTCGGTCAGCGTCGTGCGCTTGTCCTCAGGGGCCGCGATGAGAAGCTGCAATCCCCAGGCTTGGTAGAGGTCGACAAGGGCCTGCGAATTGCGCACGTCGAGCTTGGAGAAGGCCTCGTCGAGGAGACAGAGGCCGAGACCGGGATTCTCGTCGCCGGGCCGGTCGCCGGGGTAGTAGGCCGAGGCGAGCGAGGCGGCGATGGCCACGTAGAACGGCGCCTGCGCCTCCCCGCCCGAGCCGCGCAGGGCCCGGTTCGACATGGTGGTGCGGTTGCCCGCCTTGTCCCGCATACCGATCTCGTAGACGAAGTAGTTGCGGTAATCGGCGAGACGCGCCGCGCTCTCGTCCCCGGCGATGAGAGCCGTGATCTCTTCGATCGCGGCGGCGAGAGGCCCCGTGGGCGGGTCCCCGCCCTCCTCCGGCAGGATCGCCTGCGCCGCGTCGGCCGAGCGTGCCACCTCGGTGGCGAGCGCGTGGACGGCGGCGTAGCGGCGGTCCACCGTGGCCTCGAAGGCATAGGTCTGACCGGTGAAGGTCTGGGTGGAGAGCCGCTCGTTGAGGGCGTCGAGGCGGGTGCGGACCCGCTCGAACTTGTCGGCGAGGCGCGTGAGCAGGTCCTCTGTCATGAGCCGGCGCATCTCGCTCTCCGCTCGCACGGCCTGGTCGCGGTAGCGCCGCAGCTCGTGCCCCGCCACCTCGTCATGGGCGCGGGCGACCCAGGAAAATCCGAACGAGGCCGGGGCATCGCCGTTGCCGAGCGGATTCTCGATCCGCCACTGAACGCAGTATTCCGCAAGATCGCGCTCGGCGGCACGGCCTTGCGTGCGTGCCGTCTCCATCGCCTCGCGGGCGGCGCCGCGCGCCGCATTGGCCAAAGCCGCCAGTTCCTTGGACTCGAGGCCCGCCGCATCGGCCCGTACCTTGGCCACCGCCCGCGGGTCGAATCCATCCGGCCTGACGAGACGGATGCGGACGGAATCCCCCGCGATCCAGCGCGCATGGGCGGTGCGCCGTGCCTGGAGCGCGGCGCGGATCGCCTCCCGTGCGGTGGCGACCTTCGCCTTCAGGCCCGCTTCCTCGCCGAGCAGCCCGTCGCGCTTGGGCTCCAGTACCTGGACGAGTTCGGTGAGATAGGCCGATCGCTCCTTGGCGAGCTCCTTGATCTCGGTCTCCAGCGCGCCGGTATCGGCCTTCTCGACCGCCTCGCGCTCGGTGGTGAGGCTGCGCCGGCGCCCTTCCATGGCGTCCGCCTCCTGGCGCAGGGAGACGATGTCGAGATTCATCTCGGCGAGACGGACCCGCAGGATGGCGGCGATGCGGGCGGCCTCGCGCAGGACGCCGGCCTCGCCACGCAGGCGCCGCGCCTCGGCCACCGCGCGCTCCAGGTTCTGCCGGCTCTCCGCCGTGGGGCCGCGGCTGCCCCGCGTCATCATCAGCTGGACCGGCCGCACCACGGAATAGGCCATGCCCGAGGTGGAGCGGCCGCTCGGCGCCACCGCACGGCTCATATGGGCCAGGGCCGCGTCGTTGGGGGCAAGATCGTAGCCGCCGAGGCGCGCGGCGAGGAAGGCTTGAGCATGGGGATCGCGGGTCTCGATGAGCGAAATCGGCCCCTCGTCGTCGCGTCCTCCCCGGCGCCGGGCGGTATCCGTGGTCTTGACCAGCAGGCAGCGGTAGAACTGGCTCTTGCGGGCTTCGAGATGGGCGAAGGCCTCGCCCAGCCTGTCCGGCTCCACCACCAGGGCCTCCCGGGCTCCGCCGAGCAGGCCCTCCAGGGCCGGCCCCCATTTCGGATCGGTGATCTCGGCAAGCTCACAGATCGGCGTGGCCTCGATCCCGAGCCGGGCGAGCTCGTCGCGAAAGCCCGTCGTGTCGGAGGAGAGGCGGGCGCCCCCGGCGCGGCCGGTGCCGATTTCGGCCGAGAGCGCCTGCGCCTCCTTCTCCTGGGCGCGGGCGCGAAGGGCCATGTCCTCGGCGGCGGTATCGAGGGGGGTCGCGATGTCGGGCAGGGCGGCGAGCATCTCGATCAGGCCACCGAGGGGGCCATCCGAGCGTAGCGATTCCTCGGAGGGCGCATCGCGGCGCAGGCCGGAGCGTGAGCAGGCGGCTACGATCCGGGCGGCGTCGATGTCGATCCGCTGGATCTCGGCGAACAGGGTGTTGAGCTTGCCCGCCTCCTGCACCATCCCGACGAGATCGGAGACGCGGGCGGAGAGGTCGCGCTTGTCGCGCGCCAGCATGGCGAGGCCGGCATTGGAGGCGGCGAGCCGCCCCTCCCCCTGGCTCCCGGCCAGCATCGCTTTCTTCCCTGCGATCTCCCCGTCGATCTCGCGCACGAAGCCCTGGCTGGTGGCGACGCTCTCGCGGGCGATGCGCAGGCGCTCGGCGACCTCACCGAGCCTGGAGCGGGCGGTCGCATAGTCGAGAATGCGGCGGCGCAGGTCGGCACCGGCGGCGCGCAGGTCGTCGAGGGCAGCCGAGAGGCTGGCCTCGGCCCAGATCTCGTAGCGCTTCAGGATTCGCCCGAGATGGGAGAGCCGGCGCTCCAACTCTTCGATCGTCTCCAGCAGGCGGCGCCAGTTCTCGACCGACTGGCGGATGCGGGCGACGTCCAGGGGCTCCGGTTCGAGCACGAAGGAGCGCACGAAGGCGGAGGAATCGAAGATCGGCTTGAACGCCACGGCGTTCGAGAAGGTGCGCAGGAAATGCCGCGGCTCCGGACTCGACGCCCCCTCGCGCATGAGCGCCAGCAGTTCGGTTGTGAAGCGCTCGCCCGACGAGCGGAATTCCTCGAATCGGTCGGCCTGGATACGCAGATCCTTGGCGATCTCCGGCCAGGGCGCGACGAAACTGCCCTCGGCGGTCTCACGCACGTAATCGGCGATCTCGAACCTGTGGCCGACCGCGATGAAGCGCGACAGCGTGGTCTCGCGGCTGTCCTCGGCACGGGCGGCGAGGGCGAGGCCTACAGAGACGGTGCGGCCGGTGGTCTCGTTCTCGAAGACCAGGACGATCAGGGTCTCGCAGGCCTCGCGGGTCGGGCGTCCGCCCTCGGCCGGGTCGCTGATCCAGCCGAGGCAGTAATCGCGGACCGTGCGGGCGCTGCGCCCGGAGGCGGAGGCGTTGAGCGCCAGCCGGCTGGCGTTGTTGCCGGCCAGCACCGTTCCGACGGCATCGAAGATCGTCGACTTGCCGGCACCCGTCGGCCCCACCAGGGCAGCCGCCCCCCGGATGCGGATCTGCTCGCGCCGAATCAGGTACCAGTTGGAAAGGACGATGTCGGTGAGGCGGTACACCGGTCGGGCGGCTCCGTGCGAGGCGTTTCGGTGGTCCGGCATGGACGCCGTCGGCCCGTGATGCAAGTCGGGCGGCGGCGTCGCCTCCTCCATGGGGGACGGATGCGTCCCCACGCCAAAATGTTTTCATGTGAAATCTTAACCATCGGTTCGCCGGCCCGGCGAACCGCATTCAGCCGTCGTCGTCGAGGCGCGCCGCGGCCCATGCGCGGACCTGATCCATCCAGGCATCGGGCGAGAGCACGGCAATCCCGGGAAGCAGCATCAGCGGCGTGATCTTCTCGGCCTTGTCGCGCTCGCCCAGACGCAGGGCCCCCTTGCGAGCGAAGAGGCGCAGGATCTCGGTAAGGCGCGCCTCCTCCGGCGCTTCGCTGCGGGCGGCGGTGCGGATCGATTCGGCGATGTCGTCGGTGGTGCATTCCACCACGCCGTCGGTGGTGACGCGGTGCGCACGCAGCCCCTCCTCGTAGGCGAGGCGCAAGGCGAGCAGGACGAGGGTCTCGTCCTTGCGCAGGCGCTCGGCCTGACCATCGTGGCGCACCCCGTCCGGGGGCACGCGCAGGAACACCATCTGGTCGCGGGGCGAGACCTCGAACCCGTATCCGAGGCAGGCGAAATAGCTCTTGAAGAACGGCGCGTAGTGCCGGGCGATCTCGTAGGAGCGCCCGATGCCGGGGGTATCGGAATAGACACACTGGCTCTTGAGCAGCACCTGGAGCGCCCGCGTCAGATCCTCCTCGGACGGCGCCCGCGCCCCCGGAGGCGGCGGCTCGTCGCCGTCGACGATGGCGCGGAAGGCCTCGATCATCCCGACAATCCATGAAGCGTCGAAGCGGAACACCCGTCCCGCCATGGCGCCTCGTTACCCGGATCGCGGTGCTTTCACAAAGGCCCGCCTCTCATGCCGCCTGCTGAGCCGCCTTGAACAGCGACAGGCACTGGGTGTCGCGATGCATGCTCAGGATCGAGGCGCGGTCGATGGACGGGTTCTCGGCGAGCACACGCTGGACCTCCGCCACGACCCGGTCGTAGCGGGAGGGGTCGAAGTTCCGTTCCAGCGGACTGACGGCGATGTAGGTCTCGACCACGAGCACGCGCTCGGATCTCTCCTTGCCCACCTCGACCGCGATCCAGGCGGACTTGATCAAGCATTTACCGGACGTCATCGGCGCAACTCCCAATATTCCCGCATCTTCGGCGGATCTTCGGCAAGCATGATCCTCCTTTCGATGTCTGCCAAGTCCGGACTCATCAATGTGATCAGGCAGAAGTCCCGGATCATCACCGTCTGCAACCGGATGCGGGACTCGTCCCCGATCAGGCGCCGCGCGGGCGGACCGCCGGGTTTCGTCGCTCCACCAGGAAATCCGGGCAGTCGAGCCAGCCGTTGGAGACGCGGCCCGCGACTCGCGAGAGGCGGTAGCGCGTGGTCAGGATGCCATCGAACAGCACGTCGATCTCGCGCAGGCGCTGGAACACCACGAACTCGTCGACATCCGCCACCACGATCTCGGAGCCCCGGATGGCGGGGCTCCCCCCGAGCTTGCGCTCGACGAAGGCAATGACGCGCTCCGGCGTCACCATCACCCGCTGGCGGAAGGCGTCCTTAGCCAGGATGAAGGCTTCGATGGCTGGATCGAGATGAATCTCCGGCAGTGGCTCGGACAGGATCGCTGCGCGCCGCAGGCGGGGGGTGTAGAGATGCGGCTCGCCGATGGGCGGACGCAGGAGCGAGACCTCGGCGGAGGGAGCGGTCTCGGACCATTCGGCGGCGCCCACCGCCCGCAACGCCGCGGCGGTGCGCTCGATCCGGTCGGAATCGCGATGATCGGTGTAGCGCAGGGCCGCCGCGATCCGGCGCTCCAGGCGTGCCACAATATCGGCCACCGCGTCGAGATGCCGGTCGAGCCCCTCGAAGATCGAGAGGATCTCGGCGAGGTCCGCCCGCACCGCCCGCTCCGCGAGGGACAGGTCGGGCGCCCTGCCCTCGCGCAGGCCCGCCTCGGCCAGGGCCCGGAGGGTGAGGTCATCGCGCAGCGCACGGCCCGCCTCGCGGACGATGCCGGAGCGGAACCGGAATGGGTTCAGGCGGGTGTGCAGGGTGCGGTAGTCGCTAACGAGATGGCGCGCCACGAACTCCTCGAAATAGAGGCGGAACGCGACGCCCTGGTCTTCCTCGCGCAGGATCCGCTCCTCGATCTTGCGCATGGAGCCGGCGAGGCTGCGCAGGTGTCCGAGGAAGGCGCGCGAGGCCTTGGCCGCGTTGACAAGAGCCTCCGAGCGCTCGGCCGGGTTGGTCACGGCGCTTTCCAGGCTGCCCAGCACCTCCAGCACCGCGCCGCCATAGGAGCGGGTCTCACCCCGGTCGAGACGGGCGAGTTCTTCGATGACGAGGCGGGCATCCGGATCGAAATCGACCACCGGCACGTAGCGCTCGCGCCGTTCCACCAACCAGCCGGCATCGAGAAGCCGCCGGTAGACCGCCGAGCGTCGCTCCACCGGATCGACCGGCGTCGCTTCGTCGTCGGCGATCTCGCCCTGGGACCAGTCGGCGGAGAAATCGCCGATGGAGGCGAGCAGCTCGCTCTTGCGCAGGGGGTCGGTGGTCTCGGCGAACACCCTGGCATGCAGATGCAGCAGCAGAGCCGCGTTGAAGGCCCGGCTCGGCGAGGCAAGCGGCTTGAACAGATCGTCGAGGAGGCGGGTGAACAGCATGGCGGCGCGGGCGAGGACAGCCCGCGCCGCGGGCCGGAGTCAATCGACCGGCCGCAACGGCCTGTGTGCCGGACGCGACCTCGCCTTGTAAGGGCGGGCCGACGCTCTACAACCCGCGGCAGCGCGTCCGGATGATGCCGGAGAAATCCTTCTCGGAGGTCTGTACTTCGGCGAGCTTGGCGGCGCGCTCGGCCCCCGACAGGCACCGGCCGTAGACGCTGGCGACCCGGCGCATGGTCTCCACATGGCGGCGCCAGACTCGGCAGCGGTTGGCATCGTCGCCATCCGCCTGCTCGAGCTGGTCGATGGCCTGACGCTGCATCGAGTTGGCCACGAGCACGTCGCGGGCGCAGGTCACGTCGGCCCGCGCCGCCGTCAGCGACAGGACGAAGCCCGCCATCGCGACCGCCACCAGCGCTCGCTCAGCCCTCACGTTCATCGGGATCATGCCGCCTCGGATTTCGTAGGCTGGGTCAGGAGCGCATAGAGGGCGCTGGCATCCCTCGCAGCCCGGATCCGGTCGAGAACCCCCGGCTCGCGCAGGAGCCGCGCCACCTGGGCCAGGGCCTTGAGATGCTCCGCGCCCGCACCCTCCGGGGCGAGGAGGAGGAAGGCGATGTCGATCGGCTGACCGTCGAGGGATTCGAAATCCACCGGCCGCTCCAGCCGTGCCACGAGGCCGAACAGCCGGTCGAGGCCCGGAAGCTTGCCGTGGGGAATGGCGACGCCGTCGCCGATACCCGTGGAGCCGAGGCGCTCGCGCTGCTGAAGGGTCTCGAAGACCTCACGCTCGTCGAGAGCGGGAAGCTGGCGCACCGCATGGGCGCTCAATTCCTGAAGGATCTGCTTCTTCGCGCGGGCGCGCAGAGAGGTGACCACGGAATCCGGACTGAGGAATTCCAGAATCGGCATGAAGGACCATCGCCCCATCGGCGGCGACCCACCGGCCACCGCTCGTCTACATTAGCGCTGCGGATGCGTGGTCCCCACGCATCCCGAGGCGGCCGATGGTCGGCACGCGGCCGGCAGAGCGCGTTAAGCTGCCGCCTCCGGCGGGTCCACCCAACCGATCGCTCCGTCACTGCGGCGGTATACGACGTTGATGCGGCCGGTACCAGCGTGAACGAACACGATCACCGGTGCTCCCGTGAGGTCGAGGGCGGTGACCGCCTCGCTCACCGAATGGCGCTTAAGCGCCTTGGTACTCTCGGCGACCACGGGCGGGTGAGCCTCTTCGTCCTCGGAGAGATCGTCGTCGGTCGCCTCCTCCTCCGCGTCGCTCGGCGCGGCGAAAACGGCGTAGGCCGCCTGGACGGTGGCGCCCTCGTGCAGGGCAGCGCCATGATCCTTGAGTCGGTGCTTGTAGCGCTTCAGACGCTTCTCGAGCTTGTCCGCCGTCTGCTCGAAGCTCGAATGGGCGTCGTGCGAGGCGGCTGACGCTTCGAGCGTCAGGCCCGAGACGAGGTGAAGCACGCAATCGGTACGGTAAGCCGTCCCATCCCGTCGAAGCGTCACATGTCCGGAGCAGGTGCCGTTCATGTGGCTGTCGAGATATTTCGACAAGGTGGCGGCCATTCGCTCTTCGACACGCCCGCGAAGGGCTTCGCCGAGGTCCAGGCCGTGGCCTGTGACGCGCAATGACCCCATGTATCCTCCGGTTCTTGTTGCGTTCGGCAGGCGAGTAAAGGAGCCCCGGGAAGAGAAGTCAACGGAATGGCGAGCCGGCTTGGCACGGCTGGTGACAGGCGGGAGAGCCTGACGCGTCCGCCGACGGGCAGACGTCATCCGCGGAACGCATCCGCCCTTAGCGGGCGTAGGCGAAATGCTCGCGGCGGCGCTCGATGGATGAAGGGATGCGCAGGGATTCCCGGTATTTCGCCACCGTGCGCCGGGCGATGTCGATGCCCTCGTCGCGGAGCTTCTGGACGAGGGCGTCGTCCGAGAGCACGTCACCGGTCGCCTCGCCATCCACGAGCTGCTTGATGCGGTGACGCACGGCCTCGGAGGAATGCGAGGCGGTGCCCGCCGCCCCCGGAATGGCGGCGGTGAAGAAGTACTTCATCTCCAGCGTACCCCGGCTTGTGCCGATGGATTTGTTGGAAGTGACCCGCGACACCGTGGATTCGTGCATGCCGATGGCCTCGGCGACCGTCTTGAGGTTGAGGGGGCGCAGATGCGCCACGCCGTTCACGAAGAAGGCGTCCTGCTGGCGCACGATTTCGGAGGCGACCTTGAGGATGGTGCGCGCCCGTTGCTCGAGGCTGCGGGTGAGCCAGTTGGCGGTCTGCAGGCATTCGGACAGGAACGCCTTGTCGCCCTCTGCAGACGCCCCGCGCGAGACGCGGGCATAGTAGCTCTGGTTCACCAGCACGCGGGGCAGTGCCTCGGCATTGAGCTCCACCAGCCAGGACCCGTCGGACGCCGCCCGCACGAAGACGTCGGGGATCAGCACCTCAACCGCGCGCGAGCCGAAGGCCCGGCCGGGCTTCGGGTCGAGGCGGCGCAGTTCGGCCAGCATGTCCACGAGATCCTCGTCGTCGACGCCGCAGAGCCGGCGCAGACTTGGAAAATCGCGCTTGGCCACAAGGTCGAGACGGGAGACCAGGGCCTGCATCGCCGGATCGAACCGGTCCCGCTCGCGCAGTTGCAGGCTCAGACATTCGGCGAGATCGCGGGCCGCGATGCCCGGCGGGTCGAAGGTCTGGATCAGCTTGAGCACCCGCGCCACCGAATCGAGGCTGGCGCCGAGGCGCTCGGCCACCTCGTCGATGGATTCGCGCATGTAACCGGCATCGTCCACCGCATCGATGAGAAAGCCGGCGATTAGCCTGTCGCCGGGATCGCGGGTGGCGAGGTCGAGTTGCGCGCTGAGATGCTCGCGCAGGGAGACTTCCGAGGTCAGGGTCGCCTCGAAATCCGGCGCCTCGCCGTCGAAGCTGCCGCCACTATTGCCGTAGGGCGCGGGGGTCAGGGTAAGCATGTCGCCTGAAGCCGCCTCGCGGGCATGGCTCGGATTCTCGTCGGAGAAGACGTTGTCGAGGCGGGTGTCGAGGACGCTCTCCATCTCGGCGCCGCTGGCAGTGAGCTCGGTTGCCATCCAGTTATCGGGCTCGGCCGAATCGAAATCGCCATCTCCGTCGCCCGGGGCGTCCGGTGCCGGCTCCGTACCCACGCGATCACCGTCCGCATCGCCTTCGACGCGTTCCAAGAGAGGGTTCCGCTCCAGTTCGGCATCGACATAGGTCGCGAGGTCGATCTGGGAGAGCTGAAGAAGCTTGATCGCCTGGAGAAGCTGTGGCGTCATCACCAGGGCTTGGCCCTGACGCATTTCCAGCCGCTGCAGCAAACTCATGGTGTTGCCCCGACGCCGTCAGATGAGCCCAGCCGAACGCGCACAGAACCCTACGTCGCTCGGCATGAATGTTGCTTCTTCTTGTCTTCGCACATGTCTATCGCCATCTCGCGCCGCCGTCAAAGTACGAAGCGCGTGATTCCCGGCGGCGTGCCGCAGCGCAGCATCATGAGCGCCGGCTCCGGACGGGGGCCGTTCTGCCCGCCTAGCTACAAATCTTTGATATTAAACGAAAAATTCCATCGCTTCGCCAGTGGGCATGTCCGCGACGTGAATCGACATGCACAAAACGCATGCATTTCGCAGAAGACATGAGATCTGGCGACAAATGAGGCAGTGGATGAGGAAGGCTTGGCGATGACGGAATTTCAACCATCGCCGGGGGCCATCTCCGAAGCGGCGACGTGAGCATGGCAATCGCCTCATCTCGCTGAACGCCGAATGCAAGACGTGTCAGAGCGTCCCGGCCGGGCGATGATTCGCGGGCCTCGAACCCTATCGGTGACCGAGGTTCCGGTGTCTCTCACAAAACTCCCGTTGCGCCGCCGTGCCCAGAGCGAGGACCGACCGTGACAGGGAGTTTCGTGAAGCATCCCTAGAGGCGGAAATCCTCGCCGAGATAGAGCCGCCGCGCATCCTCGTTGGCGACGATCTCGGCCGGCGTGCCCTCCGTGAGGATACGGCCGGAATGGGCGATGTAAGCGCGGTCGATCAGGCCCAGCGTCTCGCGCACGTTGTGATCGGTGATGAGGACGCCGATCCCGCGCTGCTTGAGGTGCTTCACCAGATCCTGGATGTCGCCCACCGCGATGGGGTCGATGCCGGCGAACGGCTCGTCAAGGAGCATGAAGCTCGGCGAGGTCGCCAGGGCGCGGGCGATCTCGCAGCGCCGCCGCTCACCGCCCGACAGCGCGATCGAGGGCGATTTGCGCAGGCGCGCGATGTCGAATTCCTCGAGCAGCGAATCGAGCTTGCGCTCGCGCTCCTTGCGGCTGGGCTCCACCACTTCGAGCACCGCGCGGATGTTGTCCTCCACCGACAAGCCGCGGAAGATCGAGGCTTCCTGCGGCAGGTAGCCGATGCCGAGGCGCGCGCGCTGGTACATCGGCAGGTGAGTGATCGGCAGACCGTCGAGGCTGATCGAACCGCGATCGGCCGAGACGAGACCGGTGATCATATAGAAGATCGTGGTCTTGCCCGCGCCGTTGGGGCCGAGCAGCCCTACGGCCTCACCGTTGCGCACGGTCAGCCCGGCCTCGTGCACTACGGTGCGCGCGCCGTAGCTCTTGCGCAGGCCCTCCACGTGGAGGATGCCCGGACCGCCGCCATTCCCGGACAGGTCCGTCCCCCCGGCCGCCGGCCTGCCCTTGCCGCGCGCGAAAAGGCGCGACAGGAGCGACGGCGGACGTCCCGGTCCGCCGGAACCGGCGATGCGCGGGCTGATCGGGTCTGGCACCGAGGCCAACGACGGAGCGGAGGTCAATTGGCCTGCGCTCTCGGTTTCGAGGCAGGTTTGTCGGCACTGGCTTCGGAGGGCTTGGGCGCGGGCTTGCCCGCAGTGCTCGCCGGCTGGGCACAGCCCTTCGCGCCGCCCTTGGCGGCCTCTTCCTTCTGTGGCACGAACATCGCCGAGACGCGGCCACCGGCCACCGGGTCCATGTTCGCCCGGCCGGTATTCATGTCGTAAACGAGGCGACTGCCCCGGGTGACGTTCTGGCACTGGCTCAGCACGACGTTGCCGGTGAGCACGATGCGCTTGGCCTCCTGGTCGAACACGGCGTTGTCGCCGGTGGCGACCTGATCGTTCTGCACCACGGTGACGGGGCCGGCGCATTCCACTTTCTGGATGCCGTTTTCGGCCATGCCCGCGGGTGACTTGGCGGCATCGGCGGCGGGCGCGGGAGCGCCGGGCTTGGCATCCTTGCTGCGCTTGTAGTGCACCGTCATCGTCGAACAGCGGATCGTGCTGTCGCCCTGCACGGCCACGACATTGCCGGCGAAGATCGCCTTGTTCTCGCGGTCGAACACGTCGAGCCGGTCCGCATCAATCTTCACGGGTTCCTTGCCGCCGCTTGCGCCGAAGGTGCTTCCGGGAGCGGTCGGCTTGTTCGCTTTCGCGGCGGCGGGCGCCGGAGCGGTGCCCGACGGGATCTGTGCCATCGCGCTTCCAGCTGCGAGGAGGCCGCAGAGGGCGAGCGTGGAGACCAGCGTGAAACGGTTCACCGGTGTGCCTCCCCGTCCCGCGGCTCGGCGGCGGAGGTGAGGATGCGCGGCGATTTCACGTCGGACCCGGTCTCGGATCTGGATTCGACGGTCCGGTCCTCGGACTTGTCCGATCCGTGGAACACGGCGTGCACGTTGCCGATGAAGGAAATGACGCGGCCGTTGTCGATCAGGTCGAGGCCGTCGGAGACCACCGTGCCCGTGGGAAGCGTCACGGTGACGACCTGATCGGACTTCACCGTCCCGGCCTTGAAATCGATGGCGGCGGTCTGGAGACGAATGTCTTCGCCCTTGTCGGTCCACAGCTTGATATCGCGTTCGAGGGACAGGGTCTCGCGCGCCGAATCGAACAGACCGCCGGCGGCCTCCATATGGGCGAGCCCGCCCGAATCGTCGGTGACGAGATGGCCCTTCATGGCCTGGAGTTCGATCAGCGTCGGCTTGCGCACGTCCTGGAAGGCGGCGGTGGCGATGACCTCGTAGCCCCGGTTGTCCTTCCGGAAGCCGGAGAGACGTGGGTTCTCCATCTTCACCTTGGTGCCCGACAGGGTGACCGGCCCCATGGTGACGGCCGGGAGGACGCTGCCGAACGGGTTGAACAACGTCACCACAGCAAGGGCGACGATCGCGGCTCCGGCCGACAGGGGAATGAGACGACGCAGGTAGCGCACCTGCGTGCTGTGGTTGCGAGCGCGCGCATGGGCACGGTGACGGCGCGCATCCGCTCCCGATCCCGTCGTCCCTGTCGCGTGGATGGCGTCGACCCCGTGCATGGTGATGATCCGAGCCGCTCCGCCTGACCGATCCAACGTGAAACCGGCAGGTTGCGCCCCGCAACATGCCACGTCTCGCCCATCATGGGTCGAGCCGTGCGAGCCAGCCTCACCTATGGTCCAGCGCCGGATGCGCGCGGCCGATGGCGAAGTTGTGGCCGTGCCGCAACCTTATGGGCGGAGCGTTGAGGAATCATCAATCGGTCGGGATCGCGGCGGCACGATCGATGTGCGCGGCCGCACCGTCGCGATAGGCCGCACAGGACGCCGCGATGGACGTGCCCGATGGGCCGGAGCCCGGCGCCGATCAGGTATGGGCGAAGATGTCGGTCTCGGCCCACCCTTCGAGATCGAGGAGGGAGCGGGTCGGCAGGAAGTCGAAACAGCGCCGCGCGAGATCCGTGCGTCCCTCACGGGCGAGCATCGCGTCGAGGCGGGCGCGAGCCGCATGCAGATGCAGCACGTCGGAGGCCGCATATTCCACCTGCGCCTGGCTTAGGGACTCGGCGCCCCAATCCGAGGATTGCTGCTGCTTGGACAGGTCGACGCCCACGAGTTCTCGGACCACGTCCTTGAGGCCGTGCCGGTCGGTATAGGTGCGGGCGAGCTTGGAGGCGACCTTGGTGCAGTAGACCGGCCCCGGCATCACGCCGAAGGCCCTGAAGAGCACGGCGAGGTCGAACCGGGCAAAATGGAAGATCTTCGTCACCGCCGGATCAGCCAGCACGCCCTTGAGCCTGTCGGGCGGCGCGGAACCGGGCACGATCTGCACCACGTCGGCAGTGCCGTCGCCGCGCGAGATCTGGACGACGCACAGCCGGTCCCGATGCGGATTGAGCCCCAGCGTCTCGGTGTCGATGGCGATGGCGGCGCCCGGCACGTAATCGGCCGGGAGGTCGCCGCGATGGACGCGGATGATGGGCTGGGGAGGCATCGGGCTTATGTCTTCTGGCGGGAAACCGGGGTCTCGGGCCGCGTAACACCGTGCCCCCCGGCGAACAACCCGGCACCGGACCGGTGCCGGGCTGCCGCGCTGAAGGGTTACTTCTGCTTGGCGATGACTTTGTCCTTGATCCCGTCATAGACGCCCTGGGTGAGGATCTTCTTCGACACGAGCTGATCCTTGCCGTGATAGGGGCGACCCTTGACGATCGCGGCCGAGCGCGCCGCACCGATGCCGGGGAGAGCCTCGAGTTCGGCGGACGAGGCGCTGTTCAGGTCGATGAGATCGGTCTTGGCCGCCGGCGCGACGGGGACAGCGGGCTTGTCAGCCGTCGGCTTGGCCGGGGCGGCCGGAGCCGTAGGCGCCTTCGGTGCGGCGGTGGGAGGGGTGGAGGTCGAGGGGTTTGGCGCCTGGGCGACGGCGGGAGCCGCCGCGAGGCAGCTCAGCACGGCCAGGGTGCGGAGCAGAGATGTGGTCATGCGAGATGAAGTCACGGCAATCTCCCGAGATGCGGCGGCGCAGTCTTCGTTGAGGCGTCTCCGTATTCGCAGGTAGGACACGACGGTTGAACCGGCGCTTAACGAGGCTTCACAGCCTCGCGAGCCCCGCCGCGAACCCGGGCCGGCTGTCCCCCTTGCGGATCGATCGGCGTTTTTCCGAAAGTCCGCCCCCGGGCGGCTCTAGCCAGACGGCCGATGTGCCGCTATACAGCCGCCATCGAATCTCCGTTTGAACACGGTGCCGAGGTTGCCTCTTCCCTCGCGGGGCGGCGCCCGTGCACCCTTTTTGTCGTAGCAGGACTACCCATGGCCGTTCCGAAGCGAAAGACCTCCCCCTCGCGGCGCGGCATGCGCCGGTCCGCCGATGCCCTCAAGGCTCCGACCTATGTCGCCGACAAGGATTCGGGCGAGCTGCGTCGGCCCCACCACATCGATCTGAAGACCGGCATGTATCGCGGTCGCCAGGTCCTCAAGGTGAAGTCCGCCGAGGCCTGATTTGTTCGCTTCGTCTACGTTCCAGCGCAGGGCTGGGACGGGATGATGTCTGCGAGAACCGCCTTCGGGCGGTTTTTTGCGTTCCGTGCCTCGACGGCTCAGGCGCGGCGCTTGTCCGCTCCGGCCCGTGTCGTCTCGGCGTAGCGTGCCGTGGCCGAGCGCATGCGCTCCGCGCGGGAGGCACGCATGGTCGGCTCGCAATTGACGAGAAGCTGAGTCAGGAACTCGGCGTTCGGCCCGCCATAGGCGTCACTCGCCTTGCGGGCTACCGTCTCGCCGCCGTCGACAACGACGAGCGTCCGCGCCGTGCCTCGATCCCCCTCGGGGACGGCGCGACCCGTTTTGGTACATTTCCCCGTGCCGGTCTGTGCCACACGCTGCCCTTCCGCCTGCAATGGGCAGAAAGGCGCAATGGGTGGGCCGACGTTAACGGTTCGTCAGCACTCTCTCGGGACGCGGGCGCGGGACCGCCTATTTCTTGGCGAGGTCTTCCAGGCGGTTGCGCATCTCCGCCATCTGCCGCTTCAACTCGTCGAGGTCACTGTCGGGCGCGGGCACCGGGCTCGCCGGGTGGGACGGCGTCGGCGCCGACGTGGAGGCCTTCATGCCGGAAAGCGGCCCGGTTCCGAAGGTCGTGAACATCTTCATGGCATCGCCGAAGAAGCTCATGTTGGCCCGTACCTGCTCCTCCATGGCGCTCTGGAACACCTTGGGGGCAAAGCTCTGGTTCATCTTCTCGCGCAGGCCGTCCTGGTCGCGGGCGAAATTGGCCATGGAGAATTCGAGGAAGCTCGGCACCATGGTCCGCATGCTGTCGCCGTAGAAGCGGATGAGCTGGCGCAGGAAGGCGACCGGCAGCAGATTGTCATCACCGGCCTTGTTCTCCTGCTCGAAGATGATCTGCGTGAGCACGGAGCGGGTGATGTCGTCGCCCGAACGGGCGTCGTAGACGAGGAAATCCTCACCGTTCTGGACCATCGTTGAGAGGTCCTCGAGCGTGACGTAGGTCGAGGTTCCGGTATGGTACAGTCGCCGGTTCGCGTACTTCTTGATGACGGTCTGCTGAGCCTTACCGTTGTCCGCCATCCTCGTGGCCTTTCCCGACACGTTCATTCCAGCGCCCAATCCCTTCGAGGCCCGATGCGCCGTCCGGGTATCATTCGTATTCGCGCGTGGACGAACCTTAAGGCTTTCGCCCGCTGACGAAAACAGCAATCTGGCCCCGATCCCCGCAGAATAGTGCCACCCGCCCCGCCGGCGCGCCGATGACAAACACCGGCAGGCCACGCGCCCACCTTCCGAGGGCGCTTGACTTCACCCACCCCAACGCTTTCATCGCCTGAGTTGGCTTCAAGCGCGCATGCCCATCGGAGGGCTTCAACGTCGCGCCGGCCCTCAAGAGGAGAACGTCAATGGCAGCGGAAGACATCGTCATCGTCGGCGCGGCGCGGACCGCAGTGGGTTCGTTCGGAGGTGCCTTCAACACCGTACCGGCCCATGAACTCGGCGCCGTGGCGATCAAGGCTGCCCTGGAGCGCGCCGGCGTTTCCCCCGACGACGTGGACGAGGTGATCTTCGGCCAGGTCCTCACCGCCGGCGCCGGCCAGAACCCGGCCCGCCAGGCCGCCATCAAGGCCGGCATCCCGGAGAAGGCCACGGCCTGGGGCGTCAACCAGGTCTGCGGCTCGGGCCTGCGCACGGTCGCCCTCGGCATGCAGCAGATCGCCAACGGCGATGCGACGGTGATCGTGGCCGGCGGCCAGGAATCGATGTCGCTGTCCCCCCATGCGCAGTACCTGCGCGGCGGCCAGAAGATGGGCGACGTGAAGCTCGTCGACACCATGATCAAGGACGGCCTCTGGGACGCCTTCAACGGCTACCACATGGGCACCACCGCCGAGAACGTGGCCCAGGCGTTCCAGCTGACCCGCGAGCAGCAGGACGAGTTCGCGACGAAGTCGCAGAACAAGGCCGAGGCCGCCCGCAAGGAAGGCCGCTTCAAGGACGAGATCGTCCCCGTCACCGTTCCGGGCCGCAAGGGCGACACCATCGTCGACACCGACGAGTACATCCGTGACGGCGCCACCATCGAGGCGATGGCCAAGCTCAAGCCCGCCTTCTCGAAGGACGGCACGGTGACCGCCGCCAATGCGTCCGGCCTCAACGACGGCGCTGCCGCCATCGTGCTGATGTCGGCCTCCGAGGCGGAGCGTCGCGGCATCACCCCGCTCGCCCGGATCGTGTCCTGGGCCACTGTCGGCGTCGACCCCAAGGTGATGGGCACCGGCCCGATCCCGGCCTCGCGCAAGGCCCTCGACAAGGCCGGCTGGAAGCCGTCCGACCTCGACCTGATCGAGGCCAACGAGGCCTTCGCCGCCCAGGCGCTCGCCGTGAACAAGGACATGGGCTGGGACACCGACAAGGTGAACGTCAATGGCGGCGCCATCGCCATCGGTCACCCGATCGGCGCGTCCGGCGCCCGCGTCCTCGTCACCCTGCTGCACGAGCTCAAGCGTCGCGACGCCAAGAAGGGTCTTGCCACCCTCTGCATCGGCGGCGGCATGGGCGTCGCCATGTGCATCGAGCGCATCTGATCCTCCATTTCGCTCGATTGAATACAGTATAATTTCTGCGTTCGTGCCAGATCTCCGAGGATGCCCGCAAACATTGGGGACATTGTCTTGGAGAATTCTTGAGGACGCAGCAAATTTAAATGGCATGGGCGGGCAGAGCCGATTGAGCTAAGCCCGCCCGCGCCGAGAATCTGCAAGAAATTGCATTACGCACGCCATCGAACATCAAAGAAAATTGGAGGAAGCCATGGCTCAAGAACGCATTGCCCTCGTCACGGGTGGAACGCGCGGCATCGGTGCCGCGATCTCGACGGGTCTTAAGGCCAAGGGCTACAAGGTGGCCGCCAATTACGGCGGCAACGACGAGGCGGCCAACGCCTTCAAGGCAGAGACCGGCATCCCGGTCTTCAAGTTCGACGTCGGCGACGCCGCTGCCTGCGAGGCCGGCATCAAGGCCGTCGAGGCCGAACTCGGCCCCATCGACATCCTGGTGAACAATGCCGGCATCACCCGTGACGGCGCGTTCCACAAGATGACCTTCGAGAAGTGGCAGGCGGTCATCAAGACCAACCTCGACTCGATGTTCACGGTCACCCGTCCGGTGATCGAGGGCATGCGCGCCCGCAATTTCGGCCGCATCATCCTGATTTCGTCGATCAACGGCCAGAAGGGCCAGGCCGGCCAGACCAACTACTCGGCCGCCAAGGCCGGCGTGATCGGCTTCGCCAAGGCGCTGGCTCAAGAGAGCGCCTCGAAGGGCATCACCGTCAACGTGATCGCGCCGGGCTACATCGCCACCGACATGGTGATGGCGGTGCCGGAGGATATCCGCAACAAGATCATCTCGACGATTCCCGTGGGCCGCCTCGGCGAGGCCGCCGAGATCGCCCGCGCGGTGGAATACCTCGCGGCGGAAGATTCGGGCTTCATCACCGGCTCGACCCTGACGATCAACGGCGCCCAGTACATCGCCTGACGCCGTCCCGCGGCATCGACAAGACTGAAGGCCTGCCCCGGCGACGGGGCAGGCCTTCTTCGTTCTTGAAAGCCGTCCGGCTTCAGGGAGCTTTGGGCGCCACGGCGGGCGCGGCGGCGTCGGTACGTTCGATCTTGGCGCTCTCGCGCAGCTTCAGGATGAGGTCCTGCTGCGACTTGCGGGTGAGGTACTGGTCGACCTGATCCTTCATCTCGGCGAAGGTCGGCACCGGCTTGGTGCGCCGCTCCTCGACCTTGATCACGTGCCAGCCGAACTGCGTCTTGATCGGGTCGGAGACCTGGCCGACCGGCAGCTTGAAGGCGGCCTCCGCGAAGGGGGCGACCATCCGTTCCTTGGTGAACCAGCCGAGATCTCCGCCCTCGGCCTTGGAGCCGGGATCCTTGGAGAGCTCCGCCGCGATCTTCGAGAAGTCCTCGCCGCCCTTGATCCGGGCCGAGATCTTTTTGGCCTCCTCCTCGTTGTCCACGAGGATGTGGCGGGCATGGGCCTCCTCCTCAGGCTTCATCGTGGTGAGGGTCTGGTCGTAGAGGGCTTTCGCGGCCTCCGGCGTCACCGCCTTCTTCGCCTCACGCTCCAGATACTCGTCGAGGAGGAGCTTGCTTTTGAAGTAGGCGAGCTTGCGCTGGAACTCGGGCGAGTCACCGACCTTGGCCGCCTCGGCCGCCTGGGCGCCGACCTTGAGGTCGACCATGTAGTCGATGAGCAGGTTCTTCTTCTGGGCCTCGTCGACGCCGGGCAGGGAGAGTGCCGGGTCTTCGGCGGCGATGGCGAGGTCGCCCGCGGTGACCGGCGATCCGTTCACCTTGGCCACCACCGTCTCCGGCGCGACCGGAGCCGCGGCGGGGGCGGCGGCCGGCGGCGTCTGCGCCAGGGCCTGCATCGGCAGCGCGACGGAGGCGAGGGGCAGGGCAACGGCCAGCGCCATGGCGCCCGAGCGCCGAAGGAGGAGAGGCGTCGTCATCAATGGGGATTCCTCGAATAGGTGGATGCCGCGTCCGCGAGGCTCTGTCCGGCCGGGTTCGAGACGTGGCAACAGCGAGCGGCGGGACGCCGCGCGGATCTGTGGGCGAGAGGTGGCGCGGGCGAGGGTGGAAGGCAAGCGTGGGCGGGGTTTCGGGTCAATCCGCCCGATCACGATAAGGCGGCTTTAAGCCCGCCCGCCCCACCCTTTCCCAAGCTGCGTGGGAGAGTGGCATGCGAACCGGTTTCATCCTCGCCGCTGCGACCCTGACCCTCGCGGGCGCGATCACCGACACGGAAGCGCGGCTCCGGGTCGGACGATCCGTCCAGTCCCCTCGCCCAGTTCCGCCCATCAATGGCACCCGATCGGTCGCCCTCGGGGCCGGCATCGGGACCGCCGTGTCCATCCGCTCCAGCAGGTTGACGGCGGCCGGCGATCCCGAAGCGGACCGACCTCCGATCCTGCGACCGGTTCTCCCCGTGATCGCTCCCGCTCCGACAAAGGACGTCCGCGCCCCTGCGGAACGGTGCGCCAAGACGCGTCTCGTTGGCTCAGGCTCGGGCTTCTGCGAGATCAACTGACGTCTGCTACGTCCGCAAAGTGAGGCCGGTTCGCTCGTTTTTCTGAGACGGCGCAGGCGTGCCGCCGCCATCGAGCGGTACAGAGGAACTCCCGCACGATGAAGGCGCGGCAGGCGCGTCGGCGACGGCCGGCTCACTCGCACGGTGCCGCTGCCCTTTCGGATGCGTCCGGCAATATTTACCTCTATAAGCCCGCCCAACACATTCTTCCGATATCTCGATTCAGATATCTCGACCGCAGGTTCACGATGCTCGGCGCCCTCGCTAAGAAGATTTTCGGCTCGTCCAACGACCGCCGCGTCAAGGGCTATCGCCCGCGCATTGCCGAAATCAATGCCCTGGAACCGGAGATCGCCGCCCTGTCGGACGAGGCACTGCGCGCCCGCACCGACATGCTGAAGGCCGAGCTCGCCGCCGGAAAGACCCTCGACGAGATCCTGGTGCCCGCCTTCGCCACCGTGCGCGAGGCGGCCAAGCGCACCCTCGGCCAGCGTCATTTCGACGTGCAGCTCATCGGCGGCATGGTGCTCCACGAGAGCGGCATCGCCGAGATGCGCACCGGCGAGGGCAAGACCCTCGTGGCGACGCTGCCGGTCTATCTCAACGCCCTGTCGGGTCTCGGCGTCCATGTGGTCACGGTGAACGACTACCTCGCCTCCCGCGACGCCGAGTGGATGGGCCAGGTCTACCGCTTCCTCGGGCTCACCGTCGGCACCATCGTCCACGGGCTCGACGACGAGCAGCGCCGGGACGCCTATGCCTGCGACATCACCTACGGCACCAACAACGAGTTCGGCTTCGATTACCTGCGCGACAACATGAAGTACGAGCTGAGTCAGCTCTCGCAGCGCGGGCACAATTTCGCGATCGTCGACGAGGTCGATTCGATCCTCATCGACGAGGCGCGCACACCGCTCATCATCTCCGGTCCCGTGGACGACCGCTCGGAGCTCTACGTCTCCGTGGACGCGCTGATGCCCCATCTCGAGAAGGAGCATTACGACCTCGACGAGAAGCAGCGTTCCGTCTCGCTCACCGAGAGCGGCAACGAGTTCATCGAGGACCTGCTCCGCGGCGCCGATCTCCTGAAGGAGGGCGACCTCTACGACGCCCACAACGTCAGCCTCGTCCACCACGTGAACCAGGCGCTTCGCGCCCACACCCTGTTCACCCTGGACAAGGACTACATCGTCAAGAACGACGAGGTGGTGATCATCGACGAGTTCACCGGCCGCATGATGCAGGGACGGCGCTACTCGGAGGGCCTGCACCAGGCCCTGGAGGCCAAGGAGCGGGTGACGATCCAGCCCGAGAACCAGACGCTCGCCTCGATCACCTTCCAGAACTACTTCCGCCTCTACACCAACCTTGCGGGCATGACCGGCACGGCTTCTACCGAGGCCGACGAGTTCGCCGAGATCTACAAGCTCGAAGTCGTCGACATTCCTACCAACAAGGAGGTCGAGCGCGTCGACGAGGACGACGAGGTCTACCGGACGGTGGGCGAGAAATACGACGGCATCATCGCGGAGATCGAGAAGGCGCATGCGCGCCACCAGCCGATCCTGGTCGGCACCGGCTCCATCGAGAAGTCGCAGCATCTGGCCGAGATGCTCACCAAGGCCGGCTTCCGCCAGCTGGACTATTCCGACCTCAATGCGCTGACCGACGTCTATGCCGCCGCTCGCGAAGGCCGGGTGACGAAGACCTTCGCCGTTTTGAACGCCCGCTTCCACGAGCAGGAGGCCTATATCGTCGCCGAGGCCGGCGTGCCGGGCGCCATCACCATCGCCACCAACATGGCCGGTCGCGGCACCGACATCAAACTCGGCGGCAATCTCGAGATGCGCCTGGAAAAGGAGCTCGCCGGCCTGCCCGCAGGCGCCGAGCGGGACGCGAAGGCGGCGGCGATCAAGGCCGAGATCGAGGAGAACCGCGCCAAGGTGCTGGCCTCGGGCGAGCCGGCCGATCCGGAGGCCGGACGCAAGAAGGCTCTTCCCGGCGGCCTGTACATCATCGGCACCGAACGCCACGAATCGCGGCGCATCGACAACCAGCTGCGCGGGCGCTCCGGCCGCCAGGGCGATCCCGGCCGTTCGAAATTCTACCTGTCGCTTCAGGACGACCTGATGCGGATCTTCGGCTCCGACCGCATGGACGGGATGCTGACCCGCCTCGGCCTGGAAAAGGGCGAGGCGATCATCCACCCCTGGATCAACAAGGCCATCGAGAAGGCGCAGCAGAAGGTCGAGGCGCGCAACTTCGACATGCGCAAGAACGTGCTCAAGTACGACAACGTCATGAACGACCAGCGCAAGGTCGTGTTCGAGCAGCGCCGTGACTTCATGGGCCAGGACAGCGTGCGCGAGACCGTGGACGAGATGCGCCACGGCGTCGTCGACGATCTCGTCGCCATCCACGTCCCCGAGAACGCCTATGCCGAACAGTGGGACATCGAGGGCCTGCGCCTGCGCGTCACCGAGGTGTTGAACCTCGACGTGCCGGTGGAGGATTGGGCGAGGGAAGAGGGCATCGCCGACGAGGAGATGCGCGACCGCCTGCGCACCGCCTCCGACGAGGCCTATGCCGCCCGCACCGAGAAGAACACGCCGGAGGTGATGACCTATGTTGAGAAGCAGGTCCTTCTGCAGACCCTCGACCATCTCTGGCGCGAGCATCTCGTCACCCTCGACCACCTGCGCCAGGTGATCGGCTGGCGCGGCTTCGCCCAGCGCGACCCGCTCAACGAGTACAAGTCCGAAGCGTTCGAACTCTTCAACGGCCTCGTCGGCAGCTTGCGCGAACAGGTGACCCAGCAGCTCGCCCGCATCGAGATCACCTACCAGGAGCAGGATTCGCAAGGGGCGAACCCGTTCACGAGCCCGGAACTGCCGTCCATGTTCGCCCAGCATCTCGATCCCGTTACCGGCGAGAACGAGATGGACTATTCCGACCGCGGCACGGGCAGCGCCGGGGGCGGTGGACCGGCCTACGGCTACGCCGCGCAGGCGATGTCCACGGACGCGGCCGTGATCGAGCGCGACCCGAATGATCCGAGCACCTGGGGTCGCGTCGGCCGCAACGAGCCCTGCCCCTGCGGCTCGGGCAAGAAGTACAAGCACTGTCACGGCACGCTGACGGCCTGAACCGGTCACGCATGGCCGGATGTTCGATACGGCCCGAGCATCCGACCGTCGGTCTTCCACTGGAGCATCGCATGCGACAGAAGTCCTTCGGTCCGACCGGCCGCCCCGTCTCCGTTATCGGGCAGGGCACCTGGTATCTCGACGAGGCCTCCCGGCCCGACGCCGTGGCGGCCTTGCGGCGCGGGCTCGATCGGGGAATGAGCCACATCGACACCGCCGAGATGTACGGCGAGGCCGAAGTCGTGGTGGCGGAGGCGATCGCCGGGCGACGCGACGCGGTGTTCCTCGTCTCGAAGGTGCTGCCGAACCATGCCTCGGCACGCTCCGTCGTGACCGCCTGCGAGCGCTCGCTGGCGCGCCTGAAGACGGACCGGCTCGACAGCTATCTCCTGCACTGGCGGGGCGGGACTCCACTCGAAGAGACCATCGGCGCCTTCGAGGGGCTGGTGCGGCAGGGCAAGCTCCTCTCCTGGGGGGTCAGCAATTTCGACGTCCCCGACCTCGAGGAAGCTCTTGCCATAGCCGGCGAAGGCCGCATCGCCTGCAATCAGGTGCTCTATCACCTTGGGGAACGGGCGATCGAACATGCCGTCCTGCCCTGGTGCGAGGCGCATGGTGTCGCCGTCGTCGCCTACAGCCCATTCGGCCATGACGACTTCCCCAAGCCGGACTCGGCCGGTGGGCGCGTGCTAGGCCAGATTGCTGCCGAGACGGGAGCGACGCAGCGGCAGGTCGCGCTCGCGGCGCTGACGCGGTCCGCCTCGGTGTTCACGATCCCGAAGGCCTCGCGCCTTGCGCATGTGGACGACAACGCCGCCGCCGGCGACCTGACCCTCACCGATCGTCAATGGCAAAGCCTCGACGGGGCCTGTCCGCGCGGGCCCAAGCCTGCGCACCTGCCGATGCTCTGAGGCGCGGGCCGGGTTCGCCCTGGCCGGTATGAGAAAAGCCGGGCGTGACCTCCCGGCCACAGCATCGGGAAGATGATCGGGCCTGCCGGCCCGTCTCCGAAAAGAAACCACATTTCCCGCCGAGCTAGACCGTTCGAGAAACAAGCGGGAGCGAGACGGCATGGGGTATCCCCGATCGGCGACGACGGGACTCTACGGGGTCCTGCTGATGACGACGATGGGCCTCGGTGCCTGTAATTCCCCCACCACGACCGGTTCCCTCGGCGGTCCGGGCCTTGCGGCCAAACCCATGGCGGTGAGCGACGAGGAGCGCGACTGCCTCGGACGCGCCATGTATTTCGAATCGAACCGCAGCAATTCCGAAGGCCTGCTCGCCGTCGGCACGGTGGTGATGAACCGCCTCGAAGCCGCCGCCTTCCCGAATGGCGGCATCTGCGCCGTGGTCGGCCAGCCCCGCCAATTCGCCACCGGCGTGCTCACCAAGCCCATGGCGGAGAAGGATCTGACAAAGGTCGCGGACGCCGCCGACGCGGTTCTGGCCGGACAGCGCCACCCGAAGGTGGGCCGCGCCATGTACTTCCACACCGCCGGGCGCACGTTCCACTACAACAACATGCATTACGTGGCGGTGGCCGGCGGCAACGCCTTCTACGAGAAGCGCAAGCCCGGCGAAGTGGAGCAGGCCCGGCCGCCCGCCGCCCTGGCCTTCGCCGCGGCCTCCACCCCGTCTGGTCCCGAAGCAGCAGCGGCAGCACCGGCCCAGGCCGTCGCGACTTCGGCCCCCGCCGGCATTCCCTCGACACCTGCGGTCGCCGCGCTGCCGGAGGTGTCGGACACCCAGCCAGCCTCGACCGCTCAGCCGGAACCGGAGCGCGCGGTCACCGCCTCCCACTCCGCCGTAGGACAGGGCGCGAACCTCAAAGCCTCATCGAAGCCGGTGGCGAGAACGCGGGTCGCCCATACCAGGAGCCCGGCGACGCTGGCGGCCCTCGCCCCCGAGCCGCCACCGCCGCCCGTCATCAACCTGCCGAGGCCGTGAACCGGCCGGCTAGAGCTGCGCTCGACCACGTTGGGTCGGGGCACACCTCGAGCTCTTTGTATTCGCGCACTCTTTTTCGCCGAACCTGCATCCACTTCGGCGGAGAGCGCTCTAGACGGTGACCTGGGTCCCCACCTCCACCACGCGGCCGGTGGGGATCTGGAAGAAGTCGGTGGCGTCGTTGGCGTTCTTGGCCAGCGTGATGAAGATCCGGTCCTGCCAGAGCGGCATGCCGGAATGTGCGGCGGGGCGGATCGAGCGGCGCGACAGGAAGAACGACGTCGCCATGATGTCGAACTTGAAGCCCTGCTTCTTCAGGAGGGTCAGCGTCCGTGGGATGTTGGGCTGCTCCATGTAGCCGAACTTCATCACGATCTTCGAGAAGTGCGGGCCGATCGGCTCCATGCGGATGCGGTCCGCATCGCTGGAGCGCGGCGTGTCCACGGTCTCCACCGTGAGGATGACGTTCTTCTCGTGCAGCACCTTGTTGTGCTTGAGGTTGTGCAGCAGGGCCGCCGGGGCGATCGACGGGTCGCTGGTGAGGAACACCGCCGTGCCGCGCACGTGGTGGGGCGGGCTCTTCTCCAGCATGCCGACGAGTTCCAGCAGCGGCACGTCGGTCTTGCGGGTCTTGTTGAACAGGATGTTGACGCCCCGCACCCAGGTCCACATCACGATGATGAGCATCCCGGCGAGCACGAGAGGCACGTAGCCGCCCTCGAACACCTTGAGCAGGTTCGAGAGCAGGAACAGGAACTCGATGACGATGAACGGCATGATCGCGGCGGCGGCGGCGATCGGCGACCATTTCCACGACTTCCAGAGCACGATGAAGCCCATGCTCGCGGTCAGCAGCATCGTCCCCGTCACGGCGATGCCGTAGGCGGAGGCCAGGGCCGAAGACGATCGGAACAGGATTGCCAGCACCACCACGCCGATCAGCAGCAGGATGTTCACCTGCGGCAGGAAGATCTGGCCCGAATGCGATTCGGAGGTGTGGCGGATTTCGAGGCGCGGGAGCAGGCCGAGCTGGATCGCCTGGCGCGAAAGTGAGAATGCTCCGGTGATAACGGCCTGGCTCGCGGTGACGGTGGCGATGGTCGCCAGAATCACCATGGGCAGAAGGCCCCATTCGGGGACGAGCTGGTAGAACGGGTCGGTCGTGTCCGGCACGTTGAGAACCAGCGCCGTCTGGCCGAGATAGTTCAGGGTCAGGCATGGAGCCACGAGGCCGAGCCAGGCCACCTGGATCGGCCGGCGTCCGAAATGCCCGAGATCGGCGAACAGCGCCTCGGCGCCGGTCACCGCGAGGAAGACCGCGCCCAGCGCCACCAGGGCCCCGGTGCCATGGCCGAGCAGGTAATGCAGCGCGTACCAGGGATTGAACGCCTGGAAGACGTCAGGCCGCGAGATGATGTGCGGCAGGGCCGCGAGACCCAGCGCCAGGAACCAGACCACCATGATCGGGCCGAAGAAGGCCGCCACCTTGCTGGTGCCACGGCTCTGGACCATGAACAGGGCGAAGATGATCGCCACCGTGATCGGCAGGACGTAATGGTCGAAGGCCGGGGTGACGAGCTTCAGGCCCTCCACCGCCGAGAGCACGGAGATCGCCGGCGTGATGACGGCGTCGCCGTAGAACAGGGAAGCGCCGAGCAGCCCGAGCATGAAGACGATGCGCGAACCGCCGAGCGCCTTGCGGGCCAGGGCCATCAGCGAGAGGATTCCGCCCTCGCCGTTGTTGTCCATGCGCAGCAGGATGACGACGTATTTGATCGTGACGATCAGCAGCAGTGCCCAGAGGATGAGCGATGTCGTGCCCAGGACCTCCTCGGGCAGCAGGATGCCGTCCGCCCTCGCCGGGCCGAGCGCCTCGCGGAAGGCGTAGAGTGGGCTGGTGCCGATGTCGCCGTAGACGACGCCGACGGAGCCGACGACCAGCGTCCAGAAGCTCGTCTTCCCATGCCCGTGATTGCCCGACCCATGCTCGCCTGACCCTGTCTCGGGATGGGCCGCGGGGCCTGACTGAGCGCCGGGGACGCTCGGGATGGCGGTTTGCGTCATGCGCTGCGATCAGGCTTCTGCGACGGGGAGAGGGATCGAACGGGGCGGCTTGGATTTTGGCGCGCGACATGGCTCAGAGAGGCGGGCGAACCGCGAGCGGAGTCCAGTCCCCACACGTCGCGGCCGACCCGGCGGCCGACCCCTGAAGCTACGGCTCCCAGCGCGAAGCATGCCAAGGTCGTATCATGCGGGTGGGACGCAGAGAACGACGATCCCGCGATGAACGGGAGGTCTTTGCCGGGGAGGCGAACGAATTCGCCCCGCGTGCCGGAGCAGCGCGGGACGACGGGCGTCACGGCGGACGGGCTCACTCGGCGGCGTTGCGGGCGCCCTGGCCGAAACGGCGCTCGATATAGTCGATCACCACCGTCTCGAAATCCTTGGCGAGCGTGGCGCCGCGCAGGGTCATCGCCTTCTTGCCGTCGATGAAGACCGGGGCGGTGGGGGTCTCGCCGGTGCCGGGCAGCGAGATGCCGATATCGGCATGCTTCGATTCGCCGGGTCCGTTGACGATGCAGCCCATCACCGCGACGTTCAGGCCCTCGACTCCCGGATAGGTCTTCTTCCATTCCGGCATGGAGGTGACGATCCAGTTCTGGATGTCGCGGGCGAGTTCCTGGAACGTGGTCGAGGTGGTGCGGCCGCAGCCGGGACAGGCGGCGACCATCGGCACGAAGGTGCGGAAGCCCATGGTCTGCAGCAGTTCCTGCGAGGCCTTGACCTCCACGGTGCGGTCACCGCCGGGCATCGGGGTCAGCGAATAGCGGATCGTGTCGCCGATGCCTTCCTGGAGCAGCACGCCGATGGCTGCGGAGGCCGCGACCAGGCCCTTCGAGCCCATGCCGGCCTCGGTGAGACCGAGATGGATCGCGTAGTCGGAGCGCCTGGCGACCTCACGGTAGACCGCGATCAGATCCTGTACCGCAGAGACCTTGGCCGAGAGGATGATCCGATTCTTGGGAAGGCCGAGTTCCTCGGCGCGCTGGGCCGAGGACAGGGCCGAGCGCACCATCGCCTCGCGCATCACGGCGCGGGCGTCGATGGGACGCGTGGACCGGGCGTTCTCGTCCATCAGGTGGGTGAGCAGCGCCTCGTCCAGCGAGCCCCAATTGGCACCGATGCGGATGGTCTTGCCGTAGCGGATCGCCTGCTCAACGATCGTCGAGAACTGCGTGTCCTTCTTTTCCTTAAAGCCCACATTGCCCGGATTGATCCGGTACTTGGCCAAGGCCTCGGCGCAGGCCGGGTGGTCGGAGAGGAGCTTGTGGCCGATATAGTGGAAGTCGCCCACCAGCGGCACGTGGACGCCGATGCGGGCCAGCCGGTCGCGGATTTTCGGGACGGCGGCGGCCGCCTCGTCGCGGTCGACGGTGATGCGCACGAGTTCGGAGCCGGCCCGCGACAGGGCGGCGACCTGCGCCACGGTGGCATCGATATCGGCCGTGTCAGTGTTGGTCATCGACTGGACGACGACCGGGGCGCCTCCACCGACGGTGACGGCCCCCTCGCCCTCACCCACCGTGACACCCACCGTACGGTGGCGCGGCGTCGGACCGGCGATCTCCGGGCCGGAAATCGAAATGCCGGGGCCGAACGGATCGGCGGAAGTGGCTTCCATCATGGCGTCCATCGCTGACCTTGCTTATGGCCTGGCCTGCCCTGAAGCGAGCGCCCGGCCATGGTCGTCTGGTATCAAATCCTGCCGATCCTTTGCGAAGATCGGGTGAAGGGTCCGGTGATTGAGACCCCTGCCGGTTAGCTGAGATGGCGCGCCGCATGCGTCAAGCCCGCGTACCGCATGGTAGAACCACGGGGCAGGACGGACCGCGCGCAACGCGTTGGCCCAGCGTCGGCTGACATGTCTTATCCCATGGGCGATGTCGAGGGAATTGGCGCAGTGCGACATGTCCGCCACAGGGACGGTCCAAGCGGAACCGATCCATGCAGTCACCGGTTTGCTGGCCTGCGACCTTTGATGCTGCAATGCAGCATACTCATGCGCACCTTACTCAATGCGCCTGTGTGATCCTGCCATGTGGAGCTGACGATGCTCGATTCCCAACAGCCGGCCCTGGTCGATTCGCCCTCTACCGATATGGAAGTGGCCCCGCCTCGCCCCGTCGCGCGCCTGCCCGTCAGCCTGGCCGGTCCGAATGCCGAGAAGACCGTCGCTCTGGCCTTGCAGGGCGGCGGCGCCCATGGTGCCTTCACCTGGGGCGTGCTCGATGCCCTGATCGAGGATGGCCGCCTGGCCTTCGAGGCCGTCACCGGGGCCAGCGCCGGGGCGATGAACGCGGTGGTGATGGTCGACGGCTGGATTGCTGGAGGGCCGGAGGGCGCCCGCGCCGCCCTCGACCGGTTCTGGCGCGAGGCGAGCCTCGATGGCGATTTGTGGCCGGCCCAGCGCGGCGTGTTCGACCGGCTGTTCGACTTCTGGAACGAGAACCCGGTGCTGGATTTCTGGATGCGGGCGCTCAAGACCAGCCCTTACGTCTCCAACCCGCTCAACGTGAACCCCCTGCGCAAGGCCTTGGCCAAGCACGTGGATTTCGAACGGCTGCGGACGGCGGAGACCGCCGGGATCTATGTCTCGGCCACCAATGTCTGGACCGGCAAGCTCGCCATCTTCGAGCGTGATTCCCTGAGCGTCGACCATCTCATGGCCTCCGCCTGCCTGCCCACCGTGTTCCAGGCCGTGGAGATCGACGGTGTGCCCTATTGGGATGGCGGCTATCTCGGCAACCCGCCGATCTACCCGCTTTTCCACGGGGCTCGGACCCGCGACGTGGTCCTGGTCCAGATCAACCCGGTGGAGCGGCGCGAGACCCCGCGTTCGCGCGAGGAGATCCAGGACAGGCTCAATGAGATCACCTTCAACGCGAACCTGATGCGGGAACTGCGCGCCATCGATTTCGTCGACGGGTTGATCGACGACGGCGTGCTCGGCCGCAACGACTACCACCGCATGCTGGTCCACCGCATCGACGGGACGGGAGCCCTGGACGATTACAAGGCGTCGTCGCGGATGGATGCCCGGATGCGCGTGTTCGAGGGCCTGCGCGACAAAGGCCGGGTGGCGGCGCAGGCCTGGCTCACCGAACATTACGACGGCATCGGACGGACCTGTACCCTCAATCTCAAGGCGACCTATCAATAGAGGGATGCCCGGCCGGATTAGCTGACCGGGCTCGCGCGTTAACTGACCATGACGGCCGAACCCACTCAGACCGCCTCCGCCTCCTCCATCGTCGACCTTCTGGTCCCGCTGCGACGCTATGCGCGTTCGCTGACGCGCGACGCGCTGAAGGCCGACGACCTCGTTCACGATACCCTCGTCCGCGCGCTGGAATCCGGCCTCTCCGTGAGGCCGAACACCAACCTGCGGACCTGGATGATGACGGTGCTGCACAACGTCTTCATCGACGACCAGCGCCGCAAGCGGGTGGAAGCTCGCCATGCCGAAGCCCTTGTCCAGATGGGCGACGAGAGCGTGCCGCCGGCGCAGGAGGGACAGGTGCGTCTCGCCCAGATCCGCCAAGCCTTCCTGACCCTGCCGGAGGAGCAGCGCGCCGCGCTCCACCTCGTGACCCTCGAAGGCATGGCCTATGCCGATGCGGCGGCCGTACTCGGGATCCCCATCGGCACGCTGATGTCCCGCCTCGGTCGCGGTCGCGCGGCCCTTCGCGCCTTCGAGGAAGGCCAGGTTAGCAGTGGCCGCAGCCGTTCCGAAACGGCGCCGGGTTCGGGCGCGGGCAGACCCGAGCGACCGCACCTGCGCCTCGTCAGCGATTGGAACGGGCAGGACGCCCGGCCGGACATGCGACTCCCGTCCAAAGCCATCGGCGGATCATAACCTCCCCGAATTCGAGGGTACTCGGCGACGAGCGAGTACCAGGACTGCATGGAAGCCCCGCTGTTTCCAACCGTTGAACTGGATACGACCGTCATGATCGACCCGATCACCGACAGTGACCTCGCTGCCTTCGTCGATGGACAACTCGACGTCATGCGCCGGCTCGAGGTGGAAGCCCATCTCGGCCGTACGCCGGAGGCGGCAGCGCGGGTGATGGCCGAGATGCATGACAGGGATGCCCTGCGCGAGGCCTTCTCGCAGCTGCCGGGACCGGGTCCGGAACGCAACCGCGCGGCGGCCCGCCGTCTTGACCGGTCCATGGCTTGGCGGCGGGTGGGCGAACGGCTGAAGCGGGCGGCGGTGATCGTGCTCCTCGTGGGTGCCGGCTGGATCGCTCATTCGGATACCGGCGTGTTCGGTGTGCCCGACACTTTCGCCGCGCCGGTAGATCCCGCCCTGGTCGCTGATGCGCGCCAAGCAAGAGAGGTGGCCCAAATCCGTGTCCGCCTCGGCTCGCCTGCCTCACCGAGCTACGACAAGGCCGGCATTTCCAGCGCCACGGGCATCGTCCTGCCGGATCTGCCGGGGGATTGGTCCGTGCGCGACGTCCAGATCGTTCCCGCGCGTCACGGCGCCGGTGTCGAGGTCGTGATCAACACCCCAGATCTCGGCGAAATCTCCCTGTTCGCGGCACGGGGCACCAACGAGGCAGCTTTCACCGGAGAGGTGACGAGCCCGGGCGACGGGGAGACCGTCTACTGGACGGCGGGCCGCTCGGTTTATGCGCTCAGCGGCACCGGCCGCCAGGACGCCCTGCAGCAGGCGGCGCGACGCCTCGCCTCGATCGAGACCGCCAAGCGCTGATCCGCAGGCTGGCGCGGCCCGGCGTCGCGTCTCAGCCGATCATCGACGGAACGCGGTCGCCCGCGATGATGGTCCGTGCCTCGGCCGCGTCCACGTCCATCCTGGCGATCAGGGCCTCGGCGTCGGAGAAGCGTTTCTCGCCGCGGATGTAGCCGAGGAACTCCACGGCGATGGTCCGGCCGTAGAGATCGCCCGAGAAGCCGAACAGGTTGACTTCGAGCAGGGGCGCGCCGTCGTCGAAGGTCGGACGGCGACCATAGCTCGCCACGCCGTCTCGCACCGTTCCGTCGGGCAACCCGATGCGGACGGCATAGATGCCGTGGGAGAGGGCACAATCGGGCAAGGCCACATTCGCCGTGGGATAGCCCAGGGTCCGGCCACGCTTGTCGCCATGCCGGACCTCGCCGCAGACGAACCAGCGGTAGCCGAGCAGACGGTTCGCGCGGACGATGTCCCCCTGCCGCAGGGCTTCCCGGATCGCGCTCGACGAGACGGGTGCCTCCCCCTCCGCGATGGAGACGGGAGGGATGATCCGACACGCCAGGGAGGCTTCGGCGCAGAGCCGGGCCAGCACCTCCGGCGTCCCCTCGCGTCCGCGCCCGAAATGGAAGTCGTGGCCGATCACGACGCCGGTGAGGCCGAGATCGCGCGCCAGCAGGTCGTGAACGAAGCCTGCGGCGGTGGTCCCCGCCATGAGGGCGTCAAAACGGCGCACGATCAGTCCGTCGAGGCCGAGGCGGGCGAAGACGATCTCCTTGGCGGCCGGTCCCGTCAGGCGGAACATCGGCAGGTCGGGCGCGAAGTAGGCGCGCGGATGGGGTTCGAAGGTCAGCATCACCGCCGGCACGCCGCGCCGGTCGGCCTCCTCACGGACGGCCTCCACGAGAGCGCCGTGGCCCCGGTGAACGCCATCGAAATTGCCGATCGCCGCGATGGCCCCGGCAAGGGCCGCCGGCACCGCCTCGTCCTCGCGGCAGATCGTGAAGGGCCGCCCCGCCGGAGAGCCGGCTCCAGGGCGCGCGGAAGGGTCGTCGGCTGGCGCCATCGGGTTCAAGCGGTCTCGAAGAAGCTGCGGCCAAAACGGCGACCGTGGGGGATTCCGCGCGGGAACCTGTCGAAAAGCCGGAGGAGGGTCAAGGGAAGCGGCCGGCCGATCGACGGGGGATGCACGATAGGCTTCGCAGTTAACCGCTTCGCAATGCTGGGCGCGGTACTTTCACGGACGAGAGGCGGCGCGTGGCGGCGCTTCCCCCAGTTCGTTTGCCACTTTTCCGGTTCGCGGCATGCCGCACCGGCCCTGCACCGACGGAGCACCCCGACCCATGGCCCTCGATCTCGGCATGCCGATCCTCGTCGTGGACGATTATCAGACGATGGTCCGCATCATCCGCAACCTGCTCAAGCAGCTCGGCTTCGAAGAGGTCGACGATGCGTCCGACGGGACCGCGGCCCTCGCCCGGCTGAAGAACCGCAAGTACGGCCTCGTCATCTCCGATTGGAACATGGAGCCGATGACCGGCTACGAGCTGCTGCGCCATGTCCGTGCCGACGAGGCCCTGCGCACCACGCCATTCATCATGGTCACCGCCGAATCGAAGACCGAGAACGTGATCGCGGCCAAGAAGGCCGGCGTCAACAATTACATCGTCAAGCCCTTCAATGCGGCGACGCTGAAGAGCAAGATCGAGGCTGTCTGCGGCGCTTGAGCCGCAGACCCCATCTCTTTTCTTCGGCGATTCACAGCACCGTGGAGCGACAGGCGATGGCCATGGCGGAAAAGGTACGGACGACCGCCCCTCACCCGACGTTGACGCGACCGTCGCTGATCCGAGAGCTGGTCGAGATCGCCGACTACATCGCGCATGTCCGCAAGGAGATCGCGGCCCTGCGGGCGAACGAGCTCACCCGCGACCGACTGCCGATGGCGCATGAGGAGCTCGGCAGCGTCGTCGAGGCGACCGCGGGGGCGACGAACTCCATCATGACGGCGGCCGAGGAAATTCTCAGCCTTCCCAACGACAAGAACTACCGTGCCGCCGTCGAGGCACGGATGAACGACATCTTCGAGGCCTGCACGTTCCAGGATATCACCGGCCAGCGAATCGCAAAGGTGAGCGAATCCCTGCGCCAACTCGAAAGCCGCCTCTCGCGTTTTGCCGCCGCGGTGAAGGCAAAGGACGAGGGTGGCGTCGACCCGGCCGAGGTGGAGCGCCGGGTTCGGGCCGAACTCCTCCTCCTCAACGGGCCGCAGATCAAGGGGCCCGCGACCGCCCAGGACGAGATCGACGCCCTGTTCTCCTGATCGGCGGGTCTTACCGCTCGGGGCCGATGAGATCCGGGGACGCTACCAGACCAGCCGCTCGATGACGGCATCCGGGTGCACCTCCTGCCGGGCGAGCCATTCGGACACCTCGCCCAGCGTGTCGTGCTCGGCGAGAACGCCGAGTTCCTCCGCATGGATGCCGCGCGCCACCAGCAGGTTCGGGATTCCGTAGGCCGCCGCCCCCGCAATGTCGGTGCGCAGGGCGTCGCCAACGGCAAGGACGCGGGCAGCGTCCGGCGCGGAGCCACCGTCGAGCTCTGCCGCCATGGCGAGCGCCGCCTCGTAGACGGGGCGGTATGGCTTGCCGGCATAGGTCACCGCGCCGCCGATTTCCGCATAGGCCTGCGCGATCAGGCCGGCGCAGGGGATGAGCTTCTTCTCGCGCTCGACCACGAGGTCGGGGTTGGCGCAGATCATCGGCACGTTCCGTGCCCGGAACCCGGCCAGCGTCACACGGTAATCCTCCGCCGTCTCGGTCGTGTCGTCGAACAGGCCGGTGCAGACCACCCGATCCGCCTCCCCGGCCGCCACGAGGCATATGTCGAGGCCATCGAAGATCGTCGCGTCGCGTTCCGGCCCAAGATGGTGGATGCGCTCCCCCGGATGCTCCGCGATCAGCCGCCGGGTCAGGTCGCCGGAGGTGAGGATGGCGTCATAGGCCTGGCGCGGCACACCGTAGCCGTCGAGGATGGTCCGAACGCCGGCCCAGGGGCGGGGCGCGTTGGAGACGAGGATAACCCGACGCCGGCGACCGGCGCCGGGCAGGGTACGGAAGCGGATCAGCGCCTCGCCAGCCCCTACATGGGCACGCGTCCCGTCATGCAGGACACCCCAGACGTCGCACAGGATGAGATCGTAGCCCTCGGCGACGCCGGAAAGCCCGCCCAGAATCGGGATCGGCGCCGAGGGTGCGGCGCGCGCGATCGTTTCGCTCATGAATCTGGCCTGACTGGCGACGGATGGAGGGGCATCGAGGATGGCCGACCGGTTAGGCCGACCGATCGCCGAAATCAACGCATCGGGATCATGCCAGCGCGCCTCAGCCGGCGCGGCGGAGGAAGTCGCGGAACGGCCGGCGCTGCGGCGGCGGTTCGGGGTCGTCGCCGGGCTCCTGCGGCGGCAGGGGCACCTGAGGCGGCGGCACTTGCACCGGAGCCGCGGCGAGGACTTCGGCCCGTACCGCCCGAGCCGGCGCGAAGACCGACCCTTGCGCCAGCGGCACGTCGAGGTCGATGAGGTCCGGAACGTCGCTCTCCTCCTCGACGGCGTCGGCCACGAGCCGGATGCCGGACCTCGACAGGGAGGCGACGAGATCGTCCAGGGTGATATCGGGCATGGCCTGGCTGGAATCGGGTCGCAGCAGGAGATCGGCGGGCACCTTGACCTGGCTGACGCCCCGGTCGGCCAGGGCCAGCGGATCGAGGCGCAGGTCCACGGGACGGTCCAGGGCGAAGCCGACACGGCCGCGCAGTTCCGCCAGGGCGCCGGCCTGCTCTGCGTCCAGGCTACGCCAGCTCGATTGGGGCAGCGCGATCACGAGGCGTCCCAACAGGCTGGGTTCGCCGGCGAGCAGCCGCGGCAGCGTGCGCAGGAAACCGGGTTCGAACAGGGAATGCGGCGACAGGGCGTAGGTCACCGCCGCCTGACTGCCGCGCCCGCTGAGGTGGCGTGCCACGGTGGCGACGAGGGGAAGCATGCGGCGATCGAGTTCGGTGGTCCGCCCATGGCGTTCGAGGGCCGGCAGGAACAGTTCCGGCTTCAGGATGTCGGCGCCGAGGCGCAGGCGCGCCAGCGCCTCATAGGACACGACCTTGCGTTGCGGCAGAGAGACGATGGGCTGGAGATGGACCTCGAGGCCGCCGCCATCGAAGGCCGCGACCATGACCGCATCCCGGCTCCGGTCCACCCCCGCCTCGGACCGCTCCTGCGGCGGCCAGGCGCGCGGCACCCAGGGTGCGGTGCCCCTCTCGTTCCGGAATGCCGGGGAGGGCGGCGGAACGACGGGGACATCGAGAACGGCCTGACGGGCGACCGGGGTCGGAACGGGAGCGGTCGGTGGCGTCGCCTTCAGGCGGGCGATCTCGCCATCCTGCGTAGCGACCACGGCGGCGAGTTCGCGGACGATGCCGCTCAGCAGGCCGATCTCCGCCGTGACCTCCTCGACGGCAGCCTCCACCGAGGACTCCCTGGGTTGCCTGGCCTCGACCGGGCCGGCCTCCTCGGCGCGGGCACGCTCGATCCGCATCTGCTGGTCTGCGATGAGGCGAGCCACCGTCTCCAGGCGCACGAGGCGTTGGGACAGGACATCGAGCTCCCCCGACAGCTTCTCACAGCGCAGGTCGAGATTGCGCGCCCGGCGCGCGGCCAGGATCGCAAGGAGGCCGCTCATGGCCGCCAGTCCGAAGGCGCCGCCGAGGGGGGAGATCACTGCGAGCGGCGCCAGGACCACGAACCCGATGAGACTCAGGAGCCACGGGCCCGTGCGTCGGCCGACGTTCCGGGCCATCGGAATACTCTTATCCTCACGACGATCGAGCGGAGATCACGGGGCGTCGCTCACGGAGTCCGCAAATCGAGACAGGCTTCGGTTGTCGCCGAGGCGACGAGGTCCCACAAGATGGGAGGGGGCTTCGTGAACCGGTTTTTCGCCATGTGTTGCATGAGCTTCGAAGCTTGGCTTCAGCCAGTCTGGCATCGCCGATGTCGCCCCCTGGGTCATCCCCCCTCGCGGCAGGAGAGGATTTGGCTCTACATAGGCGCGAGGCGTGACCCAGCGACGGGAGCGGGTGGATGGACACGAGACGGGTGGACCTGCTGATGCAGGTGGACGGCATGACCTGCGACGGCTGCGCCGAGGCCGTGCGCAAGGCCATCCTCCGGATCGATCCGGAGGCGCATGTCGCCGTCGACCGCGATCACGGCCGCGTGGCGATCACCACCGATGCCCAGGCCCTGACGATCGCCGCAGCGCTGAATCAGGCCGGCTACACGGCGACGGCGATGTCGGGCTGACGGCGCGGGCAATCCATGCCGGAATCCACGCTTTCAAACGAAATTTTGCAGACGCGTTGAAAAATTCCGACGCGCTTTTGCTTGCTCCATCGCTCACAGTGATGACAACGGTGAAGCCTGGTGCCCGCGGCGTCGACGCCCGACGCCGCGAACACACGACGTTCCACAATAAACGCCCGCGCGACACGCCATCGCGACGACAGACCGGGAGAGACCAATGCCCTCAGACATCGAGATCGCTCGCGCGGCAACCCTGAAGCCGATCACGCAGGTGGCGGAGACGATCGGCATTCCGGACGAGGCCTTGCATCATTACGGCCGGCACATCGCCAAGATCGATCACGCCTTCATCAAGTCGCTGGAATCGAAGCCCGAGGGCAAGCTCGTCCTGGTCACCGCCATCAGCCCGACCCCGGCCGGCGAGGGCAAGACCACCACGACGGTGGGTCTCGGCGACGCGCTGAACCGCATCGGCAAGAAGACGGTGATGTGTCTGCGCGAGCCCTCGCTCGGCCCGTGCTTCGGCATGAAGGGGGGTGCCGCCGGCGGCGGCAAGGCCCAGGTCGTGCCGATGGAGCAGATCAACCTGCATTTCACCGGCGATTTCCACGCCATCACCTCGGCGCACAGCCTCGCCGCCGCGCTCATCGACAACCACGTCTACTGGGCCAACGAGCTCAACATCGACGTGCGCCGCATCCATTGGCGCCGTGTGGTCGACATGAACGACCGGGCCCTGCGTTCGATCACCCAGTCGCTGGGCGGCGTCGCCAACGGCTTCCCGCGCGAGGATGGGTTCGACATCACCGTGGCCTCCGAGGTCATGGCGGTGTTCTGCCTCGCCCGTGACCTCGACGACCTCGAGGCGCGCCTTGGTCGCATCGTCATCGCCGAGACCCGCGACCGCAAGCCGGTGACGCTCGCCGACGTCAAGGCCACGGGCGCCATGACCGTGCTCCTCAAGGACGCACTGCAGCCGAACCTCGTCCAGACCCTCGAGGGCAACCCGGCCCTCATCCATGGCGGCCCCTTCGCCAACATCGCCCATGGCTGCAACTCGGTGATCGCCACCCGCGCCGGCCTCAAGCTCGGCGACTACGTGGTCACCGAAGCCGGCTTCGGCGCGGATCTGGGCGCGGAGAAGTTCATCGACATCAAGTGCCGCCAGGCGGGCCTGAAGCCCTCCGCGGTGGTCATCGTCGCCACCGTGCGCGCTCTCAAGATGCATGGCGGCGTCTCGAAGAAGGAGCTCGGCTCCGAGAACCTCGACGCCTTGGAGAAGGGCTTCGCCAACCTCGCCCGCCACGTGGAGAACGTACGCGGCTTCGGCCTGCCCGTGGTGATCGGCGTCAACCACATCTACGCCGACACCGATGCCGAGCACGCCAAGCTCAAGGAGCTCTGCCGCGACAAGCTTCAGGTCGAGGCGATCACCTGCAAGCATTGGGCGGAAGGCGGGGCCGGCGCCGAGGAGCTGGCCCGGGCCGTCGTCAAGCTCGCCGAAGGCGAGCAGAAGCCCCTGACCTTCGCCTACGAGACCGACACCAAGCTCACCGACAAGGTGAAGACCATCGCCACCAAGCTCTACGGCGCGGGCGACATCCAGGTGGAGTCGAAGGCGGCCACCAAGCTCGCCCAGTTCGAGAAGGACGGCTACGGCAACCTGCCGGTCTGCATGGCCAAGACGCAGTACTCGTTCTCCACCGACCCGAACCTGATGGGCGCGCCCTCGGGTCACCTCATCTCGGTGCGCGACGTCCGCCTCTCGGCTGGCGCCGGCTTCGTCGTGGTGATCTGCGGTGAGATCATGACCATGCCCGGCCTGCCCAAGGTTCCCGCCTCGGAAGGCATCCATCTCGATGCCGACGGACAGATCGAGGGGCTGTTCTAGCCTGCTGCCGGAGGCGCCCCTTCCCTGACGGGGAGGGGCGCCTCCCCGGAACGCGTGCTCCCTCGCCCCATCTGTGATAGCCGGGACGGCATGCCGTCCCGCTGCCGCCTCCCATGATCCCCTGGCTCGTCCTCGACACCGCACCGATCCCCGGGGATGCAGGCCAGCTCCGGCTGCTCCAGCGCGGCTCGGAATTCTCGATCCAGCTCGGGCACAACGAGCTGATGAACAGCCGGCTCAGCGGCTCGGAGAGGGCGCTGGCGAACCTCGCCGCAGAGCGCGTCGGGACCCGCGCCGGGGCGCGTTTCCTGATCGGCGGCCTCGGCATGGGCTTCACCCTGCGCGCCGCCCTCGATGCGTTGGGGCCCGACGCCGCGATCGTCGTCGCCGAACTGGTCTCGAACGTAGCGGAATGGGTGCGCGGCCCCTTGAGCGCCCTGTCGGCGGATGCGCTCTGCGATGCTCGGGTCGACCTGCGGATCGGCGATGTCGTCGGCGAGATCCGCTCGGCGCGCTCCGCCTACGATGCCATCCTGCTCGATGTCGACAACGGTCCCGACGGTCTGACCCGGCCCGAAAACGACAGGCTCTACAACGAGATGGGTCTGGCTGCGGCCATGGCCGCCCTGCGCCCCGCCGGCGTGCTGGCGGTGTGGTCGGCGCACCCGGACCGGCACTTCACCCAGCGCCTGCGCCGGGGCGGTTTTGCCGTGGAGGAGGTGCCGGTGCGGGCCAATGGCACCGGCGGCGCCCGCCACACGATCTGGCTCGCTTCGAAGTCCGGCCGCGCCCGGCGCTGAAGCCGGAGGAGCGTGTCAGGCCGGGTGCCGACCCCGCTCCAGGCGTCGGCTGAGCCGGGTTACGCCATAGATTTCAGCGAGTTGACGCCGGGCCGCCTTCACCGGCGCAGCCTCGCGCTCGGTGCGGGCCGCCGCGATGACGCGCAGCGTATGCGCCACGCAGCGCTCCAGACGGACCGTCGCGGCACCGTCGGGCGGTCGCCGTTCCTGGGCCGGAGTCTCGGCAATGGTCATGCGGCAAGCCCCCTCGCTCACGATGGACGGGACCGGGTCTAACGGCGCCATGCGGCGGCCGTTCGGTGGAGACTGGGCCATACGGTGGCAGCTTGGCCATGGCGCTGGCGCGTGGCGGTGCTCAGTCGCGCGTGCTGCCCTCGTTGAACTTGTCGCGGCAGACATACCCGACGAAGCATTGCGCCACGTCGCGGGTGAGTTCGTAGGCGGGCTTGGGCGCTTCCGGCAGGGGGCAGAAGCCGCCGTCGCGGACGATCCTGTCGTAGGTGATCGGCCCCGTGGTCATCACGATGGCGCCGACGCGGTTCACCAGGGCGGCGGCGTCGGCGCAGAGCATGGCGGGCGTCGCCGGCCGCTCCTGGGCCGAAATCGTGAGAGGCGCCAGGACGATACAGGCGGCGAGCGCGGATCTGATGGCGCGGTGTCTCATGGCGGAGCGATCGTTTCGAATGGGGAGCCGGGCGGCTGCGCCGCCCGATCGCACCGGAGGATAGCGCCCCGCGACACCGCCGCCAATCCACGGGACGACCGCCATCGGACCGGCCTTCCATGCGCCATCGCTCGGGGTTTCGGGACGTCCCGCGCCGATCCTGCCGAATCCGACAGGAACCCGAGGCAGGGTCGGCCGGTGGCGCACGTCTCGCAGACCCGGCGCGGCCGATCCTGGTGCGACGATTGGCCGGCCAGACCATCGCGAGAAAGAGCGGCGCCAGGCGGATGGCGGCACCGACGCCCCGACGACCCACCTGCGATCACCGCGCCAGACCAGCCGGACAAGGAGCGCGAGCATCGCGGCGGCGACGCACCACAGACCCGTCTGCCCG
Organism: Methylobacterium sp. E-045; assembly: GCF_022829685.1. Lineage (GTDB taxonomy): Bacteria > Pseudomonadota > Alphaproteobacteria > Rhizobiales > Beijerinckiaceae > Methylobacterium. The sequence goes on from NZ_JAKSYE010000075.1 coordinate 73,493, forward strand.
GCGCCCCCGCGCCTCCGGACGACGCAGCGCACGATATCCCGCAGCATGGGTCCGGTGAAGGTGATGCGATGGGCCGCCCCGGCCAGCGAAGCCCTGCCTGCGCCGTGCGGCTTCATGGAGCGGAGATTCGCGGTCCCTGGCCAGCCCGCGCCATTCTGCGACCTTTGCTCCATTCAGTTGCGCGACCGGTGGCGGCGGCTATGGAGCTTGCGTTGCCGAGCGGCTAAGGTACCCATGTTGACACGACTATCGCGATGCAACCCACTATTGTGCCCTCCAAAGCGTTTGATCGCGCTGTTCCATCTTGGAGCTAGAAAAATAAAGATTGCGGATGGTTCAGAATATTAAAATACAAAGCCCCAAGATTAACAGGCGCTCTCAGTCGGACTGGTCGAGAGTGTTCCCATATTATGCTGGATACCCCGAGTCTTTTGCTGAGAGCATCATATCTAGCGCCGAATTATAAGAAGATTCCACAATTTTTGATCCTTGGAATGGAAGCGGAACAACAACCTTTGCGGCATCTCAACTTGGCTTTTCGACAATCGGTTTCGACATAAACCCAGTCATGGTTATTGTTGCTCGCGCGCGCACTTTGCCTTCGACGGAAGCCGATGCGCTCCTTGCTCTTTGCGCTGAGATATCAAGACAGGCGTATAGCAATCATATTGTCTGTCTCCAAGACGATCCGCTACTCTCCTGGTTCGATATCAGCACAGCTAATCGAATCAGGACACTTGAAGTAGCTGTTAGAAAACTCTTGCTAGGAGAAATGGTTATCACGCAACAAGGTGTGAATTTTGAAAGAATATCAAGCATATCAGCAACATTTTACGTGGCACTATTCAATGTACTAAATCATATCTCCAAATCACTGAAGACTTCAAATCCGACTTGGCTTAGAAAGCCGGATCAGGAAGAACGTAAAATTTGCATTGATAGCGATCAAATCATTAGACTTTTCCAGATCGAGATACAAAATATTTCTAAAGCAGTCGCTGAGAGAGTCAATAAGAGTTTATTTACTCCGGGTAGAGTTACATTACGCGCGGCCGATAGCACAGAAAAGCTATGTATATCCGACATCGACTTGGTGCTGACTTCCCCGCCATACTGTACTAGGATCGATTATACATCGGCCACCTCCCTTCAACTTGCAGTTCTTTATCCGCTGAATAATATGCGCATTGATCATCTGAGTCGGCGCATGGTTGGTTCAATCAGAGTGCCAACTGAAGAAATAACAACATCCCCCAATTGGGGCGTTAAGTGCTTAGAATTTCTCGGCCAAGTGTATGACCACCCCTCGAAAGCGTCTAATGGATATTATTACAAAACACATATTGATTACTATAATAAGATGTATAAATCACTAAAAAATATCTCGGCAGCAATAAAACCGGGTGGTCTCGCAATTTTAGTGGCTCAAGACTCATATTATAAAGAAATTCACAATGATGTTCCAACTATTATAGCGCAATTTGCGGATACTATAGGACTTGCACTTGAAAGAAAAGATGACTTTGCTGTTAAGAGATCTATGCTGGGCATACATCGACACTCGAAGACTTACAGACAGAGACATAGCACCATCGAATCTGTTATTTGCTTAAGAAAATCAATTTAAAGCGAGGAAGAGACGGCAAGACGTCCCGAGGCTGAGCCAAAGACGAGCACAGAAGCTAGAGATCTGGACGCACAGATCGATGCTGAGCGCAATAACTTGCGAACAGATAAAATCGATCTTTCGTATGGGGAACTAGCATCAATGTACGAGGCGGGAGAACTTATTATCACTCCTGAATATCAGCGCTTGTTTAGATGGACGGAAGATAAACAGGCAAATTTCATCGAGTCTTTGCTTCTGGGATTTCCTGTTCCCGCCATTTTTGTTGCAGAGGGAGATAATGGCGTTTGGGAGCTAGTTGATGGGTTGCAACGACTGTCGACTGTATTCGGATACATGGGTGTCAGAAAAGATTTACAAGGCAACATTGCCTCACCTTCTCGCCTTAGCTTTTCAGTAAAAGATGATCGCAAACTTCCTTTATTGGAAGGATTTACTTATGAAAAAATGTCACTCCGTTCACGGCTTACTCTTAAAAGAACTTATTGCCGAGTGGAGGTAATTAAGGTCGGTAGCGCACCAAATATGAAATATGACGTGTTCGAGCGACTTAATACTGGAGGTGCAAGATTGGAGCCCCAGGAGATCCGGAATGCGATCTTCCGCGCTAGCAATCCTGCTTTTATGGCTTACTGTGATGAATTGGCAATATTTCCTGCGTTCCAAGATAATTTAATTATCTCAGATAACCAGCGCCAGTCGATGTTCGATAGAGGATTAGTGTTGCGATTTTTTACATTAAAAAACAATTCAGAAAGTTTTGGTCATGACGTAGAACCATTTATTACTAGCTACGTGAAAAAGATAATTGCTCAGCAGGTGAGTTTCGACTTAGCTGTAGAGAAAGAAATTTTTGAAAAAACTTTCACATTGATAGCTGTGGCGTTGGGAGAGGATGCTTGGCGGCATCATAGGGATGGTCAGGCCAAAGGAGCTTTCTCAGTATACGTATTTGACGCAATATCTATTGGTGTAGCAAGCAATTTACCGGCCGCATCTGCTTTATCGTCCCCCGAACTCGCGACTCGCTGTAGAGCAGTCAAAGACGCGGCCGAATTTAGAGATAATGCTGGCGCTGGAGGAAACACACAAGCAAGGATGAAAGCCCGTCTCGATACCGCCATACGCATAATCAGAAACGGCGTTTGAGATGACGGCGGAAGAATTTGCGCAAGCTACAGCTGATGCTGTCGATCGCCGACGTGAAGAAGTAAATCTCGTCTTGCGGGTTGTTGCGGGTCAGGAAGGCACGGTATTAGAGCAGACTGCCGCTATCATGGCGCTGCCAGTTCTGTATGCGCATTGGGAGGGCTTTGTAAAGGAAACTGTTTCTCAGTATATTGAATACATCGAAATGCAGCGCCTGCATCCAAGAACAACTCATCCAACAATATTTTCTTTTGCTATGCGTAAGCGATTGAAGGCGCTTATCGACAGTGGATCGATCGAGAGAATGACAAATTTTGCTTCTTGGATTGTTGGCACTGCCGTCGAGCCCCTGCGTTTCGCCGATAAAAAAGTTGTTACAGGTGGAAATTTATCTTATAATAATCTTAAAGAACTCTGTGATAGCTTGAAAATCGACGTTGTGCACATTGAATCTGATAGAAAGAAAATAGATGCGCTGGTTAATCGTCGAAACAACATTGCCCATACTGGTAGGCCACCCCGTTTAGATAAAAACGATGTGGCTGATGATGCATCTCTTGTGATCGGTCTCATAGAGAAATTTGAGGTAATATTGAGAGAGTGTGTGGATGCTAACCGATTCAGGTCGAGTGATCCCGCCTAGCTCGTAGACTCATAAGATCGGAGCCAGATACGGACGGCTGCGAGTTTAACGCTGGCGAGATCGTTGGCCGAGTCCTTGTCGTAGCGAGAGGCTACAGCTCTGAAGTGCTTGCTTATGTTGAAGAAGCGTTCGACGAGGTTGCGGTAGCGGTACAGGAAAGCGCTGAAGGCCGGGACAGTCTTGCGGTTCGGCATCGGCCGGACGTTGGCCCACTCCCCTTGCCGGGCCAGATGGTCTCGGCGTTCGTCGCTGTCGTAGGCCCGGTCGCCGAGCAGGGTCTGACCCGGACCGAGCGCGCCGAGCATATCGTCCGATGAGCGGCCGTCATGGGCCTGCCCCTCGGTCAGCTTGAGAGCGATAGGGCGGCCCTCGGCATCCACCAGGGCAAGAATCTCGGTGGTCAGGCCGCCGCGCGAGCGACCCATGCAACGGGATCGGTCGTCTTTTTTTGGGCGGTGGCCGCATGCTGGTGCACCCGCACGCTGGTGGCGTCGATCATCTGAATATCGCCGTCGTAAGCCTTTGACACGGCATCGATAAGTCGATCCCACACCCCAGCCTTGCGCCACCGCCGGAAGCGGTTGCAGCAGGTCGTTTGAAGTCCATACCGCGCTGGGATATCGGCCCAAGGCGCGCCCGTACGCAGACGCCAGAAGATGCCGCTGAGCACGCGCCGGTCGTCCACTCGCTCGACACCGCGTGTGTCCGTCGGCAGGACCGGCTTGATCGCCGCCCATTCCGCATCCGTGAGATCAAACCGAGCCATCGGCACCTCCATCTAGAGGGGAAACCCGGTGATCTTCGTCCTGATCCAAATCCCGTTATGAGTTCACGACCTAAAGCGGAGCCACCGTCCCATCTGCGATTTTCGATGAGTTTCAAGGGTGGTACGCAAGAGCACAAATTTGGAGTTGCAATTTTTATGTCTCCATGACGGCATTTGAGGCGTATTGTTCTGTCTGATAGGAGACGAAGGGTAAATTGTTTCGCGGCTTAAGAAAACGTCCCAGCCTGACGTTCGTCGCCGAGCCCCGAGCCAAGGGCATCGCCCTGGCACCGCGATCTCTCGCCAGAGACTCCAAAAAAAATCGACGCCGACGCGGCGGGTCGCCCCCCTCACGCCGCCCGCTTGAGCGGTTCGGCGGCGGCGGCCACGGCCAGGGTGAAATCCAGGGCCTCGTCGAGCCCCTCCCGCCAGAGGGAAACCGGGGTCGGGCGGGCCAGGACGAGAGCCCCCTCCGCATCGCCATCGGCCAGGGTCACGACGGCGCCGAGCTTCGTGGCGAGTCCGCGCATGGGTCCGTTGCGGCTGAGACAGCGGACATGCAGGTCGCGGACGCCGCGGTTGCGCGCCGCCGCGACGATCCGGCGGAAGAGGGCGTGGCCGAGGCCGTTGCGGCGAAACCCGCGTTCCACGGCGAAGGCGGCCTCCGCGTCGCGGCCGAGGCTCAGCCCCGGGACGGGACCGGTGAGCGGGCGCACTTCGCCGAGCGCGCGCAGCGTTCCGTCGACGAAGCCGCCGAAGACCAGCCCCTCGACCGTGAGGGCGCGGGCCGCGTAGGCGACGGCCGCCGCATCGCTCAGGGCGGCCATGAAGCGGTTGGCTCGGGTATCGGGGTCGAGCCGCAGGAAATAGGCCTCGACCATGGGACGGTCGCTGGGCCAGAGACGCCGGACGTTGGGTCCGGTCGGAATCGTGTCGGGCATGGTGGTGCCGTACTCCGGAATGACGGCGCGCAGGGTGCGCGGGCTCCGGGCGTAACCTCCCTCGAGGAGGCCACGAGATGGCATCGGCCCCGGTTTTGTGCAATGCAACAAAACGTCATCCCGCCGACGCGCCGCGCTTGATCCCCCCGCCCACGCGCGGCAGACCGGTCCGATGGGCTCCGGGCCTCCGGTTTCAGGAGCCTGTCGCCGGACCGGTTCCATCGAGGCAGGCGCGGCCGCCGCGCCGTCCCGTATCCGAGGTCGTCATCGTCGTGAGTCCCCCCTCAGGTTCCACCCCGTCCGCCGGTTCGCAGGGCGGCGATTCTCCCCCCGGTCCGGTTTCGGCGCGCTACGACATGCTGGTCGCGTCGGGCGCCATCGAGCGCGACCCGGCCCAGATCCATCTGGTTCAGGCCCTCGACAGGCTGGTCCAGGATCTCGACCGGCGCAGACGGGCGAAGAAGGGCAGCGCGCTGGGCTGGCTGTTCGGGCGCAGCGGCGACGGGGAAGGCCCGCCCAGGGGCCTCTACATCTGGGGTTCCGTCGGGCGCGGCAAGACCATGCTGATGGACCTGTTCCACGAGGCGGCGCCGGGCAAGAAGCGCCGGGTCCATTTCCACGGCTTCCTGTCGGATGCCCATGAGCGCATCCACGCCCACCGGCAGGCGCTCAAGGCGGGCACGGCCAAGGGCGACGACCCGATCCCGGTGGTGGCGGACGCGCTGGCCGACGAGGCGACGCTCCTCTGCTTCGACGAGTTCACGGTCACCGACATCGCCGATGCGATGATCCTCGGGCGGCTGTTCGGGGCCCTGTTCAAGCGCGGCGTCACCGTGGTGGCGACCTCCAACGTTGAACCCGACCGGCTCTACGAGGGCGGGCTCAACCGGGCCCTGTTCCTGCCCTTCGTCGCGGAGCTGAAGAGCCGGGTCGAGGTCCTGCGCCTCGATTCCCGCACGGATTTCCGCCTGGAGAAGCTCGGCGGCGCCTCGGTCTATCACGTGCCCGCCGACGAGGCGGCCGAGGCCGCCCTCGCCCAGGCCTTCAAGGGCCTCACCGGCAAGGCGAGGGGCAAGCCGGCCACGATCCGGGTGAAGGGCCGCGAGGTGGCCGTGCCGGAGGAGGCCGCCGGCGTCGCCCGGTTCGGCTTCGCCGATCTCTGCGCCCAGCCGCTCGGCGCCTCCGACTACATGGCCATCGCCCATTCGTTCCAGACGGTGATCGTCTCGGGCATCCCGGTGATGGGCGAGGCGAACCGCAACGAGGCCAAGCGCTTCATCACCCTCGTCGACACGTTCTACGACGCCCATGTGAAGCTCATCGCCTCGGCGGCGGCCGAGCCCACCGGTCTCTACACGGCGACGGAAGGCCGCGAGGCGTTCGAGTTCGACCGCACGGTCTCGCGCCTCATCGAGATGCGCTCGTCGGAATACCTGGCCCTGCCGCACGGGCGGGGGGATTCCGAGGCGTCGGGGTCGAGCGCCGGCCTCGTCGAGACCTGATCGGTTCGAACGATCCTGCGATGGGACCACGACGCCATCGACGTGATTCGACAGGTTCGGCCCGCAGCCGGAGGGGTGTCGGCGAAGTCGGCCTAGACAACGAGCGACGGTCGAAAGCGTCGCACGGTCCCGCTGCGCGCCGTGCGCAACAGCACATCGAATCCGTGGCCGAGCTTGGCGAAAGCGGCGCCCGTGGCTGCCGGACGTTGCACTGCAGCACCCCCACCGTTTAATTGGATTCATTATGAGGTCCGGGGCGTGGGCGCTTCGTGCACTGCGACGGCGCCCTGTCGAGGGGCGCCGGATCCGCTGCCGCACCTCAACGACGTTTCGATGCGGGACGGCGACCACGTCGTGCGCGCCCCGCCCCTGACCGACGACCTCCGAGGTATTCGCGAGCCCGAAGGATTGGTGGCCAGCCGATCTCGACCGGTCCGTGGCCTGAGCGATGACAGGATACACCGATGATCAAACTCACCGTGAACGGGGCTGAACGCAGCTTCGACGGCGATCCCGACATGCCGCTGCTGTGGTTCCTGCGCGACGAAGTCGGCCTCACCGGCACCAAGTTCGGCTGCGGCCAGGCGCTCTGCGGCGCCTGCACCATCCATCTCGGCGGCACCGCCGTGCGCGGCTGCGTCACCCCCGTCTCCGCGGCCGAGGGCCAGGAGGTGGTGACCATCGAGGGGCTTTCCCCCGACGGCAACCACCCGGTCCAGGCGGCGTGGCGCGACCTCAACGTCTCGCAATGCGGCTATTGCCAGTGCGGGCAGATGATGCAGGCGGCCTCCCTCCTCAAGGAGACGCCCAAGCCCAGCGACGACCAGATCGACGAAGCCATGAGCGGCAACCTCTGCCGCTGCGGCACCTATCCGCGCATCCGCGCCGCGATCCACCAGGCCGCCGGAAACGCGCCGGCCGCCAACACGGGAGAGCGCCTGTGATCCACGACGCACAGCTCATGGCCGACCTCGCCACCGAGACGACCGCCGCCGCCCCCGAAGCGCCGAGCGCTCTCGCCAATGTCAGCCGCCGCGCCATGCTCGGCGGCCTGGGCGCCCTGGTCCTCGCCCTGTCCTGGCGCGAGTCCGCGCAGGCGGAGGAGAAGAAGGACGAGGGTCCCAAGAAATTCGGCGCCGATGCCATGCCGCATGGCTGGCAGGACGACCCGAAGGTGTTCGTGGCCATCGCCCCCGACGGCACCGTGACCATCACCTGCCATCGCTCGGAGATGGGCCAGGGCGTGCGCACCTCCGTCGCCCTCGTGGTGGCCGACGAGCTCGAGGCCGATTGGGCCAAGGTGAAGGTCGCCCAGGCCTGGGGTGACGAAGCCCGCTTCGGCAACCAGGACACCGACGGGTCGCGCAGCCTGCGCCACTTCTTCCCGCATCTGCGCCATGCGGGTGCCGCGGCGAAGGCCATGCTGGTCCAGGCCGCCGCCAAGCAGTGGGGCGTGCCGGCAGCGGAAGTGAAGGCCGAGAACTCGGTCCTCACCCACGCGAAGTCGAAGCGCACCCTGGGCTACGGCGATGTCGCAGCCGCGGCCTCCGAACTCGCCGTCCCCGCCCGCGAGAGCGTGACCCTGAAGGACCCCAAGGCCTTCAAGTTCATCGGCAAGGGCAAGATCGGCCTCATCGACAACCGCGACATCACCACGGGCAAGGCCATGTACGGCCTCGATACCCGCCTCGACGGGATGCTCTACGCCCTCGTCGCCCGCCCGCCGGTCTTCGGCGGCAAGGTCGCGAGCTACGACGATGCCGAGGCCATGAAGGTCCCGGGCGTGGTCAAGGTGTTCAAGATCGACGCCCCCGAGATCCCGTCCGAGTTCCAGCCGATCGGCGGCGTCGCCGTCATCGCCAAGAACACCTGGGCGGCGATGAAGGGCCGCGAGGCCCTGAAGATCACTTGGGACGACGGCCCGAACGCCACCTACGACTCTGTCGCCTTCCGCGGCGAATTGGAGAAGGCGGCACGTGCCCCCGGCAAGGTCGTGCGCAACCAGGGCGACGTCGACGGCGCCATGGCCAAGGCGAAGCAGCGGATCGAGGCCGAGTATTTCGTGCCCCATCTCGTCCAGGCCCCGATGGAGCCCCCGGCCGCCACGGTGCGGATCAAGGACGGATTCTGCGAGGCCTGGGCCTGCACCCAGGCGCCGCAGGCGACCCACGACCGGCTGGCCAAGAAGCTCAACCTGCCCGCCGACAAGGTGCGGGTGAACGTGACGCTCCTCGGCGGCGGTTTCGGCCGCAAGTCCAAGCCCGACTACGTGCTCGAGGCCGCCCTGTGCTCGCAGGCCGTGGACGGCGCCCCGGTGAAGCTCACCTGGACCCGCGAGGACGACCTCCATCACGGCTACTACCACACGATCTCGGTGGAGCGCCTGGAGGCCGGCCTCGACGCCAAGGGCATGCCGGTGGCCTGGCTCCACCGTTCGGCCGCGCCCACGATCGGTTCGATCTTCGCCGCCGGCGCCAAGAACGAGCTGCCCTTCGAGCTCGGGATGGGACTGACCAACACGCCCTTCGACGTACCCAACATCCGCCTGGAGAACCCGGCGGCGGACGCGCATGTACGGATCGGCTGGTTCCGCTCGGTCTCCAACATCCCGCACGCCTTCGCGATCCAGTCCTTCGTCGCCGAGTTGGCGCATGCGGCGGGCCGGGATCCGAAGGAGTACCTGCTGGCCCTGATCGGCCCCGACCGGGTGATCGACCCGACCAGCATCGGCGACGTGTGGAATTACGGCGAGGATCCCGCCCGCTATCCCATCGAGACCGCGCGCCTGCGCGGGGTCATCGAGGCGGCGGCCAAGGGGATCGGCTGGGGCCGCAAGCAGCCGAAGGGACGGGGCCTCGGCATCGCCGGACACTACAGCTTCGTCACCCATACGGCGGTGGCGGCCGAAGTGGAGGTGGGGTCCAAGGGTGAGGTCTCGGTCAAGCGCATCGACATCGCCGTCGATTGCGGACCGCACGTCAACCCGGAGCGCATCCGCTCGCAGATGGAGGGCGCCGTGGTCATGGGGATGGGGCTCGCCCTGTCGGCCGAGATCACCTTCAAGGACGGGCGCGCGCAGCAGAACAACTTCGACGGCTACGAGATCACCCGTCTCGACGCCGCCCCGAAGGAGCTGCACGTCCACCTGATCCAGAACGCCGACTACACCCGCCCCCTGGGCGGTGTCGGCGAGCCGGGCGTCCCCCCCGTGGCGCCGGCCATCGCCAACGCCGTCTTCGCCGCCACCGGGCGCCGCATCCGGCAATTGCCGATCCGCGACCAGCTGAGCTCGTAGGAAACGCGCCCCGGCCCGGACATCCGGGCCGGGGCCTCTCGCTCCAGCCGAAGGCGGCGGATCACCCCGCCGCCACGACCCCGGCGTTCGAACCACCCTCCCGGTACTCGGCCCAGGCCTGTCTCAGGATCTGGACCGAGGAGGTGAGGAAGATGCCGGCCATCAGCGCGGCGACGGCGAGGTCCGGCCAGGCCGATCTGGTGCCCCAGACGGCGAGTGCCGCGCCCATCACCACGATGTTGCCGATGGCGTCGTTGCGCGAGCACAGCCAGACGGAGCGGACATTGGCGTCGCCGTCCTTGTAGCGCATCAGCAGCAGCACCGAGGCGACGTTGGCGGCGAGCGCCAGCAGGCCGATGCCGCCCATCCATTCCGCGCTCGGCACGCCGAGGACGAGGGTCTGGTAGAGCGTCGAGCCGAAGACCCAGAGCGCCATCAGGCTCAAGCTCACCCCCTTCCCCAGGGCCGCCATCGAGCGGGTGCGCAGGCTCGCGCCGATGACCGCGAGGCTGAGACCGTAGGTGACGGTGTCGGCCAGGAAGTCGAGGGCGTCCGCCTTCAGGGCCTGGGACCCGGCCGCCTGCCCCGCCGCCATCTCGGTGACGAACATCGCGCCGTTGAGGGCGATGACGAACCACAGCACCCGCTTGTAGCGCGGATCGACCCCGTCGAAGACCGGAACGCCGCCGCCGCAGCCGCAGGATTCCTCGTGCGGCGCGGCTGTCGGCGCCTGCGTCGCGACGGCATGGTGATGCCCGTCGCCGGGTGCGTGGGCATGGGTGTGGATCTCGGGCTGGTTCCGGCCCGTGCCGCAGCAGGATTCGGCCATGGCTCTCTCCTCGTTTCGTCGTTAAACAGGAGCCTACAAGCTCTAGCGACTAGAGGATCAAGCGGAAAATGGCGTTCTCGATCGGAATCCTGTCGCGCCGTGCCGGGGTGAAGGTGCCGACGATCCGCTATTACGAGCAGGTCGGGCTGATGCCGTCGCCCCCGCGCAGCGACGGGCAGCAGCGCCGCTACGGCGACGCCGAGGTGGCGCGGCTCAACTTCATCCGTCACGCCCGCGAGCTCGGCTTCGAAGTGGATGCGATCCGCGAACTCCTCGCCATGAGCGCGCAGCCGGAGGAATCCTGTGCCGAGGTGGACCGCCTGGCGCGACGTCACCTGGCGGAGGTGGAGCAGCGCATCGCCCGGCTGGTCTCCCTGCGCACGGAATTGCAGCGCATGGTCACCGAATGCGGCCACGGACGGGTCGGCGAATGCCGGGTCATCCAGGTTCTGGCCGACCACGGCGAGTGCGACCACGACCATGGCGGTGCACGACCGGGGTCGACGGGGTTCGCCGCGGCGTAAACTTCGCCGCTCCGGCGGAGCCGAAGGGGCCGGCGGCGGGTTGTCCCGTCACAGACCCGCCCGCTGAGGAAACCCCATGATTCAGAGACCCCGTCCCCTCGCCGCCCTCCTGGCCGCCGGATTCGCCGCCGGCCTCGTGGCGAGCCCGGTCCTCGCCTCTCCCTGTTCGGAGGAGATCGCGCGTCTCGACGCCAAGGTGAAGGACGAGGCCACCGGCTCCATCTCCGCCTCGACCTCGGGCAAGGCGGCGGCCGGCGCGCGGGAAGGCCAGGGGGAAACCGCGCAGAGCGGCAACGCCTCGACCCCGGCCGCTCCGCCGGAGAAATCCGCGGAGGCGGGCAAGGGCGCCGAGGCCGCGATGCAGGCGAAGGTCGCCCTGGACGAGGCCCGCACCGCCGACGGCAAGGGCGACGCCCAGGCCTGCAACGCCGCGCTGGAGCGCGCCAAGAGCCACCTCGCCACGGCCCCTTGAGGCGCGGGTCCGCCCCCGTGGCGGCGCACCGGCCGGGGAAGCCCGGCACGGTGCAGGCGGCGGGTCGTGCGGGATGTCCCGGCGAAGCGTGAAAAGAGACGTTTCTTCGTGTGCGGCCGTCTCGGACATCCGGCCCGACCGGCGTCGTCTCTGCCGCAGACACGGTGCCATGCGGTGCCCTGCCCGTCCGTGTCTGTTAGGCGGCGCAGGAAGGCCGCCGTCAAGGATGGAAGATCCCTGTCGGGGATCTTACGCGGCGGCGCTCAGGGCGTGTTTGTTGCCCTGAATGCCGGCACAAAGATCGTCGATTTCCGCAAGATCTAGACTTTCACCCGAGTGACTTGCAATTGCATCGATCAGGTGGTCTTGCCGCGGATCGAACGGATGACCCTGAAGGCGATAGAATTGATAGTAACGCAGTGCCGCCAATACGGTATCGCGCTCTCGCACTGTGATGGTGATGGTCTGCATTCTTTGAAGATCTCCCCTTTGTGCGGCGATCGCTCTCCGAAGACTTGAATCCGACTCATCGAGCGAGAGCGTTGTAACCCCGCTTCGGCGTAGCCGTCCACCGTTGGAAACCATTCGGCAACCCTGTCGGGAGAGGGTCCGGGGGGCATGGCCGGATGCAACCCTTTGCAGGCGCGCCGTTTCCTCCCGGAGGGGGGTGCGGCGGATTTATTTCGCCCCGAAAAATGCAAAATGTCATTGACAGGAAAGGGGAAAACTGGCGCCGCCCGCAAAAGCTTGGCCGCACACGGTTTTTGCGGAATCGATAAAATTGTCCTTAACCAATCCGTGCGAGCCTTCGGGTCACGACCGGCCCGCTCATTCGTGAGGAGGTCGGCCTGAGCGGAGCACCCCTCATGACCAAAGTGCAGCCGGATGACGGGCAGGACGGTCGGGCCTACCGGGCAAGACCCGCGGCGCTCTCGGCGAGCGTGCGACGCCATCTCGGGCTGAACCTGCGCACCCTCTACGCGGCCACGCTGGTCGAACCGGTGGGCGAGCGGATCGAATCGCTGCTGACGAAACTCGGCCGCTCGAAGGGCTGACGCGTCACGCGGAATGAGCGTGACGACACATGTCGTTCAGAATCCCGATGCTATGGGTGGCGTCCACGGACCGGATCCTCCCGGCGCGTCCTCAGCCAACCCGCGAAACCCCATTCCATGACCGTCCTCGTTCTCGTCGTCGCCGGAAACATCCTCCTCGCGACCGTCTTCTCTTTGGTCGCCCTCGCCTCCGACTGAGTGCTTTTCGCGGAACTCCCCCTGCGCCGTCGTGCTCCGGGCAGGAACCGGCCGCGACCGGAAGTTCCGTGAGCGCTGGGAGCCGCCCCTCGCGGGCGAAGTCCCTCCCCGTTCAAGCCTGCCCCCCATCCCGGCACGCAAACGCCGGGAGCCTGCCCGGACGACCGGTCGCGGCATGCCGCGACCGGCGCTTCGTCCTGCCTCCCCCGATCGGTCCGAGGCCGCCCGGTCTCTCCCGATTCGACACGGACGTCGCTCCGCACGCGGCCTCGGTGAGGGGCGGGAGGTCGCCATGCGGCTCGGCCCGCGATTCGCGGCAGAACGTTCTTTCTAAAGAACCCTTCCCCGCAGACATCTTCTTCCCCGTACGCGCCCGGTGAGAGAACCCGATTCTCCCCGTCGTCTATCGTTCTTCCAGCCCTCGCTTATCGAAGGAGAATTACCTATCTGAGTTGCGTAACCGGTATTCGGCCCAGCTTGACATTGTTCTTTAAAAAGAACGAAACGTAGCATCCCCGGGGCGTCGGGACCGCAAAGGTCCCTCCCCGCGATGGAGCCGGAGACAAACCTGTGAGCGCGACCATGTCCTCGACGCCCGAAGCCCGCCGTTTCTCCCACAGACGGCGCGTCCTCGCCCTCTGCGCCGGTTCGGTCGGCCTGGTCACGGCGGGGCTCGCCTCCGCGCTGCTGACCTCCGGCGCCGCCCGGGCAGAGACCGAACTCCTCAACGTCTCCTACGATCCGACGCGTGAGCTCTACAAGGAGATCAACGCGGCCTTCATCGAGGAGTGGAAGGCCAAGACCGGCGAGACCGTCACCGTCCGCGCGGCCCATGGCGGGTCCGGCTCGCAGGCCCGCACCGTGATCGACGGCATCCCGGCCGATGTGGTGACCCTGGGCATCCCCTCCGACATCGACGCGATCAGCCGCCTCTCGAAGAAGATCCCCGCCGATTGGCGCACCAAGCTGCCCAACGAGGGCCTGCCCTACACCTCCACCGTGGTGTTCCTGGTGCGCAAGGGCAACCCGAAGGGCGTGAAGGACTGGGGCGACCTGGTGAAGCCCGACGTGAAGGTGATCACCCCGAACCCGAAGACCTCCGCCGGCGGGCGTTGGAACTTCCTCGCGGCCTGGGGCTACGCCTACGAGAAGGAGGGCAAGAGTGCCGACAAGGCCAACGCCTTCGTGGGCCAGCTCTACAAGCAGGTGCCGGTGCTCGATACGGGGGCCCGCGGCTCCACCGTGACCTTCGCCCAGCGCGGCCTCGGCGACGTGCTGCCGACCTGGGAGAACGAGGCCTATCTCGTGTTCGACGAGTTCGGCCGCGACAAGTTCGACGTGGTCGTGCCGCCGACCTCGATCTATGCCGAGCCGCCGGTGGCCCTGGTCGACGCCAATGTCGACAAGAAGGGCACCCGCAAGCAGGCCGAGGCCTACCTGCAGTTCCTCTACACGGACACGGCGCAGGCGATCTTCGCCAAGCACCATTACCGTCCGATCAAGCGCGAGGCCGCCAAGCCCGAGCATCTGGCGCAGCTGCCCGAGCTGAAGCTCTTCAAGATCGAGGATCTCCAGGGCAACTGGGACGATATCCAGAAGAAGAACTTCGACAATGGCGGGCTGTTCGACCAGCTGAGCAAGCCGCCGCAATAGCGCGTCCCTCACCTCCCGCCGCGGCGACGGCATTCCACATGTCGCGGGCTGCGCGGCTCTCGTCCCCCTCGTGGGGAGAGGGACGCGCTCTGTCCGCAAAAGAACATGCGTGCCCCCCGCAGCCGTCACGGGGAGGGTGCCAGCGGAGCGGAGGCCGACCTTTCGCCGGACACCGCACCGGTTTCCCGACCCGCCGAGGCGGGAGGGCGGCGATCCAACGAGCATTCAGGACCATCCATGGCAGAGCCGCCTCTGCGTCCGAGACGACGCTTCCGTCAGCCCAGCGTGATCCCCGGCTTCGGCATCACCTTCGGCTACACCCTGACCTGCCTCGGCATCATCGTGCTGCTGCCGCTGGCCGCCCTCGTCGCCCGTGCCTCCGGCCTCGGCCTGGCGGGGATCTGGCAGGTGGCCACTGATCCGCGCGTCGCCAGCGCCCTGCGCGTGAGCTTCGGCGTGTCGCTCCTCGCGGCGCTCACCGCCTCGGTCTTCGGTTTCCTCATCGCCTGGGTGCTCACCCGCTACCGGTTCCCCGGCCGCAAGCTCGTGGACGCGGTGGTGGACCTGCCCTTCGCCCTGCCCACCGCCGTCGCCGGCATCGCCCTGGCCTCCCTCTACGCCCCCAACGGTCTCGTCGGCGAGCAGCTCGCCAAGCTCGGGATCGAGGCCGCCTACACGCCGGTGGGCATCTACATCGCCATGGTCTTCATCGGCCTGCCCTTCGCCGTGCGGACGGTGCAGCCCCTCATCGAAGAGATCGACAAGGAGATCGAGGAGGCCTCGGCCACCCTCGGCGCCGACCGCTGGCACACCCTGATCAAGGTGGTGGTGCCGCCGCTGATCCCGGCGGTGCTCACGGGCTTCGCCCTCGCCTTCGCCCGCGGCGTCGGGGAATACGGCTCGATCATCTTCATCGCCGGCAACCTGCCCTACGTCTCCGAGATCGCGCCGCTCCTCATCGTCATCAAGCTCTCCGAGTTCGATTACGGGGGCGCCTGCGCCATCGCGACGATCATGCTCGGCATCTCGTTCGTGACGCTGCTGGCCATCAACCTGATCCAGGCCTGGAGCCGCAGGAGGTTCGGATATGTCTAGCGCCCTCGCCACCCGGCCGCCCGCCCGCGCCGGGAGCGTGGTGACCGAAGGCCTCGCCGTCCGCGCCCTGCTGATCGGGATCGCGGTGGTCTTCCTCGCCCTGTTCCTGGTGCTGCCCCTGGTGACGGTGTTCATCCAGGCCTTCGCCAAGGGCTGGTCGGCCTATCTCGCCGCCTTCACCGAGGCGGATGCCCGCTCGGCGATCCGCCTGACCCTGCTCACCGCGGCCATCGCCGTGCCGTTCAACCTCGTCTTCGGCATCATGGCCTCCTGGGCCGTCGCCAAGTTCGAGTTCCGCGGCAAGAACCTGCTCGTGACCCTCATCGACCTGCCGTTCTCGGTCTCGCCGGTGGTCTCGGGCCTGATCTACGTCCTCGTCTTCGGCGCCCAGGGACTCCTCGGTCCGTGGCTGCTCGCGCACGACATCCAGATCATCTTCGCCGTTCCCGGCATCGTGCTCGCCACGATCTTCGTCACCTTCCCCTTCGTCGCCCGCCAGCTGATCCCGCTGATGCAGGAACAGGGGACGGCGGAGGAGGAAGCCGCGCTGACCCTGGGCGCCTCCGGCTGGCACGCCTTCCGGACGGTGACGCTGCCCAACATCCGCTGGGGGCTGCTCTACAGCGTGCTCCTCTGCAACGCCCGGGCGATGGGTGAATTCGGCGCGGTGTCGGTGGTCTCGGGCCATATCCGCGGATTGACGAACACGCTGCCGCTCCACGTGGAGATCCTCTACAATGAGTACAACTTCGTTGCCTCTTTCGCCGTCGCTTCCCTCCTTGCCGGCCTCGCTCTTGTCACCCTCCTCGTCAAATCCCTCCTCGAATGGCGCTTCAGCGCCGAGATCGCAGCCGGCGCACGGGGCCACTGACCCGGTGGGATCGTCCACGGCGATCCGGGTCGAGGGTCTGTCGAAGACCTTCGACACCGCGGCGGTGCTCCACGACCTCTCCCTCGACGTGCGGGCGGGCGAATTGCTGGCGCTGCTCGGCCCCTCGGGCTCGGGCAAGACCACGCTGCTGCGCATCATCGCCGGGCTCGACTTTCCCGATCGCGGGCGGATCATCTTCGGCGCCGACGATGCCACCCGGGTTCCGGTGCAGGAGCGCGCCGTCGGCTTCGTGTTCCAGCACTACGCCCTGTTCAAGCACATGAGCGTGGCCGAGAACATCGCCTACGGCCTCAACGCCCGGAAGCGCGCGGACCGGCCGGCCAAGGCCGAGATCAAGCGCCGGGTCGGCGACCTCCTCGACCTCATCAAGCTCTCGGGCTTCGCCGATCGCTACCCGTCGCAGCTCTCCGGCGGCCAGCGCCAGCGCATCGCCCTGGCGCGGGCGCTGGCCGTGGAGCCCCGCGTGCTGCTGCTGGACGAGCCCTTCGGCGCCCTCGACGCCCAGGTGCGGAAGGACCTGCGCCGCTGGCTGCGCGAGATCCACGACCGCACCGGCCAGACCACGATCTTCGTGACCCACGACCAGGACGAGGCGCTGGAGCTCTCCGACCGCGTCGCCGTCCTGTCCAAGGGCCGCCTCGAACAGATCGGCACCCCCGACGAGGTGCAGGAGAACCCGGTCTCCTCCACCGTGCTGAAGTTCCTCGGCGACACGATCGAGGTGGAGGCCATCGCCCAGGGGAGCGAGGTCCGTGTCAACGGCCGCCTCACCCCGGTGAAGGCCCCGCCCGGTCTCGTCGGCCCGGTCAAGCTCTACGCAAGGCCGTGGCAGCTGCAATTCGCCGAGCCCGGCCAGGCCCATCTCGAAGGCCATGTCCGCTCCTCCTATCGCAGCCAGGGCCGCCAGCGGATCGAGGTGGACCGCCCCGAGGGCAAGACCGTCGTGGTGGAGGCCTCCGACACCCACCGCCTCGCCGCCGGCCGCCCGGTCGGCCTGACGATTAACGCCGGCTACGTCTTCAAGGATTGACGGGGCGGCGCCGGGACGGCGGAGGAAACGGTTGCGCTTCCTCCGCGGATCGGCTGTGACTCCCGCCGTCGAAATCGAGCGGGAGGACGCAGCATGTCGGGTCACGGAGCCATCGAGGGCTCGAACAAGAAGGTCGCGCTGCTGATCTCGGTGCTGGCGCTGTTCCTGGCGCTGGCCGAGACCCTGGCCAAGGGCGCGCAGACGGAAGCGCTCAGCGCCAACGTCGAATCCTCCAACCAATGGGCCTATTACCAGGCCCGTACCATCCGCGGCACCATCCTCAAGACCGCCGACGAGACCCTCGCCCTGATCCCGCCGGAGACGGCCAACGCACCGGCCATCGCGGCCAAGCGCGCCGAATGGGCCAAGACCATGGCCCGCTGGGAATCGGACCCCGCCACCGGCGACGGGCGCAAGGAGCTGCAGGAGAAGGCGCGGGCCTCGCAGGAGCACCGCGACCTCGCGCTCCACCGCTACCACCATTACGAGTTCGGCTCGGCCGCCTTCCAGATCGGCATCGTGCTGGCCTCGGCCCAGGTCATCACCGGCATCGCCGCGCTGACGCTGGCCGGCGGGTTCCTGGGCGTCGCCGGCCTCGTGATGCTGGGCTTCGGCCTCTACGCGCCGCACGTTCTGCCGTTCTTCCACTGACGCGGGAATCAGGGCGCCGAGCCTGGACTCTCGCCTCCTTCGCGACACTTGAAGGAGAGGGAGGCATGTCATGGCGCAAGACAGCGAGCAGGAAGGCCGGCTGACCCGGATCTCGGCCTTCGTCTTTCTCCATACCGAACACGCGGTCTATGCCGCCCTGGGCCTGCTTCTCGCCGGGACGGCGATCCTCGCGCTCATCGACGCGACGGGCCTGCTCTTCGGCGCGATCCGCCATCTCGGGGGCTCGGGCGAACTCCTCAAGATCGTCGACAGCCTGCTGTTCCTGCTGATGCTGGTGGAGATCCTGCACACGGTGCGGGTCTCGATGCGCTCGGGCAAGCTCACCTGCGAGCCCTTCCTCATCGTCGGGCTGATCGCCTCGATCCGGCGCGTCCTCGTCATCACCCTGCAATCCTCGGAAGTGATGCATGCGCCGATGACGGCCGAGCGCGAGGCGCTGTTCCGCGCCTCGATGATCGAGCTCGGCGTGCTGTCCGGGCTCATCCTCACCATGGTGATCTCGATCTTCCTGCTGCACCGCGCCCGCGACGACAACGAGGTGGCCGGCAAGGAATGACCTTGGAATGACCTTTGGAATGATCTTGCGGCCGCGGAGTTGGCGTCGCACTTGCGACAGCGAGGCCCGATCGTCAGATCAGGCCGATGGGACGAGCGGTCGCGACGCCGCGATGGTGCGGATGAGACGGACCGGGACCGATGATCAGCGCCTTCGACCTGTTCAAGATCGGGATCGGCCCGTCGAGTTCGCATACGGTGGGGCCGATGGCGGCGGCCCTCGCGTTCCGCGAGCGGACGCGGCGCCGTCCCGGCCTCGCCCGCATCCGCGCCGAGATCTTCGGCTCCCTCGCCTGGACCGGGCGCGGACACGGGACCGACATCGCCATCCTCCTCGGCCTCCTCGGCCATAGCCCCGCCGGGATCGACCCCGACCGGGTCGACGAGTACGTGGCCGAGGCGAAGCGGACGGGCCGGCTCGGCCTCGGCGGCCCGGCCTTCGCCCTCGAGAGCGATCTCGTCTTCAACTTCACCGAGGTGCTGCCGGTGCACACCAACGGCATGCGCTTCCGCGCCCTCGACGGGCACGGCACGGTCCTCGACACGGTCACCTGCTACTCCATCGGCGGCGGGTTCGTGGTCGGCGAGGAGGCGGTCCGCGCGAGCGAGGCGATGACCTTTCCGCTCCCCTATGCCAGCGCCGCCGATCTTCTCGCGACGTGCCTGCGCACCGGCTTCTCCATCGCCCAGGTCCAGCGCGCCAACGAGGGCGCGAGCCGCAGCCGCGAGGCCATCGACGAGGGTCTGGACGCCATCCGCGACGCGATGTTCGCCTGTATCGACCGGGGCCTGCGCCAGACCGGGGAACTGCCCGGCGGCCTCAAGGTGCGGCGGCGGGCCAAGAAGCTGTTCGAGGACCTGGAGGCCAACCGCCATCTCAACGCCCGGCCGGCCCACGAGATCATGGACTGGATCAGCCTGTTCGCCCTCGCGGTGAACGAGGAGAACGCCGCCGGCGGCCGGGTGGTGACCGCCCCCACCAACGGCGCCGCCGGGATCGTCCCCGCCGTCCTGCGCTACGCCCGCGACTTCTGCCCCGGCTGGTCGGACGAGCGCGGCCGCGAATTCCTGCTGGTGGCCGCCGCCATCGGCGGCCTCATCAAGAGCCGCGCCTCGATCTCCGGCGCCGAGGTCGGCTGCCAGGGGGAGGTCGGCTCGGCGGCGGCCATGGCGGCGGCGGGCCTCGCCGCGCTGCTCGGTGGCTCGACCCTGCAGATCGAGAACGCCGCCGAGATCGCCATGGAGCACCATCTCGGCATGACCTGCGACCCGATCGGCGGCCTCGTCCAGATCCCCTGCATCGAGCGCAACGCCTTCGGCGCCAACAAGGCGGTGGTCGCCGCCTCCCTGGCCCTTCGCGGCGACGGCATCCACCGGGTCAGCCTCGACGAGGTCATCGAGACCATGCGCCAGACCGGCCACGACATGCAGGCGAAGTACAAGGAAACCTCGCTGGGCGGCCTCGCGGTGAACGTGGCGGCGTGCTGAGGGAGGAGAGCCTCCGCATTGTCGAGAAGACCCGAGCGAGGTCGAGCATCGGCTCGCCCCCGCGACTCCGCTCGGCTCCCGGCCCTCGCCCGCCTCACCGCGGCGCGGAGATTTCCGCCTCCGCGACCGTCCAGACGTCCTGGCGCGCGGGCGTGCCGCGCTCCTCGCCCCGGCGGACCGAGGCGAGATCGAGGAGTTCGGGGGCGCGGTTCGTGTCGTCGACGGAGAGGAACAGGCCGTTCCTCTGCGAGGCCCGGCCGAGATCGGCGCGGCTGGTCAGCACGCTGAAGGCGGGGCTCGTGAGGAGCGCAAGGGCCACCGGCCCCATCCACAGGGCGAGCCAGGGATCGCCGGCATAGGCGAGAAGGCCCGCGAGCAGGGCGCCCGCCACCAGGGCGTCCACCTGCAGGCGGATCGCCTCGGACCACGGCACCTGACGGTCGTCGCGCACCTGCGAATCCCAGCGCACCACGCGGCCGATGAAGGTGGTGGCGACGGCGCCGGCGGCGAAGACCGTCATGACCGGCCAGAGCAGCACCCAGACGATCTGCTCGAGCACGGCGCTCTTCAGGAGCGAAGCCGTACCGCCGAACGCGGCGCGGCGGGCCGGCGAGGCCAGGACATGGCCGAGGCTGAGGAGCTTGGGCAGGGCCATCACGGCGACGACGAGGGCGGCCAGCGCATGGGCGGCGAGGCCCGTTCCGGTGAGCCCATAGGCCAGCAGGCCGAGATCGCCGGTCAGGGCGGCCCGGATCGAGGCGGCGGCGAGGAACAGCACCCAGAGCGGGCAGGCGAGGTAGGACAGGATCCCGACCATGAGGTGCCAGCGGCTCGCCGCGCGCAGCCCCGGCAGGGCGGTGACGCGCAGGTGCTGCATGTTGCCCTGGCACCAGCGCCGCTCGCGCCCGAGGAGATCGACGAGGTTCGTCGGCATCTCCTCCCAGGTGCCGCCCATCTCCGGCAGGAGGCGGACCTCCCATCCGGCCCGGCGCAGGAGGGCGCCCTCGACGATGTCGTGACACAGGATCTCGCCGCCGAGGGGCGCCTTGCCGGGCAGCACCGGCAGTTCGGCGTTGTCGGCGAAGGCCGCGACCCGCAGGATCGCGTTGTGGCCCCAATAGCTCCCGTCCGCGCCCTGCCAGGTCTCGAGGCAGCGGATCGACAGGGGCGCGTAGAGCCGCACGGCGAATTGCTGGATGCGGGCGAACAGCGTGTCCCGGCCGGTGGCGTAGGAGACGGTCTGGATCAGCCCGACCTTCGGCGCCTCCTCCATCAGCCGGGCGAGGCGGCGCATGGTGGCGCCGGTCATGAGGCTGTCCGCGTCGAGGACGATCATGAAATCGTAGTCCGCGCCGTAGGACTTGCAGAACTCGGCGATGTTGCCGGCCTTGCGGCCCGCATTGTCCTGGCGCCGCCGGTAGCGGAAACGCGGCAGGCCGGGGCCGTTCAGGCTGGCCCAGGCCTCGATCCGGGCGAATTCATGCTCCTCCACCGCCGCGATGGCGCCGTCGCGGGTATCGGAGAGGACGAAGATGTCGATATCGGAGCCGTCTCCGCCGGAGCGCTGGAGGGAGCGGGCCATGACGCGCAGGGCGGCGAACACCGCCACCGCGTCCTCGGCATGGATCGCCACCACGGCCGCCGTGCGGCTCAGGCCCGAGGCGGTGGCCGGCACCGTGGCCGAGCGGAGCTCGATCGCGGATTTGGCGGCATCGCCGAACCCGGCCGCCGCGAGGCCGTAGACGTATTGCCAGGCGACGAAGGATTGCCACGTCATCACGAGGCCGAACAGCACCAGCACGGCCCAGCCCAGCGCACCGTCGGGGCGTCCGTAGGCGGAGACGGCGAGCCACGCGATCGCGGCCGCGGTGACCAGGGTCGGCACCGCCAGCAGGAGCCGCCGCCACAGGAGCGACGGCGCCTCGAACACGGGCGTCCCGCCCGGCCGGATCGCGGGAATCGCCGGGTCCGGGATTCCGGCTTGGGATGCGTCGTGCGACAACCGGGGGATGGACATGGGGCGATGGACACTCGATCGAAGTGAAGTGGGCCGTCATCCGTCACGACATGAAGGGCATCGATGACACGGGACGACGGTGGAGACGAGCGTTCGGGACGCGAGCCCCTCTCGCGGCGGCAGACCTTGCAGACCGCGCTCGGTATGACCGCCGGCATCATAATGCCTAGTGCCGTCGACCTGAATACCGCCAGAACGATGGCCGCCGATACGCTCGACCCGGCCCATGACGGGCCGATGACCTTCGAGGGCGTCGTGGCCCAGGCCCGCCGCCTCGCCGCCGCACCCTACCGGCCCGCTCCGGAGGATCTCCCGGCCCCCCTCGCCGGCCTCAGCTACGACGGCTACCGGGCGATCACCTTCCGCCCCGACGCGGCCCCGCGCCTCGGCGGCTCGTTCTCGCTGCAGCTGTTCCATCGCGGCTTCCTGCAGAAGAAGCGCGTCGCCCTGTTCCTCCAGCCGCCGGACGGGCCGCCGCAGCCGATCCTCTACCAGTCGAGCCTGTTCGATCTCGGCTCCGCCCTCGCCGGGCAGGATTTTTCCCGCGATCTCGGCTTTGCCGGCTTCCGGCTGCATCACGCCTTCGACGATGCGAAGCCGGCTCAGCAGGAGGAATTTTTGGTCTTCCTCGGCGCCTCGTACTTCCGGCTTCGCGGGAAGACGCAGGAATACGGCCTCTCGGCGCGGGGCGCCGCGATCCGGACCGGCGGTCCCGGCGCGGAGGAGTTTCCGGACTTCACGGCGTTCTGGATCTGCGAGCCGAAGGCCGAATCCCGCGCCGTGACGATCCTGGCGCTCCTCGATTCCCCGAGTCTCGCGGGCGCCTACCGCTTCGTGGTCGAACCCGGCGAGACCTCGCGGATGGTCGTCACCGCCGCGCTGCATCCCCGCGCCGCGATTCCGCGCCTCGGCCTCGCTCCCCTCACCAGCATGTTCCTGCACGGGCAGAACGGTCCCGGCGCGCGCGGCGCCGCGCCCTTCGACGATTTCAGGCCCCAGGTCCACGATTCCGACGGGCTCGTGGTCTCCACCCGGGACGATCGCCTGTGGCGCCCCTTGAGCAACGGACGGCGCGAGCCGCAGATCTCGGCCTTCCGGGTCGATCCCCTCGACGGGTTCGGGCTTCTCCAGCGCGAGCGGAGCTTTGCCGCCTACCTCGATGTCCAGGCCCGGCACGAGGCCCGGCCCGGCCTCTGGGTCACGCCCCAGGCGGGGTTCGGCGCCGGGGCGGTGCAGCTCTTCGAGATCCCGTCCCGCGAGGAGTACATGGACAACGTCGTCGCCGCCTTCGTGCCGGGCGCACCGGTCACGGCGGGGAGCGCCCTCGACCTCGCCTACACGCTGTCCACAATCGGGTCCGAACCGGACACCGCCGTGCTGAGCGCGCTGGCCAGGGTGGTCTCCACCCGCGTCGGTTCGGCGGAGCGCCTGCGCCCGACCACGCCGCCGAGTCCGGAACGGCGCCTCTACGTCGTCGATTTCGAGGGACCGGGACTGCCCGCGGGCCATGACGGTGACATCGCGGCCGAGGTCTCGGCCAGTGCCGGCACCCTGGTCGATCCGGTGGTGGAACGGGTGCCCCAGACCGGGGGCTGGCGCCTCTATGTGGAATGGCGCGCGCCGACGCCGCTGCCGCCCGGCGACGTCATCCTGCGGGCGCGCCTCATGCGCGGCGGTCGCCCGCTCAGCGAGACCTGGGACAACGCCGCCTGATCGCCGGGCAATCCCCCGCCGCGGCTTTCGTCGATGACAGCCTGTCGTCGAGCCCCTGGCACGGGCTCGCCGCGCACCGGCCGTCCTGCGGAACCAGGCGCCTGCGCCAATCGGCCCGCGAGAGGGGCGAGCGCTTCCGGGCGGAGGAGAACGGCCGCCGCATCGGGGAGCCGAGGAGCCTCGACCCGCTGCCGGAATGATGCCGGTCGTTGCTGCGATGCAACAGGGCGGCGGCGATGGTCGGTGCGGGAGAAACTCGCAATTGACCCCCCCGTCGCCACCGACCTAGCTTGGCCGTGACGGTTCCTCCTCGGGGGATCAAAAGGGAACGCGGTGAGGGTCTTGGGCCCGATGCCGCGGCTGCCCCCGCAACTGTAAGCGGCGAGCCCTTCATCAACACGTCACTGGGTGATTCACCTGGGAAGACGATGAGAGGGCGGCGACCCGCGAGCCAGGAGACCTGCCGTCAGTCGTGGTCACCCGCGAAACGCATCGGGCGGGGTGTCCCGGTGGGGTGTCGGGGCGTTCGTATATCGGGAACGCATCGGCTTCGTTCGCGGTGACGTGCCACTGCCGTCGCCCGAGGTTCTCGCCCGTGTCCGCCCCTCCTCCACGCGCTCTCCCTCCCCTCCTCGTCCTCGCGCTGCTGACATCGGCGTCCCCCGTCCTCGCCCAGGCCGGCGCGGCGACCACCGCCGAGGCGACCCTCGACGAACTCTCCGTGGCCGCCGACACGCGACCGCCCTCTGCCGCCGGTCCCGGTCTCGGCGGGGCCACGGGCGGTGTCGGCGGGGCCGAGGCCTTCGGCGCCCTGTCCGCGCCCGCATCGACGTCGAGCTCCGGCGTCATCACCGGCAAGGTTCTCAACGACCGCCCGGTCACCCGCCCCGGCGAGGTGCTGGAGGCGGTGCCCGGCCTCATCGTCACGCAGCATTCGGGCGAAGGAAAAGCCAACCAGTACTTCCTGCGTGGCTTCAACCTGGACCACGGCAGCGACATCGCCATCACCATCGACGGCATGCCCGCCAACATGCGCACCCATGCCCACGGCCAGGGCTATGCCGACATCAACTTCCTCATTCCCGAGCTCGTCGGCGCGGTGGAGTTCCACAAGGGTCCGTATTTCGCCCGCGACGGGGATTTCGCCTCAGCCGGCTCGGTGCGGATCGACTCGATCGACGCGGTGCCGCGCCCTCTCGCGCTGACCTCCCTCGGCAGCTTCGGCTACAAGCGGGCACTCACCATCGCCTCCGCGCCCCTCGGGGAGGGGACCCTCCTCGCCGCCGGCGAGGCGCAGGTCTATGACGGCCCCTGGGTGGTGCCGGACGCCATCCGCAAGCTGAACGGCGTGCTGCGCTACAGCCAGGGCACGGCGCTGGACGGTGTCTCCGTCACCGGCATGGCCTATTCCAACCGATGGACCGCCACCAACCAGATCCCCCAGCGGGCGATCTCGGACGGGCTGATCGGCCGTTTCGGCACCCTCGATCCCACCGATGGCGGCGAGGCGAGCCGCTTCTCCCTGTCGGGCCGCTGGAGCCGGTCGGACGACGGCGGCGTCACCCGCGCCAGCGCCTACGTCATCCGCTCGAACCTCAACCTCTTCAACAACTTCACCTACTTCCTCAACGATCCGGTCAACGGCGACCAGTTCCGCCAGCTCGACAGCCGCACCGTGGCCGGCGGCGAGATCGCGCGGGTGTTCAAGGGCGAGCTGTTCGGTCTCTCCATGGAGAACGAGATCGGCGTGCAGACCCGGTTCGACGACATCCATGTGGGCCTGTTCAACACGCGGGCGCGCACGTCGCTCTCCACCGTGCGCGACGACCGCGTGCAGGAGGGCAGCGCCGCCCTCTACGTCGAGAACCGCCTGCGCTGGACCGACTGGCTGCGCACCAGCATCGGTGTCCGCGCCGATGGCTACGACGCCACCGTGAGATCGGACAATCCGCTGAATTCGGGCCATGTCCGCGACGGCATCGTCAGCCCCAAGCTCGGCGTCGTGTTCGGGCCCTGGATCGAGACCGAGCTGTTCGTGAATTACGGCGAGGGCTTTCATTCCAACGACGCGCGGGGCGCGACCATCTCGGTCGATCCGGGCAACCCCCTGTTCCCCCTCGACCGGGTGCCGCTGCTGGTGCGCTCGGTGGGCTCGGAGGTCGGCCTCCGCAACCGCTCCATCGCCGGCCTCGAATCGACCGTGACCCTGTTCCAGCTCGATTTCGACTCCGAGAACCTGTTCATCGGCGATGCCGGCACCACCGAGCCGAGCCGCCCGAGCCGGCGCACCGGCATCGAATGGACCAACCACTACGCGGTGACGCCGTGGCTCGCCCTCGACGGCGACCTCACCGTGACCCATGCCCGCTTCGCCGACCGCGACCCGGCCGGAAGCCGCATCCCCGCCGCCCCCACCGCCATCGCGGCGGCCGGCTTCACCCTGGGCGAGTCCCTCGGCTGGTTCGGCACGCTCCGGCTCCGGTATTTCGGGCCGCGCCCCCTGATCGAGGACAATTCCGTCCGCTCGCAGCCCACCACCCTGGTGAACGGCCGCATCGGCTACAATTTCGACAACGGCGTCACGGTGCAGCTCGACATCCTCAACCTCCTCAACGTCAAGGCGAGCCAGATCGATTACTTTTACGAGTCGCGGCTGCGGGGGGAACCGGCCGCCGGCGTCGCCGACAGGCATCTCCATCCGGTGGAGCCGATGGCGGTGCGGTTGACCGTGGCGGGGCGGTTTTGAAGCGTGGACCGGCGGTCGAAACCGTCCCGTCAGGGCTCCACCAGCCTAAGCGGGTTCGCGTTGGCAAGCCAACGCTTCACCCTGCTGAGCTCTTTGCTGTGCCGCAGGTTTTTATCGCAGAACCGGCGGCCACTTCTGCGAAACCTGCCTAGCCCGATGCGCCTCCCTCGCGATCGCCCCATCTCAGCATGGCGAGCTGAGCGACGGCCTCCAAGTCGGCGCGGCTCGCCCCGTCTCGGGCCAGGATCGACATGCCGCTCTGGACCGTCTGCACGAAACGGGCGAGGGCGTGGACGTCCGTCGAGGACGGAAGCTCCCCCGCCGACACGGCTGCGGCGAGGCGCGCCTTCAAGCGCTCCAGCGTGACAGCACGGGCCGACCGCACGAGTTCGCCGAGTTCCGGACGGCCCTCACTTCCGACCGCCGACAGCGTCACCATGCAACCGAGGGGATTGTCGGCAAGGGATCCCGTCAGGGCTGCAGCCGAATCGAGCAGCAGGGACAGGATGGCGTCTCGGGCCGTCCCGGCCGCTCGGAACCCGTCCCAGACCAGAGCCTCGTACCTGTCGTCGTAGTGGCGCAGGGCCTCCGTATAGAGCGCCTCCTTCGAGCCGAACGCGGCGTAGAGGCTGGGAGAGCCGATCCCCATCGCCTGGGTCAGATCGGCCATCGACGTCGCCGCGTAGCCTTTGAGCCAGAATAGGCGGGTCGCCTGCGCGAGGGCGGCGTTTCGATCGAACGCGCGCGGTCGGCCGCGACCACGGACCGGTCCCGTCCCGGCGGCTCTCGACGTCCGTCCTGATTTCTGCATCGATCGATCTATAAATCGCTTGACCCGTCCCGACAACGCATCTAGCCATTTATATATGGATCGTTACAGAAAGAAGAAATCATGACCGAGCTGATGGGTCGGCGCGCCCTCCTCACCGGAGGCTCGCGCGGGATCGGGGCCGCCATCGCGTTGGCCCTCGCCGACAAGGGGGCGGATGTGGCGCTCACCTATGAGCAGTCGGCCGACCGCGCCGCCGAGGTGGTTCGGGCCATCGAGGCGAAAGGCCGGCGCGGGCTCGCCATCCAGGCCAACAGCGCCGATGCGGCGGCAGTGAAGCGCTCGGTCGACGAGGCCGTCACAGGGCTGGGTGGTCTCGACATCCTCGTCAACAATGCCGGCATCGTCCGCTACGGGCAGGTCGAGGAGATGAGCCTGACGGATATCGACGCGATCCTCGGCGTGAACATCCGCTCCGTCATCCTCGCGTCGCAGGCGGCCATTCCGCATCTCGGGCAGGGCGGCCGGGTCATCACAATCGGTTCCTGTCTCGCCGAGCGCGTCCCCATGCCGGGGGTGACGGTCTACTCGATGTCGAAATCCGCTCTGCTCGCGTTCACGCGAGGATTGGCCCGGGAACTCGGTCCGCGCGGTATCACCGTGAACCTCGTACAGCCGGGACCAACGGACACGGACATGAACCCGGCGACAGGCGATCAGGCGGATGGCCAGCGCGCGCTCACCGCGCTCGGGCATTATGGGACGTCAGAGGACGTCGCGGCGGCGGTCGCGTTTCTCGCCAGCCCGGCCGCGCGCCAGATCACCGGGACCGGGATCACCGTCGATGGCGGCGCCAATGCCTGACTGAGCATCCGCTCGGTCTCGTCCGTTGGCATGATCCGCCGCGTCGCGAGGACGCGCTTCAGTCGGTCGTCGGGTTCAAGGGGTCGGGGCCGAGGCCTCGACTCTTTCCTCATTTCTCAGACGCCGCCCGTTTCCGCACCACCATCTCCCCCCGGAACAAAAACTTCTGCGCGCGCTTGCCGGTGTCCACCTCGGTGGTGAAGACGTTGCCCTTGCTGTCCACGGCGAGGTTGTGGACCCAGTGGAAGTCGCCGGCCATGCGGCCGTTGCGGCCGAAGGCGCCGAGCACCTCGCCGGTGTCGCGCCTGAGGGTGCGGACCTCGTTGTTGGCGCCGTCCGCGTTGAGGAGGTAGGTCTGGTCGGGGTCGGGCCAGAGCGCCAGTTCCCAGACGGAGCCGTTGGCGCGGGTGGCCTTCTCCACGAAGAACTCCTTCACGAAACTGCCGTCGCGGCGAAAGACCTGAACCCGGTCGTTGGCCCGGTCGCAGACATAGACCAGCCCGTCGCGGGCGATCTGGACGCAATGGACCGGATTGCGGAATTGCTGCGCCGGCGCGGCCGCGGGGTCGTAGGCCGGCAGGGTCTCGTCGGTGGGCGGCTTGCCGTAGGCGCCCCACATCCGCTTGAACGCCCCGGTCCCGGCGTCGAACACGATGACCCGGTGGTTGAAGTAGCCGTCGGCGACGAAGAGTTCGTTGGTCTCCGGGTCCACCTGCATGGCGGCGGGCCGGCCGAGGCGGGTGGTGTCGAGGCTGTTGGTCTGCGGGCCCTGCTTGCCGATCTGCAGGACGAATTTCCCCTCCGGCGTGAATTTCAGGATCAGCCCGTCCTGCTCGCCATTGCCGGCGAGCCAGACGAAACCCTTGTGGTCGATATGGATGCCGTGCTCGTTCTGCGGCCAGTCATAGCCCTCGCCCGGACCGCCCCAGGAGCGGATCAGGGTGCCCGCCTGGTCGAAGACCAGCACCGGAGGGGCGGGGTGGCAGCATTTGGTGCGCGGCGGGTCGAGGCTCGCCGCCTTCTCGTCGTCGGTGAGCGTGCGCGGGCGCTGTACCACCCAGATGTGATCCTGCGCATCCACAGCGACGCCGGAGGCCTGGCCCATGATCCAGTTGTTCGGCAGGGGTTTGGGCCAGGCCGGATCGACCTGGAAGGTCGGGGGTTCCGCCGAGGCCGCCCCCGCGAAGGCGACGACGAGCGCGGCCAGACCAAGCCTGAGCCTCATGCGATTCTCTCCCTGACCCGTTCGTTGTTGCGACGAGTCTCGGCTGCGACGACCCCCTTGTCCATCGCACGCAAGCCCGATCTGCGGCCTCATCGGCGACAATCGGTATCGACACGGGGGACTTTGTCACGAACACATCGGCCCGGGAGCCCGGGCGGGGCGGCCGGATGCGGTTTGACCGCTCTCCGGCCTGGCCTGTAGACACCGCGGCCCCTTCACGCGCGCGAGGATTCCATGGCCGCCATCACTGCAACCATCGCGGCGGAGCTCAAGGTCGCCGAGCGGCAGGTGCGTGCGGCCGTCGAACTCCTCGATGGCGGATCGACGGTGCCGTTCATCGCGCGCTACCGCAAGGAGGTCACCGGCGGCCTCGACGATTCCCAGCTCCGCGACCTGGAGGAGCGCCTCGCCTACCTGCGCGACCTCGAAGCGCGCCGCGCCGCCATCCTCGAGAGCATCGAGGGCCAGGGCAAGCTCGACCCGGCCCTCAAGGCCCGCATCCTCGGCGCCGACACCAAGGCGCGCCTCGAAGACCTCTACCTGCCGTTCAAGGTGAAGCGCCGCACCAAGGCGCAGGCCGCCCGCGAGGCCGGGCTCGGCCCCCTAGCGGAGGCCCTGCTCGCCCATCCCGAACGCTCGCCGGAACAGGCCGCCGCCGCCTTCGTCGATGCGGGCAAGGGCGTGGCCGATGTCGACGCCGCCCTGGAGGGGGCGCGCACCATCCTCATCGAGCGGTTCGGGGAAGACCCGGAACTGGTGGGAACCCTGCGCGACACGGTCTGGCAGCGCGGCCGGATGACCTCCACCGTCAAGAAGGGCAAGGAGGCGGCCGGCGAGAAGTTTGCCGACTATTTCGACTTCTCCGAGCCTCTCTCGCGCCTGCCCTCGCACCGCATCCTCGCTCTGTACCGGGGCGAGAAGGAGGAGATCCTCGACCTCGACATCACCGATGCCCCCGGCGACGCGGCCGAGAAGGGCATGCCCTCCTGGCAGGAACTGCGCATCGCCCGCGCCTTCCGCATCGGCGATCACGGCCGGCCGGGGGACCGTTTCCTGATGGAGACCGTGCGCCGGACCTGGCGCACCAAGCTGAAACCCGCCCTCGACACCGACCTGCGCGCGCGCCTGAAACAGGTGGCCGAGACCGGGGCGGTGGGCGTCTTTGCCGGCAACCTGCGCGACCTGCTGCTGGCCGCCCCCGCCGGCGCCCGGCCGACCCTCGGCCTCGATCCGGGCTTCCGCACCGGGGTCAAGGTCGCGGTGGTCGACGCCACCGGGAAGGTCGCGGCCACCGACGTGATCTACCCGCACGAGCCGCGCCGCGACTGGAACGGCGCCCTCGTCGCCCTGGCGAGGCTCTGCCGCGCCCATAAGGTCGAGCTCGTCGCCATCGGCAACGGCACCGCCTCGCGCGAGACCGACAAGCTCGCCGCCGACCTCATCGCCAAGCAGCCGGACCTGAAACTCACCAAGGTGATGGTGTCGGAGGCCGGCGCCTCGGTCTATTCGGCCTCCGCCTATGCCAGCGCCGAACTGCCCGGCCTCGACGTGACCCTGCGCGGCGCGGTCTCCATCGCCCGGCGCCTGCAGGATCCGCTCGCCGAACTGGTGAAGATCGAGCCGAAGGCCATCGGCGTCGGGCAGTATCAGCACGACCTCGCCGAGGGCCAGCTGTCCAAGGCCCTCGACGCGGTGGTGGAGGATTGCGTGAACGGCGTCGGCGTCGACGTGAACATCGCCTCCGCGCCCCTCCTCGCCCGCGTCTCCGGCCTGTCCGAGCGGGTGGCGGCCAACATCGTGGCGACGCGGGACGAGAAGGGCCCGTTCCGCACCCGCGCCGGCCTCAGGAAGGTGGCCGGCCTCGGGCCCAAGGCCTACGAGCTCGCCGCCGGCTTCCTGCGCATCCGCGACGGCGACGATCCCCTCGACGCGTCGGGCGTCCACCCGGAGGCCTATCCGGTGGTGCGCCGCATCCTCGCCGCCGCCGGGCAGCCCATCCAGGCCGTCATCGGCAACGGTCCCGTCCTGAAGAGCCTCGACCCGAAGCGCTTCACCGACGAGACCTTCGGCCTGCCCACCGTCACCGACATTCTGTCGGAGCTGGAGAAGCCCGGCCGCGACCCGCGCCCGGCCTTCAAGACCGCGACCTTCCAGGAGGGGGTGGAAAAGATCTCGGACCTCCGGCCCGGCATGCGCCTCGAAGGTGTCGTGACCAACGTCGCCGCCTTCGGCGCCTTCGTGGATATCGGCGTGCACCAGGACGGCCTCGTCCACATCTCGGTCCTGGCCGACCGGTTCGTGAAGGATCCGCGCGAGGTGGTGAAGCCCGGCGACGTGGTGCAGGTGCGCGTCGTCGAGGTGGATGCCAACCGCAAGCGCATCGCGCTCAGCATGCGCTCGGAGGAGGCCGGCGTGGCGCGGCCGGGGAGAGCAGAGGAGCGCTCGTCCGCCTCACGCCCCCAGCCGAGACCCGCCCCGGCGCCGCGCGGCCCGGCCCCCGACGGCGCGTTCGCGGAGGCCCTGCGCCGGGCCGCCGAGGGCAAGGACAAGGGACGCCGCTGACGGCGGCGCGCCTGTCCCTCATCCCGCGCGATGAGCGGGAGGCGCAGGCGAAGCGAGGGGGCGGTTCCTCGTATCCGGAGGTCGGCGCCGGCCCGCTCACGGTGACCAGCACCCTGTGAGCCCATCGTGCATCCGAGCCGATGTCGCGGACAGGGTCCCAGGTTCCGCGAAGTCGGCTCAAGGCTTCTTCAGCACCTCGATCGGGTCGGTGCGCTGGCTCGGCTTCGGCTCGGCGGTGGCCGCGCCGGCATTCCCGTCCGGCTTCTCGTGCCGGGCGCCGGAGCTGGTATCCGCGCCGGGTCCGGTGCCCTGGGTCGGCACCGTGCCGCTGGCCAGTTCGAGGCAGGTCACCATCTCCACGTAGGACGGGAAGCCGCCGGCCTGGAACTGCTTCTCGCACTGGCTCTTGGCGGCCGGCGAGTAGTCGCCCCAGCGGCGCTGGGCTTCCTTGCGCGCCGCCTCCTCCGAACGCAGGCAGCCCTCGACGGTGGCATTGTCGCTGACGCTGGCCTCCGCACGGACCGAGGATCTGCAGGTGGCCTGCACATCGAGCTTGGGCGGCCCGTCGGCGGCCGGGGCCACGTTCGTGAGGGCGAAGAGCGCGAGGGCGCCGGTCAGGAGGGGAACAGGGTATCGCATCGGGCCGTCCTCGCTCGCATCACGGCGACCGCCCGGCGGCGGTCCGTCCCTCGCACAATGCGCGAAGGGCGGGATCGCACCATGAAGCGACGAGAAAATCAGGCGAGGGCCGCGTCGAGATCCGCGAACAGGTCGTCCACGTGTTCGATCCCCACCGAAAGCCGCAGCAGATCGGGGGGACACGGCGTGCCCGGCCCCTCCACCGAGGCGCGGTGCTCGATCAGGCTCTCGACCCCGCCGAGGGACGTGGCGCGCTTCCACAGGCGTACCCGCGCCGCCGTGGCGATGGCCGCCTCCTCGCCGGCCGCGACCCGGATCGACAGCATGAAGCCGAAGCCCCCCTCCATCTGCCGCGCCGCCACCGCGTGGCCGGGATCGTCGGGCAGACCGGGATAGAGCACCGACGCCACGCGCGGATGCACCGCGAAGCGCCGGGCGAGGTCCGCCGCCGAGGCGGATTGCGCGGCGACCCGCAGGGGCAGGGTCCGCAGGGAGCGCATGAGGAGATAGGCCTCGAACGGGCCGAGGATCGCTCCTCCCCCCGCCCTGATCGCGCCGATGCGCTCCCAGAACGCATCGGCGCGGGCCGAGGCCAGGACACCGGCGACCACGTCGGAATGTCCGTTCAGGATCTTGGTGGCCGAGTGCATGACGATGTCGGCCCCGAGCGTCAGGGGCCGCGTGTGGATCGGCGAAGCGGCGGTGGAATCGATGGCGAGACGCGCCCCCGCCCCGTGCGCGATCTCGGCCGCGGCGGCGATGTCGGTGACGGTCCAGAGGGGATTGCCGGGCGTCTCCACCCAGACGAGCTTCGTCGTGCTCGGCCTGATCGCGGCGCGTAGGGCGTCGAGGTCGTCCATGGCGACGAAGTCGAGGCCCCATCCCCGGCGCGGCGCTTCCTGCTGGAGCCAGCGCTTCAAGGCCCAGTACATCACGAGGGGGGCGACGATGTGGTCGCCGGGCTCCAGGGCCGAAAAGACGGCGGTGGCCGCCGCCATGCCGGAGCCGAACAGCATCGCGCCGGCCTCCGCCTCCTCCAGCATGGCGATGACGGCCTCGGCCTCGCGGGTCGTGGCGTTGTCCGGCCGGGCATAGGAGAAGCCCGAACTGTAGCCGTTGTCGGGATCGCGGAGGAACGTCGTCGAGACATGGAGCGGCGCCACCACCGCCCGCGTCACCGGATCGACATGGCCCATCGCCTGCGCGGCGAGGGTGCGCTTGGTGAAGGGGGTGGTGGACTCAGTCATCGGACCATCCGTACGTTGAGGACGTTGGGGCTGTCATCGGCGTGAAACCGGGGCATGAAACCAGCCTCGGCGAAACCCTCGCCCTCATCAAACGCCTTTTGCGCCCCCACGTTTTGAAGCCTCAGAGGAATGATCCACGCCGATGACGTCCGCCCTCGCTGTTCCGGAACGGCCCGTCTTCTCCTTCTGGCCTCGACTCGCGGTCGCCATCCTGCCCGTGGTGGCCACCTCGGTGATCGGCTCCCTCAGCACCACGCCCAACATCGAGGGCTGGTATGCCGGACTGGCGAAGCCCGGCTTCAATCCGCCGAACTGGCTGTTCCCGGTGGCCTGGACGATCCTCTACGCGATGATCGCGCTGTCGTTCTGGCGCCTGCTCGGGGCGTATCCGGCCACGGGTCCGATGCGGCGGGCCTGGGGGCTGGCGGTCGCCGCCTTCGCCGCCCAGCTGGCGCTCAACGCGGCGTGGTCGCCGGTCTTCTTCTCGGCCCATGCCCTCGGCTGGGCGGGAATCGTCGCCGCGGCGATGCTGGTGATGATCCTTTGGACCATCCGCCTGTCCTGGCGCTTCGACCGGTTCGCGGCGGGGCTGCTCGTGCCCTACGCCGCCTGGGTCACCTTCGCGACGGTGCTCACCGTGGCGATCTGGCGGTTGAACTGACCGCCCCCTACTCCGCCGCCTCGACGAACACCGTGCCGGCGCGGGGCAGGTCCAGGGTGTCCCAGGTCTCGGTGAGGGCCGCCGTCAGCTTGGCGATGCGGGCCGCGTCGTGGAACGGCGAGGGCGTGATCCGCAGGCGCTCCGTGCCGCGCGGCACGGTGGGGTAGTTGATCGGCTGGATGTA
Organism: Methylobacterium sp. E-045; assembly: GCF_022829685.1. Classification (GTDB taxonomy): domain Bacteria; phylum Pseudomonadota; class Alphaproteobacteria; order Rhizobiales; family Beijerinckiaceae; genus Methylobacterium. The sequence continues at coordinate 108,506 of NZ_JAKSYE010000075.1, forward strand.
GATGCCGTGCTGTTCGAGGAGGTGGTCGGCCGCCGCCTTGCACAGCTCGGCATCGCCCACCATCACCGGCACGATATGGGTCTCGGTGGGGAGCACCGGCAGACCCGCCTCTTCCAGCGCCACCTTGGTGAGGGCGGCCTGGCGCTGATGCGCCGTCCGCTCCACCTGCGACCGCTTGAGGTAGCGTACCGAGGCGCGGGCCGCCGCCGCGATGGCCGGCGGCAGGGCGGTGGTGAAGATGAAGCCCGGCGCATGGCTGCGCACGGCGTCGCACAGGACCGTCGAGGCGGTGATGTAGCCGCCGACGCAGCCGAAGCCCTTGGCCAGCGTCCCCTCGATCACGTCGACCCGGTGCATCACCCCGTCGCGCTCGGCGATGCCGCCGCCGCGATTCCCGTACAGACCCACCGCGTGGACCTCGTCGAGATAGGTCATGGCGCCGTACTTGTCGGCGAGATCGCAGATGGCGGCGATGTCCGAGACGTCGCCGTCCATGGAATAGACGCTCTCGAAGGCGATCAGCTTCGGGCGGTCGCCGGCCGCGATCAGCAGTTCCTCGAGATGGGCGAGATCGTTGTGGCGGAAGATGCGCTTCTCGCAGCCCGAATGGCGCACGCCCTCGATCATCGAATTGTGGTTGAACGCATCCGACAGGATCAGACAGTTCGGGATCAGCTTGGCGATGGTGGAGATGCCGGCCTGGTTCGAGACGTAGCCCGAGGTGAAGACGAGGCCCGCCTCCTTGCCGTGCAGATCGGCGAGTTCGCGCTCCAGGTCCACCAGCGGCGAATTGTTGCCGGCGATGTTGCGGGTGCCGCCGGCGCCGACGCCGCAGCGGGCGGCGGTCTTGGTCATGGCCGAGACCACGTCCGGGTGCTGGCCCATGCCGAGGTAATCGTTGGAACACCAGACGGTGATCTCGCGGGTGCTGCCGTCCGGACGGCGCCAGTTGGCCGTGGGGAAGCGCCCGGCGATCCGCTCGATATCGGCGAACACCCGGTAGCGGCGCTCGTCGTGCAGACGGTCCACCGCCCTGCGGAAATAGGTCTCGTAATCGGTCCGGCCCTGCCCGAACGACGCCCGGGCGGACGATCCCTGACCGGAGGAATCGCGGGGCGTCGTGGTGTCGCTGATCATCGTCATCGCGGGCATCCGATTCACGGGCATCCGTCCTTCACGCTATGGCCGACCGCATGGCAGCGCCGTTCCTGGCGGCTCCGCATCCGCTCGTCTGCATTCAGCAGCAGCATCGTTACAAAGGGCTTGTTCCGAAGCACCAAACTCTCCGCTGCGGGTCTTTCCGACCGTCAAGTCCCGCTGGCGCAACGATCTCGCTTCGCATGGCGCGTAAGGAATCAGGCGGTGCTGATTTCGACGCCACGGCCCCGACGATACAGGCGAACTTGGAATTGGTTCAAGTCGACTCCTGCATTCCAGCTCTGCGCCTGTTGAGACCGGGTGGCAAAGCCGGTATTTCGCCCTGGCGACGATGGGTCGCGCAGTGATCGCCATAGTTTTTAAGAGTGATCGCCATGAAGAACGACGCCACGCGCAACGAGCGGCTGAAGGCGGCCCTGCGGGACAACCTGAAGCGCCGCAAGGCCCAGACGCGGGTCCGCGGGCAGGCCACGGCCGCGGCGGAAACCGGCGCTGCCGGCGAGCGGTCGGACGCGAAGCCGGATCGCGACGGAGGCGGCTGACGATCCTCTTTCGGACAAAACTCACGTATAGGCGGCTCGATAAGGCCGTGCCGCGAGCGCACCGCCACCGCTTGCAGATTTAGGTCGGCGCCGCCCTCCCGTCACGGGAAGGGGCAGGACGCCGCGCGAAGGACGACGATGGACCGGATCAACATCATCGGCGGAAAGCCGCTCCACGGCGTCATCCCGATCTCGGGCGCCAAGAACGCCGCCCTGCCCCTGATGATCGCCAGCCTGATGACGGGGGAATCCCTCGAACTCATCAACGTGCCGCGCCTCGCCGACATCCACGCCCTGCTGCGGATCCTCGGCAATCACGGCGTCGACCACATGGTGGTGGGCAAGCGCCCGGGCGATACGACGGAAACCGGCCAGACCATCCGGCTCACCGCCTCCAACGTCATCGACACCACCGCGCCCTACGAACTCGTCTCCACCATGCGGGCGAGTTTCTGGGTGATCGCGCCGCTGCTCGCGCGCTTCGGCGAGGCCCGCGTCTCGATGCCCGGCGGCTGCGCCATCGGCACCCGCCCCATCGACCTCATGCTGATGGCCCTGGAGCGCCTCGGCGCCACCGTCGAGATCGACGGCGGCTACGTGGTGGCGAAGGCCAGGAACGGCCTGCGCGGCGGCGAGATCCACTTCCCCAAGGTCACGGTGGGCGGCACCCATGTGGCGCTGATGGCGGCCTCGCTCGCCAACGGCTCCACCCTGATCGAGAATGCCGCCCGCGAGCCGGAAGTGGTCGATCTCGCCGATTGCCTCATCAAGATGGGCGCCAGGATCGAGGGTGCCGGCACCCCGCGCATCACCGTCGAGGGCGTCTCGCGCCTGAACGGGGCGCGCCATACCGTCCTGCCCGACCGGATCGAGACCGGCACCTACGCCATGGCCGCCGCCATGGTGGGCGGTGACGTGACCCTGGAGAACACCCGCGCCGACCTCCTGCACAGCGCGCTCGACGTGCTGAAGACCACCGGCGCCGATATCACCTCCACCGCCGACACGATCCGCATCCGGCGCAACGGCGGCGGCATCGTCGCGGTGGACGTGACCACCGACCCCTTCCCGGGCTTCCCTACCGACCTGCAGGCGCAGTTCATGGCGCTGATGACCCTGGCCAAGGGTCAGTCCCACATCCGCGAGACCATCTTCGAGAACCGCTTCATGCACGTGCAGGAACTCGCGCGTCTCGGCGCCAGGATCCGGCTCGAAGGCGATCTGGCCATCGTCGACGGGGTGGAGCGTCTCAAGGGCGCCCCTGTCATGGCCACGGACCTGCGCGCCTCGGTCTCCCTCGTCATCGCCGGCCTCGCCGCCGAGGGCGAGACCAGCATCAACCGGGTCTACCATCTCGACCGCGGCTTCGAGGCGCTGGAGGCCAAGCTCGGCCGCTGCGGCGCCGAGATCAGCCGGGTCCGTTCCTGACCCTTCCCGATCCGGGAGGCGGTCCGCGCCTCCCGGACGAAGGCCCTATTCCAGCACGTTGCCGCGCTTGGGGCCGAAGCCCGGGATGTCGCAGCGGCAGGGCGCCTGGATCGGACTCGGATAGGCGGGGCAAGTGCCGCGCGAGGTGACGCAGACGCTGCCCATGCGCTGGCGTCCGTATCGCGGCGGCAGGGGCCGGCGCTCGTCGTCCTCGTAGGGCCGGGCATACCCATCGTAGCGATCGTAGCCGCGCGGCCGGTCGTCGCCGTAGGGCGGCCGGTCGTAGGTCGGCCGGTTGTAGCCGTCGTCGGGATAGTGCGGGACTTGGGCCTGGGCTTGCCCCAGGCCGGCCGCCACCGTGAGGACGGTGACGGCCGCAAAGGCGATACGACGTGCAGGTCCGGCTTTCATGGCTTTGGATATCCCGATTCGAAGGTCGGCGAAGGCGTAGTTCCTTCCGCATGAACGGCGTCTGACCCCGGCGCGGCGGACGGCCGGTCTCGCCGGCACCCTGCAATTGTTCCGGGCCGCGCAGTTGCCGCAAGGCGGCCGCCTCGCTACCTACGGCCGACCCACTTCCACACCCGGCGCCCGATCCGGCGGCGTCCGGCCAGATGCGAACCCGACATGGAGCTCCTCAAGCTCGCCGCCCTCGACGCGGAGGATCTCGCCATCCTCTCGGCTCATCTCCAGGATGCGGTCCTGCGCCCGCAGGACCTCGCCTATCTCGCGTCGTCGCACCGCTTCGTGCTGGTCGGGCGGCGTTTCGACTGGTCGACGCCGGATGCCGAGGCTCCGCGCCGGCGCCTCACCGGCCTCCATTTCGAGCGGGTCATGGCCGTGCGCGCACGCGGCCTCACGCCCGGCTCCGCCTCCGACGAACCGCTCAACCTGCTGGCCGTCACCTTCGAGCCGAAGGAGGACCCCTCCGGCACCGTCACCCTGGTCTTTGCCGGCAAAGCGGCGATCCAGCTCGATGTGGAATGCATCGAGGCGCGGCTGAAGGATCTCGGTCCGGTCTGGGAGGTGGAAGGCCGCCCCGACCACGAGGCGGCGGAAGCCGGCCGTGCCGCGATCCTGGGCCAAGGAATCCTGAGCCATGGAATTCCGGGCCAAGGGATCCAGGACCAGGCGAGTGGGGCTGCTTCCGCCAAGGACAATGTCGTGAAAGATCCGACCGGGAAAGAGTCTGCCTGATGGTGCGCCTCGACAGCCGCAACGCCGATTTCGCCGCCGCCTTCGCCGGCCTCCTCAGCGTCAAGCGCGAGATCTCCGAGGATGTGGACGAGACCGTGCGCGGGATCATCGCCGGCGTGGTCTCCGGCGGCGACGCGGCCCTGGTGGACTATACCCGCCGCTTCGACCGGCTCGGCGAGGACTTTTCCGCCGCGACCCTGCGGGTGACGCCCGATGAGGTGCGGGCGGCCATCGCCGCCTGTCCGGCCGAGGCCCTCGACGCCCTGCGCCTCGCGGCGACCCGCATCGAGGCCTTCCATCGCGGCCAGGTGCCGGGCGACCACATGGCCACCGACGCGATCGGCGTGACCTCGGGCTGGCGCTGGACGGCGCTCGAATCGGTCGGCCTCTACGTGCCCGGCGGGACGGCGAGCTATCCCTCCTCCGTCCTGATGAACGCCATCCCCGCCCGCGTCGCGGGGGTGCCGCGGGTCGTCATGGTGGTGCCGATGCCGGAGGGGCAGATGAACCCCCTGGTGCTCGCCGCCGCCGACCTCGCCGGAGTCGGCGAGATCTACCGGGTCGGCGGCGCCCAGGCCGTGGCGGCCCTGGCCTACGGCACCGAGACCATCGCCCCCGTGGCCAAGATCGTCGGACCGGGCAATGCCTGGGTGGCGGCGGCCAAGCGCCGGGTGTTCGGGCAGGTCGGGATCGACATGATCGCCGGCCCGTCCGAGGTGCTGATCCTCGCCGACGGCCACGCCAACCCCGATTGGGTCGCCGCCGACCTCCTCGCCCAGGCCGAGCACGACGTCGCCGCCCAGTCGATCCTCATCACCGATTCCTCCGACCTCGCCGACGCCGTGGAGAGCGCCGTGGAGCGGGCCCTGGCCACCCTGCCCCGGGCCGACATCGCCCGGGCGAGCTGGCGCGATTACGGGGCGATCGTCCGCGTCCGCGATTTCGACGAGGCCGTCCCCCTGGTGGACCGCCTCGCCCCCGAGCACCTGGAGATCGAGACCGCCGACCCGGAGGCCGTGGCCGCCAAGGTCCGCAACGCCGGCGCGATCTTCCTCGGCAGCCATACGCCGGAAGCCATCGGCGATTATGTGGGCGGCCCCAACCATGTCCTGCCCACCGCCCGCTCGGCCCGGTTCTCGTCGGGCCTCGGCGTGCTCGACTTCATGAAGCGGACGACGATCCTGCGCTGCGATCCCGCGGCGCTGAGGGCCCTGGGGCCGGCAGCCATCGCCCTCGGACGGTCGGAGGGCCTCGACGGCCACGCCCGCTCCGTGGCGATCCGCCTGAATCTGTGAGGGGACGATGGCAGGCCCAGGACAACCTGAAACCGAACAACCTGAAACGGGACGATCGACAGGGGCATCGTCGTCGATTCACCGCCTCGCGGCGGTGACCTTCGACGAGGATTCCATCGGCCGGGGCAACCCCGACCAGGAGCACGAGCGCGCCATCGCGATCTTCGACATCCTGGAAGAGAACCACTTCTCGATCCCCGGACGGGAAGGCCCCTACGCGCTCACCCTCGGCCTCGTGGAGAACAAGCTCTCCTTCGCGATCCGCCGCGAGGACGGCGAGCCGGTGATGACGCACCTGCTGTCGCTGACCCCGTTCCGCCGGGTGATCCGCGACTACGAGATGATCTGCGAGAGCTACTACAACGCGATCAAGACCGCCTCGCCCACCCAGATCGAGGCGATCGACATGGGGCGGCGCGGCCTGCACAACGAAGCCTCCGAGCTTCTCAGACAGCGGCTCGAAGGCAAGGTCGACCTCGACCACGACACCGCGCGGCGCCTGTTCACCCTGGTCTTCGCCTTGCACTGGAAGGCGTGAACGCCCTCCCCGTCGTTTGAAGCCCGAGGCAGTCACCGGATGGCGGAAGAGGCCGGCCCGAAGAAGACGCGCGTGCAGTCGGTGCTGTTCATGTGCAACTTCAACGCCGTGCGGTCCCTCGCGGCGGAGGCGGTGGCGCGCCACTATTTCGGCAAGTCCACCTATGTCCAGTCGGCGGGCGTCCGCTCCGGCGAGCCGGCCGACCCGTTCATGGTGGCGGCCCTCGACGAGATCGGCATCAACGCCTCGAAGCACAGGCCCCGGACCCTCCTCGAACTGGAGGAATGGGAGGGGTTGAACTTCGACCTCATCATCAGCCTGTCGCCGGAGGCCCACCACGCGGCCCTGGAGGTGACCCGCACCAACGCCGTCGACGTGGAATACTGGCCGACACCGGACCCGACGCTGATGCAGGAAGCCTCGCGGGAGCAGCGTCTCGAGGCCTATCGCGACGTCCGCGACGGGCTGATCGCCCGCATCAAGACCCGGCTGAAGGCGTGAGCCGCCGGATCGATGTCACCCCCCCGTAGCTGTTCTCGGAAATGCGCGCCACCGCCACCGCCAAGGGCTCCACCGCCACCGCCATGTGGTGGCCGTTGGCGTGGATGAGGCGGGTCCCGTCCAGCATCATCCCCACATGGCCGCGCCAGAACACGAGGTCGCCCCGAGCCAGGCCGTCGAGGCGCGGGGGCAGCGCCGTGCCGAGGGCCGCCTCCTGCTGGTCCGCATCGCGGGGAGACGGAACGCCCGCCAAGGCGAGGCAGAGCTGGACGAGGCCCGAGCAATCGAGCCCGAGGCTGGTGCGCCCGCCCCACAGATAGGGGGTGCCCACGAGACGCTCGGCGGTGGCGGCGGGATCGGGCTCCACCGTGCCGATCGGCGCGCAATGGTCGGCGAAGACGTAGGCACCATCGGTAAAGCCATGGCCATCATCGGCGAGGCGCAGGAAATCGCCCTCCCGTCCGGTGATGCCGAGTCCGGCGCCGAGGCTCACATGGCCCAGGGGAGGCCGCTTCATGGTGGCGGCCGGGTAGAGGAACGTGCGCAGGGCCGTCACCCGGTGGGTCGGGGCCGGAGCCTCCAGGGCGAGGGCGGCCTCCGGCAGGTAGCCGACATAGCCGTCGGTTTCGAGTTGCACGAAGGCGAAGCCCCCGCCCGTGTCGTAGAGGGTCACAGGGTCGCCCATCACCGCTTCGGTCTCGATCCCCGCCTCCGGGCTCGGCCGGCGCCGCAACGGGGCCGAGGCGGCAACGAGGCGGCCGCTTCGCCCGGCGACGTAGCGCTCGGCATCGACACGGCCCCGCAGGCGGATATCGGCCAGATCGGGGCGGGCCGGGACCAGCCTGGCATCGGTGAGATCGGTGATGGGAAACATGATCGGGCCAGTATCGGCGGCAGCGTGGCCGCATGCAACGGCGCGCGGAACGGCTCCTTCATCGCCCCGAGGACGTGACATATCGACACGTCGACATGCCCGTTCAATAGGCAATTCGACGACCATACGGACGCGCGCAGGGCATCTCTCGCCGGATATGCGGGAAATTCGGGCTCCGACGGGGGAATGCACGGAACGCGTGGGTGCGTCGTCGAAATGGTGCAATGCACTGCCGCTGCGGTCGCGTTATCCTCGTTCGGTGTGGAGCGCGGACCGAGTCGTGAAGAAGACGCCGAAATCCTTTCAGGATCTGCCGCCGATCCGTGTCCGGCGCGAACCGCCGACGATCCCCGAGGCGATCGCCGCCGCGCAGGATCTCGCCGACGATCTCGAACAGCAGGTCGAGATCGCCGCCGGCCTGATCGGACTTCCCCTCGACGAGGTGCGCCCGCACGTGCTCGCCGCCGTGAAACCGAAGCCGGAGAAGATCTCCGAGCGCATCCTCACAGCCGGCAGCCCGAGCCGGGCGCCGCGCACCGTCATCGTCGAGCGCCGCACCCGCCCGCCGGTGGTGGTGGAACGGCGCGGCCGCCCCCTCGACGGGCGGCGCTGAGCGCCTACCAGGCCAAGGTCGCGCCGGTATAGTCGAGATAGGCGATGCCGGTCTTGCCGAGGCGGCCCTCGATGACGTCGGCCAGACCGGCCACGCTGGTTCCCACGTCGATATCCGCCTCCTCGCCGCCCATTTCCGTGCGGACCCAGCCGGGATGCAGGAGGGCGACGCCGAAGCCCTCGTCCCGGTGGCGGATCTCGAAGCTGATCGCCAGGGTGTTCAACGCCGCCTTGCTCGCGCGGTAGGTCTCCCATCCGCCGCTCTCGTTGAGGGCGACGCTGCCGAGAACGGAGCTCATGAAGGCGATGAGGCCGTGGCCCGCCAGCCGGTCGCGGAACAATTCGGCGAAGCGGATCGGGCTGATGGCGTTGGTGAGGTAGACCTGTGCGGCGACCTCGCGCGGGACGTCGTGGGCGGGATCGTGCGCCTGGGTCGCCACGCCGGCCACCACGAAGATGAGGTCGTAGCGCTGGTGGGCGAGGCGGTCGTGGAGGGCCGCCACCGCCCCGTCGTCGTCGATATCGGCGGTCTCGACGGTGAGCGTATCGGAGGCCAGGGCCGCCAACCCGCCGGAGGGCGAGCGCTGCGTGGCGGTGACGGCCCAGCCGCGCTGGAGGAACGTCTCCACCAATCCGAGGCCCAGGCCCCGCGAGGCCCCGACGATCAAGGCGTTCCTGCGTGTTCCGGTCATGGTGAGGGCCCTCCGCCGCCGGGACGAGCCCCGGCATCACGGGCTTAAGGTCGGTCTTTTCCGCACGGCGGCAATGGCGGCCGACGCGCTCAATCGGCGGTCTGGACCGACCAGGTCGCATGGCTGATCCGCCCGTCGCGCTCCAATCCGGCCACCACCGCATCGAGTTCGGCGGAATCCACCGCCGTGGCCACCAGGGTCGCCACCACCTCCACCGTCTCCTCGCCGCGCTCCACCACCTCGGTGCCGCCGACGGGGTAATGGGCCGCCTCCAGCCGCTCCACGAGAAGGTCGCGGGCGGGGCCGGCCTGCTCGGCCTGCACCGTGATCTGGACCTCGTAGGTGGCCTCGGTCTGGCTCTCGTCGATGGGGACGCGGTTGATGGCGTTGACGAGGGGCCGCAGCAGGGTGTTGCCGGACAGGATCGCCGCCGTGACGAAACTGGCCTCCAGGGGGAAGTCCGCCCCGGCGAAGGCTCCCACCGCCGCCGAGCACCACAGGGTGGCGGCGGTGTTGAGGCCGCGGACGTTCATGCCCTCCTTCATGATGACGCCGGCCCCGAGGAAGCCGACGCCTGAGATGACGTAGGCGACCGTGCTCACCGCGCCGCGCGTCCCTTCGAGGCGCATGCCGAGATCGACGAAGGCCGCCGCACCCACCGCCACCAGCACGTTGGTGCGCAGGCCCGCCGTGCGCTGGCGATATTGCCGCTCGGCGCCGATCATCGTGCCGAGGACGAAGGCGACGACGAGGCTGATGGCGGAATTGACGAATTCGGGAAGCGGCGAGGCGAGGAGCGCGGTCATGGGCGCTGCATGTCGCCCGCCCATGACGAAACGGTGACGCTTTGCGCGTCAGCCATCGAGAAAGGCCCGCAGGGCCTCGAGGGTCCCGGGGGCGTTCTCCTCCGCCAGGAAATGGCCGGAGGTGATGTCCACGGCCTCGGCCTTCGGGGCGAAGGTGCGCTGCCACGCCGCCAGCGGGGTCTCGTGCGAATGGTCGAGATAGCCGTCCCCGGTGAGGATCAGGGTCCGGCAGGAGAGGGTCTTGCCCGCCGCCAGGTCGTCGAGATCCGCCTCGCGGTCGCGGGTCGCACCGGCCCGGTAATCCTCGCAGAAGGCGTGGATGCGCTTGGGAACGGTCCAGCTGTCGCGATAGAGGCGCAGGGCTTCCCGAGCGAAGGGGTCGAGGCTCCGGGCGTTGCTCCATTGGCGGAGGAGCCCCTCGAAATAGGCGACCGGATCGCGGCCGATCTCTTCCTCCGGACCGGGGGCCGGCCGGGCCAGCGACGCCCAATGCGACGACACGTCGGGATCGGCCTCGATCCGCTCCCACTGGACGAGGGTGGGCAGGATATCGAGGAGGGCGAGGCGCTCGATCCGGCCCGGCTCGTCGAGAGCCAGGCGGTAGGCCACCCGCGCCCCGCGATCGTGACCCGCGAGTGCGAAGCGGACATGACCGAGACGCTCCATGATCGCCACCACGTCGCGGCCCATGCGGCGCTTGGAATAGGCCTCGTGGCGAGCGTCGCACTTCGGGGCCGCGGACCAGCCGTAGCCTTTCAGATCGAGGCAGACTACGCGATGGGTCTCGGCCAGAGCCGGCGCGATCCGGTGCCAGCAGGCATGGGTCTGCGGAAATCCATGGAGGAGGATCAGGGGAGGCGCCTCCTCCGGGCCGCCGCTGCGGGCGAAGAAACGGCCCTTCGGAATGTCGATCCAGTCCGCACTGAAGCCGGGAAAGAGGTCCGTGCTCATGGTCTGCTCCACTCTGCCCGCTCGGTGTGGACAGAAACCGGAAGGCCGGCCTCGGGTTTCCACCGGCATCGTGCGGGATGCGACATAACGCCGAACTTTTTGCGGGAAGGCCGTCGGACCGGCAACGAGATCCTCTCCGTCTGCACCGTTATTCCTGACTCTCGGAGTGTCGGGCCTCCTGCCCGATCCCGCCGTCGTGTTTCACGGGAAACGGGGCGCGGGATTGACGCCGGTACCGCGCAGCGGGCACACCCGATGGACATAGGGATCTCTTAAGAATCCGCCCGAGGAGACGCGCATGGTGCTGTACGCCGGCCCTGCCACGATCATGCCCCGCCGATCCGCTGCGGCTGCCCTGCGGGCGGTCATGGCCGGCGCGCGCTCATGAGTGATGCAACATTGGCCACGCGTCCCGCCGCCCTGCCGCCGCAGGCCGCCGACGAAGCCCTGCGCGCCCGCATCTTCGCCCTTCGCGATGGGCTGAGCCACGGACTCATCGGCGCGGAGACCCTGGTGGAGCGCCTCCTCATCGGGCTTCTCACCGGCGGCCATCTCCTCATCGAGGGTGCGCCCGGCCTCGCCAAGACCCGCGCGGTCAAGCGCCTGTCGGACGGGCTCGACGGCAGCTTCGCCCGCATCCAGTGCACGCCCGACCTGATGCCGGCCGATCTCACCGGCACCACCGTCTGGCGCCAGGATGCCGGCGATTTCGAGTTCCTGCCCGGCCCGTTGTTCCACTCGCTGATCCTCGTGGACGAGGTGAACCGCGCGCCGCCCAAGGTCCAGTCGGCCCTGCTGGAATCCATGGCCGAGGGCCAGATCACGGTGGCCGGGCACACCCATGTGCTGCCCGACCCGTTCATGGTGGTGGCGACCCAGAATCCCATCGAGCACGCGGGCACCTTCCCCCTGCCGGAGGCGCAGCTCGACCGCTTCCTCCTCCACGTGGTGGTGGAGATGCCCGACGAGGCCTCCGAGCGCCGCATCCTCGACCTCGTCGAGGGCGAGCTGAACCACCATGCCGAGGCGATGGCGGTGAAGCTCACCGTGGCGGAAATCCGCGCCGCCCGCGCGGCGGCCCTCAACGTCCACGTCTCGTCGGCCCTGAAGGACTATCTGGTGCGGCTCGTGGCCGGCACCCGCACCGACAAGGCCGCGCCGGATCTTCGCGCCTCGATCGAACATCCGGCTTCCCCGCGCGGGACGCTGGCCCTGATGCTCGCCGGCAAGGCACGGGCCTATCTGCGCGGCCGCGACCACGTGATCCCGGAGGATATCTCCGATCTCGCCGCCGACGCCCTGGCGCACCGGATCGGGCTCACCTGGCGCGCCGCCGCCGAGGGACAGACCGCGCGGGGCATCATCCAGGGCCTCGTCCAGCGGGTCCGGGCGCTCTGAGGGCGGAAGGGTCCGGTAGCACAGCCATGGCGTCCCCCCCCGGCCCGACCACGGCCCCCGCGCACGGCCCCGGTATCCATCTGTCGGGCGAAGCCCTGATGGGCCTGCGCCACCTCGCCCGCCGGGGCGTCTCCCCGGCCACCCGTACCCTGGCGGGGCTTCCCGGCGGCATCGTCACGCGACGGCGCGGGCGCGGCTCCGAGCCCGACGACGTGCGGCTCTGGTCCGAGGGCGACGACCGCCGCCATATCGACCGCAACGCCACCGCCCGCACCGGTATCCTCCACGTGCGGACCCACCACGACGAGCGCGACCGCGCCGTGGTTCTGCTGGCGGATTTCCGACCCTCCATGCTGTTCGGCACGCGCCGTGCCCTGCGCTCGGTGGCGGCGGCCGAAGCCCTGGTGCTGCTGGGCTGGCGCGTCGTCGGCGATGGCGGCCGGGTCGGCCTCGTGGCGGCCTCGTCGGGCGAGCCGGTGGTGGTCCGTCCCGGCGGCGGAGAGCGGGCGATGACGGCGGTGACGGGTGCGCTCGCCATGGCCCACGCCCAGGCGCTCGCCGCCTCGGACAGGACGGACCCTCCCCTCGACCGCAGCCTGACCGTGGCGGCCAGCCTGCTGCCGTCCGGCGGACATCTCGTCATCGGCAGCGCGCTCGACGCGCCGGGACCCGAATTCGACCACCTGCTCACCGTGCTGGCCGAGCGCCTGTCGATCCGCCTCGTCCTCGTCAGCGACGCGTTCGAGCGCAGGAAGCCGGCCGGGTTCTTTCCCTTCTCCACGCCGGACGGGCAGCGTGGCACCGTCCAGGTCGGGCGCTCCGCCGCCATGACGGAGGGCGCACCCGACGACCGGCTCATCGCCTATGCCCGACGCGGGATCGAGGGGTTGCGCCTCGACGCCGAGGCCAGTCCCGAGGCCTATGCCCCGCTGATGGAACGTCTCGATGCGGTGCTGTAGCGCGTGAACCCCCTCGCTTCCCCCACCGATCTCACCCAGCTGCGCGGCCTGCACCTGCCGGCGGACGCGGCCAGCGGCACCCAGGGCGAAGTGGTGCTGGCCATCGCCTTGGGCTTCGTCGCGGCCCTCCTCGTCGGCCTCGTCAGGCTGATCCGGGCGCGCTCCAAAGCCTCAGTGCGGGCCTCGGCCCTGCGCGGCCTCGCGGAGACCCGCGCCCTCGCCCCGGAGGCACAGCTCATCGCGCAGGCCCGCCTGCTGCGGCGCCTCGCCCGGACGCTGGCCGGCGACGAGGCCGCCTCGACCCACGGTGCGGACTGGGCGGCCACCCTCGACCGCCTGTTCGCCACGGACGTCTTCAGCAAGGGCGCCGGCAGGGTCGTGACGGAGGGCCTGTACCGGCGCTCCTCCCCGGCCGATGTCGAGGCGATCGATTCCGAACTCGGCCGCCTCTTCGCGCGGATCAGGGCCTGACCCGATGCCAGCCTGGTTCACCGCCTTCCTCTCGGCCTTCGATCTCGCCGCGCCCCTGGCGCTGCTACTTCTGCCGCTGCCCCTCCTCGCGGCCCGGCTGCTGCCGCCCGAACGGATGGGATCGAGCGGCGCCCTGCGCGTCCCCGCCTCCCTGGTGGCGGGCTCCGGTCGCGGCGACAGCGTGGCGGCGCGCGGCCGCGGCCGCGCCGTCCTGATCTGGACCCTGTGGGCCGCCCTGGTGGCGGCGCTCGCCGGCCCCCGCCTCGTCCTGCCCGCCACCGCGCTTCCAGCCTCGGGCCGCGAGATCATGCTGGTCATGGACCTGTCCGGCAGCATGGAGAGGCGGGATTTCGCCATCGACGGCGAGACCGTGACGCGGCTCACCGCCGTGAAGCGGGTGGGCACCGACTTCATCCGCCGCCGGGCCGGGGACCGGATCGGCCTCGTGATCTTCGCCAACGAATCCTATGTGGCCGCGAGCCCGAGCTTCGACACCGCCACCGTGGCGCGTGCCCTCGACGAGGCGACGATCGGCCTCGTCGGACGTTCCACCGGCATCGGCGACGGCCTCGGCCTCGCCCTCAAGCGGCTGGTGCCGGCGACGTCGGGCGAGGCGCCCGACGCACCGCAGGCGACATCGAAGGTGGTGGTGCTGATGACGGACGGCGCCAACAATGCCGGCCAGACCACGCCGCGCGACGTGGCGGCCCTGGCCAAGGAACTCGGCGTCAAGGTCCACACCATCGCGCTTGGCCCCCGCGACATGTCCAACGCCGACGGCGAGCAGGATGTCGTCGATGCCGAGACCCTGAGGGAGATCTCGGCCTCCACCGGCGGCACCTTCTTCCGGGTGAAGACCACGGACGACCTCATCGCCATGGCCGATTCCATCGACGCCATCGAGGGCGGACGCGCCAAGGCCCCCCCGGTCCCCCTGCGCCAGGACCTCTGGCCGTGGCCGGCCGGCCTCGCCCTCCTCTGCGCGGCGGCCCTGCTGGCGGCGAGGCGCACGGCATGAGCGCCCTCCTCTCCTTCGCCATCCTGCGGCCCTGGTGGCTCCTGGCGATTCCCGTCATCCTCGTCCTCGCCCTGCGCGCGGCCTGGCGCTCGGCACCGCTGGGGGATTGGGCGAAGGCGGTCGATCCCGGTCTGATGGCCTTCCTCGAGACGCGGGGGGCCGTCCTCGGCGGGCGGCGCCAGGCCAACCTCGCCGCCGCCATCGCGGCCGGGATCATCGCCATCGCCCTCACCGGGCCGGCCATCGAGCGTCCCGACGCCTCGGCCTTCCGCAATCTCGACGCGACGGTGGTCGTCATCGATCTTTCACGCTCCGTCGCCGAGGGCGGCCACCTCAAGGAGGTCCGCCAGATCGCCGACAGCGTGGCCCAGGCGGCGGGCACCCGCAGCGTCGCCGTGGTGGTCTATGCCGGCGACGCCTATCTCGCCGCCCCGCCGACCACGGATCGGGACGCCCTGAGCCTCGTCCTCTTCGCCCTCGACGGCGACACCGTGCCCGATCGCGGCACCCATCCCGAGCGCGGCCTCGCCATCGCGCGCCGGACCCTGGAGGAAGCGGGCGTCATCGCCGGGGACGTGGTCCTCGTCACCGACGGCGACGGGATCGGCGATGCCGCCCTGCGCGAGGCCAATGCGATCCGGGCCAAGGGCTGGCATCTCCATGCGGTGTTCGTGCCGGCCACCAATGCCCTGCCGGACGGTTCGCCGAAACCCGACCGGGCGGCCCTCGACCGCGTGACCGGCGCGGGCGATGGCGTGACCGTCGATCTCGACCAGCCCGCCGCCCTCCTCGACATCGTCGGCGCCAGCACGGCGCAGCATCTGGCGGCGGGCGGCTACACCGTGCTGGCCTTCGCCGATCTTGGGCGCTGGCTGATCCTGCTCGCCCTGCTTCCCGCCCTCGTCCTGTTCCGCAGGAGCGCCTGATGAGCACGGTGCGGTCCCGCCTCCCCGGCCGTCTCCCGTCCGCCCTCCCCCGGCATTGGACCGGCTGGGCGAGGATCGCCGGCATCACCCTGACGGGTGCCGGCATTCTCGGGCTCACCCTGGTCTCCGAGCCGCGCACGACCCTCGGCCGCAGCCTGATGGGCCTCGGCCTGCCGGGTGCCGCCGCCACCGTCCTCGCCGATCCCGCCTGGCGCGGGCCGGCCCTCTATGAGGCGGGACGCTACGAGGAGGCCATCGCGATCTTCCGGAACGGCGGCCGGCGCAACGCCTACAATCTCGCCAACGCCCTAGCGCGTTCGGGCGACTACCAGGGCGCCATCGACGCCTACGACGTCGCCCTCCAGTACAATCCGCGCGATGCGGATGCGCAGGCCAACCGGTCCCTCGTCGCGCGCCTCGTCGCCGAGGGGCCGGGCGATCCGGGCAAGGGCGGCGGCCTCGCCAATGCCACGGCGACGGTGGGCGCGCGCTACAACAAGACCTCGAACCAGGACCCGAACGACGACATGAAGGCCTCTTCCGTCGGCGATGGGCTGGCCGGCAACAAGGAGGGGGGCACCTCCTCCTCGACGCCGGGCAACAGCAAGGTGGCGCGGCGCGGCAAGGCCGAGCAGCAATCGGTGGATTCCGGCAAGGGCGAGGCGAGGGGCTCGGCCAGCGACGCGGCCGGACGCGGCCGCACGGGCGCCGGCTCGGCCATGGTCGCCGCCGCCCCGGAGCGGGAGGCGCGGCGCGTGACGAAGAGCTTCGAGGCGCACGAGATCCGGCCCGACCGGCTCTGGCTCCAGACCCTGCCCGACGATCCCGGCCGGTATCTCAAGCTGCGCCTGAAGGCCGAGCAGGCGGTGCGCGTGGAGGCGGGCACGGCGGTCCCGGCGGGGAGCAACCCATGGTGAGCTTTAACGGAGCGATGCGGGTGTGTCTTCCAGCCCGCAAAGGGGGAAGGGATCATGGGCGGCGCGGCGTCCTCCTGCTCGGTGCGTTCCTGCTCCTCGCCGGTCCCGCCCATGCGGAGATCTCCCCCGGCGACCTCACCCTGACGGTGACGCCGGAGCTCAACGGGAACGCGGCGCCGTTCTCGCGGGAGATGGTGCTGCTCCATATCCGCGGCGTCTACCGGCAGGCGATCCTGCTGGAGGAGGTGGTCCAGCCGTCGCTGGCGAATTTCAGCTGGACCCAGCTCGGCCGCGACACCTGGTCGAAGACCCGCCTGCCGGACGGACAGGTGGCGGTGGCCTTCGACCGGACCATCGCGATCTTCCCGCACCATCCGGGCGATTTCACCATCGAGCCGTTCATCCACCGCCTGACCATCAACGATGGCGGCACCCGCAAGGTGGTGGACGTTCCCTCCGCGCCGGTCTCCCTGCCGGTCGCCACCTGGACGAAGGAGATCGGCGGCCCGGACGTGAAGGAGCCGTGGTGGCTGCCGGCGCGGGACGTGACCATCACCGATTCCTGGAATCCCGACCCCGAAACGGTGAAGATCGGCGAGACCACGAGGCGGATCGTCACCCTGGAGGCACAGGGGCTGGTGGCGGAAGGATTGCCGCCGCGCCCGGTCATGCGCACGCGCGGCATCCTCACCTTCGCCGGCCCCGTGACCCGTGAGACCATCATCACGCCGACGGGGCCGGTGGCGCGGGCCACCTATCAATGGGACGTGCGCCCCGCCGTCACCGAGATCGTCCCGCTCGAGGCGATCACCATCCCCTGGTTCGACACCGTCTCCCGAACCCTGCGGGAAGCGGAAATCCCGGCCCGCCAGATCGGCGGAGGCCTGCCCGACCGGGACGAGGACGCCAAGCCCGTCGCTCCGGCCTCGCCGATGGTGGTGGCGGCAGCGGCCGTGGGCGCCTTCGGGTTCGGCCTCGCCCTCATCGGCTTTGGCGGTCCGCGACGGTCGCGGCGGTTGCGCCTCGACCGTGCGACACGGCGCGACCTCGCACGCCATGCGGAGGCGGGCGACGCACGGGCCTTCCGCGCCGTCCTCGGCCCGGTCTTCGACCGCGACCCCGAACTCGCGCGGGTCTGGCGCTCCACCCCCGTCATCGCCGAGGCGCTGACAGCCCTCGACGCGTCGCTCTATGGCCGAACCGAGGGACCAACGCCGGACCTGGCTCTGTTGGCCGGCACCCTGTCGAAGCCGATCAAGATCGATGGTCCGTCCGCCGCGCCGCCCGCCCGCCTGGCGGATCTCGATGGCCGGGCACCGCAACGGTAACCTTTCGTTCACCCTGTTCTGAGACCGTCGCGCGTCGTTCACGGACGGTGAGTCGGGCGGTGGACGCCCATGGACAGGGCTCCCGGAGACGGGCGCACGCAGCGGGATGACATGAGCCGAGGGCGTGAGACAGCAAGAGGCCGTGCCGCGAGGGCCCTGATCGCGATGGGCTTCGTGGCGGCCGCAGGGGGCGGTCCCGTCCGCGCCGCCGATGTGCGGGAGCGCTGGTCCACTCCCTACGGCGTGGAGGCCGACCGCCCCGACCCGGGAATCGAGCCGCCGCCACGCTACTTTCCGCGCGCGGAGGAGGACAGCGCGCCGCGACGGGAGCGTGCGAGACCCCGGCGTGTGGCCTGCATCCCGAGACGCGTGCCCATCCCCACCGACGCGCCGGACGATCCGAGCTATGTCGGTTCGGCCTATGGGCTCGGAAAGCCGAGCTATTACGGGTTCAAGCCGGCGCTGGGCGTGGACGACCCCTTCGGCCGGTCCCTGCTGCCCTATTGCAACTGACCTTGGCCGACCGCGGCATCTGGCCTTCCGGCGCCGAGTTGGGATAGTCGAGGGACGATCCGACGTCCCTCGAAGCCTTGCCGAAGAGCCCCGATGAGCAGCCAAGCCTCGCCCGTCCCACCGGTCCGGTTCGACGCGGTGGACCCCATGCGGGCCTGCATCCATGCCTGGAAGGCGGCCGGCGACCGTGTCGTCCTCGTGCCCACCATGGGTGCCCTGCACCAGGGCCACCTCTCCCTCGTGAGCCGGGCGCGGGAGCTCGGAGAGCGGGTCGTCGTCAGCATCTTCGTCAACCCGACGCAGTTCGGGCCGAGCGAGGATTTCTCGCGCTATCCGCGTAACGTCGAGGCCGATCTCGCGCTCCTGTCGGAGGCGGGCGTCGATGCCGTCTACCTTCCCACGGTGGAGACGATGTACCCGGCGGATTTCTCCACCAGCCTCACGGTGGCGGGCATCAGCGAGGGATTGTGCGGCGCCTTTCGGCCGGGCCATTTCTCCGGCGTCGCCACGGTGGTGACGAAGCTCGTCAATCAGGTCCAGCCCGACACCGCCCTGTTCGGGGAGAAGGATTTCCAGCAGTTGCAGGTCATCCGCCGCGCCGTGCGCGACCTCGACATCCCCGTCGCCATCGGCGGCGTGCCGACCCTGCGGGAAGAGGACGGCCTCGCCCTCTCCTCGCGCAACCGTTACCTCGATGCGGAGGAGCGTCGGATCGCCCCCCTGCTCCACCGCGAGCTCACGATCATCGCCGAGGGGTTGAGAGCGGGGAATGCCGCCTCGCCCCTCGTCTCCGCCTCCACCGATCGCCTGATCGCGGCCGGGTTCGGCACCGTCCAGTATCTCAGCGTGTGCGATGCCGACACGCTGGCCCCGGTGGAGCACGCCACGGGGCCGACCAGGATCCTGGTCGCCGCCTATCTCGGCTCGACACGGCTCATCGACAACGTCGCCGTCTGACGGGACCGCGGCATCAGTGGCGCGGCCGGTCCAGGCGGTGCGCCATGAAGAAGTCGACCATCGCCCGTGACGCATCCGGGCCGCGCGGATCGGTGTAGCTGCCCGACGGGTCGCCGCCCGACCAGGAATGGCCGAGGCCGCGCACCACCCAACTTTCCACCACGACGCGATCGGACTCGTCGGCATAGCGCGTGCGGGTATAGGCCAGGCCGCCCGGGCCGGTTCCCTCCGAGACGGACGGATGCAGGGCCTCGACGCCGGCCTGGATGAGAACCTGATCGCCGTTGCGCGGATGGACGGTGCCGTCACTCTCGCCGTGGACCATGATGGTCGGCACCCGCGCGGTCTCCGCCGGCGGGATCACCACCGACCCCGACGGGCCGAGACGCATGGTCGTCAGTGCCGAGGAGATGTCCCCGGCACAGCCGGCCGCGAGACCCGAATGCACGCCGACGGCGGCATAGAGGTCGGGATAGGCCAGGGCGATATTGGCGGCGGCGGCGCCACCGGCCGAGAGACCTGCAATATACACCCTGCGCGCATCGACATTGTACGCACTCATCACCGCGCGGGTGAGACCCGCGATGATCTCGGCCTCCCCGGAACCGCGTCCCTGGTCGCCGGGCTGGTACCAGTTCCAGCAGCGCTGGCCGTGAGCCCTCACGCTCTGGGCGGGATAGACCACGAGGAACCCCTCCGTCTCGGCGAGACGATTCATGCCGGTGCCGGCCGCGAAATCGTCCGGCGACTGGGTACAGCCATGGAGCATGACGAGGAGGGGCGGGGAGGCGACCGTTTTGCTCGGGACGTAGAGCTTGTACTCACGTGCGCCCGCGTCGTTCGAGAACGCATGCTCGGTGAAACTCCCCTCGCCTGCGGGGGGAGTCGCGACTTTACCGTCCCGGAACAGGTTGGTGGGATCGAACCCGGAAAATCCCGACGGCGTCGATCCCGGCGCGACCACGCCCTGACCCGTCAGCCCAAACTTCCGCGCCACCTGACCGAAGGCATCGCGAAGATGATCCTGAAGGCCTTCCGTCACCGACCCGGCCGTGGGATGCGCGGGTTGTGCGGACTCGCCGCCGCCGACCTGCACCATCTGGCCCGAAGCCTCGGCGTCGGACCGGCGGAAAAGGCCGCGCTGGATGAGATCGGCCGCTTCCTGCAGGCGCCCTGCGCCCGTCAGCTTGGTCGCTTCGACGAGATCGTCCAGACGCGTGCGGTTCGGGTGATCAGCCATCGCATGATCGCTTTCTTGGGTGTTGAGAGAGTGGCCAGCGGATCCAATCGATGCCGGATGCAGAGACATCCCGCATCGACGATGGGCCTTATTCGCCTCCGCGCCGACTCGATGTTCGAAGATGTAAGCTGGTTCTATTGCATTGCAATATGCTTTTTATTGCATTGCACTTGACGGTCTTTCACTCACCGTCGGTCTCGCTGACGTAGTCGCGCCAGATCGGGCTGGAACCGAGGGTGGCGACGAAAGCCGTGTGCTGATCAACTTCCAAAGGGTTCAAACGGTTGCGCAATCGGCGTGGGCCCGTGGCGATGGCGCCGCCGCCGGGATCGACGACCTGGACCGGCTCCGTGGTCTCGACCATGGCGAGGCCGAGGCTCGTCTGCTTGCCGCCGAGCAGTTCGATATAGACCTCGGCCAGGATCTGAGCGTCGAGGAGCGCCCCGTGCTTGGTGCGCCGCGTCGTATCGATGCCATAGCGGACACAGAGTGCGTCGAGGCTGTTGGAGGCGCCGGTATGTTTGCGCCGGGCCATCTGCAGCGTGTCGACCACCGCCCCCAGGTCGATCTGCGGCGGCCCGCCTTCGCCGAGCCTGGCGAATTCCATGTTGAGGAAGCCGACATCGAAGGGCGCGTTGTGGATCACCAGGGGGGAATCGCCGCAGAAGGCGACGAAATCCGCGACGATCGCCGAGAAGACCGGTTTGTCGGCGAGGAACGCGTCGGACAGACCGTGGACGCCGAAGGCGCCCTGCGAGACGGGCCGCGTCGGATTGACGTAGCGGTGGAAGGTCACCCCCGTCTGGATGTGGTTGATGAGTTCGACGCAGCCGATCTCGATCAGCCGATCCCCGTTCTTGGCATCCGTTCCGGTGGTCTCGGTGTCGAGGACGATCTCGCGGAGCATGGTGCGGTCCATTCGAGGGGATACGAAGTGGTCGGTCAGGCCGGGCCTGTGTCGGCAAGCTGTTCGATGAGAGCGTCGACCTGATTTTCGGCGCCAGCAAGGCCAAGCCCGGTATCGATGAGGAAGTCGGCGCGGGCGCGCTTGTCGGCATCGGGCATCTGCTTGGCGAGGATGGCGGCGAGCGTCGCCTCGGACATGCCGGGACGCGCCAGGACACGCTGCCGCTGAACCTCGGGATCCGCCGTCACCACCAGAACGGCGTCGCATCTGCCCTCCCCGCCGGTCTCGAACAGGAGGGGAATGTCGAGGATGACGAGGGACGCGTCGGCGTGGTCGTCGAGGAAGCGCTGTTCCTCGGCCCGGACGAGGGGATGGATCGCGGCCTCCAGCCGGGCCAGGGAGTCCGGCCGGCCGAGCACGTGGTCCCTCAGGCGCGCGCGGTCGACGGAGCCGTCCTTCGCGACGGCATCGGGAAAGAGGTCTGCGATGAGGCGGGCCCCCGCTCCTTCCGCCGCGTAGAGGCGCCGCACCGCCGCGTCCGCGTCATGGACCGGGATGCCGCGTTGGGCGAAGAGGGAGGCCGTGGTCGATTTCCCCATGCCGATGGAGCCGGTGAGGCCGAGGATGAAGGGCCGAGCCATCACGTGGCCGCCAGATCGGCGACGATGAGGGCGCGCAGTTCCGGCGTCACCGCCGGACGGGTTCCGAACCAGCGCTCGAAACCCGGCACGGCCTGGTGCAGCAGCATGCCGAGCCCGTCGACCACGCGATGCCCCCGCGCCGCGGCTGCCGCCAGAAGCGGCGTCTCCAGGGGCGAATAGACGATATCGGCCACGGCACATTCAGCCGGCAAATGATCCAGCGCGATGTCGAGAGGCGGCTTGCCGGTCATGCCGAGGGAGGTCGTGTTGACCAGCAACCGCGCGCGACGGAGGGCCTCGTCGAGCCCGTCCCACGCGATGGCCTCGACGCGGGACGGGTCGAGGCCGGCAATGGCCTCGGCCCGCGAACGCGTGCGGTTGGCGACCCGGATGCGGGTCGCCGGACCGTCGAGCAGGCCGGCGACGACGGCCCGTGCCGCCCCTCCCGCCCCGAGGATCACGACCTCACCGGTCTCCGCGCCGAGCCAGTCCGGCCCGAGGGTCTCGTCGAGATGGGCGGTGAAGCCAACGGCGTCGGTGTTGTCGCCCACGAGACGTCCCTGCCCGTCGAAGGAGAGCGTGTTGACCGCGCCGATCCGCCGGGCGGCCTCCGTCAGCACCTCGGCCCCGGCAAAGGCGGCTTCCTTGTGCGGCAGGGTCACGTTTCCGCCGGCGAAGCCATCGGCCTTCAGGCCGCGCAGGAAGGCCCCGAACTCCGCCGGCGCCACGTCGATCCGCTCGTAGGAGCCAGAGAGCCCGAGGGTCGCGAGCCAGTGTCCGTGGATCATCGGCGACCGGGAATGGGCGATCGGATGACCGACGACGAAGGCTTTGATCATGGAGGGGTCTCGCGCGGCGTTCAGGATCAGAGGGCCGGAATCAGAAGGCCAGAATCAGAAGGCCAGAATCAGAAGGCCAGAATCAGAAGGCAAGGCAGCCGTGGCTGCGCAACCGGTCGAGCAATCCGGTCAGCGGCAGGCCAAGGATGGTGGCATGGGCGCCTTCGATTGCCGCGAACAGATGGATGCCGAGGCCTTCGAGCTGGTATCCGCCCACCGTGCCGGTGACACGCTCATGTCCGGCGATCGCCAGATAGGTGTCGATGGCGGATGGGCTCAGATCCCGCATGGCGAGACGGGCCTCGTCGTGAAGGAGGTCCGGTTTGCCGCCCGGAACGATGAGGGCGGCGGCGGAATGCAGGGAATGCGTCCTGTTCGATAGCCGGCTCAATTGATGTCTCGCGGCATCGAGGGAGGCGGATTTGTGAAACACCTCCCCGTCGCAGGCGAGAACCTGATCGGCGGCCAGGACGATCCTGTCGCCGACCGTGGCCGCCACCGCCCGCGCTTTGGCCAGGGCCAGGCGGCGGGCGAGATCGGCGGGAGCGAGGGGGCCGGCCTCGGCCTCGATCGTGCGCTCGTCGACATTCGGGACCACCACCTCCACTTCGAGGCCGGCAGATTCGAGGAGATGTCGGCGCGTCGGCGAACCGGAGGCAAGGATGAGCAGGCGTTCGGGCAGCCAGAGGCGGGTCATCACGGATCTCGCGTCGGGCGTCATGCCACGATGAACTTGAGGCGGTGTTCGCGGTGCAGGTCGAGGATCGCGGCGGCGGTCTCCTCGATGGACCGCCTCGTGACGTCGATGGTCGGCCAGCGATGCCGGTTGCAGAGTTTGCGGCAGGCAGCGATCTCGTCGGCGACGGCGTCGCGATCGACATAGAGCGAGGTATCGTCCGCCTTCAGGCTCAGCAGGCGGTTCTGCCGGATCTGCACGATCCGCTCCGCGCTCGCCAGGAGGCCGACCACGAGGGGCTTGCGGGCATTCTCGAGATTGGGCGGCACCGGCATTCCTGGAACGAGGGGGAAATTCGCCGTCTTCAGCCCGCGATTGGCGAGGTAGATCGCCGTCGGGGTCTTGGAGGTGCGGCTGACGCCCACGAGGATCACGTCGGATTCGTCGATGTCGAAGGGCAGGTTGCCGTCGTCATGGGCGAGGGTGAAGTTCATCGCGTCGATGCGCTTGAAATACTCGGCGTTCAGCATGTGCTGGGCCCCCGGCCGGGCCGTCGTCTCCGCGCCGAGATAGGATTGCAGCAGGGCGTGGACGGGTTGGAGCACGGAGAGGCACGGCGATCCGGTCTCGCGACAGGCCGCCTCCAGCCGCTCGGTCAGGTCGTGCCCGACGAGAGTGTAGAGAACGAGGCCCGGCGCCGCCTCGATCTCGGAGATCACCCGTTCGAGCTGGGCCGCGGATCGCACCAGCGGATAGACGTGCTCGATGGCCGAGACGCCCTCGTACTGAGCGGCGGCGGCGCGGCCCACGTTGATGAGGGTCTCGCCGGTGGAATCCGACACGAGATGGAGGTGGAAGTAGCTGCGACTCATCGGAAATTCCCATCCCAGGCCGGCGGACGGGCTTGAGGGATCTCCGGGTTATCCACCACACCTGACGGCCGGAGTCGACAGGTGGGGATAAAGCGCCCCTATCCGGGTCGGGGTCGGAACCGTCCCCCGGGTTGTCGACTCTCACGTCAACATGCAGACCGGCGGCCCTCGTCCCGATCCCGGTTTGGGAGATTCAGGGAGGGTTCCGGCACGAGGACCCCATCACGGCGCGCAAGTCGCTGATGGGACTTCTGGTTCTCGAAAGTTAGCGCGAACCCGTTAAAGCCCCGTTAACGGCGGTGGCGCGGGGATGGGGTGTGGACAAGTTCGCGATCCCGTCGTCCCCCGTCTAAAAGAAAAAACAGAGTCCTAGAATCTCTCTTTTCTTATTAGATAGACGGGACGGGGACAGGGATTTTCGGCCGGCCTCGGGGGCTCTCGCACGAAACAGGGTTTTCGGGATCGAGCGTCGGAGAGGCGAGGACGTCCTGCGGTCGAACACCGTCACGGGGCAAAAGACCTTCCCGAAGAAAAGACCTTCCCGAAGCGCAGCAGGAGCGTCATAGCTCTGTTCCAAGGAAGAGGGTCTCTTCCCATCAAGATGAACCGGGCGGAGACGCGCATGACTCGACGTGACGGCACCGATCGTGTGCTGCTTCAGGTTCTCGACGGCACACCGTCCCGGATTCCTCCCGCCTGGATGATGCGGCAGGCCGGGCGCTACCTTCCGGAATACCGCGAGGTCAGGGCGCAGGCCGGCTCCTTCCTCGACCTCTGCTACAATCCGGACTTCGCCACCGAAGTGACCCTGCAGCCGATCCGGCGTTTCGGTTTCGACGCGGCGATCCTCTTCTCCGACATCCTCGTGGTGCCCGATGCCCTCGGGCAGAATGTCCGCTTCGTCGAGGGAGAAGGCCCGCGTCTCGATCCGGTCCACGGCCAGGACGAGTTCGCCCAGCTGAAACAGGCCGACGATCCGAGCATCTTCCGGCACCTGGAGCCGGTCTTCGAGACCGTCCGGCGCCTGCGCTCCGAGCTGCCGGTCCAGACGACGCTTCTCGGTTTCTGCGGCGGTCCCTGGACGGTGGCGAGCTACATGATCGGCGGGCGCGGCACGCCCGACCTCGCTCCCGCCCGCGCGCTCGCCGATACCGAGACCGCCCTGGTGGAGGCGCTGATCGACCGCCTGGTCTCGGTGCAGATCGAGTACCTGTCGCGTCAGCTCGAAGCTGGCGCCGATGCGGTCCAGATCTTCGAATCCCATGCCGGCTCGCTGCCCCGCGCTCCGGCCGCGACGGCGGATGCCCTCGCGCATTGGAGCTTTGCTCCCATCGCCCGCATCGTCGACGGAGTCAGGGCGCGTGTACCGGGGGCGAAGATCATCGTCTTCGCCCGTGGGTCGGGCCTCGAGGGCCATGCCCGCGTCATGGCGGAGACCGGGGCGGACGCCGTCGGGGTCGATTGGAGCGTCGATCTGAAGGCCCTGCGCGGTGCCGTGGCGCCCCGCACCGTCACCCAGGGCAACATCCACCCAGAAACGCTGATCGAGGGTGGCGAGGCCCTCGATGCGGCCGTAGACGGGGTGCTCGAGGCGACGGAGGGGCTGCCGCACATCTTCAACCTCGGCCACGGCATCACGCCGCAGACGCCGATCGCCCATGTGGAGCGGATGCTCGCGAGATTGCGGCGCTGACGGGCGGACCATGGCCGACATGCTCTATCTCTGGATCAAGGCGATCCACGTCATCGCGGTGATCTCGTGGATGGCGGGGCTGCTCTACCTGCCGCGCCTCTTCGTCTACCACGCGTCCCTGCCCGAGGGCGCGGCCTCCTCGGCCCAGTCCGAGACGTTCAAGGTCATGGAACGGCGCCTGATGAAGGCGATCATGAACCCGGCCATGATCGTCACCTGGGTGCTCGGCCTGATCCTCGTCTGGCAGAGCGGGTTCTACGCCTCCGGCTGGATGCAGGCGAAGTTCGCCCTGGTCCTGGCCCTCAGCGGCTGCCACGGCTGGTTCTCGCGGATGGTCAAGGATTTCGCCGCCGACCGGAACGCGCGGCCCCACCGCTTCTACCGGATGGTCAACGAGGTCCCGACGCTCCTCATGGTGGCCATCGTCATCCTCGTCATCGTCAAGCCGGGATTCGGATCATGACTTCATCGCATCCTCGCGACCGCGCCTATCCCCGTTACAGGGCATGGGGCTTCGCCGCCGCCATGATGCTGGCCGCGCCCGGGGCGGAAGCCGCGAGCTTCCCGTGCGAGAAGGCGGAGACGCCCGACGAGAAGGCGATCTGCGGCCATCTTCCCCTCAACGACCTCGACGTGGAGATGGCGGTCCGGTTCGAGATCCTGCGCGGGCTCCTGCCCATGGGCGGCAACGCCAAGCTGCGCGACGACCAGGAAGCCTGGCTGCAGGAACGGCGCGGCTGCGCGGCGGACGTCGCCTGCCTGACGAAAGCCTACGAGGCCCGGCTGAAGACCCTGCGCGGCGTCTTTTCGGAGTTCGCCAAGCAGGGACCGCTTTAGAATGCCGCCCAACACTCCCGGTCCCGGTCGGTGCTCGCCCACGGCATGACGGCGCAGCAAGAGCTTCGTGGGAGACACGGAATGGAATGGCTGGAGCCATGGGAGCCGGTGGAACCGGGGCGAACGGATGACCCCTCCGCTTTCGGCCGGGGCTGGGAAGCCGAACTCCGCAAGGAGGTCGTGCCGGGGCACGTCCTCCACGGCCTGGCGGTCACCTTGATCGCCCGTCGATACGATCGGGACGACGCCCTGTTTCAGATGCAGGACGGAAGGGTCGCGCAGGTTCACCTGACATGGAAACAGGCGCCGGAGCCCGACCCGCACTGGCCGGAAACCGTCATCTACCCCTCGTTGCAGGCCTGGGCGGATACGGGCCAGCGCCATGAGCATGACGAATGGCTCGCCGACAACGGCCAATGACCGCCTTCGGCCGAGCCGAACCCGGATCCCTCCTGGTGTCGTCGGCCGGGCCTCAGCCCAGCCGCGTGAGCAGGCGGTCGATCAGCGGGTTGTCCGGGCCGAAGGCGTAGTCGATCCGCCTGACGCTCACCGCGCTGGCTCCCGACTTCACGAGATCGTCCACGAGGTCGAACGTGGCGTCCACCGGGCAGTGGAGCACGATCTCGGCACTCCGGGTCTCCGGCATGCCGTAGGGCAGCTGCGCATCGTGCAGGGCGCTGATCCCGGCCAGATCGAGATTGCCGTCGGCCGGCATCGCCGCGCGGATCTCGCGGGTGAGGCGCGCGCGCTCCTCCGCCGCGATCCGGCCGAGCACGGTGCGCAGGGCCTTCTTCTGGCTCTGTCCCCAGGGGGCGGTCAGGGAAGCGACGAGATTGGCCTCCGAGCGCAGGATGATGCCGTCGTCGAGGATCTTGAGGGCGTTGGCGGCCAGCGTCGCCCCCGTGGTGGTGATGTCGACGATGATCTCCGCCGAGCCCGAGGCGGGGGCGCCTTCCGTGGCACCGAGACTCTCCACGATGCGGTAATCGGCCACCCCGTGCTCGGCGAAGAACCGCCGGGTCAGGTTCACGTATTTCGTGGCGATGCGCAGGCGGCGCCCGTGGCGGATGCGCAGTTCGGCCGCGACCTCGTCGAGATCGGTCATGGCGCGGACGTCGATCCAGGCCTGCGGCACCGCGACGACGACGGTGGCCTGGCCGAAGCCCAGGGGCGTCAGCAGCTCGACCTGGCCCCGCGCGTCGGGAAGGCTCTCGCGGATCAGATCCTCGCCGGTGACGCCGAGATGGGCGCTGCCGCTGGCGAGCTGGTTGGCGATCTCGGAAGCCGAGAGATAGCGCACCTCCACATCCGGCACGCCGACGAGCTTGCCGCGATAGTCGCGCGCGCCCGCTCCTTGCGCGAGTTTCAGCCCCGCCCGTGCGAAGAACGCCGAGGCGTTCTCCTGCAGACGTCCTTTCGAGGGCACGGCAAGGACGAGGGGGCCCTCGGCTGCCCCCTGCGAAGCCTCGGGAGTCGGAGCGGTGTCAGCCACGGGACGATCCTTCCGACGTGAGGACACGGGACAGCCAGACGGCGCAGCCCACCGCCGGAATCGGCGTGGGACTGCCCAGATGCTGCAGCAATCCGTCGTAGCGGCCGCCGCCGACGAGGGGGGCGGCCCCTTGTCCCCGCGTCACCTCGAAGATGAAGCCGGTATAATAATCGAGATTGCGGGCAAAGCTCCCCGAGAAGCGGAACCGCTCCACGTCGAGACCGCGCGCGGCCATGAACCCGGTCCGCTCCTCGAACAGGGAGAGGGCGGCCTCCAGCGGCGCATAGGTGATACCCGCCGAGGAGGCGAGTTCGCGCATGGACCGGGCGGCCTGATCCGGATCGCCGGAGATGGCACGGTAACGCTCGACGACGGCGCGGTTCTCGGCGTTGAGCCCGGCGCCGCCATTGGCCCGCGCCGAGGCCTTGGCGAGGAAGCGTTCCGCGATCTCGCCGGCGCTGCGTCCGCCCACGCGGGAGATGCCGGCGATGGACAGCACGTCCTCGACGAAGGCGCGCACGCCCTTCGGATCCTGGCCCTGGATCGCCGCCAGCAGCCCGGCATGGGGGTCCTCCACCGTCGTGACCGTGGTGACGTCGTCCAGGGAGCGCCCCGCCGCGAGGGCCCGCAGGGTCCGACGCTTGGCGGCGGGCGGTACGCCGAGTCCGTCGAGCAGGGCGTCGATGACGCCCATGTCGCCGAGCCTCACCGAGACCTCGCCGGCTCCGAGAAGATCGAGGCCTTCGAGGGCGAGGCCGAGCACTTCGGCATCCGCCGCCGGGATGTCGGTGCGGCCGATGGATTCGATGCCGGCCTGGAGGAACTCCTCCGCCTCGCCCGAACCCAGCCGGAAGACCGGGCCGAGATAGCCGTAATCGGCGGTCGTCCCCACACCCCGCGCCAGATGCTGGCGGCAGACGGGAATGGTGAATTCCGGCCGCAGGCAGAGTTCCGTGCCCGACGCGTCCTGCGTCACGAAGATCCGCCGGCGGATGTCCTCGCCGGAGAGTTCGAGGAACGGCTCCACCGGCTGGAGCACGGCGGGGGTCACCGCGCCGTAGCCGGCTTGCGAGAAATGCGCGAGGAGCCGCGTTCCCTCATCCGCTCGCACGGTGTCGATCGGATCGACTGCCTCCGGTCTCGTCATGGTTCACCCGCCGCCTGATGCCGCGTCCTTTATCAACCGCATCCGCTTTTGGCGACATCAACCGCATCCGCGCTCGACGAACGGATCGTGCGGCCTTTCAGAGCCAGCCCTGGAGCTCGCGGCGGACCACGTTCTCGATGACTTTCATCCCGAGATCGCTGTCGTTGAGGCAGGGGATGTAGGCGAAGCGCTCGCCGCCATTGTCCTCGAAATAATGGCGGTTCTCGCCGTCGAGCTCCTCCAGGGTCTCGAGGCAGTCGGCGGTGAAGCCCGGCGCCACGATGGCCATGCGCTTCACGCCGGATTTCGCCAGCGCCTGCACGGTCTCGTCGGTATAGGGCTTCAGCCATTCCTCGTTGCCGAAGCGCGACTGGAACGTCGTGCGCATCCGCTCCGTCGAGAAGCCCAGGGCCTCGCGGATGAGGCGGCCCGTCTTCACGCACTGGCAATGATAGGGGTCGCCCTTGAGGAGGTAGCTCTTCGGCACGCCGTGGAACGAGGTGAGGATCACCTCCGGCTCGAAATCGAGCTTGGCCAACCCCTCGCGGATCGAGGTGGCCATGGCTTCGATATAGACCGGATCGTCGTGATAGGGCGCCGAGACCCGGACGGTCGGCTGCCAGCGCATCTGCATCAGCGCCTTGAAGGCCTGATCGCAGGCGGTGGCCGAGGTGGCGGCGGCGTATTGCGGGTAGAGCGGTACCAGGAGGATGCGGTCGCAGCCCTGGTCGAGGAGCGCCTGGATCCGCAGGGAGACTTCCGGCTTGCCGTAGCGCATGGCCCAGTCGACCACCACCGAATCACCCATCGCCGCCTGCAGGCGCTCGCACTGGCCCCGCGTGATGGTCTTGAGCGGACCCTCGTTGCGTTCGTTGTTCCAGACGGACGCGTAGTCGCGGCCCTTCGGACCGGGGCGCTTGGTGAGGATGATGAGGTTGAGGATCGGCCACCAGATCAGGCGCGGCACCTCGATGACGCGGCGATCCGACAGGAACTCCTTGAGATACCGGCGCATGGGCCAGTAGCTCGTGCCCTCCGGCGTGCCGAGGTTCATCAGGAGCACGCCGACCCGGCCCCAGCGCACGGGCGGGTGGTCGGAGGGCAGGCTGGCGGTCGCGGAGGAGCTGGTCTGCAACGGCTTGAGGTCCTTGAGGGACGTCGGTTCGACGCGTTCGTTCATCGGGTTCCCGAGCGCCCCGGCAGGGCGCGGTTTGTCAAAGCGGTCGTGGTGGCGCAGTTGTCTGGCGCAGCATATCTATCTAGAGCACGAGGCCTGCCAGCGACCATCTCTTGCTTGAAGGCGCGACATGCCGTCTCCCCGGTACTTCTTCAACCACTTCATGCCGTTCACCGGCTACCCCTATAAGGGGGGACCGACGGTCTGCAATCTGTGCGGATCGGCCGAGACGGTGACGGTGGCCGAGACCGACCGGCGGCTGAAGACCCTGAAATCCGTCGCCTGCGTGCAGTGCGGCCTGATTCGCACCGACCCGATGCCGACGCCGGACGAACTGGCGCATTATTACGCCCATGCCTACCGGGCCGATTACCAGCTCGCCTTCGCCGGCGGTCCGCCGCGCCACCACCTCAACCGCTCGGCCCGCGAAGCGACCTTCCGCGCCGATCTGCTGGCGCCGAAACTGAAGCCCGGCGCGCGGGTCCTCGATTTCGGCTCCGGCTCGGGCGAGTTCCTGGCCGCGGCCCGCGCCAGGGGCTGCGAGGCCATCGGCATCGAGCCCGGACGGGACTATTCTGCCTATGCCCGCGAGCATCACAAGGTCGAGGTCCTGGACGACGCCGACGACGGGCGCTTCCCCGCCGGGCATTTCGACGTGATCTCGACCCATCACGTGTTCGAGCACCTGCGCGATCCGGCCGTGGTGATGGAGCGCCTGTCGCGCTGGCTGAAGCCCGACGGCGTCATCTATGCGGCGGTGCCGAACATGGCCGCCACCGGCAAGCCGCCGCACGAGCGTTTCCACTTCGCCCATGTCCACGGCTTCGTGCGCGAGACCTTCGACCTCAACGCCCGCCGGGCCGGCCTCGTGCCGCATCCCGATTACTGGCGCGAGGACACCACGGTGGTCTACCGCAAGACCGACGCTCCCGTGGGCGAACTCGCCAATCCCGGTCTCGCCGAGCGCCTCGTCGTCGAACTCAAGGGTACGCCGGCCGCCGCCTATCTCGTCTCCGGCGCCTGGATCTGGCCGATGCTCCGCCGCAACGCCAAGGCGGTCCGCGACGGTTTCGCGTCGCGCTGAGCGGCCATTCGAACCAAGAGCTGGAGGCGGCGCGCCGCTGTTGCATCGGCTTCATCGATCGCGTCCACACTCGGCCGTGAGCGGGCACGCCATCGCCCGGTCCTCCGGAGACCTATCGCGATGCCCCGTCCCACCCGTCGTCAGACCCTGAGCCTCGGCCTCGGGGCGGGTCTCGCGGCAGGCCTGGCCGCACCCGCTGGCGCCGGGGCGATCGAGCCGACCTTCACCCTGCTTCTCGTCAACGACGTCTACCTGATGTCGGAGGTGGATGGCCGCGGAGGATTTGCCCGGCTCAACGCGGTGGTGAAGGCCGAGCGGGCGCGCGGCGTGCCGATGCTCTACGCCCATGCCGGCGACACCCTCTCCCCCTCCCTGATGTCGGGGTTCGACCGCGGCGCCCATATCGTCGAGCTCCTCAACATCGCGCCGCCCGACGTCTTCGTGCCCGGCAACCACGAATTCGATTTCGGCCCCACCACCTTCGCCCAGCGCATGGGCGAGGCGGCCTTTCCGGTCTTCGCGGCGAACCTGCGCGGTGCGGACGGCAAGCCCCTTGCGGGCCTCCGCGACAGGATGGTGGTGAGCCTGGGCGGGATCCGGGTCGGCCTCGTGGGCATCACCCTCGCCAGCACCCCCGAGAAGTCGCAATCCGGCGACCTCGTCTTCGGTCCCGAGATCGAGACGCTGCGCGCGGCGTCCCAGGCCCTTCGGGACGAGGGGGCCGAACTCATCGTCGGCATCTGCCATACGGCGCGCGTCACCGACGAGGCCATCGTGGCGGCCCGGATCGTCGACATCCTGCTCTCGGGCCACGACCACGACCTCATCGTGCAGTATGACGGCCGCAGCCTCCTGGCGGAATCGAGCTTCGACGCCCGCTACGTCACCGCCATCGACGTCGCCGTGACGGTGAAGGGAACGGGTAAGGCCCGGACCCTGTCCTGGCAGCCGACTTTCCGCATCCACGACACCGCCGATGTCACGCCGGACCCCGAGACCCTCGCCCTGACGCAGCGCCTCGAGGCGCGGCTGGCGACGCAACTCGACGTGCCGGTGGGGACGATCGGCACGCCCCTCGACAGCCGCATCTCGACGGTGCGCCTGCGCGAAGGCAGTTTCGGCAATCTCGTCGGCGATGCGCTCCGCGCGGCGACGGGGGCCGAGATCGCCATCACCAATGGCGGCGGCATTCGCGGCAACCGGCTCTATCCGGCCGGCACCGTGCTGACCCGGCGCGACATCCTCACCGAACTGCCCTTCGGCAACACCACGGTCCTGGTCTCCCTGAAGGGCGCGCAGGTGCGGGCCCTGCTGGAATCGGCCCTCGCCGATCTCGGCCGCCCGGCCGGCCGTTTCCCGCAGGTCTCGGGGCTCGTCGTCACCGTCGATCCCGGGGCGAGTGCGGGACACCGCATCCAGTCCATCCTCGTGGACGGACAGCCCCTCGACGAGGCGCGCACCTATACGGTGGCCTCCAACAACTTCCTCTACGAGGGCGGCAACGGCTACGGCCTCCTCGCCGACGGGCGCACCCTCATCGGCGCCACGGACGGCAAGCTCGTCGCCAACGAGGTGATGGCCTATATCGGCCGGCATGACCCTCTCTCCGTCCCCGATGGCGGCCGGATCGTGATCCGGTGACGGCGCCCGGCCCGCTGAGCCTGGCCCTCGACGAGTTCCGTGCCTCGGGCTCGTCCTGGCTGACGCTGCCGTTCTTCTCCGATGGGGCGGCGGAAGCCGTCTGCGCGCGGGTCGACGAACGCATCGCACAGGGGGCGAGCGTCCTGCCCTCCCCCGATGCGGTCTTCCGTGCCCTCACCCTGACGCCGCTGGAGGATGTGAAGGCCGTCATCCTCGGGCAGGACCCCTACCCGACGCCGGGTGACGCCAACGGCCTCGCCTTCTCCTATGTCGGCCCCCGCCGGCTTCCCGCCTCCCTCAAGGTCATCCTCGCCGAAGTGCCGGGGCGGCCGGCGAGCGGCGACCTGACACCCTGGGCGAGACGGGGCGTGCTGCTCCTGAATTCGGCCCTCACCGTGGAGGCCGGCAAGTCCGGCGCCCATCTGCGCTACGGCTGGTCCGCCCTCACCGACGACGCGGTGAGGGCCGTCTCGGCCCGGCCGGCCCCCGCGATCTTCCTGCTCTGGGGCGCGCAGGCCCGCGCGCGGGCCGAGTTGATCGACCGGACACGCTGCGGGGTGATCGAGACCGGCCATCCCTCGCCGCTCAACCGGCTACGGGATTTTCCGGGCACGCGGCCCTTCGACGAGGCCAATGCCTGGCTGGCGGCCAGAGGCCTGGCGGCCATCGACTGGTCGCTGGACTGAGGGAGCGCATCGGTCGCTTTGACAGGGCGGCCCGGCGGTCTATCTCGGTGGGGCAGCATAAGCGGAACTTAAGAATCCGCGCCTGCCCCAGGATCTTGCCCGAGATCTTGCCCGAGATCACGTCGCCGAGGAAACGCCGCCCATGCTCCCCAGAACCGTTCTCGCCGGTGGCCTTGCCGCCGGTCTGCTCATGACCTCCCTGGCCGAGGCCCAGATCCGCAACGCGCCGCCCCCCCGCGCCCTGGAATTCGCCGCCTACATCTTCGCCGCCGCCAATGTCTGCGGCTACCGGGTCGGCGTCGATCAGTTCGATGCGCTGCTGCAGAAGCAGGGTGTGAACGCCGCCGATGTCGGACCGCGCGGCCCCTTCGGCGGCAAGGTCCAGACCATCTTCGCGCTGATGTCGAACCAGATGCAGCTCAACCGCGAACAAGCCTGCCTCGCGGTGGCCGGTGAATACGGCCCCGAGGGCAACGTCACCAAGAACGTGCTGCTGCCGGCCGCCATGGAGGGCGCACCGGCCGAATCGACGCCGCCCGCCGAGGCCAAACCCGCCCAGTAACCCCGCCATTCCCGGCACGCATCGGGACACATTCGCGTTCCGGTGCGGGATCGCCTATATCGGACCGATTCCAAGTCCGAAAGTTGAGTGATCCATGGCGACGGCGTCGGTCGACACCGCCGGCCGCGACGACAGCGTCGTGACCGCAATCGAGAAGCTTCCCGAGTTCCAGCCGGACGCCGTTCCGCCGGGCCGCTCGTCCCTCATCGGCCTGACCCGTGAGCAACTGAAGGAGCGTCTGGCCGCCATCGGCGTGTCGGAGCGCGAGCAGCGCATGCGCTCGGGCCAGCTCTGGCACTGGCTCAACGCCCGCGGCGCCACCGACTTCGACCAGATGACCAATGTCGGCAAGGGCCTGAAGGCCGAGCTGGCGCGGGCCTACACCCTGGAGCGGCCGGAGGTCGTCACCGAGCAGATTTCTCGCGATGGCACCCGCAAGTGGCTGCTGCGCATGGCGCCCACCGGCAAGCACGATCACAATCGCGGCGCCGAGATCGAGTGCGTCTATATCCCCGGCCGTGGCCGCGGCACCCTCTGCGTCTCGTCCCAGGTCGGCTGCACCCTCACCTGCAGCTTCTGCCATACCGGCACGCAGCGCCTCGTGCGCAACCTGACCGCCGCCGAGATCACCGCGCAGGTGGTGGTGGCCCGCGACCGGCTGAACGACTGGGTCGGCCAGAACCCGGTGGCCGCCGGCGAGGACGAGACCCGCCGCGCCGTCACCAACATCGTCTTCATGGGCATGGGCGAGCCCCTCTACAACATTGACAACGTCATCGATTCCGTGGGCGTGATGTCGGACCAGGAAGGTCTCGGCCTCTCCCGCCGGCGCATCACCGTGTCCACCTCCGGCGTCGTGCCGCAGATGCAGCGGCTCGGGGTCGAGGCCCATGCCATGCTGGCGATTTCGCTCCACGCGGTGCGGGACGATCTGCGCGACACCCTGGTGCCGCTCAACCGGAAATATCCCCTGGCCGAACTGCTCGCGGCCTGCCGCCACTATCCCGGACTCAACAATGCCCGCCGCATCACCTTCGAATACGTGATGCTGAAGGGCGTCAACGATTCGGATGCCGATGCCCGCGAGCTGGTGCGGCTGCTCAAGGGCATTCCGGCCAAGATCAACCTGATCCCGTTCAACCCCTGGCCCGGCAGCATCTACGAATGCTCCGACTGGGAGCGGATCGAGCAGTTCTCGGAAATCGTCTACGAGGCCGGGTATGCGTCGCCGGTGCGGACCCCGCGCGGCCGCGACATCCTCGCCGCCTGCGGCCAGCTCAAGAGCGAGACCGAGAAGCTGCGCGCCCGCGCCCGCATGATGCTGGAAGACGGGATCGGCGCCGAGGGCGTCTATGCCGGGGCCGATGACGAGGACGGCTGAGCGCGTCCCATGCGGTTCCTGGGGCGCCTGATCTGGGCGAGCCTCGCCCTCTGCCTCGCGATTCCCTGCGGGGCCCTGGTGCTCGTCGCCGCCATCCTGCTCGATCCGGTCTCCAGCGAGGCGCTGACCCGGATCGGCCTGTTCGGCTTCCTGCAGGGGATGACCGACCTCGCTTCCGGGATCGGACCCGACGCGATCCTCGTCCTTGCCGCCGGCCTCGCCAGGGCCGGGTTCTTCCTCCTGGTGCTGCCGCCCGTCGCCATGGCGCTCATCGGCGAGGCGATGAATCTGCAGAAGGCCACGGCCTATGCCCTCGGCACGGGCCTCGCCACCGCCCTGGTGCCCTGGCTGATGCGGGGTGCGTCCGGCTCCCTCACCGCGCGCAACCTCGCCGTCGAGGGACGAGTGACGGCCCTGCTGTTCCTCGCCGGAGCGGCCGCCGGGCTGGTCTATGGCTGGATCGCCATCCGCGACCGGCCGGCAGGGGCCTGAACGGGCCTGGCTGCCGAACGTTGCCTGTCGTGAGCATCGGTTGTGGCACTGGATGCCGTGGGAGAGCCTCGCATGACGGATTGGGCATGACCGGACGTCGTTTCAGCCTCGCCTTGGCGTTTCTCGCGGTCCTGTCCGCACCGGCCCTCGCCCAGGCAGTCCCGGAACCGCCGCCGATCCCCTCCGACGATGCCCGCATCCTCCCCGTCCTCGGGGCCCATGGCATGGTGTCCTCGCAGGACGCCCTGGCGACCCGCGTCGGCGTCGCGATCCTGAAGGGCGGGGGCAACGCCGTCGACGCCGCCGTGGCGGTGGGCTTCGCCCTCGCGGTGACGCTGCCGCAGGCGGGCAATCTCGGTGGCGGCGGGTTCATGCTCGTCCGCCTGGCCGGGACCGGCGAGACCGTGGCCATCGACTTTCGCGAGACGGCGCCTGCCGCGGCGACGGCGGACATGTTCCTCGCCCCCGACGGGCAGCCTGATCGCGGCGCGTCCATCCGCACCGGCAAGGCCGTCGGCGTTCCCGGCTCCGTGCGCGGATTGGCCGAGGCGCACCGCCTCTACGGCTCCGGCCGCTTCACCCTCGCCGAGCTCATCGCCCCGGCTCGGGCTCTGGCCAGGGACGGGATTCCCGTGGAGGGCGGGCTCGCCGATTCCCTGCCCCGTGCCGCCGACCGCCTCGGGCGCTGGCCGTCGAGCCGGGCCGTGTTCTTCCGCGACGACCGTCCGCTCCGGCGGGGCGAGACCCTGGTCCAGACCGATCTCGCCGCGACCCTCACGGCCATCGCCGAACGCGGCCCCGATGCCTTTCATACCGGCCCGATCGCCGAGCGGATCGCGGCCGCGGCGAGACGCGCCGGCGGGGTGCTGACGCCCGCCGATCTCGCCGCCTACCGGCCCGCGATCCGCCAGCCCATCCGCGGGACCTACCGCGGCTACGAGATCGTCTCGATGCCGCCGCCGAGTTCGGGCGGCGTCCATCTGATCGAGATCCTGAACATCCTCGAAGGGTTCGATCTCGCCTCGATGGGCGCTGGCAGCGCCCAGGCGCTCCATACCCTCGCCGAGGCGATGAAGCCGGCCTATGCCGACCGCGCCACCTGGCTCGGCGACCCGTCCCGCTCGGAGGTGCCGGTGCGCGGGCTCACCGCCAAGGCCTATGCCGGCACCCTGCGCGCCGCCATCGACCCCGCCCGCGCCCGTCCGGCCGAGGCGGTGAAGGCCGGCGACCCGCTGCCTTACGAATCCGACCACACCACCCACTATTCCGTGGTGGACCGCGCCGGGAACGCCGTCTCCACCACCACGACCCTCAATTTCTCCTACGGGCTCGGCCTCGTGGCCGAGGGGACCGGCGTCCTCCTCAACAACGAGATGGACGATTTCTCCGCCAAGACCGGGAGCGTCAACGCCTACGGCCTCGTCGGCGGCCCCGCCAACGCGGTGGCGCCGGGCGCGCGGCCGCTCTCCTCGATGACCCCGGCCATCGTGCTCAAGGACGGGCGCCTCGTCCTCGTCACCGGGAGTCCAGGCGGCAGCCGCATCATCTCCACGGTGCTGCAGGTGATCGTGAACGTCATCGATTTCCGCATGAACCTCGCCGAGGCCGTCACCGCCCCGCGCATCCATCACCAATGGCGGCCCGATGTTCTGTTCGCTGAGGACGGGCTCTCGCCGGACACCCTCGCCTTGCTCCGGGCGAAAGGGCACGCGGTGCGGGTGGGGTCGAGTTCGGGCTCGGCGAATTCCGTGATGACGGGAGACGGGCTCGTGGCCGGGGCCGCCGACACGCGCCAGCGCGGAACCCTGGCCGAGGGCGAATAAGGCGGTTCGGGTCCGGCGGATGGTGCGGCGGGACGGTGCGCGCTACAGGAAGGGCATCAGTCCGGGTTTCCGATGCACATCCTCCGCTCCATCGCCTTCAACATCGTCTTCTATCTCGCCA
Organism: Methylobacterium sp. E-045; assembly: GCF_022829685.1. Taxonomy (GTDB): domain Bacteria; phylum Pseudomonadota; class Alphaproteobacteria; order Rhizobiales; family Beijerinckiaceae; genus Methylobacterium. The sequence continues at coordinate 146,898 of NZ_JAKSYE010000075.1, forward strand.
CCGCCCTCATCGCGATCGGCGGCCTGCCGTCCCTCGTCTCGGAGCGCGCCTGCATCCGTGTCGCCCGGTTCTGGGCCAAGGTGAGCCTGTGGCTGCTGCGCGTGGTCGGGGGCGTGCGCGTGGAGTTCAGGGGTCTGCACCACCGCCCGCCCGGCGCACTCCTGGTGGCGTCCAAGCATCAATCCGCCCTCGAGACCCTGGCCCTCGTCACCGCCTTCCCGGACTTCGCCTATATCCTCAAGCGCGAACTGCTCTGGATCCCGCTCTTCGGCTGGTACCTCTCCCGCTCCGGCATGGTCGCCATCGACCGCTCCAAGGGCGCCCGCGCCATGGCGGCGATGAACGAGGCGGCGGACCGGGCCATCCGCGACGGGCGCCAGCTCATCATCTTCCCCGAGGGAACCCGCAAGGCGCCGGGTTCGCCCCCTGCCTACAAGCTCGGCATCACCCATCTCTACGCGGCGCTCGGCGTCCCCTGCCTGCCCGTCGCCCTCAACAGCGGCCTCTACTGGCCCCGCCGTCGGCTGACCCGCCGCCCCGGCACCACGGTGATCGAGTTCCTCGCCCCCATCGCCCCCGGCCTCGAACGCACGGCGTTCCTCGAGGAGATGCAGACTCGGATCGAAGCCGCCTCCGATGCTCTCCTGGCGTCCGGCCGGGCGGATCTGGCGGCGCGCGGTCATGCCGTGCCGGAGACCGGTGCCGTCGGAGAACAATCCCGGACCGCTTGAACACGCCGTCTTTCCACAGGCTGTGGATAAGTGGGTCGGAGGCACCCTGCGGAGAGCGAAAGCGCGACTCTTGACGGGAGGAAATTGTTAAGATTACTCTGGAACAAAGGGCGAACGGAAAGGCCGTGTTCGTTCCCGCCCCACGGGGCGCGGAACACGGTCTTCACCGACGCCCATCCTCTGATCCGGAGATCCATCCATGCGCGAAGTACGTCTCAGGACGGCGGCCAGCCTGCGTGGAACTCCCGCCCTGGCGCTGAGCGCCTGGCGCGGCCGGTCCGGGCGCCGCTACGTCGTCGGCATCCACGAACTGGCCGAGCTCGAACTCGACGACATGGGCGAGGCGGTGGTGATGGCCGTGCGGCGGGATTCCGCCGGGATCGGCGAACTCGTCGCCGTGGCCGCGGCCGGATCGAGCCCGCGCGAGCGGCTCACCCGCAACTGGATCGCCCGTGCCCGCCATGGCGGCGCCACGGAGATGCATGTCCACCGCCTGGCCGAGGACGAGGCCGAGCGCTGCGAGATCGTCGCCGATCTTCATGTGGACCGGCCCATGGACCGGCCCATGGATCAGATCACGGGCGTCGCCGCCTGAATCGGCGGGCGGCCATGCTTTCGCCGCCTTGAGACCCGCCAAAGCTCACTCACGAAGGAACCCCCGTCGACGGCGGCGGGGCTTCGAGAGCGAGGCGAGTGGACGATGGCGCAGGCACCGGATTTGACGGCCAGGAAACGGCCATCGCGGACCGGCCTATTCCTGCCCTACATCCTCCTCCTCGCCGTCATCCTGCTCTGGAGCGCGGGCTGGTTCTGGATTCGCGGCAAGGCCGCGTCCGAGATGGATGCCTGGGTGGCCCGCGAGGCCTCGGCCGGGCGCAGCTGGACCTGCGCCGACCGCTCCATCACCGGCTATCCGTTCCGGATCGAGCTGCGCTGCGCCTCCCTCGCCTTCTCGCGGGCGGACAGCCGCTTCACCCTCGGGCCTCTGACGGCGGTGGTCCAGGTCTATCAGCCGCGTCAGGGCATCCTGCAGGCGAGCGGACCGTTCCACGTGGAACAGGACGGCCTCGTCGCCGACGCCAGCTGGACCTCGCTGGAAGGGAGCTTCCACGGAACCTCCGACGGGTTCACGCGGGCCTCCCTGGCGGTGGATGGACCGAAAGTCAGCGTGCAGAATGCCGGACCGCAGCCCATCGCCGTGGCGGCCGGGCACCTCGAATTCCACGCCCGCCCGACACCCGTCCGCTTCGCCACCGAGGGTGCCGTCGATACCAGCCTGCGGCTGACGCAGGCGAGCGTGCCGGCGCTCGATCCCCTCCTCGGCAACACCGCCCCCATCGACATGGCGCTGGATGCCACGGTGAATCAGGCGGCCGTCATCCGGACGGGACAGGTGGCGCGCGAGCTCGAAACCTGGCGCCGGGCCGGCGGCAGCCTCGACATCGCCCTGCTCTCCCTGGCCAAGGGCGACCGCCGTCTCCAGGCCCAGGGCAAGATCGCCCTCGACGACGAGCACCGCCCCAGCGGCCAGATCGATCTCCGCGCTGCCGGGGTGGAGGCCCTGGTGGGCCAGATCATGGGCCAGCGTTTCGGGGCCGAGAAGGGGGCCCTGATCGGAGGCCTCGTCGGCAAGCTCCTCGGTGGCGCGAGCCGCCGCCAGGACGCCGATGCGGCCGCGGCACCCGCGGCGGCGGGAGACCCGTCCCTCAAGGCGATGCCGCCCCTGCGCCTCGCCGATGGTCGCCTGATGCTCGGTCCGTTCCCGATTCCCAACGTCCAGGTGCCGCCGCTGTATTGAGCGGGCCCGTCGCTTCGGGAACCTGCTTTCCAGGGAGGCTTCCCCCTCTCCGCGACCGCGGGGAGAGGGGGGGCGCCGTATTCATGGATCCTCGATGGGGAGCAGACGGGTTTGGACGGTCATCCGCCATACGACCTCATCCGTGAGCGACCCATCGATCCAGCCCCCCAGGACCCCATCCGCCGGACAGGGCACTAACGCCCCGAGACCGGTTCGTCCTTCGCCGGCTCCGGCGGGGTGCGGCTGCGGCCGAAATCCGCCTCCGCCGTCTCCTGCCCCAGGGCGACGATGCCCCGGCGGATGGCGCGGGTGCGGGTGAACAGGTCGAACAGCGCGTCGCCGTCGCCCCAGCGGATGGCGCGGGCCAGGGCCGCGAGATCCTCGTTGAAGCGGCCGAGCATCTCCAGCACCGCGTCCTTGTTGGTGAGGAACACGTCCCGCCACATGGTCGGATCGGAGGCGGCGATGCGGGTGAAGTCGCGAAACCCGCCGGCCGAGAACTTGATGACCTCCGATTGCGTCACCGCTTCGAGATCGGCGGCGGTGCCGACGATGTTGTAGGCGATGAGGTGCGGCACGTGGCTGGTGATGGCGAGCACGAGGTCGTGATGCTCCGGCGTCATGCTCTCGACGATGGCGCCGAGCCCCTCCCAGAAGGCCTGGACCCGTGCGGTGGCGGCCTCGTCGGTGCCCTCCGGCGGGGTGAGGATGCACCAGCGGCCCGAGAACAGGGTCGAGAACCCGGCATCGGGGCCGGAATATTCGGTGCCCGCCACGGGATGGGCCGGGACGAAATGGACGCCGTCCGGCAGATGCGGCGCGACGGCGGCGACCACGGATGCTTTCACCGAACCGACATCCGAGACTATGGCGCCGGGTTTCAGATGCGGTGCCATGACCTCGGCGACGGCACCGACCGCACCCACGGGCACGCACAGGATGACGAGGTCGGCGCCGGCGACGCCCTCGGTCTCGCCCGTCGCCTCGTCGGCGAGGCCGAGCGCCCGCACCCGTTCGATCACCGCCGGGTCGCGGTCGATGGCGACGATGCTCCGCGCCAGCCCGTATTGCCGTGCACCCCGCGCGATGGAGGAGCCGATCAGCCCGAGGCCGACGATGGCGAGGCGCTGGCAGACGGGGCTGGCCTCAGGCACGGATGCCGTCCTTCACGAAGGCGGTGAGCGCCGTGACGAAGGCCCGATTGGCCTCCTCGCCGCCGATGGTGACGCGCAGGGCGTCGGGCAGCCCATAGGACGTGACCCGCCGCACGATCACGCCGCGCGCGGTGAGATAGGCGTCGGCCTCCGCAGCGCTGCGATTCGGCTCGTCGGGAAAGTGGACGAGGATGAAATTCGCGACACTCGGCGTGACCGCGAGGCCGAGGGAGGAGACGACCTCCGTCGTCCAGGCGAGCCAGGTCTCGTTATGGGCGACCGCCGCCGCCACATGCGCCTCGTCGGCGATGGCCGCCGCCCCGGCCGCGATGGCGCTGGCCGACAGGTTGAACGGCCCACGGATGCGGTTGACCGCGTCGACCACCTCCGGCGGACCCACCATCCAGCCGATCCGCAGGGCGGCGAGACCGTGGATCTTCGAGAAGGTGCGGGTCATCACGACGTTCTCGGCCTCGAGGACGAGCTCGAGACCAGCGCTGTAATCGTTGGTCCGCACATATTCGGCATAGGCCCCGTCGAGGACGAGGAGGACGTTCGGCGGCAGGCCCGCATGCAGGCGCCTGATCTCGGCGAAGGGCAGGTAGGTGCCGGTCGGGTTGTTGGGGTTGGCGAGGTAGACGATCCTCGTGCGCGGCGTGACGGCGGCGAGAATCGCGTCGACATCGGCGTGCAGGTCGCGCTCGGGCACCACCACGGGGGTACCGCCGGCGGCCAGTATGGCGATGCGGTAGACTAGGAATCCGTGCTCGGTAAAAATCCCCTCGTCGCCCTCCGAGAGATAGGCGTAGGCGAGGAAGGACAGGAGCTCGTCCGACCCGGCGCCGCAGACGATGCGGGCGGGATCGAGCCCGTAGCGGAGGCCGATGGCCTCGCGCAGGCGCGTGGAATTGCCGTCCGGATAGAGGGCGAGGCGGAACGCCTCTTCGCGCATCGCCTCGATGGCCAGCGGGCTCGGGCCCAGGGGCGTCTCGTTCGAGGAGAGCTTATGGACCTTCGCCGCTCCGGGGGCGCCGCTCTTGCCGGGCACATAGGCCTCGATGGCGAGGATTCCGGGGCGGGGAACGGGACGGGACACGGAGGGAGCGGAGGACATGAGCGCGGGCCGGCTGGAGGTCAGGCTGCCCCTCTAACGCAGCTTGCCCGCCTTGACGAGAGAACCGGCCGTCTCCCGGCTCGCCGTCAGACCCGGAACCGGGCGGCGTGGCTGCCGATCTCGTCGAGGCGTTCCACCGTCGCCCCGGCCCGTTCCAGGGTCTCCCGCAACTGCCGGCCGCCGACGCCGCCCGGCACGGCGAGGAGAAGGCGGTGACCGTCCGTGACCGCCGCGCGCGCCACCACCTCGCCGTAGAGATCCTGCAGGGCACGGGCGCTCTCGGGCGTCCAGCTCTCGAGCCGGGCGGCGTGGAGCACCCAGTCGCGCTGGGCGGCGGCCGGGTCGTCGAGGGGATTGGCGACCACGAAGACCGGTGTGCCGGCGGGATGGGTCGGCCGCTCGATGAAGGGCAGCCGCGCGATCACCTTGGGACGTCCCTCGCCGACGAGACCCTCCCACCACGGCGCCTCCTGGCTCGGCGGCGCGGAACCGTCGGGGTCGAGGCGGAAGATGCCGAGATCGCCGCGCGAGGCGGCCACGGCCTCGATCACCGCCGCGCAGGTGGGATGCGGCCGGTAGGGCACCGTGAAGCCGAAATGGAAGCGTGCCGAGTCGCGCATCGGCGCGTCGCCGCCGGAAATGTCCGCATGAACGCTGAACGGGGCCTGGACCCAGGTGAAGGTGGCGATGATGACCCGCCATATCCCCTCCACGGTGTCGAGGGGCAGCAGCCCGCGATGGCGCTCGGCCACGCGTCGCATCATCGAAGCCTCGCGGCCGGGCCGGAAGGCCGAGCCGCTGGCCGAGGTGCGCTTGACCGCGATGAGACGGTCGATGATCGAGCCGCGCTGGATCAGCAGGGCATGCATCTCCGCGTCGATCCGGTCGATCTCGGCGCGCAGCTCGGCGAGGTTGTCGAGGGGCGGTGCGGGTCTCGTGGTGAAGCGCATGCGGGCTGTCGCGTCCGGCGGCGGGTGTGAGGATGGCCGTTCCCGCATGAAGGGTACGGCGTATCGTGTCTACGTTTCCCGAAGCCCCAGGACCAGAGCATCGGGTGTGACCTTACTCGCGGGCGGCCCCTTTCGTTGACGCCCGTGCATGCGCACATTACGCCCACATGTCGTCCGGCTGGGCCGGGCATCGATGGGGATGGACCTTCGCGACGCGTCGATGGTGTGGCGACCGGCCGCCCCCCTCGCATCGCCGCGGAAGCGAATCGGCGAACAACGCGCGAAGACGCCTGATGACCATGTCGCTCGACAGTCTCGCAAGGCCCGACGGAGGGAACCTCCGCCAGGACGGCATCCCGACGGATGCGCCGCCCTCCCTCGATCCGCGAAGCCCGGTGGCCGTGTTCGGCCTCGACGAACCGCTCGCGATGGATGCCGGCGTCGATCTCGCGCCGTTCCGGATCGCCTACCAGACGGCCGGCACTCTCAACGCCGACCGGTCGAACGCGGTGCTGATCTGCCATGCGCTCACCGGGGACCAGCATTTCGCCCACACCCATCCTGTGACGGGCAAGCGCGGCTGGTGGGAGACCCTGGTGGGACCGGGCAAGCCCATCGATACCGATCGCTACTTCGTGATCTGCTCGAACGTGATCGGCTCCTGCATGGGCTCCACGGGTCCGGCCTCCGCCGATCCCGCCACGGGCAAGCCCTACGGCCTCGACTTTCCCCTGGTGACCATCCGCGACATGGTACGGGGTCAGGCGATGCTTCTCGACCGGCTCGGCATCCGCGACCTGTTCCTCTGCGTGGGCGGCTCCATGGGCGGCATGCAGGTTCTGCAATGGGCGGCCCTCTATCCCGACCGGGTCTTCGCCGCGATGCCCATCGCCACGGGCGCCCGGCACTCGGCCCAGAACATCGCCTTCCACGAGGTCGGCCGCCAGGCGATCATGGCCGACCCGGCCTGGGCGGAAGGGCGCTACCTGGAGGCCGGGACGCGGCCCGCCAAGGGCCTCGGCGTGGCGCGGATGGGCGCGCACATCACCTACCTCTCGGAGCCGGCCCTGCACCGCAAGTTCGGCCGCCGCTTCCAGGGCGGCCATGCTCCGACCTTCTCGTTCAACGCCGATTTCCAGATCGAGAGCTACCTGCGCCACCAGGGCCTGAGCTTCGTCGAGCGGTTCGACGCCAACGCCTATCTCTACCTCACCCGCGCCATGGATTACTTCGACCTCGCGGCCGACCATGGCGGCGTGCTCGCCAACGCCTTCCGCAACACCAGGACACGGTTCTGCGTGATGTCCTTCACCTCCGACTGGCTGTTCCCCACCGCCGATTCCCGCGCCATCGTGCATGCGCTGAACGCGGCCTCGGCCTCGGTCGCCTTCGTCGAGGTCGAGAGCGACAAGGGCCACGACGCCTTCCTCCTCGACGAGCCGGTGATGTTCAACGCCGCCAAGGGCTTCATCGACGCCGCGGCACGGGCCAGGGGCTTGTGACGTCGGTGACCCGCGTGGCCCTCGCCCCCTGGAGCACGACCGACACGCTGCCGCGCAGCGACGGCGCCCGCGTCGACCACCTCGTCGTGCTCGGCCTCGTCCCGCCCAGCGCCCGCGTCCTCGATATCGGCTGCGGCGACGGGACCCTGCTCACGCTTCTGCGCGACCGGCGCGGCATCGACGGCCGCGGCATCGAACTCTCCCGCGAGGGCGTCAACGCGTGTCTCGCGCGTGGCCTGCCGGTGATCCAGGGCGATGCCGACACGGACCTGGCCAATTATCCCGACGACGCCTTCGACGTGGTGGTCCTGTCCCAGACCATCCAGGCGACGCGCAACCCGCGCATCGTGCTGGAGCACCTGCTCCGCATCGGCCGGCAGGTGGTGATCTCGTTCCCGAATTTCGGCCATTGGCGGGTCCGCTCGGAACTGGCTTTCCGGGGTCGGATGCCGGTGACCGAACTGATGCCGGAGGAGTGGTACGAGACCCAGAACATCCACCATTGCACCATCCGCGACTTCGTCGGCCTGTGCCGGACCGTGGGGGCCGAGATCGAGAAGGCCACGGCGCTCGACGCCCGCGGCCGGCCGATGCGGATTTCGATGCCGTGGTGGGTCTGGAACCTGTTCGGCGCGCAAGGGGTGTTCCTCCTGCGGCGCGGCGACGGATCCCCGTCCGACGCCGTATAGGGCGATCGGGGCGACCACATCCCTCCTGCGAAGCCGGGGAGCGGCTGCCGGTGACCCGGCATGCGGCAATCTCCACCGATGGCCTGCGCGGGCCGCATCCGGCATGAGGAGCGGCCGATGGCGCAGGAGGAGACAGCTATTGAGAACCGGGGATCGAGACCGGGCACACGGGGAAGAGCCGCGTTCGCCGACGATCACGCAGTTGCAGCAGGCCTCGAGCGGCCGGTCCTTCGCCCTGCAGCTGCTCATCGTCCTGGTCCTGCTCGTCACCGCGCAGGCCTATGACGGATCGATCCACGGCCTGGGGCACTGGGTCGTGCTGTCGGCCTATGCCGGAGCCTCGATCCTCCTGGCCCTGGTCAGCCTCCGGACGGCGCCGGGCGCGGGCATTCCCTTGGAGCCGAGCCGAGAGTGGCTGAGCTGGGGCTCGACCCTGCTCAATGCCAGCGTCGCGATCTACGTCCTCATCGAGCACATGTTCCTGGGCGCCGCCGACACGGAGGAGGCGGCCGCCGCCGCCAGCCGGCTCCCCGCCTTCCTGATCCTGCTGCAGACCGCGCTGACCATGCGCGTCTGGCACACCTGCCTCTTCGCCGGTCTGGTGACGGCGGGGTGGGGCGGAGCCATCCTGTTCGTCTACCTCTCCCCCGAGAGCCATCATCTGGGACCCCACGTCACCCTCGACGAGGAGGTGCCGGGGCTCCTCACCTTCATGGTCGCCAGCCTCGTGGTCCTCGACGGGCTGCGGCGGCTGACCTGGGCGGTGGCGGCGACGTTCCGGCTGGAGCGGGAGCGCCTGATCCTCACCCGCTTCGTGCCGGCCGCCGTCGCCGAGGATCTGGCGCAGGGCGGCGGTCCGGGCGAGGTCCAGGAGCGCCACGCCTGCCTGTTCGCCCTCGACATCCGCGGGTTCTCGGCGCTGACGCGGACGCGGCCGCCCCAGCAGGTGGTGGAGGTCCTCATGGAGATGCGCGCCCTGACGCACCGGGCCGTGACGGAGCGCGGCGGCATCATCGACAAGTACATCGGCGACGGGGTGCTGGCGCAGTTCCTCGTCGGGCCTCCCCAGGCGCAGGCGCGCGCGGCCTTCACCTGTGCCGAGGCGGTCCAGCTGCGGCTCGCGGCCCTCAACCGGCGCCTCGCGGAGAAAGGCCTTCCCTCCCTGCGCGTCACCATCGCGCTGCATGCCGGCGACGTCCTCGTCGGCGTCTTCGACGACGGCCACCGCGCGGAATTCACCGTTCTCGGTCCGGCCATGAACACCCTCGCGCGCATCGAGGCGCAGGCCAAGGCCGCGGACCTCCCGATCGCCATCTCGGAGGATTTTCGCGATCTGCTCGCCGGCTCCGGAGCCAGCGGCCTCAACTGGATCTCGGCCGGGACTGTGAGCGAGGCCGCGGGGCCGCGGCTCTACGCGGTCGCGCCCTGAGGCGTAACCAGGGCCGGACGCCATGGGCAGGGCCGTCCCTTAATCCCGCATGGTTCGTGTGCCGTGACACGTCGTGACGGAAAAAGACTTCCTATATAAGTTTCATACAGAGAGAAGCGGGCCAAATATCTGGTCTGCACTGTAAAGGAACTTAGCAAACGCCATGATGAACCGTATCGCCGCCGTCGCTACCGCTCTTGTGCTTGGCGCTGCTTCGATCTCTTCTGCAACGGCGTTCGAGCGCCCCTCGCGCTACACCGCTTTCTCGCCCTACGACGTCACCGAGACCGGCTCCCTCAGGGAAGTCAGCCGCCCGCCCGCCTATCTCGGCTGCCCGATGAGCTCGGCCGCCGAAGGCAACGCCAACCAGCCGAATTTCCCGGTCCAGCAATACGGTCAGACCTCCGGCGGAAACCGCTGCTGATCCTTCGGGACGAGAGGGACGAACATGGCTCTGAAGGGCTTTTCCTACGCCATGATCGGCGCCTTCGCGGGCGGCCTGATCTGGACGATCGTCGGCTCCGCGAGCGTTCTCCTGGCCTCGTAGGTCGGATCGTTCACCGAGACCGGAACGCCGTGCGGCGGGGCGAGAGCCCCGCCGTTTTCCGTGTCAGGGATCGCGCCGGATCTCCAGGGTGGCGACCTCATAGGTGATCGCCGCTCCCCCCGTCTCGAACCGCCTGATCACCGTGCGCAGCGCGCCGGGTGAGAGGGGACGGACGGCGCCCGGCGTTCCCGCCCCGATGGCGCGGAGCGAACGGAGGAAGGCCCGGCCGTCGGCATGCGCCTCCACGACCGGTTCCAGGGACAGGCTGCTCGTGCAGCCTGCGAATCGGAGGCGGGCCAGGGCCTCTTTTGTCGGATAGGACGGTGTGGCCGGTCGATGGCCGACGGCGTCATGCGCCTCATGCCATTCGCGGAAGGTACCCGAGGCCAGGGTCGTCACCGCGAGGAACCCGCCCGGCGCCAGCAGACCGGCGAGCCGGCCGAGCGCACCCTCCAGATCCTCGAACCATTGTGCCGCCAGGCTCGAACAGATCAGATCGAAGCCCGGCGCCAGGCAGGGCCGCTCGCCGTCCATGACGAGGAACGCCAGGTCGGACCGGTGCTTCACGCGCGCGCGCGCCCGCCGGATCATGGCGGGGGCGAGATCCGAGGCGACCATCAGGCCGGGCGTCACATGGGCGAGGACGGCCTGTGTCAGGAAGGCCGTGCCGCATCCGATCTCGAGGATCCGTGGCGACGGGGGCAGGGGCAGGGCGGCGATGCGCTGCGCCAGCCCCTCGGCGACGATCGCCTGGATGAGTCCAGCGGCATCGTAGTCTTCCGCCCCGTCGAAGGCCCGGGCCACAGCCTGTTTCCAGGGACGCATCGGTGCCGTCGGCGGGATCATCGGTGAGGCTGCGATAGACCGGGCGGGGGGCGCGCTCAAGCGTTCCGGCACCATTGGCCGTCCCGGCACAAGCAAGGGGGGAGCCTCGACCGTCCACACTCCTCCACAGGCGGCGGATCGCTCCGCATCGTTGACGAACGCTTTACGAAAAGCTGCCCATTGTTCGGAGATGTGGCGTAGCGTACTCGCGTTTTCCGTTCTTGGGCTGATCGGCGCAGGTCTCACCGGCTGTGGACGCAGCCCGTTCGAGAGCCGCGAAGCCTGGCGCGACCAGACCGAACAGGCCTGCAACGCCAGGCGGTTGGTGGAGACCACCGAGTTCGTGACGCCGGTGAAGGAAATCAACGGTCCGGGCGTCTGCGGCATGCTGCAGCCCTACCGGATCACCCGTCTCGGCAAGGGGTCGGTCGTCCTGAAACAGCGGATGACGCTGGCCTGCCCGGCCCTGGCCGAGGCCGAAGCGTGGCTGGCGGACACGATCCAGCCCGCCGCCAACCTGTATTTCGGCCAGCCCGTGGCCGAGATCAACGCCGGCTCCTATGCCTGCCGCGGCCGCAACAACCAGGCCGGCGCCAAGCTCTCGGAGCATTCCTTCGGCAATGCCGTCGACATCATGTCGTTCAAGCTCGCCGACGGCTACGTCATCACCGTCAAGGGCGGCTGGCGCGGCACCGAGGCCGAGCAGGGTTTTCTGCGCGAAGTCTTCGTGGGGGCCTGCGCACGCTTCTCCACCGTCCTCGCCCCCGGCTCCAACGTGTTCCACTACGACCATATCCATGTGGATCTCGCCCGCCACGACCCCCGCGGCCTCAAGCGGATCTGCCAGCCGCTGCTGAAATTCACGCCGCAACTCGGGGCCGACGGCGTACCCCGGCCGATCTCGCGTCCGCGCCCGGTGGAGCGCCAGCCCGCCCCGCCCCAGGCCCCCGTCGATATCGAGGAGGACGATCCCTACGGCGTGACGCCGATGTCCTCGAACCGGCAGCCGGCCCGGACGAGCCCGCAGGTCGCCCGCGCGCCCTCCCCCAGCCCGTCCGCCCGCGCCCCCTCGGCCTATGCCTCCACCCCGGTGGGCCGGCCGGTGCCGCGTCCGCAGACATCGCGTCTGGCCTCCGCGCCGACCTATGCCGAACCGGCGCCGGGCTTCTCCGACGAGCCGCTCTCGCTCGCCGCTCCCGGTCTCGCCGACCCGATCTATTGATACCGGGCGTCCGCGCGGCGGCGGGCGTCCGCCGAACGCGCCGAGGACGACCATCGGTCGGGATCGGCGCCGCTCGGTATGAGCGCCCGACTGTGTTCCGGTCGCCCCAGGGCGGGGCGAAAGCGACGCCGCCCCGGCCCTTCCGCTTGACACGGCACGACGAGACGCCATCGTCCCGGAATGAACGGACTCCAGCGGAAAGACGCCGGCATGCGCCCGAATTCCCTCGCCACCGCCCTGGCCCTCGGCCTCGTCCTCGCGGGTAGCCTGCAACCCGCCTTCGCCCGCTCGGGCCGCGAGGAGATCACCCCCGCTGAGGAGCGGGAGTTTCCCTTCGACGCGCAGATTCCGGGCTGTCAGGATTCCTCGGTGCTGGAACAGATGTCGAGCCAGTTCGCCGAGAAGGAGGCGAAGTTCTGGAATTCGAACCTCACCATCGTCGGCTACGACCGGATCGAGCGGACGGCCTGGCGCCCCTGGGGCCTCGACACCTATCCCCGCCGCTTCTGCAGCGCCGTGGCGACCACGTCGGACGGGATCAAGCGCAAGGTCGATTATTCCGTGCGCGAGGGCCTCGGCATCATCGGGGTGACCTGGGGCGTCGAGTTCTGCGTCCACGGCCTCGACCGCAACCTCGCCTATGCCTACGCCACGGCCTGCCGCGAAGCCCGTCCGTGAGACGAGTCGCCGCGCTCGCCGGACTGGCGCTGACGGCCCTCGCCGGAACCGCGCAGGCGCAGGGCTACGGACGCGGCGGAACGCCCGGCGAGTTCGATTTCTACGTGCTGGCCCTGTCCTGGTCGCCGACCTATTGCGAGACGGCCGGACGGCGTGACGCCGACGGCCAATGCCGGCCGGGTCGCGGCCTCGGCTTCGTCGTCCATGGGCTGTGGCCGCAATATACGCGGGGCTACCCGTCCGACTGCTCCGCCGTGGAACGCGCTCCCACCCGGCAGGCCATGGATGTGGCCGGCGAGGTCTATCCGAGCGAGGGGCTCGCCCGCTACGAGTGGCGCAAGCACGGCACCTGTTCGGGCCTCGATCCGATGGCGTATTTCAAGGCCGCCGCCCAGGCGCGGGAGGCGGTGACCATTCCGGCCGCCTTCGCCAAGCCGGAATCCGACACCCGCATCGCACCCGTCGACATCGCCCGCCAGTTCGTGGCGGCCAATCGGGGCCTGCGGCCGGACATGATGTCGGTCACCTGCACCCGGGGAGAGTTGCAGGAGGTGCGGATCTGCTTCACCAAGGATCTGCGCGGCTTCACGCCCTGTCCCGAAGTGGCGCGGCAGAACTGCCGCGCGGGCGAGATCGCCGTCGACGCGAGCCGGTGAGGCCAGGAACCTGCGCCCATGAATTACAGGCACGCCTTCCACGCCGGTAATTTCGCCGACGTGCTCAAGCACCTCGTGCTCACGCGCGTGCTCCATCATCTCCAGGCCAAGCCCACGGGGTTTCGCGCCATCGACACCCATGCGGGCCTCGGCTTCTACGATCTGACCGGCGACGAGGCGGGCCGGACGGGTGAGTGGCACGATGGCTGGGGCCGCCTCGACACGCCCTTCCCCGACGAGGTGGAGGCGCTGTTCGCCCCCTATCGCGAGGCCGTCGCCGCCACCCAGGCGCGGCACGGGGCCACGATCTATCCCGGCTCTCCGGCCATCATCCGCGAATTCCTGCGGCCCAGCGACCAGGGCGTCTTCGTCGAGCTGCACCCCGCCGATGCCGAGATCCTGCGCGAGGGCTACAACCAGGATCCGCGCACCAAGGTGATGCATCTCGACGGGTGGACCGCCCTCAACGCGCTGATCCCTCCCCCCGAGCGGCGGGGCGTCGTGCTGATCGACCCGCCCTACGAGGAACTCGGCGAGGTCGACCGCCTCGGCGCGGCGCTGGCCAAGGCCGTGGCGAAATGGCCGACCGGGATCTATCTCGGCTGGTATCCGATCAAGGATATCGCCCTCGTCGACCGCATGGTGGCGGAACTCGACCGCTCGCTCTCCCGGCCCGCCCTGCGCATCGACCTGATGATCTCGGAGCCGTATCCGAACCGTCTCAACGGCAACGGCCTCATCGTCATCAACCCGCCCTGGCGCCTCGCCTACGAGGCCGCCCTCTTCCTGCCCGCCCTCGCCGAGCGGCTGGCGCGCGGCGATTACGGGGCGTTTCGCTGCGACGCGTTCGGCGTCGAGGCTTGAACCCTGTCGTGAAGGTCGTCCCATCGATGAATGCCGCGATTCCCATCGCCAGCGCCGCCATTCCTGGCAGCGTCGAGACGATGCGCCTCGTCCGCTACGACGATGCCTTCTCGATCATGGTGGGCACCGCCGAACTGATGAACGACCGGCACCGCGATTCGGAGCGGGCCCTGGCCACGGTCACCTGCGCGCGGCTCGCGGCAAACCCAACACCCAGGATCCTCGTCGGCGGACTCGGCATGGGGTTCACCCTGCGCGCGGCCCTCGATGCCCTCGGCCCACAGGCGGAAATCGTCGTGGCCGAGTTGATGCCGGCGGTCATCGCCTGGGCGAGCGGTCCCCTCGCCCATCTCTTCACCGGAAGCCTCGACGATCCGCGGGTGACCCTGGTCGAGGCCGACGTGAACCGCCTCATCCAATCGGGACCGGCGCAGTTCGACGCCATCCTCCTCGATGTCGACAACGGCCCCAAGGGCCTGACGCGGCGGGAGAACGACCGCCTCTACGACGGCTGGGGTCTCAAGCGGGCCCACTATGCCTTGCGACCGGGCGGCATCCTGGCCGTCTGGTCCGGAGGGCCGGACCGCCGGTTCAAGAAGCGGCTCCGGCGCTTCGGCTTCGATGTCGAGGAACAGCGTTATCCGGCCCATCCCGGCGGTCGCCGGCACGTGCTCTGGATCGCGGTCAGGACGGACGAGCGCGAAGAGGCAGGCCGGCGGACCGGATAGCTCCGTCGCCGGCCGCCCCGGCCGGATGGATCTCAGTAATTGTAGGAGCGGCGCGGGTAGGGCTGGTTCGGTGCGTAGCCGGCCCCACGCTGTTGCACCCGCGAGCCGTACTCGATCTCGCGCTGCTGCTTGGCGCGGCGATTGGCGAGATAGCGACCGCCGATGCAGCCCGCCACCGCGCCCACCACGCCGCGCTCGGCGAGGTAATGCCCGGCGAGGCCGCCGATGATCGCGCCCTTGATGCAGCCTTTGGCTTCGGCCGCTCCCGTGCTCGCCACGGTGAGCAGCGTCAGGGCCGAGAGCGTTGCAACGATGCGCATGATCATCCTCCACGATTGTGCGGGGAGGAAACACCGACCCGGAGCCGAGCGTTCCGGGCCTGTGCGGCAGATGGCGGGAAACCGCGACGAGGGGCGCGGCCGCCTCAGGCCGCCACCCGTCCCTCCAGGGGAAAGACCTTGGCGGGGTTCATCAGCCATTTCGGGTCGAACACGTTGCGGACCCGCATCTGCTGGTCGAGGTCGGCCTGCGCGTACTGGAAACGCATGAGCTCGCGCTTCTCGATGCCGACGCCGTGCTCGCCGGTGAGGCAGCCGCCGACCTCGACGCAGAGCTTGAGGATCTCGTCGCCGGCGGCCTCCGCCTTCTGCAACTCGCCGGGCGTGTTGATGTCGAACAGGATGAGGGGATGCAGGTTGCCGTCCCCCGCATGGAAGACGTTGGCGACCCGAAGCCCCTTGTCGGCGCAGATCGCCCCGATGCGCTCCAGCACCAGGGGCAATTGCCCGGTGGGGATCGTGCCGTCCATGCAGATATAGTCCGAGATCCGGCCGGTGGCGCCGAAGGCGGATTTGCGCCCCTTCCAGATCGCGGCGCTCTCGGCCTCGGATTTCGAGACGCGGATGCTGGTGGGCCGGTAATCGCGGGCGATGGCCTCGATCCGGGCCAGCATGGCCTCGCATTCCGCGTCCGACCCCTCGACCTCGATGATCAGCATCGCCTCGGCGTCGCGGGGGTAGCCGGCCTGGGCGAAATCCTCGGTGATGAGGATCGCCTCGCGGTCCATGTATTCCATGGCCACGGGGATGATGCCGGCGGCGATGATGGCGGCGGTGCAGGCGCCCGCATCCTCCACCGAGGAGAAGCCCACCAGGGCCGGGCGCGCGCCCTCGGCCGCCCGCAGGATGCGCACCGTCGCCTCGGTGACGATGCCGAGCTGACCCTCCGAGCCGCAGATCAGGCCGAGGAGGTCGTAGCCGGCGCTGTCGAGATGGGCGCCCCCGATCTCGGCCACGGTGCCGTCGTTCATCACCAGGGTGACGCCCAGAAGGTTGTTGGTGGTCACACCGTATTTCAGGCAATGCGCGCCGCCAGAATTCATCGCGATGTTGCCCGCGATGGTGCAGGCGAGCTGGCTCGACGGGTCCGGCGCGTAGAAGAACCCCTCGTGGCTGACAGCGCCCGAGATGGCGAGGTTGGTCAGGCCCGATTCGACCCGGGCGACCCGATTCTCGAAATCCACGTCGAGGACGCGGGTCATCTTGGCGACGCCGAGGATGATCGCGTCCTCCTGCGCGATGGCCCCGCCGGCGAGGGAGGTGCCGGCGCCGCGGGCCACCACCCGCACGCCGTTGGCGTGGCAATAGGCCATCACGGCGGAGACCTCGGCGGTGGTGGAGGGCAGGACCACGGCGAGCGGCATCTTGCGGTAGGCGGTGAGCCCGTCGGTCTCGAAGGCGCGGCGCTCGTCCTCGGTGGTCACCAGGGCCTCGGCGGCCACCAGCGGGCGCAGGCCGGCGATGATCGCGTCGCGGCGGGCGAGAATGTCGGGATCGGGGGTGGGGAAGGCGATCGACATGGGGCGGGCGCTCCTCGACGTCTCGGCCCGTCTTCAGCCACCGCTCAGCTTGGAAGGACTAAAAGCGAGCCGTGAACCGTTCAGGGCAATGGAATTGGAAGACATCTAAACGATATCCGGTCTCGATGCATCAGGATCGGATGCGTCGACGGTTCCGGGAGGCGGAACGGCCGGCTTCGGGCTTCCTTTCGCCGCACGGACCCGAGGCGAGTTTGGAACGTTCCCAGTCTCGATCTGTTCTAAAACCAAAAGCTCTGCCATAAGCTCGGCTGGCTCATGCCGCTCAACGGAGGAAAAGATACAATGCGTCACCTCATCCTCGGCGCCGCTCTCGCGCTCATGCTCCCGATGTCCGCACAGGCCCAGGACGCCGGCGACGCGGCTGCCGGCGAGAAAGTGTTCTCGGCCTGCAAGGCCTGCCACAACTTCGAGAAGAACGGCGTCGGTCCGAGCCTCAAGGGCGTCTACGGCGAGAAGGCCGGTGAGGGCCATGACGGCTACAGCTTCTCGGCCGCGCTGAAGAATTCCGGGATCACCTGGGATGACGCGAACCTGAAGGAATGGCTCAAGGATCCCAAGGCCAAGGTGCCCGGCACCAAGATGGTCTATCCGGGCCTGAAGGACGACAAGAAGATCGCCGACGTCATCGCCTATCTCAAGTCCAAGTCCTGAGGGACGGAAGCCGCAGCCGATCACGGCGGCCGCGGCTTCGAGCCTCCGGAAACGGAAGCGTCCTGTCGATCGTCGATGGAGGCCGTCCCTGTTCGCTCAGGGGCGGCCTTTTGCGTGATCGGAGCCGCCGGGGGACGGTTCCGGAACCGGTCACTTGGAGGTCGGAGAGTCCTCATTGGCGCCGGCCACGTTGTCGTGGAGCGCTCCCCGCAGCATGACCAGGGAGTCGAGGAGCGCTCGGCGTCCGTCTTCCGACATCCCGGTCAGGGCTCCCGCGAGACCGGGGACGCAATCCATCCGCCCCTCCAGCTCGCGCCCCTTGGGCGTCAGGAAGATGCTGACCTGGCGCTCGTCGGCCCGGTCGCGGGCCCGGCGGACATGGCCCGACGCCTCCAGCCGTTTCAGCAGAGGCGTGAGCGTTCCGGAATCGAGGAACAGCTGGGTTCCGATCTCCTTCACCGTCAGACCCTCGTGTTCCCAGAGGACCAGAAGGACCAGGTATTGCGGATAGGTGAGGTCGTGGGCGGCCAGGAGAGCACGGTAGGCTCGGCCGAAGGCGTGGGCCGCCGAATAGACCGCAAAGCAAAGCTGACCGTCGACGCCCCGACCCGTGGTCGCGACGTCGTCGATGGGATCTGCGTGCGTGATACGTCGGCCTGCCATTCCTGGGGCCTCCCTCATGTTGGTCGGGTCCGGTGTCGGGTCCGGCCCAACTACCCTATGTAATTGATAATGCGGAATGGTCACCAGCGTTCACGGTACTCTCGCAAAACGGTTGCGCGCAATTTAGTTTGGTGTCATATGGGATATCAGTTGCGTGCAATCTAGTTTCGCTTTTTAGTCGGATCCCGTGATGTCGCACGTTTTCCTCCGGTGGACGGGTTTCCCCGTCCTCTCGTGAGACCATCTTTCCTCGACGCAACCCTCGTCGACCTTAAGCAGGATGACCACCATGAAGGCACTCTATACCGCCCACGCCCATGCCACCGGCGGCCGTGAAGGCTCCGCCTCCACCGACGACAAGGCCGTCAACGTCACCCTGGTGACGCCGAAGGAACTGGGCGGCGGTGGCGGCAACGGCACCAATCCGGAGCAGCTCTTCGCCACCGGCTACGCCGCCTGCTTCCTCGGCGCGATCAAGTTCGTGGCCGGCAAGGACAAGGTGAAGATCCCCGAGGACGCCAAGGTCGAGTCCTCCGTCGGCATCGGCCCGCGCGACGACGGCGAGGGCTTCGGTCTCGTCGTCAGCCTGAAGGCGACCCTGCCCGGCATCGAGCGGGACAAGGCCGAAGATCTGGTGAAGCGCGCCGATGTGGTGTGCCCCTATTCCCACGCCACCCGCGGCAACATCCAGGTCGACATCAGCGTCGCCTGAGCGCGCACCGCGAAGCCGGAGGGGCCACCCGCCCCTCCGGCTTCGTCCGTCCGTCAGGCCGTCGTCACGGTGAGCACGGTTCCGTCGATCCCGGTGACCCGGATGCGGGTTCCTGCCGGTGCATCGGGACCGGAGACGCGCCAGAGCGTGTCGTTGACCCTGATCCGTCCGAGCCCGTTCGCGATCGCGGCGTCGAGGTGGAATTCCTGGCCGATCAGGCCCTGCGCGCCGCGGTTGAGACTGTTGGGACGCCCGGTCATCCGCTTCTGCGCGACCACGACGAGGCCCACCGACAACACGGCGAACAGGACGATCTGCGCCTGCCACGGCATCGGCACCACGGCGACTTCGAGGCCCGTGACCATGGCGGCGGTGCCGAGCCAGACCAGGAACACGCCCGAGATCGCGAGTTCCGCTCCCATCAGGACCAGCCCGACCAGGATCCAGGTCCAGACCGGTCCCAAAGCCGTCACCCCATCCACGATCACGCAGCCCCTCCCCCGCTCGGGCCGACCTTCGGCGGCAGGCCGGACGGTTTTCTCTGCTGCGCCGTGCCCTCGCCGAATACGCCGCGGGTGATCTCCGCGATGCCGCCGAGGGTGCCGGCGAGGGACGCCGCCTCGATCGGCACCACCACCACCCGCTGGTTGGGCGCGGTGGCCAAGGCCTTGATCGCATCCACGTATTTCTCGGCCACCAGGAAGTTCGCCGCGGCGAGGTCGCCTTGGGAGATCGCTTCGCTGATGAGGCTCGTGGCGCGGGCCTCGGCCTCGGCGCTGCGCTCACGGCCCTCCGCATCGCGGAACGCGGCCTCGCGCCTCCCCTCGGCTTCGAGGATGGCGGATTGCTTGCGGCCTTCCGCGCGCAGGATATCGGCCTGGCGATGGCCCTCGGCTTCGAGGACGGAGGCGCGCTTCTCGCGCTCCGCCTTCATCTGGCGGGCCATGGCGCCGGCGAGATCGGCGGGCGGCAGGATGTCCTTGATCTCGATCCGGGTCATCTTCACCCCCCAGGGCGAGGAGGCCGCATCCATGACATGGAGCAGACGTTCGTTGATTTCGTCGCGGTGGGACAGCAACTGGTCGAGGTCCATCGAGCCGACGACGGTGCGGATGTTGGTCATCGTCAGCGTCATCATCGCGGTTTCGAGATTCGAGATCTCGTAGGAGGCTTTGGCCGCGTCGAGCACCTGATAGAACACCACCGCGTCGATCTTCACCCCGGCATTGTCGCGGGTGAAGGCCTCCTGGCTCGGCACCTCGATGACCTGCTCCATGACATTCACGCGCCGGCCGATCCGCTCGACATAGGGGGCGATGAGGCCGAGCCCGGATTCGAGGGTGCGCGAGTACCGGCCGAACCGCTCCACCGTGTAGACGTGGCCCTGCGGGATGATGTTGATGCCGATGGCGAGGGTGACGACCACAAGGACGACGAGTGCCACCGCCACCACGCTCAACCCGATCGAGAGATCCATGCCTGTCCCCACTGCCCCTCCGGTGAGGACATTGAGGCCGAGCGTCCCCACCGATGCAAGGTGAATCGTCCTCTCGTCAGCGCGCCCAGACCCCCAGGCGCTCCGTCCGCGCACGATCCTCGGCGGCGACGAGATCGGGGGTGGCTTCCGAGGAGGCACGGCCTCCGCCGTTGAAGAGCACGACCTCCGACAGGTCGCGACCGTCCACGGCGCAGAGATAGGCCGCACTTCCGGCGACCGGCTGGCAGGTCACCGGGCGGCCGGCAAGGTAGCGCGTCAGTTCTTCCGGCTGTCCGCCGCGGACCCATTCCACCCCGAACAGGCGCACGAGCTTGCCGCCGACGCGCAGGGTCGCGGTGTCGATCACCTCCGTCTTGCCGGTGATGGCGTTGGATGGTTCAGGCGGCTTCGTCGGGCTCTCCTCGGCCGAGGGTGGACTCGGCTCCTCGGCGGGAATGCCGGGGGGCGTCGCCGGGGAAACCGTCTCGCGCGGATTGGCCATGGTGGAGGGCCGGTTCTGCGCCGGGTGGGTCTGGGGCGGCGATGTCGCCTGGGAAGGATCCTGCGCCTTCGCGTCCTGCCGGGGAGCCTCCGCATCCGGTGTGGAGGCCGGCCTGTCGTTCCCACCGCCAGCGGTGAGAAGCAGGACGATGGCGAGGCCGGCAATCAGACCCGCCCCTGCGAGCGTGCCCGGCCGGGTCAGGATCGAACCGTCATCCCGGCGAAGGCGGCGCAGCCGGTCGCCGACACGGGCGAGCCATCCAGGCCAGCGGGCCGGTTGCGCGCCCTGGACCGGCGTCGTCGCAGGAGAGGCCGTGGCGGCGAGGCCCGAGAAACGGTCACGGGCGTTGGCGACCGTCTCGCGGGCCCTGTCGCCGAACGAGGCACCGATGCGCATGCCGCGTTCGCGCAAGGTCGCTTGCGGGCTCGATTCCCGCCCGCCGCTCCGGCGCTCGGCCAGGGAGAGACGGATGGTGCTCAGAGTGCCCGCCAGGGTGGCCGAGACCGTGGCTGCGGCGGCCCTTCCCCGGATGAGCGAGCGGGCCATCACCGACCGGGCCAGTTCGGACTGCGAGTCCATGAACCGCGCCGTCGCCGCCTTGATCTCGTCCGATGCGGTGGGCTCGGGCGGCGCCTCCACCGAGGGTTTCGGCGGCACCGGCACGAACAGGGCGCCATGGCGCTCCCGCAATTCGCCGAACAGCTCCTCGAGGGTCAGAGGGCCGCTTTCGCCGTGTCGCGGTGTCCCGGAACGGTCGACGACCCGGTAGAAGGGCGGCTCGGCGGCAGGCTCGACCACGGCCTCGGCGAGGAGCTGCAGCGTCCGCCTTGCCACCGGAAACGCATTCTGGCGGCGGATCTCCGCTTCGATCATCGCGCGGACGGATTCCCGTGCGCCACGCGCCGCGACAATGGCCGGAGCCTCGACCTCACCGGACGGGTGCGTCGGAGAGGCCTTGGTCGGAGAGGTCCTGCCGGCTGCCCGTGTCTTGGCTGCGCGTGTCGTGGCTGCGATCATCGGTTCGACTGTGGCTCAGGCGCCGCGCCGTGTCGATGCGGCGGCGCTCAGCTGTCCCGGTGCGAAGCGGCGCAGGACCCGGCTCGACTCGGACACGATCACCGGACGCGGTCCGGCAAAGGAGATTTCCAGGGTCAGTTCCGCCACGCCCTGCGAGCGGGCACCGTTCCTCGGATTCGCCGCACGGAAATCGAAGGTGGAGCGCACGATGCAGCTGCTCGTGCCGACGCTGCAGGCCGTGCGCGGGGAACCGTCCTGCACCACGTAGCGGCGGTCCGGCCAGCGCCGGACGAAGCGGCGCTTCTCCGCCATCAGCGCCGCCAGAGACAGGGTCCGGCCGTGGAAGCGGACGGACTCGGCGTAGAAACGCGGTGCGGCGGCGACCATGCCGTCGCCGGGCTCCGAGACCGCGTCGAGATAATCCTCGTTGAGCCTCTGGGCCTTGCGCGCCCATTCGGGAAAGCGGTCCTCGGAGGCCATCGCCATGTTCGGGGGCGGTGCGCCCGGGGAGACGGTGAGGGGGAGGGCGTTCGGCGGAACCTGCGACAGCCGGCGGGGGGAATGCCTGATCCCGCCCTCGGCGTGGCGGCTGCCGCGACGGGTCCGCTGCGGTGCTTCTGTGCCCCTCTCCGCCACGGAGGCGGCACTCGGCGCCGTCTCGGGTTTCGCCGCCTGGGCCGGACTCGCCTCGGGTGCCCCCTGCACCGCCTGGGGCGAGGCGGGTTTCGGCTCGGGCTTCGTATCGGCCTTGGCCGGAGGATCGACCCAGGCGGGGCGGCCCTGAGCCCCGGCGCCACCGGTGGACATCAAGGCCCCGAGGAGGGCCGCCGAGCAAGTGGAGAACAGTCCGTAGCGCATGGCATCTCACCGCTGTCGCGAGCGACGTGGAGGGTGGGCACGACCGCATGACAGCGTCCGGCCGAAGGGAAACGTCAAGGTCGGGCGTTCGGTTGCCCGTGTCCAGACGGCCCGTTCGCGACGGGGCTCCGTCGTGGCCCGAGACCTAGCACGCGGCGTTGCCGGGCTGCTTCGATCGGGCGCCGTTCCCCGCGTTATGCCCGCTGTTCCCAGCCATCGGCGATCACCGTCCGCCGGGGTTTGCGAGGGCCCATCTGACCGTGACCGGCTCTTCTCCGGGACATTGCCTCTTGCCATCGGCGCGGGAGCGCCCACCTCTGGAGAGCTTGACGGGTCCGGGCCCCTCTGGAGGCCGAGGCGTCGGCCGCGATGTCGGACTCCTTCTCTGCCTTTGCGCTGACGCGGCGCGAACGCACCGGGGGGTTCTGAAACTCGTGGTTGTTGCGATGATCTCATGCGGCATCTCCGGATGCCCCTTCCCGGAGGCGGCCTCGTGAGCGCCGCCTCGCCCCGCCGGGCTCTCCTTCTCGTCAACCCGAACGCCCGGAACGGCTCGTTCTCCCTCGACGCCGTGCGCGATGCCCTGCGTGCCGCCGGCATCGAGCCGTTCGAGCCGCCGGGTGATCCCGATTGCACGGCGGTGATCAAGCGCCATGCCAAGGACTGCGATCTCGTCATCCTCGGCGGCGGCGACGGCACCATGAACTCCGCCGCACCGGCCCTGGTCGAGACCGGCCTGCCGCTGGGCATCCTGCCGCTGGGGACCGCCAACGATCTCGCCCGCTCCCTCGGCCTGCCCACCGACCCGGTGGAGGCCGCGCAGCTCATCGGCACGGCGCGGCCTCAGGCCGTGGATCTCGGCTGGGTCAATGGCCGCTACTACTTCAACGTGGCGAGTATCGGCTTCTCGGCCGACCTCGCCGGCGACCTCACCGCCGAGTCGAAGAAGAAATGGGGCACCCTCGGCTATGCCATCGCCGCCATGCGCGTCCTGCGGCGGGTGCGTCCGTTCACGGTCTATCTCGAACATGACGGGCAGACCGAGACCATCACCACGATCCAGGTCTCGGTGGGCAACGGTCGCCACTACGGTGGCGGGATGACCGTGGAGGAGACCGCCACCGTCGATGACGGCAAGCTCGATTTCTACAGCCTGGAGGTGAAGCACTGGTGGCGGCTCATCGCGCTGCTGCCTGCCCTCCGCCGGGGCACGCAGGGCAAGGCGGCCGACGTGCGTGCCTTCAACACCACCGAGATCGTGGTGAAGACCAGGAAGCCGAGACCGGTGAACACGGATGGAGAGCTCTCCACCTACACTTCGGCCCATTTCAAGGTCGTGCCCAAGGCGATCCGGATCTATGCGCCCGAGCCTTCCGCGCGCCCCGGCATCATTCCGGCTGCGTCCTGACGTTGCGCCGCTTTCCGACCTGACGACGTTCGAGGTTCTCTCCCCGTGGATTCCCTTCTTCAACTCGCCGCAGACCCGACCGCCTGGGTGGCGCTCGCCACCCTGATCGTGATGGAGGTGGTGCTCGGCATCGACAATCTGATCTTCATCTCGATCCTCACCAACAAGCTGCCGGCCCATCAGCAGACCAAGGCCCGCCGCATCGGCATCGGTCTCGCGCTGATCCTGCGCCTCGGCCTGCTCGGCACTGTCGCCTACATCGTCCACCTGACGCAGCCGGTCTTCGAGGTCTTCGGCAAGGCCTTTTCCTGGCGGGACATGATCCTCATTGGCGGCGGCCTGTTCCTGCTGTGGAAGGCCACGAAGGAAATCCACGAGACCGTCGATCCCGATGACGGCCACGAGGATGCGTCCTCCCCCGTGGCGCTGAGCTTCGCCGCCGCCGTGGGGCAGATCCTGGTCCTCGACCTCGTCTTCTCCATCGACAGCATCATCACGGCGGTGGGCATGACCGATCACGTGCCGATCATGGTGATCGCCGTCATCACCGCCGTCACCGTCATGCTGTTGGCGGCCGACCCTCTGGCGCGCTTCATCGACGCCAACCCCACGGTGGTCATGCTGGCGCTCGGCTTCCTCATCATGATCGGCATGACGCTGATCGCGGAAGGTTTCGGCGCTCACGTGCCGAAGGGCTACATCTACACCGCCATGGCGTTCTCGGCCGGCGTCGAGGCGCTCAATCTCCTCGCCCGCCGCCGGAGACGGAACAGGACGACCGTGGGGTAGGGGGGCAACTCCTCCCCCCTTTCCGTTTCACGGGAAAACGAAGAAAGGCCCGACCGGGATAACGGTCGGGCCTTTCTTGTTTCCGACGCGAGCGAAGGAGCCAGGTGGAGGGGCCGAGGCGCGACCGACAACGGCCCGCGCTGCAGGGAGTCGGTCCCTGCCGAGCCCTCGTGACCGCCTACAGGATCGGCTCACGCAGGGCCGAGGTTTCGCGGGCGCAGATCGCCGCGTCCGGAGGCGAGCCTTCCTGCGACAGGTTCTTCGCCATCTCCACGCGAGCCCGCTCGAGATCGGTCCGGAAGCCGGAATCACCCTGGAGCGAACTGACGACGACGCTGGCCGTGGTGCGTCCGGCCTCCACGTCGCTCGCCCAATGCACGCCGCAGACAATACGGTTCTCGCCGTAAGCCTTGCCGCGCAGGAAGAACTGCGTCGCCTTCTCGGGGACCAGGGCGGCGAGGATGGACGCGTAGGCCCATCCTTGTGTCGCGTGGCTGGAGGGGAAGCTGAAGGCATCACCCAACTCGCGGGTTCGCGCCACGCAGATCTCGGCCTCGTTGCCGACGAAGGGACGCAGGCGACGGTAATGCTCCTTGAGCGAGCGGGTGGCGCGGCTGATGTCGAGGCGGGTCCGTTCGAGCAGCGTCATCAGCGCGGGCGAGCGGGACTGGTCGATCTTGCGCCCGAGCACGCAGGCGAAATCATCGAGAATGGCCGAGGGGCCGTCCGCCACATCCGCAGTGGCGAGTTCCCAGCGCGCGCTGCCCTTCAGGGCGCGGGTCGCCGTGAAGGCGGTCTTGTCGGCCGTTTCCGCCGCGGATTGCCCGCGTGGGGGCGGCGGCAGGATCGCGACGGCATCGGGCGCGGTCGCGTCGGACAGATAGGGCGCGCGCGCCGGCATCCCCGGCGTCAACGGCGTGGTCGCGACGGCCGGCGCGGAGCGTGGCTTCCCGCCCGTGGTCTTGGTGTCTGCCGCGTTCGGCGCGGGCGCTTGCGCCAGGACGGGAGCCGCCATGAGGGCGCATGACGTGAAGGCAAGCGACGCGAGAGCGGGAAGCAGAGGAGACATGACAGCAGCTCAGGGTGAAATGCGTCGGGAACAGCAAGCGACAGGAGAGCCATAGGGTTCCTGAACGACACTCGTATGGCACTCGAAACGCATGACATTTCGCCGTTCCGTCACGGATATGGCCTCCGATCGCTATCGGATGACCCTACCGGATGCCGGCGCGGATCGCGGCAGCGACCTCCCACGGATATTCTTCGTGCGGGCTCAGAGCCCCCGGAACCGAAGCCTTGGCCACATGGCCTGCGGCGATGAGGGCGTCCATCTCGGCTCCGGATCGGCGAGGGGCACGCTCGGGACGCAGGACCAGAATCGGCGGGAGCCCGTCGGCTTCGAACAGGGCGAGGAAGTCCTTGCGCGCCCTGAACGGGTCGAGCCCTCCGGTGACGAAGGCCGCCGTGCCGAAACGGCCACCCGGCTGGAGCGTCACCGCATGCTTGTCGGCGATGACGCCGGGCGTGACGTGGTCCGGATCGGCATAGACATGCGCGCGCATCATCCGTCCGATCACCGGGGGACTGATATTGATGCGGTAGAGCGCCTCGCCGAGAAGGGGAAGCTCGATGGCTTTGCGGATCCCCGAGAGCCAGCCACGGCGCGAGTCGCCGAGCGCGGTGGGCAGCGGTCCACGCCATGTGGGGGCAACGAGGACGAGTTGGTCAAACAGGCCGGGATGCCGCCGGGCGGCCGCCACCAGATAGGGGGCCGCATGACCCGCCGCGATGCCGATGGCGTAGGGGCCCGGCACGGCGGCGATCAAGGACTCCATGAAGGCGTGGAAGGTGTCCGGCTCCATGGCGATGCGGGAACGCGGATGGTTGCCGAAGCCTGGCCAGTCGGGAATGAGGCAACGGTAGTCGTGGCCGAGAATCTTGGCGAGGGGCCGCATCTCCGCGCGTGCCGAGATCGACGACAGGGCCGGCAGGAGCAGGGCCGCGGGGCCGCTTCCGACGATGTCGCAGGGCGTCGGGACCTTGCGCTCCAACACGTCGAGCTGAAAGCCACGGGTGGAGTGGGCAGGCTCGATCATCGCTTGCAACGCCTCATCCGGGACGGTCCGTATCGGATTGGAGATCTAATGCACCGGTCGCCGCCGCACAGGTCGGCCCGGTGTCGCGCTAAGGTCGACGACATTCGTCCGGCCCCCCTCTTCCCGCAGGCGGAAAGAGGGGAATGCCGATCGTTGAGAGAATCCGGGTTCGCCTCAGGTGCGCAGCAACTCGTTGATCGCCGTCTTGGAGCGGGTGCCGGCATCCACCCGCTTGACGATGACGGCGCAGTAGAGGCCGGGGCCGGGCGTGCCGTCGGGCAGGTCCTTGCCGGGCGTGGTGCCGGAGACCACCACCGAATAGGGCGGCACGCGGCCGTACATGACCTCCCCGGTCGACCGATCGATGATCTTGGTGGAGGCGCCGATATAGACGCCCATGGAGAGCACGCTGCCCTCACCGATGATCACGCCCTCGGCCACCTCGGCGCGGGCGCCGATGAAGCAGTTGTCCTCGATGATGACCGGATTGGCCTGGAGCGGTTCGAGCACGCCGGCGATCCCGGCGCCGCCGGAGATGTGGCAGTTCTTCCCCACCTGCGCGCAGGAGCCGATCGTCACCCAGGTATCGACCATCGTGCCCTCGCCCACATGGGCGCCGAGATTGATGAACGAGGGCATCAGCACCGCACCCGGCGCGATATAGGAGCCGCGGCGCACGAAGCAGCCGGGCACGGCCCGGAAGCCGGCCTCGCGAAAGTGCTTCTTCTTCCATCCCTCGAACTTCGACGGGACCTTGTCCCACCAATTGGCCCCGTCGGGGCCGCCATGGATGATCTCCATGTCGTTGAGGCGGAAGGACAGCAGCACCGCCTTCTTGAGCCACTGGTTGACCTGCCACTCGTCGCCGACCTTCTCGGCCACGCGGGCCTTGCCGGTGTCGAGCAGATCCAGGGCCTCGTCCACGGCCTCGCGCACGGCGCCCTTGGTCGAGACGTCGATCCCGGCGCGCTCCTCCCAGGCGGTCTCGATGGTGGCGGAGAGATCGGCGTGGGACATGGCGGCGTTCCGGTCGGTGAGGGTGAGGGCCGTTGCTTACAAAAGGCGGCCGCGCCTGTCACCTCGGGGATGGCGCTTCATTCCCGGCAGCCGTTGCGGGTCTCCTCCCGCACGATCTCGCCGACTTTCGCCCGGTCGCGGGCGGAGAGCGGAACGTCACGGATGTCGGAAAAGCGGCAATTGACGTTGCCGAAGGCCGCGATCGCGCGCTGTGTCCTGAAGCAGTAGCCGGCCTCCGCATAGACCGCGTTGCGCTCGCCCCAGAGCTCGTCGCAGGGGGATGCCGCCAGGGAAGGGGAGGCGGGCAGGAGAGCGAGGCAGAGAATCACGGCGGCGCGCATGGGCAGCTCCTGGGCAGGTATGAGGACGTGACGGTTTGTGGCCCGTCTTTGCGGGTTTCGCCAGATCCTGCCGCGTGCCGGTGTGCCAAGCCGTCTCAGAAAGCGTCGATCCTGGCGCGCACGCCGTCGAGTCCCTCCACCAACGTGGCGAGGTCGTCGGCGAGGGTGGCGTGGATCGCCTCGGCCGCATCGGGAAATTCCTCGAGCACCCGCCGCATCAGCGTGGGCGTGATGCGGATAACCTCCGCCGGTGTCACGGCATGGGCATCGGTGGGGCGCTCGCCGCGCAGGAACAGCGCCATCTGCCCGATCAGGGCGGAACGGCCGACCCTGACGGGTTCGGCACCGGCGCCACGCGGCGCCAGTTCCACCGTTCCGGACATGACGACGAATCCGCCGTCGCTGCGCTCGTCGCGGGCGAACAGGACGTCGCCCGCCATCAGGCTACGGCGCTCGGCGGCGAAGGAGAGGAGCCTCAGGGCATCGCGCGCCATGAAGCTGAACAGGGGCGCGGCCGCCAGGATCGCGATGTCGTCGTCGAGCCCCAATACCGTCCGCTCCTTCAAAGCCGAGGCGCCCCGCCAGTGGATCAGACCTTAACCGAAGGCGGGCAAGGGGGGAAATCCGGCCCGGTGCCGGCCCGCGCGAGGCGGACCGATCAAACGGCTGTCATGAAACCGGTGAAGAGATAGGTTTTCCGATCGAGTCGAGAGCGGATAGACCGGTGGCCAATCATTTCTGCCTGGATCCGAACGATCCCTATGCCCAGACCGAAGTCCTGGTGATCTTCGAAGGCAGCTATCCGGATATCCGTCTGCTGTCGGTCATCGACGGCAACAAGGACGAAATCCTGTCCGATCTCGTCATCGAGCAGCAGCGCGACCTCATCCGGGAGATCGCCGCCTCCTACACCTCCGGCGGTGATGCGCCGATGGCGGCCGCCTGACCGTCAGGGCAGCAGCTTGTAGCCGCCGCCTTCCGTCACGAGGATGGCGGTGACGGCCGGGTTCGGCTCGATCTTCTGACGCAGACGGTAGATGTGGGTCTCGAGCGTATGCGTCGTGACCTGGGCGTTGTAGCCCCAGACCTCCGCGAGGAGCGTGTCGCGTCCCACCACCTCGCGGCCGGCGCGGTAGAGGAATCGCAGGATCGCGGTCTCCTTCTCGGTGAGCTTCAGCTTCGAGCCGCGCTCGCAGACGAGGAGCTTCGCGCCGGGGCGGAACGTATAGGGGCCGATCTGGAAGACGGCGTCCTCGCTGGCCTCGTGGCTGCGCAGATGTGCGCGGATGCGGGCGAGGAGCACGGCGAACTTGAACGGCTTGGAGACATAATCGTTGGCGCCCGCCTCGAGGCCTTCCACCGTGTCCTCTTCAGAGTCCTGTGCGCTCAGCATGATGACCGGGCCGCGATAACCGTTGCGGCGCATGGTCCGCACCGCTTCGCGTCCGTCCATGTCCGGCAGGCCGACATCCATGATCGCGAGATCGATCCGGTCCTCGGCCACGCGGGCGAGAGCGGATGTCGCGTCCTCCGCACTGACGGTGACGAACTCCTCGTACAGATCGAGTTGTTCGATCAAGGTTTCGCGCAGGGACTCGTCGTCGTCGCAGATGAGCAGGCGATGGGTGGTCGACATCGGCCGGGGATACTTTCACACGCAACTGGGATGCGCCCTGACGAGCCGATCCCGAGAATTTGAGAAACCGCCGCGTCATCGGCCGCGAGCGTACACAGCAGAGTGATGGCGGGTTTATGTCAGAACCTTGAACGACGTCAGGCCCGGGGCAGACTTTGCACGGCCGTGACGGTTCGACGCCCGGAAAAGTTTCGCATGGGTGCGGTCGCCACGCAGCGTCGCCTTA
Organism: Methylobacterium sp. E-045; assembly: GCF_022829685.1. Classification (GTDB taxonomy): domain Bacteria; phylum Pseudomonadota; class Alphaproteobacteria; order Rhizobiales; family Beijerinckiaceae; genus Methylobacterium. Next base: position 177,057 of record NZ_JAKSYE010000075.1, read on the forward strand.
GGAATGGGCTGGCTCGAACCGGTCCGTCCGGACGATAAGGCGAACATGATCCGTCTGACCCTCTCCCGCATCCGCGTCCGCCGGCTGGTGAGCGACCCCGCCCGCGGGCAGATTCTCGCCGCGACTGCGGTCATCCCCTGCGCGCTCGGCCGCTCCGGCATCGGTCAGGTCAAGCGGGAAGGGGACGGTCTGTCCCCGCGCGGCGTCTTCCGCCTCCGGGCCGGAGCCTATCGCCCGGACCATTTCGGAGCGCGTCCCCGCACCGTGCTGACCCTGCGCCCGACCCGGCGGAACGACGGGTGGTGCGACGACCCGCGCGACCGGCGCTACAACTGCCCGATCACCCTGCCCGCCCCCGGCGTCAGCGCGGAACGGATGTGGCGGGAGGACGGTCTCTACGACCTCGTGGTCGATCTCGACTACAACCGCCAGCCGATCCGACCGGGACGCGGCTCGGCGATCTTCCTGCATGTGGCGCGGCCGGGATACCTGCCCACGGAGGGCTGCGTCGCGGTGAAGCGAACCGATCTCGTCCGCCTCCTCCGGCGCCTCGGGCCGCGCACCCGGCTCCAGATCCTCTGACGGCCGCATCCCGCTACCCCCGCGCCGGGAGTGCGGCGGGCGAGACGTCCCGCCGGTCGCCGGGCCGCGACAGGGTCATGACCAGGATGGCCGCGAGGATGCACAGGGCGCCTGCGGCGAAGAAGGCCGGCAGGTAGCTCGACAGGGCCGTGCGCGACAGGCCGGCGCCGTAGGCGATGGAGGCGGCCCCGAGCTGATGGCCCGCGAACACCCAGCCGAAGACGAGGTTCGCCTTCTCGCGCCCGAACCGGGCGGCGGTGAGCCGCACGGTGGGCGGCACCGTGGCGATCCAGTCGAGGCCGTAGAAGGCGGCGAAGACCGACAGGCCGACGAAGGAGAAGTCGGAGAAGGGCAGGAACATCAGCGAGAGGCCGCGCAGGCCGTAATACCAGAACAGGAGCCAGCGGTTGTCGTAGCGGTCGGAGAGCCAGCCCGACGCCACCGTGCCGATGAAGTCGAACACGCCCATCGCCGCGAGCACGCTCGCCCCTTGCACCGGGCCGATTCCGTAATCGGCGCAGAGGGGGATGAAGTGGGTCTGGATCAGCCCGTTGGTGCTGGCCCCGCAGATGAAGAACGTGGCGAAGAGCACCCAGAACACGCCCGTGCGCGACGCCTCCCGCAGGGCACCGAGCGCGCTGCCGGCCATGGCGGGCGGGGCCGGACTGGTGGGGGCGAGGGCAGTTTCGCCATAGGGGGCCAGCCCCATTTCCTCCGGCCGGTCGCGCATCAGCGCCGTGACGGCGAGCCCCGCCGTCAACAGGAGGCCGCAGATCACGAGGAGCGCGGCGCGCCAGCCGAGATGCTCGGTGAGGGCGGCGAGAAGCGGCAGCACGATGAGCTGGCCGGTGGCCGAACTCGCGGTGAGGAGACCGACCACGAGGCCGCGCGAGCGCGAGAACCAGCGGGTCGCGATGGTGGCACCGAGGACCAGGGCGGTAAGTCCCGTGCCGATGCCGACGACGACGCCCCACAGCATGACGAGCTGCCAGACCTGACTCATGAACAGGGAGGTGAGGAGCCCGCCGACGATGAGGAAGAGCGCCAGGAGCACGATACGGCGCGGGCCGTAGCGGTTCATCAACTGGGCCGCGAAGGGCCCCATCAATCCGAACAGGACGAAGCGGACGGCGAGCGCCGAGGAGATCGTCGCCGTGTCCCAGCCGAATTCCTTCTGCAGCGGCAGGATCAGCACGCCGGGCGCGCCCACGGCGCCGGCCGTCACCAGCATGGTGAGGAAGGTGACGCCGGCGACGACCCAGCCGTAATGGACGTTCCGGCGGGCGAGGGGCGCGGCCACGGCGTTCGAGAGCGATCCGAAGGGAGCGGTGCTGGGCATACGGCCTCTTCGGGTTCCGCATGATGGTTCTGTGCGATGACCGGGCGGGGGGCCCGGCACCGCGGCGCGTTCGACCCTTGCTTAGGCGCATATGCACTCGTTAGACAAGCATGGTGCCCGCACCCCTGTGACCCGTTTCCCGAGGATCTCTCGCGATGGACCATCCGGCGCCGGTCTCGGCCTGCCACTGCCTCGCCCTTCGCCAGGCGTCGCGCCGGTTGACGCAGCATTACGACCAGCATCTCGCACCGACCGGCCTGCGCACCAGCCAGTACGGCCTCTTGCGCGGCCTCGCCCGCGTCGGGCCGATCTCCATCAACGGCTTTGCCGAGATCATGGTGATGGATCGGACCACGATGGGTCGTGCCCTGCATCCGCTCACCCGGGACGGGCTGATTGCCGCCGGTCCGGGACGGGACGGCCGCACGCGCTCCCTGACCCTCACCGCGGCGGGCCGAGACCGCATGGAGGAGGCGCTGCCGTTCTGGGAGCGGGCGCAGCGAACCTTCGAGGACAGCTACGGCGCCGCGCCGGCGACCGACCTGCGCCGGGCGGCCCTGAGTCTGGCGCGATCGGGGCTTTCAGCGGCCGGATGAGCCCGTCGTGTCGCCGAGGCGACGTGGGTGATCCGGGAGATGGCTCCCGGCCGTCTTCAGAAATGCCGTGCCAGCACCTCGCGGACGCGCTCGACCATCTCGTCTTCCTTCACCGAGAACTGAGCCGGTCGGGCGGCTTTCCACTCGGCGTTGCTGGAGATGGCACCCGCCGCCTTGGCACCCTCGATCAGGTCCTTGACCTGGACCTCGCCGGCCTCGCGCTCGTTCGAGCCCTGGATGATGGCGCAGGGGCTGCCCCGCCGGTCGGCGTATTTCATCTGCGCCTTCATGCCCGAGCCGCCGAGATAGAGTTCGGCGCGGATGCCGGCCTCGCGCAGGCGTGCCACCAGGCGCTGGTAATCGGCGATGTTGTCGCGGTCGAGGACCAGCACCACCACCGGGCCGGGCTTCGCGGTGCCTTCGAGAAGGGGGCTCCCGGTGAGCTGCAGCGCCGAGAACAGCCGCGACACGCCGATGGAAAAGCCGGTGGCCGGTACCGGCTCGGCGCGAAAACGGCCGACGAGGCCGTCGTAGCGGCCGCCGCCCGCCACCGACCCGAAGCGCACGGTCTGGCCGTCCTCGTTGGTCACGGCGAAGGTCAGCTCGGCCTCGTAGACCGGACCGGTATAGTATTCGAGGCCTCGCACCACCGAGGGGTCGGCCCGGATGCGGTCGTGGCCAGAGCCCGCCGCTGCGCAGAGGCGCATGATGGCGTGCAGTTCGGCGATGCCTTCGCGGCCCGTCTCGGACGAGCCGACGACGTCGCTCCACGAGCCGAAGAACTGTTCCCAGAAGGCCATCCGGTCGCCCTCGGCGTCGGGAGCTGCCTGGAACGAGACATAGGCGAGGATGCGCTCGATGGCGTCGGGCGCGAGCCCCGCCCCCTTGGCGAAATCACCGCTCTCGTCCTTGCGACCCTCGCCGAGGAGCTGGCGCACGCCTTCGACGCCGAGGCGGTCGAGCTTGTCGATGGCGCGCAGGACCGTGAGGCGCTGGCCGGCCTTGTCCTCGCCCGAGAGGCCGATCGCCTCCATCACCCCGTCGAGCACCTTCCGGTTGTTGACCTTGATGACGTACTGGCCCGACAGGCCGAGCTTTTCGAGCGTGTCGGCCATCAGCATGCAGATCTCGGCATCCGCCGCGACGGAGCCGGCGCCGACGATGTCGGCATCGCATTGCATGAACTGGCGGAAGCGGCCCGGGCCCGGCTTCTCGTTGCGGAAGACGTAGCCGGCCCTGAAGCTGCGATAGGGTTTGGGGATCGCGTCGAAATGCTCGGCCACGTGCCGGGCCAGGGGCGCGGTGAGATCGTAGCGAAGGGACAGCCAGGATTCGTCGTCGTCCTGGAACGAGAACACGCCCTCGTTCGGCCGGTCGAGATCGGGCAGGAACTTACCGAGCGACTCGGTGTATTCGACGAAGGGGGTCTCCAGCGCCTCGAAGCCGTAGAGCTCGAAGCTCTGGCGGATCGTCTCCAGCATCCGGTGCTGCGCGGCGATCTCATCGGCGCGGCGGTCGACGAAGCCGCGCGGCAGGCGCGCCTTCAACGTGTCGGCCTTCGTGGAATCGGCCTTGTTGGATTCGGCCTTGGCCATGGTGTCTTCGCTTCTTCGCTCGGTCTGTCGGTGTCAGGCGGGCTCTATCCCGCGCGCTCCCGAGCGGCAAGCGCGCGGGGGCAGGGGCGCGGCAAGAGGCACGGCAAGGGGCGTCGTCGTCAGACCTTCAGGGCCAGCAGCGCGCACAGGCTGAGGATGGCGATGGGGATCTGCGTCGGGCGCAGGCGCGCGAAGAAGAGCGGCGCCTCTCCGGTACGGGCCGCGATGGGATCGAGGATCGCCACGGCGGTGAAGCCGGCGATCAACAGCGCGATGGCCGCTACGGTCTGGCCGAGGGACGCGGACAGGAGCGCGAGAAAGCCCAGGCCGAACAGGCCGAGCATGGTGGCGATCTGGATGAAGGTGGGGCCGCCCTCGGTGCGGAAGCTGACGCCGCGCCGCACGCCCGACAGGAACAGCAGGATGGCGCATCCCCACAGGATGGTGAGGTAGAGGATCGCATCCCCGAGATCGTCGCGCCGCCACCAGGCCAGGGCCGCGCCGACGGCGAAGGGCAGCATCGGCCCGTAGCCGAAGACGATGCTGAGCCAGGGGACGGTGCGGGGTTCGCTCACGGCGAGCGTACGTCTGTCGTCCTTGGCCATCGTCGAAGAACCCCTTCATTCCGCCGCCGGGCAACCCCTGCGTCGAGGGGCGGTTCCGGTGGGCGGCGTGGCATGACGTCCTCCGGCGAGGCACGGTCAGGGCGTTGCGGGTGGTCCGTATGGCATCAGGCCGTTGCCGAACGACCAGTTTTCACGTGCAACCTCGACGAGATTGATGAGCACGTTCTCCGGTCGCACCCCCGGATCGGCCGCGAGGTTGCCAGCGATCGCAGTGTAGAGCGCCTGTTTCTGGCCGGTGTCGCGGGTGTCGTTGGCAGTGATCTGGATGATCACGAGGTCGTCGTCGCGGGCGATTCCAAGATAGTGGGGATCGTAGGCGAAGGCCGAATCCGCGTGCTCATGAAGCGCGGTGAAGAGGTCGTTCTCCGGCACCGCGAACGTGTCGCGCATGGCGGCGTAGATCCCCGACACGAGGGCCTTGTGATAGGCGGCGTCCTTGCCGGCACGGAGGGAAATGCGGGTGAGGGGCATGGGCTGGGCTCCTGTTGGCTCGGACCACGCTTGCATCCGCCATTCATAACAGCAACATATCGTTGGCTATATCTGTGATAACGGTTTGTCGTCATGCTGGCGCGCCCCCTCGATATCGACAGCGTCCGCGCCTTCGTGCTCGCGGCCGACCTCGGCAGCTTCACCCGCGCGGCCGATGCCCTGGCGACCACTCAGGCCGCCATCAGCCTGCGGATGAAGCGCCTGGAGGACCGCCTCGGCTGCCGTCTCCTCGACCGGACGCCGCGGCACGTGCGCCTTTCGCAGAGGGGCGCAGAGTTCCTGCCCGCGGCGCGCGGCCTCCTCGAAGCCCATGAGCGGGCGTTGGCCGACCTCGCTCAGGCGCCGCCCGCGCGGCTGGTCCTCGGCATCAGCGACCATGTCGCCGGCCCCAACCTCGCCGTCACCCTGCGCCGCCTCGGGATCGACGGCAGCGGGCTGGTGGTGGAGGTGCGGATCGCCCCGTCGCACGACCTCGTGACGAGTTTCGAGCGGGGCGAGATCGACGCCGCCATCGTCCGGAGCGAGGGCGAGGCACGCCGTGACGGGACTGTGCTGTCGCAGGAGCGACTCGTCTGGTTCGGCGCCCCGGACTTTGTCCGCCGCCCGGGCGAGCCCCTGCGTCTCGCGACCCTCGCCTGCCCCTGCGGCGTGCGGGCGGCGGCGATCCGCACCCTCGACGCGGCGGGCCTGCCCTGGAGCGAAGTGTTCGTGGGTGGCGGCGTCCTCGCGGTGGGAGCGGCCGTCAGCGCCGGCCTCGCTGTCGCGGCGTTGGCCCGGGGCATTGCGCCGGCGGGCGCGGCCGAGGTGGCCGAGCGTCTCGGTCTCCCGGAATTGCCGGTCTCGACCGTGGCGTTGCACGCTCGCGCTGTCGATCCGCGCGCGCAGGCGGCCCTGCGAGCGCTGGCCGCGTCCTATCGGGGCGGCTGATCCCGTTCCAGTCGATCAGATCGCTCGGCCGTCCCGCGAGGCCGTCGGATCGCGCATGTCCAAACGACGACGCCCCGGCGCCTGAGCGGCCGGGGCGTCCATTCACAACGGGTCGCGATGCGGCTGCGCGACGGCTGGCCGAATCAGGAAGCCAGCGGTCCGGTCGCGCCGGCCTGCTGGTTCTGGGCCTCGAAGGCCTTCTGGCGGTAGAGGCCGACGAAATCGATCGGGTCGATATACAGGGGCGGGAAGCCGCCGTTGCGCACGGCCTCGGCGATGATCTGGCGCGCGAAGGGGAAGAGCAGGCGCGGGCACTCGATCATCACGGCCGGGTGGAGCTGGTCCTGCGGGATGTTGCGCATGCGGAAGATGCCGGCATAGTTCAGCTCGAAGGCGAACAGCACCTCGTTGTTGATCTTGGCATCGCCTTCCAGCGTCAGCTCGACCTCGAAATCGGCCTCGGCCAGCTGCTTGGCGTTGACGTTGACCTGAATGTTGATCTGCGGGCCGCTTTCCTGCGGCTGGAGCGAGCGCGGCGCGTTGGGGTTCTCGAAGGAGAGATCCTTGGCGTATTGCGCCAGGGCGTTGATGGCGGGCGACTGGTCTTCGGCGGGGGCCGCGCCGTTGCCGTTCGGTGCCGGGGTGTCGGCCATGGCGTTCTCGTCCTCTTTCGCGGGGTCTGTCGGGGCACCTCGGCGATCCACTGCGCGGCGTATCGTCTGATCGTCGCAGGGCCGGGTCCGAGCGACAGCGCGCTAACACGACGGGCCACCTCGGACAAGACGAGCGGCGGGAGCGGACGCGGCGCGAGAGCCGGGAGTTCGGCCCACGACGCGAAGCCGTCTCGGGACTCGGCGATCCGCTCTTGACCCTGAACCCTCCGGCATGGCCACTCCTTGGCTGGATACGGCGCACGGCGAGTCCCATATGCGGGCTGACCTCGTGGGTCGCGTCCTCCTCATCCAGGGCGGGATCCTTGGATTCTCCGGCTCGATCCTTGCGCGGCGCTCCGATAAAGGGCGTAGCGGCGGGATTTTCGGGAGCCCCCTTCGAACATACATGTCGTGCGACGGCCACGATCGGATCGGTGATGCAGGATTCCTTCGATTTGACGACCCTGATCTTCCTGGCGCTCGCGGTGTTCGTCATCTGGCGGCTCCGGTCGGTGCTCGGGCAGAAGACCGGAACCGAGCGCTCGCCGTTCAAACCGGTGGACCGGAGCCGCAATCCGGCGCCGCCGTCGCGGTCGGACGGCGACAACGTGGTGCGTCTGCCGGGTGCGGACCGCGCCCAGCCGCAGACCGATTCTGCGCCTGCCGCCGTTGCCGAGGTCCGCGACTGGCGCGGCATCGCCGAGCCCGGCTCGGCCGTCGCCCATGGCCTCGAAGCCATCGTCCAGGCGGAGCCGAGCTTCGACCCCCGCGCTTTCGTCGAAGGCGCCAAGGGCGCCTATGAAGCCATCGTGATCGCCTTCGCCAAGGGTGACCGCAAGACCCTGCGCAGCCTGCTCTCGCGGGAGGTCTGCGAAGGGTTCGAGCGCGAGATCACTGCCCGCGAATCGCGCCGCGAGACGGTGGAGACCACCTTCGTGTCCCTCGACAAGGCGGAGATCGTCGCCGTGGACGTCCGCAACAAGGTGGCGCAGGTGACGGTGCGGTTCCTCTCGCACCTCATCACCGCGACCCGCAACGCCGAAGGCCAGGTCATCGACGGCAATGCCGAGGCCGTGGCCGAGGTGCCGGACGTGTGGACCTTCGCCCGCACGCTGGGCAGCCGCGACCCGAACTGGCAGCTCGTGGCCACCGAAGCCGGCGCCTGAGGATCCAGGGTTTGTCGTGACTGGGTTTCTGAATCGGGCGTCCGTCGCCGCCCTGGCTCTCGTCGCTGGCTGTCTATCCGGCCCGGTCGCTGTCGCGGCCGGGCCGCTTCGCGTCGGAGAGGCGCTTCTGGAGCCTGTGGACCTCGCGGCGCTACTGGGCTTTCCCGGCCCCGACCCGGCCGTCTCCCTCGACGCGTTCCGCCGGACCTGCGCCGCTCCCCCGGTGGAGATCGCACCGACCGTCGCCGGCTCGGCGGGGGATCTCGCCGCCGCCTGCAGCCGTGCCGCGTCGGTGGAGCCTCAGGAGGCCGGGGCCTTCTTCACGCGGAATTTCGATGCCTATCGCATCGTGAGGCCGGGCGAGGCGGGCGGTCCGCCGCGCCGGACGGGCTTCCTCACCGGCTATTTCGAGCCCGAACTCACCGGCTCCTTCGCCGCCGGCCCGGGTTTCACCACCCCCGCCCTCGCCCGGCCGGACGATCTCGTGAGTCTCGCCCCCGGCGAGACGAAGCCGGGCCTCGACCCGGCCCTGCGGGCGGCACGGGCGACGGGGACCGGGTTCGAGCCCTACCCCGACCGTGCGTCCATCGAGGAGGGCGGGATCGGGGATCGGGCCCGGCCGCTCCTCTACCTGCGCGATCCGGTCGACCTCTTCGTGCTCCAGGTCCAGGGTTCGGGGCGTGTGCGTCTTCCCGACGGGCGGGCCGTGCGCGTGCTTTATGACGGTCGCAACGGCCGGCCCTACACCTCGGTGGCCAAGCTCATCGTCCAGGCGGGGCACCTGCCCCTCGAAGGCCTGACGCTGGCGCGCTGGACCGGCTGGCTCCGCGCCCATCCGGCCCTCGCCAAGCCGTTGATGCAGGCCAATGCCTCCTACATCTTCTTTCGCCTCGCCGAGGTGGAGGATGCCGGTCTCGGTCCTCCGGGCGCGGCGGGCGTGCCTCTGACGCCGGGCCGCAGCCTCGCGGTCGATTCCACCCTGTGGCGCTATGGAACGCCGTTCTGGCTCGAAGGACGGATCGCGGGGGAGGACGCGCCGGGACGTCTCGTGGTCGCCGCGGATACCGGCTCGGCCATCGTCGGCCCGTCGCGCGGAGACCTCTATCTCGGCACGGGCGAGGCGGCGGGGATCGCCGCCGGCAACCTGCGCGATGCGGTCGGATTCGTGGTCCTGCTGCCGAAGCCGCTGATGGCGCCTGCTCCATGAGATTGCCGCGCAGACCCCGTGGCCTGTCGGGCGAGGATGCATTCCTCTGGGGCGAAATCGCACGGCTGATCACTCCGCTGCGTGGCCGCGCCATGCCGGTGGCCAAGACTCCGGTGGCCAAGACGCCGGTGACCAAGACTGCGATAGCCAAGATTCCGACGGCTAAGGTTCCGGCCGTCGGGAATCCCCCTCCTGCGAAGAAGAAGTCGGACGCACCGGGGCTCGTCGCCAAACCCATGACGAAGCCGGCGCCTGAAAGGGCCGCATCGCCCGGTGGTATGAAGACCTCTGCGAAACGCATCGTGAAGCCGATCCCCCCGCCCGTCGCGGCCCCGGCCGCCGTCGTCGCGGCGCCGCCTCTGCCCGGCCTCGAACGGAAGTCGCGCCTCGCCCTGCGGCGCGGATCGCTCAAGGTGGAAGCGCGGATCGATCTTCACGGCCTGTATCAGGCCGAGGCTCACGGCGCCCTGGTCGGCTTCCTCATGCGCTGCCGCTCGGCAGGCCACGCCCATGTCCTCGTCGTCACCGGCAAGGGGGGCGGGGCGGGTTATGACGACGCCTTCTCGGAACGCGGCGTGCTGCGCCGTTCGGTGCCCCATTGGCTGCGCGCACCGGAACTGCGCAGCATCGTCATCGGCTTCGAGGAGGCGGCACGCCATCACGGCGGCGCGGGTGCGCTCTATGTGCGCCTGAGGCGGCGCTGAGGCGTCGGTCCCGACGGCCGACCGGCACGGCATTCGCTCGCGCGGGCGGGGCTTGAGCGGGATGCGGAAACGCGATATGGGGGAAGTCCCTCCTTTTACGCCGTGTTGCATCCGAGAGCCATAGGCTCCCCTTAGACGATGCGCGGAGCCGGTCTTTACCGATGCTCCGACATAGGTGCCGACAAGGCATCCGGCGCTTTCCCGACTGTCCCGCCCGATCAACCCTCGTCCATCGTCGGTTCTCATTCTCCCATGACGTCACAGAACGATTCGCTCATCCCCGTTGATCCGCCGGCCGAGGTCGGATTGGTCGCCGCCGATCTCGGTCAGCACCGCGAGGTCAAGCTTCAGGATCTGAAGTCGAAGACCCCCACCGACCTGATCGCCTTCGCCGAGGAAGTCGAGGTCGAGAACGCCTCCACCATGCGCAAGCAGGAGCTGATGTTCTCCATCCTGAAGCAGCTCGCTGCCAAGGAGGTCGAGATCATCGGCGCCGGCACGGTGGAAGTGCTTCAGGACGGGTTCGGTTTCCTGCGCTCCTCGGAATCCAACTACCTGCCGGGCCCCGACGACATCTACATCTCGCCCACCCAGATCCGCCGCTTCGGCCTGCGCACCGGCGATACCGTCGAGGGACCGATCCGCGGCCCGAAGGACGGCGAGCGCTACTTCGCCCTTCTCAAGGTGAACACGATCAACTTCGAGAACCCGGAGAAGATCAAGCACAAGGTCCATTTCGATAACCTGACGCCGCTGTTCCCGACCCAGCGCTTCAAGCTCGAACTCGATGCGCCGCCGAAGAAGGATTTTTCGCCGCGCATCATCGACATCGTCGCGCCGATCGGTAAGGGCCAGCGCGCCCTTATCGTGGCGCCGCCGCGCACCGGCAAGACCGTGCTGATGCAGAACATCGCGCAGTCGATCACCATCAACCACCCGGAATGCTACCTCATCGTGCTGCTCATCGACGAGCGCCCCGAGGAAGTCACCGACATGATCCGCTCGGTGAAGGGCGAGGTCATCGCCTCCACCTTCGACGAGCCGGCCACCCGCCACGTGCAGGTCGCCGAGATGGTGATCGAGAAGGCCAAGCGCCTGGTGGAGCATGGCCGCGATGTGGTCATCCTGCTCGATTCGATTACCCGCCTCGGCCGCGCCTACAACACCGTGGTGCCGTCGTCGGGCAAGGTGCTCACCGGCGGTGTCGATGCCAACGCGCTGCAGCGCCCGAAGCGCTTCTTCGGCGCGGCGCGCAACATCGAGGAGGGCGGCTCGCTCTCGATCATCGCCACCGCGCTGATCGACACCGGCTCGCGCATGGACGAGGTGATCTTCGAGGAGTTCAAGGGCACCGGCAACTCCGAGATCATTCTTGACCGCAAGGTGTCGGACAAGCGCATCTTCCCGGCCATCGACATCACCCGCTCGGGCACGCGCAAGGAAGAGCTCCTGGTGCCGCCGGATTCGCTCAAGAAGACCTATGTTCTTCGCCGCATCCTCAACCCGATGGGCGTCACCGACGCCATCGAGTTCCTCATGGACAAGCTGCGCCAGACCAAGAGCAACAACGATTTCTTCGACTCGATGAACACCTGAGGAGGGGCCTCCCTCGGGCTCGGACGCCCGCCATGAGATGGCGGGTGTTCCCCGGGGGGGCGCGTTCCCAAACTCGTTTCATTCCCTGGCAAGAGCTTGGAAAGACGTGAGTTGCGGGGACTTGGGATCCAGGCCGGCGAGGCCGACCGACCGTGTTTTCCTTCGGAAATCAGTTGCGTTGCCGGCTAATTTAGATCCGGGGCAGGGGATGCCCCTCCGGTTCCGGTAAGCCTCGGCAGGATGTCCGCCATGAGCGACGGCACCACCATCTTCGCTCCGGCGAGCGGCTTCGGCCGAACGGCCGTCGCGGTCATCCGGATCAGCGGACCGGCCTCCGCTTCCCTCATCGAGACCATGGCGGGGCGACGGCCGCCGCCCCGTCGGCTCTCCCTCCGCACCCTTCGCGACTCTGCGAGCGGGGACGTGCTCGACTCCGCACTCATCGTCTGGATGCCGGGACCCGCCACCTTCACGGGCGAGGACATGGCCGAATTCCACCTCCATGGCGGCCTCGCCGTGCGGTCCGCCGTCATGACCGCGCTCGCCGCACATCCCGGATGCCGTCTCGCCGAGCCGGGTGCCTTCAGCCGCCGCGCGGTGGAGAACGGGCGAATGGATCTCACCGCCGCCGAAGGAGCGGCGGATCTCATCGAGGCGGAAACGGATGCCCAGCGGCGTCAGGCTTTGCGCCAACTCGACGGTGTCCTGGGCCGCAAGGTCGCCGATTGGCGGGACCGCCTGATCGATCTACTCGCCGGAGCCGAGGCCGCCCTCGACTTCTCCGACGAAGGCGATGTCGACGAGACGGCGCTTGACGCGGCGTTGCATGCGAAAGCGCGTGCGATCCGAGACGAGATCGACACGGTCCTCGCCGATGGCCGACGGGGGGAGCGCCTGCGGGAAGGGTTCGTGGTGGTGCTGTCCGGCCCTCCGAATGCCGGCAAATCGACCTTGCTCAACGCCCTGAGCCGACGGGACGCCGCCATCGTCTCGTCGATTCCGGGCACGACGCGGGATCTCATCGAAATCCGCTGCGATCTCGCCGGATTGCCGGTCCTCATCGTCGATACGGCGGGATTGCGTGACACCGCCGATCCCGTGGAAGCCGAAGGCATCCGCCGCACCCGTATACGGATGGAACAGGCCGATCTGGTCCTTGCTCTTCATTCCAGCGACGACCCCATCGATGGGACTGTCTCGCTGCCCGATCGCACCATCCGGGTACGCACGAAAGCCGATCTGGGAGTTGATGCGGGCGACATCATCGCCGTCTCCTCTGTCACCGGAGAGGGCCTCGACCGCCTGCTCAGCCTCATTGAGGAACGGGCGGAGGCGGCCCTCGGCGGCGGCGATGCGCTCGTCACCCGGGAACGCCACCGCGACGGGCTGACCCGCTGCCGCGATCACCTCGGCCGCGTGGTGTCGGGCCCTGCCCTTCCGGAACTCCTGGCCGAGGATCTGCGCCTCGCCGTACGGGCACTCGGAGAAGTCGCTGGCCGGGTCGGCGTCGAAGACATGCTCGACCGCCTGTTCTCCGGATTCTGTATCGGCAAGTAACGGGCGGACGCCGCCCGGCCGCTATGGGACCGTTAGGCTTTGTCCGAGACCTCGAACCGCCTGCACAAGGCATCGAGCTCTTCCGCCGTCTCGTAGCGAATCCGGATTTCGCCGCTACCCTGGGTCTTGGATTTCAGCGAAACCGAAACGCCGAGAGCCCGTGCCATGGCCTGTTCGAGGCTGCGCACCTGTCCGTCGCGCTCGGGCTTGCGCGGGCGCCCGGGACGCGGTGCATCGCCCTCCGGCACTTCCGCCGAGGCAAGAGCCTCGACCTCGCGCACGGAGAGGCCCTCGGCCACGATCCGCCGCGCGACACCTTCGGGATCTCTCACCGCGAGCAAAGCACGGGCATGACCGGCCGTGATTTCGCCCGCTACGACGCGCTCCTGGATCGCGCCGGATAGTTGCAACAGCCTCAAGGTGTTGGCGAGGTGGCTGCGGCTCTTGCCGATGATCTCGGCGAGTTCGGTCTGGCTGTAGCGGAACTCGCTCATCAGCCGCTCGTAACCCGCTGCCTCTTCGATGGCGTTGAGGTCGCTGCGCTGGACGTTCTCGAGAATGGCGTATTCGAGGGAGGTCCGGTCGTCGATCTCGACGACGACGATGGGCGCTTCGTGCAGACCGGCGCGCTGGGCGGCGCGCCAGCGGCGCTCGCCGGCGACGATCTCATAGGTATCCGGCACGCCCGCTAGCGCCCGCACGACGATGGGCTGGATGATGCCGCGCAGCTTGATCGAGGCTGCCAGCTCGTCGAGCTCGGCTTCATGGAAGCGGCGGCGCGGGTTGCGTGGGTTGGGACGGAGAAACTCGACGGCGACCTTGCGCTGTGCCTGCGGCTTTCCCGCATCGCCGTTGTCGTCCCCAAAATCCCCGATCAGGGCCGCAAGCCCACGCCCGAGCCGGGGCCGCGCCACATCATCCGCCATCGCCACCTGCTTCAACTCCGATACGCTACGCATTTACGAGACAGAACGAGAGATCTACGCCGCGACCGGAAGCCGGCCCTCGCGCTGGATCACTTCCGAGGCCAGGCGCAAATAGGCCTGCGAGCCAGCGCATTTCAGGTCGTAGAGCAAGACCGGCTTGCCATGCGACGGGGCCTCCGACACACGCACGTTACGGGGAATCGTGGTCTCGTAGACCTTGTCCCCCAGAAAACTCCGCACGTCGGCGGCGACCTGGTTCGAGAGGTTGTTGCGTGGATCCACCATGGTGAGCACCACCCCCTGGATCGTCAGCCGGGGGTTCAGAGCCGTGCGCACCTGCTCCACGGTGCGCAGGAGCTGGCTCAAGCCTTCGAGGGCGAAGAACTCGCATTGCATCGGCACGAGCACGGCGTCGGCGGCCGCGAGGGCGTTGATCGTCAGCAGGTTCAGGGAAGGCGGACAGTCGATCAGGACATAGGTTACGCCCTCCGTCGCACCCGCCTTGCCGATATCGCGCATGGCGTTGCGCAGGCGATGGGCACGGTCCGATGAACTGGCCATTTCCAGTTCGAGGCCAAGCAGATCCATGGTGGAAGGCGCCAGCAGCAGCCGGGGTACGGCGGTGGGGACCACGGCCTGGGCCAGGGACGCGTCCCCGGCGAGCACGTGATAGGTCGAAACCTTGCGCGAGCGCCGATCGATACCGAGCCCGGTGGAGGCGTTACCCTGCGGATCGAGGTCGATCACCAGCACGCGCTCGCCGATGGCAGCGAGGGCGGTGCCGAGGTTGATGGCCGTCGTCGTCTTGCCGACGCCGCCCTTCTGATTGGCCAGGGCGAGGATTCGGAGCGGCCGCTCGGGCGCTGCCCTGGGGGCGGAAGAGGGTTCGATGGTCATGAATCCACGCGGGAGAGGGTCGTGACGCGGACGATCCGCGCTTCCGACTCAGTACGGCTCGTCACCAGATCGTAAACGAATCTCCACCGTTGCGCTGCAGTGGTCAATTCCGCCGGTGCATCACGGCCCTTCGGAAACAGGGCGGTGGTGCCGGTTGTCAACAGCGGTTCCGTCCATTCGAGCAGCTGGTGAAGCGGCGCCAAGGCGCGCGCACAGACGACATCCACGCCCACATGGTCGGAGATCGCGTCTTCGATGCGAAGATTGCGCACCCGCGCCGGAGCTTTCGTCAGGCGGGCGGCCTCCGTGAGGAAGGCGCATTTGCGGGCATTGCTTTCGATCAGATCGACCTGAAACCCAGGCCGTTCGCGGCCCGCGATGGCGAGGATGAGACCGGGAATGCCCGCTCCTGAACCGAGATCGAGCCATGTGGCGGCGTTCGGCGCGAGATCGAGAAGCTGCAGCGCATCGGCAATATGGCGGGTCCAGACCTCCGCGAGGGTCGCCGGTCCCACGAGATTCTTGACGCTCTGCCAGCGGCGGAGTTGCTCGACATAGATGTCCAGCGCGTCCGCTGTTTCACGTGAAACATTCGCTTGTGCGAGAACCCGAGCCCGGTCGTCCTGCTTAGCGGCCATGAACAAGCGCCAGGCTGGAGCGGTCGGCACGGCGCGCATGCGCCGCGAGGAGGGTGAGGGCGGCGGGGGTCACCCCCTCGATCCGCGCCGCCTGCCCCAGCGTGCCTGGACGGACGGCTTCGAGCTTGGCCTGCATCTCATTGGACAGGCCGGGGATCGCCGCATAGTCGAGCTTGATCGGTAGGGCCACGGCCTCGTCCCGCCGAAAAGCCGCGATATCAGCGCTCTGCCGGTCGAGATAGACCGCATAGGTCGCATCCGTCCGCAGGCGGTCCGCCACGCGGGGGGACACGCTCCGTAACTCGGGCCACACCTCGGTGATGCGCTCCCAGCCGATCTCGGGATAGGACAGCAGCTGGTACGCGGTGCGGCGGATGCCGTCCTGATTGAGACCGATGCCGTGTCGGGCCGCTGCCGCTGGTGTCAGGCTGAGGCCATCGAGCTGCGTTCGCGCCGCTTCGAGTTCTTCCTGCGAGCGGGCAAAATGCTCGGCTCTCACCGATCCGACGCAGCCGAGGGCCGCACCGCGCGGGGTCAGCCGCTCGTCTGCATTGTCCACGCGGAGAGAGAGCCGATACTCCGAGCGCGACGTGAACATCCGGTAGGGCTCACTGACCCCATGGGTCACGAGATCGTCGATCATCACGCCGAGATACGATTCCGCCCGGTCGAAACAGGTGAGGGGCGATCCGCCCGCGAGACGGGCAGCATTGATCCCGGCCACCAACCCCTGTCCCGCCGCTTCTTCGTAGCCGGTAGTGCCGTTGATCTGTCCCGCGAGGAAGAGGCCGGGCAGGCGCTTGGCTTGAAGGCTGGTGTCGAGTTCGCGCGGGTCGACGTAATCGTATTCGATGGCGTAGCCCGGACGCACGATCGCCGCGTGTTCGAGGCCGGGGATCAGGGCGATCAGATCGCGTTGCACGCTTTCCGGCAGGGCGGTGGAAATGCCGTTGGGATAGACTGTCGGGTCGTCCAGCCCCTCCGGCTCCAGAAAGATCTGGTGTCCCTCGCGGTCGCCGAAGCGCACCACCTTGTCCTCGATGGAGGGACAATAGCGCGGTCCGCGACTGCTGATCCCGCCCGAATACATCGGCGAACGGTGGAGATTGGCGCGGATGAGATCGTGCACGGCACGGGTGGTACGGGTGATCCCGCATTGGATCTGAGGCGTAGTGATCCGGTCCGTCAGCGTCGAGAACGGGACGGGATCGTCATCTGCCGATTGCATCTCGAGCCCGGACCAATCGATGGTGCGGCCGTCGAGGCGGGCGGGGGTACCGGTCTTGAGCCGCCCCAGGGCAAAGCCCAGCCGGTCCAGGGTCTGAGCGAGACCGACGGACGGCCCTTCCCCGACGCGCCCGGCGGGGATCTGCACTTCGCCCATATGGATGAGCCCGCGCAGGAACGTGCCGGTGGTCAGCACGACGGCGGGGCAAGCCATGGTCCGCCCGTCCGCCAGGACCACGCCCGCCACCCGTGCGGCGGTAACGAGGATATCCGCGACTTCGCCCTCCACCACCACCAGATTGGCAGTGTCGGCTACCGCCTCCTGCATCGCCCGCGCATAGAGTTTGCGATCGGCCTGCGTGCGGGGCCCACGCACGGCGGGACCCTTGCGCCGGTTGAGCAGACGAAATTGAATTCCCGCCGCATCGGCAACTCGGCCCATCAGCCCGTCGAGGGCATCGACCTCACGGACGAGATGACCCTTGCCGAGACCGCCGATGGCCGGGTTGCATGACATCGCGCCGATCGTGGCGGCCGAATGCGTGACCAGGGCGGTGCGGGCACCGGTACGGGCGGCGGCGGCGGCCGCTTCCACGCCGGCATGGCCGCCGCCGACCACGACCACGTCGAAAGAGGAACTCGTCTGGGACATAGGGTGATTAGGCGCGACCGGAGCGAGTCGTCAACGAGCCGTGCGCGCAGAGCCGACACTCGGCAGAACTGGGCCGCTTCGGCCTCAGGCTGGGTGGGACCCGTTGTGGCAGGGAGGCGACGTGGACGACGCGAGCAAGGACATGGGCTCGCTCTCTCAGCCACGTCGGCGGGCGGCCTCCGTGGCGATGCGCAGAAGCGTCGCCGAAGCATGGGCATGGGCGAGGTCGGGCTGGGAGCGGCGGCAGGCAAGCACAGCCTCTTGCAGCAACTGTACCGCATGACGGAGGGCGACGGGGGACCAGCGCCCGAGCTGAGCCTCGACGATGGCCTTGCGGCGAAAGTGCAGGCCGCGCCAATTCCCCACCATCATGCTCGGACTCTGCCCCTCCCCCGCGATTCGGGTTGAGAGCAGCGTGAGGGCATGACGCAGGGCCGAGCCGAGCATCACCGAGGGATCCATACCCTCGTGGCGGAAGCGGCGATAATCCCGCTCCACCTCTTCACCGCGTCCGACGAAGGCGGCGTCGATCAATGTATTGAGGACGCTGCCGGCGACGTCGCTGATCACCGCCTCCACGTCGTCCAGGGTGATCTCCGTCTGACCCCTGGCATAGAGCGCCAGCTTCTCGATCTCGGACAGGCTCGCTCGCCGATCTCCACCCAGACTCATGGCCAGGATGTCGCGCGCCTCCCGGGCGATGCGCTGGCCATTCTCCTGAAGCGTGCGGTCGATGAGCTCGGCCAGGGCGCGCTCGTCATCGGCGTAGCAGGGGAGCGCCAGAGCCCGAGACGACTTCTCGCAAAGCGTCCGCAGGGGCGCGCTCTTGGCGAGGTCTCCCGCCTCCACCACGATGCGGGAACCGGCGATCTCGGCCTTCAGCGCCGCATCCACCGCCGGAGCGTAATTGCGGCTTCCGGGCCGTACCCAGATGCTGCGCTGGCCGCCGAACAGACCGACCGTTCCAGCCTCGTCCACGAGCCGGCCGGCGTCGGACGCAAGGACATCGCCGTCGATCTTGACCAGAGCGAAGGGATCGGACGGATCGGTGACGAAACTTTCGGCCAGACGTTTGGCGCGCTCGAAGACGAGGCCGGTATCCGGCCCGTAGACG
Organism: Methylobacterium sp. E-045; assembly: GCF_022829685.1. Classification (GTDB taxonomy): domain Bacteria; phylum Pseudomonadota; class Alphaproteobacteria; order Rhizobiales; family Beijerinckiaceae; genus Methylobacterium. Next base: position 195,551 of record NZ_JAKSYE010000075.1, read on the forward strand.
AGTATGACCGCGATCTGCGACGCAGGTCCGCGCCGCAGCAGTGCCTCGATATCGCCGGCCTTGACGGCGGTCAGGGCTTGGTCACCAGAACGGAAGCGATCCGCGTCTTGATCTGGTCGGCCAGGGTCTTGGCCAGACGGATCTCTGCATCGCGGGCTGCGCGCAGGGAGGCGAAGCGCTGGATCGAACGATCATAGGTCGTGGTGGCCACCGCCACACCCTCGGTGATGATCTTCGCACCATCCAGTGATTCGAGGGAGAACCGGATGGTCCCCACCAGCGTGCCCGCCTCGGCGCGACCCGTCTGGGACGACACGATGGGGGTCTGCACCGATTCGCTCCCCTGCATCTTGAGGCGATAGCGTTTCGGAGACGGCTGGCCCGAACCGTCGAGATCGAAGATGAGTTCGCTGCGCAGGTAATGCCCGAGCCGCTCCTGGCCTGCGGCCGTGGAGACGTCGTCCACCTGGACCGAAGCAAGGAGGGCGGCCATGGGTTCGCCGGACGCGGTCGGTCCGTAGAGCGGGCGAAAGCAGGCCGACAGGTTGACGGCCAAGAGGGAGACCAACGCGACCTTCGCCGCGCGGGACCATACCGCCTGTCTCAGCCCATGCATCATCATCACAGTACTGCTCTCCGTCCGGTCCCGCTCTTTACGGCGATCCCGCCCCTTGCGTCACCTGTATAAGCAGCAAGCTTTACGATTCCTCTGCGGCAGGACGATGGTGACGCTCGCATGGGGCGTCTCTCACACCACGAGGTTCACGATCCGGCCGGGCACCACGATGACCTTGCGAGGAATACGGCCTTCGAGGGCCTTCCGCACGGCGTCATCGGCGAGGACGAGGGCTTCCACCTTCGCGGTATCGGCCGTGCGAGGCACCGTGACATCGGCACGCTTCTTCCCGTTGAGCTGGACGGGGAGGGTGATCGCGTCCTCCACCAGCAACGCACGATCGACTGCCGGCCACGCGGCCTGAGCGACCAGCCCCTGTCGGCCGAGGGCCGACCAACATTCTTCCGCCAGATGCGGCATCATCGGCGCAACGAGCTGCGTGAGGATGCCGGCCGCTTCCGTCGCCGCCTCCCGCGAAACGGAGGCGGTGCGGATCGCCTCGTCGAGAGCGTTCGACAGGGTGTAGATATGGGCGACGCAGCGGTTGAAGCGGAGGCGCTCCACATCCTCTTCCACAGCGGCGAGGGCTTTATGGGCGGCCTTGCAAAGCGCAGCGTCGGACGCTCCGCTTTCGGCGGGTACGCCCACCGCGAGGGAGACCAAGCGCCAGACCCGCTGGACGAATCGGGCCGCTCCCTGGACGCCATCCTCCGTCCAGATCACGTCACGCTCAGGCGGCGAATCGGACAGCATGAACCAGCGGGCGGTATCGGCGCCGTAGCTGGCGATGATGTCGTCCGGGTCCACCACGTTCTTCTTCGATTTCGACATCTTCTCGATGGAGCCGATGGCGATCGGCGCATCTGTTTTCACGTGAAACGCCTGACGCTCGCCGCCCTCGGCGGTGATGCGGATATCGGCCGGCTGAACCCAGGCTCCGGCCGCGTCCTTGTAGGTCTCGTGGACGACCATGCCCTGCGTGAACAGGCCGGCGAACGGCTCCGAGACACCGGACCATCCGGTCGCCTGCATCGCCCGGGTAAAGAAGCGGGCATAGAGCAGGTGCAGGATCGCGTGCTCGATGCCACCGATATACTGGTCGACCGCCAGCCAGTGATCCACGGCCGCACGGTCGGTGGGGGCATCCTTGAGCCAGGGCGCGGTGAAGCGCGCGTAGTACCAGGATGAATCGACAAAGGTGTCCATCGTGTCGGTCTCGCGCCGGGCCGCAGCGCCGCAGCGCGGGCAGGGCACGTTGCGCCAGACGTGGTCGCGCTCGAGCGGGTTGCCGGGCGTGTCGAACGAGACCTCGTCGGGCAGCTTCACCGGCAGGTCGGTGACCGGCACGGAGACGGGCCCGCAGGCGTCGCAATGGATGATCGGGATCGGGCAGCCCCAATAGCGCTGGCGTGAGACGCCCCAGTCGCGCAGGCGGAACTGGACCTTGCGCGCCGCCACCGCCTCCCCGTCAAGGATCTCCGCCTCGAGTCGGTTGGCCACGGCATGGAAGGCCTCGTCCGTCGTCATGTCGTCGAGGAAGCGCGAATTGATCATCCGTCCATCGCCGTCATAAGCGGTGTCGGTGACGACGAAGCTCGCCGCGTCCTGTCCCTCCGGGCAGACGACGGGCGTGTTGCCGAGGCCGTACTTGTTCGAGAAGTCGAGGTCGCGCTGGTCGTGGGCGGGGCAGCCGAACACGGCACCGGTGCCGTAATCCATCAGCACGAAGTTCGCGACATAGACCGGTAGCAGCCAGGACGGGTCGAGGGGGTGGCGCACCCGCAATCCCGTATCGAAGCCGAGCTTCTCCGCCGTGTCGATCGCAGCCTGCGCCGTGCCGGTGCGGCGGCATTCCTCGATGAAGGTCTGGAGTTCGGGACGGGTGGCGGCCACGGACGCCGCGACCGGGTGGTCGGCGGCGATGGCCAGGAATTTCGCGCCGAACAGGGTGTCGGGACGGGTGGTGTAGACCTTGATCTCGCCGTCACGCGCATCGAAGGCGAAGCGGACTTCCAGCCCCTCCGAGCGGCCGATCCAGTTCTTCTGCATCACCCGGACCTTCTCCGGCCAACGCTCCAGGCCGTCGAGGGCGTCGTAGAGATCCTGCGCGAAATCGGTGATCTTGAAGAACCATTGGGTCAGCTCGCGCTGTTCCACCAGCGCCCCCGAGCGCCAGCCGCGCCCGTCGATGACCTGCTCGTTGGCGAGCACGGTGTGGTCCACCGGGTCCCAGTTCACCTTGGCGGTGCGGCGAGTGACGAGTCCCTTGTCGAGGAAGTCGAGGAACATCCGCTGCTGGTGCTTGTAGTAATCGGGGTCGCAGGTGGCGATCTCCCGGCTCCAGTCGAGGGACAGGCCCATGCTCTGCAACTGGCCGCGCATGGTGGCGATGTTGGCGTAGGTCCAGTCGCGCGGGTTGACCTTGCGCTCCATGGCCGCGTTCTCGGCCGGCAGGCCGAAGGCGTCCCAGCCCATCGGATGGAGGACCGCGAAGCCCTTGGCGCGCTTGTAGCGGGCCACCACGTCGCCCATGGCGTAGTTGCGGACATGGCCCATATGGATGCGCCCCGACGGGTAGGGGAACATCTCCAGGACGTAGTATTTCGGGCGCGGGTCGTCGTTCTTCGTGGCGTAGATGCCTTGCGCCGCCCAGGCCTCCTGCCAGCGCGGCTCGGCATCCTTGGCGTTGTAGCGCTCCGGAACGGGCATGGGGGAGGAAGTCATGATGGGAACTCTGAGATACGGGCCAGGACGGCCTGGCAAGGCGCCTCACGCGGCGCCGGATCGGTTGGGTGCCGGACTAACACGGCCTGTTTGCCGGTCAACAGAGCCGTCACCGGTTGAGCCCGGCGCTTGCGGCCCGCGTTGCGGATGATAGGTCAGGCGAAACCTGCCCTTCCTCCTTCGCCCACGAGACACCATGCCCGACTCCTCCCCGCCGAGATACGCCCATCCGGACACCGCCGCCGTCGTCGCCGGGCTGAAGGCCGTACGCGAGAGGATCGTGCAGGCGGCCCAGGATTCCGAGCGGGACCCGGCCGCGATCTCCCTGGTGGCGGTGTCGAAGCTCATCGACGCGGACGGCATCGTCCCCGCCCTGGAGGCGGGACATCGGGTCTTCGGCGAGAACTACGTTCAGGAATCGAAGGCGAAGTGGCCGGCTCTGCGCGAGCGCTTTCCCGATGTCGAACTTCATCTCGTCGGGCCGCTCCAATCGAACAAGGCGCGCGAGGCGGTGGAACTGTTCGACGTGATCCACGGCCTCGACCGGCTGTCCCTGGCGGCGGCCCTGGCCAAGGAGATCGAGCGCACGGGCCGGACACCGAAGCTGCTGGTCCAGGTCAATACCGGCGACGAGCCGCAGAAGGCCGGGGTCTCGCCGTCGCAGGTGGACGTCCTCCTCAGCGAGTGTCGTGAGACCCACGGACTCGCGATCAACGGGCTCATGTGCATCCCACCGGCCGAAGCCCCGCCCTCCGCGCATTTCGCCCTCCTGGCGCGCATTGCCGAGCGCCACAACCTGCCCATCCTCTCCATGGGCATGAGCGCCGATTACCCGGCGGCGATCCAGATGGGCGCCACCCATATCCGGGTCGGCACCGCCATCTTCGGCGAGCGCCCCCGCGCTGCAGGGGCCTGAACCGCACCGCCTGTCCCGGTGCCGCTTCGCGGGGCTCGGGAGCCACCGCGCCCTAGCCGAACGCACCCACCTCGTGCTGGATCATGCCGGACAGCTCGCGGACGCGGGCGAAGGACTGACGGATCGGGCCGAAGATCGTCTTGTGCTCCGATTCGTAGGTACCGACGTCGCGCGGGCCGGCAGGCTCGCCGAAATTGAGACCGAGGGTCGGGTCCGGCGTGATCGGGAAGATCTCGTCGAGCATGGCGAGGCAGCCGTCGATGTCGAGGCGCAGGAAGCGTTCGATCAACTGCTCGCGGGTGATGCCGGATTGCGGACGGAAGCCCGGTATGTGCACGGCCAGGAACCAGATCCGGTGGATCAGGGCGAGGCGCAGGGCGTGAAGCAGGGTCAGCCGCACCGACATCTTGCCGAGATCGGGAGCGGCGGATTGCAGGCTCAGCCAGTCGCTGGTCAGGCGGCCGAACAGGCGGCGCAGGTCGGGTGCGAGGCGCAGGCGGTCGAGGGCGGTGGCGATGACGAGGAGTTCGTCGCGCCGGTCGTCGCGCTGCGTGCGCCGTGCCCGTTCCAGCCACATGGCCGGGTCGAGCGTGTCGATATAGGCGCGCAGCACGTCGAGGTCGCCCACCGCCGAGGCGTGCTGCGCGAGGCGGAACGCGCGGGAGAACCGGACCGAATCGCGACGCATGTCGCGGAACAGATCCGGTGCGCGGCTCGCCGCCCGGCCGAGGCCGTGCAGCGAATTCGCGAGATAGCCGAGCTGGTGCAGGATCGCGTTGTTGGGGATCGCGCGCATCTGGCGGGGATGGGTGATCATGCTGGGACCGCCGCTGTCGCTCTGGCGCGCCACGGGCCGTGAGCCGGTGCGGTCGAGGAGGCTCGGGCCGAACGTGCCCAGCAGTGCCGCGTAGCCGGGGTCGTCCACCAGGGCTTCCATGTCCTGGCGGGCGACGGTGAAGAACTCGGCGGCGAAATCGGCCTCCCCATAGATCGGGTCGTCGGTCTCGTCGGCGCCCGGCGCGTCGGACAGGACATAGTCGGCGAACGAATCGTCGTCGGCCGTGTCGAAGGCGAAGACGTGCTCGGCGATCCGCTCCACCGTCGAGCGGGCGAGGGCCTGCGTGCCGAACATCAGGTAACCGTCCGAACCCTGGAAGCTCGATTCCAGCCGCACCTTGATGCCGGCCTTGCGGTTCCTGTGTCGCGAATCCTCCGGCGCGAGATAGGCGAGGCGGTCCCGCAGGGAAGTCGGATGGGCGCCGCGCCCGATCGATTCGCCATGGGTGTCGAAGATCGCGAGCTCGATGCCGGACAGGCCGTTCTGCGTCATCAGGTCAGTGATGCGCAGGCGCAGGCGCTCGATCCAGAAACTCGCGGCGAGCTGGCCGACATAGCGGCCCGAATCCGAATAGCCGAACTGTACGGTCAGCCGGCCGATGCGCTTGAGGTAGGCGCGCCAATGCGGGTTGCGAAGGGCGTCGTCGAGGACGCGGATGCCCTGTTCCAGGGCGCTTGCCGTCTCGAACAGCGGCGTGATCTCGACCTTGTCGCTGATCCCGTAATGCCGGGCCAGCCAGAGGGCGGCCAGCAGCGTGTAGCCGGTCTCCGTCTCGGCGATGAGGAAGCGCACCGGATGAGTGCCGTCCACGTGCTTCAGGATCTGCGCGATGGTCATCATCAGGCGCGCGGCCGAGGCCCGTTCGGCGGCGAGTGCCCCGAAATCGACGGCCACCGGCTGCACGTCGTTGAGGAGGGCGTGGATCGTGGAGAGGTGCGAGCGCCGGTGCGCCGCGTCCGTCGGCTCCCCTTCGAGGTCGATGACCCGGCGCACGGCGTTGTGGATCTGGCTGGCGTTGAGCCGGAAATGCGGCAGGGCGTTCGAGAGGCCGTGGGTGGCGATGCCCGAGCGCAGAAGGGCGATGGTGCGCTTGTCGTCATCGCTCTCGACGCCGCCCAGGGCTCCGGCGAGGCCCGCCAGGATCGGCCCGGAATCGGTCTGGGCGCGCTCGCGCTCGATGATGAGCGCCAGGGCGAAGCGGTGCACCGCCTCCAGGGACGGCTTGGTGCCGAGGCGCGGGGCGACGGCGAGCTGCCGGTTCACGGCCGCCAGCGCGCCCTGCGTCAGGTCCCGCACCACGTTGGTGGCCGGCACGTCCGGCAGGTGCCGCATCACCCGGTCGAGCTGCATGCGCTTCGATTCCAGGCGGTAGCGCAGGGTATCCCACCAGCCGATATCGGTACGCCCGTCCGTGTCGCAGCCGACCCAGGAGGCAAGGGCGAAGGGCTTGAGCACCAGTTCCGTCCAGCGGTCGGGCCAACGGGCGCGGGCGGCGTCGAGAAGGGCGGCATTGAAGCTGTCCAGGGCCGCACGGCCGTGATTGGCCGCGAGGCAGGCCTGCTCGAACTCGTCGTCCAGGCTGATCTTCGCGTCCGGTCGGGTCGAGAGGGCGCCGGCCTTCTCCATCAGGGGCAGGCGTGCGGCCTCGCTGTCCTGGGACGTGGCCTCGGCAATGAGGGCCGCAACGGCCTTCGGCATGCCGAAGGTCGGGTGGGCGGTGAACACCACGGCGAAGCCCGTGCGGCCGACGAGATCGCGGAAGGTCTCGAAATCTCCCGTGCCTTTCGCAATCGCAGCCACGAGGCGCGCCGGCATCGCGCTGTCCGCCGATGCCCGGGCGTCCCGATCCAACCCGACATAGCCGCGCAGACGCTCGGCGCGAGCCACCAGGGCCTGGGTCCGCAGCCGGGTGAACAGGCCGTCGAGGTCGTCCTCGCCGATCTCGTCGCGGTCGAAGCGGCGGGTGATCGCGAGCGTCACCGCCAGGACGGGATTGCGGAACGGATCCTCGCTCGACCGCTCGCGGGATTCCTCGATCAAGGCGATGAGATCCTGTTCCAGCTCGCCGGGATCGGGCGCCGCATTGGTTGGGCTGCGGTCAAGCATGCGCATCGATCGACCTTGTCTGGACACAGGAGAGGAGGAGGGTGGTCCCGGAATCGAGCCGTCTTAGACCGAGTCGGGCGTCGGTCCGGCGACAATGAGCGGAAGACGATCCGTCATCCACCGCCGCATGGCCTTGCCGGGGGGCGTCACGACCGTGCAAGGGCAATCCGTCCGCATGGTTTCGGCTCCGCATGTCGTCGGCGCAAGGGGTTGGGCACAAGGGGTTGGGTCAGACGCAAGGACCGTTCCGGCGCTCGCGCTCCAGAGGGCGATGGCCGGTCCTTGTGCGAAAGCGCTCCCGCGATGCGCGGCAAGTGGATGCAACCCCGCCCCGGCTGGGGTAACCCTCGGGGCCATGCAGATCCGTTCGATCCCGCCTCATCTTCCCGGCACCCCTGTTCCGGCGTTCCGGCCGTGGAGGGCGAGGAGCGCGCTCGTGTGCTGCACCGCCCTGCTGTGCGTGATGCTGGGAGCCGGTCCCGGTCTCGCCCAGGAGGACACCACCGCGCAGGCGGGCGAGGCCGAGGCACCGGCGGTCAAACCCAAGCCGAAACCAAAGCCGAAGCCCAAACCGAAACCCGTCGCCAAACCTGTGGAGAATTCTGCGGAGACGTCTCCGGCCGCCCCCGTGGCGATGCCGGCCGCCAATCTCGCCCCCGTGAAGCCGCCCGAGCTCATCGTGGTCTGCGACAACGGTCAGGGCGCCTTCTACGAAGGGCAGGGCGCGGTCTCGCTCTGGGTGACGCGCAGCGGCGCCATCACCGTCGACAACCCGCTTCGCCCGCTGACGCCGGAAACCACGCGGGTGCTGCAGGTCGTCATCGGCAACAAGGCGGCCACCGCCTTCGGTCCCGACCTCCTGGCGCTGCGCCGGGGCGGCAGCCCCGCCGCCCTGGAGGCGACCACGGGCGGACCGGTGCGCTGGGACGAGCAGCTCACGGTGCTGCCGGATTTCCTCAACATCGTCTCCGAGGCCGGCGAGGTTCTGGCGCGGCTCGATTACCGTCGCTGCGGCGATGCCCCGGAGGTGAAGGCGGCGCCGGTCGCCAAGGCGAAGCCCAAGCCCGTGGCGAAAGCGCCGCGTCCGCCCAAGGCTTCCACGGGCGAGGGAGCGGGGCGAGGAGGGGAGGGGGCCGCTCCTCGCGGCCTGCAATTGCCGCAGGGTGCCATTCCGGCCGGCCAATAATGATCGCGAAACGAGGGAGACCGACATGAAGGCCGCCGAGGTGATCGCCCAGCTGGGGCTCCGGCCGCACCCGGAAGGCGGCCATTACCGCGAGACGTTTCGCGATCCGACGGAGGTCGATGGCCGTTCGGTAGGCAGCGCGATCTACTACCTCCTCGATCTCGGGGAGACGTCGGAATGGCACCGGGTCGATGCCTCCGAGCTCTGGTTCTGGCATGCCGGCGCGCCGATGGTGATCACCACGAGCCCGAACGGGCACGATGCTGCCGCCGCCTATCTCGGTCCCGACCTCGCCCACGGCCAGCAGCCGCAGATCGTGGTGCCGGCGGGACATTGGCAGACCGCCACGAGCCTCGGATCCTGGACCCTGGTGAGTTGCACCGTCTCCCCGGCCTTCCGGTTCGAGGGGTTCGAGATGGCGCCTCCGGGCTGGCGGCCGGTGCCGCGGGGCTAGAGCGCTCTTCGCCGAAGCGGATGCCGGTTCGGCGAAAAAGAGCGCGGCAAAACAAGGGACTACAGCTGCGCCCGACCCAACGCGTTCGGGCGCGGCTGTAGACGAGCGCGGATCGCGTCTCTCCCGCCGCCAGACCAGGTTTCTACCCCTCGTTCTCCTCCGTCTTCGCGATCATCGGCACCAGCGGGGTGATCCGCAGGGCGGTGATGCGGTTCTTGGCCTTGCGCAGGACCTGGAACCGGAAGCCGTGGAAGTTGAAGGCGGTGCCGGTATCGGGGATGGCCCGCGCCTCGTGGATGACGAGGCCGGCGATGGTCGTCGCCTCCTCGTCGGGCAGGTTCCAGTCCATGGCGCGGTTGAGGTCGCGGATGGCGACGGAGCCGTCGGCATTCACCGAGCCGTCCCCCTGGGGGCGCACCCCGGAGACCGCGACGTCGTGCTCGTCGGCGATGTCGCCGACGATCTCTTCGAGGATGTCCTCCAGGGTCACGAGCCCCATCACCTCGCCGTACTCGTCGACGACGAGGGCGAAATGGGTCTTCTTGGTGAGGAAGGCCTTGAGCTGGTCGCGCAGGCTGGTCGTGTTGGGCACGAACCAGGTCTCGAGGGCCAGGGCCTCCACCTTGAGACCGGAGGCGTCGCCCCCGGCGGCATCGAGCGCGCGCAGCAGGTCCTTGGCGTGGAGCACGCCGATGATGTTCTCGGAGGTGCCGCGCCAGAGCGGCATGCGCGTGTAGGGCGAGGACAGCACTTCCCGCACGATGTCCTCGGAGGGCAGGTCGGCGTTGATGGTGCGCATCTTGGTGCGGTGCACCATGACCTCGGAGACGGACAATTCGTGCAGGTCGAGCAGGCCGCCGAGCATGTCGCGCTCGGCCTTGGCGACGCCGCCCTCGCGGTGGAGCAGGGCGACCTGCCCGCGAATCTCTTCCGTCGGCGAGAGGATCGACTGGTGCTGCCCGATGCTGATGCCGAAGGGACGCAGCATCAGCCGCACCACCTTCTCGATGGCGATGGCTGCAGGGCCGAGGAGCGCCACCGCGAAGGCCACGGGACGCGCCATCACAAGGGCGGCCTGGTCCGGCTTGTTGATGGCGAGGGTCTTGGGCAGCACCTCGGCGAACACGATGACCAGAACCGACATCACGCCGGTGGCGTAGAGGACGCCGCTCTTGCCGAAGATCGTGGTCAGCACGCTCGTGGTGAAGGCCGAGGCGCCGATGGCGACGATGTTGTAGCCGATCAGCATGGCGCCGATGAACCGCTCGCGCGAGGCGAGAATGCGGTTGACGAGGCGTGCCCGCAGGTCGCCATTGTTCTCGAGGGAGAGCATCCGCGCCCGCGACGCCGCGGTGAAGGCGGTCTCCGCCCCCGCGAAGAAGGCCGAGAGCAGCAGCGACATCACCACGATGCTCGCGGCGAGCCAGAGGTCGGTATGCGTGTCCATCAGGTCGTCGTCGCACCAAGTCGCGTTGCACCGGCACGGTGCCGGTCTCGGCGAGCCCCTCTCATATACCAACCCGCCACCGAAGCGATTCCATGACGCCGGCTCCGAGCCGAGCGGGCGTTATGGCTGCTCGTCGGTTCCGGCCGACTGGAGCCAAGCGGTGTCCCGCACGCGACGTCATCCTTGCCCCGAATCCCGGATCGCCCTCCGCCGCCGCTCCGGGCATCCGGAAGGGGAGGCGATCCGATCACGCTCCGCTCAGCTCGTCCTCGAGAAAAGCCTTCACCTCGGCGCGGTTGATGCCCGGTGCGATGAAGCTCCGGCCGATCCCACGGGCGAGGATGAAGGTCAGCGCCCCGTCGCGGACCTTCTTGTCCTGGGCCATGGCCTCGAGGATGGCGTCGGCATCGCCGCATCCGCCGGGGACGGCCTGGAGCCGGGTGGGCAGGCCGGCCAAGGCCAGGTGGTTGGCCACGCGGCCGGCATCCTGACCGGGGCAGAGGCCGAGACGGGCCGAGAAGCGGAAAGCCAGGGCCAGCCCGATCGCGACGCCCTCGCCATGGACGAGGCGGGCGGATTCGTAGCCGGTGAGCCGTTCCAGGGCATGGCCGAAGGTGTGGCCGAGGTTGAGCAGGGCGCGCTCGCCGTCCTCGCGCTCGTCGCGCACCACGACGCCGGCCTTGGACCGGCAGCAGATCGCCACCGCCTCGTCGCGCTCGGGGCCGCCGGAGAAGATGCCGGCCCAGTGGGCCTCGCACCAGTCGAAGAACCCGGCATCGGCGATGAGGCCGTATTTCGCCACTTCGGCGTAGCCGGCGCGCATCTCCCGCTCGGACAGGGTGTCGAGGGTGGCGGTATCGGCCAGGACCAGGCGCGGCTGGTGGAAGGCGCCGATGAGGTTCTTGCCGAGGGCTGAGTTGATGCCGGTCTTGCCGCCCACCGAGGAATCGACCTGCGAGAGCAGGGTCGTCGGTGCCTGGACGAAGCGGACGCCGCGCCGGAGCGTCGCCGCCGCGAAGCCCGCGAGATCGCCGACCACGCCGCCGCCGAGGGCCACCACGAGGTCGTTGCGCTCGATCCGGTGGGCGAGGAGCCCGTCGCAGACCTGGGCGTAAACCGCATAGCTCTTCGACGCCTCGCCCGGCGCGACGGTGACGAGGCCGGAGCGCAGGCCCGCCGCCTCCAGGCTGTCGCGCAGGCGTTCGCCATAGAGCGCCGACACGGTCTCGTCGGTGACGATGGCAGCCGCACGGCCTCCGAGGGCGGCCACGCGGGCGCCGGCTTCGTCGAGGAGACCCCGGCCGATATGGATGTCGTAGTCGCGGCCCTGGTCGAGGGGGACGTGGACCGTCTGTCCGTCACTCACTGCGCGGCGACGCCTTGGTTCGAGGGGCCGTTGAGATAGGCATCGAGGGCCTCCATCACGTCCTCCACCACGCGGTCGTGCGACACGTCGCGCGAGGGGATCATCACGTCGGCACTGCCATAGACGGGATGCCGGACCTCCATCAACTGCCGCATCGTCTCCTCCGGGTCGTCGGTCTGGAGGAGGGGCCGGTTGCCGCGCTTGCGCACGCGGCGCATGAGCACGTCGAGCTCCGCCTTCAGCCAGACCGAGACGCCACCTTGCGCGATCCGCGCCCGCGTCGCCTCGCGCATGAAGGCGCCTCCGCCGGTGGCCAGCACCAGCGGGCCCTCGCGCAGAAGCCGAGCAATGACGCGCTCCTCGCCCTCGCGAAAGCTCGGCTCGCCGTAGATCGCGAAGATGTCCGGGATGGTGAGGTGGGCCGCCGCCTCGATCTCGTTGTCAGCATCCTTGAACATCAGCCCGAGGCGCGTCGCCAGGCGCCGCCCCACCGTACTCTTGCCGGCGCCCATGAGACCGACGAGCACGATGGAGCGCGCGCCGAGGGCACGGCGGAGCCTGACTTCGATGGGATCGGCGGCGATGTCGCTTCCCGATGGCTCGGTCTCGGTCTCGGTCATTGTTGAGATCTTGATACACCCCTTCGCGCGATCCTAGCGCGTTTCACCCTCCGGGCGAAGCGAGGCCGTAAGGCGCGGCGTGTTTCTTCCCGGGACCTGCTTCTTTTGGGGCAGGTTTCCTCTGGGGCAGGTTTTCCCGGCCCGCGACGGCTCCCGGACCGGTGAGGCCGATTGCCACTCGGCGGCTTCGGGCCTCTTGCGGCGCACCCTGTGGCTCCGAAGTCCTTGCCATCGCGCGCCCGGCATGGTGCAAACCCTTGGCTTGGCAGCTCAATGATCTGCATGCCGGCCGACGTCGTCCATGTCCGCAGAGCTCCCTCCGACCGAGGTTCGTCCGAGTGCCGACCCTGTTTCGTTTCCTCGCCACGCTCGCCATCCTCGGTGGACTGGTCTTCGCGGGCATGTTCGCGCTCGCCACCTTCGTCCAGCCCACGCCCCGGGAAATGAGCGTGAGCATTCCTGCTGCAAAATTGCAGCCGCCGGGCCGGTGACGGGATCGGAGAAGGCCGATGACGCGACCGACGAGGTGGCGGGCGCCGAAGGTCCGGACCTCATCGTCGCCTATCTCGAGATGCTCGCGGCCGAGCGTGGCGCCGCCGCCAACACGCTCGCCGCCTATCGCCGCGACCTCGACCATTACCTCGCGGCCCTCGCCGCCTCGGGACGCGATCCGCTCGATACCGATGCGGGCGAGGTCCGTGCCTATCTGGCGGATCTCGAAACACAGGGGCTGAAGGCCGCTTCCGCCGCGCGCCGGCTGTCCTGCCTTCGCGGCTTCCACAAGTTCCTGTACGCCGAAGGCCTCGCCGAGACCGATCCGAGCGCACCGGTGGGTGGCCCGCGCAGGGGGCGCACCCTGCCCAAGGTGCTGTCGGTGGCCGAGGTAGACGACCTTCTGCGCACCGCCCGCGAGCGGGCCGTGGCGCCGCAGGCCGAGAATGCGACGGGCGGCGAGCGGCGGCGCGCGGTCCGGATGCTGTGCCTGCTCGAAACCCTCTACGCCACCGGCCTGCGCGTATCGGAACTCGTCGCCCTGCCGCGCTCGGCCGCCACCACGAAGCAGCGCTACCTCGTGGTGAAGGGCAAGGGCGGACGCGAGCGGCTGGTGCCGCTCACCGATCTCGCCCGCGCCGCCATGCGCGAGCACCTGACCCATCTCACCGGCGACGGTCCCTTCCTGTTCCCGTCCGACAGCGAGAGCGGGCACCTGACCCGGCAGGCTTTCGCCCGCGACCTCAAGATTGCGGCGGCGGCGGCCGGGATCCGTGAGGACCGCGTGAGCCCGCACGTGCTGCGCCACGCCTTCGCCAGCCATCTCCTGCAGAACGGGGCCGATCTCAGGATCGTGCAGGAGCTTCTGGGACATGCCGACATCTCGACGACCCAGATCTACACGCATGTCCTCGACGAGCGCCTGAAGAGCATGGTCCGCGATCTCCATCCGCTCATGGACGACCCGGCCGAATCCGGGACCGCGCCCGTCTGAACGGGGCGCCGCGCCGTTCCGGCCCCGCCTCAGCCGGCCCTCTGCGCTCCCCTGCTCACCGCGATCGTCGACTCGTCGATGAACGAGAACACGATACCCGCTCTGCGCAGGGCGTCGATCGCCTGATTGCGGTTGGCGACCGAGACGGCGGTGATGCAGCCTTCGAGCCGCCGGATCGTCGAGAGCGACACCCCCGAGGCTCCGCTCAGATCCGTCATCGACCAGTCGAGCAGCGCGCGCGCCGCGCGGATATGCCCGGATTCGAGGCGCTGTTCGAGGCCGAGGAGAAGGCGGCCGGCGGGCCTGATCTTCAGATGGATCGGACCGACGAAATTGGTCCAGCTTTCGATATGCCCCGCATCGTTAAGAACGGGAACAAGCACCATGCGGTATCTCGCGGTGTCGCCGTTCGCCAGTCTCAGCGTTCGCAGCACCTGTGTGATGTGCTTGGCCGAGAACGAACTCTCCATCTCTTGCAGGCCGTTTTTCCGGCCGTATTCCTTCACGATCGGCCGGCCGGGATCCTGCAGCAGTTCTGTCTCGGGCACGCCGACGAGGTCGAGCCATTCCTCGGAGAACTTTGTGAACGGAAACGCATAGGTGGTCGATGTGAAGGCCCGGACGGACTCGAAGATCGCCCGGTCTCGCCGCCGCTGCTCCGCTTCGGCGCGAGCCCACATGGCATGATCGCTGATGTCGACGAGGATGCCGTGGGCGCACACGGGCCGTCCATCAGGCGTGGCCGTTACCTCCACGCGGCTCACGACGGTACAGATCCTGGAATCCGGACGGACGATGCGGAAGGTCGAGGGCGGGACCGATTCCGATTGCCTGACGAAAGCGGGTTCCATGGTCCGCGGGCAGTCATCCGGATGGATGAGCTGGAACAGAAGCGCGTAATCGGGCCTGACGATGCCCTCGGAAATCCCCAGGATCGGATACAGTCCGGGCGACCAGAAATGAGTATTGTCGACGAAATTCCAACGCCAACGGCCGACATTGATAGAGTGTTGGGCTGTGTTGGGAGCGTCATACCATAGGCTTCTAAGCGCGCCGCCGTGCATTGTGAGACCGCAAATTCACGTTGATCGTCGACGATAGGACGGATCCAGGGAGCCGAAACGACGATCTGAACTGATGGAATCTATCTTTTGATATTAACATACTATTCGTTTCGAAAACAATCTTGCCGCAATGCGAAATCGCGCGACGATGGTCGATTTCATCGCCACGCTTCGGCCAAGCTTCTTTGCGAGGACGCCACGCCTGCCGTCACGGCTTTCGACGACGCTCCATCGTCACGGGAATAAGAACGGCCCCATAGGTGAGCCGTGTAAGGCCCAGGGGCGGATCGCCGATGCCATACGGCCGCACGCAGCCGTTTCCGGCGGCGGCGTCACGCCAATCCGCTGGCTCCGCGCTCAGACCTCCGCTTCTTCGTCGAGCGTGTCCTCGATGTAGACCTGTTCCAGCACGACCTTGATCACCGCCATCAGCGGCAGCGCGAGGGCGATGCCCCAGAGGCCGAACAGGACGCCGAGCACGAGCTGGCCGGCGAAGATGGTGGCCGGCGGGATATCCAGCGCCCGCTTCTGGATGAAGGGCGTCAGCCCGTAGCTCTCCAGGCACTGCACGACGAGGTAGACGCCGAAGGCGCCGAGCGCCGCGTTGGTGCCCGAGGCGAGACCTGCCAGCACGATGATGACGCCGGCGATCAGCGGGCCGATGGTGGGGATGAAGGCGAGGAGCCCCGCCTGCAGGCCGAGGATGAGGGCACCGCCGATGCCGAGGAAACTCAGGCCCGCCCAGATGCAGACGAAGATCACCGCCATGGTGATGAGCTGGCCGAACAGCCAATGCCGCAGGGTCTCGCCCATGCCGTCGAGGAGGGCGGTGGCACGGGGGCGGTAATGGGGCGGCACGAACCGGACGGCGCCGTCGCGGTAGCTGGCGGGGTCGGCCGCGCAGGCAAGGCCGAGGAACACGATGACCAGGACGTTGCCCAGTGCGCTGAACAGGCCGGTGACGACGGCAGCCGCCGGTCCCAGCACGCTGCCGGCATCGGAGAGGAGGGAGCCGGGGCTCTTGATCGCCCCCGAGGCGAGCCCGCCGAGGCCACCGGGCTTCTTGTCCTTGTCGGCCGCGTTGTCCTTGGCTTTGTCGGTGTCCTGATCGCCCGACGTCTCGCCCGGCGCCGAGAAGGCGGGCAGGTCGATCCCGTATTCCTTGAGGCGGTCACGGACCGACCCCGCCTGCTTCGTGACGGTCTGGCCGAGTTCCCGGCCCTGCTGCACCACCGTGGCGCCGCCGAAGACGAGGAAGCCGAGGGTGAGGCCGCCGAGGATCAGGCTGACGATGGTGAGCCGCATCCCGCGACCGAGACCGATCACCTGGCCGAGCAGACGCGTCAGCCCGTCGAGGAAGACCCCGAGGAGGATGCCGGCAAAGATCAGGAGCAAGGTCGAGGCGGCGGTCCAGGCGAGGATCAACAGGGCGATGAACGCCACCACCGCGATTCCCGAAGCCGCCGGCGACCAGTTGGCGGGGTGCGGACCCGGCTCGTCCTTGATCGGCGTACCCTGCTGCATGTGCTTGTCCCTTCGCGCGGCCTGCCACGCGGCCGGTGCGACCGGGCGCGCGAATCCCGTCACAGGCAAGGGGCGCGCGGCATGAGGCGCGCCCTCGTCTGTGGATGGACCGGCGACGAATCCCCGCTGGACCGTCCTCACGCCCAGCGTGACGCCGCCTCGTCGTCGGCGCCCGTGGCCTCGACCCAGCCTCCCGTGGTGCCGTCGGTCAGGTGCTCGCGCTTCCAGAACGGAGCCTTCGTCTTGAGGTAGTCCATCAGGAAGCTCGCCGCCTCGAAAGCGGCCACGCGGTGGCTTGCCGCCGTCACTACGAGGACGATGCCGTCGCCCGGCGCGACGAGGCCGTGCCGGTGGATCACCCGCACGGCCTGGAGCGGCCAGCGGTCCTGTGCCTCCGCCACCACCCGGCCGATCTCCGCCTCGGCCATGCCGGGATAATGTTCGAGTTCGAGCCCGGTCAGGCGCCCGCCCTCGTCGCGGCACAGGCCGGTGAAGGTGACGATCGCCCCGGTCCTGCCCCGGAGAATCCCGCTCAGTTCCGCCATCTCCGCGGCCACGTCGAACGGCGCGCTCTGGATGCTGATCGCGGCTGCGACCCGATCGTCCGCCGTCGTCTCGCCTGCTGACATCCGTCGATTCCTTGACGCATCGGCGCGAAAGCCCTCGCGACCGGGTCTGATCCCCCGTAAGGGATGCGCGACATTGCAAAGTCCGCGCGGTGGTTCCACGCTGTTGCCCATCGGTCCGTCAACGGCATCCAGGCGCCCGGCCTTACCACCTGATCGGCATGGGTTCCATGCCCCGGCACTCCCATACCCGGTCCGCGCCACCGGCTTCGAAGGAACCCCCCTCGCGTGACGCCTGACTTGATCCTACCCTATGACGGCGTCCTGCCGGTCTTCTCGGCCCGTCCGGTCTGGTGCGGACGCGGAAGCACGGTCATCGGCGCCGCGACGATCGGTGCCCAGGCCTGGCTCGGCGACGACAGCGTGATCCGCGCCGACGGCGAGGCGGTGACCGTCGGCGAGCGCTTCTGGCTCGGCCATCGCTCCACGCTCCATATCGCCACCGATTCGCATCCCACCCTCGTCGGCGACCGGGTGACGGTGGGCCGCAACGCCGTTGTCCACGCCTGCACGGTGGGGTCCGACGTGGTGATCGAGGACGACGTCATCGTCCTCGACGGCGCCACCGTGGAGGACGGAGTGCTCATCGAGGCCGGGGCCACCGTCTTCCCGCGCTCGCACCTCGCCGCGGGATTCGCCTATGCCGGCAGCCCGGCGAAACCCCAGCGTCCGGTCACCCCGGCGGAGATCGCCGAGCGGGCCGAGCGCGTGCGCGAGGCCACGGGGGATACGCCGTCGCCCGTCGCCGGCGACGAGATCGATGTCGATCCCAGCGTCTATGTCGCCAGCACGGCGCGCCTGCGCGGCCGCATCGCCCTCGGTGCGGGATCGAGCGTGCTGTTCTCCTGCGACCTGCATGCGGAGGTCGGCCCCATCCTCGTCGGCGCCGACACCAACATCCAGGACAACACCGTCATCCGCGCACGGGCCGAGGGCGTCGTCATCGGTCGCGACACCACGATCGCGCACAACGTGCGGATGGCCGATTGCCGCATCGGCGCGCGCAGCCTCATCGGCATCGGCTGCGTGCTCGCCCCCGGCACCGTGGTGGCCGACGACGTGCTGCTCGCCGGCGGCTCCACCACCGATCCGGGCCAGCTCCTCGAGAGCGGCCATCTCTGGGGGGGCCGCCCCGCTCGGATCCTCGGCCCCCTCGACGCGGACAAGCGCGCGATGATGACCCGCATCGTCGCCGGCTATTGCGAGCATGGGCGGGTGTATCGGCAGATGGAGAACGGGGCGGGCTGAGGGGAAGCCTGAAGCGCGCCTGCCCCGATCCTCGGATGCGTCGATCCCCCGACAGGTGCCGGTTCGCACCAGCGTCGCTGGCGGCATCTCTTAAGGCATGATGGCATGTAGGAGAGCAGCGCATGGTTGCCTCGTCCAATGATGCTCGCGAGACGCGCTCCATCGCGTTGATCGGCGCGGTGCTTTTGACCCTCGCCGCGCCGCTCGCGGCTTCGGCCGCGCCCGAACCCCAGCGCTTCTCCATCACCTATCGCCTGTCGTTTCTCGACCTTCCCGTGGGCGAGGCCATTCTCGCCGTCGATCAGGCGGGTGGCCGCTATGCCTACGATCTGAAGGCAGGCCTGCGCGGTCTGGCCGGTGTCTTCTTCGAGGGATCGGGGACGGCCTCCGCATCGGGGGAGCGGTCGCGGACCGGAGCGCTCACCGGCACGTTCCGGTCCGAGAGTCTCTATGGCCGCAAGCCGGTTCAGGTCTCCATGGTCCTGTCGGGCGGACGCGCCCATGACGAGAGCGTGGAGCCGGCTCCGACCCCGACGCCCGACCGGATCCCGGTGGCGCCGCAGGACAAGGTCGGCGTCGTCGATCCCCTGACCATGCTGGCGATCCCGCTCGGCCCGGCGCCCCTCGACGCTGCCCTCTGCGAGCGGCGCATCCCCGTTTTCAACGGAGTGGCGCGGGCGGATATCGTCCTGTCGCGCGGGGTGCTCGTGACCGTCCAGGAGGGACCCTATCGCGGACCGGCGCTCGATTGCCGGGTGCGCTGGGTGCCGGTCTCGGGTCACCGTCCCAACGGCAGCAGCGTGCGCCGCATGGCCGAGAACGACGATATTCGCGTGCGGCTCGCGCCCGTTCCCGGCGGCGCGATGCTGTTGCCGCTCACGATCTCCCTGGCCACCGGTTGGGGGCAGGCGGGGATCGCAGCGACGCAATGGGGTGCGCCGCTCGAGGCCGGCGGACGCGGCGCGGTGAAGGTCCACCTGCCCAACGCACGGTAGGTGACGCCCTTGCTACTCCTCGGCGAACAGCCCGGTCGGTAGTCCATCCATGCTGCGGGCGTTCTTCTGGCGGCGATAGGCGTCGAGTTCGGCCTCGGTCTTGGCCCGCGCCCAGCGGTCGAGGGTCGGACGTTCCTCGCGGTAGTCGAACAGGGGGACACCGAAGCCGCAGGAGGTCTGCACGAGATCGATGGCGAGGCGCACCATCTGGCGCGCTCCCGGCGGCTCCCAGCCGTCGAACGCTTCCGAGAGAAGGCCGGCATAGGCCTCGCCGCCCCGCACCAAAACCTCTCCGCGCCCGTAGAGCCGCAGGATCGTCGGCGCGCCCTCGAACGCGCAGAACATCACCGTCAGCCGTCCGTCCGCCCGCAGATGCGCGGCGGTCTCGTTGCCGCTGCCGGTGCGGTCGAGATAGACGACGGTGTTCGGGGCGAGGACCCGGAACGTATCGGTGCCGCGCGGCGACAGATTGACCCGCGTGCCCTCCGCCGCCGATGCGGTGAAGACGATGCGCTGCCGGGCGATGAAATCGAGATGGCGCTCGTCGAGGGCCGGAAACTGCTTGGCCATGGATGTCTTTCTCGCTGCGCTACGCCGCCTCGGGACGTCCCGGCATGATCGCGCGCAGGGCTGCTTCGGGCTCGCGATCCAAGATGTTGAGAAGAGTGCGGACATAGGGTGGGATCAGGGTGCGGCCCTGTTCCCAGTTCTTGAGGGTCGCCAGGGGTGCGCCGATCACCTCGGCGAAGGTCGCCTGCGTCATGCCGAGGTGCTCGCGGATCATCCGAGGAGGCCGCACGATGGCTGCGCCATCGAGGTGTGATGGATCGTCCGGGTCGAATCCGTCCTCGACCATGGAGCGGCGGATTTCCTCCTCGGTGGTCGCGTCCAGTCTGGCGCGTGTCCGTCTTCACGAGGACGGGACCCGAAAAAGACCGTGACGGCGTCCGAGAAATCGATGCCGCGTTCCGTTAGAGCATTTTCCGTAATCTCTGGATCACGGAAAATGCTCTAACCTGCTGTGTGGTCGCATTTTCTTCACGCGAGCCGGCATCCACCTCGCTTGAAAATGCTCTAGAACCTTGCCCCGCAGGCGCGGATCCCAATCGAAATTCATCCCGGGCTTCGCGTCTCCGGAGAGCTCGCTACACACCTCTGCAGTCGAAAAGAGGATGATTCCGCGGGCGTTTCGCGAGGGCCGGATATACGCTGTCAGCGTCCCCTCAGTAAAGGACGGGCCGGGTTCCCTCGCTGCAACGCGCTTTTCCTAAGGCCGCAGGAACCGCCCGACGAGCAGCCGCGCCAGGTCGCGCGGCGGTTCGGGGGTGAGGACGGCGAGCTTGTTGGAGGTGGAGAGGGAGGCGAGCCCGTGAAGGCCGGCCCAGAGGGTCGCCACCGCCTGCCGTCTCTCGCCCGCATCCGGGATCATGGGTTCGAGCACCCCGTCGACGAGGTCGGTCGCCTGTGCGAGGGCGGCGGCATACCAGTCGGGAAAGGCCGAATCCGGTGCCACGGAATGCTCGAAGACGAGGCTCCAGACACGCGGGTCCGAGGCCACGAAGGCGAGATAGGCGTCGGCCAGCGCCAGGGCGTTGTCGCGCGGGTCGGCGTCGGGAAGGATCGCGCCGGTGAGGGCCGCGTGCAGGCGCTCCAGGGTGCGGGCGTTGACCCGCATCACCACCGCGTCGAGATCGCCGACGCCGTTGTAGATCGAGTTCGGGGCGTAGCCGATCACCGAGGCGAGCCGGCGCATGCCGAGGCCGCGCAGGCCCTCCATGCGCACCAGCCCCTCGGCCGCCTTGGTCACCAGGGCCGCGAACTCGTCGCGGTTGTGCTCGCCCCGCGGGCCGGTGCCGCGCCGTGCCGGTTTGGTTGCCTTGGCCACTCTGCCGCGCCCTCGCGTGCCCTCCGGCACGTCACCGCCGCATAGATTGCACGACGTGCAAAAGCAAGGTTGCCGGCCTCTCGGCCAGGCGTTAATTTGCACGACGTTCAAAAATCCTGGCCGTGCCGGATTTGACGGTTCGTTACAGGGTGGGCAGTCATGGTCCGCCCCGAGGAGACCCTGATGTTCCGTAGCTTGATGACGACGCGCCGGTTCGCGCCCCTGTTCTGGTGCCAGTTCTTCTCGGCATTCAACGACAATTTCCTGAAGAACGCCCTGGTCTTCCTGATCCTGTTCAAGGTCGCGGGCGCCGGGGGAGAGGCCACCCATCCGGGCATCCTGGTGACCCTGGCCGGTGCCGTCTTCATCGGCCCGTTCTTCATCCTGTCGGGTCTCGGGGGCGAACTCGCCGACCGCTACGACAAGGCCCTCATCGCCAAGCGCCTGAAATTCGCGGAGATCTTCGCCGCCGCCGCCGCGGCGATCGGCTTCTTCCTCCACTCCGTGCCGATCCTGTTCCTGGCGCTCGGCCTGTTCGGTACGGTGGCGGCCCTGTTCGGCCCGATCAAGTACGGCATCCTGCCCGACCACCTGAAGCGCAACGAACTCACCGCCGGCAACGCGCTGGTCGAGGCGGCGACCTTCCTCGCCATCCTGCTCGGCACCATCGTGGCGGGTTTCGCCAGTGCGCTCGGCGGCGACGCATTGGCCTTCAGCGCCCTGATCATGGTGTTCGCCATCCTGTGCTGGCTCTCGGCCCGGCAGATCCCCTCCACCGGCGAAGCGGCGCCGACGCTGAGGATCGATCCCAACGTCGCGCGCTCCACCGTGGCGCTGCTGCGCGATCTCTACGCCGATACCCGGCTGTGGCGCGGCTCGCTCATCGTCAGCTGGTTCTGGCTGGTGGGCGCCGTGGTGCTCGCCCTGCTGCCGGTGCTGGTGCGTGAGAGCCTGAACGGCTCGGAGACGGTGGTCACCCTGCTTCTCGCGATCTTCTCGGTGGGCATCGCCGTCGGCTCGGCCCTGGCCTCCTGGCTCGCCAGCGGCCGCATCGTCCTGCTGCCGACGCCGATCGGCGCGCTGTTCATGGGCCTGTTCGCCCTCGACCTCGCCTGGACCATCGCGCACCTGCCGCCGGTGTCCGGCGAGGTGATGGGGGCCGGCGCCTTCCTTTCCACCGGAACGGGCCTGCGCGTGGCGGCGGCCTTCGCCGGCCTCGCCATCGCCGGCGGCCTCTACATCGTGCCCTCCTTCGCCGCCGTGCAGGCCTGGACCGACAAGGACAAGCGCGCCCGCGTCATCGGCGCCGTCAACGTGCTCACCGCCGCCTTCATGGTCACCGGGGCGCTGGGCCTCGCCGTCCTGCAGGGGGCGGGCTGGTCCATGGCCTCCCTCCTCACCCTGATCGGCGTCGCCAACCTCGCCGCCGGCGTCATCGTGCTGAAGGTGATGCCAACGAGCGCCTTCCGCGATTTCCTCTCGATCCTGTTCCGCGCCTTCTACCGGCTCGAAGTGCGCGGCCTGGAGAACGTGGAGAAGGCCGGCCCCAACGCGATCATCGCCCTCAACCACGTCTCCTTCCTCGATGCGCCGCTGGCCCTCTCGCTCCTCGACAAGGAGCCGGTCTTCGCCGTCGACCACGGCATCGCGCAGCGCTGGTGGGTGAAGCCGTTCCTGCGCGTCACCAAGGCGATGCCGCTGGACCCGACCCGGCCGCTGGCGACGCGCACGCTCATCAACGCGGTGAAGGACGGCGAGACCCTGATCATCTTCCCCGAGGGGCGTCTCACCGTCACGGGCAGCCTGATGAAGGTCTATGACGGCGCCGGCCTCATCGCCGACAAGTCCGGCGCCATGGTGGTTCCGGTGAAGATCGAGGGGCTGGAGAAGACCGCCTTCTCGCGCCTCTCCCGCAATCAGGTCCGCCGCCGCTGGTGGCCGAAGGTCATCGTCACGGTGATGTCGCCGGTGGCGCTTACCGTCGATCCCGCGCTCAAGGGCAAGAACCGGCGGCGCGCGGCGGGGGCGGCGCTCTACGACATCATGTCCGATCTCGTCTTCGACACCGCCTTCGTCGACCGCAGCGTGATGAGCGCCCTGATCCAGGCCGGGACCGACCACGGCTGGCGCCGCACGGCGCTGGAGGATCCCGTCACGGGCAGGCTCAGCTATTCCCGCCTCGTCATGGGCGCCAACATCCTCGGCCGCAAGCTGATGCCGCTCGCCGCAGAGGGCAAAGCCATCGGGCTGATGCTGCCCAACGCCAACGGCGCGGCCGTGACCTTCTTCGCCCTGGCCAGCGCCGGGCGCGTGCCGGCGATGATCAATTTTTCGGCCGGCCCCGCCAACGTCCTCTCGGCCTGCACGGCGGCGGAGGTCGATACCATCCTCACCTCCCGCGCCTTCATCGAGAAGGGCCGCCTCGGCCCATTGATCGAGGCGATCCAGGGCAAGGTGAAGCTCGTCTACCTGGAGGACATACGCGCCGGCGTCACGACCGGGGACAAGATCCGGGGCTTCCTCAGCCCCCGCAAGCCCCTCGTGGCGCGGCGCGGCGACGATCCGGCGGCGATCCTGTTCACCTCGGGCTCCGAAGGCACGCCCAAGGGCGTGGTCCTCGCCCATCGCTGCATGCTCGCCAACACCGCCCAGGTCGCGGCCCGCATCGATTTCGGGCCGACCGACAAGGTGTTCAACGTCCTGCCGGTCTTCCACGCCTTCGGCCTGACGGCGGGCCTGATCCTGCCCCTGGTCTCCGGCGTCCCGGTCTACCTCTACCCCTCGCCGCTGCATTACCGGATCGTGCCGGAACTGATCTACGGGTCGAACGCCACCGTCCTGTTCGGCACCGACACCTTCCTCGCCGGCTACGCCAAGACGGCCCATTCCTACGACCTGCGCTCGCTCCGCTACGTGGTGGCCGGTGCCGAAGCCGTGAAGCAGGCGACCCGCAAGACCTGGAGCGAAAAGTTCGGCCTGCGCATCCTCGAAGGCTACGGCGTCACCGAATGCGGGCCGGTGGTCGCCCTCAACACGCCGATGTTCAACCGCTTCGGCACGGTCGGCCGGCTCCTGCCGGGGATCGAGTCCCGGCTCGAACCGGTGCCCGGTATCGAGGAGGGCGGCCGCCTCTCGGTGAAGGGACCGAACGTGATGCTCGGCTACCTCCGGGCGGAGAAGCCCGGCGTGCTGGAGCCGCCGCCGGAGGGCTGGCACGATACCGGCGACATCGTCGCCATCGACCCGGAGGGCTTCGTCACGATCAAGGGCCGCGCCAAGCGCTTCGCCAAGATCGCCGGGGAGATGGTGTCGCTGGCCGGCATCGAGGCCATCGCCGCCGAACTCTGGCCGGATACGCCGAGCGCGGTGGCGGCGGTGCCGGACGCACGAAAGGGCGAGCGGCTGATCCTGTTCACGGAGCGCAAGGACGCCACCCGCTCCGCCTACCAGACCTTCGCCAAGGGCAAGGGCGCCACCGAGATCGCCATCCCGGCCGAAGTGGTGGTGCTGGACAAGCTGCCGATGCTGGGGACCGGCAAGGTGGATCAGGTGGGCGTGGTCAAGCTGGCGCGCGACCGGGCCGGCGGCGAGTCGACCGCTGCTGCGTGAGGGGCGCTCGCCTCGCACGGTTCCGGGCCGCCCTTCGGGCATCCCGTGACAAGGGTCTTCGGATCGACCGCTGACGCTGCGAGGCGTCAGCTTTTCCCCAGTTGCCCCGCAGCGTCAGCAGGAGGCGGCTGGCTAAGGGGCTTCGACGACGATCCGTTGAGCCCATCGGCGTCTCGGTTACGCCACGCGGATCGCCGAGAGGAATTCGTCGACCTCGCGTTTGACGTTGACCGATTGAGCGGACAGTTCGCCGGCCGCCATCATCACCTTCCGCGCCGCGCTGTCGGTCTCGCCCGCCGAGGCCAGAACGCGCGCGGCGTTGGCCGACACGTCCTGGGTGCCCCGCGCCGCCTCCACCGCATTGCGCGAGATCTCGCCCGTGGCGACCGTCTGCTCCACCACGGTGGCGGCGATCGACTCCGTGATCGCGTTGACCGAACCGATGGTCTGCCCGATCTGCCGGATCACCCCGGCGGCCTCAGCGGTCGCCCGCTGGATGGCCGAGATGTGGCCGCCGATCTCGCCCGTCGCCCTTGCGGTCTGGCCGGCGAGTTCCTTCACCTCGCTGGCCACGACCGCAAAGCCGCGCCCGGCCTCGCCGGCCCGGGCCGCCTCGATGGTGGCGTTGAGGGCCAGCAGGTTGGTCTGACTGGCGATGCTGGAGATCATGTGGACGGCTTCGCCGATGCGCTCTGCGGCTTCGGACAGGCTGGTCATCGCCGCCTCCGTCGCTTGCGACTCGCGGGCCGCGGCGTTCGCGACCGAGTTCGACTGCTGCACCTGCCGCTCGATCTCCTGGAGCGAGGCCACCATCTCCTCGGCCGCCGCGGCCACCGTCTGCACGTTGGCCGACGTCTGCTCGGCCGCCGCGCTCGACGCGGTGGCCTGCCGACTGGTGGCATCGGCCACGCTCGTCATCGAGCGCGCGGTCGCATCGAGCTCCGTGGCGGCGGAGGTGACGATGCCGATGGCGCCGCCGATCCTCTCCTCGAACCCGCGCACCAGCCGATCGACCCGATCGGCCCGTTGCTGGCGGGCGGATTGCTCGGACGCCTGACGTGCCTCCAGCTCGACGCGGGCGAGGGAGTTCTGGCGGAAGACGTCGACCGCCCGCGCCATCTCGCCCATTTCGTCGTGACGCGTGAGGCCGGGAATGTCCGTTGCGAGATCCCCGCGGGCAAGGATGCTCATCGCGTTCGTGAGATCGCGGACGGGGCGCGTGACTTGCCGCCCGATGGCGAGGGCGGCGGCCGCGACCACGAGCGCGATGCAGGCCAGACCCATCGCCAAGCCGATCACGACAGCCTTCAGATGCGCGAACGTGTCGTCGGCATAGACGCCCGTGCCGATGATCCAGCCCCAGGGCTTGAAGCCCGCGACGAAGGAGATCTTTTCCACCGGCTGCTCGGCGCCCGGCTTGGGCCAGTAGTACGAGACGAAGCCGCTGCCCTTGGCCCTGGCCGTCTCGACCATCTCGACGAAGAGGGCTTTGCCCGTCGGGTCCTTATGGCCGGACATGTCCTTGCCATCGAGTTCCCGCTTGATCGGATACATCACCATCCGGCCCTGTTCGTCGATGACGTAGAAATACTCCCCCTCGCCGTATCGCAGGGTCCGCAGGACATCGAGCGCCGCCTGGCGCGCCGCCGCGTCGGTCAGGTGGCCGGTTCGCGCTTCCGCTTCGAAATGTTTGACGACCCCAGACGCTACTTCCACGAGCTGCTGTGTCTTGAGGGCTCGGCTATCCGTGACCTCGTTGCGGAGTCCGTTGATGGCCAAGGCTATGAGACCCATCAAGCCAAGAATGCTGACGACGGTGATCGCTTGGATCTTTGCGCCGATGCGAAGCTTCTTCATCTTGTGCCTACAAGGATAGAACCGCGAGTTGCCCAATCGATAAATATAAATCGTTAAAGTAGACTGATCGAGCATCGGGAGATGGCACGGGTGTGTCGGCTCATTCGTGAATGAACCGCGCGGTCGCCGCCTCCCGAAGAATGTGCAGGGCCACGTCGTGCCCGCGACCGCCGATGTCGGAAGCTCCTCGCCGGAGACCGGGCGCAGCACGACGCACCGTGGCGGGTGCAATGTCAGCTCACGCTCCGTGGTCCGTGACGTGGCAGGGCTTGTGACCAGGACGCCTCGACGTGATGGGGAACCGCCCGCGTCCGCACGCGCTTCCTCGACGTTCGGACGGTGCGCTCGTGCAACCGAGTCCCTGCGGTCCGGTGCTCTTCCGGCTCGGCTCACCGCCCTGCCGGGGCGCCGCTCAGCCGATACGCTCCTGCAACGGCCCCATCAGCGCTTCCGCCAACCCATCCACCTGCGCCTCCGTATGTGCGGCGGAGAACGCCACCCTCAGCCGCGCCGTCCCGGCCGGCACCGTGGGCGGGCGGATGGCGACGACGAGATAGCCCTTCTCCTCAAGGGCCGACGAAAGGCCGAGGGCGGTTTCCGCCTCGCCGACGAGGATCGGAACGATGGGGCTCTGTGCCTCGGGGAGGCCGAGCCGCATGGTGAAGCGGCGGGCGAGGGCCAGGGGCCGTGCGGCGAAATCCGGCTCGGCCTCGACGATGTCGAGGGCGGCCAGGGCGGCCGCGGCCGAGGCCGGGGGCAGGCCGGTGGTGTAGACGAAGCTGCGGGCGCGGCTCGTCATCAGGTCGACTACGGCGCGGGAGGCGCAGAGATAGCCGCCATAGGAGCCGAGGGTCTTCGACAGGGTGCCCATTTCGAGGGGCGCACGGGCATCCGCCGCGACGACGCCGAGGCCGTGGGCGTCGTCCACGAGGGCCCAGGCATCGTGCGCGTCGGCCAGATGCAGGATGTCGGCGATCGGGCCCCGGTCGCCGTCCATGCTGTAGACGCGCTCGGTGAGGATCAGCGCGTGCTGGTGGCGGGAGCGGTGCTTGGCCAGCAGCGCTTCGAGATCGCCGAGGTTGTTATGGGCGAACCGCAGTACCTTCGCGCCGGAGAGCCGTGCGCCGGCCCAGAGGCAGGAATGGCCGAGCGCGTCCACGAGGATCAGGTCGCGCGGTCCGGCGAGCCCGGAGACGATGCCGAGATTGGCGAGATAGCCGCTGCCGAAGACCAGGGCCGCCTCCGTCCCCTTGTGGGCGGCGAGGCGCTCTTCCAGGGCCGCCAGGGGCGGGTGGCTGCCGGTGACCAGCCGGGAGGCGCCGGCGCCGGTGCCGTAGCGCGCGGTCGCGGCCTGGGCCGCCGCGATGACCCGCGGATCCTGCGACAGGCCGAGATAATCGTTGCAGGAGAACGAGACGAGGCTGCGCCCGTGTCGCGTCGCCGCCGCCTGCGGGCCGCGCGTGGTTGGATGGAGATGACGGCGCAGGGAGGTCTCGTCGAGGCGGGCGAGATGGTCGCGGGCGAACGCTTCGAGGCTGGCGGTGCGGTCGAGGTCGGACATGGGAGCGGGAAGAAGGCCCGTGCCTCTGCGATGTCAAGCACGCGCCGGGGTCACTCGCGCGGCCGGCGCCTTTCGATGCGGTAGAGCGCGAAGCGCGCGGATGCGGCCAGAGGCACGAGGAGGCCGGGCATCGGATTCGGAGCCGAGGGGCCGACGACGTAGAGGTAGTCGAAATCCTCGGTCCAGGCGCGGGTATAGTCGGGCGCGTCCTCGTTGGGACGGCCCTCGGCGATGTCGCGCAGGATCCCCATCGCCGTCGGGCCGCCATAGGGGACGGCCAGGTGGCGGTAGCCATCGATCACCGTCACCGGCTGCTTGCCGATGGAGGTGAACAGCGTCGGCACGAACGCATCCGCATAGGCGACGGCCAGCGTCACCGCATTGTAGATCGGATAATCGGAGAGGTCCTTGAGCGGTGGGTCCTCGCCGCTGCCGCTATGGCCGACGAGGACGCGGGAATTCGGCGTCAGCTGCCCGAAGGAGGTGAGGAGCGCCGCATATTCGCTCCGGTAGATCGCCGCGACGGTGAGGGCGCAGGCCAGGTTCATCAGGGTCACGCCCAGGACGACCGCAGCCGTGATGCGCTCCCAGGCTCGGCTCGGCGGCGACACCACGATGAAGCCCGGTACGATCAGCAGGGCGGCCACCGTCACCCGGAGGTCGACGAAAGCGGTGTCGAACAGCCGTGTGGGCAGGGCGACGAAGAGAACCGCGAGACCGCCGGCCAGCCAGAAGCCGGATTGGACGGCGCGGAACGCACCGCGCAATGCGAGCATGAGGGTGAGTCCGACGAGAAAGACGGTCCCAGCGGCCGAGAGCCACAAGCTGTAGCCGTTCAAGGTCGTGAAGAACATCACGAGCTTCAAAGGGCCGTTCCAGGCGGTCCCGTCCTGGCCGACGGAGCCGCCGGACATACGCATGATCCCGAAAGCGACGAGCGCCGGCAGGGCAAGGGTGAGGAAGCGCGCCATCGTCGCCGGCAGGGAGGGATGCCGGTTCCGGGTGCGCCAGAGCTCATGGATGCCGAGGGTGAAGCCGTAGAGGCCGAGCGCGAACAGGTGGGCGCCGAACAGCAGGGCCACGAAAAGGCTATGCATTGCGAGCCGGAGTGGCCAAGGCCGGTCCTGCAGGACGATCCAGCAGGCGATACCCCACAGCGCGATGCCGAGGGCGAACTGGAAGTTCACGAAACCCCAAGCAAAGGGAACGCTGTAGAGCACCAGCAACGCGAGGAAGCCGCTCACCTGAAAGCGGCGCTTCACGGCGAGTTCGATGGCGATGGCCCCGGTGATCGTGAGGATCTGGCTCGCCAGCAGGAACAGACGGGTCGCGAGTTCGACGCTCGTGACCCACGCGATGAGCGGCACGACGAGGTCCATGGCAAGGTTCGGATAGAGCGCCCAGGTCACCCGGTAGAAGGGATGCGCCTCCGGGGTTCCGTCACGCACGAGGATGTGCATGCGGGCGAGGTGGTTGGGATAGTCCACCATCGCCGGGATCGGCATCGCCAGCACCGGGAGCAAGGCGATGAGGAACAGGAAGGCAAACACCGCGACGGTCAGGGGAGAGGCACCCCATGACCGGCCGGGGACGAGTTCGGATCTCTCGGCAGGCACAGGACGGTCCCGGACAACGGCATCCCTCCGCAAGGCCGGTCGACGGCCTGGAGGGCGAGGCCGCGGACCATGCCTCCGGCCGCTTTAAGATCGGGTTAGGGGATCGGTCCCTTGACCGTTCCGCTGCGTACGCCCATCCCCCACCGATGCCTGCGGATGCGAAAACCTCTCTCTGGCGGCCCTATACGCAGATGCGGAATGCCGCGCCGCCCCTCGAAGCCGTGCGCACCTCGGGCTCGCGGATCGTGCTCGCCGACGGGCGCGAGCTCATCGACGGCATCGCCTCGTGGTGGACGGCGGTTCATGGCTACAACCATCCGCATATCCGCGCGGCGGTGGCGGCCCAGCTCGATGCCATGCCCCATGTGATGTTCGGGGGGCTCACCCATGCGCCGGCCGAGCGCCTGGCCTCGCGCCTCGCCGCCCTGGCGCCGGGCGACCTCGACCACGTGTTCTTCACCGATTCGGGATCGGTGGCGGTGGAGGTGGCCCTCAAGATGGCCGCGCAGATGTGGCTCAACCGGGGCGTCGCCGGTCGCAGCCGGTTCCTCGCCTTCCGGGGCGGCTACCATGGCGACACGATGGGGGCGATGTCGGTCTGCGACCCGGAGGAGGGCATGCACCGCCGCTTCGGCGCCTATCTGCCGGCTCAGCTCTTTTGCGATCTTCCGCACGACGACGCGACCGCCGAATCCCTCGACCATGCCCTGGCCGCTCATGGCGACAGCCTCGCGGCGATCATCGTCGAACCGCTGGTCCAGGGCGCGGGCGGCATGGTGATGCACGCCCCCGAGACCCTGGCACGGGTGGCGCAGGCCGCGGAGCGGCACGGTCTGCCGCTCATCGTCGACGAGATCTTCACCGGTTTCGGCCGCACCGGCACCCTGTTCGCCTGCGAGCAGGCCGGGATCGTGCCCGACATCCTCTGTCTGTCGAAGGCGCTGACCGGTGGCACCATGGCGCTGGCCGCGACGATCGCGCGGCGCCCGGTCTTCGAGGCCTTCCTGTCCGACGACCCCGCGGCGGCGCTGATGCACGGTCCGACCTTCATGGCCAATCCTCTCGCCTGTGCCGCCGCAAATGCCAGCCTCGACCTGTTCGAGACCGAGCCGCGTCTGGATCAGGCACGGGCGATCGAGATCCGCCTGCGGGAGGGACTCTCCGGTCTGCGGGGCCTTGCCGGAATCGCCGACATCCGCGTCCTCGGCGCCATCGGGGTCGTGCAGTTCGAACGCGCGCCCGATCTCGCGGCGCTCAAGGCGCGCCTAGTGGAGCAGGGTGTCTGGGTCCGCCCCTTCGGCGACATCGTCTACCTGACGCCGGCCCTGACCATCGCGCCGGACGATCTCGACCGTTTGTGCGAAGCCGTGGACCACGCCGTTCGCGCGACGTCGGGCGCCGGCGCGCGGGGGTGAAAATCTGTCCGCCCGTGCCCTGCAACCTGAACGGATGTTTATCGTTGGATCAAGTTGGGTCAAACGGTTGAAGGGTGGGCATCGTGGTGAATGAGACGACGCGCTCGGACGACGACAGGCCTGTAATCCTCCTCGTCGAGGATGAGGCCCTGACGATCATGGACCTCGGGGATGTCCTTGAAGATGGCGGCTACGAGACGGTGCAATGTGCCTCTGCGGAACGGGCGCTGGGCATTCTCCAGGCCCGCACCGATATCTGCGGGTTGATTACGGATGTGGAATTGTCGGGCAAGGTCAACGGCTTCGATCTTGCCAACGCGGTATCGGAAGCTCGTCCGACCCTGCCGATCGTCATCGTGTCGGGCCGTGCCGCTCCCGATCCCGATCGAATTCCGGCGGGCGCTCGCTTCATTTCCCGTCCCTGCACCGGGGAAGATATCCTCCAGCAGATCCAGAGCCTGATGCCCTGCTGAGACGCCGGGCGACAGTCCGGAACCGGTGCCGCCCTGGTTTCAGGCCGGCGGACATCTCTCCATCTGACGGACGATCTCTTCGCCGGGCGTTGGTTTCAGCGTGAATCTGAGCCGACTGTCATCTCAGCTTCACGAGCTGGACGCCATTTACACGCACATGGACCGCCTCCTTCGCCGGCGTCTCGATCGGCGGCTCGGGAACGCGGCCTCCTGCGAGCGTGGAGTCGGGCGGCGATGGTTTCGGCTGAAGAGCGAGGGGCGGTATCGTCCGGCAAGGCCCCATCGTCGGGTAAGTCCGAATCAGGCAAGACCGACAAGGCCGGCAGGGACACCGAACAGACGATGGGCAAGTCCGACAAGCGTATTCGCCCTCCCGGCTCGAAGAGCGTCGGCTGGGCCCTGGTCCAGGCGGCGCGGCTGCACCGTTCCCGGGTGGGGGATCGTCTCGCCGCCCTCGATCTGTTCGCCGGGCAGGAGCAGGTGGTTCAGGCTCTGGCGGTTGCCGGCACGATGACCATGGGCGATCTCGCCGCCACCCTGCGGGTCCGGCCGCCCACGGCCTCCAAGACGATCTCGCGCCTCGCGGCCCTCGGCTTCGTCGAGCGCCGCGCCGAGGCCGGGGACGGTCGCATCGTCCGTGTGCGCCTCACCGATGCGGGGCTCGCCAAGGCGGAGGCCATCGAGCGCATCTGGGACGACGTCGAAGGGGAGATGCTCGACGGTTTCGACGGCAAGGAGCGCCGCCGCCTGCGCAAGCTCCTGCGCAAGGCCGCCCGCAACCTCGCCGACGTCTCCGGCGTCACCGGCCATGAGGTCGACGGGGACGCGGATATCGAACTCGACGAGGACGAGCCCGATGCGTTGGTCGTGCCGATCCAGGGCGACCGCCTCGACTAGGTGTCTCTCACAGAACTCCCGCCGCACTGTCTTGCTCAGAGCGAGAACCGCCCGTGTCCGGGAGTTGTGTGAGGCACTCTGAACCGCAAGCGGAGCCCCCCTCGGCCGACCAATCGGCAGCGCGTTGCGGGCGTGTAACCCTCTGCGTCCCGACGTGAGGATTGTTCTCAGATCTTCCGGGCGATGCCCGAATGCGCGTGGACGCCCCGCTTCCGCTTGGAAGTGCGCCGCAGCTTCCGACGCTGCAGCCACAGAGCGAAACGTCCGGCAAGCCGGTCGATCATCATGACGACGGCGCTGACGATGATGGCGAACGCGCAAACGCTCCCGATCAGGATACCGGTCACGCCCGGTGTCGGGATCATCATCAGACAGACGAGCCCGAAGAGCGCAGTCAGGGGAACCCATTTTGCCATCATGCGGACGGTCCATCGGTATTGCCCTACCGACGCTGCCATACGCGCATAAACACAATCTTAAACCAAGGGCTTGCCTTGTCAGCGAGATCACCGGCCCTCCCTGTGCCGGGAAGGCCGGTGCGGCTTCGCCTCAGCGGTGGTGGCGGTGCCGGTAATGGCGACGCGAGTTCATGCGCGTCCGGTAGGCCCTGCGGCCCGGATCGATCCCGAGGGCGCCGTTGACGGTTCCGACCGCTCCGCCGACCGCTCCGCCCACGATCCCGCCGATCGGTCCGCCGACCCGATCGCCCTCGGCCGCGCCGCGGCGGACGCCGCCGGGAAGGCCCTGGGCCTCGGCCGCGCCCGACAGGGCGAAGGCGGACAGGACGAGGGTGGCAGCAAGCAATGCCTTCTTCATGACGGGATTTCCTCTTCTTCTTTTCGAATGCCGGCCGCGGTCTTGCGGGCGGATCGACCTTCAGCGTCCGGATCTGCACCGGTCCCGAGGGGGATGGCACGCCGTCACGCCTGGGTTGATAACGGCCGAGCTTCGAAAAAGTGGCATCGATCCGGATCGGCACTCGCTAACACGTGACCGGCCGGACGATGCGGGAGGATGATAGCCTCGCGGCTGCTGGTTTCTGCCGTCCGGCGCTGCTAGAAGCCGGGAATGCGCGTTCTCGATGTCCCGCGCGGCCTGAGCCGCCTTCGAATTACGAGCCCGGCCTCCGCCTGAAGGCCGCTGCGGCGGCCCGAGCGGAAGCCGGGAGGGCGGTCGCACCGCCTCCGTTCGCCGACATCGGCCAGACGCCGACCGTCCTGAAGATCAGCGCACCGTTTCGCAGAAGACCCCATGACCGATTCGACAGCCCCCGACGCCGGCCTGCCCACCCGCGACTATTCGCAGACCCTGTTCCTGCCCAAGACCGAGTTCCCCATGCGGGCCGGCCTGCCGGTGCGTGAGCCCCTCCTCCTGGAGCGCTGGGCCGCCACCGGCCTCTACGGCCGGATCCGAACCCAGGCCGCCGGCCGGCCGAAATTCGTGCTCCATGATGGGCCGCCCTACGCCAACGGCCACATCCATACCGGCACGGCGCTCAACAAGATCCTCAAGGACGTGATCGTCCGCTCCCAGGGCACGCTCGGCTACGACGCCAATTACGTGCCGGGCTGGGACTGCCACGGCCTGCCCATCGAGTGGAAGATCGAGGAGCAGTATCGCGCCAAGGGCCGCAACAAGGACGACGTGCCGGTGGTGGAGTTCCGCCAGGAATGCCGGACCTTCGCCGGCCACTGGCTCGACGTGCAGCGCGAGGAGTTCAAGCGCCTCGGTGTTACCGGCGATTGGGACCACCCCTACGTCACCATGGCGTTCCCGGCCGAGGCGGCGATCGCCCGCGAGCTGATGCGCTTCTCGATGACCGGCCAGCTCTATCGCGGCTCGAAGCCGGTGATGTGGTCGGTGGTGGAGAAGACCGCTTTGGCCGAGGCCGAGGTCGAGTACGAGGACCATGTCAGCGACACGATCTTCGCGGCGTTCCCCATCACCGCCGGTGCCCCCGAGGATCTCGCCGCCGCCCGGGTGGTGATCTGGACGACCACGCCGTGGACGATGCCGGGCAATCGCGCGGTGGCCTACTCGAAGAAAGTCGCCTACGGGCTCTACCGCGTCACCGAGGCGGCGGAGGAGAACTGGGCCAAGACCGGCGACACCTACCTCCTCGCCGACACCCTCGCCGCCGGGGTGTTCGCCTCGGCCCGCGTGGACGCGTTCGAGCGCGTCCGCGACGTGACGGCGGCCGAGATCGCGGGCCTCACCCTGGCCCATCCGCTCGCCGGCCATGTGGGCGGCTACGATTTCAAGGTTCCCCTGCTGGAGGGCGAGCACGTCACCGAGGAGGCCGGCACCGGCTTCGTCCATACCGCGCCGGGCCATGGCCGAGAGGATTTCGAGGTCTGGACGGCCAATGGCCGGGCCCTGCAGGCGCGCGGAATCGAGACCCGCATCCCCTACACCGTCGATGCCGACGGAGCGCTCACCAAGGAGGCCCCCGGTTTCACGGGAAAACTCGTCCTCACCCCCAAGGGCGAGAAGGGCGACGCCAACAAGGCGCTCATCGCCGCCCTCACCGAGGCCGGCACCCTCGTGGCGCGCGG
Source organism: Methylobacterium sp. E-045 (assembly GCF_022829685.1). Classification (GTDB taxonomy): domain Bacteria; phylum Pseudomonadota; class Alphaproteobacteria; order Rhizobiales; family Beijerinckiaceae; genus Methylobacterium. Next base: position 230,635 of record NZ_JAKSYE010000075.1, read on the forward strand.
GACCCTCAAGCACAGCTACCCGCATTCCTGGCGCTCGAAGAAGCCGGTGATCTTCCGCAACACCCCGCAATGGTTCATCGCCCTCGACAGGCCGGTGGAATCCCTGGACGGCCGCAGCCTGCGCGACGTCGCCCTCAAGGCGATTGAAGAGACCCAATGGGTGCCGCCCCAGGGCAAGAACCGCATCAACGGAATGGTCGCCAACCGCCCCGACTGGGTGGTCTCGCGTCAGCGCGCCTGGGGCGTGCCGATCACCGTCTTCGTACATCGCGAGACCGGCGCGATCCTGCGCGATCCGGCGGTCAATGCCCGCATCGAGGCCGCCTTCGCGGCCGAGGGGGCGGATGCCTGGTTCGACGATGCCGACGGTGCCCGCTTCCTCGCCCCCGAGCACGATCCGGCGGCCTACGAGAAGGTCACCGACGTCCTCGACGTGTGGTTCGATTCCGGCTCGACCCACGCCTTCGTGCTCGACGATCCCGAGCAGTTCCCGGGGCTGGCCGGGGTCAAGCGCAAGCGCGACGGCGGCACCGACACGGTCATGTATCTCGAGGGCTCGGACCAGCATCGCGGCTGGTTCCAGTCCTCGCTGCTGGAATCCGCCGGCACCCGCGGCCGCGCGCCCTACGACATCGTCCTCACCCACGGCTTCGTCCTCGACGAGCGCGGCAAGGAGAAGATGTCGAAGTCCAAGGGCAACACGCTGGCGCCGCAGGACGTCATCAAGGCGTCGGGCGCCGACATCCTGCGCCTCTGGGTCTCGGCCTCGGACTATTCGGACGACGTCCGCATCGGTCCGGAGATCATGAAGACCTTCGGCGAGACCTACCGCAAGCTGCGCAACTCGCTCCGTTGGATGCTCGGCTCGCTGGCGCATTTCGAGCCCGGACCGGAGATCCCGCACGCCGAGCTGCCGGAGCTGGAACGCCTGATCCGGCACCGCCTGTCCGAACTCGACGGCGAGATCCGCGAGGCCTACGCGAACTTCGACCTCAAGCGCGTCGTGGCCCTGCTCAACGGCTTCATGACCGGCGACCTCTCGGCGTTCTACTTCGATGTCCGTAAGGACGCGCTCTACTGCGATCCGATCTCGTCGAAGGTCCGTCGCGCCGCGCTGCAGGTGATCGACGAGACCTTCCGCCGGGTCACGATCTGGCTCGCCCCCGTCCTCGCCTTCACGGCGGAGGAGGCCTGGCTCGACCGCTATCCGTCCGATCTCGGCTCGGTCCATCTCGAGACGCTGCCCGAGACCCCCGCCTCCTGGCGGAACGCCGCCCTCGCGGAGCGCTGGCAGAAGATCCGCCGGGTGCGCCGCGTGGTCACCGGTGCCCTGGAGATCGAGCGCGCGGCCAAGCGCATCGGCGCCAGCCTCGAGGCGGCACCCACCGTGTTCGTCGCCGATCCCGATCTGCTCTCCGTCCTCGATGGGATCGATTTCTCGGAAGTCTGCATCACCTCCGGCATCACGATCTTGGAGGGGGAGGGGCCGGACGAGGCCTTCCGCATCGATGACGTGCGGGGCGTGGCGGTGGTCTCCGGATCGGCCAAGGGCCGTAAATGTGCCCGGTCTTGGCGCGTCTCCGAGACGGTCGGCTCCGACCCCGATTACCCCGACGTGACGCCCCGCGACGCTCAGGCTCTGCGGGAATGGGATGCGCGTCACGGCGGGGCGGAGGCAGCGTGATCCGAACGTGCACGGCGGCCCTCCCCCCTCCGCGGGGGAGGGGAGAGGGAAGAGCGTGACCATGCCGCCCTTCCGCCTCGGCCTCCTCATCCTCCTCGCCACCCTCGTCCTCGATCAGGCCTCCAAGCTCTGGCTCTATTTCGGCACCGATCTGGTGCTGACGCAGCCCTGGCGCCTGACCGCCTTCACGGATGTCGTCGTCGTCTGGAATCGCGGCATCTCCTACGGTCTGTTCCAGCAGGACGGCGGCCTCGGCCGCTGGATCCTGGTGGCGGTGTCGGTGGCGGCCTCCATCGGGATGATCGTCTGGATGCGCCGCGCCTCGTCGATGCTCCTGGCCGCCGCCCTCGGGCTCATCGCGGGCGGGGCGATCGGCAACGCCATCGACCGCGCGGCCTACGGCGCGGTGTTCGACTTCGTGCACCTCCATGCGGGTGCCTGGTCCTGGTACGTGTTCAACATCGCCGATGCGGCCATCGTCGCCGGCGTCGTCGGCCTCCTCATCGACAGCCTGATCCCGGTCCGGCGCCCTCGCGACGGGGCGTCGTCGGGCGGCCCCTGAAGATTCGCTCGGCTGTGATCCGTAAACCACACTTCGGATCGTTGTGTCCGGGAGGCTGGTGCGCTGCGGTCAAGGCGCCATACGTTCGCCTGAAACCGCCGTCAGGCCACGAGGGCAAGACCGGCATCGACCGACACCAACACGCGCCAGCACGTTCCGGGCGGGCAATCGAGCTGGCGCACTCTGCGGGCCGGCGCAATTTGGGGGCAGCATGATCGGGCATCGTGGGTTCATCCTCGGCCTTACCGGACTCCTCGTCGCGAGCGGCGCGCAGGCGCAGCAGGGCGTGTTCATGCGCGACACCCTGAGCAGCATCGGCCTGATCGAGCCCGAGAAGCCGGCCATCACCTATCGCGAGCGGGCTCCCCTGGTGATGCCGCCCAAGCTCGACGGCAAGGCGCTGCCGCCGCCGCGCGCCGCCACCGCCACGCCGCAATGGCCCAAGGATCCCGAGATCGTCCAGCGCGATCGCGAACTCGCCGACGCGAAGAAGCCGATCTCCCGCGGAGCGCAGGGTCGGATGAACGACAACAACATGACGCTCTCCCTCGACGAGATGCGTGGCGGGCGCCGCGCCGATGCCAGCGTGCGCACCGAGCCGGGCCGTCCCGAGAGCGACGGCGCCTCCTCGTCGATCTGGAACCCCTTCGACATCTTCGGCAAGCGCGCGGACAAGGCCGAGCCCATCCTCGCCGAGCCCGATCGCGATACGCTCACCGACCCGCCGAACGGATACCGCAAGGCCCCGAAGGCGGTCGCCCGGAACAACAGCGACCCCGTCAACAATCCCTCGCGGGAGCGTGAGGAAGCCGATCCGGGTACCTATATCCGGGGTCGCTAGCCAGGTTTTGTAAGAAGCCCGGCGACGCGGCGTTCCGGTCCGATCGCCGAACCGGGACGACCCCGCGGACGGTCCCGTCGCTCCTAGAGGAGATGGCCCGTCCTGGTGAATCCGGCGCCCGTACCCGGCGCCCTAAGGGGTGTCGGTACGGGACTTGCCCTGACCTCGGCCTGCGGAATCGTGGCATCCGGGGAGTGCGCAAGGGGCATTGCGTTCATGACGGGCGGTCACGCAGGGCCGACGTATCAAGGAAAAGACGATGCATCTGTTGCGGAAGGATACGCCCGGGTTCTCGCTCAACCGCCGCTACGGCCATGCCGGCCGGGCCGAGGCCGCGCCGTTCGGGCGCTCCGAGGCCGGCGGACCCGAAGTCTCCGCCTTCGCCCTCGACAACGGTCTCGACGTCGTCGTGGTGCCCGATCACCGCGCACCGGTGGTGACGCACATGGTGTGGTACCGCAACGGTTCGGCCGACGATCCGATCGGGCAGTCCGGCATCGCGCATTTCCTCGAACACCTGATGTTCAAGGGCACCGAGAAGCATCCGGTCGGCGCCTTCTCGCAAGCGGTGTCCGGCCTCGGCGGCCAGGAGAACGCCTTCACCTCCTACGATTACACCGCCTATTTCCAGCGCGTCGCCCGCGACCACCTGAAGACCATGATGGAGTTCGAGGCCGACCGCATGACCGGTCTCGTCCTCGAGGATTCCGTGGTGGCGCCCGAGCGCGACGTGGTGCTGGAAGAGCGCCGCATGCGGGTGGAGACCGACCCCTCGGCTCAGCTCTCGGAGGCCATGGCCGCCTCGCTGTTCGTGCACCACCCCTACGGCACGCCGATCATCGGCTGGATGCACGAGATCGAGGATCTCAACCGCAGCCACGCCCTCGACTATTACAACCGCTTCTACACCCCCGAGAACGCCATCCTGGTCGTTGCCGGCGACGTGACGCCCGATGAGGTCCGGCGGCTGGCCGACGACACCTACGGCCGCGTGACGCCGCGCGGTGCCCGGCCGGTGCGGGTGCGCGCCAGGGAGCCCGAGCCCCGCGCGCTCCGCCGGCTCAGCGTCGTCGATCCGAAGGTGGAGCAGCCGACCCTGCAGCGGCTCTATCTCACCCCCTCCTGCATGACCGCCCGCGACGGCGAGTGCCACGCCCTGGAACTGCTGGCCGAGGTGATGGGCGGCGGCTCGACCTCGTTCCTCTACCGCAAGCTGGTGATGGAGCTCGGCGTCGCCGTGAATGCCGGCGCCTGGTACATGGGCTCGGCCATCGACGACACGCGCTTCTCGGTCTACGCCATCCCCGCCGAGGGCGTGAGCCTGGAGCGCCTCGAGGACGAGGTCGACCGCGTCCTGCGCCGCGTCCCCTCCGAGGCCCTGGGTCCGGAGGCCATCGAGCGGGCCAAGACCCGGCTCGTGGCTGAGACGGTCTATTCCTCCGACAGCCAGTCGTCGCTGGCCCGCATCTATGGCTCGGCGCTCGCCATCGGCGAGAGCATCGAGGAGGTCCGCCGCTGGCCGTCCGATATCGAGGGCGTGACACGGGATCGCCTCGCTGCCGTCGCCGAGCGCTACCTGATCCCCGCCCGCTCCGTCACCGGATACCTGACCAAGACGCGCGATCCCGACGCCGCCGTCGCGTGAGGCGACCCTTACGCACGATCCCGTCGATTCCGGCCCGGGCGCCCAGAAGAAGAATGAGGTTCTTATGAACTCGGTCGAAGCCAATCTGGTCGATACCGCCGCCCGCAGCGCGAACGCTCCCACGCTGGCGCTTCCGGTGGCCGCCGCCGCCGGTATCGAAGCCTGGCACGTGGAATCGCCCGTGGTGCCGATGATCGCCCTCGCCTTCACCTTCGAGGGAGGGGCGGCTCAGGACCCGGAGGGCAAGGGCGGCGTGGCGCAGATGCTGGCGCGCCTCCTCGACGAGGGCGCCGGCGACCTCTCCTCCGACGCCTTCCAGGAGCGTCTGGCGGCGCGGGCCATCGAATTGTCGTTCCATGCCGGCGCCGACGCCGTGGGCGGCTCCCTCAAGATGCTGGTCAAGCACGCCGACGAGGCCATCGACCTCCTCGCCCTGGCGCTGGCCAAGCCGCGCTTCGACCCCGACGCCATCGAGCGGGTGCGGGCCCAGACGCTGGCCGGCCTGCGCTACCAGCAGAACGATCCGGGTGTGATGGCCTCGCGCCGCTTCTTCGCGGAAGCCTATGCCGGCCATCCCTATGCCCGCCCCTCGTCGGGCACGCCGGAGAGCATCGCGGCCATCACCCGCGACGACCTCGTGGCGATGCACCGGCGCATCATTGGTCGCGGCGGTCTGAAGGTGGCGGCCGTCGGCGCCATCGATTCTGAGCGTCTGGCCGACGCCCTCAACCGCGCCTTCGGTGTCCTCGACGAGGCCGGGCCGCTGAACGCCGTGCCGCAGACCCAGGTCGGCCAGCTCGGCCGCCGCGTCGTCGTCGATATCGACGTGCCGCAATCGGTCCTGCGCTTCGGCATGGGCGGCGTGCCGTGGAAGGACCCGGACTTCATCCCCGCCTACGTGCTCAACCACATCCTCGGAGGCGGCTCCTTCACGTCGCGCCTGTTCCAGGAAGTGCGCGAGAAGCGGGGGCTGGCCTATTCCGTGGGCACCTCCCTGGTCAGCCACCGCGCCAGCGCCATGACCTGGGGCTACACCGCCACCAAGAACGAGCGCGTCGGCGAAGCCCTGTCGGTGATCGGCGACGAGATCGGCCGCCTCATCAGCGACGGCCCGTCCGACGAGGAGCTTCAGAAGGCCAAGGACTACCTCACCGGCTCCTATGCCCTCGGCTTCGACACCTCGACCAAGATCGCGCATCAGCTCGTGCAGATCTCCTTCGAGGGGCTGGGCATGGATTACTTCGCCCGCCGCAACGAGATGGTGACGAACGTGACCCAGGCGGACATCCGCCGCGCCGGCGCCCGCACCTTCGCCGATGGCAGGATGCTGGTGGTGGCCGCAGGGCGACCGACCGATTTTCTGTAGGATCGCGTCTTCCACGCCTCCATAACGGTCGCGGCTCTCTTCCCGCCAAGCGGGGAGAGGGGATGCGCTCCAAGCGCGAACGAGACCATCCCGATCGCGTGCTCGCCCCTCTCCATCACCGTCCGGCACGACCGTTGCCAGGACCGGTCACGTCCTGCATTCAGGGTCGGTGATGGCCTCTGGGGCTTAGGGGAGAGTGGGAATGAGACGCTGCGTTCGAGTTCTGCCGGGTCTGATGTTGGGCCTGATGGCTGGTCCCGCCCTGGCGCATACCGGGCAGGGCGATGCGTCGGGCCTCGCCCATGGGTTCCTGCACCCGCTGACCGGTCTCGACCACATGCTCGCCATGGTAGCCGTGGGGCTCGTCGCCGTGCAGGTGGGCGGCCGGGCGATGCTCCTCGTGCCGCTGTCGTTCATCGGCATGATGGTTTTGGGCGGCGCCCTCGGCGCGGCCGGCGTGGCGCTCCCGCATGTGGAGACCGCCATCGCCCTGTCCGTGGCCGTGCTCGGTGCCGCCGTCGCCCTGCGGCTGACGATGCCGGTCGCGGCGGCCATGGCCCTCGTGGGCTTCTTCGCGGTGTTCCACGGCCATGCGCACGGCGCCGAGATGCCGGAGGCGGTCTCCGGTCTCGCCTACGGTGCCGGCTTCGTGGCCGCCACCGCCCTGCTTCATGCTGTGGGCCTCGGTCTCTGCCTCGGCATGGGCCGTATCGGCGAGGGGACTGGGCGCCCGGCGCTGCGGGTTGCCGGCGCGGCCTTCGCCGCCGCCGGCCTCGGCCTCCTGGCCGGCGCCTTCTGAAGCCGAAGCCTACAGCGTTCGCGCCAGGGCCCCGGCCTCGGCGCGGGCCCGCTCGCGGGATTGCCGGTCGAGATCGGCTCCCATCAGACCCTTCTCCACAGCGATCTGGTGGACGTCGGTGACACCGACCATGCGTAGCCACGTCGCCATGTAGGTCGATTGGTGGTCGTAGATCTCGGCGGGGAAATCCTCGCCGATGGCGACGCCCCGCGCATTGACGACGACGGCCGTCGCCTTGAGCATCCCGTTCTGGCCGCGCTCGTCGAAGGTGAAGAGCAGGTCCTTCTGGGAGACCAGGTCGAACAGGTGCTTGAGCTTGTAGGGGATCGTGTAGTTCCACATCGGCACCGCGAACAGGAGCAGATCGGCGGCCTGGAACCTGGCCGCCAGGGCGCGGATCGCGACCCAGGCCTCCTCCTGCGCCGGACTCAGGGCGTCGCCCGCCAGCGCCGCGTATTTGCCGGCGAGCGCCTCCCCGTCGAACTCCGGAAGCGGTGTGTTCCAGACGTCGAGGACGTCCGCCGTTCCCTCCGGATGCGTCTCACCCCAGGCGTCGAGGAAGGCGCGGGCGACCTCGATCGACGCGGAACGCTCCTTGCGCGGCGATGCTTCGACGTAGAGCAGATGGGGCATTCAGGGGACTCCGGTTGCCTGTCGTGCGGAAGATGTATCGCGCATCCCGCTCGAGCCCAGGGGGGGCCGCTTGTCCCGATGATCCGGCTCGCCATCGCATTCCTGCGAAGGACGACCCATCTCAGCGGGACATCGTCATTCGCAGGACAGGCCGATGCAGCTCACCGGACTTCATCACCTCACCGCCATCACCGCGCGGGCCGCGGACAACGCTGCCTTCTACACGCGAACCCTCGGGCTGAGGCTCGTGAAGAAGACGGTGAACCAGGACGACGTCTCGGCCTACCACCTGTTCTACGCCGACGGCATCGCCGCGCCCGGCACCGACATGACCTTCTTCGACTGGCCGGCGCCGCCCGAGCGCCGCGGCACCGACAGTATCGTCCGGACGGCGTTCCGCGTCTCGGGCGACGGCACGATCGCCTGGTGGCACGACCATCTCGCCCGCCAGGGCGTGACGCACCAAGAGCCGCTCCTGCGTGACGGCCGCCTCACCCTGGATTTCGAGGATCGGGAAGGCCAGCGCCTGATGCTGGTGGATGACGGCGGTGCTGGAGACGCCCATCCCTGGCCCGCCAGCCCGGTGCCGGTGGAGCGCCAGATCCGGGGTCTGGGACCGATTCGCCTGAGCGTTGCTCGGATCGGGGCGACGGAGGCCGTGCTCGCCGAGGTGCTCGGCATGAGCCGCGCCCGGAGCTATGACGTGCCGGAAGGCGAGGTTCGCGTCTGGCAGATGGGCGAGGGCGGGGCGGGAGCCGAGTTGCACCTCCTGGCCGAACCCGGCCTGCCGCCCGCCCGGCAGGGAGCGGGGGCGGTCCACCACGTCGCCTTCCGCATCCCCGATGCGGATTACGCAGCCTGGGCCGACCGGCTGAAGCAGCGCCGCATGCCATCGAGCGGGCCGGTGGACCGCTACTACTTCCGAAGCCTGTACTTCCGTGAGCCCAACGGAATCCTGTTCGAGATCGCCACCGACGGACCGGGCTTCACCGCCGACGAGCCGTTGGAGACCCTGGGCGAGCGCTTGTCCCTGCCGCCCTTCCTCGAAGACCGCCGCGCCGAGATCGAAGCGGGGCTGAAGCCCCTGTAATCGCAAGGTCGCCGGAGCAGACGGGTCTGCCGGGAGATGATCGCCGAGACGGACTGGCTGCGGCCGGGCGGGTGATGAAACCGGAGAGGGATGCCGCTCCCTCGGGGTGTCGGCATCTCTCGTCCGTGTGTCCGCCATCCCGGCGACGGTCACCGGATTCGTCTCCGAACCCCTGTCCCGCGATCGTACCTGCCATGTTCGTACCTGCCATGTCATGAGCCGGAATCGGGGCGCGATCACATCCCCCGTGGCCGGGATGCCTCTAAGTCAGAGCGATTCCAGACAGTTGGCGGTTTCATTGCCTGCGCGCCTGCTATGCCTTGACGGGCGCGCCGCAGGTGCGAGAAGACCCGGCTGAAAGCCGAGATTCGCAAGCGAAGTTTGAGACGGACCCGTCGATGAGCAAGTTCAACGAGGAGCGCGTGCTGAGCGTCCACCACTGGACCGACACGCTGTTCTCCTTCCGCACCACCCGCGATCCCGCGTTCCGCTTCCGCAACGGCGAGTTCGTGATGATGGGCATCGAAGTGGAGGGTCGTCCTCTGCTGCGCGCCTACAGCGTGGTCTCGGCCAATTACGAGGAGGAACTCGAGTTCTTCTCGATCAAGGTCGAGAACGGCCCACTCACCTCGCGGCTGCAGCACCTCAAGGTCGGCGATCCGATCATCGTCGGCAAGAAGCCCACCGGCACCCTGGTCCTCGACAATCTGATGCCGGGCAAGAACCTCTATCTCCTCGGCACCGGCACGGGCCTCGCGCCCTTCATGTCGATCATCAAGGACCCGGAGACCTACGAGCGCTTCGAGAAGGTCGTCCTCGTCCACGGCTGCCGGCAGGTCTCGGAACTCGCCTATGGCGAGACGATCACGCAGGAACTGCCCAACCACGAGTTCCTCGGCGAGGTCATCACCGCCGGCCTGATCTATTACCCCACCGTCACCCGCGAGCCGTTCCGCAACCGCGGCCGGATCACCGACCTGATGACCTCGGGCAAGCTGTTCGCGGATATCGGCCTGCCGCCGATGTCGGTGGAGAACGACCGGTTCATGCTGTGCGGCTCGCCGGACATGATCCGCGACACCCGCGAGATGCTGACCAGCGGCGGTTATGTCGAGGGCAACCACGGCGAGGCCGGCCACTACGTCATCGAGAAGGCTTTCGTCGAGAAGTGAGCGCGCGTGCCCACGCCGTCTTCGTCGCCGGCGCCGGGACCGAAATCGGCAAGACCTACGTCACCGCTTCCCTGACGCGCGCCCTGCGCCGCCGGGGAAGCACGGTGTCGACCCTGAAGCCCCTGGCGAGCGGTGTCCCGCCCTTCGTCGATCCGGGGTTTCGCGAGAGCGACACGGCGATCCTTCTGGAGGCCCAGGGATTGCCGCTGACGCCCGAGACGGTGGAGGCCTGCTCCCCCTGGCGCTTTCTCGCGCCGCTCAGCCCCGATCTCGCCGCCGCGTGCGAAGGCCGGAGCCTGCGCCTGTCCGACCTCGTCGGCTGGTGTGAGGCACGGCTCGAAGGGGCGGACCCGGCGACGATCCTCGTCATCGAGGGCGTCGGCGGCCTGATGAGTCCGGTGACGGCGGAGGCCACCGGTCTCGACTGGCTCAAAGCCCTGGCGCTGCCGACCGTCCTCGTCTCCGGCAGCTATCTCGGGGCGATCAGCCACGCGCTCACCGCGGCGGAGACCCTGCGCTGTCACGGCCAGACGCTGCTCGGTGTCGTCGTCTGCGAAAGCCTCGGCGCGCCGACGTCGCCCGAGACGGTCGCCGCTGCCATCGCCCGCCATGTGTCGGCTCCGGTGGTCTGCATCGCCCGCGACGGCGAATGCCCGGAGGCGCTGGCACGGCTGGTCTAGGCCTTATCCCAAGTCCCGCTGACCCCGACCCATAGGTTGGTGTCGGTGAGGTCCGGCGGATGACCGCCGCCGCGCCGTCGCGCGGGCAGCCCTCGATGAGTCAGGCGCTTCGAGGACTGGTATTACACCCGGAGCGGCAGGACCCCGGAGCGGCAGGACGGAGTGAGGGAGAAGCCTCGATCACGGGATCGGCCATGGGCGTTTCCGGAAATCTGTGATCGTCGCCCCTCATGATCTTCGAACGAGACGTTGCGTGGGTCTCGATTTCGCGTCGGCCGATCGGCATTGCCACTGTGGCAAGCGAGCGGACAGGTCCCCTCGGTGCGGGAGCCGTGCACGGTTTCCTCACCTGCCCGCTGTTATGGCGGCCATCCCTGGACTGCGGACCCGCGACCGCTAGAGCTGCGCCCGACCACGTTGGGTCGGAGCACACCTCTAGATCTTTGTTTTGTCGCACTCTTTTTCGCCGAACCGGCATCCACTTTGGCGGAGAGCGCTCTAGGTTGGGTCAGGCGGAAACGGAGTGCGTTCGGCCTATTCGCGGAAGGAAACGCCCCCTTGGCCCAACACGCATCGGCCCCCGGGGCCTCGGTGGAGAGCGCAGCTTCGAAGAGCGCAGATCCTCCGCGCGCCGGCCTGCCCCTCCTCCTCGGGGCGCTCGGCATCGTCTACGGCGATATCGGCACCAGCCCGCTCTACGCCTTCAAGGAAGCCGTGCGGGCGGCATCCGGCGGCGGACCGCCCCAGGCCATCGCCGTGGTCGGCGCCGTGTCGCTGATCTTCTGGGCCCTAATCCTCATTGTGTCGCTGAAATACGCGGTGCTGATCCTGCGTGCCGACAACCGGGGCGAGGGCGGCATCGTCGCCATGCTGGCGCTCCTCGGCGCCCGCCACGCCAAGCCCGGCACACGGCAGGCCGTGCTCCTCGTGGTCGGCCTCGTCGGCGCGGCCCTGCTCTACGGTGACGGAGCGATCACCCCGGCGATCTCGGTGCTGAGCGCGGTGGAGGGCCTCAAGGTGGCGGCTCCCGGCCTCGACCATGCCGTCCTGCCCATCACCATCGCCATCCTGGTCGGGCTGTTCCTGGTACAGAGCAAGGGCGTCGCCTTCATCGGCCGGATCTTCGGCCCGGTGATGGTGGTGTGGTTCGTGGTCCTGGCGCTCCTGGGCCTTGGCGGCATCTGGCACGCGCCGCAGATCCTCGGTGCCCTCAACCCCTGGCGCGCGGTGGATTTCCTCCTCCATGCCGGCTGGCACGTGAGCTTCGCCATGCTCGGCGCGGCCTTCCTCGCGGTCACCGGCGGCGAGGCGATGTATGCCGATCTCGGCCATTTCGGCGCGAGGCCCATCCGCCTCGCCTGGTTCGGCCTCGTCCTGCCGGCCCTCGTCATCCACTATTTCGGCCAGGGCGGCTTGCTGCTGGTCTCGCCGGACGCCATCGAGAACCCGTTCTACCGCCTCAGCCCGGACTGGGCCTATTATCCGCTGATCGCTCTCGCGACGCTGGCCACCGTCATCGCCTCGCAGGCCATCGTCTCGGGCGTGTTCTCGCTCACCCAGCAATCGATCCAGCTCGGCTTCCTGCCGCCCATGCGGGTGATCCACACGGCGCGCGAGGAGCGCGGGCAGATCTACGTGCCGGTGATCAACTGGCTGATGGCGGCCGCCACCCTGACCGCCGTCCTCACCTTCGGCTCGTCGGACAGGCTGGCCGGCGCCTACGGCATCGCCGTCTCGTCGCTCATGGCGATCACCACCCTGCTCGCCGCCCTGGTGGCGCTGAAATGGGGCTACAACCCCATTGCGGTCTTCGCCGTCAACGGTTTCTTCCTCGCCATCGATCTCGTCTTCCTCGGTGCCAACAGCGTGAAGCTGTTCGAGGGCGGCTGGTTTCCCCTGGTGCTGGCCGGCCTCGTCGCCTTCCTGATGCTCACCTGGCGCAAGGGGAACCTGCTGGTGGAGGAGGCCCGAACGACCCTGCGACAGCCCGAAGCGGAGTTCATCGCGCAGCTGCGCCGCGAGCCGCCGATCACCCTGCCGGGCAACGCCGCCTTCCTGTCCTCGGCCACGAGCGGGATCCCGCTCCACCTGTCGCGCTTCGTCGAGCGCAGCCATGCCCTGCACAAGCGCATCCTCCTCGTCACCGCCCTCTACGAGGAGGCGCCGAGCGTGCCGCGGACCGAGCGCGCCGAGGTGACCGAGATCACCCCGGACATCTTTCGCCTCGTCCTGCATTACGGCTTCATGGAGGACGCCTCGATCCCCGACGGCCTGCGATGCGCCGTCGAATGCGGCACGCTGCCGAAGGCGTTCCTCGACGACCTGACCATCTTCATCGGCCACGAGACCATCATCCCGAAGAGCGACGACCGGGGCATGGCGACGTGGCGCGAGACCATCTTCGCCTTCCTCCTGCGCAACGCCGAGGCCACCGGCGCGCAATTCTGCATCCCCACCCGGCAACTCGTGGAGGTTGGCACCGAGATCGAGATCTGACTATTCGGCGTCCGGGCTGCGCGGCATCCGCGCGGCCACGCATTCGCGCATGGCGTCCTCGATCCTGGCGGCCTTGGCGTTGCCGTAGACGGCCACGTCGTCGATGCATTTCAGGAAGTAGCCGGCGGTGAAGCTCTCGCTGATGCTGTTGAACGACTTGCCGAGGCGGGTGGCGATCTGCATGCGGTCCATGGCCGTGCCCTTGCTCCATTCCGTGAGCGGGTCGTTCATCGACAGGGCGTGCGCCAAAGCGGACATCGCAGCGAGCACGGCCAAAGCAGCCAACCTGTTCGTCATCGTGTGGCATCCTCCCATCGGCCGCGACGGATCGTCGTCCGTTCATTGATGGCCGTATGGGGCGGGACGATACTGACATCGGCAGCATCGTACAAATCGTTCGACCCACGGCGAGGCTAATTCTCCGCCATGGGTCTTATAAAGACTTATTATGATCTTTTGAGAGCGCGGGCTCGGCCGTCGGTTCGGATCGGCGGAGCCCTCCCCCTCGCCCGCAGAGGGGAGACGGGAGAAGGCTGCCGCCTTACGCCAGGCCGAGCTTCTGGGCGAGGCCGATGCGCTGGAGCTTGCCGGTGGCGCCCTTCGGAATTTCCTCGAGGAAGATGATCTTGGCCGGCACCTTGAACGGGGCGAGGCGCTCGGAGGCGAAGCCCCGCAGATCCTTCTCCGACAGGGCGTCGTGGCCCTCGCGCAGGACGATGGCAGCGACCACGTCCTCGCCGAGCTTGTCGTGCGGCATCGCGAAGGTGATGCACTGGGACACGGCCGGGTGGTCCATCAGGATCTCGTCCACCTCGCGCGGGGAGATCTTCTCGCCGCCGCGGTTGATGATCTCCTTCAGGCGCCCGGTGATCGAGAGGTAGCCCTCCGGGGTCAGCGTGCCCTGGTCGCCGGTGCGGAACCAGCCCTGCCGGGTGAAGGCTTCGGCATTGGCCTTGTCGTTGTTCTCGTAGCCGGACATCACGTTGTCACCGCGGATGACGATCTCACCGGTCTCGCCGGCGGGCAGCGGCTCGCCGTCATGGTCGACGATGGCGATCTCCGGGCCGGCGGCGAGGCCCACCGAGCCGGCATAATGCGGCCGGGGGGGGAGCGGGTTCGAGGCCATCTGGTGGGCGGCCTCGGTCATGCCGTAGGCCTCCAGCAGGGGCGCGCCGAAAACCTCCTCGATCTCCTTCATCACCTGCGGCGGCATGGAGGACGAGGAGGAGCGGATGAAGCGCAGGGGATTGGCCGCGATGATCTCCTTGTTGCGGGCGGCGCGGCCGAGGATCGCCTGATGCATCGTCGGCACCGCCGTGTACCAGGTGGGGCGGACCTCCCCCATCCAGCCGAAGAACTTCAGGGCGTTGAAGCCCGGCGTGCAGCAGACCTGCCCGCCCGCCGAGAGCGGCGCCAGGATGCCGGCGATGAGGCCGTGGATGTGGAACAAAGGCATGATGTTGAGGCCGCGATCCTCGGCCGTGAAGGCGAGGGTGGTGCGGATGTTGCGGGCCGAGGCGCAGACGTTCGACTGTTTCAGCGGCACGATCTTCGGGCGCGAGGTGGTGCCGGAGGTGTGGAGCACGAGGCCGATATCGTCGGGATGGGCCGGGCCGCCCTGGGCCGCGGGCGTCGCATCGGATGCGGAAAAGGCGAGGGTGAAGCTGCCCGCGCCCTGCTCGGGCGTCGGGGTCAGGCGCACCACCGGCACGCCGAGCTTCTCGGCCACCGCCACCGCCGGGCTCTGCGAGCCCTCTGCCGCCACCAGCAGCTTGGCGTTGAGGTCGGTGAGGTAGAACTCGAACTCGTCCGCCTTATAGGCGGGATTGAGGGGTGCCGAGGTGGTGCCCGCCGCGATGGCGATGAAGGCGGCGGCCATTTCCGGCCCGTTGTCGAGGACGATGGCGACCCGGTCGCCACGGCCGATCCCCTGCGCGTTGAGGGAGGCGATGGTGCTGTCCGTGAGCGCCCGCAGGGCGCCGAAGGTCAGCGGAACGCCGCCGGGGCTCGACAGGGCGCTGGCCTCGTCGGCGCCCGCCTGGATCAGCGCGTGCAGGGTGGTTGCGGTCTCGGCCATGGAAGCTGTGTCCTCATCGTCAGTTGCCTTCGGGGTGGTGAAGGCGGTCCGCCGCATGGGGAGCGGCACATGTTCACGGGGATGGGCGGTCGGTGGCGACCGCCGGGGGATCGTCGGGTCAGGCCGTCGCGATGGACAGGCGCCCCTGCGCCCGTT
Organism: Methylobacterium sp. E-045; assembly: GCF_022829685.1. Lineage (GTDB taxonomy): Bacteria > Pseudomonadota > Alphaproteobacteria > Rhizobiales > Beijerinckiaceae > Methylobacterium. Next base: position 245,836 of record NZ_JAKSYE010000075.1, read on the forward strand.
CGAGGCTCTGCGAGAGCAGCCGCATCAGGGCGTAGACGGTGCCGATATGCGGGGTCGGGGTGTCGGTGAGGCGGCCGAGTTCGATGATCGAGCCGACCAGGGCTTCGAGCTCGATCGGCCGGCCGGCCTCCACGTCCTGCAGCATCGAGGTCTTGTGCGCGCCGACCTTCTCGGCCCCGGCGATGCGCCGCTCGATCCCGAGCTTGAAGGTGATGCCGAGCTTGTTCGCGATGGTCTCCGCCTCGCGCATCATGTCGGCGGCGAGCGCCCGCGTCTCCGGGAACTGGCAGATATCCACCAGGGTGGCATGGGCCAGCGCGGAGATCGGGTTGAAGCTGAGGTTGCCCCAGAGCTTGAGCCAGATCTCGGCGCGGATGTCGCTGGTGACGGGCGCGCGGAAGCCCGCCTTGATCAGGAGCTGGGCCAGGGCCTGGACCCGCGGGCTCATGGATCCGTCGAGTTCGCCGAGACCGAAGCGGTGGCCCTCGATCACCTGGACCACGCCGGGCTCGGTGAGGACGGCCGCCGGATAGACCACCGAGCCGATGACGTGCTTCGGGTCGAGATGCTCGGCGATGAGCCGGCCCGGATCGGCGGTTTCCAGATGGGTTCCGGCCAGGTCGCCCCCATGGCCACCCGAAAAATACCACCACGGGATGCCGTTCTGCATGGTCACGACGAGGGTATCGGGGCCGATGAGGTGGTGGAGGTCGGCGGCGATCGGCCCGACCTGATGCGCCTTCACGGTGAGCAGCACCACGTCGTGAACGCCGGCCTCCTCCATGGACTTCGTGGCCTTGAGGTTCGTCACGTGGATCTCGGAGCCGTTCTCCTCGATCAGGCGCATGCCGTTGGAGCGGATGGCATCGAGATTGGCCCCGCGTGCGATGAAGGTGACGTCCTCGCCGATATTCGCGAGGCGAACCCCCAGAAATCCGCCGATGGCGCCTGCGCCGACGATCGCGATGCTCATGCTCGTGTCCTCATTGTCCGGATGTCGTGTCGGTCTGGTCTGTGCGGCTCAGGCGAAGCGGTTCGACAGGATTCCGATCCCTTCGATCTCCACCTCGACGGTGGCACCCTTCGGGATCGGTCCGGAACCGTTGGAGGTGCCGCAGGCGATGACGTCGCCGGGCTCCAGCGTCATGCCCCGCGAGATCATCGCGACGATCTCGTGCGGGCGGAAGATCATGTCGGAGAGGGGATAGGTCTGGCGCTCACGCCCGTTCACCCGCACCTTCACCGAGAGGGCCTCGGGGTCGAGGCCGGTGGCGATGGCCGGGCCGAACGGGCCGAACCCGTCGAGACCCTTCGAGCGCGTCCATTGGGCGAAGCTCGGATCGGCCTTCAGGATTTCCAGGGCGGTCACGTCGTTGACGCAGGTATAGCCGAAGATGTGGTCGGCCGCCTCGTCCGGGGTGAGGTCGCGCGCGCTCCGGCCCGCCACCTTGCCGATGACGATGCCGAGTTCACCCTCGAACAGGATGCGCCCGGCGCAATCCGGCACCGCGATCTCGGCGCCGCTCGGGCGATAGGTGTTGGCTGGCTTCAAGAGGAACAGCGGGGCGACCGGCGGGGTCAGCCCCTGCTTCTCGGCCATGGCGGAGAAGTTGTTCCACAGGGCGATGACCTTGCTCGGCCGGCACGGCAGGTCGAGGACGACCTCGGAGAGGGGCAGGATCTCTCCCGTCGCCCGCGGCGCGTCGAACAGGTCGCCCTCGTGCACGGCGACCTGCTCTCCGTCGAGGCGGCCGAAGCCGGCGCGTCCGTCGTGAATGTATCCGATCCAGCGGGCCATGGTTCAGATGCTCCGGGCGACGACGCGGGCACGCCAGGGCTTCAGCAGCACGATGGCGAGGAGGGAGGCGAGGATGTTGGCGCCGGCTGCGACGAGGAAGACGCCGTCCCAGCTGTTTGTGGCCTGCTGGAGGTAGTTGGCCACGGGCACGAGGAGGGCGGCTGTTCCCTTGGCGGTGTAGAGCAGTCCGGCATTG
>NZ_JAKSYE010000094.1 GCF_022829685.1 Methylobacterium sp. E-045
CACCCTCCCTGTGGGCCGGGCCGACCAATTCGACAGCAGCCACCAGGTCTGGCGGACAGGGGGAACGCCCTTCACGGTCTAGGTCTCGCGACTCCGATTCTTGCACACGAGCATGCTGTTTGTGCGGGCCTATCCACGCGAGAGGCAGGAGATGGTGTTCGACCCCAACGATGCGCTCGCACTACCTCGTCGATCCGGTCGCCTGCACGACGGGCTCGGGCTGGGAGAAGGGGCAGGTCGAGAACCAGGTCGGGCTGGTGCGCGAGCGCTTCTTCACCCCGCGTGTCCGGGTAAAGAGCTACGAGGAGCTGAACGCGCTCCTGCTCGATCAGGTGTCTAGGGTGGCACGCACCGGCAGGTGGGATTGCTCAACCAGCCGGATGATCTCCAGCTTCTCGGGGGCCGGGTACCTCATGCCTCGTCGCCCCCAGCCCCGCTCATGCTTTTTTTTAAGCAGACGGTGCTCCAGGACGAGATCGGCTACGACCTCCTTCAAGCGCCCCCGCTTCGCGACGTAGATCCCGCACCTCGTCCGTGGTGGCCGCACGCGCCGTGTCTCCCGACAGGCGCGTCTTACCAGCCTCCAGGAACTCCTTGGACCAGCCGTAGTACGTCGAGGCGGCGATCCCCTCGCGCCGGCACAGTTCGGCGATGCTGTCCTCGCCGCGCAAGCCTTCCAGCACCACGCGGATCTTCTCCTCGGAGGAGAACTGCCGACGTGTGGCCCGACGGATGTCCTTGATCACCGCTTCTGCCGGCATCTTGGCCGGTCCGGATGTCTGCTTCATCTTCGCTCCTTAGGGGCTACGATGAATCAGCCATCCTCCGTTCGTGAAGACCCTCAATCTGTCCCACAGTTGCTGACGTCGGACACAAAGGTCGCCGATACGAACAGACGGTCGCGGCGAGCACGGCGCGGTCGTGGCTCAGGTCTGCGCGGCGGCGCGCACCTCCGCGTCGAGCGGGGTGTCCCGAAGAGCCGAGTCGTTGGCTGGATATGCCGCTATGGTCAAAGGCATCCCCAAGACTCCAATCAGAAACCTTGCCATGCTCGCTGTCGCGCGCCATGTACACGCCAACGTAGCCGACGCGGGTGCGACGCGGGCTACCGGACGTGACGACGCTGTAGCTAGGCGTTATCTGGCGGATTATCCCCCCCTCTCCGCCACTTGCCTGTTTGAGGCGGTTTCCCCCGGACTTTTAGCCATTGTGATCGCTCAACTTTTCCGGCTGAGGCGGTTGACACGGTTTCGCTTAATCCCCTCTGATACCCCCGCACCCGCTGGGGTGAATGCTGGGGGTTTGGCGGACATATAGCTCAGACGGTCAACAAGCTGAACACGCTGACGTCGGTCGCACGACCTCTCCGGGGAAGTACGGCGACGGGGATGGCCGGCCTGCCCCCATGTGGTGGCCCAGGTGCAATTTTAGGGGCAGGGTCTGCATCAATACAGTAACATAAGGGTCGATGATAAATGGATCGGCATTCTAGAGCGTAGAATGTTGGTATGTGAGGGCCGATTTGCCTTTGCGATGGGGCGCTGCCGATTTTTGTGCGATGTCGTGCCGATTCTGGTAACAGGTCACGCACAGGACTACCCTCGGACACGACCGATGGCCCTCGCCGTGCAGCCGCTCCGAATCGGATCTCGCGAAGCGGCAGGCGACGATGGCTTAGCGGCGGTGAATGAAGGCGTCATTCGAGGAGGGTTACGGCGATTTCCGAAGGTGCATGGTCGACCGTGCTGGGACTGGTGGCAGTCCTCGTGCTGGTGTTCGCCAACGGGTTCTTCGTTGCCGCTGAGTTCGCCCTCGTCTCCGTTCGCCGCTCTCGGGTCGCGGAACTCGTCAGCGAACGTCGCGCGCATGCCGGCGCGCTGCAACGGGCGACCGACCGGCTCGATGCCTATCTCGCCGCGACCCAGTTCGGCATCACGTTGTCGTCCCTCGCTTTGGGATGGGTCGGTGAACCGGCCCTTGCCCATCTCGTCGAGCCTGCGCTGACGTGGCTGCCGATCGGGCTCAGTTCGGTCGCCTCCCATACCGTCGCGGTCGTCGTCGCGTTTTCGATCATCACGTCCCTGCACATCGTGCTCGGCGAACTCGCCCCGAAGAGCCTCGCCCTCCAGCGCAGCGAGCGCACGGCGCTGGCCGTCGTCCGCCCCCTCAGCCTTTTCCTCCTCGTCTTCCGGCCTGCGATCCTCCTCCTCAACGCCCTCGGCAATGGGGTGCTGCGCCTCTGCGGCCTCCAACCGGGACATGGCGAGGGATCGCTTCATTCGACGGCCGAGCTCAACCTGCTGATCCAGGCGAGCCAGGAGGCGGGCCTCATCCGCGAGGTTCAGCAGGAGGCCGTCGAGCGCATCTTCGCCATTGGGGAGCGAAAGGTGCGGGACATCATGACCCCACGTCACGAGGTGTTCTGGGTCGATCTGGATGACCCGCGAGACGTGGTTCTCAAGGCGATCCGCGACTGCGACCACGCCCAGGTCGTCATCAGCCGCGGAGAGGTCGATGAACTCGTGGGGATCGTGCGTAAGCAGGACCTGCTCGACCAGGTTCTCGACGGCAAAGCCATCGACCTCGCCGTGGCCACGCAGCCGCCCATCGTCGTGCACGAAAGCATGACGATCCTGGCCGTCCTCGAGACCTTCCAGAGCCAGCCTATGCGCATGGCCGTGGTGGTGGACGAATACGGGACGTTGGAAGGGATCGTCACGCAGACGGATCTCCTGGAAGCGATTGCGGGCGACATCCCCGAGGTGGGCGAAGAGCCCGACGTCGTCGAACGCGCAGACGGTTCGCTTCTGATCGACGGCATGATGCCTGCCCGGCAGGCCTTCGAGCGCCTTGCACTCCCGGAGACGCCTGACAGCGACGATTTCACCACCCTGGCCGGCTACGTCATCTTCCAGCTCGGACGGATCCCCGGCGTCGGCGATGCCTTCGATGCAGGAGGATGGCGCTTCGAGGTGGTCGACATGGACGGGCGTCGCATCGACAAGGTCCTCGCCAGCCGGAGGCACTGACGACGTACGGCAAGCTCCTGACGCAGCGCGCTGGACCCGGCGTGGCATTCGCCGACAGCTAACGGACGCCGTCGTCGAAGGCCGCGGGCGAGGGCCAAGCGGGCGATGGCGAGCAACGGATCGAGATGGCCGGTGGAGGGTGTGGCGGCAAGAAGGGTCTCCTGCGATACCCGTTGCGACGAAGGAGACGTGATGGACGGCCGCACGCGCCGCGCTGACCTTGCGCTCGGCGGTGAATGACCAAATTCCATTCCGTTGCCATCGTCTGGGCCCTGCCGATGAGTGCAGCGTTTCATCGACGCGCGGGAGAGTTACGTCCGTAACTTCGATACGCCGGCCATCCCTCCCCATCGAATCCGCGAGCGGGCGACCGTCGCCGGTTCCTCGCGTGATGACCGTGTCTGGACCACGGTACCGGTCTCAACCCGATGGCCTTGACTGGATGGAGGCGAGAGGTCCCGAGCGCGGGCTCACGCGCGCCCGGGACGAGCCGGTTCAGTTCGGGATGAGTTCCCGAGCGGGACCGCCGGTCTCCTGGCCACGGGCCTGGGCATAGCCCGGCAGAGCGGGGTTCTTGGCATTTCCGCTGTCGGTGTCCGGCCCGCCGAGCCAGTACGCCGACGGCGCCGGCGCCGGGATCGAGCCGGTGATCGCCGGGCTTTCCGTCCGATGCGTGACGGTCCGGGCCTGGGAAGCTCCGGTCAGGGCTGCGAGCGTGCAGGCGGATGCGAAAACGACGGCCGAAACGGTCTTGATTATCGTCATGTCTGGTCTCCGGTGGTTCCTGCTCGATCTGATCTCGTCGAGCAGCGATGCCGGACAGACGACGTCTTCGGCTGCTTATTCCATGCCCTGTCGAAAAATTCCGTCATCATGATCGAGACCCTATCGCCCGAACGAATACTCGATGCCGCGTGCGAAATTTTTCGTGCGGACGCGGAATAATCACGATTTCGTAGCGTCCATGCCTCTGTAGCCGGCCCCGGAGCACGTTCGGTCCGGCGAGCGTACCGACGGGAGCCCCGCCCATGCCAGGAGACAGGAGATGATGGACATGATGCGCCTCATCGAGCCGCTGATCCCGGCCCTGCGCCGCTACGCGCACGCCCTCCTGCGCAATCCCACCGATGCCGACGATCTGGTGCAGGATTGCCTCGAGCGGGCCGTCGCCCGCTGGCACCAGCGCCAGGCCGACGGCGATGCGCGGACCTGGCTCTTCGCCATCCTCCACAATCTCGCCGTGACCCAGATGCGCCAGCGCGCCCGCCGCGGCGCCCACATGCCGATCGAGGACACGGCGGAGGCGAACCTCGCGGTGGCGCCGACGCAGGAGAGCGGCCTGCGCCACCGGGACCTGATGACGGCGCTGGACGCCCTGCCGGAAGAGCAGCGCAGCGTCCTGCTTCTCGTGACGGTGGAGGGTCTGTCCTACGCCGAAGCGGCGGAGGTCCTCGCCATCCCGACCGGAACCGTGATGTCACGCCTGTCCAGGGCCCGGGACCGGATGATCCAGCTCATGGACGGCGCCGAAGCCGCCACTCCTGTCAAACGCCCGCTCCTGCGGAGGGTGAAATGACCATGCGTCCGATCGGTGACGACGATCTCCAGGGCCTCGTGGACGAGCGGCTCGATACGGCGCGGAAGCGCGAGGTCGAGGCCTATCTCGATGCCCATCCCGAGGCGCGGGCGCGGGTCGAGCGCATGGTCACCCTGCGCGAGGAGATGCGGGCCGCCTTCGCGCCCATCGCCGCCGAGCCGGTTCCGGCCCGGCTCAACCTGCCGCGGATCGTCGAGGCGCGCCGCCGGCCGGCCCGGTCGGCTTTGCAGACTCTTCCGATCTGGCGGGCGATGGCGGCGGGGCTTCTGCTCCTCGTCGGAGGCGCCGGTGGCTGGGGCCTGCGCGAAGTGGTGTCGCCCGTGCCCACCGGGATCGAGGCGCTGGCTCAGTCCGCCAGCATGAACTACGCGGTCTACGCGCCCGACCACACCCGCCCCGTCGAACTCGCCGCCGCCGACCGGGACGAACTCGCCGGCTGGTTCTCCGCCCGGATGAAGCGGCCGGTGGCCGTGCCGGATCTGAGCGGCTCCGGCTACCGCCTCATGGGCGGACGTCTCGTCGCCACGCCGCAAGGACCCGCCGGGCTGCTGATGTACGACGATGGGCACGGTGCGCGCTTCGTCATGCTGATGCGGCCCATGAGCGTTCCCGGCGATGCGCCGATGCGCGCCCACACGACGGAGACGTCGAACGGCTACGCCTGGGCCCAGGACGGGCTGGGCTACAGCCTCGTGGGTGCGGCCGACCCCACGATCCTGCACCCGCTCGCCAACGAGATTCGCCGCGCCACCGCGAACGCCGTCTGAAGGCCCGACATGTCCCTCCTGAACGACCTGACCGGGGCCGATCCGGCCTTGAGCCCGCGTGCCGCTTGTCTCCGCCTCGCCGCCATCGGGGTGCTCGTCGCCGGCACGACGGGGGCCTTCGCCTATGCCGGCGGCTGGCTCTCTCCGGGAGACCTGACCCAGGCGCGGATCGTCGACCGCTTCGAGCAGGTGAATGGCCCCCATCCGGGCTTTCGGCGCAATCACGCCAAGGGGCTCTGCCTCGCCGGGCGCTTCGAGAGCAACGGCCGGGGCGCGCGCGTGTCGACGGCGTCGCTCTTCGCTGCGGGACGGGTCACGCCCGTCACCGGCCGCATCGCGCTGGCGGGCGGCCAGCCCTACGCGGCGGACGCGGCCACGACGGTGCGCAGCCTCGCCCTACGCTTCCACCTTCCCGACGGCGAGGAATGGCGCACCGGCAACAACGACATGCCGGTCTTCCCGGTCCGCACCCCGGAGGGGTTCTACGCGCAGCTTCTCGCCGCCAAGCCCGATCCGGCCACGGGCAAGCCCGATCCGGAGGCGCTCAAGGCGTTCTTCGCCGCGCATCCCGAGAGCGCGAAAGCGGCGGCCCTGATCAAGGCGCGAACCATCACCTCAGGCTTTGCCGACGACACCTTCCGGAGCCTGAACGCCTTCCGGTTCATCGCCGCGGACGGGACCCGGACGCCCGTACGCTGGGCGTTCGTGCCGGAGCGGGCCGCGACGGCGGAGAGCCCAGCCCAGAGGGCTCGCGCGGACAAGAACGGTCTGTTCGACGACTTCGACTCTGCCGTCCGCCGGGCGCCCGTGCGGTGGCATCTCGTCGTCACCCTGGGGCAGCCCGGCGACCCCACGGGCGATGCGACCCTGCCCTGGCCGGTCGAGCGGCAGAGCCTCGACGTCGGGACCGTGGTCGTCACGGACACGCAGCCGGAAGCGGATGGCAATTGCCGCGACGTCAATTTCGACCCCCTCGTCCTGCCCGCCGGCATCGTGGGATCGGACGATCCGCTGCTCAACGCCCGCTCGGCGGCCTATGCGCAATCCTTCACGCGCCGCGCCGGCGAACCGAAGGCGCCGAGCGCCGTCCAGAACACGCCTGCAACGGGAGCCGGATTGTGAGCCACACCGCACGCTTTAACCGGCCGGCCCGGCTGCTGCACTGGACCATGGCGGCCCTGATCCTTGCCATGCTGTTCATCGGCGTGGCGATGGTGACCTCGCTGGCGCATTACCACACCCTGGTCGCGCTGCACCGCCCGCTCGGGGTCGGCATCCTGGTTCTCGCGGTGGTGCGCCTGCTCAACCGCTGGCGCCATCCGCCGCCGGAACTGCCCTCGGACCTTCCGGGCTGGCAGCGGCGGGCGGCCCATGTCTCGCACGTCTTACTGTATGGGTTGATGCTCGCTCTACCGCTGGTCGGCTGGGCGATGCTGTCGGCGGCCGGCTATCCGATCGGGCTCGCCGAGTCCCTCGTCCTGCCGCCGATCCTGCCGCGCGATCCCAGCCTCTATGCGTGGCTCCGTCCGCTTCACACAATCCTGGCCTACACCCTGTTCGGTCTCATCCTCGCCCATCTCGGCGCGGCCCTGATGCATGGGCTGATCCGCCGGGATGGGGTCTTCTCCAGCATGGTCGCGCGCCCGACGGCGTCCCGGTCCCGATGACGTCGAGTCAGGCTACGAGGCGAGACACGATGGACGATCGCATGACGGGCAGGGTTCTCATCGCCGGTGGCGGCATCGCGGGCCTCGCCATGCGGCGGGCGCTGCGGCGGCGCGGGCTGCCGTCGCTGACCCTGGAGCGGCGTGGGGAGCCGGCGGATGCGGGCCTCGCCATCAACCTGCCGGGTAACGCGGTCCAGGCTCTCGGCCAACTCGGCCTGGGCGACGCCCTGCGCAGGGTCGGCTCGCCCGTTCACCGGCGCGAATACCGCACCGAGAGCGGGCGTCTCCTCTTCGCCGTCGACGAGACGGCGTTCTGGGGTGAGGAGGTACGGCCTCATTGTCTCCGTCGGGCCGACCTGCTGCGCCTTCTGACGCTCGACCTCGAGCCGGGCGACATCCGACAAGGATGCGAGGTCGCCGCCGTCAGGCAGGGGCCGCACGGCGTCACGGCCGAATGCCTGGACGGGAGTGCGGAGGCCGGGAGACTGCTCGTCGGCGCGGACGGAGTGCATTCGCGGGTGCGACGCAGCGTGTTCGGTGATCGTGCGCCCGACGCGGCGATGCTGGCCCCGGCGAGCTGGCGCTTCATGGCGCCGAATCCGGGCCTCGACGCCTGGACACTCTGGGCGGGATCGGACGGATTGTTCCTGCTCATCCCCGTCGACCGGGGCGAGGTTTATGGCTGGGTCTCCGTCGGCAAGGCTGCCGGACAGGGGCGGGACTTGGCCGCCTCGCGCGCTGCCTTCGCGTCGTTCCCGCGTCTCGTCCGCGACATCCTCGATTCGGTTCTCGCCCAGCCGGGCGCGCTCCATCACTCTCCCCTCGAAGAGGTGCGGATTCCGAGTTGGACCCGGGACCGGGTGGTGCTGGTCGGAGATGCCGCGCATGCGACCGCGCCGGTCTGGGCCCAGGGCGCCGCCCTCGCCCTGGAAGACGCGCTCGTGCTGAGCGCTCTGCTGGCGGAGCGAACCGATTGGGGCACGGTCGGCACGGACTACGACGCGCTGCGCCGGCCCCGCGTGACCCATGTCCAGGCCATGACGGATCGCCTGTCCCGCACCGCGGGGATGCCGGGCTGGGCCAGAAACCTCCTGCTTCCCGTGATCGGGCCGCGCAGCTACCGCGCCACGTACTCTCCGCTCCGCAAACCGGTCTCGGCTTGAGCCTGACTCCGGCGATCCAGCCAATCCTTAAGATCGCAGGGTCGTACCCCTCACCGTGGGAACCATGCGGACAAACCTGGACGGGCCCCGCCGGACAGACGAATCGGATTCCTCCATCACGATGACGAAAGCCGGATCCGCCCATCGACACACGTCCGCTTCGGCGGCGAGCGGGTCTCGTGGCTTGAGACCATGCCCGTCCCGGAGCGCCGCCATTGCGGCGTCGGCGGCCCTTTGTCCGCTGTCATAGGCCTCGTGGGCGGTCGTGAAGTCGAAGGGATGCGTCGCCTCGCCCGCGAATGGGTCGTGTCCCCGGCGGTGGTGTAGCTGGCGGGGGGCATCGGCGATTGCCGGGCGGGGTCGGGTTGCGACGACGGACCCCGAACCCGAGAGTCCCCCCGACAACGACGCGCGTCGGCGGAAGACCCTGCGTGGCCTCACGCCCTGCGACCATATCTTTCTGGCCGGAACGAAAGAGCCCGGACGCTTCAGGATCGACCCGTCGCACCACATCTTGGGGCTATCGTCTTAGAGCGCTCTCCGCCGAAGTGGATGCCGGTTCGGCGAAAAAGAGTGCGACACAACAAAGATCGAGAGGTGTGCCCCGACCCAACGTGGTCGGGCGCAGCTCTAGCGTGCCTGCATGCGCAGGGCGCCGTCGAGGCGGATGGTCTCACCGTTGAGCATCGGGTTCGCCACGATCGCCAGTACGAGCTGCGCATACTCGTCGGGACGCCCGAACCGGGATGGGAACGGGACGGCCGCGCCCAGACTGTCCTGTACCTCCCGGGGCAGCCCCTGGACCATCGGCGTCTCGAACATCCCCGGTGCGATGGCGCAGACCCTGATACCGAGGGGGGCGAGTTCGCGCGCCACCGGCAGGGTCAGGCCGACGATTCCGGCCTTGGATGCGGCATAGGCCGCCTGGCCGACCTGCCCCTCGTAGGCGGCGATGGAGGCCGTCGAGACGATCACGCCGCGTTCCCTGCCCTCCAGCGGATCGAGGCCTGCCGCGCCGGCCGCCACCAGCCGGATCATGTTGAACGTTCCGACCAGATTGATCTGGACGACCCGGGCGAAGGCGTCGAGCGACGCCGGCCCGTTACGGCCGACCACCTTGGCGGCCGGGCAGATGCCGGCGCAGTTGACCAGGATGCGGGCGGCACCGTGCTCGGCCGCGGCGCGGGCGATGGCCGCCTCGGCGCTTCCGGCATCGGCGACGTCGCAGGCCAGTGCGAGGCCGCCGATCTCGCGCGCCGTCGCGGCCGCCGCCTCGACGTTCAGGTCGAGGAGGGCGACCTTGGCGCCCGCTCCCGCCAATGCCCTGGCGGTGGCCGCGCCCAATCCCGAGGCGGCGCCCGTGACGACCGCCGCGATACCTTCACTCTTCACGAAATCCTCCGGGGTGCTGTGATCAGAGACGCTCGACCGCGAGGGCCGTGGCCTCGCCGCCGCCGATGCAGAGAGAAGCGATGCCGCGCCGGCCGCCGGTACGCGCCAGGGCGGCGAGCAACGTCACGACGATGCGTGCCCCGGACGCGCCGATGGGGTGGCCCAGCGCGCAGGCGCCGCCGTGGACGTTGACCTTGTCGTGCGGCAGGTCGAGGTCGCGCATCGCCGCCATGGCGACGACGGCGAAGGCCTCGTTGATCTCGAAGAGGTCCACGTCGCCCATGGCCCAGCCGATCTTCTCGGTCAGCTTGCCGATGGCGCCGATGGGGGCCGTGGAGAACCAGGCCGGGGCGGCGGCGTGGCTGGCATGGCCGCGGATGACCGCGAGCGGGGTGTGGCCGTCGCGCTCGGCCGCGGACATCCGCATCAGCACGAGCGCCGCCGCACCATCGGAGATCGACGAGGCGTTCGCCGCCGTCACGGTCCCGTCCGGGCGGAACGCCGGCTTCAGGGTCGGGATCTTGTCCGGCCGGGCCTTGCGCGGCCCCTCGTCCGAGCGCATCTCGGCGCCGACCGCAACGATCTCACCGTCTAAGGCGCCCACCGCCGCGGCGCGCTGGGCGCGGGCGAGGGATTCCAGGGCGTAGGCGTCCTGGGCGTCACGGGTGAACTGGTAATGCCGCGCGGTATCCTCCGCGAACGTGCCCATGAGGCGGCCGCGATCGTAGGCGTCCTCGAGGCCGTCGAGGAACATGTGGTCGAGGACGCGCCCGTGTCCGAGGCGCTGGCCCGCGCGCGCCTTGTCGAGGAGATAGGGCGCGTTCGACATCGACTCCATGCCGCCGGCGACGACGACCTCGGCCGAGCCCGCCGCGATCATGTCGTGGCCGACCATGATCGCCTTCATGCCGGAGCCGCAGACCTTGTTGAGGGTCGCGCAGGGCGTCGCGTCCGAGAGACCGGCTCCGAGGGCGGCCTGCCGTGCGGGCGCCTGCCCGAGGCCGGCGGGCAGGACACAGCCCATCACGACCTCCGAGACGTCTCCGCCGTCGAGGCCGGCGCGTCCCACCGCCGCGCGGATCGCGGCCGCACCGAGCTCCGTGGCGGCGAGCGTTTTCAATTCCCCCTGGAACGCGCCCATCGGGGTCCGGGCGGCGCTCGCGATGACGATCGGGTCTGCCTTCATCTGTGCGATCCTCTTGGCGATTTGGTTGTACGCCGGACTGGTCGAACGCGCGTGGTCCGGTCGGTCCGTCACGGTCGCGACGGTGCGTCCGGGTCAACGTCGTTTGTGGTCGCGGCCGATGGCATGGCAGCCTCGGCGATCTCCTGATGGCGCAGGATGAAGTCCTGCAGCCTGTCGTCGGGATTTTGGGGAGGGTTGTGGATGACGCGGGATCTCCCGGACGCGTGATTCGATGCTCTGCACGGCGGCATCGAATGGCGGCACATCCCCAAGGACCGGCCGCCGCGTCCGATCAGACCGGCTTCTCGGACAGGCTCGAAGGACGGCTGGACGCAGGGAGACCGGAGCCGCCCTGCAGCAGCGCGGCATGCGTTCGCCGCAACTCGTTCTTCTGGATCTTGCCGAGCGCGTTCCGGGGCAAGCTGTCCATCAGCACGACCGCTTTGGGGAGCTTGTAGCGCGCGAGCTCCCGAGAGAGCGCCTCGACGACCCCCGCCTGCGTCAGGGACTCGTCGCCCGGCCGCCGCTCGATGACGGCGACGACCCCCTCTCCGAAATCGGCATGCGGAAGGCCGATTACGGCGCAGTCGGCGACCCCGTCGAGGCGGGCAAGGACCGCCTCCACCTCCCCGGGATAGACGTTGTAACCGCCGGTGATGATGAGGTCCTTGTTCCTGCCGACGATCGTCAGGCGTCCGTCGGCCTCCATCTTGCCGAGATCGCCGGTCTTGAACGATCCGTCGGCGGTGAATTCGGCGGCCGTGACCTCGGGCAGGCGCCAATATCCGGCGAACACGTTCGGTCCCTGGAGCGCGATCTCTCCGATCTCGCCCCGCGGCCGTTCGCGGCCGGCCTCGTCGATCACCCGGACGGTCACGCCCGGCAGCGCGGAACCGACGGTCCCGGGGACGCGGTGTCCGTGCAGCGGGTTGGTGGTGATGACGATCGTCTCCGTCATCGCATACCGTTCGAGGATGTCGTGACCGGTCCTCGCCCGAAAGGCCTCGAAGGCGGGAACGGACAACGGCGCCGACCCGGAAACGAACAGTCTCACGGACTTGCACAGGGCCTCGTCGACACGGGCGTCGGCGACCATCCGCGCGTAGAAGGTCGGGACTCCCATGAACAGCGTCGAGCGCGGCAACCGGTCGACCACGGCGTCGATGGTGAATTTCGGCAGGAAATGCATCGCTGCGCCGGCCAGCAATGCGGTGTTCAGGGCGATGAACAGGCCGTGCGCGTGGAAGATCGGCAGCGCATGGAGCAGGACGTCCGCGTCGTCGATCTCCCAGGCGTCCTCGAGCGCTTTGGCCGTGAAGATCAGGTTGCCATGCGTGATCATGGCGCCCTTCGCGCGACCGGTCGTCCCTGACGTGTAGAGAAGCGCCGCGAGGTCGTCGGTCGCGCGTGGGACGGTGCCTTCCAGCGGTGCGAGCGCCCTTGCCCGCTCGATCAGGCTTCCGCGCCCGTCCGGCCCGAGCGTGAACGTCTCCGTGTGGGACGCTGCGAGCGGCGCGGGGACGGCCTCCGAGCCTCCGACGAAGGCCTTGGGCTCGGCATCGCCGAGAAAGTGCGCCAACTCGGCGTCGGTGTAGGCGGTGTTCAGGGGGACATAGACGAAGCCGGCCTTCAGACACGCGAGGTACAGGCACACCGCCTCCGGCGACTTCTCCACCTGAACAGCCACCCGGTCCCCGGGCTCCACGCCCGAATTGCGCAGGAGCGCCGCGATCCGGCCGGCGAGCACAGCGATGTCGCCGCGGGTCCATGCGGCATCGGTCTCCGTCGTCAGGACGACCGAAGCGTCCCGCTCGGGGGCTGCCGGCAGCAGGACATCGTACAGATTGTTACTCATGAGGCCTCGTCCCGCAGGTCGTTTTAGGAATCATCGTCGAGGAGACTGGCGATCGCGTCGTCCGGCGCGCCGGACGACGCGATCGCCGCACGTCTCAGCGCGTGAGGTTGACGGTGATGCTTTTCACCTGCGTGAAACTGTCGAGCATCGCCGAGAGGGAGAACTCGCGTCCGAGGCCACTCTGCTTGTAGCCGCCGTAGGAATGCCCCGGCAGCTGCCCGGTCCCCTGGTTGACCTGCACCCATCCGGCCTCGACGTCCCGGGCCGCCCGCAGGGCGCGGCCGATGTCGTGGGTCCAGATGTAGGCGGCCAGACCGTAATGGGAGTCGTTCGCCATCCGGATCACCGCCTCCTCGTCGTCCCACGGGATCGCGACCAGGACCGGCCCGAAGATCTCCTCACGGGCGAGGCGCCACTCGTTCTCGGCCTGGGCGAAGGCGGTCGGCCGCATGAAGTAGCCCTCGCTGAGCGGTCCATCCGTGTCGGGGAGGCCACCCATGACCAGCCGCGAGCCGGCCTGCTCGATCCCGTCCCGCACGTAGCCGCAGACCTTGGTGAACTGGCGCTCGTTGATGATCGCGCCGATATCCGTGGCCTCGTCCAGCGGATCGCCGATCCGAAGCTGGGAGGTCTTGGCGACGAGGCGTTCGAGGAAGCCGTCATAGATCTTGCGATGCAGGAACAGGCGCGATCCGGCGGTGCAGGACTGGCTCTGACGCGTGAAGCGCATCGCCGCGATGATGCCGTCGACCACCCAATCCTCGTCCGCGTCGGGATACACGATGGACGGGCTCTTGCCGCCGAGTTCGAGCGAGACGGGCAGGATCCGCTTGGCCGCCGCCTCCATGACGAGCTTGCCGACGCCGGTCGAGCCGGTGAACGAGAGCTTCGCCACCGACGGGTGATGAAGGAGCGGGGCACCGCATTCCGGCCCGGTTCCGCTCAGCATGTTCAAGACGCCCGGGGGCAGATGCTCCTGGCAGATCTCGGCGAGCATCAGCACGGCGAGCGGGGCGTCTTCCGCGGTCTTCATGACCATGGTGTTGCCGGCGCAGAGGGCCGGCGCGATCTTCACGCTCGCCAGCATGAGGGGGGCGTTCCAGGGAATGACCGCGGCGACGACCCCGAGCGGTTCGCGCTGGGTGAAGCTCAGGAGGTCGTGACCCAGCGGCAGGGTCTCGCCCTTCGTCTCGCCGGCGAGGCCGCCGAAATAGCGGAACATGGCCACGGCGATCTGGACCTCGGGCCTCGCCTGGGTCCGCAGGGCGTTGCCCGTTTCCTCGGCGATGGTCCGCGCGAGCTCCTCGGCCCGCCGGTCGATCGCGTCGGCAATGCGCAGGAGCATCAGGCCGCGATCGCGGGGTTGCGTCTTCTTCCAGGTCGAGAACGCCGTCAGCGCCGCGTCCACGGCGCGATCGACATCCGCCTCGCCTCCGCGCGGGACCTCCGCGATGGCCTGCCGGCGGCCGGGATTCTCGACACTGAGCGTTTCGCCGGAAGCCGCCCACACCCATTGGCCGCCGATCAGCATGGGCTGCCGGCGCAGGCCGGATCCGGCCATCGTGTTCTCTGCTTGGGTCATCGGGATCTCCATTGTCTCGAAGGGGTTGGCGTGGCTCATCGGATCCGTCGGCACGGTGTCTCACCGGGGTTCCGCTCGACGGGTCGGATGAAAGATTCAGCGCGGCGCGCCCGTGAGGCCGGGTCGCGCGGGCGCCGTCCGTGGTGCTCCGCTCACGGGAAACACGTGTTCGTCGCGAAGCCGTCGCGTTTTGTCTTGCGACCGATCAGGTCAGAATGTCCCGATCCTTGGTTTCGGGGACGAAGAGCAGACCGATCACGACGGTGACCAGTGAAACCACGATCGGATACCAGAGCCCGTAGTAGATGTCGCCGGTCTGAGCCACCATCGCGAAGGCGGTGGCCGGCAGGAGGCCGCCGAACCAGCCGTTCCCGATATGGTAGGGCAACGACATCGCGGTGTAGCGGATGCGGGTCGGGAACAGTTCGACCAGAGCCGCGGCGATCGGGCCATAGGCCATCGTGACGAAGATCGCGATGGCGAACAGGATGGCGATGACCGTGAGCTTCTGCCGCGAGAAGATGTCGATCGGGCTTTCCGCCTTGATCACGGTCGGGTTCGCCGCGGTCGAGGGATAGCCGGACGCGGCGAGTGCCGCCGAGACCGCCTTGGCGAAATTCGGATCGGCCACGGCGAAGTCTTGGCCGCTGACGGTGACCACGGTGGGCGTGCCGGCAGGCTGGCTCTCCGTGCGATAGCGCACGGCGGAGCGGGCCAGCAGCGCCTTGGCGACGTCGCATTCCCTGGTGAACTTGGCCGTGCCTACCGGATTGAACTGGAACGAGCACCCGGCAGGGTCCGTCTTGACCACCACCGGCACCGTGGCCTGCGCCCGATGGAGCGCCGGGTTGGCGTTGGCGGTGAGCTGCTCGAACAGCGGGAAGTAGCTGAGCGCCGCCAGCAGGCAGCCGCCGAGGATGACCGGCTTGCGGCCGATCCTGTCGGAGAGCGCCCCGAAGAACAGAAAGCCGCCGGTCACCGCGATCAGCGACCACGCGACCATCACGTTCGCCGTGAACTGATCGACCTTGAGGATACTCTGGAGGAAGAACAGGCAGTAGAACTGGCCCGTATACCACACCACGGCTTGGCCGGCGGTGAGGCCGAAAAGCGCGAGCAGCGCCCATTTGGCGTTGCGCCACTGGCCGAACGCCTCCGAGAGCGGCGCTTTCGAGCGGGTCCCCTCGTCCTTCATCTTCTGGAAGGCCGGGCTCTCGTTCATCTGCAGGCGGATCCAGACCGAGACTCCCAGGAGGACGATGGAGACGAGGAACGGGACGCGCCATCCCCAGACCTGGAAGGCGGTGACGGGATTCGTCGTGCCGTCGGCATTCGTCGCCGTGCCGCCCGGATAGACGCTGTTCACGTAGCTCTGGGTCGACAGGATGATGACCAGCGAGAGCAGCAGGCCCAGGGTCGCCGTCGCCTGAATGAACGAGGTGTAGAAGCCGCGCCGGCCGCGGGGGGCGTGCTCGGCCACGTAGACCGCCGCGCCGCCGTACTCACCGCCCAGCGCGAGCCCCTGGAGCATGCGCAGCGCCAGCAGCGTCACCGGCGCGGCCCAGCCGATGCCGTAGCCGTTCAGCGTATCGTAGGAGGGCAGCAGGCCGACGCAGAAGGTCGAGAGGCCCATGATTAGGATGGTGACGAGGAAGGTGTGCTTGCGACCGACCATGTCGCCGAGCCGCCCGAAAACCAGGGCGCCGAAGGGACGAACGATGAAACCCGCCGCGAAAGCGAGAAGTGCGAAGATGTTGCGGGTCGCTTCCGGATAGGCCGAGAAGAACTGCGCGCCAATGATCGTCGCGAGCGATCCGTACAGGAAAAAGTCGTACCATTCGAAGACGGTGCCGAGGGAGGAGGCGAGGATGACTTTCCTCTCGCCCGGACTCATCGGCGCCGCCGTCATGTCAGGTCCTGGTGCTGCGGCGGAGACTGGCATCTATCCCTCCCTGCTACCGGCGATGGGCTCGTGTTTCTGGAAAGATCGTCCGCTCCGGCGACCATCGGTGCCTGTGCGCGTCGCAGGGACGGTGCCCGACCCGGTCTGACCGGGCACGGCTCTAGGCCTTCGCGCCCTGGTCGGCCGACTTGAGCTCGGGAAAGTCGGACTGGCGGAAGATGGGTCCGCGCTCGGCTGCGTCCGGGCCGCCCTCGACTTCCACACGGCGGAGCTGGACGCGGCGGATCTTGCCCGAGATGGTCTTCGGCAGTTCGGTGACGAATTCCAGGGCGCGGAGGCGCTTGTAGGAAGCCAGCCGGTCGTTCGTGAGGCGGAAGATGTCGAGGGCAGTCTCCCGGTTCGGCGCGACGCCGGACCTCAGCGCGACATAGGCCTTGGGCACGGTGGAACGAACCGGGTCCGGGGCCGGGACCACCGCGGCCTCCGCCACGGCGTCGTGCTCGATGAGAACGCTCTCCAGCTCGAAGGGACTGATCCGGTAGCCCGACGATTTGAACACGTCGTCGGCGCGACCGACGAAGGTGAAGACCCCGTCCGAGTCCCGGAACGCGACGTCGCCGGTGCGATAGACGTCCCCTTCGATCAGCAGCGCGTTGCCGTCGGCGCTCTGATAGCCCTGCATCAGTCCGGCCGGCCTGTCGTCGCCGAGGACGAGGCAGACCTGGCCCTCCTGCGCGGGCTCGTCGTCGGGATCGAGCACCCGGACGCGATAGCCCGGCAGGGGCCGGCCCATGGCGCCGACCTTCATGACCTGTCCCGGGGTGTTCGCGACCTGGGCGGTCGTCTCCGTCTGCCCGTAACCGTCGCGGATCGTGATGCCCCAGGCCTTCCTGATCTGGTCGATCACCTCGGGATTGAGAGGCTCGCCCGCGGCGCAGACCTCCCGCAGCGCCAGGCCCCGCGCGGTGAGATCCTGCTGGATGATCATCCGCCAGACGGTCGGCGGCGCGCACAGAGTGGTAACCCGGCACCGGTCCATGACGTCGATGAGCGCACGGGCGTTGAAGGGCGTCTGATTGAAGACGAAGATCGTCGCGCCGGCGTTCCAGGGTGCGAAGAATGAACTCCAGGCGTGCTTGGCCCAGCCGGGCGACGACACATTGAGATGCACGTCGCCCGGTTGCAGCCCGAGCCAGTACATGGTCGAGAGGGCACCGACCGGGTAGCTCCTGTGGGTATGGCGGACGAGCTTCGGTTTGGCCGTTGTTCCCGACGTGAAGTAGAGGAGCAGCGGATCGTCGGGCAGGGTGGGTCCGTCGGGCGTGAACGCGGCGTCGTGGCCGAACGCCTCGTCGTAGGATCGCCAACCGGGCAGCCCGGCGCCGGTCACGATCCGCACGGTCGATTCGATAGCCGCCGCGTCGAACCGCTCCGCCTGCTCCGGTCCGGCCAGGATCGCCCGCGCCCGGCCGCGTTCGACCCGGTCGGCCAGTTCCTCGGAGGTCAGGAGCGTCGTGGCGGGAATGATGACGAGGCCGAGCTTGATCGCGGCCAGCATCGTCTCCCACAGCGCCTGGTCGTTGCCGAGGATGAGCAGAAGGGTGTCGCCGCGTTTCAGTCCGAGCGATCGCAGATAGTTCGCGACGCGGTTCGAGCGGTCGGACATCTGTGCGAAGCTGATCTTTGTCTCGGCGCCGGTGGCGCCATCGACGATCCAGAGCGCCGGTCGATCGCGGCGGACGGGATCGGCCGCGAGCTGCGCGTCGAACCAATCGAGGGCCCAATTGAAGGGAACGGGGTCCGGCCAGCGGAACCCGCCATACGCCGTCTCATAATCGGTTCGATGGTCTAAGAGAAAATCCCGAGCCTCCCGAAATGTCGGCATTGCCTTCCTCCCTCACTGCGTGGGTTCGTCTGTCTTCGGCGCGGATCTTCGTCCGCGTTTTGATCGAAGGACTCGACTGGTCTCGATTCGAATCTCCCCGCCGGGATGGCTTTCCCGGCGGGGCAGGGCTCAGCGATGCTTGAAATCGGCAGGTCGTTTCTCGACGAAGGCCGTCATGCCTTCCGTCTGGTCTTCGGTGGCGAAGGTGGCGTGGAAGACGCGCCGCTCGAAGCGAAGGCCCTCGGACAGGGTCGTCTCGTAGGCGCGGTTGACCGCCTCCTTGTTCATCATGGCGATCGGCAGCGACATGCCGGCGATGGCCTCGGCCACATTCATCGCCTCGTCGAGGAGCCGGTCGGCGGGGATCACCCGTGAAACCAGACCGGAACGCTCCGCCTCGGCCGCGTCCATCATCCGCCCGGTCAGGCACATCTCCATCGCCTTCGCCTTGCCGACGAGGCGGGTCAGGCGCTGGCTGCCGCCCATGCCCGGCATCACGCCGAGCTTGATCTCGGGCTGGCCGAACTGCGCCGTGTCGGCGGCCAGGATGAAGTCGCACATCATGGCGAGTTCGCAGCCGCCGCCGAGCGCGTAGCCGGCCACCGCCGCGATGATCGGCGTGCGGATCGCGGTGAATCGCTCCCAGTCCCCGAAATGGTCGCTGGCGTACATCTGCGTGTAGGTGGCGGCCTGCATCTCCTTGATGTCCGCCCCGGCCGCGAAGGCCTTGGCCGAGCCGGTCAGGACGATGCAGCCGATCTCCGGATCCGCGTCGGCCCGCGTCGCGGCGGCGATCAGTTCGGCGGTCAGCCGGGCGTTGATGGCGTTCAGCGCCTTCGGCCGGTTGAGGGTGATCAGGAGCACCCGCCCCCTCGTCTCCGCCAGGATCGTTTCGTAGGTCATCAGGCCGCATCTCCCGAATCGGCGCCGCGCAGCATCCGGATGATGCCCGAGAAATCCTCGCCGCCGTGACCGAGGGCCTCGTACAGGGCGTAGAGCTGGGCCGCCTCGGCGCCGAGCGGCGTCGCGGCACCCGCCGCCGCCGCCGCCGCCTGCGCGAGGCGCAGGTCCTTGAGCATCAGGCCCGCGGCGAAGCCCGGACGGTAACCGCTGTTCGCGGGCGAGGTCGGCACCGGGCCGGGGACCGGACAATAGGTGGTCAGCGACCAGCACTGGCCCGACGAGACCGACGCGACGTCGAACAGGGCCTGGCGCGAGAGCCCGAGCTTCTCGCCGAGGGCGAAGGCCTCGCACACGCCGATCATCGAGATACCGAGGATCATGTTGTTGCAGATCTTGGCGGCCTGTCCCGCACCGGCCTCGCCGCAATGGAACACCGCCTTGCCCATCTGCCGCAGGAGTGGCTCGGCCCGGGCGAAGGCCTCCTTTGAACCGCCGGCCATGAAGGTCAGGGTCCCCGCCTTGGCGCCGCCGGTGCCGCCCGAGACCGGCGCGTCGATGGCGGCACATCCACGCTCTCCGGCGCAGGCATGGGCCCGGCGGGCGCTCTCCACGTCGATGGTCGAGGAATCGATGAGAAGCGTCCCGGGCGGGACGGATCCGGAAATCTCGTCCCAGACCTGGACCACGTGTCGGCCGGCGGGCAGCATGGTCACGACGGAATCGGCCCCCTGCACCGCCTCCGCGGCGGAACCCATCACCGCGACGCCGGCCGCCTCGGCGGCCGCGAGCGATGCCGGGGCGAGGTCGAACCCCTGCACCCGGTGCCCCGCCCGCGCGAGATTGGCCGCCATCGGGCCGCCCATGTTGCCGAGTCCGATGAAGCCGATGGTCTGTGGCATCTGATCCTCCCATGTCTTCGGCGAGGTTGCCCCGCTCGATCTTGCGTTCCCCGCTCCCCGCCCGCCTCCCTGGGAGGTTCGGGGAAGAACAGTCTTCAGCCTTGCCGTGTCCGCGACCCGCCAAGGCTCGGGTCGTTCGGGAAGACGGGTGCCGCGCGCGGCTCCAGCCAGCCGGCGATCCGGGCGGGATCGACCTCGGCCAGGGTCGCGGGCGACCAGCGCGGGCGACGATCCTTGTCGATGACCGCGGCGCGGATGCCCTCCCGAAAATCGCCCTCGGCGAGCATGGCGAGCGAGGCGTGGAACTCGCGCTCCAGGCACGCTTCGAGGTCGGGGCCGCTGCGGCCGCGCCGCAGCAGGTCCAGGGTCAGGACGAGGCTCGCCGGCGCTTTCTCGGCGAGCGTCGCCCGGGTGGCCGTGGCGAAATCCGATGGGTCGGCTTCGAGCGCGGACAGGATCCCGGTCATCGCGTCGAAGGCGAAGCAGCGGTCGATGACCGCGCGCTGCGCCTCCAGGCCCGACGGGCCGGGCTCCGCGGCGAGCGCCCGGATGGCGGCGGCGACATCCTCGTCGGTGGCGCCTTCGCGGAGGCCGGACAGGGCCTCGACCAGCGCCGGCAGCGCGGAGACGGGCACCAGCGCATCGGCAAACCCGGCATAGATCGCATCGGCCGCCGCCATCGGCGCACCGGTGAGACCCAGGTAGGTGCCGGTCTCGCCGGGCGCCCGGGGCAGCAGCCAGGTGGCGCCGACATCCGGCAGGTAACCGATGCCGGTCTCCGGCATCGCCACCCGCGAGCGCTCGGTGACGACGCGGTGCCGGGCATGGGCCGAGAGCCCGACGCCCCCGCCCATGGTGATCCCGTCCATGATCGCCACCACGGGTTTCCCGAACCGGGCGATGCGGGCGTCGAGCCGATACTCGTCCCGCCAGAAGCCTTCGGCGAAGGCGGTCCCCTCACTCAGGTAGAGGGAGCGCACGTCGCCACCGGCGCAGAAGCCACGCTCGCCCTCGCCGGTGAGCAGCACGCAGGCGACGCCCGGATCCGCGGCGAATGCGTCGAGGGCCGCATCGATCTGCCCGACCATGCCGTGGGTCAGCGCGTTCAGGGCCTTCGGCCGGTTGAGCCGGATACGGCCGAGCCGACCCGCGCGCTCGACGATGATCTCGTCCATCAGCGGCTCCCGATGAGGGTGCGCGCCACGATCAGACGCATGATCTCGTTGGTGCCTTCCAGGATCTGGTGCACCCGCAGGTCGCGGACGATCTTCTCGATGCCGTATTCGGCCAGGTAGCCGTAGCCGCCGTGGAGTTGCAGGGCGTCGTTGGCGACGTCGAAGGCGGTATCGGTCACGTGGCGCTTGGCCATGGCGCAGAGCCGGGTCGCCTCGGGAGCCTTCGCGTCGAGCGCGGCGGCCGCGTGGCGCAGGAAGGCCCGGGAGACCTCGAGGCCGGTCGCCATGTCGGCGAGGCGGAACTGGAGCGCCTGGAAGTCGGTGAGCACCCGGCCGAAGGCCCGCCGTTCGGCCATGTAGGCGAGGGTGCGGTCGAGGGCGCCCTGCGCTCCCCCCAGGGAACAGGCGGCGATGTTCAGCCGCCCGCCGTCGAGGCCGGCCATGGCCATGCGAAAGCCCTGGCCCTCGGCACCGAGGCGGTGGTCGACCGGAACACGGACATCGTCGAACCGCACCGCCCGGGTCGGCTGGGCGTTCCAGCCCATCTTGCGCTCGTTGGCTCCGAACGAGAGGCCGGGCGTGTCCTTCTCGACGACGATCGCGGAGATGCCGTCCGCGCCCGGGCCGCCGGTTCGGGCCAGCACGATGTAGAGGTCGCTCACCCCCGCACCCGAGATGAACTGCTTCTCGCCGTTGAGGACGTAGTGATCGCCGTCGCGCTCCGCACGGGTGCGCAGGGAAGCGGCGTCCGAGCCCGAGGCGGCCTCGGTGAGGCAGTAGCTGGCGATCGTGTCCATGCCCGTGAGCGCCGGCACCCAGCGGGCCCGCTGGTCCGCATCGCCGTAGGTGTCGACCATCCAGGCGCACATGTTGTGGATCGACAGGAAGGCCGCGACCGTCGGGCAGCCCTTGGCGAGGGCCTCGAAGATCAGGACGGCATCGGCGCGCCCCAGCCCCGACCCGCCATGCTCGGTGTCCACGTAGATGCCGGCCATGCCGAGGGCGGCGGCCGCCCGAAGGGTTTCGACGGGGAAATGTTTGGCCTCGTCCCACGCGAGAGCATGGGGGGCGATATGCTCTGCGGAGAACCCCTCCGCCATCTCGCGGATCGCGATCTGATCCTCAGTGAGAGCGAAACTCATCGCGACAGCCTCGACCGCGGCGTTCCACCGGTCGCCAGCGCCTCACCGCCTCTTGGATGATCGGCCGCCCTGCGCCAATGCGCGGGAGCGATGGTTCCGGCGCGGCGCACGCTTCCACTCGGGAAGCCACACGCGTCTATACAATACCCAGTGCTGCGCATTCGCGCCCGCCTCCAGCAGAATCCTCCCGTCCCGAAGCGCACGTTGGCACCGCGAGTTGGATCTGATCGTACCCTCGAACCTGATCGAGAAAAGGCACATCCATTCACATCATCTGTGCAATAATGCACACCCCCGTGCGTTCGGGACCATCGTGGGGAGTGAGTGGATGAGTGGAAACTGGGACGATTTTCGGTTCTTCCTGGCCGTCGCACGCGCGGGCACCCTGACGGCGGCGGCCCAGCAAACCCGTACCGAGCACACGACGGTGTCCCGACGGATCCATGCCCTGGAGCGGACTCTCAAGCGGACACTGTTCCACCGAAGCCATCTCGGCTACGCGCTCACCGAAGCGGGAGAGAAGCTGCTCGCCACGGCCGAAGCGATGGAGGGGGCTTACCTCGGAACACGCGTGGCGGAGGACGGGGCGACCCCGATCGCGGGTACGGTCCGCATCGGTGCACCGGACGGTCTCGGCAGCGTGTTCCTGGCGCCCCGCCTGCATCTGCTCGCCCATCACCACCCCGACATCGAAGTCGAGATCCTCGCAACGTCGCGCCTTTTCAGTCTCTCGCGCCGCGAGGCCGATATTGCCATCAGCGTCTCGAGTCCGGAGCAGCCGCGGCTGGTCTCGCGCAGGCTGACCGACTACAAGCTGTTCGTCTACGCATCGAAAGACTATCTGGCAAAAACTGGGGGCATATCGAGCGAAGACGTGATGCGATCCCATCCCTTCGTAGGCTACATTGAGGATATGCTGTTCGCGAAGGAGCTGAATTATCTGCAGGAAGTCGGGGCAGACCTGACCTGCCGGTTCAGGAGCACCAATCTGCTCGCCCAGCTCTACGCGACCCTGTCCGGGGCCGGGCTCTGCGTGCTGCCGAACTTCATCGCATCCCTGCACCCGAACCTGGTTCCGATCCTGCCGGACAAGGTGCATTTGAGGCGGTCGTTTTACATGCTGATCCACGAAGACAACCGCAAGGCGCCCCATATCCGGGAAGTCGCATCGTTCATCGTTCGCAACGTAGAAGCCAACAAGTCCTTGTTCATGTCGACTTGACCGGTGTTCTGGACCGAGCCGGGTGAGAGGCCACTGCATGGCCGCCGCGGCCGGAACCGCGACGACGGTGACCCTCCGGGTCGGATGTCGGTACAGCCTCGTCGGGCCGCCGATCAGGTGTGCTTCATCGCCGGCGCGACCGGCATGACGGGCCGCTCGGTGTCGAGGAACCGCGTCAGCAGCCACTTCGTCAGGCCCGGCGCGGTGTACTTGGCGATCATGCTCGAGGCGAGGAAGAGATCGGCCAGGGGCAGGATGGTATCGCCGAGAACCACCCAGGCGAGGGTGATCGTCCGCGTCCCGCTCAGGAGGCCGGCGGTGAGCGCCGCCGTGCGGCCGAACCGCCAGAACAGGCAGCTCCCCACGATCTCCGCGAGGAAGAGGACGCCGTAGGACAGGGCGATGAAGGTGAGCGCGGTGCGGGGCTGGGCGATCAGGTGCGCCTGCATGCCGTGCATCGAGCCCATGCCGGCGAGGAACATCGCCGACACGGCGATGCCGGTGGTGGCCTCGGGGTTGGCCCGGATGAAACCGCCCGCGAAGCGTTTGGCGGCCACCGCCGTCAGGATCGCCCCGCCGATCAGCAGGCCGAGATGCAGGCAGGAGGCGAGCGGATCGACCATCAGCGTGTAGCCGCCGGCGAGCGCCGCGAGGTACGGGATGCTGAGGGGGGACAGCACCGTGCTGGCCACCGTCGCCAGCAGGGCCACGGTGATGTTGAGCCGCAGGATCGCCGCGAAGGCGACGCAGGCCGGACTGACCGGCACCAGAGCCCAGAACAGCAGGCCCTGGGACAGGTCCGGCCCGGGACGCAGCACGCTCAGCGCGGCGATCACCACCAGGGGCACGCCGAGGGTCGCCCACAGGACGATCAGGGCGACGGCGCGCGGATTCTCGATGTCCTTCCGGAGTGCCGACGGATCGAACTTCAGGAACGATCCGAACGTGAACGCGAACATGGCCACCGCCAGGTAGGGGCGCGCCGTATCGGCCAGATGGGGGATGAACAATCCGATCAGGACGCCCGCGATGACCACGAGCGCACCATTCCTGCCGGTCCAATTGAGCAATATTTTCATGTCGCAGTCTCCGCTTTATCGGCAGCGCGTCGCCGGATCGTCACAGGCGTCGAACGATCTGTGCGATTGCTTTTATATCGCATCGCAACAAGTGCATAGCGATGGACATTCACCGAATAATGGAAACTCTAAACTGTCTTAACGAAGACAAAATTGGCAATTTTATCGATTTAATAGCTTTTAATCGAGACGGCGCGTGCGGTGCGGTGCGGTGCGGTCGAGCGCCGCCCCGCCGCAACGGCAAGCACAGGCCCCCTCTCCCTGGACGGAGAGGGGGCCTGCCGCGACGATCCCGGTTGATGCGACGAGGCCGGGGCCAGGTCAGGCCGCGCGCACCGTGTCGAGAAAGCGCGCGATCTCGGCGCTGAGCTGCTGCGATTGCCGCGTGACCTCGACGGCCGACGCCAGGACCTGGGTCGCCGCCGTGCCGGTGACCTCCGCCGCCTGGGACACGTCGACGACCGTCAGGGTCACGGCCCCGGTGCCCTTGGCGGCCCGCCCGATGTTGCGCACGATCTCCTGCGTGGCCGCCCCCTGCTGCGCCACCGCCGTGGCGATGGAGGCCGCGACGGCGCTGATCTCCTGGACCCGGGTGCGGATGCCGGCGATGGCCGAGACCACGCCGACCGTGGAGCCCTGGATGCGGGCGACATGACCCGAGATCTCGTCGGTGGCCCGCGCGGTCTGGCCGGCCAGCTCCTTCACCTCGGTGGCCACCACGGCGAAACCGCGACCGGCCTCCCCGGCCCGCGCCGCCTCGATGGTGGCGTTGAGCGCCAGCAGGTTGGTCTGCCCCGCGATCTGCGAGATCATCGCCACGGCCTCCCCGATGCGTTCGGCGGCCGCGTCCAGCTCGTGCACCAGGGCGGATGTCTGCTCGGCATCCCCCACGGCCGCCTTCGCCAGATCCGCCGAGCCGTTCACCTGGCGACCGATCTCCTCGACGCTGGCGCCCAGCTCCTCGGCGGCGGCGGCCACCGTGTTGACGTTCGTGGCGGTCTCGTTCGCGGCGTCGGCCACGGCCGAGGATTGGCGCGCCGTCGCCGTGGCCGTCAGCGTCATGCCCTGCGCGGTCTCCTGCATGCCGGCGGCCGCCGACTGCACGGCCCCGACGATGCCGCTCACCGCCGCATGGAAACCGTCGGCCATCGCCAGCGTCGCAGCGCGGCGCTCCCGCTCGGCGCCGTTGCGGGCCAGGACGGTGTCGTTCTCCAGGTCGCGGGTCCGCAGGAGGGCAGATCGGAACATCTGCATGGCGCGGGCCATGACGCCGACCTCGTCGCCGCGCTCGGTGGACGGGATGGCCACGGCGAGATCGCCGCTGGCCAGACTGTTCACGGATCGGGTCAGGCCCCGCAGCGCGCGTGCCAGATCGCGGGCCAGGATGAAGGAGAGAAGCGCCGCGATGACCGTCAGGCACGCGGTGAGGCTCAGCGCCCACTTCGCTTCGGACCAGAACAGGGCATCGATATCGGACACGTAGGCCCCGGTACCCACCGCCCAGCCCCAGGGCTCGAAGAGTTTCGAGTAGCCGATCTTGTCCTCCGACAGGCTCTGGCCGGCCCGCGGGATCTGGTAGCGAACCAGCCCCTCCTTCTGATCGCGGGCGATGCCGACGAGCTTGCTGACCATGTCGGCGACGCCCGGGCTCTTCTGGGCATCCGGTCCGGCGATGAAGTTCCGGCCTTCCAGGGCGCGGTTGCCGCCATGGGCGACGCTGGCGCCGGTCATGTCCCAGACGAAGAAGTAGTTCGTCTTGTCGTAGCGCATGCCGCGAAGGGCGCTTTTGGCCGCTTCCTTGGCCGCCTCTTCGGTCATCAGACCCTTGGCCGCACTGTCGTGGTAGCTCGCCACGAGGGTCCAGGCGGCCTCGTCGAGATGCTTGACCTCAGAGGCCCGCGACTCCAACAAAGAATGCCTGAGATTGACCAGCGACTGGATCGACGCAACGACCGGCGTCGCAATACCGATTGCAATAACCAGAAGAAAACGCAGGGAGATGCTTAGACGTCTAATCAAGCGCATGGTCAATTATTTGATTTGTCTGTCTATGGAGTTTCGATGTGACTTAAACGCCAAAAAATTAAATAACTATTGCGTTCCTGGATCAATGTGCTGTCGATGTATTTGTTGTGCACGCCCCTATAGGCTGCCATGAGTTGCCAAGATGTCGCGTGACCTGTTTTAGCACGAGGCAGACGAGATCAAGTAGTGCACCAATTGAACCTATCGACAGGAAGACGGCATGCTGCCGTGCTGTCTCGACATTCAGATTGTCGATCGCCGCATCTCTCGAAGTGGCTTGCGCCTGAATGCTACGCAGGGCGTCCACATCGGCTGATGACGTCCACAGTATCTTCGCCCGGCAGCGCGAGCCGACCACGCCCGTCACCATCCTGACGCCGTAGAGCCTGCGGCTGTGCCGCGAGGCGGTCGCATTGCGTCCGCGACGCGACATCCTGAGCAAGCCCCCCTCATAGAAGGCCAGAACACCAAGTAGCGTAAATACCCATCACACCGATGGATGAGGGCTCAGATCGCCGACAGGCCGAATAGGGCTCCGAGGGGAACGACCAGGACGGTACCGACGTAGAACCCGTCCTTGGGCCGGCGCGCCGTGTACGGATTGAAGAACGACGTTCCGTTGACGAGGTACTGAACCACCGGCTGAAACGCGATTCCCTGTCCGAGCGCGAAATTCGCGTTGGCCTCGAAGATCAGTTTGTCACGTGAGAACGAGGCGCCCGACCCACCCGAGAAGCGGTTCGCGTCGGCAAGGAACGTGGCGTAGGTGTCGTTGATGCGCTGCCAGTTCATCTTGATGCCGTAGCTGTCGCCGGGCCGGCTCTGGTCCGGCGCCGAGAGCGTCGCGCCGATGAAGCTGTTGAAGCGGATCGGGATCGTGCTGTCGAAGGCGTAGCCGGTTCCCGTATAGAGCGAGATCGCCGTCGGGCTGGGATTGACGACACGCCCATGATCGGCACGCCACACCGTCTGGCTGCCGGTCAGGACAACGCCGGAGGTCCCCTCGCGCCGGATGGACGGTGTTCCCGGGTTCAAACCACGGGAGGTGCCGGTGATCGTCCGCAGATTGTCCGCGTGGTCCGACGTGTTGTAGAAGCCCGTGAGCGAGACCCGGCCCGGATAGGCTTCCTGGGTAAAATCGGTCTTGCGTCCGATCTCCGTCATGACCAGGGCGCCGGACAGCGTCTCGTATCCGAAATCATAGCCCGAGAGGGCGTTGGTGCTCGGATTGACGCTGAATGCACCGGCCTGGATGTAGGTCGTGGGCGACAGCTTGTAGGCAAGGTTCGCGCCCCAGACGCCGTAGAGCGGCGATGTGAAGCCGGCGTTGAGATAGAACAGGTCCTGAAAGCAGGAATTGATCGATCCGCAGGGGGGTAAGCCGTAATAGCGGTCGGGATGGGTTCGCCCGACCTCGACGACGAGTCGTTCGTCGAGAAGCTTCTGCTGATACGTCAACAGGGACAGGCGATTGTTGTTGATATTGAACGGCGGCTGATAGCCGATCGTGCTGTCGCCGATGTCGCTGGCGTGATTGGTGTTGCGGACGAAGCCGAAGAAGGATTGCGTGAAGTTGATCGATCCCCCGCTGATGCCGGCGAGTTTTTGCATGTCGGCGCTCATGCTGAGCACGAAATAGGTGCTGTTGGATTGTTCGCCGGTCCGCAGACCGGCGCTGGGATTGGCCTGGTAGAAATTATAGACGTTGACGCCGAAGGTGAGGCCGCGATCGGCCATCGCGGAGGCCCAGGGCGCGAGGGGGCCGGATCGGATGCCGGGCGCCGCCGGCTTGACGACAACCTCCGGGTCGGTGCGGGGCTGTGTCTGGTCGATCAAGGCCCCGATCGGGCTCGATGTCTGCGCGAAGGCGCCGGACACGGCGAGGGAGAGTGCCAGGCCGGTGATCACCGGCGTCCAGGTGTGCTGCCGCGGAATGGTTTGAAGGCCTGACATCGTGTTTCTCCTTGTGCGATCAAAGATGCCCTCAACTATTTAATAAGAATTGTTTCCGCAGAACTCGGTGCGATCATTCCAAATTCGCAACAAGAGCATCGACGGAAACTTGCCAAGAACCGCTGGTCTTCTTCCAGACTACGACGTAGCCGCCGGCATTGCGGGTCGTGACCCCGTCCGACCGGGTCTCGAAGCGGTAGGTGCCGACCTCGAACGCCATCGTTCCGGCGGCATCGACCTCGATCGTCGTCGGGCCGAAGACCAGCGTGCCGGCACTGGCCGCAAGCAGGCCCTGCCAGAAAGCTTCGATGGCGGGTCGGCCGCCGATGACCGGCGAACCCGCCACGAGGATGCGCCCATCCTCGGCGTAGATGCCGGCGATGGACCCGGCATCGCCCGAAGCGACGCTGCCCAACCAGCCGGAGATGACGGCGCGGATCTCGTTTTCCGATTCGGATATGATCGACATGTTCGCGTTCCTCTGATCTAAGGTTTTCAGGTGGGCAAAGCTTCGCCGGCGTCATCGATCGATGGAATCATGCGACGGTGTGCTGCGCGATTATCGGATCTGTTTTTCTTCGAGCGTCCATGCCCAGCCCGGAACCTTGTTCGGGCTCTGGAAGGCATTGACGATGTTCGACAACAGCTTGGCGATGTTGTTGTCGAAGTTGTTGAACGGCAGCGATTGCCCGAACCCGATCGAGCCCGTCGAGAAGACGGCACCGTCATTGGGAGCGGTGAAGAAGACCATGTCGGCCCGGATGCGGTAATCGTGCGATCCGGACAGGCCCGGATACGGGTAGAGGATCTCCTCCGTCACGGTGACGTAGTTGTCGCTGTGGCCGCCCGATGAGGCGACGATGAGCGAATGCGGAGGCGTGCCGAGGGCGAGGTCGTAGCGGTCGATCTCCAGGCCGCCGGCCGCCTCGTGGGCGAGGCCGAAATCGCCCAGGATCTCGCCCTCGATGCCCTCGAACATCCAGTCCGCCCGCCGGTGCCAGCTGTCGGGCATGCGCCGGAACGGGCGGGCGGAATCGAAGCCTTCGGAGATGAAGCCGACGCCGGTGAGCTTCTGCGGCGGCCGGCCGAGATCCTTCCAGATGCCGCTCTTCTGGCCGTTGCTGGCCATGTGGTACTCGCCCGGCCGCGCCTGCCACGCCCGCATGCCGGAATTCAGTTTGCGGACCTCGACGCACCACGGTTCGTCGGTGCGCATGCCGATATTCCAGTAGTAGCCGTTGCCACCCATGTAGATCAGCCGACCGCCTTGCTCGACATAATCCTCGGTGGCGTCCAGCATCGCCTCGGAGACGTATTCCGGGTGCGTGCCGGTGAGAACCAGGCGGTACGGTGTGAGGGCGTCGACACCTTCGAGGTGCAGGTCCTCGTCGGTGAGGACCTCGTAGTCGTAGCCTGCATGTTCCAGCCATGCGATCACCGAGAGATCGGCCGGAAGCTGCCAGGTAACCCCCATCGACGACATGCGGGCCTTCGGGCGCATGTTCAGGATCGGTCGACGATAGGAACTGTAGCAGCAGCCGGCGCCATCGGAATGGGTGTCGTAGAGGGACAGACCGAAGCTCTCGGTCTGATACAGCTCGATGTCGACCTCGGAGAGGATCGGCGACTGGCCGGCCAGGGGCTGCATGATCTCCGCATCGAAGCTGAGATGTTCGTTGGCGTAGGCCAGATAGCTCGCCGTCGGAATGAGGAAGACGATGGGCGCCTTCGGTTGGCGGGCGCGAACGAAGAAGACGATGTATTCCTCGCGGATCCCCGTGCCGTCGCCGATCCGCAGGCGGATCCCGTAGGCGCCGCTGCGCAGCTCAGGGACGGTCCACCTCCGCGTCACCGCCCAGTTGCAGTCGATGATCGCATCGTCGTGGAACTCGATGCCTCCGAATTCATGCGGAGCGACCTGGAAACTATGGCTCTTGCCGTTCCAGTTGAATCCGGTCTGGGCCCGCACCGGGCGATTGTAGCCGACCGCGTGCAAGCCATGCGGCCCGATATCGACGACCGTGTCGCCGATCCCTTCAGCCGTGTAGCCGCTGCTGGTATCCCAAAACGCGACGATCCCGTCGGCCGGGCCCTTGCCGGTCTTGCGGTAGGCGTCGAGTTCCTCGCGGGCCAGAACCCGGTCGTACACGCTCGGCCGGTCGAGCTTGCCGTTCAGGCATTGGGTGACGAAGGTGCCGCGCAGGGTGTGGAAGTCTTGTGCGCCGGCGAGGAGGAAGGGGACCTCCGGCGGGTTCAACGGCCTGAAGCGCAGGGTCTCGCGGACATGGGACCTGTAGTCGATCCCGGCGACCTTGCCGAGCAGGCTGTTGTACCGGTTGGCTGCGCTCTCCTGGTAGAGTGTGGCGACGCCGGTCCTCGCGTCGTATGTCGCGGCGACGAAGTACCAGTGCTGCTTGAGCAACGACACTTCGCCGTCGATATAGTCGACCTCCTTCCCAGTGCCGTACCCGAATTCGAGCAGGCCGGCCGGATTGAGCCAGAGGCCGTAACCGCGGTTGCCGAAGGCGTCCCAGCGCCCGAGCAGGCATTGGCGCAGGCCGTCACCAGGATGGTTGGCGTAGACGAAGGTACAGAGACTGAAGCTGCCGTCGACCGCAAGTCGTGCGAGCGGATCCTCGACAGTGCAGTAGGATCCGACCTGCGTGAACTGCTTCTTGACATCCCAGGCACCATTCAACGGAGAGGGGATGTCCTCCTCCTTGTAACCGGGGCCGGCGGGATGAGCATCGCCGTGGATCAGGCGGACCAGTTGCGCCTGTGCCGTCGATGTCCCGTCGGCGTTGACGTGAAAGGTGATCTCGTCGCCGGGCTTGACGGATATCTTATTGGCGTATCCGAAGATTTTGAGTTCGGCCATCGTCCGCTTCCGAGTGTCGATGAAAGGGCTGAGAGGCAGGATTCCGAAGCTTCGGGATCCGCACAGCGTGGCGTCGTCGATCAGGTTTCGAGCAGGTCCTGGACGCGGCGCAGGAACAGCGCGTGATAGGCCTCGTTAGGGGTCGGGTAGACCTTGTCCTCGACGACGCGGGGGGCGGTGCCGCGGTGACCGGAGAGGGCGACGATCCGATAGGCCTTGAATTCCTCCGTCACGAGGATCGCGTATTTGTCGACCTGTCCCTGACGACGAAAGTAGATCAGCAGCCGGTCGAGCGCCTCGCTGTGCTGCCCGAGGGGGCGCGACCTGTGCTCTTCGATGATCTCGCTGGTGACGAGGCGCTTGATGAAGTCACGCTGCATCTTGTCGAAGCGGCGATAGTAGATCTCATCCTTGTTTTCGGTTTCCGTTGCTTCCTCGGGGAGCATTTCACCACCCTTTTCGGCTCGTGTTGCGCGACGTTCGCTCTTCTTCTTGTCCCGCCAGGCGCGAAACTGCGGTTTGATCCCGAACAGTCCGTCGCGCAGGAACAGGACGACGAAGAGCATGATCAGTCCGATGAGGACGAACCGGAGCGGCCCCCAGTCGATGAGCACGCGGTCGATGAAGACCACGATCGCCGTTCCGGCGACGGCGCCCTCGGAGCGTCCGATCCCGCCGATGACCAGCATCGCCAGGGCCAGCAGGAGGGTGTCGAAGGAAAAGAGGTTGGGGGAGGCTCCCCCGAAATGGCTGGCGTAGAACCCGCCGATGGCCCCGATCGCCGTGGAGGAGAGCAGGAACACCGAGACGCGGGCGCGGCGGAAGTCGACGCCGCAGGCCTCGGCGAAGGCCTCCTTCTTCTCCGGCGCCATGCGCAGAACCCGGCCGAGGCGCTTGCCGTTGACGAAGCGGTAGAGGAACAGCGCCAGAACCATCACGACGAGCGAGGCGTAGTAGCCGTAGAGAAGCTGATCCTGCTGGGACAGGTCGTCGGGAAGGTAGCTCGGCGCTCCGTAGAGACCGCCCGTCGCGGAGCCGAAGACGCGGGACTGGATCACGTAGACCCGACAGAGTTCGACGACGCCGAGGGTGAGCAGGGCGTAGTAGAAGCCATCGAGGCGCATGGCCGGCAGCGCGATGACGACGCCGAAGGCCAGGCCGATGGCCGCTCCCGCGACGGGGAGCATCCACCAGGGGATGCCGGTCAGGATCGCGATGTACGTCGCCCCGTAGGCCGCAGCCCCGACCACCGCGTAGCTCGCCAGCGAGTAGATGCCCGCCGTGCCGATGATGAGCATCCAGCACAGGTTGACCGCGGCGTAGATGCCGAACACGGCCGCGGCCGTCATGATGGTGTTCCGAAGATCGACCGGGACCGCGAAGGGCATCAGGAGGAAGGCCGCGAACGCCATCGTCCACCAGATCGGCCGCTTGTCGAGAATGGTCTTCTCGCGCCGCATGGTCTTCCGGTTGTACCCGCCGGCGATGTTGAGGACCCGACGCCGGGTCGGCCAGTAGCGGGTGCGCGACCACAGACGGCCGCCGTGACCGGGCCATTTGTAGAAGAAGTTCAACCGCCCGACCTTGTACATCGTCGGATTGAAACGGGTGGTCTCGTTCCAGGTCGTCTGCGGCGAGAGGTAATCGTTCGTCGCGACCTCGCGGGGCGCTTTCTCGGGCTCGAAGCCCGAGAGCGGATCGATCCAGGTCCGGCTCATGGGGTCAGGCCTCCCGTGCCTTGTCCAGGATGCCGGCGATGCCACGGGGGCGGATCAGCAGGATCAGGATGATGAGCAGGAACTGGGTGATCAGGACGTATTGACCGCCCAGCAGCGTCGAGGTGAAGGCCTCGTTGATGCCCAGGATGACCGCGCCGATGACCGCGCCCGGGACGCTGCCGAGCCCGCCCATCAGAGCGATGCTGAGCCCTTTCACCATCGGCGTGATGCCGCTGAAGGGAGAGACGTAATAGGTCTGCGCGAGGAGGACGGAGGCCAAGCCGGCAAGGCCGCCGGTGAGAGCCATCACGGAGAAGCTCGTCTGCCGCACGCCGATGCCGACGAGGGAGGCGGCGTGCGGGTTCATCATCATCGCGCGGATCTCAAGCCCACGCCGGCTCGACCGCATCCACATCAGAACGAGCGTCAGAAGCACCACGGCCGAGAGCGAGGCACCGATCTTGTCGGCCGTCATGACGACGCCGAAGATGCTGACGCTTCCCGCCCCGAAGAGCTGCGGCAGGGACTTGGCGCGCGGCCCGAAATTCCACAGCAGCACCTGATTGCCCACGAGGCTGATCGCCAGCGTGGCGATGAGGCCGCGCAATTGATAGTTCGGCTTGTCGTGGATGGGGATGAACGCCAGTGCGTTGACGAAGACGCCCCCGACGGCCCCGGTCAGGATGCCCGCCGTCATGACGACGGGGGTGTAGGGGCCGATATGCTGGCTCGCGAGCCAGGCGCCGTAGCCGGACAGGGCGAAAATGAAGCCGTAGGCCATATTGATGAGGCCGAGGCTCGACCATGTCAGCGAGATGCCGATCGCGAGCGTCCCGTAGATGCAGGCGAGCGTGATCGCGTTGGCGATCACAAAACTCCAGTTCATGCGGCGAGCCCTTTCGAGGAAAGCGGCGATGCGACGGAGGCCTCGCCCTTGAGTTTGCCGGCATGCATGCCGATGATGCGATCGACCCGGCCCTGGAGCAGACCGACGTTCTGCTCCGCGATCACCATCGCCGATCCGCCGAGCTCGACGGCCATGAGTGCGGCGATGACCGACTTGCCGATCTTCGGGGCAAGCCCGAGGGAGGGTTCGTCCACGAGAAAGAGGCTGGCATCGGCCATGAGGCCACGGCCGAGGGACACCATGCGCCGCTCGCCGCCCGAAAGCCGCCCGACGGGGGTCTTCATCAGCGCTGCCAGCGGCGGAAAGATCTTGAGGATGCGCTTCTTGCGCTCGCCGCGTTCCTTCCAGGCCCGCGGCGTGAAGGCCCCGCTGTCGAGGTGCTCCTCGACGGTCAGGCCATGGAAGATCTCGTCGCCCTGGGGCATCAGGGCGAGGCCGCGCCGCACGACGAGATGGGTGTAGCGGCCGGGTCCCTGGCTTCGCGTCCGGCCGACTTCGTGGCCGTCCAGGAGAATCGAGCCGCGCTGCCAGCCGGACAGCCCGGCAATCGCCAGGAAGAGGGTCGATTTGCCGTGCCCGTTCAAGCCGACGAGTCCGACCCGCTCGCCTGAATAGACGTTGAGGTCGAGGTCGTGGATCACCCGCATCGGACCCCAGCCGGCGGACAGGCCGTCGACGCGCAGGACTTCTCGCCGCTCGGATTGCGCTGTCATCGCGACGCCTCCTCGGGATCGTCTTCCGCCGCATCGAAATAGGCTGCGTTGACCTTGGGATCGTGCAGGATGGAAGCGAGATCGCCCGTGGCGATGACGTCGCCCGCATCCATCACCATCACCCGGTCGGCCGTCGTTTCGAGCAGTTCGATCCGGTGCTCGATGAGGATGATGGCGATGTTCAACTCCTTGGCGAGAACCCGCATGATCTCGTCGAGTTCGTCGATCTCGGAGTTGATGAGACCGGCCGCCGGCTCGTCCATCAGAAGCAGGGAGGGCCGGCGCATGAGAAGGCAGGCGAGCAGGAGCTTGCGCCGATGCAGGGTGTCGAGCCGCTCGGCCAGGACGTTGCCGGGCACCCGGAACGTGACCAGCTCCGAACCCCATTCCGAATCGTCCGGGGTGAGATAGGGCTTGTAGGCTTGGCGCGCGGCCTTGAAGATCTCGGCCACCGTCAGGCCTTCCGGGACCACGGGGGTCTGGAAGGTCCGCCCGATTCCCAGGCGCGCCCGTTGGTGCAGAGCCATGCGCGTGACGTCGTGGTTCTTGAACCGGATGGCGCCGGATTTCGGCGACACCCGCCCCGAGAGCACTTCGAACAGGCTGGTCTTCCCGGCCCCGTTCGGGCCGATGATGCCGAGCACTTCTCCCTCGGCGACATCGAGGGAGATCCCTCCGAGGATCGATCGTCCCCCGAGATCGAGGGTGATGTCCCGGGCGGAGAAGAGTGGGGCATGACGTGAGTTCGAGCCCGACATGCTCTTACCACCAGGGAGCTGTCTGGAGCTGTCCTTCGCTCAGGGCATCCGGGTAGATGATCTTGTGCTCGGCGTTCTGGACTTGGTAATAGAGCTGGGCCATGCCCTTCTCGAGGTCCGTCGCCGTCACGTCGTGACCGTTGTCGGGATAGTGCGCCGCCTCCTGATAGCGGTTGTTGAGATCCATCATCCCGTTGACGCCGCGGAACGCATGGGTACGGACCCAATCGTTCACCGCATCGAATCGACTCGGATCGCCGACCGCTTCCCAGGCGGCCTTCAGGTAATAGGCGACGTCGTAACCATTCCCGGTATAGCACATGCCCATGACGCCGGGGAAACGCTTCCTATACTTTGCCCGAAAGTCCTGCCCCTTCTTGTCGGCGTAGACGCCGAGCACGGAACTCCAGACGAACCCGTTGGCTGCCGGACCGGCGAGTTCGAGGAATTCGGGCTGGGACGGACCATACTGGAGATAGATCAGGGCTCCCTTCAGGGGATCCGACTGATACTGTTTCACGAACGCTGCGTATTCCGCCGCGACCCAGTGATCGACCATGACGGCCCCGGCGCCGACTTTCTTGATCTCCTGTATCACCGGCCCCCAATCCTGGACCGGGTATTGGATATCGGTGACGTGAGCGAGCTGAAACTCGCTTTTCGGCAGGACTTCCTGGAGGGACCGGGAGATCGTCTGACAATAGGCGATCTGCTCTTGAATGATGTGAACGCCGTTATTCAGCGGCTTCCAGGTCCCCTGATCCTTCATCGCCTTGAGGAACATCGGGAATGTGAACCCGTAATGCACTTCGGACGGGTCGGTCTGGAAGAGATGGCTATATTTCTTGGGGTTTTTGGCGACGAGTTCGGTGAGATTGCGCTGAGTGGCGCCCCACAGGAACGGCGCACGATACTTCGCCGAGGCATCGGCCGCGGGCACGGGTGTCAGCGAGAAGGCGCAGGAGATGGCGTGGACCTTGGCGTCGATGAGCTTGTTGATCGCGATCTGGCCGCTCTCGGGCGAAAGCGGGTCGATATCCACCACGACCGCCTTGAGGGGCCGCCCCAGCACGCCGCCCGCCGCGTTGATCTCTTCCAGGGCCAGCGTGGTGCCGTTGAGGTAGTCCTGGTGATCGGCAACGCCGGTCTGGGACGTCTGCGCCGTCGGCACGCCGATCAGGATCGGACCGGTGGTGGCTGCCCGCGCCTGCCCGATGAACGGCATCGTCACCGTGGCCGTCCCGATGGACAGCGTCCGGAGAAGAATTCGACGCGTGAGATCTGTCGTCATGTCTGGGACCCTGATCATTGAGGGAAGGTCGACAATCGATGTCCGGCTCAGACCTGACGCTAGGGCGCCGTTTCACCGACGTCTTTTCCAGGGCCGCACGACCTTTTTTCCAGCAATGCACGGCGTCGACGCGGCCCGGCGCCCACGGGTCGGCCCGGTCCGACATCTCGAAGGACCGTGCAACGGCAGGGTTCGGCCGTCGATCCGGCGCCGTCGGTCCTGAACTATTCGGTCTCCGGACTGAGATGATCCATCAGTCATGACGGGTCGCCTGCATCCGGCGAACCAGGATCGACAATCGATCGATATCAACGGCCGGTGTCCTGGCTGGTGAACACTCCGGCGCGATGGATGGGGGCCATTCACACAATGGTCGATTGGCCGGGAGACCGCGCACGGTCTTTAAAAATTAGGGGAAGTCACTCTCATTGATTTGCCCTGGCATAGATTCTGCAATATTCCGGCGGTTGATCGGTCGGCGACTTATCGTTCGGCGATGCACGCAAGGTTCGCGTGATGGATGAGATACGCCGCAGCTTCACAACTGACAGCTCGCCTGACGGAAACCGGACGGAGGCGTGGCAGCGCTACATGTCCGAGGTTTATTACCGGCTCGACATCGATTCGGATCGTTCCAAGGCGATCGATGGATTCTTGCACGAGACGCGTCTTCCGAATTTATGCATCTCCCATTTCGGGGCGACGGCTCAGACCGTCAGTCGGCGGAGTGCGGCGGCGTCACACGACGATTCCGAGGATTACGTTTTTATTCTTCCTCTGCGCGGACGTTTTACATTCAAGCAGCGAGGCCATTCCGGCCTCGTCGAACCGGGAAGTGTCGTGCTGCTAAACTCGTCGGAAGCGTACAGCGTCTCCGTCAGCGACCGCGCCGAGAACGTGACCTTAAAAATATCGGCCGACAAGTTGAGAAACAGAATCTCTTGGATCGATCGTTTTTCAGCGCGACATGATTTCGGCGAGCCGGCGCTTGTTTCGGTCATCAGCCAGCTCTGTCTTCATCTGACCGGCTCTGCCGTCATCCATAATACGGCCCGCATTCAGGAAGTCTGCGTTGATCTTCTTACATTGATAGCAGACACGGCCAACAAGAGCTATTGCGGCGAACTCATACCCGACTCTATGAACCGGAGCCTGTATGATGCCATCAAGGTTTTCATGATACGAAATTTTCGAAATCCCAATATCGGCATAGCGGATGCGGCAAGATTTCTCGGCGTATCCGAACGTCTCGTCTACAAGACGATGCAGCGCTATGACGAGACGTTTCTCGAAGAATTGACTCATGTGAGGTTGCAGGAGGCAAGAACGCTCGTTCGGGCGACGAATAAATCGACCGTATTGAACATGGGTCAGATCGCGTTCGTCTGCGGATTCTCGACGCAGTCCCATTTCTCCGTCAAATACAAGCAGGAGTTCGGGATTTCGCCGAGAGACGACAGGAACGACGTGAACATGAACGATTAGCCTCGGCCCGCGACGCGTCGGCGATCTATGCCGTCGGGAATGTCCGGATTCGGCCCCGTTTCATGCCCGGTTGTCGGATCGCCGTTCGGGGTGAGCGGCGAGCGTCGTCGGCATTGGGAGACTATCCGACGCGCACCCTGGACCGCCGATGTGAACACCCGCTGCCCGTGCCGGCCGCAGCGCGCGAATGAGGCCGGCATTCCGGACGGTCATCATCGCCGGTTTGGCGGAAGACGGCGGGGTCTCATGCTGCCCGCTCTTTCGCGGCAAAGGCGAACTGGAGGGCATCCGGGGCTGAAAGGGGCTTGCTCAGCAGATAGCCCTGAGCCTCGGTGAAGCCCTCTCGACGCACATGCGCGAGCTGAATCTCGTCCTCGACGCCCTCGGCGGTAATGTTCGCCCCGAGCCGTTCGGCGAGACCGACGATGGCGCGCACGATCGCGGCCGTGTCGGCATCGCCGATTTCGTGGATGAAGGAACGGTCGATCTTGATCTTGTCGAAGGGGAAGCGTCGCAGGTAGCTCAAGGATGAGAAGCCCGTGCCGAAATCATCGAGGGCTATGTGCACGCCGAGCCCGCGCAACCGATGCAGGCACGCGATCGCGCTCTCGGTGTCACCCATCAGTACACTTTCGGTGATCTCCAATTCGAGACGATGCGGCGGCAGGCCGGAGGCCGCCAGCGCTGTCACGACAGCATATTCCAAACCGAGTTCGGCGAATTGCACGGTCGAGGCGTTCACCGCGACTCTCAGGTCACCGGGCCATCCCGCCGCCTCACGACAGGCTTCCTTGAGAGCCCAAGCGCCCAAGGGGACAACCAGGCCGATCTCTTCGGCCAGGGGAATGAAGGCTCCGGGCGAGACGAGGCCCCTCGTGGGACTCCTCCAGCGCATGAGCGCCTCGAACCCGCTCAGTCGATCGTTCCTGAGGTCGATGATCGGCTGATAGAACAGCGCGAACTCCCCCAGCCGAACGGCTTCGCGCAGGTCCAGCTCGAGCGCGTTGCGTTCGGCGATCACCGCATCCATGTCGGGCTCGTAGTAGCGGTACGTGCTCCGGCCGGCTGCCTTGGCGCGATAGAGCGCGATGTCGGCATTCTTGAACAACTGATCCGCGTTGCCGCCATCCTGCGGCCCAACCGCGATGCCGATGCTGATCCCAACGCTGACCGTGCGGCCATCCAGATCGACGGGAAGCTGTACCGCGTCGATGACATGCTGCGCCGTGGTACTGGCGTTCTGCGGATGGTCGAGGCCCCTCAGGACGATCGCAAACTCATCGCCTCCGAGGCGAGCGACCGTGTCTCCCTCGCGGATTGCCGCCTTGAGCCTCTCGGCAATCTGGCGCAGGAGGCTGTCGCCCGCCGGGTGGCCCATACTGTCGTTCACGGACTTGAAACGGTCGAGATCGCAGGCCAGCACCGCGAAGAAATGTCCGCGTCGTTCCGCGCTCACCATTTCGCGGTCGAGGCGATCCCAGAACAGGGTGCGGTTGGGCAATCCGGTGAGCGCGTCATACAACGCCAGATACTCGATCTGCTGTTCGGCCTGTTTGCGTACCGCGATGTCGATATGCGTGCCGACGACGCGCAGCGGTGCCCCCGTGGCATCGCGCGTGACGACTTTGCCGCGCGACAGGACCCAGGTGTAGGCGCCGCTCTTGGTCAGGACGCGCTGCTCGCATTCGTAGATCGGCGTCTTCCCTTCGATGTGGTCGGTCAGCAGCCGGCGCGCGCGCGCGACGTCGTCGGGGTGTCTGAGGCGCCGCCACGAGCGCACATGGCCCTCGATCTCGCCCGGCTCGTAGCCGACCATCGTCTGCCAGCGGTCGGAGAACCAGACCTTTCCCGTCGCGACATCCCAGTCCCAAAGGCCATCGCTGCCACTGTCGAGGGCAAGGGCGAGGCGTTCTTCGCTGATCCGCAGCGCGGCTTCGCTGGCGCGCAATGCGCGATTGGCTCGGCGCATGCGACCGGCGAACAGGGCGAGCGCAGCAAAGCCCAGGATGGCAAGCATGACCGCAGCGATGCCGAAGGCGAGTGCGGGACGCGGCAGCCCGGACGCGGACCCTGGTCCCGTTCCGTCCGGGACGATCTCCACCGCGCCCATCGCGGTGAAATGCAGCCCTGCGATCGCGGCGGTCAGAAGCGTTGCGGCGACGGCGTTCGGGTATTTCAGGTCCCGGTGTCTGACAGCGACGAACGCCGCAGCGGAAAAGCTGCAACCGATGAGGATGGAGACAACGACGAGGGGCCGGTCCCAGACAAAAGCTCCGGGAAGCCGAATGCTCGCCATACCGATGAAATGCATGGCCGCCACGCCCAGCCCGAGAACGATCCCGGCACTTGCCGCCATGGCCGAACCGGTCGCCCGACGTGCGAACGTCAGCGCGATCAGCGAGGCCAGTATCGCTGCCATCAAGGACAGCAGCGTCAGCTGCGTATCGTAGCCGACGGCGATTCCCGGGTCATAACCGAGCATGCCGATGAAATGCGTGCTCCAGACCCCGGCTCCGGCTGAAAAGCCCGCTGCCAACAGCCACGCCCAAGGTTCGAGGCCCCGGCTCTTCGATGATTGGCGGGCAAGTCGCAGGGCCGTATGGCTCGACACCCAGCATACGATCGCCGCAAGGGGCAAGACCCAGGCGTCATGCTGCGCGCTCAGGCAGAGAAAGGCGCGGTACATTGACGAATACCCTGTGACGATCCCGTTTCACGCTGCCGTGACGAGGCTTAATGCACTTGAATTATTTATACGAAAAATCGACTAAATCGAGACTTTAAACGCGGGCCGGAGTCCATCCGACGTGGACTTTCAGCCCGCTGCAATCGGCACGGCGCTCACGGCCTAGTTCCGGTTGGGGCGTTCGCCCGAACGGACCGTACGCCCAGTCTCGGCATGTCGATCATGCCTCGGGCCAAGGTTGTTCAGGGTAGCGACAGCGCGTCGAAGGCGGTCGAACCGGCCATCACGCTCTCGCCGCCGAGGTCATGTCCGATCGGAGACGACGCGGTTAGAGCATTTTCAAGCGAGCCGGCATCCACCTCGCTTGAAAATGCTCCAGGCCCTTGTCCGGCCTCCATTTCGGCGGAGAGCGCTCCCGTGGCGGAAATCCGACGCTTGGTACCGATCCCTCAACGTCCGAGAGGGGGGCCGCCCGTCCGCTCCTGAACGGCGGGTGCATTTAAGCGAACATAGCCGTGAAGACCGTTCACGACCGAGACGGTGTGAAAACGCGGATCTGTGCGCGGCAGATAGAAATATCGTCTACGATACCCCTTTTGAGCCGCTGTAGAGGTCATCCAAGGCGATGGATATCAGCCTTCGGTAGAAAACTGCGCTGCTGGGTCTCGACGTTTTCACACGGCCTGGACCCGAACCGGACTCTCCAGACGGCTTTGGTCAGCACCCGGAAGCGGTCATTTGGCATCGCGGGCATGACTCAAGATGTTGACCAGCCGTCCGAAGGGATCGCGGACAAAGAACCGCGTCACGCCCCACGGCTCCGTCACGGGCCCGTGATCGAGCCTATATCCGGCATCGATAGCGCGCTGGAGGACGAGGGATAGATCATCGACCTCCACCGAGAGGTCAGGCACGGGCGTGCCCGAACCACCTTCGGTCGCGACACTGATTTGAGGAGCAGCTAGCCCCGAGCCGACGAAGGTCACGATCCAACCGTGGTCCATCCCGACTGTCATGCCGAGCACATCTTCGTAGAAAGCTCTGGCGGCGTCCATCCGATCGGTGGCGATGTTCGCGACGACACGCCTGACGCCCATGTTACCAGCTCCGTCACGGTCCATCGTCAGCTTATCAGCATGTTCGGCTGAAAGCAGCTCGGCTGGAAATCGCCCCGAGCTGCCTTTGTATGCTCGCTGATTGCGTCGAAGGACTTTGCTTCGCCGACAGTGCCGAAGCGTAGGCCGCTGGCGATACGATGGCCGCTGAGAACGAGTAAGTGTCTCTCGCAAAACTCCCGCTGCGCCGCCGTGCTCGGAGCGAGAACCGAGGGTGACCGGGAGTTTTGTGAGGCACTCTAAG
The DNA here is from genome assembly GCF_022829685.1 of Methylobacterium sp. E-045. Classification (GTDB taxonomy): domain Bacteria; phylum Pseudomonadota; class Alphaproteobacteria; order Rhizobiales; family Beijerinckiaceae; genus Methylobacterium. Next base: position 42,220 of record NZ_JAKSYE010000094.1, read on the forward strand.
GTTGCAACCACTTGCGGTGCGGCACCATCGACGTGTGATTGGCCTGACCAAGTCGCCTGCCGCTCGACGATGATCCTCTCCTCGGAGAGGGGATGCCAGGACACGGGCTCCAGATGGATCCCGGCACTCGCGATCCATGAGATGAGCGTCTCGACACCGGTCGCCGCGCCGCGTGGGACACCGACCGCCCCGTCGTCGGTCACGATCTCCCGCGCGCCAGCGGTTTCGCGTTCGTTCACGACACGGCGCCATTCCCAAGGGAAACGGACGTCCGTGTCGCGCTCCTGTCCTGTCGCGCGTGCGCGCGGCGACGATGGAAGGTCAGGCGGCGCGGACGGTGTGGAGGAAGCGCACGACTTCAGCGGACAGGTACTCGGACTGACGCGACAGTTCCGACGCTGCGCCCAGGACCTGACTGGCCGCCGCACCGGTCTCTTCGGAGGCGCGTGCCACGCCGGACATGTTGCTCGTCACTTCGGTCGTCCCGGTGGATGCCTGGGCGACGTTGCGCACGATTTCCTGGGTTGCGGCACCCTGCTGCTCGACAGCGGCGGCGATCGAGGTGGCCACATCGTTGATCTCGCGAATGCGCGCCGTCATCGATCCGATGGCGGACACCGCCTGCCCGGTGACGCCCTGGATCTGGCCGATCTGGGTACCGATCTCCTCGGTGGCCCGTGCCGTCTGCGAGGCCAGTTCCTTCACTTCGGTGGCGACCACCGCGAAGCCGCGCCCGGCTTCGCCCGCACGGGCTGCCTCGATGGTGGCGTTGAGGGCCAGGAGGTTGGTCTGGCTCGCGATGTTCGAGATCAGCCCGACCATGTCGCCGATCCGGGCCGAGGCCTGGCTGAGGGCCTGGACCAATTGCAAGGTCTGATCCGCCTCGCCGACGGCCGTCTGGGCGAGGTCGGACGAGCCCGAGACCTGCCGCCCGATCTCCTGAACGGATGATCCGAGCTCCTCCGCGGCGGCAGCCACCGTACTCACGTTCGTGGAAGCCTCTTCCGCCGCTGCGGCGACCGTGCTCGACTGCGCGGCGGTTTCGGCGGCATTCGAACTCATCTGTTGGGCGGTCGCCTGCAACTCGGTGGCGGAAGACGAGACCATTCCGACGATCCCGCCGACTGCCGCCTCGAACCCGTCGGCCAGTTCGATCATGGTCCGTTTGCGTTCCTCAGCGGCCGCTGCATCGGCAACACGCTTGATCTCCGCCTGTTCGGCCGCCTTTGCCGAGACCATGGCCTTGATGCCTTCGACCGCCTTGCCGACGGCCCCGATCTCGTCCCCGCGTCGCGCTTCCGCGATGGATGTGTCGATCTCGCCTTGCGCCATCCGCTCGAGCACCGCCACCAGGCGACGGATCGGTAGAACGATCAAACTAAAGACGAGGCCTGTGAGGAAAACGGCGATGATGACACTGGCAATGCTTCCGATGATATTGGTCAGGTAAGCCGTCGAGAACGAGGTTTTCTGTTCGACCCCTCGCATATGGAGCAGATCGTGCTCGACCTTTGCCATTTCGCCAACGACAGCCCGAATAGCATCCATCGATGCCTTGCCGGCGCCGCTTCCTTCAAGGGCGCGCGCCTGCTCTAAATTCTTCGACTCGACGAGGGCGATTTCCTTAGCCGCAATGTCACTCGACCAAGCCGTGGCAGCACGTTGAAGCGTCGACAGGCGGTCTTGCTGAGAAGCGTTGTCGGAGGTCAGATTTTTCAACCGGCTGAAATTTTCCTGAAAATCGATTTGACCCGATTTGTAGGGCGCGAGAAACTTGGAGTCTCCCGAGATGAGGTAGCCGCGCACGCCGGTCTCTTGATTGACCATAGCCATGTTGATACTATCGAGCGCTTGCAGCACTTTGTATGTATGCTCAGTCTGGCCAATGCTCGTTTCGATCGAGGCGACGCGCGTGTAGCCGAACAAGCTCACACCGATCGTGAGCGCAGACAGAGAAACGAAAGCGACTGCCAGTTTCGTGGTGATCTTGATATCGGAGAGCGCGCGCATGCCGGGAGCCTCGAGCAGATCCACAAGAATCGCGATCTGACTGGTCCAGTATCGGCTACAAGCGTTAATCGAGCGTATAAATTGGCGGGAAAGAAGATAAGGCGGAATTTTCGATGGGCTGCCATCGAGGGTCGCATTGTATCGGTCTGGTTGTTGCTTAAGTACTAAAAATTCGCAGTCCCAGTCGGCATTGTCCAGTTCAGAGGGCTGACGAGCCGTGATGGGCAAGCAAGGCCGTTCGCATCTCAAATGCGTCGAAGGCCGTCCAGGTCATGAACGCATGACGACTTTTGGATGGGACGAGGTGCCCCGGGTTTTTCTCTTTCGAGGGAGATGCCGATGGCTCGATATGCGCTGAGGGTTGGCGAATGGGCGGTGATCGAGCCGGCCCCGCCGACGGACACACGCGGCGTCGAACGGGGGGACGACCGATCGAACCGGCCCTCCTGCGGCCCGGTCGAGGCGAGCACCCGGCTGCCGACCTCGGCGGCCTCCCGGCCCGCGGGCACTCACAGAGTCCCCCGGCACCCTGCCCAAGCGGTGTCAACGCGTCCGAACCTCCACCCCGAAACGAGTTGATCTCTTCTGAAAGGTAAGGAAGAAGAGGGCATCTTTTCCGAGTGCAGGCTCAGCATTGTCTCATGAAATGCTTATTAGCATCTCCTGAGAGCTTCGGCCTCACCCTCATCCGGCTGGTCTGATCATGGGCGAACATCACATCCACGCTTCGGTCGGGGTCGCGCAGGCGATCTTCGACGGGATGGCGTCCGCCGACCGGGCGAAGGTGGAGGCGGAGGCCGCGAGCAAGGGCGTGAGCGCCTTGGAGATCGTGCGCCAATCCCTCGACATCCTGATCGCCGATGCCAAGCCCGCGAACGGGGCCGGCGGAGCGGGTTCGGCGCGGTGAGGGCCGTCGCGTCATGGTTCTGCCCTTCACGATGACGGGCCGCTCCCGCGGCATCGCGGGGTCGCTCCTCCTGCTGTCGGCCCTGTCCTCTCCCGCGCAGGCGCAGCGGGTCGAGGACGGGTCCGACGCCGTCGTCGGCAAGGCCGTGGCGGCGACGATCCTCGCCATGGTGGGCGAGCGTTTCGGCGAGCTCGACCCGAAGGTGACGGCTCTGCGCAGGGCCGAAGGGTCCTGGATCTGCGGTTCGGTCAACGTGAAGAACCGGGACGGGCTCTATATCGGCGAGCGCGGCTTCGTGGCCGATCCGGCGAGCGCGTTCTTCGGCCGCGTCCCGGAGGGGCCGGAGCTCCTCAACCCGCGCGCCGAGGGGTTCCAGGCCCTGGAGCGGATCAGGGCGTTGTATTTCGCCATGTGCCTGGACTGACCCTCGCCCCCTGACACGGCGAAGGGCCGCGGGCGCGCGTTCCGAAACCGCCCGGTCCGGCGACACCAAAGCCGGACGTCGCGGTTATCCCCCCATGATGATGGACACGCCCCGCCTCGGTTTCTGCTGCACCTTCGTGCTCGACGACGATCCCGCCCGCTTCAAGACCCTGAAGGCCGCCCGCGAGGCGACGCTTCACATGAACCTGTCTCACACGACCATGAGCCATCTCGACAAGCTCGCGCCCCCGGCGCGGCGGGCGAAGCTCGAAGGTCTCGTCCGGCACAATCTCGCCGCGCTCGAACGGCAGATCGCCTGGGTGGCGGCCCGGCCTCCCCTGGAGCGGCTCCTGCGCATGGCGAGCAACGTCCTGCCGGGCTACACCCACGAGGTGGCGCGGGCGATCTATGCCGAGCCCGAAATGGTGGCCCTCGTCGAGTCCGGTCTGGCGCGCATCGGCGAGCGGGCGCGGGAAGGCGGAGTCCGTCTCAGCTTCCATCCCGGCCCGTTCTGCGTCATCGCCTCGCGCAACCCCAATGCCGAGCGCAACGGCATCTCCGAACTCGAATACCATGCCGAGCTGATGGCGATGATGGGCTATGGCTCCGGCTGGCATCCGCAGGGCGCCCATATCAACATCCATGTCGGCGCCCGCGATCCGGGCATCGAGGGGTTCCGCGCCAGCCTGCCCAAGCTCTCGCAGACCGCGCGCGACCTCTTGACGGTGGAGAACGACGAGAACGCCTTCGGCCTCGACACGGTGCTCGACTTGGCGGACCAGGTTCCGGTGGTCCTCGACCTGCACCACCACTGGGTCCAGAGCGGCGGCACCTATATCGAACCCGACGACGCGCGGATCGCCCGCATCCGCGACTCCTGGCGCGGCGTGCGACCGATCGCCCATATCAGCCTGTCGCGCGAGGCCCTGCTGGAGGGGCACGACCCGGACACCCTGCCCGATTATGCCGCCCTGGTGGGAGCCGGGCATAACTGGCGGGACATCGCGGCCCATTCGCACCTGATGGGCAACCGGGCGCTCAACGCCCTCGTCGCCCGCCACCTCGCCTGGGCCGATTTCGAGGTCGAGGCGAAGGGCAAGAACCTGGCCTCCACTGGCATCGCCGCCGAGATCACCACCGCGCGTGCGGCCGACCCGTCGCGGGGCGCCGCCTCCGCCGCGTGAGGGGAGCGGCGGCGGGGCGCTGCTCATGTCTTGCGGAAACCCGCGTCCCGCTCACCGCGTCGCGAACTTGATGCTGATCGCGGCCTTCGCCGTCAGTCCCGGGCTCTGCAGCAGGTTGAGGTACTGGGTGTAGCGCTTGTCGAAGGCGTTCTGCAGGATGAAGTCGGCCCGGATCCGGTCGTTGACCCGGTAGGAGGCGAAGACATCCACGAGGCCGTAGGCCTTGGTCGCCAGGATCGTCGCGCCCTCGGGCACGGCGATGCGGCTGTCCACGAAGGTGAGGCGGCTTCCCACCGTGAGGCTGTCGTCGAGGAAGCGCAGGCCGAGCGTGGCGCTGATCCGGTCCGGGGGGATGCTCAGGAGGGTCTCGCGCGTGGCCTTGTCGCGCCCCTCGGTATGGGTGGCCGCCACCGAGACGAAACCGCCGCCCCAATCGTAGGCGCCTTCGAGTTCGACGCCGGAGAGTTCGGCCTGCGCGACGTTGAGGTACTGGAACGACTGGACCGGGATGAAGCACGGGAAACGCCCGGGCCGGCCGACGCAGACCGAGGCCGGAATGCCGGGGATCACCGGCACGAAGTAGGTCGGGCCGACCCCGGCGATGTTGATGTAGTCGTCGATCTCGTTCTGGAAGACGTTGGCCTTGGCGCGCAAGACGTCGCCCGGCCTCAGGACATCGCCGTATTTGAGGTTGATGCCCCCTTCGATGTTGTGCGCCACTTCCGGCTTCACGGCCGCGTTCGGCAGGATGTTGAAGGCCGGGAAGGGATGGATGCCCTGGACCAGGGTCTCGGTGATCGACGGCGCCCGGTAGCCCTCCGCGTAGGTGCCGTAGACCTCGATCCCGGCGAACGGCGAGATTCCCACGGTGATCTTGGGCGACAGGCGGTCGCCGCTCGAATGCGAAGGGCCGCCGGACAGGTCGTAATGGTCGTAGCGCAGGGCCCCGATGACCCGGAGCCAGGAGGCGTAGCGCACCTCGTCCTGGATGAAGGCGCCCGCCAGGGTCCGCTCCCCGGAGGGCGTGAAGGCGGAGCCGAAGCCCCCGGCATTGTCCGTGGTCTTGACCCGGTCGAACACCGCGTCGCCGCCGATGGTCAGGGCGTGGCTTAGGGCCCAGGTGTCGAAACGGGCCGTGTTGTGGACGTCGACGCCCAGCGTCTCGATGTCGTAGTCGATCCTGTTGCCGGCCCGCACGCCGAGATTGCCGTAGAGACCGCTCGCGGTGTCGTCGAGGAAGGTCAGCGTGTTGTGCGTGCTGGTGTAGTACCCCTTCGCGCTGAAATCGATCAGCGGCACGTCGGGCCGGGCGAAGCGATAGCCGAGGGTGTAGGTGTCGGCCTGGACCGCGTTGTTGAAGCGGGCTCCGGCGTTGCTGCTGCCGTTATTGGCGAAGTCGAAGTTCTGCAGGAGGGCCGTGCCGCTGATCTCGTGGCCGTCGGCGGGACGGAGGTTGAACTTGGCGAGGCCCGAGGTCAGTTCGTTGCCGGTGTCGCGCACCAGCGTGCCGAACCCGTCGCGATAGGCGTCGTTGTTGCGGTAGACGAACTGACCGAACACGTCCGCCCCGCTGCCGATGCGGGCGCCCAGCGCCGTCGAGTTCAGGAATGTCTGTCCGTTCGAGCCGAAGCCGAATTTCTGGACCGCGCCCGCCGTCTCGTCCGGCGCCAGGATGTCGTCGATGGAGCGCGTGCGGAAGGCGACCACGCCGCCGATCGCGCCGGAACCGTAGATGGTGGAGGTGGGGCCCCGCGTGATGTCGACGCCGCCGACGAGTTCGGGATCGAGATAGAACACGCCGTTGGCGCTGTGGCCCGAAGTCTGGAAGTTCTGGCGGGCGCCGTCCACCAGGACGTTGACGCGCCCGAAATCCTGCAGCCCGCGGATGTTGATGGCCTGGGCCGGGTCGTTCTGGTTCTCCTGCGTGGTCACGCCGGGGACGTCGCGCAGGACGTCGGAAAGACGGCTCGGCTGCAGGCGGTCGATCTGCGCGCGGGTGACGACGCTGCTCCCGGACAGGGCGTCGATGGCGGGCTCCTCGGTCTTGGTCGCGGTGACCGAGAGGGTGTCGAGGCTCACCGCCATGTGCGGCGCCTGCGCGGCGGGGAGGGCCGGCGCGGTCTGGGCTTGAGCGGCATTCATCGCGATGAGCGAGACGCCGACGAAGGCGCCGGCGCGATGGGGGGTGAGGAGGCGACGGGAAGGCATGACCGGTTCCGCGAGACAGAAGGGCAGCGCTGGGAGGTTGGCTGGCCCGGAATGCTGTTGCTGCTCGATGACTATGCGGTCAACGCGGTCTAGTCTTGGATAGATTGGGGTGAGTCAAAGGACCATCTGAATATGACTGGATCTGTTCCAGTTTGATAGTGTAATCTCATGATCTGTTGCCGCCCGGTCACAGGCGGCGCGGCAGGATGAAGGGCCGGCCGCCCTCGGGAACCCGCCCCACCGGCCAGTTCACCTGGAAGATGTCGGCGATCAGGTCGTCGCGCAGGATCGCGGACGGGGCGCCGCGCGCCACGAGGCGGCCGCCGGCGAGCACCAGCAGGGTGTCGGCATAGGCGGCCGCGAGGTTGAGGTCGTGCAGGATCGCCACCACGCCGACGCCGCGGCCCCGCAGCCCATCCACGGCCTCCAGGATCGCGCTCTGATGGCGCAGATCGAGGCTCGCGGTGGGTTCGTCGAGGAACAGGACCTGTCCGGCGGCGATGGTGCGGCCGGCGGCGAGCTGGCACAGCACGCGTGCGAACTGGACCCGGGCCTGCTCGCCGCCGGAGAGGCTCTGATAGGCACGGCCCGCGAGGGGGAGGATGTCGGCCCGGCCGAGGGCGTCGGCGAGGATCGCCTCGCGGTCGCGCCGGGTGAGGCCCCGGCCGATGCCGTCGAGGCCGATGCGCGCGACGTCCGAGACCGAGAAGGGGAAGGCGAGCCGCGTGGTCTGCGGCAGTACCGCCCGCAGGGCCGCAAGCCGCCACGGCGGGATCTGCGTCACCGGCGTTCCGCCATAGGCCAGCGTGCCGGCGGTGGGGGCGAGCTCGCCGCAGAGGAGGCGCAGCAGGGTGGATTTGCCCGCACCGTTCGGGCCGATGATCACCTGCAGCGATCCCGGCGCCACGTCGAGCGAAACGCCCTCCACGAGGGAGCGCCCGGCCGTGGTGAAGCCGAGGCCGGACGCGGTGAGCAGGGGCACCGCCTCAGACATCGAGGGTCCGGGTCCGCGCCAGCAGGAGCCACAGGAAGACGGGGGCGCCCACGAGCGCCGTGACGATCCCGATCGGCAGTTCGGCCGGGGCCACCACGAGGCGCGCCGCCACATCCGCCAGGACGAGGAGCGCGCCGCCGAGGAGGGCCGAGGCCGGCAGGAGCCGCCGGTGCTCGGGGCCGATCATCAGCCGCAGGGTATGGGGCACCACGAGGCCGACGAAGCCGATTACGCCGGCCGCCGCCACGCCGGCGCCGACCGCGACGGCCACGAGCAGGATCGCCGCCCGCTTGAGCCGCTCGACCGGGATGCCGAGATGGAACGCCTCCGCCTCCCCGAGGACCAGGGCGTTGAGGCCGCGCCCGAGGAACGGCACGGCGATCAGCACCGGCAGGATCGCCGGAGCGGTCGCCGCCACCTTGGTCCAGGTCGATCCCCCGAGGCTGCCCAGGGACCAGAAGGTGAGGTCGCGCAGCTGCCGGTCGTCGCTGGCATAGACGAGGAGCCCGGTCATCGCGCCGCTCAGCGCTCCGAGCGCGATGCCGGCGAGCAGCATCGTCGCCACGGAGGTCCGGCCCGAGCGCGTGGCGACGAGGTAGAGGCCGAGCGTCGCGGCGAGCCCCCCGCAGAAGGCCGCCGCCGGCAGCACCGCGTAGGGGAGCGGCCCCGGCAGGCTGAAGGCCGCGAGGAGCCGGTCGCCGAGGACGATGATACAGGCCGCCGCGAGGCCCGCCCCGGCGGAGACGCCGACCAGGGCCGGATCGGCCAGGGGATTGCGGAACAGCCCCTGCATCAGCGCCCCGGAGACCGCGAGGCCCGCCCCCACCATCAGGCCGAGGAGGGTGCGCGGCAGGCGGATGTTGAGGATGACGAGGCTGTCGCGGGCGAGGCCCGGATCCGCCCCGCCCCGCATCAGTACGTCGAGGATCCGCGACGGCGCGATGGGGATGGCCCCGATTCCGACGGAGAGGAGGCTGACGGCGAGGACGAGGACCACCAGGCCGGCGAAGACCGCGACGTCCCGGCGGCGCGGGTCGGCGAGCCCGTGCCCGCGAGAGGGATCAGCCACGAATGAGGTCGGGGTAGATCGCCCGGATCAGGTCGTGCGCGGCATCCGGGGTGCGCGGGCCGAAGCCGAGGAGATAGAGGCCGTCCATGGCCACGAGGGCGCGCCTGGCCGCCGCCGGCACCTGGCCGAGGGCGGTGCCGGGGGCGAAGGTCGTCTCCGGGTTCGGGGCCTCGGCGCCGTTCTGCATCATCACCACGGCGTCGGGCGCGGCGGCGACGATGGCCTCGTCCGTCATCGGCTTGAACCCCTCGATGCCGGTCGCGGCGTTCTCCACCCCCGCCAGGGCGAGGATGCCGTCCGCCGTGCTGTTGCGGCCCCCGACCATGACGCGGCCGTTGGCCACCGACAGCACGACGAGCGCCCTGGCCGGGCGGGTGATGCGGGCGCGCTGCGCGCTCAGCCCGGCGAATTGCGCGCGCACCTCCCCGGCGAGGGCGGCGGCCTCCCGGTCGAGGCCGGCGAGGCGTCCCACCGTGGCGATCTTGTCGAGGACGCCTTCGGGGGTCGGCGGCTCCTTGACGATGGAGACCGGCACCCCGGCCTCGCGCACGAGGGTCAGCACGTCGGCGGGGCCGGCCCCCTCGGCGGCGATGACGAGGTCGGGGCCGGCCGAGAGCAGCCCCTCCGCCGACAGGGCGCGCAGATAGCCGACATTCGGCTTCTCGCGCAGGACTTGCGCCGGATAGATGCTGGTGGTGTCGACCACCACGATCCGGCCCGCAGCCCCGAGCCGGTAGAGGATCTCGGTGACGGCGCCGCCGAGGGAGGCGATGCGCGCGGCCGGCCCCTCCGCCCGCGCCGGGCCCCCGAAGGCGGCGAGGCCGAGCCCGCCGGCCAGAATCGCGCGGCGGGACGGGCGGAGAGGGGATGGGCGAAGAGGGGAGGGGCGAAGAGGAGAACGGCGGTGCGTCATCTGGTCGGGATCACCCTGTCGTTGGCGGTCGCCCGGAGCCGGTCGCGCCGACAGGGACGCGGAGCGCCTCCCGGCGACCGTCCGTCGGCGTCATGACCTCGACCGGGACACCCGTATCCTGCCGCCTTCATGCTATAGTTTTGAGGAGTGTGCCCGCCGCCGCAGTCCAAGGCAAGATTTAAAAAAATCTCTACTTTTGAATGGATACAGTCTGTTCTTGCCGTTGCTGCGCCGGAGGCTTCCGGAGCGCCGCCGCCGATGGGGCCGGCTCTCAGCAGGTTTTGCGGACGTGGCCCCGGTTCTGCGAGCAAAAGCTGCGAGACATCGAAGAGCCAGGTGACTATGTATTCTGCAAATCCGCTCCTTTGGAGGTACAAACCTGGCAGGAGTTCGCCGATGTCCGTTCTCAGCCAGCCCCAGTTCCGTTGCGAAGAAGCCGCCTGCTCCTGGCTTCAGGCTACGCTCATAAGCACAAGGTGCTGAGCCTCGTCGACCGCGACACGGGACAGAAGCGATCCATGGTCGTCGATGACCTCAGCGCCAAGACCCTGCTCCCGATCCTCAAGGAGAACATCGCCAAGGAAGCCCGCGTGATGACCGGCCAGGCGGGCCAGTATGGCAAGCTCTCTGCGACCTTCACCGGCGGCCACGGCTTCACCCGGCACGGCCAGGGCGGGTACGTCGACCTCGTGGACCGCACGATCCACACGAACACCATTGAGGGCGCGTTCTCCGTCTTCAAGTGCGGCATGAAGGGCGTCTACCAGCACTGCGGCAAGCAGCACCTTCACCGCTACCTCGCCAAGTTCGACTTCCGATACAACAACCGGGTGAAGTTGGGCGTGAACGACGCGGAGCGCACGGAAAAGGCGCTCACCGGCATCTCTGGCAAGCGCCTCACGTATCGACCAGTTGGTGCGTAGGTAGGCCTCGAAGGAGCTATGTACTACTGATCGGTTTCGTTGGCCTCATCGAACGCCTCATCTTCCATCGTTTCATCTATATAATTTTTTTGAGCGTTGAGATAGCCTATAAGCTTATTGATATCCCGGGTCGATTTTAGACTTACATAACCTGATAGCGCCACTCCGTCATAGGCAAGCTTGAACGGGCGCCCGGGAGGCAAAGTCATTGACGTCTGAGGCGGCGCGGCCGGTGCTGCGGCGTGTGAGGACGTGTGCATGGGCTCTTCCTTCGATGGCTCTCTCGAAGGCGAATCATGCCCAATGCGGCCGTCCTGTACGATATCTATTGTCTCGCGATAAAATCGGATGACCTGATCCAGTGCCGCTTCGGAGAAGCCCTTGCGGACCAGATAGGGCTTCAAGCTCTCATCCGAAGGCGGGCGATCCGGCCATTTGTCCTTGATCTCTTGGAACAGCGCAGGACGGAACGCTGCCTCTTCGATCGCCGCCTGCCGTTCACTAGCGTCATGGGGGTAGATGACCCGCATTGCGAGATCGCTAACGCGGGCTTCGCCGTCTCCCGTTGAGTCGATCAGGCCGTACTTCGAGATGGCCGACAGCGCAGTGAGCGACGCGCCATTGAGCGACCCAAATCCCAGGTGCTTGACGATCGCCTCACGGGGGGTCGAGTTGCGACCCTCTACCTTGTGCAGCGTGCGCACGCGCTCGATAGCGGCTGGTAAACTCAGGGCGGGGTAGTTAGGGCTTCGTAGGCGGGCCATTTGCGCTCTCCGGCTGTCCCACGGAAGATAGCGCGAATTCCGCGTAATATCCATATTTATCGTTGAGGACTGACGTCACACGCGATAACGGATTTAACGCACAGCCCGACGAAGCCCCTTGCATCGGGGTTCGGGTCGTTTATGCTGGCGTCGCCAGAAGACGGCTGGAAGGTCGGTATGAAGATACCTGTTCAGCCCCTAGCGCCCCGGTCCTCGGCGCAACGGGGCTAAAACGACGAAAGCCGGCCCTGTGGCGGGGCCGGCTTTCTGAGAGGACCAGTAACCGGGCGGTCGGCCCAGGCTTCTAGTACGCTACACGCCTAGAGTCGCATGTCGGCCGCCCACCCTGCAAGCCTTTTCATCGGAAAGGGTTACGGCCGTGGTGTGGGTGAATGCCTACGTCCGCCGGCGGTTCGGGTCTCTCGAACACGTCTGCGGCCACTTCCGCAGCTTGCCGGCGTAAGCCGCAGCGCGAGTTGCCCAAGGGCGAGCGCGATGCGGTCGGCGGGTGACGCAAACGGTCTCTTGGTAGGCTTTGGCCGTCGGGGTTCACTCCGGCGGCTTTTTGCTGTCTGCGCGCTGCAGGCTTACATTCATCGACTATATCGAGGGCCGCGCCGATGCCAACAGACACACCCGCCAAACCCAAGCCCTCCAAGCTCAGCGCCGAGAAGCCGACGCCAGATGACGGCCTCACTCAATCCGAGCGCTTCATCAAAGCCGCTCAGGAACTTGGGACCGATGATGATCCCGAGCGTTTTAAAGAGACAGTGCGGAAGCTGGCGAAGGCGGATCGATCGCGTGTCTAATCGACGCCGAGCCCGTTGTCTCGACAGAGCTTAGCGATGTCCGGTCGGCCATCCCGCCTGTCAATGAGCGCGAAGCGTGGATTTGCGCCGGCCTAAATCGAAGTCATAAACGGTCTATACTCGGTCAAACCACCGTATCCATCGCGGGAATTAACTGTCGAACATACTGAAATCGGATTCGATCCAGCCCTGTTTGCCTTGAAAGCTCCGAACTGCGCTGTTGGCCCGACTTTGCTGCGGATGAGGACTTTGATAGCTTCTATCTGCGCGTCCGTAAGCTGGACAGGTTCCCGGCCGACCTGATTCGAGGTAGCTTGGCCCTCGCCATAGCTCGGAATTGGCCGTGACATGCATGTGATCGCGGCCAGCGACAAGCAAATCAAACCCAATCGGGCTCCCCAGCCTCTCATGATGCAACCCAGTTCTGCCAAGCTCCCGAAAGCGATCTAAAGCATTGCGGTTTGCAAGCTACATAATCGCCAAAAGCTAAGCAGGGTGAAGCGTTGGCTTGCCGACGCGAACCCGCTCAGCGGCGCGGCCTCTGCATCTTCACCACCGTGCTCTTGGGGCGACCGATCGGCTTCAGGGGCGCCTTGGCCTCCAGGGCGGCGCGGGCGAGGTCCTGGGGGCGCGGCGCCCCGTTCGCGATCCGCATCAGGGCGTCGGCCATCTCCTCGAGGGTCTGGGCCGCTTCGCCCTCCAGCGTCTCTTCGGCCCGGATGCCGGGGAGTTCGGGCGCGATCTCCTCGGCGGCCTCCCGCAATTGTTCGATGAGTTCGGCCGGGGAATAGCGGGAGGGGGGTGCATATGCCATCGGGCGACCATGGCAGCAGCCGGCGGCCCCGACAACCGGCCTGCCGACGCGGGGCTCCGGACATGGGGCCAGTTCCGCGAAGCCGGCCCGGCACCGGATCCGCATGATCCGTCGGAGCACTCCGAGCGGGCCGCGTGTCCTCGCTGCCGCTCGATGTCCGTTCGACGGTTCGCGCATGACGCGAGATAGGCAGGATTACAACATGGCGGCACGAGTGCGAGCGTGCTTTAATCCCTCGGACAACGAGGCCCCAAGAGGCCACCGAGGGAGAGAGGCCTGACATGAACGTTCGCGTCGCTGACGCGTCCACGGCGGACGCGCGTTCTCACGGATGGTTGTCCCGCGAAAACACCGTTGCCAAGCCCGGCTTCAATCGCTGGCTGGTGCCGCCCGCCGCCCTGGCGATTCACCTCTGCATCGGGATGTCCTACGGGCTGTCGGTGTTCTGGCTACCGCTGTCACGGGCGTTGAGCGTCGGCCAGCCGGCGCCGGCGACGTGCCCGGACATGAGTGTCGCCACGGCCCTGTTCACGACGACGTGCGACTGGCGCGTCAGCGACCTCGTGACGGTCTTCTCCATCGGTATCGTCATGCTCGGCCTTGCCGCAGCCGTGTTCGGCGGCTGGCTGGAACGCGCGGGCCCCCGCAAGGCCGGTCTGGCGGCCACGCTCTGCTGGGGGGGCGGCTTCCTGATCGGTGCCCTGGGTGTCTACGTGCATCAGCTCTGGCTGATCTGGCTCGGCATGGGCGTGATCGGAGGCATCGGTCTCGGACTCGGCTACATCTCCCCCGTCTCGACCCTGGTGAAGTGGTTCCCCGACCGGCGCGGCATGGCCACCGGCATGGCCATCATGGGATTCGGCGGCGGCGCCATGATCGGCTCACCGCTGGCCAACATCCTGATCAACACCTTCAAGACCCCGAACTCGGCCGGTGTCTGGCAGACGCTGGCGGTGATGGGCGGCCTGTACCTCGTCGCCATGACCTGCGGCGCCTTCGGCTACCGGGTGCCCCCTGCAGGCTGGCAACCGGAGGGCTGGACCGCACCCGCCTCGAAAAGTGCGATGATCACCGCGGGTCATGTCCATCTCGACAACGCGCACAAGACCCCGCAATTCTGGCTGCTCTGGGCCGCGCTCGCGCTCAACGTCTCGGCGGGCATCGGCGTGCTCGCGCTGGCCTCACCGATGCTGCAGGAGATTTTCGGAGGGGGGCTGATCGGGCAGCCCGGTCTCGGCTTCGCGCAGCTCGACGCCGGCCAGAAGGCCCAGGTCGCCGCCGTGGCGGCCGGCTTCGTCGGGCTGCTCTCGCTGTTCAACATCCTCGGCCGCTTCTTCTGGGCCTCGATGTCGGACAAGATCGGCCGCAAGGTCACCTACGCCACCTTCTTCGCCCTCGGCTGCCTGCTCTACGCGGCGGCGCCCTGGGCGGCCGGCATCGGCTCGAAGGCGCTGTTCGTCCTGTTCTTCTGCGTGATCCTCTCGATGTATGGCGGCGGGTTCTCGACGATCCCGGCCTACCTCGCCGACGTCTTCGGCACGCAGTTCGTGGGGGCCATCCACGGGCGGCTGCTCACGGCCTGGTCGACGGCGGGCGTGGTCGGTCCCTTCGTGGTCACCGCCATCCGGCAGGCTCAGGTCGATGCGGGCATCCAGGGCGCCGAGCTCTACACCCGGACGATGTATATCCTCGCGGCCTTCCTCGCGGCGGGCTTCGTGGCCAACCTCCTCGTCCGCCCGCTGGCGGCGCATTGGTTCATGAGCGATGCGGAGGTCGCCGCGGCGGAAGCCAAGGGCAGTGCGGCCTCGGCACCCCTCCGTTCCGGCTCCCACGGGATCGGGCGGGGCGGTCTCAGCCCCCTTGCGGGTCTGGCCTGGCTGGCGGTGGGGATCCCGATCCTCTGGGGTATCTGGACCACCCTGTCGAAGACGCTGATCTTGTTCAGCTGACGTGTGGTCCGGCCGTCCGGTGACGGCCGAGACCTGTCTCGCAGGTCCGCGTGCCGGGGGGCCGGCTGCGGATCGGGTCGGGGCGGGAAAAGATCGGGTCGATGCGGCTCTTTTAAGCGAACCTTTGCCTTGTTCTGCTCTCTCGGTGATAGGAGACGCCGCGCTGCGGGGGGCGATCACGGGTGACCATACGGCCTCAACCATACCACGACGGCTCCGCGACGGACGCGTCCCGCCCTGACGGCGATCCCGGCCACGGGCGGCCGAGCCCGAAGGGGCAGGGCGTCCTGAACCTCGCTCTGGCCAAGGGAGAGGGCGCTCCCGTCGACGATCTGCTCGCCGCCTCCGAGGCTCCGGCGAGCCAGACGGCGCTGCCGCTCTGGCTGCTGCTGGTGGGGCGGGACGCGGTCCACCGGCGCTGGGGCCTCGTCACCGGGGCGGGTCTCGTCTGGACGGGGTTCGGCGCCGCCCTCGTGATCGACGCCCTCGACGGGGCCCTCCACATTCCCGACCGCTGGTTCGGCCTCCTCCTCGTGTTCGAGGCTTTGGGCTCCTTCGTCCGCGGCCTCGTCGCCAGCGGCGCCGCGCGCCGGCTGCGCCTCCTCAAGGCGGCGCTCCTCCTCGTGGTGGCGGTGCTGACGATGCTGGCCTCGTCCTCGAGCACGTTCCTGCTGGCCATGCTGTTCGGGACCGCCTTCCTGTTCGACGGCCTGTCGCGCTTCGCGCTTTCCTATGTGCTCCGCTTCCCGGGCTGGCGCCTGTCGGCGGCGCATGGGGTGCTGGGGGTGGCCCTCGGCATCATCACCCTGCAGCCCTGGCCCACCTGGTACGCCGGCACGGTCGGGTTCTGCATCGGCGCCTTCCTGATCCTGGCCGGAATCAAGCTGGCGATCCTCGGGCTGCGGTTGCGGCGCCCCCCGGCGGCCGCCGGACCGCGCGCGGCCGGGACCGGCACGGAGGTGCTGACGGTCTATGTCTGGACGCCCACCGGAACGGCGTCGATCCCGGTCCGGCAGCGTCTGGTCCACCGCTACGTCATCTCGGTGAACGGGCGCGGACACATCTCCACCGGACACGCGGCCCTGGAACTGGGCGACGGGGGCGGGGAGGGGGCGCTCTATGTGAGCCACTACCCCGCCGTGGAGATCGACCGCTCCCCCGACAACCTGCGCGCCAGTCTCCGCGCCGGCCCGGAGAACAACGTGCCCGGCCGCTTCCTGCCGAGCTACCGCGCGGAGGCGGACGATTGGTGCGAGGCCACCGTGAAGGTCACCCTTCACGGCATCGACGGGGCGCGCCTGACGCGCTTCTGGGCCGCCTATCGCCGCGACGCGACCTACAACCTCGTGGGCCGGAACTGCTCGACGGCGGTGGCCTGCGCCCTGGACGCCGCCGTGGAGGGCGCGTTCAGCCGGGCCGGCAAGCCGTGGCGCAAGCTCGCCCAGGCCGCGATGAGCCCGGAATTCTGGGCGGCCGCCCTCCTGCGCAACGGGGCCGGCGCGATGACGTGGACGCCGGGTCTCGTGCTCGACTACTCTCGGGCGCTCAGCGCCCTCATCGATCCCGTCTCGCCGGTCCCGGCCATCAGCTGGGACGGCGTGAGGCGGCGGCTCCTGCGCAACTGGCGGGCGGAGGCGGTGGCGCGGATGCGGAGCCTCGCCCGGCGGCGGTCTCCGGCCGCGTGACGGGAGCGGGCCGGTCCGAGATCCGGTGTGCGTACGGTCACAGCTACGCTGGGCCTCAATGAGGGGATTGCCTTCCTCGTTGGCGGAGTGCGGATTTCGCAACGGCCGACCGATAGGGCGACGCTGCCGGCCGGCTGTCTGGTCGGCAGGCCGCGTCACTCGCCCAGCCGGTCCCAGAGGCGGACGACGGCATGTCGGGCATCGATCGCGCTTCTGAAAGCGACCGTCTGGATGGGCAGGCTGTACGAGCCGTCGTCGACAGGGATGAGGCGGTCCTTGGACAGGTGCTCCACGGCGCTGTCCGGCAGCCACGCGATCCCGTGACCCGCCACAGCCATGTCGCGGAGAACGTCCGCCATATCGCTCTCGATGACCCGCCGGCCGATCAGCTTGCGCGGCGCAGCCTCGAGGATGAGCTCGACCAAACGGCTGAAATAGACATCCGAGGAGTACATCAGCAGCGGCAAGGGTTTGGTTGCGCTGCCGGGGAGCTCCATACCCCCACGCTTGAGAAGTTTCGGCGAGGCGTAGGGGCGCAGTTCCTCCTGGTGGATCACTCTCTGTATGTATTGATCGGGATCAAGCTGAATCGGCTGCTGAGCAGTGGTAAAGCAGATGAGAATGTCGACGCTGCCGGCGATGAGCGCGGTAATCATGTCATGGACGTTGCCGGATACGAGGCTGCAACTCAGTGCGCGGTCGCGCGACCATGAATGCCACCACTTTGGTAGGCTCGCCGTCGCGATGGCATAGGGGAGCGCGAGCCGCACATGATCGCGGGTCGGTGTACCGGCGAGTTCCCCGCGCGCATCGGCGACCTGTCCCAGGATTTCGGTCGCATAGGTACTGAACCGTCGACCGGCCGGGGTCAGCCGGGTTGGAAAAGCCGTCCGGTCAATGAGGGTCGTGCCCAGCCAATGCTCCAGTGACTGGATGCGACGACTAAACGCCGCCTGCGATGAATGCCGAACCTCGGCGGCACGAGTAAAATTTCCGATTTCAGCCAAAGCAACAAAGTCTTGAAGCCAGCGAACATCCACAACCGTCAATCCTCAGCGTTTATCTCTCGCTTATTGTCATCCATCTAGCACTAGAGAACCGCAATGCAAAATTTGCATTGGACGGACGCTCTTGCCTCCGACAGATTGCCGGCGACCCCACGGGAACAAAGCGCGTCAGAGGCGCCGCCGAGCACAGAGTTTCTATCATGAGAGTTTGCATCTTAGGCGCTGGGGTGATCGGTCTGACGACCGCGTGGGAGTTGGCCGAGCGGGGCTATCAGGTGACGATCGTGGACCGCCGTCGCGAGCCGGCAGCGGAAACGAGCTTCGCCAATGGGGCGCAGCTTTCCTACGCCTTCGTTGCTCCGCTCGCTTCGCCGGAAACCCTCGCCAAGCTGCCGGGTCTCCTGCTTTCATCCGCTGCTCCGATTCGTATTCGCCCGACTTGCGATCCGGCTTTCATCCGGTGGGGACTCGAGTTCCTCGCCGCCTGCAACACCCGCAGCGTCGATGCCACGACCCGCGCCCAGCTCGCGCTGGGGGCGTTGAGCCGGACCGTGCTGGCCGACCTGACGCAGCAGGAAGCGCTGTCTTTCGGTCTGCGGACAGCCGGCAAGTTGGTGGTGTACCGGAAGGCCAAAGGCTTCGAAGCCGCCAAGGCACAGGCCGAGCGCCAAGCCCGAGTCGCTGAGGGCGGTCAGGAGGTGTTGTCGGCAGCGGCGTGCCTGGCCCTCGAACCCTCGCTCAAGCTGAGGCCCGACGAATTGGCGGGCGGCATCTATACCCCGAGCGAGCAGGTGGGCGACTGCCGTCTGTTTTGCGACGACCTTGCGGTGCGGTTGAGGCGGCGCAACAACGTCTCTTGGCAGCTTGGCACTCACGTGCGCGGACTCGTGGTCCGGGAAGGTCTCGTGAAGGGGGTCGAGACGAGCCAAGGCTTGATCGACACCGACCTGGTCGTGCTGGCGCTCGGCGCCGGAGCACCGCATCTGGCCCGGCAGATGGGCTTTCGCCTGCCCATCTATCCGATGAAGGGGTACTCGATCACGGCGCGGCCCAGCCTGGGCGCGGCACCGCTACGCCATTCCGTGACCGACCTCGATCGCAAGATCGTCTATGCGCCTCTTCGCGAGGACGGGAACGATGTGGTTCGCGTGGCCGGGATTGCGGACATGGTCGGGTTCGATCGCCGTGTGGATGAGCGACGGCTGGCCGATATGACGCGGCAGGCGGCCGACACCGTGAACATCGATCTCGAGAGCGATGTGCTGCCATGGGCCGGTCTGCGTCCGGCGACGCCGGATAGCCGACCGATCATCGGGTGGTCTCCGGTGCCGAACCTTTTCCTCAATACCGGTCACGGCGCTCTCGGCTGGACGCTGGCCTGTGGATCGGCCCGCCTCGCGGCGCAGATGATCGGCAAGGAGGGGCCGGGGGGCGATCCCGCCTGGTTTGCCCTCGGCCGCAGCAATAAGGCGCCTTGAGTGGTACGGCTCGCCATCCGGCGGCCGGGCAGCCTCCCCCCAACCCAGACGGAGACCTCTTCGATGAGTGACTTGGTTCGTTATCCTTCGCCGCTGCCGGCCCCCCTCTCCAAGGCGGTGCGTGCGGGGCCGTTTCTGTTTCTCTCGGGTCAGACCCCGAAGAACCCTGATCTCACGCCCCTGCGCGGTGACATCAAGGCTCAGACCGCGAATACGCTCGATGCCATCAAGGCGACTCTCAATGAGTTTGGACTGGACCTCGGGGCTGTCATCCGTTGCACGGTATGGCTATCCGACATCGGTTTGATAAAAGATTTCAATGAAATCTACATGGATTACTTTCGAGATTCACTGCCGGTGCGCAGCACGGTGGAGGCCAAGCTGGTGAACGGCGTGGATGTGGAGATCGAAGTTACTGCGATCATGCCGTGATTCAGCTCTCGGAGCGTCGGCTGCTTGTGAAGCGGGCCGCCTTGCGAGAGGTGCGGGATGCTCGCTCTCCTCCTTGGGCACGACTTTCCGAACGGCCGACGGATCGCTGCTTCCGGATCACGCCGAGGGCTGTCCGCGCGGGTGTCATACCAGACCTCGATGAGTCTGACTCATCGAGGTCTGCCCGCGCGACTGCGCGGCGGCGGTCGTCCGCCGGATCTCACTGACCCTGACCTATGGGTCAGAGTCAGTGAGACTTGGTATCATGGAGTGAAAGCAACCCGGCAGCGGGTCCCCAACGTCGGAAAGTCACCACGCGATCGGTGTCGCCCCGTCTGAGCTGTTTTCCAACGCTTCGCCTCATTCCGAGGTGCCGCGCGGCGGCCTCGGACGAGCCCTCCGGGGATCGGGCGACGCTTGGAGGGTTCCTTCGAAGTCCCTTGCTCAAGCAAAGGGCGCCTCAGGATGAGGAGGTCCGATAGGATGATCGGCTTTAGAGCATTTTCCGTAATCTCTGGATCACGGAAAATGCTCTAACATACTGTGTGGGCGCATTTTCTTCACGCGAGCCGGCATCCACCTCGCTTGAAAATGCTCTAGTATGAAGATCCACCGATAAATTCGATTGAACACTCCATCGGCACATGCATCAAGGCCGAAGATACCTGTGTGCCGTTCCGGACGGAGCGGCTGAGACGGCGCGTCATCGGCCTATACCCTCGGCTCCGATGACGGAGACAGCCGCGTGTTGCCGCCGCCCGGCGCTTCGCGTCAACGTGCCGGGCGCGACGCCGCTAGGGCGCGGGAGAGGGCCAGCATCACGGCGAGGGTGTCCGCCTCGTCCTGCTCGGCGCCGTGATCGCTGAGCTTGACGATCACCGTGCCGGTGTCGCGGTTGATGTAGACGTACTGCCCGTAGACGCCGATGGCGGAAATGTCGTCGTCGCCCTCCGGCACGTGCCACCATTGCGCCGAGTAGGGCCAGCCGTCGACCTCCCGGCGGGCGGGGGTCTCGATCCGCTCGATCCAGCGTGCCGGAACGATGCTCGCGCCGCCGACGCGGCCACGGTCGGCCACCATCAGCCCCAGGCGGATGAAATCCCGGGCCACGGCGTTGAGGCAGCAGAAGGCCTTCTCCGTCCCGCCCGGCCGGTCGAGATTCCAGGTCGCGTTCGCCTGCGCGCCCATGGGCTTCCAGATCCTCTCCGAGAGGAGGTCGGCCAGGGGCTTCTTCTCGACCTCCGCGAGGATCAGGCCGAGGATCTCGGTGTCGATGCTGCGGTACTGGCCCGTGCTGCCGGGCTTCGACGACAGGGTGGCGTGGTCGCGCACGAAGGCCCGGATGTCGCGGGTGAGGTATAGGCCGGCGGTGCCCGTGAGCGGGTCCCACGGGTCGTAATTCTCCGGCACCGCGAGCCCGCTCGTCATGTCGAGGAGGTCGCGGACGGTGATGCGGCCGAAGGCCGGCTCGGCCCGCAGATACGGCAGCAGGGTCGCCACAGGGTCGGTCTCGGCGAGTTTCCCCGCGGCGATCGTCTGGCCGACCAGGAGCGAGACCACCGATTTCGCCACCGACCAGGACGGGAACAGCGTCGCCGGCCCCGCGCCGGGGCGGTACCATTCATGGATGAGGATTCCGTCCTGGGTCACCAGCAGGGCGTTGGTGTGGGTCGCCTCCAGCATCTCCGCCAGGGGAACGCTGCGTCCCTTCCAGGAGACCCGGGGGGGAAGCGCGGCGGACCGGACGGGCAGGGCGCGGGACGAGGCCGCCGCCGCCACCTTCCGGCTCGAGAACCACGTGCCCACGGAGGAGGGGTCGACGATGGCGAGGGCCGCCAGGGTGATCGGGTTCGGCACGCCGAGCAGCGGGCCGATGGCGGCAGCCAGCCCGCCGAGCGCCAGGGCGCCGATCAGCGCCCCGGCGAGCCAGGGGCGGCGAAAGCGGGGCCGGAGGCGGACGAATCTCGACATCACCGCTCAGTGAGGCGCGGTCTGGCCCGAGGCGAGGATCGTCACGCCGACGGCGATCACCGCGATCCCGATCATCATCGGCAGGGTGATCGGCTCCTGGAACAGCAGCGCGCCGCCGAGCGCCGCGCCGACCATGCCGACCCCGGCCCAGATCGCGTAGACGATCCCGATGGGCAGCATGTTCATGCTGTTCGACATCAGCCAGAACGCCGTGCCGTAGCCCAGCACCACGACGATCGTCGGCAGGGGCTTGGTCAGGCCGTCGGCGGCCTTGAGGGCGAGGGTCGCCGTGACCTCGGCGCTGATGGCGAAGGCGAGGAGGAGATAGGGGTTCATCGGCGAGGCGTCCGTGCGGTCGGCGGGCTGAAAGGCGGGGTCGGCGGCCATCCGCATGGCGATGTCCGCGTCGTGTCCGAGGCCGGAATCCACCGGTACGGCACAGGTCGTCCAAGAACACGAAGGCCGTTAATGTCACGTGTGGATGGCGCATGAAACGCCGCCCGATGGCGGTCGAAGCCGGGGCCGCGTGGCGGTGGCGGTCCGCCGATCCAGCACAGGCGGTCCGGGGGGCGCGCGCCGAAAGCGGGGTCCGTCCGTCGATGGCGTCTTGCTCCGATCGGGGTCTCACGGCACAGATCGGGATCGCCTGCGCGCGATTTCCCCGGCTTACCCGAGCCGGCGTGTCCACGGGGGAGCATCCCGGCACGATCCTCGTCGCCACCGAGACCATTCCCCTCGCCATGTCCCTCTCCCCGCTGCGGAATCCGACACCATGCGCATGACCCTGACCGCCTTCCTCCTCATCGCCCTCACCGGTGCCGCCCTCGCGCAGCAGGTGGACGAGCCGCCGATCCAGAGCCCGCAGGACGCCGCCTGTCGCGAACAGGCCAGAGCGCAGGTGTTCAGCGCCGCCAACCCGAGCAATCTCAGCCTCTACGACCTCGGCTCGCAGATCTATCACGCCTGCATGGCCAGCTATCACGGCGCCGGCCCGAACCCGGACCGCAAGGATCGCCGTTTCTGAGGTTGGCTAAGCCCTTCCGCCTCAACGATAATCGGTGGGCGTCAGGCTGTGCCGGGCGATCTTGTCGTAGAGGGTCTTGCGCGGCGTGCCCAGCGATTCGGCGGCGGTGCGGACGTCCCCGCCGGCCATGATCAGCTCCTCGCGGATGAGGCCGCGTTCGAACCGGTCGACCTGTTCGGCCAGGGTTCCGGCGGTGGCGGCTTCGGGCGGCGAGACCTCGTGCTGCCCGAGGCCCAGGGCGTGACGCTCGGCGAAATGGCCGAGTTCGCGCACGTTGCCGGGCCAGTCGTGCCGGCGCAGATGCTCCCGCACGGCCGGTGTGATCGGCGCCGGCTCGCGGCCGAAGCGCGTCGCCGCGCGGGTCAGGAATTCCTGGAACAGCAGCATCACGTCCTCGCGCCGGTCGCGCAGGGGCGGGATCGCGATCGTGATGACGTTGAGGCGGTGGTAGAGGTCGTCGCGGAAGGTGCCCTGCGCGGCGGCCTGGCCGAGATCGACCTTGGTGGCGGCCACCACGCGCATGTCGATGGGGCGGATCTCGTTGGTGCCCAACGGCTCCACCGCCCGTTCCTGCAGCACCCGCAGGAGCTTGACCTGGAGACCGAGGGGCATGCTTTCGATCTCGTCGAGGAACAGCGTGCCGCCCTGCGCGTGCTCGATCCGGCCGACCCGGCGCTTGAGGGCACCGGTGAAGGCGCCGGCCTCATGGCCGAAGAGCTCGCTCTCCACGACGCTGTCGGGCAGCGCCCCGCAATTCATGGCGACGAAGTTCCGGCCGGCCCGCCGGCTCCAGCGATGCAGGGCGCTCGCCACCACCTCCTTGCCCGAACCGGTCTCGCCGAAGACGAGCACGTCCACATCGGCCTGGGCGACCTCCCGCACGAGGCGGCGCAGGCGCACCATCTCGGGTGAGATGCCGAGGAAGGCCGGGTCCTCCTCCACCGCCGCCTCGAGCCGGGCGCGCAGGCTGCGGTTCTCGAGGACGAGGCGCCGCCGCTCCAGGGCGCGGCGCGCCGAGACGACGAGGGATTCGGCCGGATAGGGCTTGGCCAGGAAGTCGTAGGCCCCGTCGCGCATGGCGCCCACCGCCATGCGGATGTCGCCGTGGCCGGTGATCAGGATGACCGGCAGTTCCGGATCGATCGCCTTGATCCGCCCGAACAGGGCGATGCCGTCGAGATCGGGAAGGCGCACGTCCGTGACGACGAGGCCGGGTGGGTCGGCGAGGATCGCGGCCAGCGCCGGTTCGGCGGCTCCGAAGGTCTCCACCATGAACCCGTCGAGTTCCAGGCTCTGGCGGTTGGCGCGGCAGACATCCGCTTCGTCGTCGATGAAGACGACCCGTTCTGCCGACCCGCCCGCACCCTCTTGAACGCTCACGGGGTCGTCTCCAAAGGGGCTTTCGCCAGTTCCATCCGAAACACCGCGCCGCCGGCCGGATCATCCAGGGCGTTCAGGCTGCCGCCGCAAT
The DNA here is from genome assembly GCF_022829685.1 of Methylobacterium sp. E-045. Classification (GTDB taxonomy): domain Bacteria; phylum Pseudomonadota; class Alphaproteobacteria; order Rhizobiales; family Beijerinckiaceae; genus Methylobacterium. The sequence continues at coordinate 66,255 of NZ_JAKSYE010000094.1, forward strand.
CCTCGACGATTCCGCGTGCGATGGCGAGCCCGAGCCCGAGCCCATCGGATTTGGTGGTGAAGAAGGCATCGAAGACCTGAGCCCGGATGGTCTCGGGCAGGCCCGGCCCGGTATCGCGCACCTCGATGGCCACACGATTCTCAGGCGCGTCCCGCACCAGGATGGAGACCTGTGGATCGCTGCTCCCCGCCGCCGCGTCGAGGCCGTTCTGCAGCAGGTTCACCACGACCTGTTCCAGGCGCGGACCGTCGCCGAGGACGCGCAGGCTCGGCGACGGACTCTCTGCCGACAGCGCGATCCCGGTCGCCCTTGCCCGTGCCTCCACCAGTTCCAGACTGTTGGCGAGGATGTCCGCCAGGGCCACGGGCTCGCGCCGGGGCGACGAGCGCCGGGCGAATCCCTTGAGCTGCCGCGTCAGCCCGCCGATGCGGTCGGTGAGGCGGCCGATGGCGAAGGCGTTCTCCGCCGCCTCCTCGCCCCGGCCCCGCCTGACGAGGATCGCCGCGTTGTCGGCGTAGGAGCGGATGGCGGCCAGCGGCTGGTTGATCTCATGCGCCATGCTCGCGGCGAACTGGCCCAATGCCGCGAGCCGACCGGCCTGTGCGAGTTCGCGGCCGAGGCGCTCGCGCTCGGCTTCCGCCTGCCGTCGTTCCTCCTCCGCCCGCCGTCGTTCCTCGATCTCCAGCCGGAGCATCCTGTTGGCGTCGGTGAGCTCCAGCGTGCGCTCGCGGACGCTCTTTTCCAACTCCTCCCGGCGCGCCGCGGCCTGGGCGAGGTGCTGGCGGGTCCGCCGCCGACGGCCCGAAAGGGTCGCGATCCCGATGCAGGCGAGTCCGGTGCCGAGGGCGGCGATGATCCAGGCCTGCACCCGCTCGCGGTCGACGGCGGAGCCCACGGGCGTCAGGGTATGGAGTCGCCAGTCGGTGCCCGGAATGGCGGCGTCCAGGGCCAGGGCGGTCCGCGCCGGCCGCGATCCCCGGCCGACGCGGACGAGGTCCTGCATCCCCCCGACGGGATGGAGCGGGAGCGCCGAGAGCGGCGCTTCGCCGAATTCCAGCGCTGCGCGGATGCGCTTCCGCTCGTCGTCGCCGACCTCGCGCAGGGTGGCGAAGCTCCAGGCGGGATCGCTCGCCACGAGGACGATGCCCCTCGCATCGGCCACGAACACTCCGTCTCCCGATTGCCGCCACGCGGCCTCGACCCCGTCGAACTCGATCTTCACCACGACGACGCCGCCGGCTTCTCCGATCCGTCGCGACAGGTAGAGCCCCGCTCGGCCGCTGACCGTGCCCAAGGCGAACTGCGACCCGGCGCCATCGGCCATGGCCTGCCGGAAATAGGGTCTGAACGCGTAGTCCCGGCCGACGAAGCTGCGCTCGGCCTCCGCGTTGCTCGCCGCCACGGTGATCCCGTCGGGGCGAATGACGTAGATCACCGCCGAGCCCGTGGCGGCCGCCACCTGGGCGAGGCGCTTGCTGACCTGCTCGACCATGGCCGGCGTCGGCGCCGGCCCCGCCACGGCGGCGATCTCCGGGTCCGCCGCGAGAGCCAGGGGGAGCGAGGCCTGTTTCTGCATTTCGGACCGCAGGGCGCCGACCTGCAGAGCCAGAGTCGACTGTGCCGTGCGGCGCAGGTCGGCCAGCGCCCAGCGTTCGGCGGCCCGTCCGGCCAGCCACGCTGCGACCAATACCAGGACGAGGCTGGCGGCGAGGACGAGGCTCCGTCGCGCGTGTTTCAGGAGGCCGCGATCGGTTCCCTCGCGAGGCGGGACATTCGACGTCAACAGGCATGCTCCAGTGCGAAATCCCGGACGGCATTTCGCGACCGTGTGCGGAATTTCGCATTCGACGGGACGAAGAGGTCGGTGGCCATCTGAAAAATATGTCTCAAATCAATATCTTAACGAATTATTTCGGGCGTTCCCGATCTGGCACGGCGGTTGCCATTCTCAAATCGAAACGCAGGCCTGCGTTCATCGCAGGCCTGCGAGCCGAAGGGATCCAATCCCGGACGCCAAGACCAAGAGACGACGAAGCCCGGACACGCCGGCCCTTCGATCCGAACCGATCGATTCCCAAGGGAGAAACCCGCCATGGTCGCCATACCGTCACCGCTCACCGCGCCGCATGCGCCGGCAAAGCCGAAGCCCCTCTATCGCACCCTGTATTTCCAGGTGCTCGTCGCCGTGGCGATCGGCATCACCCTCGGCCATTTCTACCCTCAGGTCGGCGCGGACATGAAGCCGCTCGGCGATGCCTTCATCAAGCTCGTCAAGATGATCATCGCGCCGGTGATCTTCCTCACCGTCGTCTCCGGCATCGCCGGCATGACCAATCTCGAGAAGGTCGGCCGCGTCGGCGGCAAGGCACTGATCTACTTCCTCACTTTCTCGACGCTGGCCCTGATCGTCGGCCTGATCGTGGCGAACCTCGTCCAGCCGGGCGCCGGCATGCACATCGATCCGAAGTCCCTCGATCCGAAGTCGATCGCGATGTACGCCGACAAGGCGAAGACGCAGTCGATCACCGACTTCCTCATGAACATCATCCCGACCACGGCGGTGGGCGCCTTTTCGGGCGGCGAGATCCTTCAGGTCCTGTTCTTCTCGGTGCTGTTCGGCTTCGGTCTCGCCTTCCTGGGTGATCGCGGCAAGCCGGTTCTCGACATCATCAAGGTGCTCTCGGAAGCCATCTTCGGCGTCGTCAACATCATCATGAAGGTCGCTCCCATCGGTGCCTTCGGCGCCATGGCCTTCACCATCGGCAAGTACGGCATCGCCTCGCTCGCCAACCTCGCCTACCTCGTCGGCGCCTTCTACCTGACCTCGGCGATCTTCGTGCTCGGCGTCCTCGGTCTGGTGGCCCGCTACAACGGCTTCTCGATCATCAAGCTTATCCGCTACATCAAGGAAGAGCTGATGCTCGTCCTCGGGACCTCGTCCTCCGAGTCGGCCCTGCCCTCGCTGCTGGAGAAGATGGAGCGTGCCGGCTGCTCGAAGCCCGTCGTCGGCCTCGTGGTTCCCACCGGCTACTCGTTCAACCTCGACGGCACCAACATCTACATGACCATGGCGGCGCTCTTCATCGCCCAGGCGACGGACACCCCGCTGACCTACGGCGAGCAGGGTCTGCTCCTCCTCGTGGCGATGCTGTCCTCGAAGGGCGCGGCGGGCGTCACCGGCTCCGGCTTCATCACCCTCGCCGCGACCCTCGCGGTGGTCCCCTCGGTGCCCGTCGTCGGCATGGCGCTGATCCTCGGCGTCGACCGGTTCATGTCCGAGTGCCGCGCGCTCACCAACTTCATCGGCAACGCGGTCGCCTGCATCGTCGTCGCCCGCTGGGAAGGTGAGGTCGACGACGTCAGGCTCGCGGCCGCCCTCGGGGGCAGCCCGATCCCTCTGGCGAGCGAAACGCCGGTCTACCAACCGGCCCTCCAGCCGGCCGAGTAACGGTCCCCGATCACCGCCCGGCGGAGGGGGCACCCCCTGTCCCGGGCCGATGCGGGACGCAAGGATATGGCGGCGCCGTCGTCGATCATCGGACCCATGCCGCAGCCGTTCTGGCTGCGGCATGGGTCGGGGACGCTCAGGGGGCGGGCGTCAGGGTGAAGACGTGGTCCGCCCCCGCGATGGTGGCTGGGCGGTGGGCGACGATGATCCGGGTCATGCGCAGGTCGCGCAATGCCTCGGCGATGACGGCCTCGGTGGCCTCGTCGAGGTGGCTCGTCGCCTCGTCGAGGAACAGGATTTCGGGCCGGCGATAGAGGGCGCGAGCCAGGATGACCCGCTGTTTCTGGCCGCCCGAGAGGGTGGAACCCATGTCCCCCACCAGAGTCTCGAACCCCATCGGGGTGCGCTTGATGTCGGTGAGGATCGCTGCACGCGCGGCACATTCCTCGATCCATCCCGGATCGGGCCGCTCGTCGAAACTGGCGATGTTCTCGGCGATGGATCCGGCGAAAAGTCCGTCGTTCTGCATCACGCCCGCGATCCGGCGACGGTAGCTGGCCGCCCCCAGGGTACGGATCTCCTGATTGTCGACGAGAATCCTCCCCTCGCTCGCGGGCAGGAGGCCCATCATGATCTTCATCAGCGAGGTCTTGCCCGAGCCCGACGGACCGGTGATGGCGAAGCTCGTCCCTGCCGGCACGTCGAGGCCGAGTTCGCGGAAGATCCAGGGCTCGTCCGCGCCGTAGCGGAGGGCGAGATCCCTCACCGAAACGGACCCCGGCCGGTCCGTTGCCGGCGCCAGGGCGGGGGAGGCCGGTTCCAACGCGGAGCCGGAGCCCTCCTCGGGCTCGCTCATGACGATGTCCGAGAGCCGGTCGGTCTGGACGTTGAGCATGCGCAGCTGGAAGCCCGACTGGATCAGGTTGCCGATCCGTTGCGAGAACTGGTCGCGATAGGCGAGGAAGGCCACCAGCATGCCCAGCGTCATCGACTGGTCGATCACGGCCCGCGCCCCGAGAACCAGGAGCAGCAGCCGGTCGATGCCGAACAGCAGCTCGTTGGCCCGGCCGAAGACGAGGTCGAGGCGCTGGAGCCGCAGCCGGGCGTTCAGCGACGTGACGAAGTGGTTCATCCAGGTGCCGCGGCGGCGCTCGCGCAGGTCGAGGAGTTTCACGCTCGCCATGCCGCGCACGGTCTCGATGAAGTGGCTCTGCTGGCGCGCCTCCGCGACGATCGCCTCCTCGGTGCCCTCGCGGTAGGAGGCGTAGGCGGCGATCCGCAGCGCCGCGGTGAGCGCTGTCGAGGCGACGACGACGAGGGAGAGCCAGCCGCCATAGACCACCAGCATGGCGAGCATGCCGATGGACATGATGCCGTCGAGCACCGCCTGGACGAGGTCGGTGGTGAGCCCCTTCTGGATCGTCGCCAGGGAGCCGAAGCGCGAGATCACGTCGCCGACGTGCCGCTTCTCGAAATAGTCCAGGGGCAGGCGCGAGAGGTGGTCGAACAGGCTCCCCGACCATTGGTAGTTCAGCTTGGTCCCGGTGAGCATGATCGCCCAGGTCCGCGCCACCGAGAGGACGAGTTGGACGACGAGCAGCAGGGCGAGGCCCACCGCGACCACCAGCAGCAGGTCGAGGTCGGCATTGACGATGACTTCGTCGATGACGATCTGGGAGGCGATCGGCATCAGGATCGCCACGAGTTCGATGCCGAGGGACAGGGCCAGGATCTGGGCGAGGGCCGGGCGAATGCCGCCGATCGTCCGGAACAGGTCGCCCAGCCCCAGGCCGCGCTGCCGCTTCTCGCGCACGAAGCTGGTGGTCGGGCCCGCCTCCAGGGCGACGCCCGTGAACTCCCGCGAAGCCTCCGCGAAGGTGACCTTGCGGCGCCCGCGGGCGGGATCGTGGATGACGATTCCCTTTCCGTTCACGGCCGTGAGCACGACGAAGTGGTTGAGCCCCCAATGCAGGATGCAGGGCGTCTTGAGCCTGGGCAGATCCTTCAGTTCCGCCCGCAGCGCCCGGGTGGCGAGCCCCATCGAGCCCGCCAGGTCGATGAGATTGCGCAGGGTCATGCCCTTGAGGGACAGAGCGTGGCGGCGGCGCAGGGCGCCGAGATCGACGTGGCGGCCGTGATAGCCGAGCACCATGCCGAGGCAGGCCATGCCGCATTCGGCGGCCTCCGCTTGAAGCAGCACGGGTACGCGCCGGCCGAAGCCGAACTGGAGGGTGTTGAGCAGGCTCACGCTTTCATCCGCCCCGGGTTACGAGATCGACGCTGCGCTTGACCCGGTAGAGCGGGTCGAGCAGCCAGCGGTAGAGGGGGCGCTTCTCAAGGGCGATATCGGCCTCGACCCGCATTCCGGCTTCCAGGCGGCGGCTCTCGCCATAGGCGATCACGCTGTTCTCGTCCGGCCGCACGATGATGCGGTAGATGCCGTCGCCGTTCTTCGCCTTGGCACCGGCGGCTTCCGGCAGGTCCGCGGCCTCCAGGGGCGCCCGGGTCACCTCGGTGACCGTGCCGCGATAGAGGCCGAAGCGTTGGAAGGGGAAGGCGGCGTAGCGCAGCATCACGGCCTCCCCCGTATCGATGAAGCCGATGGCCGACGATTCCACGAACAGGTTCGCCTGCAGCCGGCCGTCGCTCGGCAGCAGCGTGAGCAGGGTGGCGCCCGCCGCCACGCCCTGCCCGGCCTGGACCCGGATCGAGGTGAGGATGCCCTTCTCCGGCGCCCGCACCTCGATGGCCCGGCGCGCCTCGCTCTCGGCCCGCTGCTGCTCCAACTGGGCGGCGGTGCGGTCCATCTCGGCAAGGTCGCGGGCGAGCTTGTCGTCGAAAGTGGCGAGCGTCGCCTGCAATTCACCGACCTTGCCGATGAGCTGCAGGCGCGAATTGCGGAACTGGGCGAGCTGCGAACTCGCCTGCAGGTAGAGATAGTTCTGGTTCTGGAGATCGGCCGAGCGGGCAAAGCCGTCTGTCACCGCCTTGGCGAGGACATCGACCCGCTCCTTAAGGGGCGGTATCAGCTTCTCCTGCAACTGGACCTGTTCCTCCAGTTGCCGCGACTGGGACTGGAGATTGTCGATCTGCTCGGCAAGCGAACGCTTCTCCGTCTCGGCCATGGCGGAGCGCAGGCGGGCTTGCGCCTCGATCGTCTCCTTCTGCTTGGCCAACTGGTCGATGATGCGCTGCTGGGTCGGGCCGTTGGCCGACACGGCATCGAGGTCGAGGGTGTAGAGCAACTGGCCTTGGACGACCCGCTCGCCCTCCTTCACCCCCGAGGCGCTGACGCGTCCGGCGACGGGACTCGCCACCGTGATGAGGCCGACATCCGGCGTGAGCATGCCGAAGGCGTGGATGCGGCGCGTATAGGTGCCGAAGACGACGTAGAGGAGCGTGGCGATCGTGATCAGGATCGTGATCCCGGTCATCAGCCGGATCGAGAGCGGCTGCACGATCTGCGTCTCGCCCAACCAGGAATCCCGTCGTGCCTGGGTGACTTCTGCGCGAAAAAGCGGCGACGTCATCGGATTCGGCGGTCCTCCTCGCCCGAGGGCGGCGTTCTTCGACGGTCAGGCGTCTTTGCACGAGAAGCGCGGCGGGCCTACTGGCCCGCCGCGCTTATTCACCGATCAAGATTGATGCGGACAGAGGGTTCAGTGGCCGCCGAGAAGTCCGCCCACCGCGCCGAGAAGGCCGCCGACGAGGCCGGTTACCAAGCCGCCCACCTGACCGAGCACGCCGGAGACGGCACCCAGTTCGGCGGACAAGTCGAGGTTGAGGCCGAGGGAGAGGCCGCCGCCGACGGCGTCGAGTTCGGTGGCGTCGAGTTCGCGGATGGTATCGAGCTTCTGTGTCATGTCACATCTCCGGGATCAGGCGGCGCAGTCGTTTCGCGCCATGCCGAGAAAATCAGGAAAACCGGGTTTGGACGCTGGCTACTTGCCGCCGAGAAGTCCGCCGACGAGGCCGCCAACGGCACCGAGGAGACCACCGACGAGACCGCTGACCAAACCGCCGACTTGGCCGACCACGCCGGAGACGGCACCGAGTTCGCTCGAAAGGTCGAGATCAAGACCGAGGGAGAGACCGCCGCCGACCGCATCGAGCTCGGATGCATCGAGGGGGCGGATGGTGTCATTCGTGTTAGACATTGTTTCTCTCCAAAATAGATTCGATATATCGATCGTTTTTCTCAGTTCTGTGTTCGAAAGCAATCGAACTTGCTTTCTGTTATCCAGACTACACGTCCAGAGCCATCCATCAAGCCTCATCGTGGGCCGTCATTCCTAGGGCTGAACTGCGAACATTCTTTTTGTCGATTGATGACGGAATTGCGGCCCCTCTTGCGGCGGTGAGAGAACGACCGTCTCTTATGGTCAGATCTGCCTGAACTTGGCGATTCTTGCTGAGAATGAGACGAAAGCCGGAATTCTATATTATATCGGCTAATCCTTTGTTACAGCTGGCTTTTTCGAAGTTGATTGACTTTTTGTCGCACCCATAGGGTCCGGAGCGTCGAGGCTTGACTGTGTGGAATTTGTTTCTCTGCTGGCGGGTCGGAGCGAAAGCAATGATCTGCGGCCCTGCGGCGCGAGGCGTGTACGGAATGATGAATTTCGTTATAGAATGAACAAACAGCGGTCGCGCGACCCCGCGTCGGCGTGGCAATCATGGTCGGCAGGCCGGGCCGGACGACAAACATAAGACGTTTCACAATAGGCCTCGTCTCGCAGAATGCAGATTCGATGTATTGCATCCTTGCGTGCCGCATCGCTTTGCGGAAGGATGCGTGTCGATAGGCATTCGGTGGCGGTTGTCCGCCGAGTCGGTCTATCGTCGATTGCCGGTCGGATGCGCGGACGCATGGCTTGCATCGGAGCTTTAGGAACAAGTCCGGGGGCGGTCTGCAAAGGGAGGTTTTCGCATGCACCATGAACCCGTGAATGCGGATTGATCAGAGCGAATTCGGCTGCACCATCGAGCTCGACGGCGAGATCGAGGCGGTGCTCCAGACCAGCACGGGCCTCGGCTGGTCCGGGATCGGCTTCAGCGACATCATGCTTGGCAGCCAGGGGACGGTGTCCATGGTCCAGCAGGGCATACATTTCGCCCTCTCGCTGGCGCCGTCGAGTCAGCGCTTCCTCTGGTCGGGCCAGACTTACCATTTCTCGGAGGACAACATCATCGTTCTCGAGCCGGGGGCTGCCGTGGTCGAGAACTGGACCGGGCCGTTCCGTACGCTGACGCTGAGACTGGCTCCCGAAGCCGTCGAGCGTATCACCGACGTCTCCCTCACCAAGTCACGGGTCCGGACCCAGTTCGTTCCGTCGCGGTCAAAGATCGCGGTGAGCCACCTGTTGCAGGCCGTATCGGCCGACCTGGAGACGGGATGCTCCAGCGGGCCACTGTTGGTGGAAAGCGTATCGGCGACGTTGCTGCAGCTGTTCTCGGACTCGGAGGCGACTCCCCGCCGCGCCGGCCCTACGCTGACTTCGGCGCAGGCCTCGACCCTTCGCGAACTGATCCTCGCAAACCTCACCGAACCGCTGAGCCTGCAGCACCTGGCGGACGCCGTCGGCACCAGCGTCGGCCATCTGGTTCGCGCCTTCAAGACATCCTTCGGCGTGACGCCCTATCAGTTCATCCTGCGCGAGCGGGTCAACCGGGCGCAGGACCTCATCGCCAGCGGAACGCTGAGCCTCAGCGAGATCGTGCCCCTGGCGGGATTCAACGATGCGAGCCAGATGTCGAAGACCTTCCGCCGGCTCACTGGTCAGCCGCCTCGCGCCTTCCTGCGCCGTGCACGGAAGGCCCGGTCCGCCGGCTCGTCGGACGATTAGGCCCCGCCTGCCAGGAGTTCTGGTCGTCCCCCCATTCCACGGCGATCGGTGCCGATCCCGCCACCGCGCACGCCCCTGCGATGGCCCTTCACCGATGCGATCCGGTTGCAGGGCGTGAGCGTCGACCGCGCACTGAACTGCCCTGCGCTGCGGGGTATCGATCTCACCATCGCGAGCGACACTACGGCGGGATTCGTCGGCCGTACCGGGTCGGGACGTCGATGCCGATCCTCGCGGGCGCCCCCGAGATCATCCTGCCGAGGATGGCCGCTGGAACAACTTTGCCCGACTGGGTGCCTCCGGCTCGCCATCGCGCATCCGGAATGCGGGACCGCATGGCCTGTCCGGCCCGACGCTGCGGATCCTCACCTGTCGTCATCGCATCCCGGTCCATCAATCCCCGCTTCGGGCCCACGAGGCCGAAGCGTTCACCGGGCCTTCAGCACCACCCGGCAGGCGGCGGGAAGGGCCGCCATGGTCATCGGCGGCTTGGGCCTCACCGGCTTCGTCGATTTCGGCGGGTTCAGCACCGCATCGCTGAACCAATAGGCGAGTTCCTCGCCGCAGCCATCGCCGGGGGGCGGCGGAGCCTGGTCCCCGCACTGATCGTCCCCGGCCGGGCAGGAGAGGCGGATATGGTAGTGGTAGTTGTGCCCGTACATCGGGCGCACCTTGTTGAGCCAGGAGCGGTCGCCACCCGCTTCCCGGCACAGGGCTTTCTTGATTGCCGGGTTGACGAAGAGGCGCGCGACCTCCGGCTGCTGGGCCGTGAGGCGGATCAGCTTGAGGTGCTCCGGCGTCCAGACCTGCTGATCGATGTCGAGACGGTCCGTGCGCACCACGTTGGTGGCCGAGGTCTCCTCGCGCTCCGCGCGGGTCATGCGGTGGTCCGGCATCGGTGTCAGCCAGATATCGGCGTCGAGGCCGAGCTGGTGGGAGGCGTGGCCCGTCAGCATCGGTCCGCCGCGGGGCTGGGACATGTCGCCCACGAGAAGGCCGTTCCAGCCGACGCGGGGAGCCTTGGCGGCCAGCCGCTCGATGAAATCCACCAGATGCGGCGTGCCCCACATCCGGTTGCGCGAGAGGCGCATCACCTGCCAGGTCGGCCCGTCATTGGGCAGGGCCTCGCCGCCGGAGAAGCATCCCTTGGCATAGGAGCCGTAGGGCCGGGCCGGGCCGGGAGCCGGTGTCGTCACCCGTCCGAACAGGGCTTTGGCCGGCGTCGACGGCGCATCGGGATCGGCCAGGGGCGGAAGCGGCTTGGGGTTCACGCTGCCCCTGTCCTGGGCCTGTGCAGCCCCTCCGCAGACGAGGAAGGCAAGGGCCGCGAGGCGGAACGAACGTGAGGTCAGGTGCATGGCGCCAACCTAGTCCATCGGCCGTCGGCCCGTCGAGAGCTCTCCGCTACTCCGCGGGCGAGACCGCGATCCGGATCGAGTCCGATTTCGCACCGCTGACGACGATGAGGATGGGGGTGGTGCCGAATTGGAACCGGACGCTCTTCGAGACGCCCGGACATCCGGGCCGCATCGTGCTCGCCACGGGTTTGCGCGTCGTCGTGGCGTCCTGGCTCACGTCGATCCAGGCATTGTCCGACAGGGTCACCTGATACAGGCCGGGCGTGACGACGGGCGGTATCTTCAGGCTGCCGCCGAAGGTGCCGGGCTTCGGTTCCCGCGAGGGGGGCAGGGGAAGATCGGCCTCCGCGGTCGGCTTGAGCGCCAGGACGGCGCCCGGCATCTCGGCGGAGAGGGTCGAGCCGGATTCGAGCCGGGGCAGGGAGGGCGCTTCGAACCAGGCCTGCTCCCGCAGGATCGGCCAGTCGAACGCGGTGCAGGCGGCGGGATCGGAACCCGTCTGCGCCCGCGCCTGATCGGGTGCGAGGCCCGCACCGGATACGAGCACAAGTGCGGCGATGATCGGGAGCATTCTGCGCATGGCCACTGTCCTGTGAACGGTCGCGGCCCCCTCGACCGTGAAACGGTCTCCCGGCCGGAATGGTTTCCCTCGGCGGGCCGCTCCTCGCAAGCGACGAGCCGGTCGCCGCGACACCGCCGCAGCGGTGCGGACCCGGCCATCACCCATCGTCCGGCTCCTCCACATCCTCGGAGACCGTGCGGCGCACGCCCCAGCCGCGCAACGTCTCGTTGAGCTCGTCGAGGACGAAATGGCGGGCGCTGTCGCGGTCGTAGCCCTCTTCGAGATAGGACTCGTATTCGGTGAAGACGTGACGAGCGAAGGCGACGAGGGCGAGCCATGCCGCGTTCTCGGGGCTCGCATTCCGCAGGCCCGGACTGGCCAGCGCCCGCGCGAGGACGGAATCCGTCTCGAAGGCGGGCAGGCGTGGAGCAAGGATGCGAAGCGCTTCGCCGACGGCTTCCGCGCGGGTCATCGCGGGGTCACCCGGTAAGTCCCCCCTTGACGTGGTGCCCGGCGGCGATCCGATCCGTGAGAGCCGTCAGGGTTCCGGAGACAACGTACACCATGTGGAGACCGACGAGGCAGTCCAGCTCTCGGTCCGGCGAAGAGCCCGCGTTCGAAAACCTGTTCGACCATCCGTCCCGAATCCCCCGTCCGACTGGACGGGGGTGGCACGTACCGCCAAGCTCGACAAGCGATGAGCTTGGCGGGCGAGGCACTTCAGGCGGCGACGCCGGTTCCGATCGGACAGGTCACGCCGGTGCCGCCGACACCGCAATAGCCCGCAGGGTTCTTGGCGAGGTATTGCTGATGGTAGCCCTCGGCGAAATAGAACGCATCGAGCGGCTTGATCTCGGTGGTGATCTCGCCAAAACCCCGGTCCTTCAGGGCCTCTCCGTAGGCCGCACGAACTTGTCCGGCCGTCTCGGCCTGCGCCTCGTTCGCCGTGTAGATTCCCGAGCGGTACTGCGTGCCGACATCGTTGCCCTGGCGCATGCCCTGGGTCGGGTCATGGCTCTCGAAGAACGTCTTGAGGACCGCCTCCAGGGGGCGCACGGTCGGATCGTAGACGACGAGGACCACCTCGTTATGCCCGGTCATACCCGAACAGACCTCCTCGTAGGTCGGGTTGGGCGTAAACCCGCCCGCGTAACCCACCGCCGTCACGACGATTCCATCCGGCAATTGCCAGAACTTGCGCTCGGTGCCCCAGAAGCAGCCGAGCCCGAGGACGATCTGCTCGCTTCCCTCGGGATAGGGACCCTTCAGTGGATGGCCATTGACGAAATGAGTGTCCGTGGTGGGGAGCGGCGTCGAGCGGCCGGGCAGCGCGTCGGCGGCGTTCGGCATTTCGGGACGTTTGCGGAAGAACTGGAGCATCGGGGCCTCCGTGAGAGGGCGGGATGTCCTCTATATGGGGTATCGGACTCCCTTCCTGAATGCCCCGTGTCGAAACGGCCATGCCTCACGGTCGAGGTGTCAGGGCCGGCTGAGAAAGCCGATCGGCTCGCGGGGCGGCTGGCCGAGCCAGAGCAGGAAGGCCCCGAGGCCGAGGCCGAGGAGGCAGGCGGGGGCCAGGGTCAGCGGCAGGACGAGGGCCTGCCACAGCCAGGGCGCCACGCTCTCCACAGAGCTCTGGAGCGCGCTTCCGCGCTCCTGGAACAGGGTCATCAGTAGGTCGCTCAGGCTGGTGACGCGGAGGCCGTTATTGGCGACCGAGCGCGCGCCATCGTAGACGAGGCCGACGAAGCCTGCCGCGAGGACGACATATCCGAGGAGGCGGCTGAGAAAGCGGAGCATCGCGGCTTGCACATACGCCGGCTCCCGTGCCGGCCCTGCCGGGTTAGGGGGCTTCGCTGCGTGGCGCAAGGTCTCCGGGAGTCTCGCGCGCAATGGCCGCCACGGCCCGCCATTGCGCCGTGCGATGGCTCCATGGCACAGCCCACCGCAGCCACCTCCAGCGGATCATCGCCTTGCCGACCGAACCCGAAACCACCACCGGACTGGTGATCTTCGATTGCGACGGGGTGCTGGTCGACAGCGAGCCGCTGAGCCTTGCGACCCTGACCGCTGGGCTCAACCGGATCGGCGTCGTCATCGACGTGGATACGGTGAGGGAGCGCTTCGCCGGCACGTCGATGACGTCGATCATGGGGCATATCGAGCGCGATTTCGGGATCGTTGCCCCGGACGGCTTCGTCGAGGCGGTGAAGGCCGAAACCCTTCGCGCCTTCGACCGCGATCTCAGCGCCATGGACGGGATCGCCCGGGTGGTGCGGGCGCTGGAGCTTCCGAGTTGCGTCGCCTCCAGCAGCGATCCGGCGCGGCTCGCCCATTCGCTCGGCCTCACCGGCCTGCTGCCCCTGTTCGAGGGCCGCATCTTCTCGGCGACCATGGTCTCGCGCGGCAAGCCGGCACCCGACCTCTTCCTCCATGCCGCCGCCGAGATGGGTGTCCCTCCCGGTCGTTGCCTCGTGGTGGAGGACAGCGTGCCGGGCGTCACGGCGGCGCGTGCCGCCGGGATGCGCGTCCTCGGCTTCACCGGCGGGGGCCATTGGCTGCACGACGCCACGGGGGCGGACCTGATCGCGGCCGGCGCCGAACGGGTGTATGGCCATCATCGCGACCTCGCCGGTCTGATCGGGCGCGCGACCGCATCCGCCTGATCCCGGCTCCTTCCGAAGAAACCGCCTGCGCTCCGTAGATCTGCGCGTCATTCATGCCATGTGGGTGCACGCATTCGGAAGATGCATCCGTTGACGAGGCGGTGGGCTGCTATCATTCTAGAGGTGTGGTTCCGGGGCGGATGGCTTGGGCCACCGCGGTGATTTGAAGTGTGTAGCTTGCGCCGCGTCATCAAACGCTAAAGCACTACGGAGCGTTCGCGCCTCGTGGTCCTTCATAGAAAGGATGACTTGCCGTGATTGATCGATCGTCGTTCCAAGTTCTTCTGCATGCCTGCTCTCGCTGTCGATGCTGACCGACCCGTCAGATCGAACCGCTTTCAGCAACTGGCCCCCAGGCCGCGTCAGGAGTTCACGACATCATGCCCCACTTCCACCAGCACGACGCTCATCGGGCGTTGAACCGATTGCACACGCCTGATGCCCAGGCGGATCATCTCCAGGCCCGAGCCCGCAACCGGCTTCATGCCGCCCCGCCGCCACGGGTGATCGAAGTCGGCGAAGTGACGGCCGGCATCGCCGTACCCGAACGGGGCGGCGTGCGATTCTTCTCGTCAGGACGCGATTTCGATCCCCTCGACGGGCTCGTCTTCCGCAGCGTCGAGCAGGCCGCAAAGGCGGCCCGGGCCCGTTTCGCGGCCCGTCGCGCGCCGCGCAGGCAGGGCGCCTCGCCCCGCCCCGATCACGTCCCGCCCAACGTGGTCCTCGACTTCCATCGGGCGGCGTACGGGCGCTGAGCCTTCGTGTCCCGTCAAAGGCGGGCGTCCCCCCGGAGCAACTCGTTCATTCGTTGCCGGCGGTGTCCGGCAGGGCCGTGCCCTTCTGCCGCCGCCGGCGCTCGGCTCGGGCGAGTTCGGCCGCGTTGGTAAATCCTGTTGCCAGGGCGATATCGGCCGAGCTCAGCGCGCTCTCGCGACGGAGCCGATGGGCCCGGTCGAGGCGCAAGGCGAGATAATGCTGGTGAAGACTGATACCGATCCGGTTCCTGAAGAGCAGTTCGAGCTGCCGGATCGAGACGCGGGCGAGATCGGCCAGGGCCTGCCGCGATAGCGGCGCCTCCAGATTGGCCTCCATGGCGGCGAGGACCCGGAGCAGGCGCGGGTCGCGCACCCCGAGCCGCAGGCGCAGGTCCATCCTCTGCGGGCTCAGACCTTCCCGGATCTGATTGTGGAGGAACCAGTCGCTGACGCCGTTGGCGAGGCCCGGACCGTGGTCGCGTTCGATCAAGTTGAGCATCAGGTCGAGGGCCGCGATGCCCCCCGAACAGGTGATCCGATCGTCCTGGATTTCGAACAGGGAGCGCACGACCTCGATATCCGGGTAGCGTTCCTCGAAGGCGGGAACATGCTCCCAGTGGAGCGTGCAGCGGCGCCCCGTCAGCAGACCGGCGCGAGCGAGCAAGTAAGGCCCTCCGGAAATTCCGCCGAGCGTGATCCCGCGCCGGGCGAGATGGCGAAGCCAGGCGGTCAAGGCCGGATCGTCGAAGGCGGCGGGATTTCCCCCCGCACAGACGAAGACCCGGTCGGCGTCGAGGTTGGTGTCACCGACATCGACATCCGGCAGGATCGCAATCCCGTTGGAGGCCTGGACGGCGCCTCCGCCCGGTGCCGCATGCCACCAGCGATAGACTTCGCTGTCCAGGAGGGTGTTGGCCGCCCGCATGGGCTCGACCGCGGCCGCGTAGGACATGAGCGGAAAGCCGGGCAACAGGATGAAGCCGACCGTCATCGTCGCCGGCTTTTCCGGCGCGCCGGCGTTCCGATTCGATTTCGAAAGATGGGGCGTTGGGGGCCGGCTGCTCATTTCTGCGCGAATTGTCCGAATGACGTCGCAAAATGCAAGGGGTACCGGCCGGCGATACGCTACCCAGGGGTTCACACGCCGCAGCCAGCCCCGGAGCATGTCCCGCCATGCGCTATTCCCTCCTCAGCGTCATGGGTCAGGCCCTGCGCGGCCAGCGCGATTGGAAGCCCCAATGGCGCGATGCCACTCCCAAGGCCGAGTATGACGCCGTCATCGTCGGCGGCGGCGGCCACGGCTTGGCGACCGCCTACTACCTCGCCAAGGAACACGGCATCACCAACGTGGCCGTGCTGGAGAAGAGCCATGTCGGCTCCGGCAATGTCGGGCGCAACACCACCATCGTCCGCTCCAATTACGGGCTCGCCGGCAATATCCCGTTCTACGAACGGTCGATGAAGCTCTGGGAGGGCCTGGAGCAGGACATCAACTACAATGCCATGGTGAGCCAGCGCGGCGTCCTGAACCTCTACCATTCGGACGCGCAGCGCGATGCCTATGCCCGGCGCGGCAACGCCATGCGGATGGCGGGCATCGACGCCGAGCTCCTCGACCGCGAGGGCGTCCGGGGAATGGTGCCGTTCATCGATTTCGACAATGCGCGCTTTCCGGTGAAGGGCGGTCTCCTTCAGCGCCGGGGCGGCACGGTGCGCCACGACGCCGTGGCCTGGGGCTATGCCCGCGCGGCCAGCGACCGGGGCGTCGACATCGTTCAGAACTGCGCCGTCAGCGGCATCCGCCGCGAGAACGGCCGGGTGGTGGGGGTCGAGACGAGCCGCGGCTTCATCCGGGCGAAGAAGGTCGCCCTCTCGGTGGCGGGCTCGACATCGCTGCTGGCCGCCATGGCCGACCTGCGCCTGCCGATCGAGAGCCACCTGCTCCAGGCCTTCGTCAGCGAGGGTGTGAAGCCCCTCATCGACACGGTGATGACCTTCGGGGCCGGACATTTCTACGTCAGCCAGTCGGACAAGGGCGGCCTCGTCTTCGGCGGCGATATCGACGGGTACAATTCCTACGCCCAGCGCGGCAACCTCGCCACGATCGAGGACGTGATGGAGGGCGGCATGGCCCTGTGGCCGGGCCTCGGGCGCCTGCGCCTGCTGCGGCACTGGGGCGGGATCATGGACATGTCCATGGACGGCAGCCCGATCATCGACCGTACGCCGATCGACGGGCTCTATCTGAATGCGGGCTGGTGCTACGGCGGCTTCAAGGCGACCCCAGCGGCGGGGTTCTGCTTTGCCCATCTCATCGCCCGCGACACGTCCCATGAGGACGCCGCCGCCTATCGTCTCGACCGTTTCGCCACCGGCCATCTCATCGACGAGAAGGGCATGGGCGCCCAGCCCAACCTGCATTGAGGGAGAACGATCATGCGTATCCGATGCCCCCATTGCGGGACACGCGACAACGGCGAGTTCAGTTATCTCGGCGACGCCGCGCCGGTCAGGCCCGACGGCATGGAGGCGGATCCCGCCGCCATGCACGACTACGTCTACCTGCGCGACAACCCGGCGGGCCCCCATCGCGAGCTCTGGTATCACGCCGCCGGCTGCCGCTCCTGGCTGGTGGTCGATCGGGATACGCGAACCCATGAGATCACCGGGGTGTCCTCCGCCCGCGACGTGGCGCTGAGCCGCCGGACAGGAGAGGTCGCATGAGCACGATCACCCTTCGGGACGCCGCCTCCCCGAGCGGCGCGCCCCCGGCGACGGCTGCCGGCCAGGGCTTTCGCACAGCGACCGGCGGCACGATCGACCGGCGCCGTGCCCTGGACTTCACCTTCGACGGCCACCGCTACAGCGGTTTCCAGGGCGATACTCTGGCCTCGGCGCTGTTGGCCAACGGCGTGCGGCTTGTCGGCCGGTCGTTCAAGTATCACCGCCCGCGCGGCATCCTCACCGCCGGTTCGGAGGAGCCGAACGCCCTCGTCGAACTGCGCTCGGGCGCGCGCCGGGAGCCGAACACCCGCGCCACCGTGGCCGAACTGTACGAGGGACTGGAGGCGTCGAGCCAGAATCGCTGGCCGTCGTTGAAATACGACGCCCTTTCGGTCAACGCCCTCGCGGCGCCGGTCTTCGCGGCGGGCTTCTACTACAAGACCTTCATGTGGCCGGCCGCTCTGTGGGAGAAGCTCTACGAGCCGATGATCCGCCGCGCTGCCGGCCTCGGTCGGGCCGCCCATGCGCCGGATCCCGACACCTACGACAAGGCCTTCGCCTTCTGCGACGTGCTGGTCATCGGCGCCGGACCGGCCGGGCTCGCCGCGGCCCTGGCCGCCGGACGCTCGGGTGCGCGCGTGATCCTCGTTGACGAGGATCACCGGATGGGGGGGCGCCTGCTCGCCGACCGGCGCGAGATCGCCGGCCGATCCGGGGCGGATTGGGCGGCGGAGGCCCTCGCCGAACTGGCAAGCATGCCGGAGGTCCGCCTTCTCAGCCGGACCACCCTGTTCGGGGTCTACGATCACGGCGCCTACGGGGCGGTCGAGCGCGTCGGCGATCACCTCGCCGTGCCCGCCGCCCATGCGCCGCGACAGCGCATGTGGCGGATCACGGCAAGGCAGGCCATCCTCGCCGCCGGAGCCATCGAACGCCCGCATGTCTTCGGCGGCAACGACCGGCCCGGCGTGATGCTGGCCGGTGCGGTGCGGACCTACCTCAACCGCTACGGCGTGCTCCCTGGCAGAACCATCGCGATCTTCACGTCGGGCGACGACGGCTGGCGCACTGTGGCCGATGTCGTGGCGGCGGGCGGACGGGTGGCGGCGATGATCGATTCCCGCGCCTCGGTGCCGGCCGAATTGCGCCGGGTCGCCGAGGCCGTCGGCGCTCAGGTGATCTGCGACGGATATGTCACCGGCACGAAGGGGCATCTCGGCCTCGAGGCGATCGAGGTGGTGGACACCTATGCCAGTCGCCAGACCATCGCCTGCGACTGCCTCGCCATGGCCAATGGCTGGAACCCGATCGTGCATCTCGATTCCCACCTGTCGCGGCGCCCGGTCTGGGACGAGGCGATCCATGCCTTCGTGCCGGGCGCGCTTCCCTCCGGCATGGTGGCCGTCGGGGCGGCGGGCGGTGCCTTCACCCTGGCCTCCTGCCTCGAGACAGGCGGCCGGGCCGGGGCGGAGGCCGCCTCCGCCTGTGGATTCGCCGGCACCGCGCCCGAGACCCCGAAGACCGATCCCGACAGCGTCGCCCATACACCGCTCTGGCGGGTGCCGGTCTCGAAGGGCAAGGCCTTCGTCGATTTCCAGAACGACGTGGCGGCGTCCGATGTGGAACTCGCCCATCGCGAGGGCTTCCGCGCGGTGGAGCTCCTGAAGCGCTACACCACCCTCGGCATGGCCACCGACCAGGGCAAGACCTCGAACCTCGCCGGGCTCGGCATCATGGCGGAGCTCACCGGCCAGCCGGTCGCGAGCGTCGGCACCACGATGTTCCGGCCGCCCTTCACCCCCGTCGCCATCGGCGCCTTCGCCGGGCATCACCGGGGCAAGGATTTCCGGGCGACCCGGCACGTCCCCTCCCATGCCTGGTGCGAGGAGCAGGGGGCGGTCTTCGTGGAGACCGGCCTGTGGCTCCGCCCGGCCTACTTCCCGAAGACCGGCGAGAGCGACTGGCTGGAAACGGTCAATCGCGAGGTGAACACCGTGCGCGCCCATGTGGGCGTTTGCGACGTGACGACGTTGGGCAAGATCGACATCCAGGGCCGGGATGCCCTCGCCCTCATCGAGCGGGTCTGCGCCAATCCGTTCGGTACGCTGCCCGTGGGCAAGGCGCGCTACGCCGTGCTCCTGCGCGAGGACGGCTTCGTCCTGGACGACGGCACCGTCGCGCGGTTGGGGGAGACCCATTTCGTGATGACGGCCTCCACGGCCAATGCCGCCAAGGTCATGCAGCACCTCGAATTCTGCCACCAATGGCTGTGGCCGGAACTCGACGTGCAGATGGTCTCGGTGAGCGAGCAATGGGCGCAATACGCCGTGGCCGGCCCGCGCGCCCGCGACACGTTGCGGGGCGTCGTCGATCCCGGTTTCGACCTGTCGAACGAGGCCTTTCCCTTCCTGGCCTGCGCCGACATTACGGTCGGCGGAGGCATTCCCGCACGGCTGTTCCGCATCTCGTTCTCCGGCGAACTGGCCTACGAACTCGCCGTGCCGGCGGCCTATGGCGATGCCGCCTGGCGGGCGATCATGGCGGCCGGCTCGGCCCACGGCATCACGGCCTACGGCGCGGAGGCGCTCTCGGTGATGCGCATCGAGAAGGGCCACGCGGCCGGCGCCGAGATCAACGGCCAGACCACCGCGCGCGATATCGGCCTCGGCGGCATGCTCGCCAAGAAGAAGGATTATGTCGGCCGCCTGATGAAGGAGCGGCCGGCCCTGGTCGATCCCGAACGGCCGATCCTCGTGGGGTTCCGCCCGGTCGACCGCAGCCAGCGCCTGCGCGCGGGGGCACGTTTCCTCGCCATCGGTGCCGCCCCGAGCCTCGCGGCCGATGAGGGCACCATGACGTCCGTGGCCTATTCACCGAGCCTCGGCCGCTGGATCGGGCTCGGCCTGATCCGGCGCGGCCCCGAGCGCCACGGGACACGGGTCCGCGCCTACGATCCGGTGCGTGACGGGGACATCGAAGTCGAGATCTGCTCACCGGTCTTCGTCGACCCGAAAGAGGAGAAGCTGCGTGTCTGACGGTATCGAGACGACATGGCGGCCGAGAAGCGCCTGGGCGGGGATCGCACCGGTCGGCCGGCACGGACGTCCGGGCGGTGAGCCCGGCATCACCCTGACCCTGCGCGAGGACTTCGGGCTCGCCACCCTGATCGCGGTGAAGGGCCGGACCGACGCCCTGCGGCAGGTCTTGGACGAGCGCTACGGTTTGTCCCTGCCCGATACGGGGACGGCCGGCCTGACAGGAGAGCGCGGATTGGTCTGGTCCGGACCGGACCAATGGCTCGCGCTGTTCGAGACCCGTCGTGAGATGGTGGGCCTCGTTCAGGCCTTGCAGGGGCTCGCTGCGGTCACCGACCAGAGCGACGCCCGCGCGATCGTCCGCGTGTCCGGGCCGGACGCCCGGGCTTTCCTCGCCAAGGGCCTCGCCATCGACCTTCATCCCCGTGCCTTCCAGCCGGGGCAAGTCGCCGTCACGGCCCTTGCGCATATGGGTGCACAGGTCTGGCAGCGGGACGCCTCCCCCACCTACGATCTTGCCGTGGCACGCAGCTTTGCCGGCAGCGTCTGGTCGTGGCTGAGCCATGCCGCGGTGGAGTTCGGCTACGATGTGCGCAACGCCGCGCCGTAAACCGGCGCGATGGCTCAGCCGCGCGGGTAGACGATGATGGACAGGTAGGTCATCGGCGTCTTGATCAGTTTGGCCGGCCCGTGGGACGCCGCCGAGTCGAACAGGAGCGAGTCTCCCGGCTGCAGGGTGTAGTCGTGCTTGTCGTGGCGATAGACGACTTCGCCGGTCAGCATATAGATGAACTCGGTCCCGGCATGGCGAAACCCGGTATAGGATTCGGCATCGTTTTCCAGGGTGATGAGGTAGGGCTCGACGACGATCTCACCGCGCAGGCCCGCCCCGAGAAGCTCGTAGAGATGGCCGGCCTTCGTCCCGCGCCGCTCGATGACGACACCCTGCCCGCGCCTGACGAAGGAGCAGTCACGGCTCTCCTCGAAGGCCGAGAACAGCACGGTGATGGGCACGTTCAACGCCTTCGCCACGGCGTTGATCGACGACAGCGACGGTGAAATCTGACCGTTCTCCATCTTGGAGATCATGCCGGGCGAGATCCCGGCCGCCGTTCCGAGATCGGCCACCGAGAGGTCGCGCTCGCGCCGGAACAGGCGGATCTGGTGGCCAAGCGCCCGCTCGAGTGTCCGCTTGTCGTCGACCGGTGCGTTCGAGGCGGTGTTCAGCATCCGGTTTCTGATCTCGTCCTGATCGCGACACGCATCGAGCACGAGGCAGCATGTCGGCATACGCTTCTCGTCTAGCACCGGAATATCGCACCGAACAGATTGCGCGATTGCCGGTGAGGCGATCCGACTCAATCCTTGTCGATGACAGGATGTGCGCACGTCGTTCACCGGTCCTGACAACTCCGGCCAGGCCCGCCCGTCGAACGGCGAAACCCGTCCCGGTGAAGAACACGGTGCGCATCCTTGGCGCGCCAGCGGACGGGGGCTTCAGATGTCAGTTCCAGTGCACCTCACGCTGAGGCGGACGAGCGTTTCGGCCTCGCCGTCCCCGGAGGTCGGGGGTCAAGGTGTCGAAATGGTTGGGCGTGGGGCGGAGCCGTAGGACATCACGGCACGCAGGCGCGCGATCCGGTAAGCATCGGGGATCGACAGGGCCCAGACGAACACGCCGGCGGCGTGGCGACCGATCACATCTATATCCGGCGAAGCGAATTTCGTGGTCAGCCACGCTCCCACGAGGGTGAAGAACGCGAATCCCAGGCCGCGTTGCGCCTGCCCGACCAGCACATGGCCCATACCGGGAAGCACGATGGCGGCCGCGAGGACGTGATAAGGGTTAGGCTGCGGCGCGCGCACAGGTGTCGTCGGATCCATGGACTGTGCCTTCTCCGGTGAGGCTCCGGACGAGGTCGGTGGCCCGGGCGAGCAGGGGCCGTAGCTGCTCTGGACCGATCCGCGTCACGGGAAAGCGATTCTCGCGCAGGAGCAGGTAGGCACCGCGATCGCCCTGGCAGAGCTGGCTCACGATCCGGATTCCCCGGGGCGTGAGCAGCACTTCCTTCACGCGTGGCTCGGCGAGGATGGTCGCGACCGCCGCGCAGGCGCGGTCGAGGATTGGTCCGGCACCGGGCGATCCCCGCACCAGCGTCTCACCCGGCCAGCCCTCCGGCACGTCATAGCGCGCCGGGAGGCTGTCCGCAGGGGCGTAGAATTCGGCACCCACCACGCGCCTGAGGACGTCGACCGTGCCGCGAACGCCCGTCGCATGGTGCACCGAGACGCTGAGCCAGAGTTGCGGCAGGCGACGGAAGGCCAGGGCTTCGGGGATGACCCGAATCTCGACCGGCAAATCCAGGAACCGGCCCCCGAGGGTCCCGAAGCCCGTCGGGTCGCGGCCATGGACCGGCTCCGCCAGAAGCTCTTCGCAGGGCCGGAGCATCCCGGCCCGTTCCGCCGAGGCCGTCCGGCTGCGACGGCAGAGTGCGTAGCTGGCGGCACCGAGGATCGGAAGGACGAGGAGGTCGATCATGCTGGCCTCAATAGCCGCGCGGCTTCGGCCAGTGCATCGTGAACTGGTCGCCGCGACGGACATACTTGTAGCGGTGCAGCACGAACCAGGCCGAGGCGATGATGTAGAAGGTCATCATCGCGACGAGCTGCGTCCCGTAGCCGAGGAAGACTGCCACATAGGTTACGCTGCACAGGAGCAGCAGCAGCAGGCACGGCAGCGGGTGAAGCGGATGGACGTAGCCCCTCTGAATGGTGCCGAGGGGCCATTTCCGCCGGAACAGGACGATGGAGAGCGCCATCAGCGTGTAGCCGAGCAGCCCGGACAGGATCGAGAAGGTGATGGTCTGGTCGAGCGGCGTCGAGACCGCGAACATGATCGCCACCGGCACGAAGAAGACGATCGACCGGTAGGGGGTGTGGTAGGCGGGGTGCACCGCACCGAACCAGGCCGGCATGTAACGGTCGCGTCCCATGGCGAACCAGGCCCGTGAGGCGTCGTTGATGCAGCCATTGGCCGAGGCGACGGTGGCGAACAGGGTGCCGAAGAACAGAAACACTTCGAGCCAGCGATTCCCCGTGAGACGCCCCGCATCGTAGAGCGGCGTCACGGCCTGGCCGAGATATTCCCAGGGCATCAGCCCCGAGCAGACGTACCAGGTCGCCGTGGCGGCGATCAGCAGGGTCATCATCCCCGTCATGGTACCCAGCGGCAGGGCGCGGGCGGGCGAGCGCACCTCCTCGGCGGCCTGCGTCGTGCCCTCGATGCCGAGATAGAACCACAGGCCGAAATGCATGGCGGCGAGGATGCCGAGATTCCCGTATGGCAGGCCGACCAGGAGGGCATCGTGCTGCAGCACGGCGCCCGGCGCCCAGGGCTGGGTCGCCACGAAGAGCACCACGATGGCGAGGAAGGCCGCGGCCGTGATCAGCAGGTTCATCGTCAGCGATGCGAGCACGCCGCGATAATTCAGGAAGGCGAGGGCCACGATGGTGAGCACCATGTACGCGCGCTTGTCGACGGTGCCCGCGACACCGAGATTGGCCATGAACGCTTCGAGCAGATCCCCGGTCACGATGGCGTTCGAGACCTCGAGCATGGTGTAGGCCATCACGAGGTAGAGGCCGACATTGAAGGCCGCGAGCGGCCCGATGATGTGCTTGGCCTGCGCGTACTGGCCGCCGGCGGCGGCCACCGTGGAGGTGATCTCGGAATCGATCATGGCCACGCAGGTGTAGAGGATCCCGGCGAGCCAGCAGGCGGTCAGCGCCGCGATCGGCCCGCCCTTCCCCACGGCGAAGTTCCAGCCCATGAACTCGCCCACCAGCACGATCCCGACGCCGAGCGCCCAGACGTGGCCGGGCCCGAGCACGCGCAGGAGCGCGATCTTCCGGGCGGGTGCCGCGCCCGCCACCGACGACACGTCGGGCAGCGAGACCTTCGGGGTCTGGAAGCCCGGCTGAGAGGCGGCCTGAACATCCTGCATCACGACCTCGCTGCCTGTTCGCCGACATCGGCATCCACGATCTCGCCCTCTTCGGACGAGAGGAGGTAATCCTCTCCGAAAGCTCGGTTGGTGCGCACCAGATCGACGGCCATCCAGAGCGACAGGGCTCCGGCGATCGCCCAGGCGCTCCAGTTCATGATCTCGACCATGACGAATATCCTCGCAGGACAGGAACGGGCCGACCGTGACCGCGGCCGATGAGGCTCAGCGCGGTTCGACGGTCTTGGTCGGGGCATCGTCGCCGAAGCGCTCGGCGATGACGTCGCGGTACTCGTGGTCGGAGTAGCGGAATATGAAGACGAAATAGGCGACGATGATCAGCGCCGTGAATGCCAGTGCCGTCCAGTTGAAGTTGTAGTCGAAGCGCGTGCCGATGATCGTGGCGGCCTTCTCCGGTGCGATGCCCAGCTTCTCCCATTGCGCCGCCATCACCGCGTTCTGGCCCAGGGATTCCCAGGATGGGTTCGGATACTCCGTCGTGGTCGTGCCGCCGCCGGCCAGTTTGAGCCAAAGCGGCAGGTAGAGCGTGATGAAGACGAGGACGAGCATCAGGATCGCGTCGAAGATCTGCCCGACGATCGGCTGACTCGGCGGCTCGTAGGGACCCTTCTTCATTCGGTCGCTCCTTTGTGCTGCCGCGCTGTGCGGATCTGATCGAGGTAGTAGATGTCGGTGCCGTAGATCGCGGCCTTGTCTTCGCTATAGTGGCGGATCATCGCGAAGGTGGATGCTGTATTGAGGAAGAGGACGATGGCGCCGAGGATCGCCATCGGAATCAGCAGATCAGCGCCGTCGAAGGCCTTCCACATGCTCCAGAACGTGAAACCATAGATCAGCCAGACGGCGACCACCGCGACGATCGCGGCCGCGCCGTCGCGTCGGAACATGGCTGAGATGCGGGGATCCTGACTCACGGCACGTCCTCCCGGGATTTTCTTTTTGAGAACCGAGGGTTCCTTTCCGGAAAGATCCTGCTGGAAATGGGCCCTTGTCAATGCCTAAAATGATGTCGCATTGCACAAGAAATGCATTTTTATGCTTGTTTCTTGGTAGTGCCGATCGCGTTCAGCCGGGTCTCCGATGGCGCGGAGGGGAGGGCATTGGCCCGCTCTCGTCCCGCTCCGTGCCGGCGCGACGTCGCCGCGTCCTTCGTCCCATGGGACTTGACGGCCCCGGGATTTTCGCGAAACCCTATTTCCTGACGGGAATTGATGATTGTCCCGTCGAGCCGCCGCTCTCGTCGCGACGGTCTGCATGGCCCGCCTTTGTCGGCGAATGAGCGCGTCACGGCGAAGACTGACGCCTGGCACCTCAGTCTTGCAGGTCAGACCGCTTGCTGGTCATCGGTTTGGTCAGGCGAATTTTCCTCCGACCCACGCTTTGTCAACGACCTTTCCCAATCCGAAGGGGCTCACGCACGAGCATCTGACTGACGCACGAGACAAAACTTTCTCAGGAAGAATTTTTTGTGACCGTCAGTTGACGTCCTCGTGGGAATGTGAGAGCAACGATCAAGGTGCTCGATGGAAGCGGGAAAGTGCGATGTGCGGTATAGTCGGGTTGTACTTGAAGAACTCAAAGCTTGAGCCGCAGCTCGGCTCGCTTCTGTCCAAGATGCTCGCGACCATGACGGACCGCGGTCCCGACAGCGCCGGCTTCGCCGTTTACGGATCGGACGGTGACGGCGTGAAGCTCACCCTGCGTGGTCCGGATCAGGCGGCGCTGAAGAAGGCGATCTCCGGACTGGAAGACGTCTTCGCCCTCACCTTCGAGAAGACGGAACGCGACACCCACACGGTCCTCTCGGTGCCGGCCGAGCGCGAGGAGCGGATCCGCGCGTGGCTCAAGGACGAGGCGCCGGGCATCGACGTGGTCAGCGCCGGTCGGCGGATGGAGATCTACAAGGAGGTCGGGCTGCCGGCCGCCGTCGCCGAGCGGTTCGATCTCGCCGGCATGACCGGCACCCATGGCATCGGCCATACCCGCATGGCCACCGAGAGCGCGGTCACCACCAACGGTGCGCACCCGTTCTCCACCGGCATTGACGAATGCCTGGTCCATAACGGCTCACTGTCGAACCACAACGACATGCGCCGCCGCCTCGAGCGCGAGGGCCTCACCTTCGCCACCAAGAACGACACCGAGGTCGCGGCCGGCTACCTGAGCTGGCGCATGCGCGAAGGCGCGTCCCTCAAGGAGGCCCTGGAATCGAGCCTGTCGGATCTCGACGGGTTCTTCACCTTCGTGGTCGGCACCGAGACGGGCTTTGCCGTCGTGCGCGATCCCATCGCCTGCAAGCCTGCGGTGATGGCCGAGACCGACGATTACGTGGCGTTCGGCTCCGAGTACCGGGCCCTCGTCGGTCTGCCCGGCATCGCCTCCGCCCGCGTCTTCGAACCCGAACCCGCCAAGGTCTACGCCTGGGAGCGTCACTGATGTCGTCCTACGATCTCAACCAGGCGCCCCTGCGCGACCTCAACCGGGCGCTGCACGCCCTGCGCCCCGACACCAACGAGACCCACTGGACCATCACCGGCCCGGATGGCCGCCACGCCATCGCGGTGGGCCTCGATGCGCCGATCTCCGTCGAGATCGAGGGGAATGTCGGCTATTACTGCGCCGGCATGAACAAGCTCGCGAGCGTCGTGATCAACGGCAATGCGGGCGTGGGTGTCGCCGAGAACATGATGTCGGGCTTCGTCCATGTGCGCGGCGACGTCAGCCAGTCGGCCGGCGCCACGGCGCATGGCGGCCTCCTCGTGGTCGACGGCAATGCGGGCGCGCGCTGCGGCATCTCGATGAAGGGCATCGACATCGTCGTGAAGGGCTCGATCGGCCACATGTCGGCCTTCATGGCCCAGGCCGGGACCCTGACCGTGCTCGGCGATGCCGGCGAGGCTCTGGGCGATTCCCTCTACGAGGCGCGGCTCTACGTGCGCGGCTCGGTCAAGAGCCTGGGCGCCGATTGCATCGAGAAGGAGATGCGCGACGAGCACCGCGAGCAGCTCTACGCCAAGCTCCAGGCCGCTGGCCTCGCCGGTGAGGTCAATCCGTCGGAGTTCCGGCGCTACGGCTCCGCCCGCCGCCTCTATCATTTCAACGTCGACAACGCCGGAGCCTACTGATGGCCGAGACTCCCAAGGACCCGACCCTCAAGGATGCGCGTCCTTTGCCGCGCACCAAGCCCCGCTTCTCGGCGACCTTCACTCCCGACGTCATGTCGGAGATCCGCCGCGCCGCCGCCACCGGCATCTACGACATCCGGGGCGCGGGGGCGAAGCGCAAGCTGCCGCATTTCGACGACCTCCTGTTCCTCGGCGCCTCCATCAGCCGCTACCCGCTGGAGGGGTACCGTGAGCGCTGCGGCACCGAGGTTGTGCTGGGCGCCCGCTTCGCCTCGAAGCCGATCCACCTCAAGACCCCGATCACCATCGCGGGGATGAGCTTCGGCTCGCTCTCGGCCCAGGCCAAGGAGGCGCTCGGGCGCGGGGCGACGCTCGCCGGCACCTCGACCACCACCGGCGACGGCGGCATGACGCAGGAGGAGCGCGGGCATTCGCAGACGCTGGTCTACCAGTACCTGCCCTCGCGCTACGGCATGAACCCGGACGACCTGCGGAAAGCGGACGCGATCGAGATCGTGATCGGCCAGGGCGCCAAGCCCGGCGGCGGCGGCATGCTGCTCGGCCAGAAGATCACCGAGCGTGTCGCCGGCATGCGCTGCCTGCCGCCGGGCGTCGACCAGCGCTCGGCCTGCCGCCACCCGGACTGGACCGGGCCGGACGATCTCGAGATCAAGATCGAGGAGCTGCGTGAGATCACCGACGGCGAGAAGCCGATCTACGTGAAGGTCGGCGCCTCGCGGCCCTATTACGACACCGCGCTGGCGGCCAAGTCGGGCGCCGACGTGGTGGTGCTGGACGGCATGCAGGGCGGCACGGCCGCCACGCAGGACGTGTTCATCGAGCATGTCGGCATCCCGATCCTGGCGGCGATCCGCCCCGCTGTGCAGGCGCTGCAGGATCTCGGCCTGCACCGGAAGGTGCAGCTCATCGTCTCGGGCGGCATCCGCTCGGGGGCCGATGTGGCCAAGGCCCTGGCGCTCGGTGCCGATGCCGTCGCCATCGGCACGGCGGCGCTCATCGCCCTCGGCGACAACGACCCGCGTTGGGAAGCCGATTATCAGGCCCTCGGCACCACCGCCGGCGCCTATGACGACTGGCACGAGGGCAAGGATCCCGCCGGCATCACCACGCAGGATCCGGAACTGGCCAAGCGCCTCGACCCCGTCCTGGCCGGACGGCGGCTGGCCAACTACCTCGCCGTGATGACCCTGGAGGCGCAGACCATCGCGCGCGCCTGCGGCAAGAGCCACCTGCACAACCTCGAACCCGAGGACCTCGTGGCGCTCACCATCGAGGCCGCCGCCATGGCCCAGGTGCCGATGGCCGGCACGGGCTGGATTCCGGGCAAGACCGGCTTCTGAGCACAACGAAGGGCCGTCCCACGGGGGCGGCCTTTCCCTTCGACAGCACGGCCGAGCGGGCCGCCCGATTCAACGCAGGGTGACGCCATGAACACGGATCTCGAAACCGTCGCGAAAGAGCGCGGCATCAAGTACTTCCTCGTCTCCTACACGGACCTGTTCGGCACGCAGCGCGCCAAGCTCGTCCCGGCTGCGGCCATCGCCAGCACCTGTCGAAACGGCGCCGGGTTCGCAGGCTTCGCCACATGGCTCGACATGAGCCCGGCGGATGCCGACCTCCTCGCCGTACCCGATGCCGCCGGTCTGATCCAGCTGCCCTGGAAGCCGGAGGTCGGCTGGCTGCCCGCCGACCTCGTGATGGGCGGCAAGCCGGTGGAACAGGGGCCACGCAACATCCTCAAGCGCCTGATCGCCGAAGCGGCCCGCGACGGATTGCAGATGAAGACCGGCGTCGAGTGCGAGTTCTTCCTGATCACGCCGGACGGGTCCGAGCCCGCGGACATGGCCGACCGGCAGATGAAGCCGTGTTACGACCAGTCGGCCCTGATGCGCCGCTACGACGTGATCACCGAGATCTGCGACGCCATGCTGGACCTCGGCTGGAAGCCGTACCAGAACGACCACGAGGACGCGAACGGACAGTTCGAGATGAACTGGGACTACGACGACGCTCTCGTCACCGCCGACAGGCACGCCTTCTTCAAGTACATGACCCGCTCGATCGCCGAGAAGCACGGCCTGCGCGCGACCTTCATGCCCAAGCCCTTCATGGACCTGACCGGCTCCGGCTGCCACGCCCACGTCTCGCTCTGGCGGGGCGAACGCAACATCTTCGCCGATGCGTCGGACGAGATCGGAATGTCGCGGGAGGGCTATCACTTCATCGGCGGGCTCATTCACTCAGCCGATGCGCTCGCCGCCATCACCAACCCGTGCGTGAATTCCTACAAGCGCATTAACGCCCCGCGCACCACATCCGGCGCGACCTGGGCTCCCAACACCGTGACCTATACGGGCAACAACCGCACCCACATGATCCGTATCCCCGATGGCGGCCGCTTCGAGTTCCGCCTCGCCGACGGGGCGGCCAATCCCTACCTGCTCCAGGCGGGCCTCCTCGCCGCCGGCCTCGACGGCCTGCGCAACCGGCGCGATCCGGGCCAGCGCCTCGACATCAACATGTACACGGACGGCCATACGGTGGAGGGCGTCAAGCGTCTGCCGCTCAACATGCTCGACGCCATGCGGGCGCTCGAGAAATGCGACGTGCTCAACGAGGCCTTGGGCTCGTTCGTGCCGAGCTATCTCAAGCTCAAGACCGAGGAGTGGAACGCCTATTCGCGTCACCTCACCCAGTGGGAGCGCGACACCACGCTCGACTGCTGAAGCCCGGACCGCCCGCCGGTCCCGGCGAAGGAATTCGCACGAGCCGCCCCCGCCCCCCGCGCGAAAGCGGTTCCCGGCCGGACGGATTCCGGCGGGATCACGCTTGATAAGAACCGCAGTCAAGGACATACCGCTTCCGGTTGCCGGCCCCGAGATTTGGGCGCATGAACCGGCTGATCTCGGCTTTTCGGTCCGAAATAGGCGACGGCGGGCGGGAAGAGCTCTGTGGACCAGGACGATAGCAGCGCGGGAATCGAGTCCGATCGTCGTGCAGCCCTCGCGCGCTACGGCATCCTCGATACGGAGGCCGAGGCGGATTTCGACGATATCGTGAAGGCTGCGTCGGCGGCCTGCGATATGCCGATCTCCCTGATCTCCCTGCTCGACGGGGACCGGCAATGGTTCAAGGCCGAGACGGGTTTCGGTCAGCGGGAGACCCCGATCTCCTCGTCGATCTGTCGCCACGCCGTCCAGGAGCCGGACGCGGTGTTCGTGATTGCCGACACGACCCGCGACGAACGGACCTCCGCGAACCCGTTGGTCACCGGCGACGCGCATGTGCGCTTCTATGCCGGCGTGCCGCTGCAGACGCCGAAGGGCGTCAACCTCGGCACGCTCTGCGTCCTCGACACCAAACCGAACAGCCTGAGCGCGGCGCAGAGGCTGATCCTGCAGACGCTGGCCAAGCAGGTGATGGCCCTGCTCGAACTGCGTCGCGCGTTGCAGGACCGGCGCGAGAGCGACCGCCTCAACAAGGCGATCCTGGAGAGCGCCGTCGATTACGGCATCATCTCCATGGATCTGTCCGGCCGGGTGACGAGCTGGAACACCGGCGCTGAGCGCGTCATCGGCTGGAACGAGGCCGAGATGCTCGGTGAGCCCGCCCATGTGTTCTTCACGCCCGAGGATATCGAGATCGGCGCGCCCGAGCAGGAGATGGGCGCCGCGCTGCTGCACGGGCGGGCCAGCGACGAGCGCTGGCACAGGCGCAAGGACGGGACCCTGTTCTGGGGGCTCGGCGAGATGATGCCGCTGAGGAACGAGGACGGGCATCCGGAGGGATTCATCAAGATCCTGCGCGACCGCACGGAACAGCGCCTCGCGAACCAGAAGCAGCGGGACGACGCGGAGTTCATGCGCAGCGTCCTCGCCTCGTCGGCCGATTGCATCAAGGTGATCGACCTCGACAACCGCCTGACCTTCATGAGTGAGGGCGGAATGCGGGTGATGGAGGTGAGCGACTTCAACGCGATCCAGAACTGTCCCTGGCCGGATTTCTGGCAGAACGAGGGCAATGCCGACGCTCGCGCGGCCCTCGCCGCCGCCAAGGCCGGGGGGACCGGTCATTTCCAGGGGCAGGCCAACACCATGGCGGGCAATCCCCGCTGGTGGGACGTGCAGGTCACCCCGATCCTCGATGCCGAAGGCCGCCCCGAGCGGCTGCTCTCGGTCTCCCGCGACATCACCGTCCAGAAGACCGCCGAGCAGCGGATCAGCGCCAGCGAGGCGCGCTGGCGGGGATTGTTCACCAGCATGCAGGAAGGGTTCTTTCTCGGCGAACTCGTCCGTGATGCGGCCGGGCAGGCCTGCGATTACCGCCTCCTGGAGATCAACCCGGCCTTTGCTAAGCAATCGGGCCTTTCGCAGCAGAGCGTCGGCCGTACCATTCGAGACTTCGTTCCCGAGATCGACCAGGGGCTGATCGACCGCTATGCAAGCGTGGTCGATACCGGCGAACCGAGCCTGTTCGAGATCACCGTGCCCCGCCTCGGTCGGACCTTCGAGGTCCGCGCAGGGCATGAAAGCGGCCAGCGGTTCAGCTGCCTCTTCCTCGACGTCACCGAACGCAAGCAGGGCGAAACCCGCCGCCTTGCCATCGCAGAGCTCGGCGACCGCCTGCGTGACCTGAGCGACCCGGTGGCGATCGCGTCTGTCGCGGCGGAGATCACGGGCCGGACCCTGGGACTGTCCCATTCCGGCTACGGAGCCGTGGACCCGGAGCGCGAGACGATCCTCGTCGGTCGGGGGTGGTCGACCCCCGGCCTTCCTCGGCTCGACGGAACCCGCGAGTTCCGTGACTTCGGCTCGTGTATCGACGTGTTGAAGGCCGGAACGGCTTTTGTGATCGAGGATGCCGCATCGGATCCGCGCACCGCGTCGGATGCAGCTTCGCTGACCGATATCGGCATCCGTTCGCTCGTCGACCTTCCGGTGATGGAGCACGGACGGGTCGTTGCCGTATTCTACGCGGCCAAGGACGTTCCGCACGCCTGGACCACCGAAGAGACCGGCTTCATTCGCAACATCGCCGACCGGACGCGCGCCGCCATCGCACGGATCGAGGCCGAGGCGCAGCAGCGCGTGCTCAACCTCGAACTCAGCCACCGCATGAAGAACATGCTGGCGATGGTGCAATCCATCGCCACCCAGACCATGCGGAACGCTACCGATGTCGTGAGCGCCAAGGATGTGCTGGCGGGGCGCCTGATCGCGCTGGGCAAGTCCCATGACCTGCTGCTGGGCGGGTCGCTCGGCGATACGCCCTTGAAGACGCTGATCGAGAGTGCCCTGGAGGCTCACAAGGACAAGCCCGACCGTTTCTCCATTCGCGGACCGGCCCTGAACGTGGGCGCCAAGGCCGCGATGTCGCTGGCCCTCATCCTCCATGAACTCGCGACCAACGCCGCCAAGTACGGCGCCCTCTCCACCGCGAGAGGCAGCGTCGCCATCGTCTGGGAGATATGCCGGAGCAAGGGCGACGGCGGCGATCAGGTGCTGATGCGCTGGGTCGAAGCCGGAGGGCCGCCGGTCAGTCCGCCCACCCGCACGGGGTTCGGCACACGGTTGATCGGGCGGGGCCTCGCCGGCAATTTCGGCGGCGAGGTCTCGCTCGATTATCGCACGGCCGGTGTGGTCTGTACGCTCGAGGCGTCGCTCAAAGGTTTGCAGGCCGTGGATACGCCGCCCGACTTTCGTTAGGGACCCGCGAGAACCGGAAGGCCGCTTTCCCGAAAAGCCGACTGCCGGTCAGGCAGGGAGCCGGGTTCAATCCGCCCGGATCTGGGCTACGCCGGAATCCTTGGAATTGAGCGCACAGCCGCAGGTGAACACCCTGGTGCCGCTGTCGGATCCCCGCGAGACCGGCTCGCAGGTGAGGAGATGCCGGAGCTGCGCCTCCAATTGATCCTTCTGATACGGCTTCTGCATCACCGGCACCGTCCGGTAGGCCGGCTCCAGTCCTGCGGAACCGTAGCCCGTGGCGAACAGGAACGGAATGCAACGCTCGAACAGCTGATCGGCCACGGGATAGCTGCGCGTCTCGCCGAGATTGACATCGAGGACGGCCACATCGAAATCGCCGGCCTGAAGTTGCCGCAACGCCTGGTCGAGGCGCATGGCAACCACGACCTCGCAGCTGAGATCCAGCAGCATGTCCTCGACGAGCATCGCCACCAGACTTTCGTCCTCCACCAGCAGGACGCGGCGCCCCTCCAGAATGCTCATGAGGCCGAACGCCCCGTCACGATATCCTGTCCATGCCACCCCAGCGCGGTCAGCGGGATATCCAGTCGGCAGACGAGTCCGGCCGGTGCGAGATCGAGTACGGCACGACCGTCGAATTCCAGCGGCAATTGCCGCTCGATCAGCCGGGAGCCGAAACCCTTGCGCGCCGGAGGGACCACGTCCGGGCCGCCCGTCTCCGTCCAGGTGAGAGACAGGTGATCGCGTGAGCCGTCGGACGTCAGCGTCCATGTCACCGCGACCCGGCCTTCGGGAACCGAAAGGGCGCCGTATTTTGCGGCATTGGTCATCAGCTCGTGCAACGCCATCGCCAACGTCACGGCGACCTTGGGATGGAGGCGGGTATCCGGACCGGTGATTCTGAACCGCGTCCCGTCGGTCTCCGCGACCGCATGGGGAGCGATCGCCCGCTCGACGACGCCGACGAGGCTGGCGCTCTCCCAGTTGGATTCCGTCAGGACATTGTGGGCGTTCGACAAGGCCGTGACACGGGCGTCGAACACGGCACGGGCCGGCTGGTCGGCGACGTTGCGGAAGGTCTGCGTCGCGATCGACTGGACGGTGGCCAGGGTGTTCTTTACCCGGTGGTTCAACTCGTTCGTCAGCAATTTCTGCCGCTCGGCCGCCGCCTTCTCCTCCGTGATGTCCCGGACCTCGATGATCGTGCCGATGATCTTGGCGGCATCGTCGCGGATGGGGCTTGCGGTAAAGCCGACGGGATAGAAATGCCCGTCCTTGTGGACGAACACCTCCTCGCCGCGTTCCTGGTTGTTCTCGGGGAAGGCCCGGTCGATGGCGCATTCCTCCAAGGGGAACGGACGGCCATCGGGATAGGTATGGTGGACGATGTCGTGCAGCGGGCAGTCTCGCGCGAGTACCTCTCCGACGCTGAAGCCCGTGAGCAGTTCGGCCGCGCGGTTCATGTAGACGCAGTGCTGCCGGTCATCCATCAGGAAGATCGCCACCGACGCGTTGTTGAGCACGGCATTCAGGCGGCGCTCGGTCTCGTGGAGCTGCGACCCGCGGCGCAGGGTCGGCAGGGACATCGAGGCTTCGGCGGAGGAAACGAGTGGCGGCCGGATCGGCACGAGGCAGGCTCTCTGCGAGGATGGGCAGGCACCCGGTGGTGCGATGCAAGATCTTAGCGGCTTCGATCAGGTCCGGCGAGGAAAGATCGGGCGATCCCCGATATCCTCGAACACCGCCAGGCGAAAGCGTGAGGGGCGAAGGTTTGTTCCGCGTCACGGACTTCGACGGTTGATCCGGCACCGGATCTGGCGATGGAGCGGGTGCGACGGCGGGACTTTTCCGGGACGTCACAGCGCCGTCGTCCCGGACGATCGCGTCGCGACGGTTCCACGTGTCTCATTGAGAGTGGGGTCGATGGACGGATCGGCCTCGCAACGCAGGCCGGGTGGGGGTCGCATCCGGACGGTCGGACGCCATGCCGCAAGCGGGGATGAGGATTAGACTCTTGATCGGCATGGGATCCGCCCGAGTTCCGGGCACATGCCAAATTCTCCCGCCCCCCACACGACGATTCCCGACCCATGCACGGTGGTCTGCCTGCATTTCCTTGGGGGAAGCGCTCGGGAATGGGAGCCCGTCGCGGCGTTTCTCGACGGCGTCGCTCGCGTTGTGGCCCTCGACCTGCCGGGTTTCGGCGATGCGGCCGGCGTATCCGGCTACTCGGTGGAGGCGATGGCGGATCATGTGGCGGCCGGGATCGCCGCTGCCGATCCCGGCCGCCGCTGGTATCTTGCCGGCCATAGCATGGGTGCGAAGGTCGCCCTGGCCCTCGCCCGGCGCGCCGAGGACGGTGAGCCGGATCTGGCGGGGCTCGCCGGGTTGGTACTGCTCGGCGGCTCACCGCCGAGCCCCGAGCCGATGTCCGACGACAAGCGGCGGGAGATGATGGAATGGATCTCCGCCGATGCGGAGACCCGCCGTCGCAAAGCTGGAGAGTTCATCGACCAGAACACCGGTGCTCCCCTCGGCGAACCGCTTCGGACCCGCGCGGTGGAGGATGTCCTGCGCGCCGCTCCCGCCGCCTGGACGGCGTGGCTGCGCGACGGCTCCCGCGAGGATTGGAAGCGCCGGATCGGCATCCTGCGCATACCGGCCGTGGTCGTCGGCGGAACCGAGGATGCCGATCTCGGCACCCCCGCGCTGAAGGCCCTGACCCTTCCCCACTTGGCCCATGGCCGGCTTGTGACCCTGGACGGTGCGGGACATCTCTTGCCCCTGGAGCGGCCGGAGGCCGTTGCCCGCCTCATCGGGGGCTTCGTCTCCGAGGAGCCGTTTCAGAAGTCCGAGGCGCCGACTCTGCCGGAGCCCTATCGCGCGCTGATCGAATCCGACCGGGTGAACGCACGCCTGCGCGCGGCGCTCCTCGCCCGCGCCGAGCCCGACGACCCGGCTTACCAGCCCGGATGTCTCGATTCGGTCGAGCTCGCGCAGCTTCGCGCCGTCGTGGACAGGGTGTTGCCGCAGGACGGACGGGGCCGGATCGATATCGCGGCGCGGATCGAGAAGCGGCTCGCTGCCGGAACCGGAGACGGATGGCGCTTCGCCATGCTGCCGGCGGATGGCGCTGCCTACCGCGCTGCCCTGCGGACCCTGGATGCCGCTGCGCGATCCGTCCACGGAATGCGCTTCCTGTCCCTCGACGGCGCCGGTCAGGACGCGGTCCTGGAGGCGGTGGCCGCCGGCGAGCCGGGGTCGCACGAGGTGCCGGAGGGGGGACTCGATGCCGAGGGGATGACCCTGTGGTTTGAGGATCTGCGCAGCGACGCGGTGCGGCTCTATCTCGCCCACCCCGCCAGCCTCGCCCGGATCGGGTTTTCCGGGATCGGCGCGGGCGGCGACGATGCGCAAACCCTGCCGGGCTTCCTGCGCGTCGGCATCGCCGACCCGGAACCCTGGGAACCCACCGCTCTCGGGGAGACCGGACGATGAAGCTCGATGCGATGCGTCGCTACGCAACCACCGACACCGTCGATGTCGTCGTCATCGGCACGGGCGCGGGCGGCGCGCCGGTGCTCGCCCGCCTCGCGGCGGCCGGGCTGAAGGTCGTCGCCCTGGAGGCGGGGCCGAACTTCGATCCCGCGCGGTTCGCCTTCGACGAGACCCTCGCCGACGAGATCTACTGGACCGAGGAGCGCCTCAGTGGCGGCTCGACGCCGGAGGCGTTCGGCGCAAACAACAGCGGAACCGGTGTCGGCGGCTCCACCCTGCATTGGGGCGCGTTCACGCCCCGAGCCGACGAGCGCGACCTGCGCCTCTACTCCGAGACCGGGATGGGGGTGGATTGGCCCCTCGATTACGACGACCTGCTGCCGTTCTACGAGCGCGTCGAGGCGTTCATCGGCGTGTCCGGCCCCGCCGAGTACCCCTGGGATGCGAGCCGGCGCTATCCGCTCTCCCCGGTCCCGCGCAACGCGCCGGCGATGGCGATGGCGACGGCCTGCGACCGGCTCGGCCTGCGCACCGCGGACTCGCCAGCGGCGGTGGTCTCCCGCGACTTCCCCCAGGAAGGCGGTGGCCTGCGCCGGGGCTGCATCAACTGCGGCTATTGCCACCAGGGCTGCCGCAACGGCGCCAAGACCAGCATGGACGTCACCTACCTGCCCCATGCCGTCGCCAACGGCGCGGAAATCCGTCCCGATTGCCGGGTGCATGGGCTCGAACGCGACCGCGAGGGCCGGATCACCGCGGTGATCTACCGGCACGACGGCGTCGATCATCGCCAGCGTTGCGCGGCGGTCTATCTCTGCGCGGGAGCCGTGGAGACGCCCCGGCTCCTCCTGCATCTCGGGCTCGCCAACGGCAGCGGTCAGGTCGGCCGCAACTACATGGGCCATGTGGCGACCCAGGTCTGGGGAACGTTCGAGGCCGAGATGCGGATGAACCGGGGCTATCCCTCCTCGCTCATCAGCGAGGACATGGTCCGCCCCGAGGATGCGGATTTCGCCGGCGGCTACCTGATGCAGAGTCTGGGCGTCCTGCCCGTCACCTGGGGCAATTCGGTGGCGCGGGGGCGCGGCCTGTGGGGGCGGGCGCTGACCGAACATCTCCATCGTTACAACCACATGGCGGGCATCGGGATCAACGGCGAGACCCTGCCGTGCGACGCCAACGTGCTGAGGCTCGCCGACGAGGTGGACGCGTTCGGGATGCGCAAGGCCCGCATCGATTTCGGCTATTCCTCCAACGAGGACCGGCTGAACGTCCATGCGACGCGGACCATGACGGCGATCTGGGAAGCCGCCGGCGCCACCGACATCTGGGTGCTGGAGCGCGTGGCCCACACGATCGGGACGTGCCGGATGGGCCGGAGCGGCGACAGCGCCGTGGTCGATCCCGAGGGCCGGAGCTTCGAGATCCCGAACCTCTGGATCAGCGACGGCTCGACCTTCCCGAGCTCATTGGCCGCCAACCCGGCACTGACCATCATGGCCTTGGCCCTGCGCTCGGCCGAGGCGTTCCTCGGCCGTCCCTCTTGAGGGAATTGGGGGGAACGCGACCGCCATTCCCCGGTTGGATTCACCGCAACGCGACGAGGTTAAAAGCGCCATGACCACGACGATTTCCACGAAGAATGCCCGCGCGGATTCGCATGGCGCAATCGCCCTCGCCAAGGGTGAACGGGTCGCCATGCGGATGTGGCGTCACGAGCCGCCGACGGACGACAAGCCGAGCGCCAGCCGTCCCTACGAGACCGTGGGCTACGTCATCTCGGGCCGGGCGGAACTCGTGCTCGGCGGCGAGACGGTGACCCTGGAGCC
This sequence comes from Methylobacterium sp. E-045, assembly GCF_022829685.1. GTDB lineage: Bacteria > Pseudomonadota > Alphaproteobacteria > Rhizobiales > Beijerinckiaceae > Methylobacterium. The sequence goes on from NZ_JAKSYE010000094.1 coordinate 104,855, forward strand.
CGGCGATTCCTGGCTCGTCCCGGCCGGGGCCGAGCACAGCTACACGATCCTCGAAGAGTTCACGGCGGTCGAGGCCACCGCGCCGCCGGCCGCGTAGCCTTTCATACCCGCCGAACCCAGCGCGGCGATGTGAGACCAGACATGAGAAGGGCCGGATCGATCGCGATCCGGCCCTTTTCGCTATCCTGTTCTCGAAGGAAGGCCCGCCCTACGCGCCGCCCCACTGCATGGTCAAGCCGCCATCCACCACCAGGGTATGGCCGGTGACGTAATCGGCATCGTCCGAGGCGAGGTAGAGGATCGCCTTGGCGATCTCGTCGGGCTGGCCGGCGCGATGCCACGGAATCCGCTCCAGGGAGGCTTCGAGCTTCTCGGGGTTCTCGAACCGGTCGCTGGTCATCGGCGTCTCGATGAGGCCGGGGGCAACGTTGTTGACGTTGATCTTGTCTTCCGCGAGCTCGCGCGACAGGCTGCGGCAGAGCGAGCCGACACCGGCCTTCGACATGCCGTAGGGTGCGCTGTCCGGCGTCGGCAGGTGCTGGGCCACCGACGAGACGATGACGATCTTGCCGCGCCCGCCATTGGCCCGGCGCACCTTGATGAAGGCACGGGCGCAGAAGACCGGCCCCATCAGGTTGACGCGCAGGATCTGTTCGAGCTTGCCGTCGTCCATCTCGGCCACCGGCATGCCGCTCATGGCCTGACCGGCATTGTTGACGAGGATGTCGAGGACGCCGAACTCGGCCGCCACCTTGGCGAAGGTCGCCTCCACGGACGCCGGGTCGCCGACATCGTCCTGGATCACCAGGCATCTGCGCCCCGCCGCCTCGACCCGGCGCGCGGTCTCGCGTGCGCCCTCCGCATCGGTGTTGTAGGTGATCGCCACGTCCGCGCCCTCAACCGCGAACAGCTCGGCCGCCGCCTGTCCGATACCGGAATCCGCCCCGGTGATGAGCGCGCGTTTACCCTGCAGCTTCATGTCCATTCCGTCTGTGCGAGAAGGGGTGCGCGGCCCTCTCGCGGCCGGCGATCACCCGTGTTCTCAGGACAATGGGCATGGGAAAACGCGGTTCCCGGGGTGCGGCATCGGTGGGGAGGGGCGTCCCTCCCCGGACTCAGGTGATCACGCTCGGCTCGCTGCGCCCCGTGATGCCGGCGATGTCGGCGATGTCGCGCGCCGCCTGGACGACCGGGGCGAGGATGGAATCCGGAGCCAGATCGAGGCGGTCCGGGGCGTTCTCGTAGCGCTCGATATAGACCCTCAGGGTCGCCCCCGCCGTGCCGGTGCCGGAGAGGCGATAGACCACGCGGGCATCCTCGGCGAAGCTGATGCGGATGCCTTGCTGCGCGGTCACGGAGCCGTCGACCGGGTCGACATAGCGGAAATCGTCCGCCGCCGAGACGGTGAGGTCGCCGAAGCGGCGGCCGGGCAGGCTCTCGATCTGCGCGCGCAACCCCTCCATCAGCCGGTTGGCGCGCTCGGATTCGATCTCCTCGTAATCGTGGCGGGTGTAGTAATCGCGGCCGAACGCGGCCCAGTGCTCGTGCACGATGGCGTCGGCGCGCTTGCCCGTCGCCGCCAGGACGTTGAGCCACAGCAGCACGGCCCAGAGCCCGTCCTTCTCGCGGACGTGGTTCGAGCCGGTGCCGGCGCTCTCCTCGCCGCACAGGGTGATGAGGCCGGCATCCAGGAGGGTGCCGAAGAACTTCCACCCGGTCGGCGTCTCGAAGGCGGGAATGCCCAGCGAGGCGGCGACCCGGTCGGCCGCGCGGCTCGTGGGCATCGAGCGGGCGATGCCGGAGAGACCGGAAGCGTAGCCCGGCGCGCGATGGGCGTGGGCGGCCAGGATCGCGAGGCTGTCGCTCGGGGTGACGAAGAGGCCGGGCGCCACGATCATGTTGCGGTCGCCGTCCCCGTCCGAGGCCGCGCCGAAATCCGGCGCGTCCGCGCTCAGCATCAGGTCGTAGAGCTCGTGGGCGTGGACCGGGTTGGGGTCGGGGTGGTGGCCGCCGAAATCCTCCTCCGGCGTGCCGTTCACCACCGTTCCGGCCGGGGCGCCCAGCGCCCCTTCCAGGATGGCGGTGGCGTAGGGGCCGGTCACCGCGCTCATGGCATCGAACCGCATCCGGAAGCCGGAGGCGAACAGGCGGCGGATCGCGTCGAAATCGATGAGTTCGGCCATCAGTTCCGCGTAATCGGCCACGGGATCGATGACGAAGACCACCATGCCGTCGATCCTGGCCTCGCCCACCGCGTCGAGGTCGAGGTCGGGCCCATCGGCGATGCGATACTCGGTGAGCGTCTTGGTCCGCTCGTAGATCGCAGCGGTGACGGATTCCGGCGCCGGGCCGCCATTGGCCGCGTTGAACTTGATCCCGAAATCCCCGTCCGGGCCGCCGGGATTGTGGCTCGCCGACAGGATGATGCCGCCGATCGCCCCGTGCTTGCGGATGACGCAGGAGGCCGCCGGGGTGGAGAGGAGCCCGCCCCTGCCGACGAGAACCCGGCCGAAGCCGTTGGCGGCGGCGAGCTTCAGGGTCGTCTGCACCACCTCGCGGTTGAAGAAGCGGCCGTCGCCGCCCACGACCAGGGTCGCCCCGTCGCGGTCGGGAATGATGTCGAAGATGGCTTGGACGAAATTCTCGACGTAGCGGGGCTGTCGGAAGACGGGAACCTTCTTGCGAAGGCCCGAGGTTCCGGGCTTCTGGTCAGAGAATGGCGAAGTCGGCACGTGCCTCGAAGTCATCCGCGAAAGCCCCTCATTGTCGGCGGGGACAACACAACGGCTGGTCCCTGCCGGTCAACCGCCCAGGGTATGGGAAGGGAGAAAGATTCTCGGGAGCCGCCTCATCGCGCCGCTGCCCCGAGCGCTTTCTCACGGCGCAGAAGTCTGGAGGGCGATGCGACGCCTTCGGCGAAGGAGATCGTCAGGACGGTGATACCCGCCTCGTCGATGATCTCGTAGGAGCGGTCCAGGGCATCGCTCAACGTCGCGCCGCCGACGAGCGCATCGGCGACGATCTGCTTGATGCCGATCACGACGTCGTTGCGCAGTTCGTCCACGGAGTCGAACGCGTCCCCATCCCAGTCGCGATGGAGCCCGTCGCGATCGCGCAGGTTCAGAAAGTACCGCGGCATGCCGACCTCCTTGCCGTGACGACGCCCTCGGGCACTGCCCGGGACCGCCTCTCGATGCGACCGCGCACGAAACCGGATGGCGATCCTGATCCCGGTGTTGTCTCCGGGTCCGGAATGCCTGGGAAATACTCCCGGTCACGGTCGGTTCCCGTTCGGACCACGACGACGCAGCGGGAGCGTTGCGAGAGACGTTCAGACCACAGCTTGCCCTTCCAGGCGAAGATAGCCGGGTTTGAACTCGGCGAGGGATTTCAGCCTGGACCAGTCCAGGATCCTGAGAGTCTTGCCTTTGAGTTCGATCAGTCCCCGGCGTCGCAGCTCCTGCAGCGACCGGTTCACGTGCACGGTCGTCATTCCCGTCGTGTCGGCAAGTTCGTGCTGCGTCATGGGGAGATCGCAGCTGTCTTCCGTGGCGAGGCCCACGGCCCGCATTCTCACGAGGAGCTCGCAGAAGAGATGGGCGATCCGTTCGAGGGCCGAACGGCAGCCGATGTTCACCAGCCATTCGCGCAGCGTCGCCTCGTCGATGAGGGCGGCGATGCGCATCGCCCGGGCGATCACCGGATGATCCTCCGTGATCTCCCGCAGGACCAGGGTGGACATGCGCGCGACTTTGCAGGGGGAGAGGGTCGCGATCGTATGATCCAGGCGGTTCAACAGGGTGATGTCGAGATCGCAGGTATCCCCCGGCACGAGGTAGGCGGTGATCTGGCGGGCGCCGTTGGCGCGCTGCTTGAAGCGGCACCCGATCCCCTCGGTGATGAGGATGATCTCGCTATGCGGCTCGCCTTCACGGGCGAGGTTGGTGCGGGCGGGGACGTCGCGGGCGGCGGCTGCGATCCGATGAAGCACTTCCCTGTCGGCTTCGCTGAGCGTCACGAAGCCTTCGAGTTTCCGGGCAAACGGATTGGACACGCTTTCCATCGTCTTCGAGACTATATTCCGCGACAATGTTGAACATCTCTATCGATGGGTATCGAATCTTGAACTCTATCGATGGGCGCCGAATTTTGCTTGGATTAGCACTCTTCGCGAGGCGCCTGCAACGAAGCGTGGCACCGAAAGCGTACGGACCGTCATCACCATGAAGCCGTCGCCATCATACCCAAGTCGTCGTCAAGCTTCGGGTTCCGTCGGCCGGCGAGACGGTGATGGTCTACATATTCCGAAGAGCAGACGAGGATGTTTTCGCGCATCTGCCCGATCCGAACCCACGGGGGCGTGTCGACATTTCGCCGCACCTTCGATCTCGATCGTGACATTTTGGGAGGGTCGCTCCTCATCGATGCCGTGAAGGGAGCAATTCATCGGGAGAACAAGCTCGATGAAGCGGGTCATGTGCCGTATCCAGGATCGCGGACGCTCTCTGCTGCCTCATCACTCAAGAATAGCATGGTCATGACGATCGTTTGTCGGCCCTGACTGGAGCATTGCCTGCCGTGCGGACGGGATCGACGCTCGCTGTGGTCCTGTTCGACTAGATAGGGCGGCTTTTCAGGATGGCGGGCGGTGCGGGCTGCCATCGGCCCGCAAGCGTCCCCGCTGGTTCCCGCATCGTCGACGGTTCACGGCTCAGGTGTGACGTCGTCCGTGATCAGGCGACGATATTCGGCTTCCGGGATGCCGTAGCTGTCGCCCGCGATGAGTTCGAGCTTTGCCCTGTCGATGATCTCGATGTGGGACCTGCGCGCCCGGATCGTGCCGGCCCCCTCGAGGATATGGATCGTCGTCGTCACGCCGGGGCGATGGACGCCGAGCATGACGGACAGGAACTCGTGGGTGATGGGAAACTCGTCCTTTTCGACCCTGTCGCGGCACATCAGCAGCCAGCGGGCCAGCCGCTCTTCCAAAGTATAGCTCCCGTGCGACAGGGCCGTCTGGGCGGTGAACAGTTGAAAGATGTGAGCGTAGCGCATCATCAGTCTGCGAAACGCGGGTCTTTCTTCGATCAGGGAGCCGAACGCGGCCTTGCTCAGTCGCAGGGCTTCGCCTTCGATCTGGATGAACGTTTCGTGGGGCGTGGATTCCACACCGAACAGCAGCGGCAGGCCGGTCGCGCCCTCGGAGCCGATGATGCCGACCTCGATCCGCCTGCCGTCCCGCGTGCCGACGACGACCGAGGCGACCCCCCTCTCCAGGAAATGCACGTGGGTCAACGGCTGGTTCGGTTGGACGAGGACGTCTTTCCGGTTGAGCGTCACCCGTTCGAGGACGGGATCGATGGCGGCATAATCGTCGGGTTGCATCCGGGACAGGAGGCTGTTGCGCGCATGTTTCTGGGATGGAATGACCATGTGAGCGACCCGAAGACACGGCGTTCCAATGATGTGCCGCTGATCAACGCCGAAAGTCGATCATGGCATAGCAACGCCGCTACGGTTTCGACAAACGAAGCATATTCATTTGTCGAATGTCATCATCGTAGAAATTTATATGCGCAACTGTACCTCTGACTTGTCCGGGGCGTCCCGTCAAGTCCTCGACATCGGGCGTTCGAAGCAGGTGGGATGCTTGTTGGCCTGCTTTGATTGCGATGTTGCCCGCTCCGGCCTCATCGCCCCAATGCCCGAATACGTTGCGCGGTGAAGATGTGCTCGACCGACAATGTGTCCGACCCATGAGTGTGGCCGCGGGGCGGGGTGTCGTCACCTGTACCATGTGCGGGGGGGGCATGGCATCATGAGCCGCCCCCGGTCCGGGCCCCGTGCGGTGATGGGATGTCCTTCGCGTCGGCGTGGGACTTGCTTGCTCAACCGGGTGCGCGCGGCGGGCGGGGGAATGCCGTTCCTCACGCCCGTCGCCGCGCATGGGCGGCCTGTTCGGCGAGGGGTGGTTCCGGCCAAGCTTTCCCGGCAGAACGGTGGCGCCCCGGCGGGGCCGGTCGTCGGGCGAGACGTCGAGCGACCGGACCGTCGCCGCAGCGAATCTTGGAACGGAGAGATGCGTGCCTAATTTCCTCAAAGCGATCATCATGACGGTCGTCGCATTCGGCTCGATCTATTACCTGACCGGTAATTCGGCGATGGCGATGGGGCTGTCGCTCATTCCGCTCCTGCTCGGCCTGGTGAGGGTGATGCACGGATTCGCCTATAGCCTTGCCGCCCTGTGTCTGATCGGTGCGGTGGCTTGGTCCGTGGCCCCCGCCGAAACGAAGACGATGGTCCGGGCCGAGGTGGAGAAGACCGGGGTCAAGATCACGGCGCCGTGACGGCGGCGAGGCCATCGGCGTCCGGCCCTCCCGCGGCTTTGGCGCGCTCGACGGCGATCTGATAGGGTCGCGCCGGGCACGCGGGCGGGGATTGCTGCGATGGAAGAGGGCAGGGGCGGAGCGGCCACGCATCTGTTGATCGTCGACGACCACCCCCTCTTCCGCGATGCGCTGGCGAGCGCCGTCCAGCGCGCCTTTCCCGAGGCGGCCATCGACGAGGCCGAGGGGATCGCCGGCGCCATGGCGGTCCTTGCGGCCGACAGCACCGTCGATCTCGTGCTGCTCGATCTCTCGATGCAGGGCGTCGCCGGTTTCGACGGCCTCGTCTCGATCCGCTCCCGCTTCCCGCGCGTTCCCATCCTCGTCGTGTCCGGCCTCGACGATCCGCGCATCATGCGCGAGGCGCTGGAACACGGCGCGGCCGGGTTCGTGCCGAAGGCGGTGGACAAGGCGACGCTGACACGGGCCATCGCCGACGTGCTCGGCGGAGGCCTGTCGATCCCCGCCGCCCTGTCGGAGTCCGCGGCCGGCCCGGCCCCTCCGGCGACCCATCTCGCCGAGCGGATCGCCCGCCTGACGCCGCAGCAGCTGCGCGTCCTCCTGATGATCCGGCAGGGGAAGCTCAACAAGCAGATCGCCTACGAGCTCCAGGTCGGCGATTCCACCGTCAAGGCCCATGTCTCCGAGATCCTGCGCAAGCTCGACGTCATCAGCCGGACGCAGATCGTGATCGAGACGGCCCTGCTCGATTTCGACCAGATCCGGATGCCGCAGGCCGGATGAGCCGTGGGCGCCGGTCCCCGGCCGTATCCGTGGGCAGCGCCTCGTCACGGTTCGCCCTCACGGGAATGTGCCTGCGCGGAGGACGGACCGCAGGGGGCTCTGGCGTTGCATCCATGGCGGGCATGGCCGAAGACGGTGCCGCGCGAAGGCGCGGCGAACGATGATACGAGGTACGTCGGCAGATCGATCACGGTGCGTCGCCGCCTCGACCCACTCCTCCATCCGATGAAGCGAGTTCGATCATGATGAGTTCGACGTTGAAGTCCCTCCTGGTTGTCGGGATGCTCGCCGGATTGCCGGTGACGCAAGCCTCCGCCGCCGTCGGCGGCCGCATCGGGGCCTGCAAGCAGGACATGAAGGCCAAGGGGCTGAAGGGCGACGAAGCCAAGACCTTCATGAAGTCCTGCAAGGTCGATGCGCGCAAGGCGTGCAAGGAGGAGGCGAAATCGGCGGGTTCGGACAAGGCCGACCGGCATGCCTTCATCAAATCCTGTCTGAAGGGCGGCGACGCCCCCGGAGCCGCCACCGCCCCGGCCGCGCCGGTGGCGCCCGGCTCGACCGTTTCCCCCGGCGCGGCGCCGGCTGCGACCCCTCCGGCCCCTAAGCCCTGAAGCGCCAGACGCTGCTGCGCTTGATCTCCGCATCTTCCAGGGATCGGCTCACCGGCACCTCGTAGGTGGCGAGGACGTCGAGCCGCTCCTTCGGAAGATAGGAGCGGCCGGGATCGCCGACGAGGATGGTGGCGCCCTGCCGATGCAGGGCGGCCAGCCAGTCGGTGACGCGGGCGGCGATGTCCCGCTCGTAGAAGATGTCCGCCACCAGGATCGTGGTGACGCCGAGATCGGCAGGCCGGGAACCGATGAGATCGTCGGCGACGGGCGTGATCATGCCGCCGACGCCGTTGGCCCCGGCATTGAGACCGATGGCGGCGATGGCGAAGGCGTCGAGGTCGCTCGCCGTCGCATGGGTGGCGCCGGCGAGCGTCGCCGCGATCGCCACCAATCCCGAGCCTGAGGCGAAATCGAGGATGCGCTGCCCGGCGACGAGATCCGGGCGGTCGAGGATGTGGCGGGCCAGGGCCTGCCCTCCCGCCCAGGCGAAGGCCCAGAACGGCGGCGGCAGGCCGATGGCGTCGAGCTCGTCCTCGGTCTTCTGCCACAGCTCCGTGGCCTCGTCGGCGACATGCAGCACGATCTCCGGCGCGTGGGGCACGGGCAGGAGCCGGGTATTGGCGCGGATGAAGGCGAGGGGATCGACCGAGGGCGTCATGAGCGCAGGAGATCCGCGTAGAGGTCCGACACCGCCCGCATTACCGCATCCTCGGTGAAGCCGCCCTCGATCACGCGCCGCCGCGCGGCCTCCCCCATCCGCGCCGTGAGGAGGGGATCGGCGGCGAGCCGGACCATCGCGGCGGACAGGCTCCGCGCGTCGTCGGGCGGCACCAGCACGCCTTCGATCCCGTCGCGAACCAGCGTGCGGCAGCCCGGCACGTCGGTGGTGAGGAGGGCGCGCCCGCAGGACGCCGCCTCCAGCAGCGTGCGCGGCAGGCCCTCGCCGCCCCGCGAGGGCAGGCATCCCACATGGTGCTCCGCCCACACGCCGGTCACGTCGCGGGTGGGGCCATGCCAGGTGACGCCGTCCCGGCTCCAGGAGCGCAGCGTTTCCTCGGGGATCGCCCTCCGGTTCGAGGCGTCCGGTGCCCCATAGAGGGAAAGCTCCACCGCCACTCCCTCCGCGCGGGCGAGGCGCACCGCCTCCACGGCTGTGTCGATGCCCTTCGACCACAGCATCCGCGCCACGATGGCGATGCGCAGGGGCGGCGAGGGCGGTTGCGGGTCCGGCGAGAACTGCGCGGGATCGATGCCGGCCCCGCCGACGATGGTGACCGCCGTATCGGCGGGGTCGAGGCCGAGGGCCTGAGCATCGTCCGGATTCTCGAACAGGAACCGGGTCTGTTTCGAGGCGAGGGGGCCACGGATGAGCTGGCGCAGGGCGAGGCGGCCCAGGCGGCCCGCGACGTCGGCGCGCGCGCCCATCAGGCCGAGCCCGGTCAGGGCGTAGACCCGGCCTGAGATACCCGCCATCGCCGCCGCCGTTCCACCCACGAGGATCGAGCGCAGCGCGATGCAATGGACGATGTCGGCCTTCAGCCCCTTCAGGATCGCCGCGAGCTGACCCGCCGCATAGCCCGCCGCCATGGGGTTGAGGCTCGAACGCTCGGCCTCCAGCTCGACCACGCGCGCGCCCGTCGCCTCGATGACGGCCCGGTGGGCGCGCACGCGGGTCACCACCGCCACGGACAGGCCCATCGCCACGGCGGCCCGCGCCATGGGCAGGAAGTGCGAGGCGAAGAACCAGTCCTCGGTGACGACGAAGACGAGCCGCTTCATCGGCGGGGAGGAGGGCGACGGGGACGGCGAAGGGGACGTGGCCATGACAGGCGCTGTAGCACGCCGCCGCCTCGCAGGAAGCCGGACGGAAGGGTTGGGTGGAGGACGGTCCGGACGGGACATCGCGCCGCCGGACGAGGCAGGAACGCCGCCCCCGCCTCGCCGGTTGACCGTTCCTGACAATCGACGGGAGGCGGGGGATGGCGGCGGATCGCGAAGAAGACGGTGTCGTCGCCGATCCCCGGGATGCCGCCATCGAGGCGGGACTGGCCTATGTCGATGCCGACCGGCCGGGGCTGACGCGGCGCAGGAGCGGAACGGGCTTTGCCTATCGCGACGCCAAGGGGAAGGCCGTCCGCGACCCGAAGATCCTGCAGCGGATCCGGTCCCTGGCGATCCCGCCGGCCTATACCGACGTCTGGATCTGCCCGCGTGCCAACGGCCACATCCAGGCCACGGGCCGGGACGCCAAGGGGCGCAAGCAGTACCGCTACCATCCCGATTTCCGGCAGGCGCGCGACTCGACGAAGTTCGAGCACATCATGGCTTTCGCCGACGCCCTCCCCGGTATCCGCGCGCGGGTGGACGAGGATATGGGCCGTCGCGGCCTGTGCCGCGAGAAGGTGCTCGCCACCGTGGTCCACCTCCTCGAAGCGACCCTCATCCGTGTCGGCAACGACGATTACGCCCGCACCAACAAGAGCTACGGGCTCACCACCCTGCGCGATCCCCATGTGACCGTGGCGGGTGCGGAGCTGACGTTCCGCTTCAAGGGCAAGAGCGGCAAGATGTGGAACCTGTCGGTGAAGGACCGGCGCGTGGCCCGCATCGTGAAATCCTGTCAGGACCTGCCCGGCCAGGAGCTGTTCCAATACGTCGACGACGCGGGCGAGACGCGGGACGTCACCTCGGCGGACGTGAACGCCTATCTGCGCGAGATCACCGGACAGGAGATCACCGCCAAGGATTTCCGGACCTGGGCCGGCACGGTGCTGGCCGCCCTGGCCCTGCAGGAATTCGAGGCGTTCGACAGCGAGGCCAAGGCCAAGAAGAACCTGCGCGCGGCCATCGAGAGCGTCGCGGCGCGGCTCGGCAACACGCCGACCATCTGCCGCAAATGCTACATCCACCCCGAGGTTCTCGACGGCTACCTGGAGGGAACACTGCTGCTTCAGGTCGCGGACGCGGTGGAGGACGAGTTGCGGGAGGATATCGCCCGGCTGAAGCCCGAGGAGGCGGCGGTTCTCGGATTGCTCCGGGCGCGTCTCGACGCGGCGAAGGGAAAGGTTTCGGTGAAGGCCAAGGTCACGCCGAAGAAGGGGAAGGCGGCGCGGCGCCGAGGGCGATCCGGAACGGCGGGGTCCGGGGCGCGGGCCGCGGCATAGGCCGGGCTTTGTGCTTCTGCCCCTGTGGAAGGGGCAAAGATCTTGCCCCCATCACGCCGACCTCTGTCCACTCATAGTCTCTGGCAAGCAGAGCGCGTCCCTCTCCCCCTTGTGGGGAGAGGTTAGAAGTGGGGGTGGTTCCGCCGGCCTCCGCAGCGTCAGGTCGCCCGGCGGTTTCACGCAGCCGGCGCGTCCCCTCGCGACCCTTCAGTGGCGCGCCATAGTCTCGATGATGGTCTTGTGGCCATGGTGGCCGGACTCGCCCTTGCTCGGGCGTGGCGTCTCGCTCTCCACCACGGGGGCCAGACCCAATTGCCGGGCGAGGCAGACGAGGTCCTTCAGCCGCCCGGTCTGCGTCTTGCGGCGCAGGTTGAGCCGATGGGTCTCCACGGTGCGGACACTGAGGCTGAGGCGGCGCGCCACCTCCTTGTTGCTGAAACCGGCGCTGAGGAACCGCAGGATCTCCGCCTCGCGCGGGGTCAGCCCTTCGCCGCCTTCCACCGGGCCGGATGCCTGCGTGTCCGCAGCGCCCGCATGGGCCAGGCGCACGATCGTCGCGCTGATCTCCCGCGGGGTGGCCGATTGCGCCACCATCGCATCGGCTCCCGCCTCGAGGAGGCTCCGCAGGGTTTCGGCGGCCAAGCTCTGGAAGGCGGCCAGCACGCGCAGCCCCCGATGACGCTTGAGGGCGGTAATGCGCGCGAGGGCGCTCTTCGACGCGGTCTCGGACAGGAACACCAGGGCGACGACACTCTCGGTGCCCGGACCGCCCAGCGGCAGGTCGGCCTCGCTCACCGTATGCAGGCTGGGCTCATGTTCCAGGAATGCCCGCAGGACAGACCCGAGCCCCATCGGTTCGTCGATGATCAAAACCCCCACGGCCTGGTTCATGCCGCTCCCCCCTCTGTCCCATCGCGAAACATCGCGGTCGGGCTGGTCAAGAGCAGTTCAATTCCCGTTCCATCGGATTCTTCATCGTATTCGCATCGAACCGCATGAATACCCGGGTCCAGATCGCGAAAACATGCCCGAAAGCCGCGTCATCTCGATTGACGCGGCCGGATGCGCAGCCATGGACCACGGGCACCTGTCTCTACGGGGAACAGTCCGGTTCGAAATGGGATTGGGATCAGCCCGCCCGGGCGAGGACCAGATCGGAGGCGGCGGAGATCACCCGGTTGCGCCCCGTGGTCTTGGCCTCGTAGAGGGCGATGTCGGCCCGCTTGATCATGGCTTCGATCGTATCGCCCTCGCACCATTGGCTGACACCGAAGCTGCAGGTGAGGCGGATCGGGGTCCGGGCGCCACGGATGCGCAGGGACTCCACGACGCTGCGCAGCCGAGAGGCGAGCGCCTCGGCATCGTTTATCGACCGGTGCGGAAGCACGATGCCGAACTCCTCGCCCCCGAGCCGCCCGACGATGCCCTCCTCCGCGATGGTCTTGCAGACGCTCTGGATCGCCGCATCGCCGACATCGTGGCCGTATTCGTCGTTGATGCGCTTGAAATGGTCGATATCCACCAGGATCGCCGCCATGTCGCCGTGGTTCCCCACACGATCGGCGGCGTCCTGCACGCGCTGCAGGAAGGCGCGACGGTTGAGGAGGCCGGTGAGCGGGTCGGTCTCGGCGAGGCGGATCAGCTCGCTCTGCATGGTCGTCAGGCGGTCCGCCGCCCGCATCCGGGCATGCAGCTCCTCGGCGCCGGGGGGCTTCTCGATGAAATCGTCGGCACCGCTGTCGAGGGCCTCGGCGAGATTGCGGGAATTGCGGGCCGAGGACATGGTGATGACGTAGAGCGGCCGGTTCGTTTCGGCGATCAACCGTGCCGACCAGCACAGTTCGAGGCCGCTCAAGGGCCGGACTTCCAGGCTCGAGATCAGGACACGCACGGTCGGCGTGTAGGTTACGAAGTCGAGGGCCGCCTGTGAGTCCGTAAAGACATCGACCGTGTGGCCCTGCGGCTCGAGCATGCCGGCAACGACCTTCAGGACAACGCGGCTCGTATCGACGATAACGATGTGCATGTCGTGGTCGCCCGCCCCGAAAGCTTATGATGTCCGCCAGCATGGCGGCGACAGATTAATATGTTCCCAAGACGACGTGCTCACATGAGTCGATCCGGGGCCGGGCGAGGGAAGGAGCGCCGTGTCCGCGCCGCATCCGGGAGAGACCTTCCTTGAAGACGACGTCGAGGACCCCGTGCGGGCTCTCGATGCCCCGGTGGCTGCGGATGGCGTGGGCAGCGACGAGTGAACCGTCCGACGGCGGTAAAACCCCGATCCCCGGCCGTTCCCGGAAGGACCGGAGGTCGGCATCGCGGGGCGGGGGTCGCCGTCCCGCGACGCTTCCGCTCCCTTCGGGGTGATCGCCGCGCCGAGGCGCGGCCAGTGCCAAGGAAACAGAATATTCTCGGTGTGCCGCGGCGGGCCGAAAGATTGTCCTTGTCCACGTCTGGAAAAGGCATTTCCATTCCTTTGACTGTAGCCTCCATTTGGATGAGATTACATTTATCGATGTCGAAGCGTAGGCAAGATGCTGTGATCTGCTTGCTGCAATAATGTATTCATTTGCGGCTTATGCTTCGAGAGAATGCCTGACTCCTCACATTCGCGGATAGATCTATGACCCGCCAGAGCCATTTCGCCCCGGAGCCGATCCGTTTCGCCTATTGGGTGCCCAACGTGTCCGGCGGCCTCGTCATCAGCAAGATCGAGCAGCGCACCAGCTGGGATGCCGACTACAACCGCAAGCTCGCCCAGATCGCGGAGGAGGCCGGGTTCGATTACGCCCTGACGCAGATCCGCTTCACCGCCGGCTACGGGGCAGAGTTCCAGCACGAATCGGTGGCGTTCAGCCACGCCCTGCTGGCGGTGACCACGAAGCTCAAGGTCATCGCCGCGCTCCTGCCCGGCCCGTGGAATCCGACCATCGCGGCCAAGCAGATCGCCACGATCAGCCAGCTCACCAACGGGCGCATCGCCATCAACGTCGTGTCGGGCTGGTTTTCCGGCGAGTTCCGCGCCATCGGCGAGCCCTGGCTCGACCACGACGAGCGCTATCGCCGCTCGGAGGAATTCATCCGGTCCCTGCGCGGGATCTGGACGCAGGACGACTTCACCTTCCGCGGCGATTTCTACCGCTACACCAACTACACCCTGAAGCCGAAGCCGGCCGACCCGCAGCCCGAGATCTTCCAGGGCGGCTCGTCGCGCGCGGCGCGCGACATGGCCGCCCGCGTCTCCGACTGGTACTTCACCAACGGCAACACCCCGGAGGGCATCCGGGCGCAGGTGGACGACATCCAGGCCAAGGCCTCGGCCAACGGCCATTCTGTCAAAATCGGCGTCAACGCCTTCGTCATCGCCCGCGACACGGAGGAGGAGGCCCGCGCCGTCCTCCAGGAGATCATCGACAACGCCGATCCCGATGCGGTGAAGGCCTTCGGCCACGAGGTGAAGAACGCCGGCAAGGCCTCCCCGGAAGGGGAGGGCAACTGGGCGAAATCGAGCTTCGAGGACCTTGTCCAGTATAATGACGGCTTCAAGACCAACCTGATCGGCACCCCCGACCAGATCGCCGAGCGCATCGTCGCCCTCAAGGATGCGGGCGTCGATCTCGCGCTCCTCGCCTTCCTGCATTTCCAGGAGGACGTCGCCTATTTCGGCGCCCACATCATTCCGAAGGTGAGGGCGCTCGAAGCCGAGCGCGAGCGCCGGGCCGAGGCCGCTTGAGCGGCCTTTACAACGCCCCCTGACGAGAGCCGAGCATCCCCTCTCCCCGCACGCGGGGAGAGGGCCGCGGCGACCTCGTCGTCGGCGCGGCGAGGCGGCAGCCGACGGTGAGGGGGCGGTGCCGACCGAGCCTTTTCCGGCGATGCCCCCTCACCCTCGCTTCGGCTTCGCCTCCGCTTGCCTCGCCCCCGACGAGGGGGGCTCGGCCCTCTCCCGGCACGCGGGGAGAGGGGGATCCGGCTGAAGCTGCCCGACCTATCGCTCCCTGCCCAGACGCGACGATTTTTTGCCCGATACCCCGGAGCCCCTCATGAACATCGCCGTCAGCGCCCAGTCTCTCGAAACGGCACGGGGCGCGCCGCCCGTGCCCCGGCCGACCGCCCCCGCCCATGTCATCCGCGACGACGCCGAGGCGATCCGGGTCGCGCATGCCCTTGCCGGGGCGTTCCGCGAGGGCGCGTCCGAGCGCGACCAGACCAACCGGCGGCCCTATGCCGAGCTCGACGCGTTCTCGCAAAGCGGATTGTGGTCGATCAACGTGCCCAAGGCCTACGGCGGGCCGGAGGTCTCCTACAAGACCCTGGCCCAGGTCGTCGCGATCATCTCGGCCGCCGATCCCTCGATCGGCCAGATCTCGCAGAACCATCTCGGCATCGTCGCGGCGATCCGCACGGTGTCCGACCCCGAGCAGCAGGCGCTGCTGTTCGGCGAGGTCCTGAAGGGCACCCGCTTCGGCAACGCGTTCTCGGAGATCGGCACCCCGCGCGCCACCGACTTCAAGACCCGTTTCGTCGATGACGGCGACCACGTCATCGTGCGCGGCAAGAAGTTCTATTCCACCGGCGCGCTCCTCGCCCATCTCGTCCCCATCGTCGCCCTGGATGACCAGGGGCGGGCCTGGTACGCCATCGCCGACAGGGGCGCGCCGGGCCTGACCGTCATCGACGACTGGTCGGCCTTCGGGCAGCGGACCACGGCGAGCGGCACCGTCCTCATCGACGACGTCCGGGTGCCCAAGACCCATCTCGTCCCGGCCTGGAAGGGCTACGAGCAGCCGCGCTCCGACGGCGCCGTCTTCCAGATCATCCAGGCGGCGGTGGATGCCGGCATCGCCCGCGAGGCCATCGACGACACCATCGCCTTCGTCCGCACCAAGACCCGCCCCTGGGTCGATAGCGGCCAGGACCGCGCCTCCGACGATCCCTATACGATTCAGGCGATCGGCGAGCTGACGATCCGCCTCCATGCGGCCGAGGCCATCCTCGACCGGGCCGGCCTCGCCCTGGACGAGGCGGTGGCCAACCCCAGCGCGGAGACGGTCGCCGCGGCCCAGCTCGCCGTCGCCGAATCGAAGGTGCTCACCACCGAGATCGCGGTGCAGGCGAGCAGCAAGCTGTTCGAACTCGCCGGGACCCGCTCGACGCTGGCCGAGAGCAACCTCGACCGGCACTGGCGCAACGCCCGCACCCACACCCTCCACGACCCGGTGCGCTGGAAATATGCGATCATCGGCAACCACGCCCTCAACGGCGTGAACCCGCCGTTCCACGCCTGGAGCTGACGGTCCCCAGCGGCGAGAAAATCCGCTAAAGGGCGGGCATGACATCCGCCCCCCTCGTCCGCTTCGCGCCCTCGCCCACGGGCTACCTCCATATCGGCAACGCCCGTCCGGCGCTGCTGAACGCCCTATTCGTGCGGGCGCGGAACGGGCGCTTCCTGCTGCGCCTCGACGATACCGACCGGGAGCGCTCGACGGAGGCCTTCGCCACAGCCATCGCGGAGGATCTGGCCTGGCTCGGGATCGTGCCCGATCTCTTCGCCCGCCAGTCGGACCGCTCCGCCATCCACGACGCGGCGGCCGAGCGGCTGAAGGCGGCAGGCCGCCTCTATCCCTGCTACGAGACCCAGGAGGAGCTGGAGCGCCGCCGCCGGCGCCAGCTCGGTCGCGGCCAGCCGCCTATCTACGACCGGGCAGCGCTCAAGCTCACCGACGACGAGCGCGCGGCGCTGGAAGCCGAGGGGCGCACGCCGCACTGGCGCTTCAAGCTCGATGCCCGCACCGTCGCCTGGGACGATCTCGTGCGGGGGCCAGCGCATGTGGATTGCGCCTCCCTCTCGGACCCGGTGCTGATCCGCGCCGATGGCAGCTATCTCTACACGCTGCCCTCCGTGGTGGACGATGCCGAGATGGGGATCACCCATGTCATCCGCGGCGAGGACCACGTCACCAATACCGGCGTGCAGGTGCAGATCTTCGAGGCTCTGGGCCAGCCGATCCCCGTCTTCGGCCACCACAACCTGCTCACCACCGCCGATGGCGAGGGCCTGTCGAAGCGTCTCGGCCACCTGTCGCTGAGGGGCCTGCGCGAGGCGGGCTATGAGCCCGGCGCGGTGCGCTCGCTGGCCGTACTCACCGGCTCGGCCGAGGCGGTGCGTGCGGTCCCGAGCCTCGACGAACTCGCCGCCCTGGTCGATCTCTCCCACATCTCGCGGGCCCCGGCGAAGTTCGATCCGCAAGAACTCGACGGGCTCAATGCCCGCCTGATCCATGCCATGCCCTACGAGGCGGCGCGCGAACGCCTCCTCGCCCTGGGTATCCCGGATGACCGGGCGCAGGCGTTCTGGACGGTGATCCAGCCGAACCTCACCAAGGTCGGGGACGCCGCCGAATGGTGGCGGATCGTGGCCGGGGAGGTGACGCCGGTCATCGCGGATGCCGGCTTCCTCCAGGCCGCGTCCGAGGTGCTGCCGCCCGAGCCCTGGGACGGCCAGACCTGGAAGGCCTGGACCAATGCGGTGAAGGAGAGGACCGGCGCCAAGGGCAAGGCCCTGTTCATGCCCCTTCGTCTCGCGGTGACGGGGCTGGAGCACGGGCCGGACCTGTCGGGCCTGCTGCCCCTCATCGGTCGGGATACGGTGGTGGCCCGGCTCGGCGGTCGAGACTGACAGAATCGGCCCGAAAAGCGGATCCCGCTTCTCAGACCAGTGCCGGTCGGCCTCGTACCCCCTCCGGTCGATCGCTTCGGTCCGTATGCCCGGAGCAGGCTCCCTCTCCCGTGTGGGAGAGGGTTGGGGCGAGGGCCGTGCCCTCTCCGGAACGGTCACACACCTCACCCTGTCCCTCTCCTTCCAGGAGAGGGAACCCGCGCTCGCCGGACACCGAATGCAGCGGCCGGAGACGGCCTCAGGCCGCCCGCACGGTGTCGAGGAAGCGGCGGACCTCGCCGTTCAGGTGCTCGGACTGGCGCGAGAGGTCGCCCGCCGCGCCCAGAACCTGGGATGCGGCGTGGTGGCAGGCGGGCGGCCTCGGCCCGCTCCGGCGCGGTCCGGTGTCAGTCGCCGCCACCCGCCGCATGAGGCAGGATCGCGTCCCGTTCCTGGAGCAGATGTCCCAAGAGCCGTTGCGCCGCCTGGCTCGGCGGTCGTCCCGCCGGGCGGATCAGCATCGTCTCGATGGGCAGGCGCGGCCGGAACGGTCGCAGTACGATGGGAAGGCCGGTGAGGTCGCGGGCGGGAAGGGGATCGACGATGGCGATCCCCAGCCCTTCGGCCACGAGGCCGCAGCGCGCGGACGTATACTGCGCCATGAGGCCGAAGCGCGGGAGGATGCCGGCCGCCGCGAAGGCCGTCTCGATCGCCTGCTGGAACACGCCGGTTCCGCCCGCGATCAGGGGCTCGTCGGCGAGATCGCCCACCTCGATCACCCGCCTGGCCGCGAGGGCGTGTCCCCGGGGCAGGGCACAGACCGCATCGATGGCGAGGAAGGGCTCGCAGATCACGCCCGCATAGCCGGAGCGGGGCCGCACCAGGCCGAGGTCGCATTGCCCGGAGGCGGCCCAGGACCAGATCGTCTCCGGTGCCGGCACATGAACGGCGACGCGGATGCCCGGCGAGTCCTCGTTCAAGCGCCGGATCGCCCGCGGCAGCAGCCGCGAGGCCAGGGAGGGCTGGCAGGCGACGCGCAACGGTCCCGTGCCGAGGTCGCGGATCTGGCGGGCCGCCTGGGTCAGGTGGTCGAGCCCCGCATAGGTCCGCTCGACCTCGCGGGCGAAGGCCTCTCCCTCCTGCGTCGGCAGGGCGCTGCCATGGCCGCGCACGAACAGCGCGAAGCCGAGATCGGCCTCGAGCAGCGCCATCGCGCGGCTGATATGGGGCTGTCCGATGCCGAGCGCGGCGGCGGCCCGCGTCATCCCGCCATGGCGCAGGACCGCGCGGAAGAGATCGAGGTGGGCGGGGTTCATCATGCCTGTTTTGCATGGATATCGAAGGGTTGAGTATTTGACGGCATGAGCGCGGGGTGGTTGTCAAGGCGTCCGCGCCGGGTTCTCTCCGGTTTCGCGGCACGATCAGGCTGGGACGACGCGATGCAACGGAATACGGCGGGGTGGGGCAGCGGCCTTCTGGGCGTCATCATCTTCAGCGCGTCCCTGCCGGCGACGCGGGTGGCGGTCGGCGGCTTCACGCCGATCTTCCTCACCTCGGCGCGGGCGGTGATCGCGGCTCTCCTCGGCGCGGCGATGCTCCGCGCCCTGCGGCAGACGCGGCCCGAAAGGTCCGATCTCGCCGCGCTGGTCATCGTGGCCATCGGCGTCGTGGTCGGCTTTCCCCTCCTGACGGCGCTCGCGCTCCAGCACATCACATCCGCCCATTCCATCGTCTTCATCGGCCTCCTGCCGCTCGCCACCGCCCTCTTCGGCGTGATCCGCGGTGGGGAGCGGCCGAGCCCGGTCTTCTGGCTGTTCTCCGGCATCGGCGGTCTCACGGTGGCGGGCTTCGCGCTGCTGCAGAGCGGGGGCGGCTCGCTCACCGGCGATCTTTTGATGGTGGCGGCGATCCTGCTCTGCGGCCTCGGCTACGCGGAGGGCGCAACCCTCTCGCGCCGCCTCGGCGGATGGCAGGTGATCTCCTGGGCCCTGGTCCTGTCCCTGCCGGTGATGGCCGTCATCGCCCTGGCGAGCCTGCCCTCTTCCTGGAGCGGCATCGGCCTGTCGGCCTGGATCGGCCTCGCCTACGTCTCGGTCTTCAGCATGCTGGTGGGATTCGTGTTCTGGTATCGCGGGCTGGCCCTGGGCGGGATCGCCGGCGTCGGGCAGCTCCAGTTGCTGCAGCCGTTCTTCGGCCTGGCTCTCGCGGGCCTGCTCCTCCACGAGCCCGTCGCCCCGAGCATGCTGGCGGTGACCGGCCTCGTCGTTCTCTGCGTGGCGGGGGCCAAGCGCTATGCCTGAACTCCTCCTCCTCACGGCCCTGGCCCTGGCGGCCGGGGCCAGCGTCGTCACGCAACAGGTGCTCAACGCCAATCTCAGGGCGGCTCTCGGTTCGGCGGCATGGTCCGGCTTTGTGAGTTATGCCCTGGGCCTGGGCTGCATGGCGGTGTTGGCCGTCGTCTTGCGCGATCCCCTGCCGTCCCTCGGGGCCGCAGCGCGCATCCCGTGGTGGGGCTGGAGCGGCGGGGTGTTCGGAGCCCTGTTCATCGGGCTCTCCATCGTCCTCGTACCGAAGCTCGGGGCCGCCACCTTCATCGCGCTCCTCGTCACCGGGCAGATGCTCGCAGCGGTGACGGCCGACCATTTCGGCTGGCTCGGCCTCGTCCAGCGCTCCCTCGACATGCCGCGCCTCGCCGGCATCGCGCTCCTGATCGGCGGCGTCATCCTGATCCGGCGGTGATGCTCAGGCGATCCGCGACACCAGGATCTTGTCCACCCGGCGCCCGTCGAGATCCACCACCTCGAAGCGCCAGCCGGCGATGTCGCAGGTCTCGCCGGTCTCCGGCAGGCGCTGCAGCTTGGCGATGACGAGGCCGGCGGCGGTCTCGTAGTCCCGGCTCGATTCGATCTTGATGCCGAGCTGGTCGGCCATCTCGTCCACCGGCATCCAGCCGGCGATGAGCCAGGACCCGTCCTGGCGCTGCACCGCCTCGGGCTCGGGATCTTCCGAATGGAACGCGCCCGCGATGGCGTCGAGGATGTCGGCCGGGGTCACGAGGCCGTCGAAATGGCCGTATTCGTCGTGGACCAGGGCCATCGGCACCTCCGCCGCCTGGAGGGCGGTGAGGGCATCGAGGGCGTCGAGGGTGTCGGGGAGCACCGGGGCGCTGCGGATATAGGCGCGCAGGTCGAACCGCTCGTTCTCGATGAGCGCCTTCACCAGTTCGCGCACCTGCACGACCCCGAGCATGTTGTCCGGATTGCCCTCGCCGACCGGGATGCGCGAATGCGGGCTCGACACCAGCATGGCGCGGATCTCCTCCGGCGCCTTGTCGAGATCGATCCAGTGGACGTCGGTGCGCGGGGTCATGACGCCCCGCACGGCGCGGTCGCCGAGACGCAGCACCCCGGCGATCATCTTGCGCTCGTCGGTCTCGATCACCCCCGCCGTCTCGGCCTCCGCGACGATGGTGCGGATCTCCTCCTCGGTCACGGCGCTGGGGCTGGAGGCTTCCTGGCCGAACAGCCGGAACACCGCGCGGGTGGAGGCGTCGAGGAGCCAGACCGCCGGGAGCGCGATCCGCGAGATCAGCCGCATCGGCCGGGCGACGAAACAGGCGATGCCCTCCGGGTCGCGCAGGGCCACATGCTTGGGCACGAGTTCGCCGATGATCACCGAGAGGTAGGTGATGATGGCGATGACGATCCCGTAGCCGAGGGGATCGGCCACGGGTTTCGACAGGCCCGCCTCGGACAGGATCTCGGTGAGGCGCTCGCCGAGCGCCGCGCCGGAGACGGCCCCCGACAGGATGCCGACGAGGGTGATGCCGATCTGGACGGCGGAAAGGAAGCGTCCCGGATCCTCCGCCAGGGTCAGGGCGGCCTGGGCGCCGGGCCGGCGCGCCTCCACCATCATGCGCAGCCGTGTTTTGCGCGACGAGACGACGGCGAGTTCGGACAGCGCGAAGGCGCCGTTGAGGGCGATCAGGGCGACGGCGACGGCGAGCTCGAACACGTTCGGTTCCGTAAGCCGGAGCCGCTTGGACCAAGCGTGCCGGACTTCCCCAGTTGGCGGCGATGACTCGCCTGTTGCCCAGTCGGCGGCGATGCCTCGCCTGTCGCTCCGGTGAGCGACGACGAGCGCCTAGATGAGGTGTCGCGGCGGGCGGGTCAACGGTCGGGGTCGGACGATGCGCCGGGAACGAGGGGCGCCAGGCGCGAAAGACGCAGCGCGATGGCCAGGGCGAGACCGTAGAGTCCGCCGAAGAAGGCGACGACCCCCGACCATCCCGCATGTTCGAAGAACCAGCCCCCCGCCGTGCCCAGCACCGACGAGCCGAGGTAATACAGGCACAGATAGACCGACGACGCCTGCGCCCGGTCGCGCAGGGCCCGCCGCCCGATCCAGGAACTCGCCACCGAATGGGCGCCGAAGAAGCTCACCGTGACGACGACGATGCCGGCGATGATGAGGGGCAGGCGCTCCGACAGGGTCATGAGGATGCCGACGAGGCCGAGCAGGATGGCGAGCCACAGCACCCTGCGCCGCCCGAGGCGGCTCGCGATCTCGCCGGTGACCGCCGAGCTGAACGTGCCGGCGAGATAGACCACGAAGATCGCGCCGATGGCCGATTGGCTGAGGTTGTAGGGTGGATCGAGCAGGCGGAAGCCGACGTAATTGTAGACGCTGACGAAGCCGCCCATGAGCAGGAACGCTTCCGCGAACAGCCAGGGCAGGCCGGGATCGCGGAAATGCTGGCCGAACGTGCCCGGTACCTGGCGCCAGCGCATCCGGTTGGCAAGGAAGCGCCTCGAGGGCGGCAGGCCGCGCCAGAACAGGATGGCGGCGAAAAGCGCCAGAACCCCGATGGTCCCGAGACCCACGCGCCAGGAGGCATGGTCGGTGACGATGCCGGCGATCAGGCGGCCGACCATGCCGCCCATGGCATTGCCGCCGATGAGGAGCCCCATGGACAGGCCGATGGCGCGGGAATCCATTTCCTCGCTGAGATAGGCCATGGCGACCGCCGGCAGGCCGCTCGCCGCCAGCCCCGTGAGCGCGCGCAACGCCAGGAAGCCGTGCCAGCTCGGCACGATCACAGCGATGAGGGTGAGGATCGCCGAGGCGAAGAGGGAGGCGACCATGACCGGCTTGCGCCCCCACACCTCGGAGAGCGGGCTGACCACGAGGAGCGCCAGGGCCAGCATCGCGCAGGGAAGCGACAGCGACAGGCTGCTCTCGGCCGGCGAGACGTGGAACGTATCGGCGAAGACCGGCATCAGCGGCTGCACGCCGTAGAGCACGGCGAAGGTGGAGAAGCCCGCGGCGAACAGGGCGAGCGTGGTCCGACGAAAGATCGGCGTCCCCGCCGTGATCAGGCGGTCGCTCTCCTCGGCCATGGTCGCCAGCCTCCTGATGTCGCGCTCGCCGGGCTGCAAGTCGCGCGGCACGTCGCGTCGCGGGAGTGTTGGGGAAGCACGGAACGGCACGGGCCGCACCCCTCTTTCGAGACATGCGGCCCGTACCGTCACGATAACGCAGCTCCTCGGGGCTTGTATGAGCCGGCTTATGCCGTTTCAGGTCGATCGATTCAGATACGCGACAGTTAAAGCCGGGATTACTGACGCGAGTCCCCTCTCCTGTAAGGAGAGGGGACACCTCCCGATCCTCGCACCCGAGGAGAGCAGTTGGATCGTTCTTCTACTTGGGCGGCGCCTCGGCGCTCTCGCCCTGCTGCTGGATCAGCGGGGTGATGCGGCGGACCGTGACCCGGCGGTTCTCCCGCGAGGCCTCCTGGGTGTTCACCTTCAGGGCTTGCTCGCCGTAGCCCTGGGTCGTGAGGTTCTCCGGCGGCACCTGGAAGTTCTGGCTGAGGACCGTGGCCACCGACTGGGCGCGACGATCGGAGAGCGACAGGTTGTCGACCTCGCTGCCCACCGCATCGGTGTAGCCCTCGATGAGGAACACTTCCTGCGGATTGGCCTTCACCGCCTGGTTGATCGCCGCCGCGATGTTGCCGAGTCGCGAGGCCTGATCGGGCGTGACGTCGAACGATCCGGTATCGAAGGTGATCGTGTCGATGTCGACGCTGCGCATCCGTGCCCGGAGCTGCGGGCTGTAGCGCACCTGGTCGAGGGTGTAGCGCCGATCCACCGCCGCCACCGGCGGGGCGGACAGGGCCTCGTAGACCTGCCGCTCGTCGGCCCCTTCGTAATTTACCACGTAGCGGTCGCGGGGGATGCGGATGTCCGGCGGCGGCAGGTCGACCACGTCCTCGTAGATGGGACGCTGCGGACCACCGAATCCGTTATCGATGATCACGACCTCGCGGCCGTCGCGGAAGCGGCGCGAACGGCGCACGAGGCGGCCGTCATCGTCCACCACCGTCACGATCTGGATGCCGCCCGGACGGTCGAGATAGGTGATCGTGTCGCCGCCGCGGCGCTCACTGCGATAGGCCCCGCGATCGAGATACCGGAAGCGCTCGTTCTCGTCGTGACGAATGAAGTAATTGTCGCGGTCCCGCACGATGATCCGGCCGGGCTCGCGAATATAGGTCCGTCCGCCCTCGTTGAACTCACGCCGGTCGCGACGGACTTCGTCGTAGCTGCGCACATCGTTGCCACGGAAGCCGCCCTCGACATAGCCGGGCCGGCCCGGCCGGTTGAACACGTCGCGGCGATCACGCTCGTCCTTGCGCTCGAAAGCCTCGCGGCGTTCGCGGTCGCGCCGCTCGATCTCGCTGCGCCGCTCGGGATCGCCCGCTGCCGGGCGGTTGGCCGTGCCGGGCCTGTTGTCGTCCGGCCCGCGCCGGTCGTCCGTTCCGCGCCGATCGTCCGGCCCGCGTCGGTCATCCGCTCCACGCCTGTCGTCCGGGCCGCGCCTGTCGTCGCGGTCGTTCTTGTCCTGCGCCTGACCGGGCGGGACGAAGGGCTTTCCCGGAACGCCCGGCCGGGCATTGGGAGGCGTCTTCGCGTCGGGGGCTTTCGTATCCGGCGTCTTGGCGTCCGGCGTCGCATCCGGCGCGCCGCGACGGGCGGGGTCGGCCTTGTCGTTCCGGTCCGGCCTGTCGTTCCGGTCCGGCCTGCCCTCGCGCTCGGGCTTGTCCCCGCGCTCGGGCTTGCCGCTCGGGTCGGGTTTGCCGCTCGGATCCGGCCTTTCGCCACGCTCGGGCTTGGCGCTCCTGTCCGGCTTGTCGCCGCGGTCGGGCTTCTCGGGCCTGTCCGGCTTCTCGTTCCGGTCGGGCCTGTCGCCGCGCTCGGGGCGGGCAGGACGATCGGGCGTCGCGTCGCGCTCGCGCGGAGCCGGGGCCTCCTTCGGCGCCGGCTTGGCGGGGGTCGGATCGGGATTGCGCTCGCGCGCAGCGGGAGGAGCCGGCCGTTCGGCCGGTGCGCGGTCGGGCTTCTCGGGACGGTCGGGGCGGTCAGGCCGCTCGGGACGGGCGGGCCGCTCGGCCGGGGCACGCTCTTCTCGGGCGGGGGCCTTCTCCTGGCGTGGCTCGGGACGCTCCGCCCGCTCGGGGCGTTCGGCCCTCTCAGGGCGTTCGGCGCGCTCGGGACGTTCGGCCCTTTCTGGGCGCTCTGCACGCTCCGGACGTTCGGCTCTCTCCGGCCTGGCCGGGCCGCCGCGGGGGGCATCGCCGCCTCCGCGCGGATCGCCGCGCTCGGCTCCCGGACCCGCCTGCGCGAGCAGCATCACGCCCGACCCGCCTCTGTCCGGACTGGCCGAAAGGGGGCCCGACAGGATCAGGGCCGGCAGCATGGTGCTGGTCAGAAAGAGCAGGCGGGTGGTCCGCATGGATGGTCACTCACAAACGTGGACGTGGCCATCGGAACCGAATGGAGCCCGGATGGTTCCGGATTCCGTGTCGGATCATTCACCGGTATTCCGCCATCCCGCCGTGGTCATCGGCGGCGCGGATCCAAAAGACCGTTCTCCGCCAAGACGTTGCCCGAGGATGCCGGGCCGGATCGGTGATCTCGCAGAGGATGCGGCATCGGCCGCACCGCGGCACGGCGACGACCGTCAGGGCGTGGTCGACCGGGCCGGGGTCGCGATCATGTTCGGCGCGATGATGCGGACGTTCGGACGCGCTTCACCGCCTGCGACCGCCGCCACCGCCGTCGCGCCCGGATTGGCTTCGACACTCGCTCCTTCGGGGAGCATACCGGCCTCGGAGACGACCGCGCCGTTCCGGTTCGCGGCATCGGCGGCGAGGATTGCGGCGGTCTTGTCCGCACGGCCCGCGAGGGTGACGCGCACCTTCGGCCGCGACATGGCTTCCGCCTGCATCGGCGTGACGAAGATGTCGCCCTTGTGCCGGACGAGCATGCTCTCGGCCTTCACCAGGGACTGGGCCCAGGTCTGGTTCGCCTTCTTGCACGAGCAGTCCGGCGTGAAGCTCTTCTGGAACTTGAAGGCGTTGGCGAGGGAAACATAGGCCCGGCTGCCCTTGACCGACGCGGCCTGTTTCAGCCCGTCATCGCCATTCGGCATCGAATAGGCCACCGCCTCCGTGCCGGGGCACAGGGCCTGGCACAGTTCGTTGGCACCTTCGCGGCCATCGGGCAGGTTGTTCATCGGGAAATAGGCGCCGTCGCAGGTGCGGACGCAGACCACCTGCGGCCCGCCCCGTCCGCGCTGCTCGCCCACCGCGCCCTCGACGATCTTCGGGCCGGTCTCGGCGCAGGAGGAGGCGATGGCCGCCGTGAGCTGGCGCCGCCGGGCGGCGGTGACTTCGCCGTTCTCCGCGCCGTAGCCGGCCTGGAGTGCCCGGATGCGCTGCTCCACCGCGCCGCATTGCGGGGGGCGCGAATCGAAGAACAGGAACTTGCCGCCCTCGCAGTTCAGGGTCCGGTAATAGGCCTCGAGCCGGCCGATCTCGTTCTGCAGGGCGCGGGCGGTGTTGGCGCCGTCGCTCATATTCGCGAGTTCGAAGCGGTATCGCTGGCACTGGGCGTTGGGCGCCTGCGCCTGCACGGCCGTCCCGAACGCGATGGCGGCCATGGCGGCGCCGAGCGTTGCGACGAGCTTGCGGATCTGAGGAAGGATCAGCGGCATGACCTGTCGGGAACGGGTGTGAGGCTGGGCGGTTCCGGCCCTCGGGCAGGGTACGGAAGAACGCGTTTGCAAAGGATGTCTAACCGCCCTCGCGAGACCGGGACAGTGTTCCCACATGCCCATCGGCAAACTTGAGGGGAATGGTGCGATGATGTGTCTTCGGAGTCTCACAAGCCGGGCGGTGGCGGCGGGGTTGGCGGCGTTCGTCATGGGCGGGACGGCAGCGCGCGCCGACGATACGGACCGGATCTTCGACAAGTCCACCGTGTGGCGTCCGCTCACCCCCGACGACAAGCTGGTGGTCTACGGCATCGACGACCCCGAGGTCGCCGGGATCGCCTGCTGGTACACGCAGCCCGAGAAGGGGGGCATCAAGGGTACGCTCGGCCTCGCCGAGGACGTCTCCGACATCTCCCTCGCCTGCCGCCAAGTCGGCCCGGTGTCGTTCAAAAATCCGAAGGACAAGCTCAAGCAGGGCGACGTCGTGTTCAGCGAGCGGCGGTCGCTGATCTTCAAGTCGATGCAGATCGTCCGCGGCTGCGACGCCAAGCGCAACACGCTGATCTACATGGTCTATTCCGACAAGGTGATTCAGGGCTCACCCAAGAACTCCACGACGGCGGTTCCGCTGATGCCGTGGGGAACCGCCGAGGCGCCGCCCCGCTGCGGCGATTTTTTCAAGGGCTGATCCGGCGCGGAGGCGGCGTCGGTATCGGGCCGGGCCGCCTAGAACACGGCGGGGTCGGTCCTTGCGGGTCAATCTTTGCGGGTCAATCTTTGCACGTGATGCGGATCGGCGGTTCGACGGGCGTCCGCGTCTCCGGCTGGGCGATCGCACCGGTATGGTCTTCCGGGGCGGCGAGGCCGAAGGAACCGGCCACCGCGAAGCCTTGCGCCTCGCACCAGGCATCGGCCACGACCTGCCCGCAGGAGCCGCTGCCGGCCGCCAGGCATTCACCGACGCCGTAGCCTTCGCCGGCGGGGATCAGGAAGGTCTTCTCCGCATGGCCCGGGACGCGGGCCGGGGTCTCGCCGTCACCGATGGCGAGGGCGGCGGAGGAAAGGAGGGCGAAGGCGCAGAGAGCGCCGAGACCGGCAGCCGAGCGTCGCATGGGCAGTGACCTTGATGACGGGATCCACGAAAGGCGGGATTCACCGGATGGGAGGATTCGCGTTTGGGAAAATCTCGGCGGCGTCGGTAAACAAATCCTTTCCGGATCGTCGCGACCTCGACCGAACCTCTTCCGGCGTCGTTCTCGAATTCATCACCGTTTTGGGGTAGCGCAGTTGGTCGGCAGGGTCCGTCGCCTCCGTGCAACACGTAGGTGCTTGGCGTCCGGCCGATCCGGTCATCGCGGCTCCGGGGCGCTCGCCCCGCGACTCGTAAAAGTTGATCGGTTCTCGGGATTTAGGGCATGGGGACACGCGGCCTCCGCAGGTGGCGGGGCCGGCGCGTTCCAGGGTTACGAAAGACGGTTTCATGGCGCCGATGTTGCGGCTCTACAACACGCTGACCCGCGAGAAGGCGCCCTTCGCGCCGATCGATCCGACGCATGTGCGGATGTATGCCTGCGGGCCGACGGTCTATGACGCCGCCCATATCGGCAATGCCCGGCCGATCATCGTCTTCGACCTGCTGTTCCGGCTGCTGCGCCACCTCTACGGCGAGGCGCACGTCACCTATGCCCGCAACGTCACGGACGTGGACGACAAGATCAACGCCCGCGCGGCCGAGCGCGGCATCACCATCCGCGACCTCACCGACGGGACCCTCGCTGCCTTCCACGGCGACATCCGCGACCTCGGCGTGCTGATGGCCGAGGACGTGAACGTGGCGGGCGAGCGCCCTCGCTTCGTCGAGCCCCGCGCCACCGACCACATCGCCGAGATGCATGCCATCATCGACGGGCTCGTGGCGTCGGGCCATGCCTATGTGGCGGAAGGCCATGTGCTGTTCGACGTGCCGGCGATGCCGGATTACGGCGCCCTCTCGAAACGGCCCCTCGACGAGATGGAGGCCGGCGCCCGCGTCGAGGTGGCGCCGTACAAGCGCTCGCCCCTCGATTTCGTCCTGTGGAAGCCTTCGAAGCCCGGCGAACCGTCATGGCCCTCTCCGGCCGGCATCGCCGAGCCGGGGCGGCCCGGCTGGCACATCGAGTGCTCGGCGATGGCCTGGAAGCATCTCGGCCAGACCTTCGACATCCATGCCGGCGGCATCGACCTGATCTTCCCCCATCACGAGAACGAGGTGGCCCAGTCGCGCTGCTGCTTTGCCACCGACGTGATGGCCCATGTCTGGCTCCATAACGGCTTCCTCCAGGTGGAGGGGCAGAAGATGTCGAAATCGCTGGGCAACTTCATCACCCTGCGCGACGTCCTGAAGGACTGGCCCGGAGAGGTCGTGCGCCTCGCGATGCTGAAGACGCATTACCGCCAGCCCATCGACTGGACCGTGCGCGGGCTGGAGGAGGCGTCCAGGATGATCGACCGCTGGTACGGCGTCGTCGGCGACGTGGCCGCCGGCGCCGAGGTGCCGGCCTCCGTGGTGGAGCCGCTCCTCGACGACCTCAACACCGCCGCCGCCCTCGCCGAACTGCACCGCCTCGACGACCCGGCGGCATTGAAGGCCGGGGCGGGCCTCCTCGGCCTCCTCGGGCGGACCCAATCGGCGCGGGCGGACAGCGCCATCGCCGCCGCCGGCGTCGACGTGGCGGCGGTGGAAGCCGCGATCGAGGAGCGCCGTGCGGCCCGCGCCGCCAAGGACTGGGCCGCCTCCGACCGCGCCCGCGACGCGCTCGCCGCCATGGGCGTCACCGTGAAGGACAACAAGGACGGCACGACCACGTGGAGTGTGGCGCGATAGCCGCGGATGCCGATGCAGAGTCCGGAGACGCCGCATCTCATCTTCGACGGGGGAAATTCTGCGGGATAGAAAACATACTTTCATCTAAGCGGCCTGAGATGCAAGGATGACGGCATGAATAACGAGCGGTCGGCACATGCTCCCTTCGAGGTTTCGGAGGGGCTTCGCGAGATCGGGCAGGCCATCAGGGCCGCGCGACTGCGTCGTCGTCAGCCTGCATCCGATCTCGCGTCCCGCGTGGGGGTCTCCCTCCCGACATTGCGCAAACTCGAGAGAGGCGATCCCACGGTTTCGCTCGGCGTCTTCGCCAGGGCCGTCTGGACTCTGGGCCTGTTCCCGGCCGTCCGGCGCGCGGTCAGTCCCGAGAACGATCACCTGGCCGCTTCCATCGAAGCCAGCCGCCTGCCCAGCCGCGCGCGTCGCCCGCGCGACGTGAACCTCGATGACCTCTGACGTCTACGTCCATGTCCGCCGCGAGGACGGCACCACGGATCTCGTCGGCCGCTACCGGCTCGTCACGCCGGCGGCCGGTCGGTCCTACGGCGAGTTCGCCTATGTCGGGTCCTGGCTGAGGAACGGTCATGGCCGGGCTTTCGCCCTGGACCCGGAACACCTGCCGCTTCGGCCGGGGCCGTTCACGAGCACCGGCCGTGGCCGACTTCCGGGCGTCCTGGCGGATGCCACCCCGGACCGTTGGGGTCGACGGCTCGTCGAGCATCGTCGGCCTCACGACTCTCCCCCGATGATGCCGTCCGACTGGTTGCTCGCCGCCGGAGACGAGCGCGTCGGCTGCCTCGCCTTCTCCGAAACCCCGGCTCCCCCGTCACCGCGTCCGGGCTACGCGGCTGAGGCCGACCTCGACGGCATCGCGGACGGGTTCGCGCGTCTGGAGCGAGGCGAGGCGGTCGAAGGGCTGGCGGCCCGCCTCTGGACGGCGGGGATGAGCATGGGCGGTGCCCGACCGAAAGCCGTCATCACGTACGAGGGCGCCCTATGGATCGCCAAGTTCCAGAGGCGCGACGACACCTACGACCAATGCGGTGCCGAGCACGCGACGATGCGTCTGGCCTCCCGTTGCGGGATCGACGCCGCCGAAACCCGGGTTCTCGCCGTCGGCCCCCGCAAGGTCGTCCTGGTGAAGCGCTTCGACCGCGATGCGGTCTCCTGCCACCCGACATGCCACTACATGAGCGGATTGACCGCCCTCGGATTGGAGGAAACCTCCGATTCCGGTTCCTACCCCGACCTCGCCCTGTTCCTCCTCCGACACGGGGCGCGGCACGTGTCCGACCGCCATGAACTGTTCCGCCGCATGGTGTTCAACGTTCTGTGCGGCAACCGGGACGATCACCTCAAGAACCACGCCTTCCTCCGATGCGGCCACGCGTGGCGGCTGTCCCCGGCCTTCGACGTGGTCCCTCAGCCGGACATGGATCCCCAGCAAGCCATCGGCGTCGGTCGATCCGGGAGCTACCCGACGACCGGCAATTGCCTGACCCGGGTCGAGGATTTCGATCTCTCGCGGGACGACGCCCGAGACGTCGTCGCGACCCTCGCTTCCCGCATGCGCTCCTGGCGTGCCGACTTTGCTGCCGACGGCGTCGACGATGCGACGGTCAGGCGGCTCGCACGCGCCTTCTCGAAAGACCTCGACTGACCTCCCGCGCGGCGTGATGGAAGGCGATCTCGTCGAGGTACGGCATGAGGTCCGGCCTCATCCCCCATCCCTGCGATCCGCCTCCTCAGCGACAGGGCCGGCCCGGATGGCAGTGCGGGTTCCCACCCGATGGCGGAGCCTGCCTCTGCTGGCGCTGAGCCGCCTGCTGTTGCTGCTGTTGCTGCATCATCTGCTGCCGCTGGGCGGCCTGGTGCTGCTGGTGCTGGGCCTGCATCTGTTGGCGCTGCTGCATCTGTTGTTGCGCCTGCATCTGCTGACGCTGCGCCTGTTGCTGCTGCTCCATCTGCATGCGCTGCTGCTGGCGGTTCTCCTGGATCTGCTGCCGCTGCATCATCTGCTGCTGCTGGGCCTGGCCCTGCTGGCGCCGGGCGGCCTGCTGCTGCTCCATCTGCATCCGTTGTTGCTGGCGGGCCTCCTGGATCTGAAGCCTCTGCTGCTGGCGTTGCAGGGCATCGGAATCCGGGCCGCGCCGCGGCGGCTGGCCGGGCGCTTCGCGCTGGGAGTTAGCCGGCCACCGTCCGGCACGCTCGGGGCCGCTCGGCTCGACGCCCGGCCGGGCCACCCGATCACGGCCCGGACGACCCTCGCGGGCGCGGTCGTCTCGCGACCGGTCGAGGGCGGGCCGCAGGTCCGGTCGTTCGGTTCCGGCAGCACGGGCGGCGTCCCGGCGCTCGATCCGCTCCCGGCGCAAGGCCGCGCGGTCGGCGGGATCGGCGTTGCTGCGGCCGGCTCCGGGGCCGGCCGGGATGGCCGCGTCGCGGCGGTCGATGCCGGCCTTCCAGTCGGGGCCGGTCCTGCCGTCCCCCGCGCGGACGCGGTCGGGCGGTCCGCCGACGTTACCGGCGGGGCGCCTGTTCGCCACCG
Source organism: Methylobacterium sp. E-045 (assembly GCF_022829685.1). Lineage (GTDB taxonomy): Bacteria > Pseudomonadota > Alphaproteobacteria > Rhizobiales > Beijerinckiaceae > Methylobacterium. The sequence goes on from NZ_JAKSYE010000094.1 coordinate 136,883, forward strand.
GCCTCGGCTCGGGCAACGCCTTCGCGTCCGGCCGTCCGGCGCGCGAATCGGGGGCGGTTACCGCAGGGAGCGGCCGGTCGCGGCGGGGTCCGTCTGCGCTGGGGCCGGCATCGTGACGGCCGGGGCGGTGCGACAGGGACGGCGGCAGCGCCACCCGGGCGGCGAGAGCCGCCGCCCCGAGACCGGCGGCACCGCCGACGAGGGCCGCCGCCGAAGGTCCGCGCGGCCGCTCGATGACGCGCCGGTTGATCTCGTTGATCACCACGGTGTTGTGGATGTTCCGGTAGATGACGTTGTCCGGCGGCGCGACGATGTAGGCGGGCGCGATCACATAGGCCGGAACGGGCGCGAAGAGCGGGACGGGGAGCGCGAACAGCTCGTCCTCGGGCGGCGGCGGCGCGATGTCGACGATATAGGCCGGGCGGGGCGCCAGCACGCCGGGCGGCGGCGGGGGCAGGGCATAGTCCGGGTCGTCGAAGGCGATGACCTGACGGTCGACATAGGCCTCTTCCTCCGGCGGCGGCGGGGGTAGGTCGAAGGAGAGGGCGGTGAAGGCTTCGGGGGGCCTCGGCGGGGCGGAGAGGCGGGCGAGGCGCCGGCGTGCATCCGCCGCGTGCGGTCCGCGCGGGTAGCGCGAGAGGTAGGACCAGTAGGCGTCCTGCGTGCCCGCCGACAAGGCGCGGCGCCAGGTCAGCGCCTCGCGGCGCGCGGCGACGATGGCGCGCACGCGCTTGGCCATCGGGTCGTCGGGATAGGCCCCGAGGAAATCCTGGTAGCCCTGCAGCGTGTCGCGCTCGACGGCGACCGAATAGGCGTCCCGCGCGCCGATGTCGCGCAAGGGGCGGTCGCGCAGGGCCGCGATCTGCTCGGCCTGCGCCGGGACGGGCGCGTCGGCATTGCGCTCGAAGAACACGAACGGCACCTCGATCTTGGCATCGTCCCAGGGCATGGCCGCGCCCCGGGTGGTCTCGTTCACCCGCAGGCGCACCCGGTCGAAGAGGGCCGCCGGCTGCAGGCCGCCCTCGCGGATCATCTCCACCAGGGCCTGCGCATAGGCGCCATAGGCCCCCGTCTCGGGCTGCGCCACGGTGCCGGGCGCCGCGTTGTAGGCGATGAGGCTGCCGGGCTCGGCCTCCACCAGGGCGAGGCCGCCGGCCAGCGGCTCCCCGGTCTTCACGAACGGGTTGGCGCGGGCCGCGTCGAGCACGACGAACCGGGCCTTCAGGGGAACGGTGGCGAGGCGCTTGATGTAGTCCGAGACCCGCAGGGCCGCGACCGGAACGTCGACGGCGGTGGCGATGCGGGCATCCACCGGGGCGAAGAAGGTCTCGCCCTCGAGCTGCAACCCGTACCCGGCGAGGTAGACGAAGGCCACCGTGTCCGGCCCGGAGGCCGCCGCCTTGTCGAGGAAGTCGCGCAGGGCCTTGCGCAGGGCGTCCTCGTCGAGGTCGCGCGCACCCACGACGTCGAACCCTGCCGCCTGCAGCGTCTGCGCGATCAGGCCGGCATCGTTGGCGGCGGTGGCGACGGGCGCCCCCTCATAGGCGCCGTTGCCGACAACGAGGGCGATGCGCTTCTCGGCCTGTTGTGCCTTTGCCGGCACGCAGATCAGCAGGGCGGAGAACAGGGCCGCGAAGACGGCGACATAGCGGGACAGGACCATCGCCGGGAACCTCCGTCGCCGCAGGCAGCGGCGACCGCCAATCCTACGGGGCATCGCGGACGACCTGAACGCGATCGGGCGCACCATCGGGGAGAATTCCGCGATCGTCCAGGGCGGCCCGGAATCAGCCTTACCAAATCCTCGATCCGACCGCGCCCGGCGGCCGCCTATTGCTTGGCGCGGTTGATCAGCGCCTGGAGCGCCCGCGCCACGGGTTCGGTGACGTTCTTGCGGTACTTCTTATGGACGAGCTGGCCGTTGTGATAGATGTCGTGCTCCACATAGAGCCGCTCGCCGTCCCACCGCACCACGTTGTCGGTCTCGGAGGTCTCCGTCACCCCGAGGTCGTCGCGCAGGGTGATGTTGCTGGGCTGTGTCAACATATCGGATCCTTTCAAGCGTTTCTGGCGCGATGGACGTGGGCGGGGTCCGCGTCCCGCGAGGCGGGCCATGCGGAACGGGTCCGCGTCATGCCGGCGAACCGGGATATCCCTCGCCCGGCCGTGGTGGCACGCATCTCACCCATCCGGCCCCAGCGCCCCGTTGTCCCTTCGGTGGATCGCATGGCGGTCGCCCACGATCCTCTCGCCGATCTTACGAAGCGGCGGCGCACGATGCCAGCACGAAGCCGGTCTCCATCGCTCAACGCACGGTCACTTGGTTCTTGATCCGCTCGTAGGTCGACCGGCTCAGGACGCGTTTCGACAGGAGCTGATCCACCGAGGCATAGGGCCGGCGCTGGGCGATGGCGCGGCCGATCATGCCGCCCCCCTTGAGGCCGTTGAGCTCCGCCACCGAGGCGGTGTTGAGATCCACCACGGAGACCGCCGCCGGCCCGGCATTGTCGCTGGCCTGCTGCGTCTCGGACGGGAGCGTGGTCAGGGGAGGGCTCTCGGCCAGGGGCGCCACGGGGCCGCCATAGGGGAGGGGGGCCGGGTTCGGCGTCGAACTCGCTCCCTCCGGCGGCGTGGGCAGTGTCTGTCTCGGCAGCGGACGGATCGGAGACGGCGGCAGGACGGCTTGCGGGGCCGCGGGCACGGGAGCAGCGGGCGCGGGGACAGCGGGCTGGGGCGCGGCGGGCTGCGGAGCGGAAGGCGCCGGCTCCGCGCGACGCTCGGGCGGCGCGGGCGCGGGTGGCTGGGGAGTGGCCTTGGTCGGCTCGGTGCGTTGCACGGGCGGCGCCTGATCGTCACCGCCCTGCGGCCAGAAGGCCTGGACTAGGCCCGCCAGCGCCGCCGCGACGACGAAGAGCACGACCACCCGTAGAAGAGTCGAACCGCTGAGCATCCAACCCGCCTCACGCGCGCACGTCAGGTTAAAGTCTAACATGGCATAGAAAGCAAAGTCTTGCCGTCATGCCCGATGTCCTCAGGCATCTGCGCGGGGAAACGTGCTGGTTGAAACCGCCCGTCGCATGAGGCTGCGGCGGGAACGCCGCCGGGAAAGCCCATCCTGCACCCTACGACGCATCGACGGACGGGGCCCGTCCCGGCATGGTCCGCCGCGATGTCCGCCACCTCCTTCGCCCCTTCGCTGAACCGGTTCGTCGTCGAGCGCGTGGGCGCTCTGCGCTACCTGCCGGCGCTCTTCCGCCTCGTTCATGCCGCCAGCCCCCGCCTGCTGATGGCGAGCCTCGCCCTGCGCCTCGTCCGGGCGAGCCTGCCGGTGCTGATGCTCTATCTCGGCAAGCTCATCCTCGACGCCATCGTCGCGGAGCATGCCCGGCCCCATCCGGCCGGAACCGGCCTCGCCGGCTGGATGGCGGACCCCGCCCTCAGCCGTCTCGCCGGCCTCGTCGCCCTCGAGCTCGGCCTCGCCATCCTGTCCGATCTGCTCGGGCGGCTGAGCACCCTCACCGACGGGCTGGTCGCCGATCTCTACGCCAATGCCGCCACCCTGCGGCTGATGCGCCATGCCGCCGCCCTCGACCTCGAACAGTTCGAGGACAGCGCCCAGCAGGACCGGCTGGAACGCGCCCGCCGGCAGGTGACGGGGCGCTCCAACCTGCTGTTCCAGCTCTTCGGGCAGGGGCAGGATCTCATCACGCTCGTCGCCTTCGGCATCGGTCTGGCCGCCTACGCCCCCTGGCTGATCCTGCTGCTCGCCGGCTCCCTCGTCCCGGCCTTCCTGAACGAGCTCTACTTCAACCGGCAGGGCTATCGCCTCGCCTGGACCCGCACCCCCGAGCGGCGCCAGATCGACTATCTGCGCTATCTCGGCGCCAGCGTGGAATCGGCCAAGGAGGTCAAGCTCTTCGGCCTCAACGCCTATATCGCCGAGCGCTACCGGATCGTGGCCGCCAAGCTCCTGGCCGACAACCGGGCGCTGGCCATCCGCCGGGCCGGCTGGGGGGGCCTCTTCGCGGCTCTGGGTACGCTGGCCTATTACGCGGCCTATGCCACCATCGTCTGGCGCACGGTGGCGGGCGCCTTCTCCATCGGCGATCTCACCTTCCTCGCCGGCTCCTTCCAGCGCCTGCGCGGACTGATCGAGGGCCTGCTGCTGGGCTTCTCGCAGATCTCCTCGCAGGCCCAGTATCTCGAAGACCTGTTCTCGTTCTTCGAGGTGGTGCCGCTGATCCGCTCGCCGGAGCACCCGGTGCCGTTCCTGCAGCCGATCACCCACGGCATCGTCTTCGAGGAGGTCGGGTTCCGCTATCCCGGCACCGAGTCCTGGGCGGTCCGGTCCTTGAGCTTTCATCTGGCCGCCGGGGAGGTGCTGGCCCTGGTCGGCGAGAACGGGGCCGGCAAGACCACCATCGTCAAGCTCCTGACCCGCCTCTACGACCCCACCGAGGGCCGCGTGCTGCTCGATGGCCGACCGCTCTCAGACTACGACCTCGACGACCTGCGCGCCCGCATCGGCGTCATCTTCCAGGATTTCGTGCGCTTCGACTTCACCGCGTCCGAGAACGTCGCCGTCGGGCGCATCGACGAGCGGGACGATGCCGCCCGCATTGCCCGCGCCGCCGGGCGCAGCCTCGCCGACGGCGTCATCGGACGCCTGCCGCTGGGCTACGACCAGCCGCTTGGCAAGCGCTTCGCCGAGGGCGTCGATCTCTCCGGCGGCGAGTGGCAGAAGATCGCCCTCAGCCGGGCCTATATGCGCGAGGCCGAGATCCTGATCCTCGACGAGCCCACCGCCGCCCTCGACGCCCGCGCCGAGTTTGAGGTGTTCCAGCGTTTCCGAGATCTCAGCCGGGGGCGCAGCTGCGTGCTGATCTCGCACCGTTTCTCCACCGTGCGCATGGCCGACCGCATCCTCGTCCTCTACGGGGGCAAGGTCATCGAGGCCGGAACCCACGAGGAGCTCCAGGCGAGGGGTGGGCGCTACGCGGAATTGTTCGAATTGCAGGCCGCCGGCTATCGCTGAGGCGCCGACGGGTATGCTTCCGCGACAACACAGGGGTGAAGCGACCTCCCGCGCGGCCCGAGGGCGTTGCATCTCGTCTCCAGAACCATCATTGCACGAACCAGATTTTCGGGCCGTTCGGCTTGCCCTCCCCTGGATGAGGCAAAGCCGAAGAGTCGGCAGTTCGACACCGTCCGTGATCGTCCAGACATGAGAATAGTAACATGAAGACGCGCGCTGCGGTCGCGTGGGAGGCCAAGAAGCCCCTCACCATCGAGACCATCGACATCGAAGGCCCCAAGGCCGGTGAGGTTCTCATCGAGTTGATGGCCACCGGCATCTGCCACACCGATGCCTACACCCTGTCGGGCCTCGATTCCGAGGGCAAGTTCCCGGCGATCCTCGGGCACGAGGGCGCGGGCATCGTCCGCGAACTCGGCGCAGGGGTCACGGACCTGAAGGTCGGCGACCACGTCATCCCGCTCTACACCCCGGAATGCCGCAGCTGTAAGTCCTGCCTGTCGCAGCGCACGAACCTCTGCACCGCGATCCGCTCGACGCAAGGTCAGGGCGTGATGCCCGACGGCACCTCGCGCTTCTCCTGCGTCTCCACCGGCGGCAGCCCGAGCGGGTCGAACACCCTGTTCCACTACATGGGCTGCTCGACCTTCTCGAACTTCACGGTCCTGCCGGCGATCGCGCTGGCGAAGATCCGCGAAGACGCCCCCTTCGACAAGATCTGCTACATCGGCTGCGGCGTCACCACCGGCATCGGCGCGGTGATCTACACCGCCAAGGTCTGGCCCGGCGCCAACGTCGTGGTGTTCGGCCTCGGCGGCATCGGCCTCAACGTGCTTCAGGCCGCCCGGATGGTGGGTGCCGACAAGATCATCGGCGTCGACATCAACCCGGACAAGCAGGAGATGGCCCGCAAGTTCGGCATGACCCACTTCATCAACCCCAGGGAAGTCGGCAACGATCACGTGGTCTCGGCGATCCTCGACGTCACGGGCGGCGGCGCGGACTTCTCGTTCGACTGCACCGGCAACGTCCACGTGATGCGCCAGGCGCTGGAATGCTGCCATCGCGGCTGGGGCGAGTCCATCGTCATCGGCGTCGCCGAGGCCGGCAAGGAGATCTCCACCCGTCCGTTCCAGCTCGTCACCGGCCGCGTCTGGAAGGGCTCGGCCTTCGGCGGAGCGCGGGGCCGCACCGACGTGCCGAAGATCGTCGACTGGTACATGGAGGGCAAGATCAACATCGACGACCTGATCACCCACACCATGCCGCTCGAAGACATCAACCACGGCTTCGACCTCATGCACGAGGGCAAGTCGATCCGGTCGGTGGTGGTTTACTGATCCCATCCAGACGAAACGCCTCGACCCTCCCCCCTCTGCGGGGGAGGGTGCCTGCGGAGCAGGCGGGAGAGGGGACGACCTCTCCGGACAGGGCGCTCCCCTCTCCCGACCCTCGCTGACGCGAGGCCCACCCTCCCCCGCAGAGGGGGGAGGGAGGAGCCCGTACCGACCATCGCCCCCATCAGGAGATCACCGCATGGAAACCATCTCGAAGGCCCGCGCCCATGGCGGCACGCAGGGCGTCTACAAGCACGATGCCAAGACCACCGGCTGTCCCATGACCTTCGCGGTGTTCGTGCCGCCGCAGGCGGAGAACGGCCCGGTCCCGGTGCTCTGGTACCTGTCCGGCCTCACCTGCACCCATGCCAACGTCATGGACAAGGGCGAGTACCGCCGCGCCGCCGCCCGGCACGGCGTCATCATCGTGGCCCCCGATACCAGCCCGCGCGGCGCGGACATTCCCGACGAGGCCGGCAACTGGCAGTTCGGTTCGGGCGCCGGCTTCTATGTCGACGCGACGGAGGCGCCCTACGCCGCGAATTACCGGATGTGGAGCTACGTCACCGAGGAGCTTCCCGCCCTCATCGCCGAGAACTTCCCCGCCGACATGTCCCGCCAGGGCATCTTCGGCCATTCCATGGGCGGCCACGGCGCGCTGACCATCGCGCTCACCTATCCCGACCGCTTCAAGTCCTGCTCGGCCTTCGCGCCCATCGCCCAGCCCTCCACCGCTGGATGGTCGAAGCCCGCCTTCGAGAAGTATCTCGGGACGAACGAGGCGGCCTGGCGCGCGCATGACGCCACCGCCCTGATCGAGGACGGCAAGCGCTTTCCCGAATTCCTCGTGGACCAGGGCACGGCCGACAGCTTCCTCCAGGACGGCCTGCGTCCCTGGCTCCTGGAGGAGGCCTGCAAGAAGGCCGGCATCCCCCTGACGCTGAACATGCGCGAGGGCTACGACCACTCCTACTTCTTCATCTCGACCTTCATGGACGACCACATCGCCTGGGCCGCCGACCGTCTGAAGTAAGGCCTTCACCCGTCACCCCATCCCCGGCCCGTCGCGCCGGGGATGGGCTCCATCGGCCGTCATCCGGGACAGGCCTTCCTCCGCCACGCACAGCGTCGCGTCGAGAACGGGCCCCCTTCCTCATCGGGTTCCGCCCCGCCGATCTGCGGGCTCACGCCCCGAATCCACATCGTTCCGGCCGCCGACAGCTCCCGCAGGCCGAGCGCGCCCCTGCATCACAACCTGCGCGGTCTGTGTCGAACCGGCAACGGCGACCGGCCAAACGTCTCGGGTCTCTTGCCGCCGCGCGAGCCCAAAGCTACGGCGTGAGGGCGAATACATGTTGTATTACAGTAGTTTATCATAATTCTAAACAAGGCTGCAGATCAAGCCTCGCCATGTCCGCGAGCCCGTTCTGCTGCCCATCATCCGGAGCCGAGCCGTCCATGCCGTCCCCCTCATTCTCCCGTTCCGCCGTCCTCGCGGCCGGGGTGTCGATCACGGTGCTGGCCCTGACGGGAGCCGGCTCGGCACAGGAACGGGCCGTGACCCTCGATACCCTGAGCGTCGAAGGCTCGGGCGCAGGCAACGGAGCGGGAGCGGGCAACGGGCGGCGCGCGCCGGAGACCGCTCGCGGCCCGGTGGACGGCTACGTCGCCACCCGCAGCGCCACGGCCACCAAGACCGACACGCCGATCATCCGCACGCCGCAATCGATCAGCGTCGTCGGCGCCGAGCAGATCAAGGCACAGGGCTCCCAGACCCTGTCCGAGGCCGTGCGCTACACGCCGGGCATCTACGCCAACCAGTTCGGCCCCGACACGCGCCTCGACTGGTTCCTGATCCGAGGCTTCTCGGCCACCGAATCCGGCCTGTTCCGGGACGGGCTCCAGCTGTTCCAGACGTCGTTCGCCAACTTCCGCATCGACCCGTTCGGCGCCGAGCGCATCGAGCTGCTGCGCGGCCCCGCCGCCACCCTGTTCGGCGGCAGCCCCGTGGGCGGCCTCGTCAACATCGTCTCCAAGCGCCCGACCCTTGAGCCGCTCCGCTACCTCGAACTCGGCGGCGGCTCGTTCAGCCAGCGCTACGCCGCCTTCGATCTCGGCGGCCCGGCGGACGAGTCCGGCCACTGGTTCTACCGCCTCACCGGCCGCTTCCAGAACGGCGACGCCCAGGTGAACTTCGCGCCGGAAGATCGCTACTACATCGCCCCGAGCTTCACCTATAAGCCCGACGGCGCCACCACCTTCACGGTGCTGACGAGCTTCCAGCGCGACGAGACCGGGGGCGCCGGCCAGTTCCTTCCCTATGCCGGCACGGTGCGCAACAACGCCTCGGGCTTCCGCATCGACCGCAAGCTCAACGCCAGCGACCCGCTCATCGACCGCTACACCCGCAACCAGGCCAATCTCGGTTACGAGTTCGAACACCATGTCGACGATGTCTGGACCGTGCGTCAGAACTTCCGCTATTCGTTCACGGAAGTCAGCGACCAGCGCTACGTCGCCAATGGTTATACCGATGCTTCGCAGACGGTGCTGAACCGATACGGTTTCCAGACTACGCCAAGAGCGGGGATCTTCACCGTCGACAATCAGGCGGAAGCCCGATTCAACGACGGCTACTTCGGCCACACTCTGCTGATGGGCGTCGACTACAAGCGCTATAGCCTATCCGATACCCAGGCTACGAGCTTCACGGTGCCGCCTCTCAGCGTCCTGTTCCCGCGCTATTACCAGGCAGCCGGGCCAACGGCTCCCTACCGGGTAGCAAATCAGCAACTTCAGCAGGTCGGGCTCTACCTTCAGGATCAGGTGGCCCTGACCGATCATCTTACGTTTCTGATTGGTGGACGTCAGGATTTCGTTGAGAACAACGTCGTCAACAAACTGCCTGGAAGTGTGTCGACACAGATCAACGAGAGTGCTTTCTCCGGCCGACTCGGCCTGATCTACAATTTCGACAACGGTCTTGCGCCCTACGTCACCTACGGAACGTCCTTCAATCCGACGGCCGGGTTGCTGGCCGGCAATGTGCCGGCCAAGTCCGAGAAGGGCGAGCAGATCGAGGTCGGAGCCAAGTTTCAGCCCGTGGGCTGGAACACCCTGTTCACGGTGGCGGCCTTCGATCTCGTGCGCGACAACGTTCTGACCGCCACCGCACAGGATCCCTTCGTCAACATTCAGTTGGGCAAGGTCCGCTCCCGCGGGTTCGAGGCCTCGGCCGTGGCGACCCTAGCGGAGGGGCTGAACCTCACCGCCTCGTACACGATCTATGGTCTACGCACGATCGAGGGCGCAGGCCCAACTGATCCGCGCATCGGCTTCGTGCCGGTGGGCATCCCCGAGAACCTTGCCTCGCTCTGGGCGGACTACACGATCCCGCTCGGCGACTTCAAGGGTTTCGGCTTTGGCGGCGGCGTCAACTATGTCGGTCGCTCCTTCGCTAACATCGACAACACGCTCACCGTGCCGGAATACGTCACCTTCGACGCGGCAGTGCATTATGACTACGCCGGTTGGCGCGCTGCCGTGAACGTCATCAACATCGGTGATCGCCGCTTCGTCTCGTCCTGCTCATCGGAGGCCGCCTGCTTCTACGGCACCCAGCGCAAGGTCGTGGCGAGCGTCTCCTACAAGTGGTGAGCCCGTCCCTCATGCGATGAGAGACGTCCCGATCCCGATGAGCCCGGCTCATCGGGATTTTTTGCGGGGGGGCGTCAGGATTTGGTCGGCGCCCAGAGTCCCAGCGCCGAGGCATCGACGGGGCGCGGCAGCAGGCCCTCGGCGCGGAACGCGTCCGCGATGGTCTGCTGCTCGGAGAGCCCCTCGCGGGTCACTGGCTCGACGATGTAGGTGCGGCGGGCATTGGCCTTGGCGACGATGGCCGGATCGAGCTTCCACAGGGCGCCGAGGCGGGTGGCGGCCTCGTCGGGATTGGCCTTCACCCAGGTTCCGGTGTCGCGCAGCTTGGCGAAGACGACGTCGAGGATGTCGCCGTGCTTGGCCGCGTAGTCGTCGGAGGCGAGGTAGTAGCGCTTGTAGAGCGACAGGCCGGTGCCGTCCTTCAGGATGCGGGCGCCCGATTGCAGTTCGGCCGCCGACAGGAACGGGTCCCAGGCGACCCAGGCCTCGACCCCTCCGCTGGCCAGCGCCGTGCGCCCGTCCGCGGGGGTGAGATAGGCGGGCGTGATCGCCTTGAACGGAATCCCCTCCGCCTTCAGGGCGGCGAGGAGCAGGTAGTGGCTGCCGGCGCCCTTCGTCACCGCGACCTTGCGGCCCTTGAGATCCGCCACCGCCTTGATGGGGGAATCGCCGCCGACGACGATGGCCTGCGCAGCCGGCGAGGCGGCCTCCTGCGCCACGTAGGTGATCCGCGCATTGGCGGCCTGGGCGAAGATCGGCACCGTGTCGGCCACGTCCGCCGAGAGGTCGATCTGGCCCGCGTTGAGCGCCTCCATCACCGGCAGACCACTGGTGAATTCGTGCCAGGTGAGGCCGACCTTCAGGGGCTCCAGCGCCTTCTCCAGGCTGCCGTCCTGCTTCAGCAGGGCGATCAGGGTCGAGGATTTCTGGTAGCCGATGCGGAGCGTCCTCGGCTCGGCGGCGCGCGCGGCGCCCGGAGCGAGGGCGAGAAGGCTCAGCGCGGCGGCGGCCTGGAGCGCGTGACGACGATGGATCATGACAGGAGGTCTCGCGGGCGACAGGTCAGGGATGCTTATGGATGGGATCGACCCAGTGGACCGTCTCGGGACGTTCCACGGGTTCGACATCGGTGATGTTCACCACCACCGCCTCGTTGTCGGAGCGCACCAGGACGCAGTTCAGGGGCTGGTCCGGATCGGCGTTGATCTCCTGGTGCGGCACGTAGGGCGGCACGAAGATGAAATCGCCGGGGCCGGCCTCGGCCACGAATTCGAGCTTGTCGCCCCAGCGCATGCGGGCGCGGCCGGAGACCACGTAGATCACGCTCTCCAGGGCGCCGTGATGGTGCACGCCGGTCTTGGCGTCGGGGGCGATCGCCACGGTGCCGGCCCAGATCTTCTGCGCGCCGACGCGGGCATGGTTGATCGCCGCCTGCCGGAACATGCCCGGCGTCTGGGCGGTGTTGGAATCGAGCTTGTCGCCGGGGATCACCCGCACGCCGTCGTGCTTCCAGCGCTCGTTGGCGGGCGCCGCCTCGTGGTCATGCGCGTGGTCGTGGTCGGAAGGGGCGTGGTCGTGGCTGTGGTCGGAAGGGTCGTGCATGGGTCCGGTCCTCGGCGGCAATCGTGTCAACGTACCGCGGCGGCGGCCGGTTCGAAGCTCCGGTCGAGGATGAGGTCGGCGCGCGGCGCCCGCGCGGCGGGGATCAGACCGGAGCGGACATAGAGGTCGATGTTGCGCTGTTCGTCGGCGATTACTGAATCGTCGATGGGCACCGCCCGATATTCCGCCCGCGAGAACCAGCGCAGGGGCACGGTCTCCGGCAGGCCGATGAGCTTCGACCAGACCGCTGCGTAGGGGGCGGGATCCTTCAGCGCCCATTCCCGTGCCTTCACGAGGCGGCTCCCGAAATCGGCGAGCTGCGCCCGCTTGCTCTTCAGGGCGGCGTCGGAGGCCACCGCGAAGCTCAGCCCCGGCGTGATGCCGTTGCCGTCGCGGACGACTCGAGCGAGGCCGGCGAGCTCGGCCGTAGAGGTGTAGGGCTCCCAGGTCGACCACGCATCGACGCTGCCGCTGGCCAGTGCGATCTTGGCATCCGCCGGCGGCAGGAAGCGCAGGGTCACGGCATTGGCCGGCAGGCCCGCCTCCTCCAGGGCGGCCAGCACCACCTGATGGCCGATGGAGCCGCGATTGGTGGCGATGCTCTTTCCCTTCAGGTCGGCCACGGTCCTAATCGGCGAATCCTTGGCCACGAGGATCGCCAGCCCGTCCTGCTTGTTGCGGAAGGCGACGAAGGCCTTCACCGGGACCCCGGCGGCGGCCGCAAAGGTGAAGGGCGCGTCGCCGACCCCGCCGGCATCGATCGCTCCGGCGTTCAGGGCTTCGAGGAGGGGGGCGGCGGCGGGAAACTCGCTCCATTCGAGCCGGTAGGGCAGGTCGGTGAGGACGCCGGCCGATTCCATGAGCGCGCGGGCGTTGCCGCGCTGGTCGCCGACGCGAAGGACGGTCTCGTCGGCGCGGGCGAGGCCGGTGAACGCCAGCAGGGCGAGGATGGCGATGAGCGCGCGCATCAGGCTGCCTCCGCCCGCGCGCCACGCTCGCCGAGGAGTCGCTTGAAGGCGGGGATCAGGTCGCGGCCATAGGCGATGGCATCCTCCAGCGGGTCGAAGCCGCGGATCAGGAAGGTCCGCACCCCGAGGTCGTGATAGTCGAGGAGGGCGTCGGCCACCTGCTCCGGCGTGCCCACGAGGGCGGTGGAATTGCCCGAAGCGCCCGTCTCGCGGGCGATGGCGGTGTAGAGCCGCTTGTCGAGGCGCGAGCCCTGGGAGGCCGCCGCGAGCAGGCGGCGCGACCCCTCGTTCTCGGGCGCGGGTGCCGGGCCGAGTCCCCTGGCGGCGCGGGTGGCGCGGGTGCGCGCCAGGATGTCCTCGGCCCTCGCCCAGGCCTCCTCCTCCGTCGCGGCCAGGATCGGCCGGAACGACAGGCTGAACCGGGGATCGCGGCCATGGGGGGCTGCGGCCGCCCGGACCTTGGCGATCGCCTCCCGCACCTGATCGAGGCTCTCGCCCCACAGGGCGTAGGTGTCGGCGTGCCGTCCGGCCACCGCGATGGCGGCGGGCGAGGCCCCGCCGAAGAAGACCGGGATTCCGCGCGGGTCCACCGGCTTCACCTCGGAGAATCCCCGGTCGATCCGGTAATGCGCGCCGGCGAAGTCGAACGGCGCCTCGGCGGTCCAGACCTGCCGGGCGATGGTGAGGAACTCGTCGGTGCGGGCGTAGCGCTCGTCCTTGGTGAGGTGGTCGCCGTCCTGGGCCAGTTCCCGGTCGTCGCCGCCGCTGATGGCGTGGATGGCGACGCGCCCGTCCGTCAGCTGGTCGAGGGTCGCGAATTGCCGCGCGGCCACGGTGGGCGCGGTGAAGCCGGTGCGATGGGCGATCATCAGGCCGATCCGGTCGGTCACCGCCGCGATCTGGGCGGAGAGCAGCAGCGCGTCGGGCTGGGTCGCGTAGAAGGCCACCAGGATGCGGTCGAACCCGCCCCATTCGTGCGCCTGGGCGAGGAGGCGCAGGTAGTCGCGGTCGATGGCGGGTCCGGAGGCCGCATGGGTCTCGGAGGTGTAGCGGGGGGCGGCGAAGCCGATGAACTCGACGGCGTCGGCTGGAAGGAAGCTCATGGCGATCTCCTTGTCCGTGTCGGAAGGGGCGGTGATGTCAAAGCCCGAGGGCGGCGCGGCCGGCGGACACGCGGACCGCATCGGCCTGCGGCCAGTGGATGCGCCCGCACAGGACGTCGCGCAGGTGCCGCTCCAGCGGGTTCGCCCGCGACAGGCCGGGATTGCCGGCCAACTCCACGGCACGCTGGACCACCTGGATCGCGTTCTCGGTGACGGTGGTCTTGAGGAATCCGGATTCCGCCACCGAGGGGCAGGTGCCCCCGTCCACGTCCGCGGCGACGCTCCGGATCAGGCGGGCGTTGAGGCTGAGCAGCCGCTCATTCTCGCCGATGGCGTCCTGGAAACGCGGCAGGGTGGCGAGGCTCTGGCCGAGGCTGCCGGGCTTGCGGTCCCTGGCGAAGGCGATGAACCAGGCCTGCGCCGAGCGGGCGACGCCGTCGTAGAGGGCCGACAGCATCGTCGTGCTCCAGGCCTGCTGGTCGGTGTCGGGCTTGCGCCAGCCTTCGGGCGGGCGAAGGTCCACCGCATGGTCGGCCGGCACCTCCACGTCCTCGAAGATCACGTCGTGGCTGCCGCTGGCGCGCAGGCCGAGATGGTCCCAGGTCTCCTCGATGCGGATGCCCGGCGAGGTCATGGGCACGAGGATGTTGCCGATGCGCGGCTCGGCCTCGTCGGTGCGGACGAAGACGAGGCCGTGGGTGAGGGCCGGGCTGCCGGTGGAGTAGATCTTCCGGCCGCTGATCCGCCAGCCCGCGGCCGTCGCCCGCGCCACCGTCTCCGGCAGGCCGCCCCTGGCGGGGGTGCCGAGTTCGGGCTCGACCCGCAGGGCGTTGATGAGCGCGCCGTCCTGCACCGCCGCGCGGCCGAGGCGGTCGGCGATCGCCCGGGGCCAGTTCTCCCGCGCATGGATCAGCCCGTGCTGGAGGAAGTGCATGGTGACCACCAGAGCGGTGGAGGGCTCGCCCCGCGCCAGGGTGCCGACCACCATCGCGGCCTGGCCGAGGCCCGCGCCGCCGCCGCCGAGCCGGCGCGGCACGATCAATCCCGGCAGGCCGGCATTCCGGAGGTCGGCGATGTTGTCATGCGCGAATCGGCCGGCGCGGTCATGCCCCTCGGCCCGTTCGGCGAAAAGCCGGGCGAGCCCTTCGGCGGTGTCGCGCAGAGGCGGGGAGAGGATCATGGGGAGGCGGGATTCTTCGGACGGATCGGAGGGGCGGGGCTCACGGGGCAGGCCCGCTTGAGGACCATAACCAAGCGACCCAATGGTCTCGCCGATGACCCGCCCTGTCAACGAGAACGTTCTTTTTTAAGAACGCCGGATCGGAGAAGGCCCTTACTGCCACCGCTCCCTGCGCCGAAAGTCGTTCCCCCGAAACAGGGAGGCAAGGGGAGGACTCGTATCCCGAGCCCCGCCGGCCGTCATCTGGTTCGCATTCGTTCGGCCGGGATCGTTCGACAAAACAAACGGGCCGTCGGCGCGGACGGCGGCGCTGCGGCCAGCGGCGGCGGCTCGGCGGCGTCGAGATCGTCGGGGTCGGGGCTGGCGGCGGAGGCGAACTTGGCGAACTCCCAGCCGTCGACCCAATCCTGCCGCTCGGCGGATTCCTCGCCGCCCGGTGCGTGATCGATGGTCTCGCCACGCCCGTAGGCTTCGAAACCCATCCAGTAGACATCCGGCGTCGCAGCGCTCGTCACGGCATTCTCCCTCTCCGGGGATGCTCATGCCACGGGACGGTGCGCGCCACATCCTCCGGATGAGGGAGGGAGGTCGTGGATATCGGCGCGCGAATGGCGCGGTCAGGGGGCGACGCCCTCGCGGGTGAGGAGGTGGCGCTTGCGGGCGACGCCCCAGCGATAGCCGGAGAGCGAGCCGTCCGAACGGACCACCCGGTGGCAGGGAATCGCCACGGCGATGGGGTTCGCGCCGCAGGCCCGCGCCACGGCACGGGTCGCGGCCGGCGCGCCGATGGCGCGGGCGATCTCCGCATAAGTCGCGGTGGTGCCGATGGGGATCTTGCGCAGGGCGTTCCAGACCCGCTGCTGGAAGGCGGTGCCGCCGATGTCGAGCGGCAGGTCGAGACCGCGCGAGGGGCAATCCACGAACCCCACCACCTGCGCCATCCACGCCTCGAAGGCCGAGTCGCCGCCGGTGAGGTCGGCCTTCGGGAAACGGTCCTGGAGGTCGCGGACGAGGAGGTCGGGATCGTCGCCGAGCAGGATGGCGCAGAGTCCCCTGGCCGTCGCCGCCACCAGGATGGCGCCGAGGGCGCATTGGCCGATGCCGAACCGGATCGCGACCCCTTCGCCGCCCCGGCGGTAGATGTCGGGGGCCATGCCGAGGCGGTCCGTCGCGTCGGCGTAGAAACGGCTCGGCGAGGCATAGCCGGCCTCGTAGATCGCCTGCGTCACCGAGTCGGCCTGGCTCAAGCCCGAGGCGAGGGCCTTCGCGCGCCGTGCCGCCGCATAGGCCTTCGGCGTCACGCCGGTGACCGCCTTGAACACCCGGTGGAAATGGAACGCGCTGAGACCGGCCGCCTCCGCCAGCGTCGCGAGGCCCGGCACCGTCTCGGATCCGTCGATGAGGCGGCAGGCGCGGGCGACGGCCTCCGCCCGGCGCATGGCGAGGCTCGGTTCGTCGGGCCGGCAGCGCTTGCAGGGGCGAAAGCCGGCCCTCTCCGCCTCGGCGCAGGTGGCATGGAAGCTGACATTCTCGCGCCGCGCCGGGCGCGCCGCGCAACTCGGCCGGCAATAGATGCCCGTGGTGCGCACCGCATAGACGAAGCGGCCATCCGCGGCCTCGTCGCGGGCGGCGAGGGCGGCCCATTTCGCCCCGTCGTCGCCGTCGAGGCGGCGGCCTGTGGCGGGCAGGAGGTCCGGGCGGGATATCGATTCGGGGGCGGACACGGCGTCGATCTCCTGGCCGGGCGACGACGGCGCGGGGAGCGCCGCCGCCTCAGGTCGTCATACTGGCCCCGGGGATCGCCGGCTGCATCCCGGTTCTTGCTCCCGCTTTCGCCTGTCCCGGTGTCAGGCCGTCCTCGGCGCGCCGACGGGGGCGGATTTCGCGCGCGTGCGGGTCTGGAACCGCGCCACCTTGCGGGCAACGAGCGCGAACACACCCGCCAGGGCGATCATGGCCGCATCGAACCAGAGGAAGCGCGGGTCGTGCCGCAGAAGGGCGCTCGGCAAGGGCGCGGCGGCGGCGGCGAGATCCACCAGAGCCACGGCGAGGAACAGGGCGGCGGTGACGAGGGCCATTTCCCGCCATGCGGCCCGGTGAGGCCGGAACAGCGGAACCACGCCCATCACGATCCAGGCCGCGAAGAAGGCCCGGACCTCCCAGTCGAGGCGGTCCGCGAGGCCGGGAGGGAGCACGCGGTTGGCGAGGAAATACACCGCGATCGCCGCCGGCAGGCCGATGACGGTGCCGATGTTGAGGGCTTGCACCACGCGAAGGCCGAGAAACGAGGTCTCGCCGGGTTTCGGCAGCCGGGCGACGGACCACAGGATCAGGCCGCTCGCCACCATGACGCATCCCATCAGGCCGCAGAGGAAGAACAGGATCCGCAGGGCCGGCCCGGCGAAATGGGCCTCGTGCAGGCCGACCATGGTGGTGAAGGTCTTGGCCGCCGGTTTCAGCCCGCCCTGCAGGATCTCGACGATCTCGCCGGTGGTGCCGTCGAAGGCGATCTGCGGATGCTGGTGGGCGAGCCCGTGCGGCTCC
>NZ_JAKSYE010000102.1 GCF_022829685.1 Methylobacterium sp. E-045
GGGTCGAGCGGCTGATCGGACGCCTCAAGCAATATCGCCGCATCGCCACCCGCTACGAGAAGCGGGCCACAAACTACCTCGCCATGGTCACCCTCGGCATGACCATGCTCTGGCTCACATGACTTTGCAGAGACGCCCTAGGCTTCGGTCGCTGAGGGCATCACATGCAGTGCCCGGTTCGGCCCTGCTACCTTACGGCACATCCGGTCGGCGAAGACTGACGCGTTCTTCCAATGAAATCAGAATTGGAAATCATCGATGACACGAGTTGCAGTCGTGACGGGAGGAAGCGCCGGCATCGGTCTGGCCACCGCCGAGGCGCTGGCCCGGAAGGGGTGGTCCGTCGCCATCGTGGCTCGCGATCCCGAACGCCTTGAAGAGGCTGTAACGTTTCTGCGCCGGTATGGCGGTTCCGTACTGTCGATCTCGGTCGACGTGGCGGATGCCACGGCTGTCGATGCTGCGGCCGACCGGGTCGAGCGCGATCTCGGACCGATCACGGCCTGGGTGAATAATGCCATGTCGACCGTAGTGGCACCCGCGGATCGGATCAGCGCCGCGGAATACGCCCGCGTCACCGCCACGACCTATCTCAGCCAAGTCCACGGCACCCTCGCCGCGTTGCGCCACATGAAACCACGCGGTCGCGGCACAATCATCCAGGTCTCGTCGGGCCTCGCCATCCGGGCAGCGCCACTCCAGGCCGCCTATTGCGGCGCCAAGTTTGCGGTGACTGGCTTCACCGATGCCCTACGCTCCGAACTGATCGCGGACCGTATTGATGTGGCCCTGTCAGTCATCTACCTCCCGGCGGTGAACACGCCGCAATTCGGATGGTCCCGCAATCATACCGGACAACAACAGATGGCGCCTGATCCGGTCTTCGATCCTCGGCTTTGTGCCGATGCCATCGTTCATGCGATCGAACATCCGTCCCGCGAAGTCTGGGTCGGGCGCAGCACGCTGATGATGGCCCTGGGTCAAGCCGTGGCGCCAAGCTATGCCGATCGCAAAGCGAGCGACATGCGGGATGTGCAGCTTGGCGGCCCCATCCCCGAAAGGTCGGGCAACCTCGATGAGCCGGTTGCAGGCCCCGCCGCCATTGACGGTCGATGGACCGATCGCGTGTTGCCGACGCGAACCGAATTCTTCACCAGCCGCCAGCGTGACGCGTTCCTGATGGCGGCCGCCGGTGGGATGGTTGCGCTGTCAGCGCTGCTGCCGCGATTGGGACGATTCCGGCGATGAGACGCAGCGACGGCGCTTTCGCCGTCCCGTCATCAAGCCCCACCCCTCGCCTGCCGTTGAGAGGCGCTTGCGCCTTTACCGGGGATCCGAATCGACTTCGAGAAAGATCCGGAGGTGGGAGAGCGGCTCCACCTCCGGATCGACGGTGGACTGAGGACGCGACGCGACGCGAATTAGGCGCGTTTCTTCAGACTGTCGAGAAGGGCCTCAGCCGCCGGGCCCGAGGATGCCGGGTTCTGCCCGGTGATCAGGAGACCATCTTCCACCACATACGGGTGCCAATCGGCGATCTTGCTGAAGTGACCGCCGAGACGCGTCAGCTCGTCCTCGACGAGGAACGGCACGATGGTCGTGAGCTGCACGGCGTCTTCCTCCGAATTCGTGAAGCCCGTCACCTTTCTGCCGCGCACGAGGGGTTTGCCGTCTTCGGTCGTGACGTGCCTTAGGACGCCTGGGGCATGACAGACGAGCGCGATGGGTTTGCCGGCCCTGACCGTCGTCTCGATGAGCCGCCGGGAGGCCGGATCCTCAGCAAGGTCCCACAAGGGGCCATGACCACCAGGATAGAACACGGCATCGAACCCGCCCTGCGAGACGCCGTCGAGACGCACCGTGCTGGAGAGGGCAGCCTTCGCATCCGCGTCAGCTTCGAACCGCCGTGTCGCGTCGGTCTGGAATCCGGGCTCGTTGCTCTTCGGGTCGAGGGGCGGCTCGCCCCCCTTGGGTGAGGCCAGCACGATGTCGGCACCGGCATCCCGGAACACGTAGTAGGGCGCGGCCAGCTCCTCCAGCCAGAATCCGGTCTTGCGGCCGGTGCTGCCGAGCTCGTCGTGCGAGGTGAGAACAATCAGGATCTTCATGTCGGGTTTTTTCCATTGCGCGGTCATGGGTGACGGCGACTGGCTCGACCGCATTTAGTAGACCAGTCGTCTATAAATCAGCCACGGCGTAGTTTGGGCCTTGCCGTCAGAAACCAATTTAGTGTGCGGGAAGGCTCAGAATGCGCCGCGTGGTCGCCGACGCGGTCTCAAATGGTGCGGGCGTGCGACGGATCTTCGCCATCAGGCTCGCGCCCATCCATAGGTAATAAAGCATCTCGGCTGTCGCGTACGGTTTGTCTTCAATCACGACGGACCCCTCGGCCACGCCAGCCTCGATGGCACGTGCCAACCGTTCGATGATACCAGTCGTCCCACTCTTGAGCGCGAGGCGCATAGCCTCCGACAGATCGGAGACCTCTGCCGCGAGCTTGATCGCGAGGCACTTGCCTTGGCAGTCGAGGCTACCCTGGCTGTCCTGCCATCGCTGCCAGTAATTCATCAGGCGCACGGCATGACTGAGGCCGGGCTCTGCAAGGGTCGAGTCGAGAGCCGTGAGATAGTCTTCGAAGTAGCCCGCCAGCAGCGCTTCGCCGAAAGCCTCCTTCGAGCCGAAGTAGTGATAGAACGACCCTTTCGGCACCCCGGCGGAGACCAGGATCTCGTTGAGACCGACCGCCGAGAATCCCTTCGCCGCCATGATCTGCTGGGCGGCGGCGAGGATGTTCTGCCGGACGTCGATGGTATCGCGGGCAACGCTCATGACGATAACATAAACACAATTAGACCAGTCGTCTAGAGAGGGTGTAGAAAATGGTCGCTTTGGTTGTTCGACGCCGCCGACCGCCCTCAACCGCTCGGGCGAACGGAGGCGGACCGCGCAAGGCGGCCCGGCAAACCGGATTTCGGGACCGCTCAGTTCCAAGTGTGAAGCAAGGTGCGCCAATCATCGCCCTGGCGCTCCAAGACATTGACCCAGTTGCCACCGTAGCTCTGCGTGTCTCCGCTTTCACCCGGACCGTTCAATTGCCAGCGTCCCGTCAGGAGGAGGGTCTCACCCTTCAGAGTGGCATCCTCGACCGTGATCTTATGGTCCTTGAACCCCTTGCTCTGCAGGTCGGCGAAGAAGGCGGCAATGCCCTCCGGACCCTGGACGGACGTGCCACCGGCCGGGATCACCTTGCCGTCGCGGCTATAGAGTTCCCCCAGCGCGGCGGTATCGCCCTTGTTGAAGGTTTGGTCCCAGATATCGGCGATAGCTTGGCCTTGAAAGCTCATTGGATGTCCCTTGCATGGCGATGCGGAGGCACCGCCTCAGTAATGATCGATACCGAACGGCCTCGTAGGGCATCAACGAAAGCGGTCGCTTCCCCGTTGCCCAAGAGTGCTTGAGAGGACGCAAGCATCCACACGCCCTCTCCATCACGTCAACGAGAAGGCCAGCGTCTCGGTGCTGTCTGCACCTTTGGTCTTGTTCAGTTCTTCTGGTGGCCGATGGCCCAGACATAGGCGGCGAGCGCATCAACCTGTGCGCCCGTGAGCTCAACGCCGCCCATGGGGGGCATTGCTCCCGGATGTTTCTTCGGTTCGGGCACGCCGTCGAGAATGGTCTTCTTGAGACCGGCGAGGCTGCCGTCGCTCCAGTCCCATTCTCCTGCCGTCAGCGATGGACCGATCGGGCCGCCGCCGGCGTCACCGCCATGACAACCCGCGCAAGTACCGCCGGCCTCTTCGCCGCGAAAGATGCGTCCGCCGAGCACCACCTGTTCGGGGTTCCCCCCCGGAGGTGTGGGCAGCGTCACGCCTGCATTCGGGTCCATGCCCTCCGGCGGCGGCGTCATTGCTGCCGAGCCGACGGCCACGGTCACGCGCGGCGCGGCCTCGATCTTCGCCGACCGGTCGCCCGCGTAGGTGACCTTCCAGATGCGGCCGGCCTGATCGTCCGCGATGTAAAGTGCCCCCTCAGGACCGACCGTCAGGCCCGAGGGACGATGAGCGGCGCGACCAGGCTCCTTGATCCTGCCTGCGAAGCCGTCGGCGAAGACCACGTAGTCTCCGTCTGCCTTGCCATCTTTCAGCGGCTGGAAAACCAGGTTGAAGCCGTCCTGCGGCGCAGGTGCGCGGTTCCAGGAGCCGTGGAACGCGATGAAGGCGCCGCCCTGATAGGCTTTCGGGAACAGGTCAGAGAGATAGATCTCCATATCGTTCGGCGCCCAATGCGCCGGAAATGCCGCTACGGGACCCTGCTTCCCGGCACAGACCCCGATCTCCTTGCCGCCGTCACCGCCATATTCCGGTGCCAGCACGAGCTTCTTCTGCGTCGGGTCATAGTAACAGTAGGGCCAGCCGAAATCGGACCCCTTCTTGACCTCGACAACCTCCTCGGATGGCAGCTCTGCGGCTTGCTTGGCCGTGTAGAGCTTGCCCCAGCTCTCGGCGAGCTGGTCGCGTCCGTGCTGGGTGGCGAACAGTCGTCCGTCAGCATCGAACGAGAGGCCTTCGCCGTTTCTCAGTCCCGTCGCGTAGCGCTCCTTCGGCGAGAAGGTCTGGCCCGCCTTGTTGGCGTCGTAGCGCCAGACGCCGGCGCGCGTCTCCAGTTCGACGCAAGGGTCGGCCCCTTTGATCCCGGTCATGCGGTTCTTGGGCTGACAGCTGTTGGTGGCCGAGCCGACGCCGATGTAAAGCCCGCCGTCCTTCCCGATGGTGAAGGGATGCATGGGGTGGTCGCCGGTCGATGGAATGCCGGAGACGATCACTTCCGGATCGCCCATGGGGGCGATGCGATCGGTCGGTAGCGTGAAACGCACGATCTTGTCGTCCATCTCGGCGTAGAGCTTTCCGTCATGAATCTCCAGGCCGGTACCGCCGGCCGAACCGGTCTTGGTGGTGCCGCCGAAGCGCTCGACGACGTCGGCCTTGCCGTCACCGTCATTGTCCTTGAGCGCGTAGAGGAAACCACCGTCGTCCGGCTTGTTCTTGTAGTACGGGCCACTCCAGGTGTTGGCGTAGACGACGCCATTCGGTGCCACCGCGATATGCCGTGCGTGGCCGAGGCCGTCGGCGAAGACGGTGGCGGAGAAACCTGGTGGGAGTGTCACGGAGTCTCTGGCAGGCTCCTGTGCCGCAGCGCGGAGACCGGCCCCCGTCGCCAATGCCCCCGAAGCGAGCAGTGCGGTGTAGGCAGCGCGGTGGAGTTTCGATCGAAGTTTCATGACCGACCTCTTCGAAGCTCCTGGCTTCGTCGATAGAGGAAAGAACGGGCGGTCTGGGGATCAGACCCCGCCCGGGCGGGAATCGTACTCACTCCTTCGGGAGCGGCATCGCGCGCAGCCGGAAAGCCTCGGGCTTCCTGCCCTTCTTATCGGGGTCGCTGAGATACCCGAGTTGTCCCTCGGTAACCCAGATTACGTCGCCCGCCAGCACGACGCCGGTGGGCCCGGCAAATTCCTTCACGGTCTCGATCTTGGCTTCGTCGCCGCTGACGGTGACACGGTCGAGGGTACCCTTGCCCTCCACCATGATGAATCCGTTCTTGTAGGGTTTCATTCCGTCCGGGTGGGTCAGCGGCCGGGAGGTCTTGAGCTTGGTGACCTTGCCGGCAACGTCACCCGCGATGCCGATTCGAAACAGTTCTCCCGAGACGTAGGTGTTGACGTAGAGGTTCCCGTCTTCGCCAAGCGCGATACCGTCGAGGCCGCCTTTCAGGGCGTCGTCCTTGACGAAGATCTCCAGTGCGTCCGCGCCAGGTTTGAGCATGAAGATCTCCGGACCCGCCGTGTTTGTGACATACAGGGTTCCGTCGGGACCAAAGGCGAAATCGTTGGCGACGGCGCTCTCGACCGGCAGCCTGAAAGCCGCCTTGAGCCCACCGGATTTCAGGTCGAACGCCTTAATCCAGGCGCCTTCGACGGCACTCGGACCTTTGATGCCGATCGCCGATGCGTCGTTCGAGGCCACCCACAGAGTGCCGCTCTTGTCGTCGGCGAGGACGCCGAACGTGGAGCGGGTGTCATGCTCCCCCGGCTTGAAGAATGGCGTCGGCGCCGATCCGTCCGGCGCGATACGCAGGACACCGCCGTCGGTGATGCTGCTGACGAACAGAACGCCATACGACGTGGCGGCGACGCTTTCCGGAAACGGTGCCGTGTCGGGCAGCGTCACCTCGGGCATGCCCGCAGCCCAAACGGAGCCGACGACCAATGACGCGGCAACCGACAACGCCGTCGTTACCCCCCATCGCTGAATCTTGCGTTTCATGCGGCATCCCTTCCTTGCGCTATGCTCGAACGAGCATAGCCCTGACCACGATGAGCCGACCGAGAAAAGGCGACAACCGTGGAAGTGAGAGTTCATCAGCCATATACCGCGGCTCGCACCTACTTAAAATGAATTCGCTTTAGGCCTTCCATGACAGAAAGTATGAATACGGTGCCTTTCGATGGCCGTCTCCTCAGTGGGATCGGCGTCCTCTCCGCTGTCGTGCGGGCCGGAAATTTTCTTCGAGCGGCGCAGGCCATGGGGCTCACGCAACCTGCCGTCAGCCGGGCGGTTTCCCGGCTGGAGCAACGGATCGGGATACGCCTGTTCCACCGGACATCCCGGTCGGTCACGCTGACCGACGAGGGCCGACGCTTCTACGAGACCGTCGTCCCGCTGCTGGCCGGCATCGAAGCGGCGGCGGCGGATGCACGACAGACGACGAACGCCGTCAACGGTCTGTTGCGGGTCAATGCCGACCGAATTTTTGCTCAATACGTTCTGACCCCTGCGGTTCAGCCGTTCCTCACGCTGCATCCGGACCTGAGTGTCGAGATCGTTGTTCAGGAACGGCTCGGAGATCTCGTCGCGGACGGGTTCGATGTCGCGATCCACTTTGGTGATCCTCAGCCGACCACGCTCGTATGCGAACGCCTGATGGATGTTCCGGTGGTGACCTGTGCCGCGCCGGAATATCTCAAATCACATGGCGCTCCCGGTCGGCCACGTGATCTCGAACACGGCCATGAATGCATCCTGATGCGTAATCCAAGTACCGGCAGAGCATTCGATTGGGAGTTCGTCGGGAACGGCGAGATCGTTTCCGTAGCGGTTTCAGGACGTCTGACCGTGAACGATGCCGGCTCACTTTTGGGCGCTTGCTTAGGCGGACAAGGAA
Source organism: Methylobacterium sp. E-045 (assembly GCF_022829685.1). Classification (GTDB taxonomy): domain Bacteria; phylum Pseudomonadota; class Alphaproteobacteria; order Rhizobiales; family Beijerinckiaceae; genus Methylobacterium. The sequence continues at coordinate 7,222 of NZ_JAKSYE010000102.1, forward strand.
TTGGTCAGCCTTTGGAAATTTATGCCCAGACGTACATAGCAGAGGGCCGACTCGTTCGACTGCTCACCGGATGGTCGGAAGAAACCTTCCCCGTACATATTTATCATCACGACCTGAGAACCGCCCCGGCGCGGATCAAGGAGTTTCTACGGTACGTCTCGCAGATTTGTTCATCTCGGTGGAAGCCATCAGCATTATAAGACGATAGGCCTGACGTATATCATAGCATAGACTAGGACGCACGGCCGTCACTGAGTCAATCTTAACGCAGAATGAACCTAGTTATTTGGTCGAACAGTGCTCCGAACGGTGGCCGGATGACATCCGACATGTTTAGCCGCGGCTGAATAAAGATGCCCTTTGCATGACTCAATGCCTTGAAGCCCTCATGACCGTGGTAGAATCCCATGCCACTGGCACCTACGCCTCCGAATGGCAGATCATCCTGAGCGTAGTGAAGTAAAGTGTCGTTGATGGTCACGTTGCCGGAGGTAGTTCGTGCGAGCACATCGGCTCGGTCCGGTCCGTCCGGACCAAAGAAGTATGGAGCCAAAGGTCGGGCGTGCCCATTCACATAGGCGATGGCGTCGTCTAATGTGTCGTATGGGACAATAGGAAGAATAGGACCGAAAATTTCTTCGCGCATCACCATCATTGCATCGGTAACACCCGTCACGATACGAGGTAGGAAGGTGCGCGAATGCAGGACAGGCCCGTTCTGCTGAGAGCCGCCGATCTCATGAACGATGGCACCTTTGGCGGAGGCGTCGTGAAGAAGCCGCTGCAGCCGCGCGACGTGGTGCCCGTCGATGATCGTCGCATAATCGGGATTCGTCGCGATCCTTGGATAGAACCGATCGACCTCCGTGCGGAAAGCGCCGACGAAAGCCTCCACCTCCTCCCTAGCAACGAGGGCATAATCGGGCGCGATACAGGTTTGACCAGAATTGGTCAGCTTGCCGAAAGCGATGCCGTGGGCCGCCCGCTTCAAAGAGCTTCCACGGGCGACGATCGCTGGTGACTTTCCTCCCAGTTCGAGGGTCACGGGTACAAGGTTGTCCGCTGCCACCCGCATCACCGTGCGGCCCACCGCCGTGCTGCCGGTGAAGACGAGATGGTCGAATGGCAGGCGCGAGAACTCGGCCGCGACGCCGACGTCGCCCGTGACCAAGGCAACCGTATCGGTGGGAAAGACGCTGGCCATCATCTCTTCCAGGAGGGCCGAGGTCCTTGGCACGGATTCCGACGGCTTCAGCATCACCCGGTTGCCGGCGGCCAGGGCGGTGGCCAAGGGTGTCAGAGCAAGAACGATCGGGTAGTTCCAAGGTGAGATGATGCCGATGACGCCGAGAGGCTGATAAACCACCTCCGCCCGTCCGGGCTGGAAATGCAGGGCGACGCGCCGTCGCTCAGGACGCATCCACCGTGCGAGGTTGCTCTTTAGGTAGTCGATGGTCGCCACCACCGGCAGCAGGTCGAGGTAGCTCGTCTCCTGTGCCGAGCGATGCCCGAAATCCGCCGAGACCGCCTCAATGAGCCGCTGGCGATGAGCCAGAACAGCCACCTTCAACGCCTCGAGTTGGTTCAATCGTGTCTCAAGGGTTGGCGCCCCCGTTACCAAGTAAGCCGCCCGCTGCGTGTCTAACAAATCTCTCATGAGCGGTTCGACTGTTGCCCTATTGCACGGACGCAATCGGATGGTTCACGGGAGCCTACTGACGGCGTGGAGGATTTGAGTGGCCGTTGCGATCGGCGCTTTAGCGTTCGATGGCCGCCTGAAGATCAATGACGGCGGTGATGAGGATCGGTGAGACATCGGTGATCCAGGCCCTGATGTACTTCCATTTCGGCGCGTTTTCACGTCCGATCTCGAAGCGCTCTTCCGTGAAGTCTGCGCGCGTCATGTGAGCCAATCCCGGTTCCTTCCCCGAAGGACGCGTGACGACGGCGGCTCGTCCGCCGCGATCTGCCGCTACTGTTGACGCGACCGTTCCATAGCGCGTTCATGCTCATGAACGACGGCACGCGAGCATGATTATTTGGCCAGAGTCGTAGGGTACTTTTCTCCTGTAACGCATCTATGAAAGACGATCCCAACGATAACGATGATGAGCGCTCCTGAGAAAGCGGGCAGGAATAGAAACTGCCATGAAGCGCCAACCAGGATGACGACGATGGGATCGGCGCCCGCCGGTGGATGCGTCGTGCGGGTGAGCAGCATGACGGCGATCGCAACCCCCACCCCCAGCCCGAACGAGACCGGGCTGGCTCCCAGAACTGATAGACATATCAGGCCGACGGCCGAAGAGATCACATGGCCGCCGACGACGTTTCGGGGTTGCGCGAGCGGACTGCGCGGCAGGCCGAACACCAGAACACAACTGGCTCCGAACGGCGCGATCAGAAGGGAAACCCCCACGATGTCCCCCAATCGTGGCCAGGGCATAGACGACGACGAAGCCGCCGATGCCGGCCAGGACGGCAGGACCCGTGTGACGGGCCTGATTTCTGAGTTTGCTCATGGCGCTGAGAAATTGCGCACGAAAGGTTCGCCCGGCGTTTGGGTTGGTCACCCCATGTCCCTCGCGGCTTCAGCCGGACGGGCAGCAGCATTCCAGCGCTGCCCGTCGGCGTGCATCAAAAAGCTGTCGCGTTTACTTGTTGACACTGTAGGAGCGCGCACCGACACCGGCGAGCTTGCCACCCTGCACGATGAGGTACTCGTCGCGGATCGGACGGCCCTCGAAGTAGCATTCGAGGATCTCGCGCGTGCCGGCGGCGTAGCGGGTCTGGGCCGAGAGCGAGGTGCCGGAGATGTGGGGCGTCATGCCGTGATGCGGCATGGTCCGCCACGGATGGTCCTGCGGAGCCGGCTGCGGGTACCACACGTCGCCCGCGTAACCTGCGAGCTGGCCGGATTCGAGTGCACGCACGATCGAGTCGGTCACGGCGAGCTTGCCGCGCGCGGTGTTGACGAGATAGGCGCCGCGCTTGAACAGCTTGAGCGTCTCGTCGTTGATCATGCCCTCGGTCTCGGGGTGAAGCGGGCAGTTCAGGGTCACCACGTCGCAGACGCCATACATCTCCTCGCGGCTGGCGTGCCAGGTCAGGCCGAGCTCCTTCTCGACGGCCTCGGGCAGGCGGTGACGGTCGGTATAGTGCAGGTGCATGTCGAACGGCTTCAGCCGCTTGAGGACGGCGAGGCCGATGCGGCCGGCAGCCACCGTGCCCACATGCATGCCCTCGACATCGTAGGAGCGCGTGACGCAATCGGCGATGTTCCAGCCACCCTTCACCACCCACTGGTAGGACGGGATGTAGTTGCGCACGAGGCCGAGGATCATCATCACCACATGTTCGGCGACGCTGATCGAGTTACAGAACGTGACTTCGGCGACGGTGAGATTGTGCGCGTTGGCGGCGTCGAGATCGGTGTGATCCGAGCCGATGCCGGCGGTGACGATGATCTTGAGCTTCTTCGCCTTCTCGATCCGCTCCTTGGTCATGTAGGCGGGCCAGAACGGCTGCGAGATCACGATCTCGGCGTCATGCAGGTGCTGGTCGAGAACGGAATCGGCGCCTTCCTTGGAGGAGGTCACGATGAGTTCGTGGCCGAGGCCTTCGAGGTAGGGGCGCAGGCCGAGCTCGCCCGAGACGCTGCCGAGCAGCGTACCCGGCTGGAAGTCGATGGCCTTCGGGGTGGGAAGCGTCTGGCCGTCGGAGTAGCGCTCGATCTTCGGCAGGTCGTCCCGGGCGTAAGTGGTCGGATATCCGTCGACCGGATCGTCGTAGAGAACGAGAACAATCTTGGCCATGTGATCCATCCCTTTGTTGTGAGGACAAAGGGGATCGCGCCCAGCCGCATCACTGCGAACCATGCCGATGATCTTTATCGGTTCAGGCGTTTCCCCGCTCGGGACTTCCGAAGACCGTCTTGACTGCGGGTCGGTGTCTCGAACAAGGGCAGCTTCCACGGAGACGGCGTGGCCATCAAACGAAAGTCTTAAATGGCCTGATCGACGCTGACGATCACAAGGCCGCCCGCGCCTCGGCGGCCGAGACCGCGCTCTCCAGATCTGCATCGAGGATCACGCGCGACAGGGCCGCCGCCATGGGCGGCAGCGGATCACGATCGGACAGGACGAGGCCGACGGCCTGCCGGTGCACGGGCTCGACGAGATCGATCATGACGAGATCCGGCGTCCCACCGAAGAGATGCCGGAAGGTGTGGGGCACGATGCTGGCGAAATCCTCCTGACGCAGATGCGCGCAGACGCCCAGGAACGAGTTGCTCACAACGACGGGCCTGAGGGTGAGAGACAGGCTGGCGGCGAGGTTGTCGAGAATGCGCCGGTTCTGCATGTCGTCGCTCAGGAGACACAGGCGCTGCCCGGCGGCCTCGGCCCAGGACACGCGGCTGCGCGCGGCGAGGACGTGGTTGGCTCCCATCGCGAGGATGTAGTGCTCGTGGTAGAGCGGCAGCCGCCGGACGCGCTCGAGAGGCTCGTTCTCAAGGTAGGTCAGGCCCGCTTCGATTTCGAAACAGTCGAGGCCCTTCTGGATATCGCGAGACGACAGCGAGCGGATCTCGATCAGGGCTTCGGGATGAGCCTGGCGAAAGCGCGTGGTGAGGAAGCCGATGGCACCCATGGCCGCCGGCACGACTCCGAGGCGCAGGGTTCCCTTGAGGCCGGTGCGCAGGCCGGAGAGATCTTCCCGCAGGGAATCGTAGTCGGTCAGGATCTGACGGGCCCAGGCCAGCAGATGATCGCCCTCGACGGTCAGGCCGATGAACCGCTGATTGCGCACGACGAGCGCGACCTGGAGATCCTCCTCCAACTTGCGGATCGCCGCCGAGAGTGTCGATTGCGTGACGTTGCAGGCCTCAGCCGCACGGGCGAAGTGCTGCTCGCGGGCCAGTGTCACGAAGAACGAGAGGTGCCTTACAAGCATAGCGAAGCTGGTTCAGATTTGGACGCATGTCGCTCCGTGACAGTGGATACGAAGCGCGTCTCGGCTTCCTCCCATTCGCTCACGTATCCCCGGTGCGATGGCGCCGGCCTTTCATGGGCCGGCGATGGGGAGCAGACCATGTCGCACCAGGATGGTCTGTCCGTCCTTCGAGAGCGCGAACAACGCGAGCCGCATCGCATCCGGGTTGGTGCCGATCACCGTCAATCCGTAGACCGGATGGACTTCGAGCGTCGACGGGAGCGGAACGGAGACGAGGCCTGGTACCTCCTTCACCGTCGCGGGCGACGAGCTGCAATAGTACAGGAGCGCGTCCGCGTGATCGCCCAGGAAGACCGAGGCGCCCGGGCTGCGGCCAGCCACGGGAACCATAGCGCCGGGCGAACCGAGGAGGGTCAGAGCTTTGTCCCGTAGGATTTTGCCGGCACCGGGGCGGATCGCTTCGGCCCGGTCGAAGACCGCGAGGGCATAATCGCCTCCGGGATCCGCACCGGCCGTCGAGGTCGCCAGCCTGGTTGCAGGGTCCAGAAGCTTTTCGAGGAGCGTCTCGGCCGTGAGCGCCAGAGACGGTTTGGCCATAACGCACAGGGTGTTGCGCGCAAAAGGTACGACCGGGAGTCCGGAGCCCTTATCGACCAGTCTTTGAGGCTGAGCGAGATCAGCGGACGCGAACAAATCGGCCTTCTCTCCAGCTTCGAGGCGCTGCCCCAGCAAGCCGGCGGGACCGAAGACGGGGGTATCGAACGACGTCGGCGGTAGCCCTGATGCCGCGATCAATTCCTTGATTGGCGCGACGAGACTTCCGGCTGCGTAGATGCGCGCGGGGTCGGCCCGCACATGCGTGGTGCCAAAGGCGAAAGCCAGAGACGCGCACAACAACCCTCCCAGACCACATGTCAGCCGGGAGCGCCGAATGGACCTTACCCAATCCAGTCTCGCGCTCCATCTCGACTCAAACATTCTGGCCAACCGAAACGGAGGATTTCATGGGCAGGACGGCGTGGACGAAACTCGCGAGGCTGGCGGTGCGGACAGGCCGAAAGGTCCTCCCCGTGGTCTCGCAGCAGCGCTTGACCATGTTCACCGCCTCGTGACTCACACACTCGACGGGAAACAGGACGAGGTCGCTCTGGCCGACGAGGCCGGGCAGTAGGCTGAGGCTGTCCTCGATCCCGCCATCGTGGTTGAGGAGGCGCCCACCGCGATCCCGCGCGAACCGCCTCAGATTGGTGATCTGCCGTGGTCGTCCTCCAACATAGAGGAGCGTGCGGCCCTCAAGGCTGACGGGATCGGCGGCGAGCGATGCATCGCCCACCTCGCCGTCCCGTCCGTCGGCCAACATCGCCTCGACGGCGGCCAGTTCCGCTTCGGCGATCTGCCGACGCGCGGTTTCGGCTTCCAATTCGCGGCTCATCCGCGTCGAGGCCTGCAACAGAATCGCGAGCTTCTCGTCGAGGGCTTCCGCGTGCGCCTGCTCGCGGGCGAGGCGAGTTTCAAGCGACTTTCGATTGTCCCGATCAGTGTCCGGCTCCACGGCCCCGAGGGCCGCCGCTGTGAGTGCACGCGCCGCCTCGATGGCTCGGTTCTGTGCTTGGAGGGCGTCCCGCTGCTCCATTACCTCGCGGATGCGAAGCTCCTGAGCCGCAGCAATCTCGTCACGCGCCGCCAGATCCGCCTCGAGTTGGCGGAGGCGCCGAATGTCGGCCCGGTTCGACTGGCCGACGAGGTGCGACAGCATATGCACCTCGCCGAAGATTTCCTGCACCAAGGCCCAATCGGTGGCGGGGTGGGTGATCGCCGCCCAATAGGCGCCGGGGATCTCGCCCCGCGCCAGATATTCCTTCCAGAGCGCACGGACTGCATCCGTGGTGCGGGCCTTGTCGAACTGGCGAATTTCCAACTCGTGGCGGCGGTCCAGGGCCTTCTGGAGCAGCTTGCCGCCCCCGTCGCGACGTCCTGCCAGCTGAACGATCTGCCCATGGAGGTGATGTTCGCTCAGGGTCCGTGCGTTAGGAACGCCGAGTTTCACCAGCAGCCCGCGACCCTCGGCAGTCGTCAAGCAGGTGCCAACGATGGAGCAATGTAGGGTGTTGGCCAGCTCCCATATCCGATCGCGCGACTTCTCAACAGGCTCCGCCAGTTCAGCCGGCGTGAAGGTCGACACGGATGGGACAGGGCGCAGGCGCTGGGCGTGCCCGCTGAGGAAATGGCTTTGCGTCACGGTTGCCGAACCTGTCGTTATGTTCGATCAGATATAGCCAAAGTGCCGGAATCAACGCCGGTTGCCTAGGGGGTATTTCAGTTCCGAAGCCGTAAGGCGGATTCGTCGTCCATCGTCGCCCCTGCCGACATGCTCCGGCGGTGCACTGACATCAGATCAATCAGTTTGATGGGTGGGCCAGGAGTTCGCTTCGCACACGGCGAGAAGGACGTTGCTCAGCTGCCGGTGGGTACGAACGGCACTTTGAACCAGGAATTTTGTTATCTCAGGCTTCGCTGGAACCGGGGCAGAGTGACCAGAGGGGACGGGCGTCCGAACGCTCTCGATGGCAATCGTTGAGCAGCGTCTGCCACCAGGCATCGAGTGCCTCTGCATTCGCAGGCGCGACGGTGGCCAATTCTCCCGCGAAGGTGTGCCAGGATGACGAGTAGCTCGGCGAAACTGCCGTGAGGATCGGGATACGGGCCTCGACCGCAGCCGTGAAGGCGGCCACCAATCCACTTCGTCCGGCCTCCAGCTTCCCGAACTTACTGAGAATGACAAGATCGCACCCAGTCTGGATTTGCCGTCGGATCGCCTCGCAGGCTTCCGCGACCCCCGATCCGTCCAGACGGCAGGCCTTTGAGCCCGCTCCAAGATCCTGATGGACCGAATAGATCCGGCCACTGCCCAGATCTCGCAATACCGCGCATTCCGAGACCGGACTTGGTTCCTCGACAGCTCCAACAATCCGGACACCAGACGCCCTCCACCGCATGGCAAAGGCCATGAGGAGAGATTGGATGGCATCGGTCGTCGCACCTTGCACGGCCAAGATCGGCGTTGCGCGACAGTCGCTCAACGGTTTTCTCCGGACCGGGTGGGCCAATCTGCGGCTCGATCGACAAACGGCGAGACGACGACCATCACCTGCTCCCACGAGCCATATTTTAATCGGTATCCGTGGAAGAGGGCGAGAACTTCGCCAAATACGGCAACGCCGATTTTTCAGCAGCCCGTTCGATGGCTCGATAATGGGCCACGACGTCCGCGCCGAACGGCGAGAGGCGCGCGCCTCCTCCGGACTTGCCGCCGATCTGCGCATCGACAACGGGCTTGCCGAAGCCCTTGTTCATGGCTTCGACCAGCATCCACGCGCGGCGATACGACATGCCGAGCGCCCGGCCTGCCGCCGAGATCGAACCATGCTCTGCAATCATTTCAAGCAGTTGCACCTTCCCGGGACCGACCCGATGGTCGGGACCGAGATCGATGCGGATGCTCAAGCGTGCCATCGACTCTCCTCGCCCCGTCGGCGAACCGTTTCGAGATCATTCAACGCGGTTCTATCATGCCGCGATGCCGGGATGTTATGACCGACAGACCTACAACATTATGCTCCGCGAGATACGACGCTCGTGATCGCCTGCGTCAGGTCTCGTCGGTCGGATTTTCACTCGTCGTGAGCCAACAATCCAAGCGCACCTAAAACCCGGCGATCAGATCGAACCGGATCGCCTCAATGGGAGCACCCGCTTCAAGGGCCGGCGCTCCGGCCGGGCGCAAGACAAGCGCGTTCGCTTCCGCCAGCCCCGAAATCATTGCGTTGTCTTGTATCGGCTGCGCTGTGAAGGTTTGGCTGCCATCGGATCGTCGATCGAGGCGACCACGCAGGAACGTGTTCCGGGGTCCCCCTCCGGTCATCGGATGCGCGAGAATGGCGGGTTCGCGGGCGAGCCCCTCGTAACCGGCGCCTTCAAGGGCGGACAAGATCGGCTTGAGGAAGACGAGGGCACTGACGAGGGCGGCAACGGCGTTTCCCGGCAGGCTCAGCACCGGCATGCCGTTCATCGTTCCAAACATCGTCGCCTTGCCTGGCCGCATGTGAACGCGGCGAAACGCCATCCGTAGGCCCAGCCCTTCCAGCGTCGGCCGAACGAGGTCGAAATCGCCGACCGAGGCGCCACCGGAGACGACCAGTAGATCTGCCTCAACTCCATGAATCGCGCTACCGAGCGCAGTTGGACAATCGCGGGCGATGCCGAGGTCGATCGCCACGCCACCCCAGGCGCGCACCAGCGCTTTCAGCGCCGGTCTGTTGGCATCGATGATCTGCGGCTCTTCATCGGTCACGAAGCGATCGGAGAGCTCATCCCCCGTCGAGAGGATGGCAACGCGCGGTCGTTGATGAACCCGCACAGCCTGATGGCCCGCGGCCGCCAGGAGGCCGACATCGCGCGCACCGAGCCGACGGCCTGCACGGACAACAACATCACCAGTCCGGAAATTGCAGCCCGCCAGGCGAATATGCCGACCGGGCACGGGAGCGGTCGTAAATCGTATCCCGGCCTCCTCACTCCGAGCGTCCTCCTGAAGCACCACAGCATCGCCACCGGCCGGGACCGGGGCACCGGTGAAGATACGGGTACAGGTTCCAGGAACGAGGACTGACGGGTGCCGGTCTCCCGCCTTGGCATGAGCGAGGCATCGCATGACAGTGCCGGGGGCGAAATCCGCACATCGCACCGCGTAGCCATCCATCGCAGCGACGGCAAAGGGAGGTGCATCGAGCCGCGCGGTGATCGCTTCCGCACAGACACGGCCATGAGCGTCAGCGAGGGAGACGGTCTCACTGCCGATAGGACCAAGACCTTGCGCGATCAGCGCAAGCGCCGCCTCGATCTCGACCATGTCCGGTGCCTCGCTCGGCTCGAGCGTACCCTTCGCGTCCCGCACGTCTCGTCCCTCGGCTTATGGTCCATGCCCAATGCTGCTACCGATTAGCGGCAAACCCTGGCCGACGCTATGCACGGGCGTATATACCCGCTGTCGAGATCATACGGCAGGCCAGGCGAAGGGCCTGCCAGATCCTCGCCCCTACGGAGAGTCTCCATGTTCACCTGCACCGGCTACGCCTCCACCAGCGCCGAGGCGCCGCTCGCGCCCTTCACCTTCCAGCGCCGCGATCCCGGCCCGTCCGACGTCGAGATCGAGATCCTGTATTGCGGCGTCTGCCACTCGGACCTGCATACCGCCCGCGACGAGTGGGGCGGCACGCTCTATCCCTGCGTCCCCGGCCACGAGATCGTCGGCAAGGTGACACGGGTCGGCGCTGAGGTCTCGACCTTCAAGGCCGGCGACCTCGCCGGCGTCGGCTGCATGGTCGCCTCCTGTCGCGAGTGCGACAGTTGCAGGGAAGGCCTCGAGCAGTATTGCGTGCCCGGTTTCACCGGCACTTATAACGGTCCCGAGCCGCAGACCGGCGGGCACACGTTCGGCGGTTATTCGAGCCACATCGTGGTCGACAGCCACTTCGTCCTGCGCATCCCAGAGGGGCTCGATCTTGCTGCCGTCGCCCCGCTCCTGTGCGCGGGCATCACCACCTACTCGCCCCTGCGCCATTGGAACGTGAAAGCCGGCCAGAAGGTCGGCGTGGTGGGTCTCGGCGGCCTCGGCCATATGGGTCTGAAGCTCGCACACGCTATGGGCGCGCACGTCACCCTGTTCACCACTTCGCCTGGCAAAGAGGCCGATGCGCGCCGTCTCGGCGCCTCGGAGGTGGTGATCTCGAAGGATGCCGAGGCCATGGCGGCCCAGGGCGAGACCTTCGACTTCATCCTCGACACCGTGGCGGCCGAGCACGACATCAACGCCTATCTCGGCCTTCTCAAGCGCGAGGGCACCCTCGTGCAGGTGGGCGCTCCGGAGAAGCCGCTCTCGGTCAACGTGTTCAGCGTGATCTGGCGGCGGCGCAACTTCGCCGGCTCGCTCATCGGCGGCATCGCCGAGACGCAGGAGATGCTCGATTTCTGCGCCGCGCACGGCATCACCTCGGACATCGAGATGATCCCCATCGACCAGATCGAGACCGCCTACGGCCGGATGCTGAAGAGCGATGTGAAATACCGCTTCGTCATCGACATGGCGTCCTTGCCCAAGGCCGCCTGAGGTGATGATCCCGGGTGCGAAGATCGGCGCCCGGGCTTGCTGACCGGTTCGAGATCGACTGGACGTCGACGGGCTCGTTTCCACAAGGGCCGTCACGACCACCGCTCGTGACGGCGCGGGGGGGGGCGAGGGGAGTGACGATGGTCCGCTGGTTCGACACGCCGCAGCGTTATGGCCGCATCAGTCGCGGCTTCCATTGGTTGATGGCGGCCCTGTTCGCCTGGCAATTCGCGGGGGCGCTGCTCTACGTCGGCATCGGGGACACGGCGCTCACGCGCTTCGTCGGGGGAAGCCATTCCACCCTGGGCTTAACCCTGTTCGTCCTCGTACTGCTGCGCGGGGTCTGGGGACTGACGAATCTACGGCGACGGCCACCGCATCTCGGCCGCCTGGGTCGTGCCGCGGCGGCGGGCCACGGCTTGCTCTATGCCCTGATGATCGTCCTGCCGGGGATTGCTCTGCTGCGCCAATACGGGTCGGGCAAGCCATTCTCACCCTACGGCATCCCACTCATGCCGGAGCGGGAGAGCAAGATCGCGTGGATGATGATCCCGGGCGACCTGCTGCATTACTGGATGGGCTTTCTCCTCCTCGCGGTCGTGCTCGGTCATGTCGGCATGGTCGTACTCCACCGGGTCCTGTGGAAGGAGGACGTACTGGCCCGCATGACGTGAGTTGCGCCCGAGCACGCGGCTCTTCGGCGGACCACCAGGCCAGTTCGCGGCCCCGCTTATCGGATTGTCGTGCCTATTCTTCCGAGGCACGGCACGGCTCTCACGAGAGCCGTGCCGGCGAAATGCCTCAAACGGCGCGCAGGATGCCGGTCTTCGGGTGGCAGTTCAGATACTCGAAATGCTGGTTCGACGCATCGAAGACGGAGACCTCGTGATAGAGCGTAAGGTTCTTGAACTTGGTGGCCAGCCGATTGAACGTCACGAAAATTTGGAGGTGCGTCTGGTGCGACTCCGCCCAATGTTCCAGATTCGTGATGGAACGCCAAAGACTGTAGCCAAACCCCTTCTCCAGCAGATTGCCGTTCTCGTCCATGTGATGGACGTAGCGGTTGCAATAGCAGCCGACTTCGAGGCCGTCGTCGCGTAGGTAGTTCATGCCGTCGCGCAGGACGGGCTCGATCTCGTCGAACCAGGTGCGACGTTCCTCGGCCTCTGTCAGGCTCCAATCCTCCCCGGACCGGATGAGAGCCAAGTTCTCATGTCCGGCGACGATGACGCGACCGCCGAGGGCCGGCGTTCCCTGCTGGATCGAAAGCGCGCCGGATGGGTCCATCGTGTCGGTCTGCGACAGGGGCAGGCGATCCCGCATGGACCCCCAGTAGCCATGTTCGATGATGGGTTCGCTCATCGAACCCAAGATGACACTGACACCTTCGAGCGGGCCGTGCTCGTGCGTGAAGATCGTCTCGAATTGTTCCATGCGCGGACGCAGGATCTCGCGAAAGTAACCAACGCCCTCGTCTAGACGCTCGTCGGACGCCCACCAGCCCGAGATGGCCGGGCTATCGTTCCATCTGTCGAACTGGGACGGGTCGACCCAATAAGCTACGGCGATGAGATTTAGATAGCCCTGGCCATCGGTGAACTGAACCCGATCATGTCGGATCGGCCCATCGGGCTGCTCGAAAGTCTGCAAGATCTTCTGATAAGCCGCGTAGGTGGGAGCGGTGGTGTCGTCTTCCTTCGACTGGACGCCAAGATACGCCATCACGAGATGTGAGATGCTTTCCTCACCGCGGGCGGAATAAGCCGGGACCTGCGGAACCCACGTGTCACTGACCCGACGCGATCTTGTTCGCGGACATCTCAGATGGCTTGGAATCGAGGAATCCAACATTATGGTACTGCCCTCCCGCGCGTGCCGTCATTTTCTGACGTTCGCTATATCTCATGGTATATAGTGCATGCTGTCAACCGCCACCCTCGGCACGATAAACCCGGCCGCAGAAGTCGATGGCGGCCTTCGGCCAGGGCCGTACTGCTGCGTTGGCCGATGCCAGCCGATTTTCTGGGTCGAAGCGATTTTCTGGGTCGGAGCGATTTTTGGGGATGGAACGCGGCGCTTAGCAGTCCCTCAGTCTGGCCTTGACGCGGAGCTTTCCGCCGAAGAGGCACAGCGAGGGACCGAGCCTGAGCGATGTCGCCCACGCACATCCAAATCACCATGCCGGGTGCGCTCACGTTCGACGGCGTTCAGCAGGTTTTGATCCACCTCGGCATCGTCTCGTTCCCTGATACCAACCCGAGCATGAGGTGCTGCCTGCCCCTTTGACCCACTGCATGACCGTCGATAGTCCAAACGACCAGCCCAGAAAGGCACCCTGTATGCTCACCTCCCTCCGTGCCGTCCTTCTCGCCGGCCTCGTCGTCCTGGCGCCCACCGCCCAGGCTGCAGAAACTGCTACGGTTTTCGCGGCGGCCAGCCTGAAGAACGCCCTCGACAATGCCGGAAAGGCCTTCACCGCCCAGAGCGGCATCGAGCTCAAGGCGAGCTACGCCGCCTCCTCGGCCCTGGCACGGCAGATCGAATCCGGCGCCCCGGCCGATCTGTTCGCTTCGGCCGATCTCGAATGGATGGACTACCTCGCCAAGAAGAACCTTATCCGTCCCGAGAGCCGGGTGAACCTCCTCGGCAACCGCATCGTCGTGGTCGCTCCCAAGGAATCCAAGACCGCCGACGTGCCGTTCACCGCGGAAGGGTTCGCGGCCGCGCTCGGCGCCGACGGCCGTCTCGCCACGGGTGAGGTCAACTCCGTGCCGATCGGCAAATACGCCAAGTCGGCGTTCGAGAAGCTCGGCCTCTGGACGGGTCTGCAGCCGCGCCTCGCCCAGGCCGATAACGTGCGGGCGGCCCTGCTCCTGGTCTCGCGCGGCGAGGCGCCCCTTGGCGTGGTGTACGAGAGCGATGCCAAGTCCGATCCGGGCGTGAAGATCGTCGGCGTGTTTCCGGCGGACAGCCATCCGCCCGTCGTGTATCCGTTCGCCGTCACCGCCGAGGCCAAAGGGGATGGCGCTGCCAAGTTCCTCGACTTCCTGAAGGGAACCGAGGGCAAGCCCTTCTTCGAAGCTCAGGGCTTCACGGTCCTCGGCACAGCGGCAGCGAAGTAACGAGAAACGCCATGAAAATCAGTGCACGCAATACCCTCAAGGGCAAGGTCGTCTCGGTCGAGAAGGGTGCCACCACTGCCCATGTGAAAATCGAGGTTGCGGACGGCACGGTGATCACCTCGTCGATCACCAATGAGGCCGTAGACAGTCTCGGCCTCACCGTTGGCGGCGAGGCCTATGCCGTCGTCAAGGCCTCGGACGTGATGATCGCAGTCGATTGATTCACGCCGCGTGATGCACCGTGCCCCGTCTCCGCTCATTGGATTGGGGGCACGGTCATCATTCGAAGTCGCCGGGCTGCGGTGGGGCGACAGGCGTGAACAGGCTGCGATCGGGTTTCAGATCGAGCAGCGGAGTGCCGTCGAGGCAATCGAGCCCTCGGACCAGGAGCGCCGAAGGTTGGACTTCGACAAGAACCGCGATCGACGTTCCAATCGGATTGGGGCGGACGGGCGAGCGCAGGGAGAAGGCGCCTCGCGCATGACCGTCATCGGCCGGGCATTGACGAACGATGTCGCGGCGTGAGGCATTGAGCCAGTAGATGACTTCGATCCGCGCATAGGCACCAATGCCTGAGAGCGCCTCATCCCAGGGCGCGAACACCTCGATGCGGCAGATCGGACCGTCCGACCGTCCCTGGCGGGGACAGGCAAGCCGATCGGTCCAAGGCGTCTGAATGCGGCCGATGAACACCAGGCCGGCATCCGTTGCATCGGGAGCCGGGACGACGAGTTCGCCGCGACGGATTTCGTTCAACCGGACCATCTTCCGCGTCTCGTTCCAAAAGCGCCTGCAACCTTCTTCGCAACCCGCGGAGCAAGCCCATCAGCCGAACGTGAAGGCGAAGGCCTGTGCGCCGGGACCGAGGAATTCGATGTCGAACATCCGGTCGGTGACACCCTCGCTCTGGCGGACCAGTTGATAGAGGCGCTCCTCGGTCACGATACCGTTGCCTTGGGCATCGACATCGACACCGTGGTCGGCGCCGGGCGGGTGTCCGTCGATGGTGACCTTGAAGCGCACCGGCTTGTCGTCCTTCGAGGGGCTCAGCACGAGATGCAGGTCGCGGGCGTGAAAGCGGATGCGAATGCGTCCGTCCGCCCCGTTCGATACAGCGCGCTCTCCCTGGACGGTCCAGTCGCCCGCGAGAGACCAATGATTCAGGCTGAGTTCGTCAGGCTGTGCGTAGATGGTGGGCTTGTCCCGCACGGCGCCATCCTTGGTAGCGTCCTTGGTGACAAAATTCTCGGCCCGCTGATAGCCGATATAGATCTCGGGCGATTTCACGTTCGCCTTGTCGGAGGCCGCCGACATCCCCTTCGCATCGACCGCGACGAGATCGCGACTGACCCCCGATCGGCCGGCCTCGGCGAGCAGATCCTGAATGATCTTCTCGCTCTCGGCGTACTCGCCTTCGCCGAAATGCTCGTGGCGCACTTCGCCGGTGACATCGAGGAAGTAGTGCGCCGGCCAGTACTGATTCTTGAAGGCCCGCCAGATCGCGAAATCGTTGTCGACGGCGACGGGATAACCAATCTTCAGATCGGTGACCGCACGCCGGACGTTCCGGATGTCCTTTTCGAAGGCGAATTCAGGAGCGTGGACGCCGATCACCACCAGGCCCTGGTCCTTGTACTTCTCAGCCCAGGCCCGGACATAGGGGAGCGTCCGCAGGCAGTTGATGCAGGAATAGGTCCAGAAATCGATCAGGACCACCTTTCCCTTGAGCCCGGCCGCATCCAGCGGAGGCGAGTTGATCCATTCGACGGCGCCGGAAAGCGAGGCGAGCAAGTTCCCCGATGGCGCGGCGCCGTCGCGGCGGGCCTCGGGCGCCGCCGCATCACCGGTCATCATTGCGTTCGAGCCGCCCATCATCACGTTCGAGCGGTCGACCACACTGCCTCCGGATGGGGTCGGCCGGACCTTGTCGATCAGCGCCTGCTCCGCGCTCGACGTGCTCGCGCTTGAGATCTGCGTCAGATACCCGGTGTCGAGCCCCAAGGCGATCGCGGCGACGCCGCACAAAACCGCGACGCCGAGACCGCGCCTGACCCATTCGCCGACGCCGAGGGACCGTTTCATCACAGCGAACACCCGGCCTCCGATGACGAGCGCCAGCGCGAGGGATGTGGCTGCACCGGCGGCATAGGCCAGAAGCAGCAGGGAGGTCTGGATGTTGGCGCCCTGGAGCGCCGCCCCGGTGAGGACGAGGCCGAGGATCGGCCCGGCGCAGGGTGCCCAGAGCAGACCCGTGGCGATGCCGAGGAGGAACGAGGCGGCGAAGGTCCCGCCGTTTCCAGGCGTCCCGCTGGTAGGTTGGGAGAGACGCGATCCCAGGGCGACGAGGGGACGCGTCAGCCTCTCGGCCAATCCTGGAAACAGCAGAGTGATGCCGAACACGGCCAGCAGGGCGATGGCCGCGAAACGCCCATACTGATTGGCGTCCACGGCCCAGGCGCCTCCGACCGCGGCGAGCGTGGCCACGCCAGCGAAGGTGATCGCCATGCCGAGCAGAAGGGGAAGGCCGCTCTTGACGAAGGGCTGGTCCGCCCTGGCGAACACGAAGGGCAAAACCGGCAAGATACAGGGGCTGAGGATGGTCAGCACGCCGCCGAGATACGAGACCGCGAACAACAGCATGGAATCGGCCTTATCATGCGACCGCTCAGGCGGCGGGAAGGAACTTCAAGGCGACGCCGTTCATGCAGTAGCGCAGGCCCGTGGGTTTTGGCCCGTCCTTGAACACGTGGCCAAGATGCCCCTGGCAGCGACGGCAACTGATCGCGGTTCGCTTTGTGCCGAAGGAGGTGTCGAGCGTCTCGGCCACAGCGCCGTCCACCGGCGCCCAGAAGCTCGGCCAACCCGTTCTGCTGTCGAACTTGGTCTTGGAGGAGAAGACCGGCAGCTCGCATCCGACGCAGGCGAAGGCGCCGGAACGCTCTTCGTGGAGGATGGGGCTGGTGAAGGGACGTTCCGTTCCCTCATGCCGCAGAACCGCGTATTGATCCGGGGTCAGGCGCCGGCGCCATTCCGCATCCGACAACAGAACCGGCTGATCTCCCGCAGCGCGTGCCGGGGATGCCGTCCATCCGCGACCGGCCGCCAGGATCGCGAGCACGCCGATCCCATCCCGGATCGCTGTTCTTCGATTGAGCATGCCACTGATCCTCCCGGAGAGGCGCGGGTATCTACGCCTTCCAATGCCTATACGTCGGCCAACGCTATTCTGTTTCATATACAGCGTTTAAAAAAATGAAACGGCCGGCGGCCTGCCGTCCTCCAGCATCAAACGGGCCTTGGATCGCCCAGCAGGGTCGTGGTTCGGGCCAACATGCGGTTCGGGTAGGATGATGGTGCTGTCGCGAGCGGCACGAATCTGGCCACGATCATCCGCGAGGCGCAAAATCCGAGTGCGAACTCTGGCCGTCGCTATTTACAGCCATATATCACGCGACGTTGGGCTCCGACGTCTCATCGTTGTGTCGATCTGCCGCTCGGCTCACCAGAGGTGCAGCCTGATCCTCCGATGCCGTTCGTTCACGTCACTGACGCACGCCACTCATGCTCAGATGACGTCACCCGCGGCGGGTGCACCCCGCGCTAAGAAAGGACCTGTCATGGCCGCCTATTCGACGATCAATCCGTTCACCGAACAGCTTGTGAAGACCTATCCGCCGCACACCCCCGAGCACGTCGAAGCGGCGCTGGCCAAGGCCGACGCGCTCTATCGCTCCGACTGGTCGCGCGGCCCGATGGCGAACCGCTTGCCGATCCTCGCCAAGCTCGCAGACCTCCTCACCGAGCGCAGCGAGACGCTGGCGAAGGCCGCCAGCACCGAGATGGGCAAGCTGATCCAGCAGAGCCGGGACGAGTTGAAGATCTGCGCCGGCATCGCGCGCTACTATGCCGAGAAGGCCACCGAATTTTTGAAGCCCGTTCCCTACGAGACCTCGCTCGGCGAGGCCTGGGTCGAGCATCATCCCATCGGTGTGCTGGTGGCGGTGGAGCCCTGGAACTTCCCGTTCTACCAGCTCGTCCGCGTCGTCGCTCCAGCCATCGCCGTCGGCAACCCGATCCTGCTCAAGCATTCCGAGATCGTACCGCACTGCGCCGAACTGTTCGAGGCGCTGGTCCGTGAGGCGGGGGCGCCGGACGGGGCCTGCACCAACCTCTACATCTCGAACCAGCAGGTCTCCGACCTGATCGGCGACGAGCGCATTCAGGGCGTGGCCCTGACGGGTTCGGAACGGGCTGGCAGTGCCGTCGCCTCCCGTGCCTCGGAGAAGCTGAAGAAGTCGACGCTGGAACTCGGCGGCAACGACGTCTTCATCGTCCTTGACGATGCCGACATCGAGAAGGCCGCCGAGGTCGGCGCCATGGCGCGTCTCGCCAATGCCGGGCAGGTCTGCACCGCGGCCAAGCGCTTCGTCCTGCACGAGGCCATCGCCGACCGGTTCCTGGATGCCTTCTCGGCGTGGATGAAGGGTGTGACCTTGGGCGATCCCCTGGACCCTTCGACCACGCTCGGGCCGCTGTCCTCGAAGGGCGCCCTCGATCGCCTAGAGAAGCAGGTCGAGGCCGCGGTCGCCAAGGGCGCGACGCTGCTGTTCGGCGGCAAGGCGGCCGACCGGCAGGGCTACTTCTACGAGCCGACGATCCTCACCGGCATCGCCCGCGACAACCCCGCCTTCTATGAGGAGTTCTTCGGGCCTGTGGCACAGGTCTACGTGGTGGGCTCCGATGACGAGATCGTTGAACTCGCCAACGACTCCCATTTCGGCCTCGGCGGGTCGGTCTTCGCTGGCGACATCTCCCGCGCCAAGGCCCTGGCCTCGCGCATCGAGACAGGAATGGTCTTCATCAACACGGCCACCGGTTCTATGCCTGAGCTGCCCTTCGGCGGCATCAAGAACTCGGGCTTCGGCCGCGAACTCGGCGATCTTGGCATCAAGGAGTTCGTCAATAAGAAGTTAGTCGTTGTAGCTGGATGACTGAGACGGCAAGTAGACCCATCGGCGCCTCGCACCGGTGGGTCAACCCAATTTATCTCGAAAAACATTTCTTACATTAATATTTGCGGCGTTGCCCATTAGCCGAACGACACAATAAAGCAGTATATATCCCGTTTTTCTTCCAATATAAAATTGAAATTATTAATATTATTTTAATTGTAGAGGTACTACGCTTAAAGAGATAGTTCCCTGTTCGTTCGGGGAAGCGATCAGCGTAACTTACGTCGTTGATAGGCCGGTGCTGACCCATCGCGGATTGCACGAAGGTCCGGTCTTCGGCATAGTATTACTGGTCCTCAGCTTGTGCATCCAGTGAGGGCACCCGCGTCTATCTCGCCACCACAGGCCGCCTGATCGAGAACGACGGGGATTTGTATCGAGGGCCGACGCTTGGCGTGCCAACGGAGGTCTGGAGCACCAGGCAGCAGGTGTTCGCGCCCTATCAGGCTGCTGAAGAAGTCTGGTTTGGCCCTCTGCATGGATGATGTTGGCTGTTGCGGCGGGGACCGGCGCTTTCGAGGCGGTCCGGTTCGGCACCTTCGGCGGCACCTCCGTTTCCGGAGGTGAGTCCCGGCCCCGGGCCTACCCCTCATCCCGCCGACTGGGCCAGGAGCTTGGGCAGGCGCACGAGGTTGTAGGCCGCCGCCGCGAAGGTGAAGACCGCCTCGACCTTGGGCTTTGACCGGACCTTCACCTTGGCCAACCCCGCCTGGACCTTGATCCAGCCGAAGACCTCCTCCACGCGCTTGCGGCAGCGCAGACTGATCGCGTAGCTGGGATGGCGCGTGGTGCGACCATCGATGGCCGTTTTGCGCGGCTTGCCGGATTTGGACACCGCCCCGTTGAGGCGATGTGGGGCGTGACGCGGCGCGCCCGCAGGTCGCCGACGAAGGCCCGGACATCGTAGGCCTTGTCCGCCCCCAGGGTGATCCGGTGCCGGCGCGGATGACGGTCGAGCATCGTCAGCGTCGCCTCGCGCTCGGCGGTCCCCGTGGCATGGGTCAGCGTGGCGTCCACCACGAGCCCGTTGCGGTTCTCCATCAGGGCATGGCCCATGAAGCACAGCCGGCTCTCCTGGCCCGCGCTCTTGCGATAGAGCCGGGCATCCGGATCGGTGGTCGAGGCATGGGTCTCGTTCGAGCGCGTCTCCTTGCGGAAGTCGCGTTCGCCGTTGCGGCCCGGTCCCGGCGGCTCGCCCGAGCCGTCTTTCGGCCGGAAGCTCTTCATGCTCGCCCAGGCCTCGATCAGCGTGCCGTCGACGGAAAAGTGGTCGCTCGACAGGAGCCGCTTGACGGGCTTCAGGGCCATCAGGCCCGAGAGAAAGGCGCGGGCGACATCCGCCTCCAGCAGCCGGTCGCGGTTGTGCGTGAACACCGTCGGATGCCAGACGGCGGCGTCCATCTCCAACCCGACGAACCACCGGAACAGCAGGTTGTCGTCGATCTGCTCCATCAGCATCCGCTCGGACCGCACGGAGAAGAACGCCTGCAGCAGCGTCGCCCGCAGCAACATCTCCGGCGGGATCGAGGGCCGACCCATCCCAGAATACAGTGCCTCGAAGCGTCCGTTCAGCCCGGCCAGGACCTCGTCGGCCAGCGCCCGGATCGGCCGCAAGGGATGATCGGCCGGAACGCGCTCCTCCAGGCGGATGTAGCTGAACAGGCTCTCCGACCGTTCCTCACGCCCGCGCATCGCTCGACCCCCAACCCGCCACGGACAGAGTGAATCATCTCAGAGACAAGCCGACCAGCGACTTCTGCAGTAGCCTGCTAGAGGACAACGGCGAGGGCTACGTCGTGCGCGCGGCCGGTCGCCTGGAGACCATGGAGGACATCGGCTCGGTCGTCGTGACCACGCGCGGGGGCGTGCCCGTGCGCATCTCGGACATCGCCGAGGTCCGCATCGGCAAGGACCTGCGGACCGGGTCCGGCAGCGAGGACGGGCAGGAGGTGGTCATCGGCACCGCCCTGATGCTCATCGGCGAGAACAGCCGCACCGTCGCGGCGGCCGTCGACGCCCGCATGGCCGGGATCCGGCGCACCCTGCCGCCGGGCGTCGAGGCGCAGACCGTCCTCAACCGGACCTTGCTGGTCGAGGCCACGATCCGGACGGTGGCGAAGAACCTCGCCGAGGGGGCCGCCCTAGTCATCGTCATCCTGTTCCTGCTGCTCGGCAACATCCGCGCCGCCATCGTCACGGCGCTGGTGATCCCGGTGGCGATGCTGATGACCATGACCGGCATGGTCCAGGGCCGCATCAGCGCCAACCTGATGAGCCTCGGCGCCCTCGACTTCGGCCTCATCGTCGACGGGGCCGTCATCATCACCGAGAACGCCCTGCGCCACCTTTCGGAGCGGCAGCAGGAGCTCGGGCGCAGGCTCGACCTGGAGGAGCGCCTGGAGACGGTGCGGGCCTCGGCCGAGGAGATGATCAAGCCGTCCCTCTACGGGCAGGCCATCATCATCCTCGTCTACGTCCCGCTCCTCACCTTCACCGGGGTGGAGGGCAAGATGTTCGAGCCGATGGCGCTCACCGTCATCATCGCGCTCGTCTCGGCCTTCGTCCTGTCGCTGACCTTCGTGCCGGCGATGATCGCCATCGTCATCACCGGCAAGGTCACGGAGAAGGACAACGTCCTGATCCGCGGGCTCAAGGGCGCCTACCGCCCAATCCTCGGCGCCGCCCTGCGGGTTCCGATGACGTTCGTGGCGGCCGCCCTGGCGCTGCTGGTCGGGGCCGGGGTCCTGTTCACCACCCTGGGGCAGGAGTTCATCCCCCAGCTCGACGAGAAGAGCATCGCGCTGAACGCCCAGCGCATCCCCTCGACGTCCCTGACCCAGTCGCAGGCGATGCAGTTGAAGGTCGAGCAGGCCATCAGCCGGTTCCCGCAGGTGGCCTACGTCTTCTCGAAGACCGGCACCGCGGAGGTCGCCTCCGACCCGATGCCGCCGAGCTCGTCCGACACCTTCGTCATGCTCAAGCCGCAGGAGGAATGGCCCGACCCGAGCCTGACCAAGGCGGCGTTGCAGGAGGAGATCGAGAAGGCGCTCGGGGGTCTCGCCGGCAACGTCTACGAGTTCTCCCAGCCGATCCAGCTTCGGTTCAACGAGCTCCTGGCCGGCACCCGCGGCGACCTCGCCGTCAAGGTGTTCGGCGACGAGTTCGAGCCGATGCTCAAGGCCGCCAACCAGGTCGCCACGATCCTGCGCGGCACAGAGGTGCTGACGACGTCAAGGTCGAGCAGACCGCCGGCCTGCCGTTCCTGGAGATCAAGATCAACAAGACGGAGGCGGCGCGCCTCGGCCTGAGCACCTCCGCGATCCAGGACGTCATCGGGGCGGCCATCGGCGGGCGGGAGGCCGGCATGGTGTTCGAGGGCGACCGCCGCTTTCCCATCGTCGTGCGCCTGAACGACAAGGTCCGCGAGGACCGCGAGGCCCTGGAGAACATCCCGGTGCCACTGCCACCCGGCGTCAACGGGCGGGCCTCCTCGGTGCTCCTGAAGCAGGTCGCGAGCTTCTCGGTCACCGAGGGCCCGAACCAGATCTCGCGCGAGAACGGCCGCCGTCGGGTCGTGGTCACCGCCAACGTGCGCGGCCGCGACATCGGTTCGCTCGTGGCCGAGGCCCAGGCCAAGGTCGTATCGGGGGTGCAGCTTCCGGCAGGCTACTACGTGACCTGGGGCGGGCAGTTCGAGAACCTGGCCTCGGCCCGCCAGCGCCTGATGGTGGTGGTGCCGGTGTGCTTCTTCCTGATCTTCCTGCTGCTGTTCTCCGCCCTGAACTCGGCCAAGGACGCGTTGCTGGTGTTCAGCGCGGTCCCTCTGGCACTGACCGGCGGCATCGCGGCCCTGTGGCTGCGGGGGATGCCGTTCCGGTCGTTGCTCGTGTGGCAGAGAACGGCGCCCGTGAACGCCGCCAGAGGTTTGCTGGCCGAGTTCGGCGTCGTCGCCGGCAAGGGCATCCAACGGGTCGACGAACTGCGTCGGCGCATGGCCGATCTTGACGCCGAGCTGTTCTCCGATGAAGCGCGCATCCTTGACGCTCTCAAGCGTCTCCCTGCACCATCTGTCTGATTCAGCGCAGTCGGGACGTTCAAACGCAGCTATATGCACTGGCCGCGCGATAGATTGTGACTTCGTCATAGTGTTTTGCCGTAAGCATCGCACCGACAGGTAGGCCGTTCGCCTCACCACAAGGGACAGACATTGATGGGTGACCAGTGACGTTGAACGGCGCGGTGTTCGTGACGTGTTCGAAGGCGCGTTGCAGATAGGTCGCCAGCGAAACGTCCACCTCCGGCAGGCGCGGAGCTTGCATGGGTGTCGTCGGCATCAGAAGAAGGTCGCATGTGGATAGTGCCACATCATACGCAGCATTCAGGCGGCGGCGGATATTTTGAGCCTTGCTGTAGTATCGCCCCCTATGATGCTTAATGAAAAATTCTGCGGTCAGCATCGATGCCTTCACAGAATCGGACAGATCATTGGCACGCTCCCGCCATGCAGCGTGCGCGTCAAGAAGACTGGTCGTGTACAGGCCCTTCCAATTCATGCCCATCCCGTTTCCGCGCATCATCTGCCATTGAAGGCCCTCAAGGATAATGGGCGTCCAGATCGCAGGAGCCAAAAGATGCATTGGCACCGAGATTTCCTGTACGTCCGCTCCAAGCTCGCGCAGCTTTTCACCGTATGCACGCACTGCGGCATCCACATCCACCTCGCTCGATGGATGGCCAAAACCTTCCTTCACCACACCTATTTTCAACCCTTTAATGCCTGCGCCGAGACCATCGGTGTATTTCGCAACCTTCGGAGCGTTCTGGCGTGGATCAAGGCCGTCTTCGCCGGCTAAAACTTCCAGCAGCAGAGCGTTGTCCTCCACCGTTTTGGTCATCGGGCCAAGGTAGTCGACCGTCGCTTCAATCGGCATCGCACCTGTATATGGTACGAGCCCATAAGTGGGCAGCATGCCGTAAATCCCGCAATACGAGGCAGGAATTCGCACGGATCCGCCCTGATCGCCGCCAACAGCCATGTCTGCTTCGCCAAGTGCGACCACCACTCCGTTTCCAGCAGAAGACCCCCCGGAGGTATGTTCCATCTTGTGAGGGTTATGGACTGGTCCGCTGGAATTCGTATGACTGCCACCTGACACACAGAAGTGCTCGCAGTGCGTCTTTCCGAGAATGGTGCCGCCCGCATCGAGAACGCGGGTTACGACTGTCGCATCGATGTCCGGGGTATATCCTTCCAGTGTCACCGAACCATTCATCATCGGCACGCCTGCAACACAAATATTATCCTTGATGGCGATTGTCTTTCCCGCCAGTGCGCCGGTTGGCGCTCCTTTGATCTCACTTTTGACATACCACGCGTTGTGAGGATTTTCGTCGACACAGGGACGATAGCCTGAAGTGCGCGGATACTTGACGATAGGCTTCTCGTCGGGCATCGCATCGATCAGGTCATAGGCTCTAAAATTGCCCTCGCACGCTGCCATAAATTCTTGCAGGCGATTCATATCCATCGACATGCCGAGATCGCTGACGATGTCTTCCATTTGCCCGAGGGAAGGTCTTTTAACCGGCATATAAGTACTCCTTTGCTCATTGCATGTCATCGAGCCGGGAGTGCCCCGGCTCTCTTTTCGTTTGCCATTAGGAGCCTATTCGGCGTTGGCAGACGCGGCACTCTCGGCACTCTCGGCACTCGGGAGTGTGATTGTGTTGATCTGGCCCGAACAATCGACACATCCTCGGTCCGCAACGCCAGTGACCGGAAACGGATGGCGCAGCGCCACTTCCATCGGCATGTCCGGATGGGGTGTTCTGGAATCATGGTCATAAGAGACATGCCCGGCAACTGCCGGCTTTCTGGTGAAGACCACCAACATATCTCTTTGCGATTCACAGGCCGGGTCTGTCTGGAAGACCGGTGAGACGGTATGCTTGCGCTCGCCATCAAAGTTAAACAACGTATCCAGATCTGTAGGTATCTGCTATTTATACTAACGGCGTTTGCGAAGATTGCTGTGCTGCCAAGGACAAATCATTTGCCCTTGCGGGACAGGACGATAAAATTTCGAGGGCGGATGCAGAGCGAATCCGACCTCGATATCAGTGATTGCCGGCCGTACAGAGGTGACAATTGCGTCGCAGTATAGTGTGATATGCCGTGCCACAGGCAGGAAAGGTCGCAATGTAGACAACCATCCGCGAGACAATGGCGTCATTCTGCTTACCAGGGCGAATTGGGCAAGCTTAACGAGTGGCCGGAAATGGCACTCTGCCTCCACCCAGGGCATTCCAAGAGTGAACGCAACCGGGAATTCTCTCAATCCACTCCTCGATGCCATTCCGCTCAATGGCGCGAAATTTGCTCGAAATCGGAGGTGTTACGCTTGGCTTACGTTGAAGCTTAAGTCCGGAAGCCTGAAATAATTTGAGGTGCGGCCCGAAGGGACCACAACAGATGGAGCACATCTATTCAACTGCCGACGTGGAGATCACTCATCGCTACCAGTATTGGCACGATGTTGTTGTTCAACATTGCATTCCCGCTGCGAGCCGAACGCTGACTGATGGTCCTTTCGAGGGACGGCTATCAGTGCGCGCCGTTGGTGCAGTTGATATCGTTGAGATGACTGCTGATGCGCACCATTGGAGGCGTGATGCGCAACATTTACGTAGCGGGCCTGAGGACAATTTATGGATTGGATATATGCATGAAGGCCGAGCCGAAATTGCCCAGGACGAGCGGGCGGTGAGTTTTGCGAGTGGCGACATGGTGCTCTACGATGCCGCCCGGCAGTTTGATTTTTCGTTGATGCCACAATGTGCCTATCTCATCCGGTTTCCGCGAAGTTTGCTGTTGCAACGTTGCCCAGGCGCTGAACGCTTGACCGCGCGCATCATAGATCAACAAAAGCCAGCTGCGACCCAATTGCGTGCATTGATAAAGCAGGCGGTAGATATAGATTTCTGCGGAATGCGTCCAAGCACCGCGATCCAGTTCGGGTGTACGTTACTTGATCTGGCAGCTATTGCGTTAGAATTCCAAATGGAAGAAAAAGACCCGGTTAGAGAACGCGACCTTTACGGACGTATTTCAGCTTACATTCTGCGTCACCTCGAAGATCCGGAGTTGAATCTCGAAACAATAGCCGCGAAGCACAATGTCTCGACACGCACCGTAACTCGCGCTTTCGCTCGTCATAACAAAACCCCTATGGGCATGGTATGGAAGCTGCGTCTAGAAGCAAGCTACAGAGCGCTCGCCGAAGGCCGTTCGCGCACCGTGACGGAGGCAGCGTTCGACCACGGCTTTTCCGACTTGTCACACTTTAGCCGCTCTTTTCGCAAAACTTTTGGTTACTCGCCGCAAAGGCTACTGATCCGTTGACGGCATAAGATTTACATTTCTACGTTCTGCCGCGTTGCCGTTCTTGTTCAGCGTCGAGAGAGTCCTCGTACAAATAAGCCTCACGCTTTCGGCGTTGCGCCCAGCCTGACGAAAAACTCAGGGTCTTCTCTGATCGGGGTATGCACTGATGCGGTGGATGTCCCCACCGAACGGCATCGCGTATGCTTCACGGTTCAATCGGAACCGATCGAAGGGGTCATCGATGACGACGAACATCAGCAGAGCTATGCAGGATTTTAGGTGACGGCGGCGGTCAGGCGGCGCGGTGATCTGGGCTCGCGACGACCTCGGTCCCGTCGCGGACGATGACGCCGGCCACGACCTTCGGCAATTGGTTTTCGCCCCTCAGCCGGCGCCAGGTTTTCGATGCCGCCATCCCAGACCAAGTTGCAAGCCTTGGCAGCCTAACTCAAACCAAATGGCCTCCGGGAAACACGGCGCGGTTCACCGGGTCGTGCGAACGCTTGAACGTGCGCACGCGGTGCGGCTGCAGGCGGTGTGCGTCACAGATCCTTTGCACGGCGCGCAAGTGGATCCCGACACGCTTCGCCGGGGCCCACACAGGCCACGTGGAGACGCTGCTCGGCGCCTCCGGACAGGTCAGTCCCGGCCAGTCCGCCACCGTCCGGGTGGCCTGACGCTCGGTGCCTGTTACACGTCTCTTGACGCGTAGCAGACCCTCGACGCCCTCCTCGGCAAAGCGCTGCTGCCAGGACCAGACCGCGGACGGAGTGAAGCCGGCTTGCCGAGCCACGTCTTGCACGGTCAGGCTCTTGCCTGAAAGCAGGACGCTCCGGGCGCGCAGAATGTGCTTGCGGGGCGGGGAGCGTACACCCG
>NZ_JAKSYE010000104.1 GCF_022829685.1 Methylobacterium sp. E-045
CTGTCACCGGTGACGGTGCCCAGCAGGCCGCTGCCCAGGAGAAGGCCGCCCAGGCTCTCGCCAAGGCTCAGAATATCTCGGTCGAGCAGGCCAAAGCGCAGGTTGCCCAGTACACCCAGCAGTTCAAGGAGACGGTTGCCACGGCCAAGGAGCAGGCCAAGCACATCGCCGACGCAACGGCGCGTCGTGTGTCTCAGGCTTCTCTCTTCGGGGCGCTGGCTCTGATCTTCGGAGCATCGGCTGCCTTCTTCGCCGGCCGCGGCTCGGCAGTCGATACGACGTTCACCCGCACGCCTCCGAAGACGCCCGTTGCACATCGGTCATGAGTACCCGCGACCCCGCCGCGTCCGCGCTCCACGGTCGTGGTACGCTCCCCACCGATGCCGCGGACGCCGCGTTGGTCGAGGACATCGGCGTTACCCTGCTCGAGCAA
>NZ_JAKSYE010000105.1 GCF_022829685.1 Methylobacterium sp. E-045
AACAGGAGGGCCGCGAAATCGAAGTGGCCTGTGGTGGCCCGTCATCAGTCCCCCACAAGCCATACGACCCCCTCGGGAGTCAAGCGGGAACGCCAATTCCCGCATCGAGAAGTCGTGCGTTGTGCCTGCCGCGGCCCGAGAGGGCTGGGGACGATGTTTCACGCGACCATGGCTGACGCGATCGACGGCGCGCGGACGCTTGCGCAGCTGGATGAGCCATCGCGCCAGGTGTGGCAGGGGCCCGGGTCGGGGGATCCTCCCGGCGATGAGGCCCAGGCCGTCGTCTACCGGCTCCCCGGGGGGCGCAGCGCCATCCCTCAAGGCATCCTTCCCGTTGGCATGTCCTCC
>NZ_JAKSYE010000106.1 GCF_022829685.1 Methylobacterium sp. E-045
GGTGACCGCCCGTCACCGACACCGCGTCGATCATCTCCTGACGCACCGCGTCCGCCACCGCCTGAAGCTGGCTCTCGGGAAGCGCGCGAAGAGCCGACGTCTCGTCAAGCCCGTCGAGGATCGAGGTTTCTATCCGTGACAATGGCTCACTCACTTCTTTGAATCGGATAACGGATCGACAGGGCGCCCCACCTGCCGCTATCGGCTTCGGGCAGGGGCCCACGATCCTGATGATGACAACATTCTACGCCGCGAGGTCGCCATGCCCGTTGCGCACTATAACGCCACTATCGATCAATACCACGCCGACGTTGCAGGTCCGCTGACCGCTTCCCAGGCTTTTGAGCGTTCTGGCGATCGCGGGAGTTAAGGATTTGCGGCCGATCGATCAATGTCGAAGAATGGTTTTTCCGCCATCGATGACTTCGCTGCGAGCCGAGATGACCCGCTTTCTCCGCCTGTCCGCGCTGCTGTCGATGGGGCTCTGGGCCTGTGTGACGCTTTGTCCTGAACCGTCGTCGGCCTCGCCGCTATCGATCCCGGCGCCCGTCCTCGAATTGAGATTGCCCTGCGACAGGCTCGACGGCTGCCGGAACCCAGGCTCGCTGCAGCGACCGGACCGCCGGGTCGAGCCCTTCGGCGGCACCCTCGGCCGGCCCTGCGCCTATCGCTGGCGGCCGACGCCCTCGGGCACGCGCAAGGTCCGGATCTGCTCTTGACCATCCCGATGCGGCGGACCGGGCGGCGTTCGGCTGCGGCGTGCCTTCTCCTCGTCGGCGTGGCGTGTCCGGCGGGCGAGAGCAGGGCGGAATCGGCCTGCCCCTCGAGCTTCGCGGAGGGGCGGGCGCCGGTTCTCGTCAACCTCAAGCTCGCCCGCGAGACGACGAGCCTTTGCTACGAGGCTTTCGCGGTGCTGCATTCGGGCGTGTCGCGCACCCCCGTCTACGCCTCCGAACTCCTGACGCGGGCGAGCGTCGCCAAGGCGCGCATCGTCGACCGGACGGATTCCTTCCACGAGGAGGACCGCCTGCCGAGATCCGGCCGCGCCCGGCTGGAAGACTACGTCCGGAGCGGCTTCGACCGGGGCCACATGGCGCCGGCCGGAGACATGCCGAGCGCGGCGGCGCAAGCCGAGTCGTTCACCCTCGCCAATGTCGTGCCCCAGGATCGCACCCTGAACCGGGGCCTGTGGGCGGCGATCGAGGAGAGCGTCCGCCGCCTCGCTGTCGCGCGGGGGCGCCTTTTCGTCGTCACCGGCACGATCTACGCCGGCAGCACCATCGACTCCCTCGACGGCCGCGTCCTCGTGCCCACATCCCTGTTCAAGGCGGTCTACGATCCGGCGCACGGCGAGGCGGCGGCCTATCTCGTGGCGAACCGGGCCGATGCGGAATGGCGATCGGTCCCCCTCGACGAACTGACCACCCTCTCGGGCATCGACGTCTTTCCCGGCCTCATGGCGACGGCGATGGACCTGCCCGAGCCGCGCACCTATTCCAGAGGCGACACGGCCGGCGAGCGTCCGAAAAAACGCATGCGCGAGGAACCGAGTTTCGGCGAATGGGCACTGGCAGCGCTTCACCGCATCGCGCGGCGCCTCCTCCGTGAAGTCCTGCGATCGATTTTCTGATGATTCGGGGAAGACGGACATGAAGAGCACGGCCGAGACGAAGGCGCCCGCCCCGACCTTCACCCCCTTCGCGGACGACGCCACCGTCGAGACCATCGGGGGGCTCTCCGTGGAAAACGGGACAGGGTCGATCGCCGTTCACGGCAGCCTCGACCTGCCGCGAGACAGGATGGGACTGGATCGCGCGCGCAAGCTCAAGGCAGTCGCCGACGCGATCGTGGCCGCGCTCGAAGCCACCGACATGCCGGACGAGGCGCCGCGCACGGCATCGAACTCCCGCACGGTCGAGAACCCGTTCGCGTGAACCGGGGACGGGGCGGCTTCCAAAACAGCCGGCGCCGGCTCCCGCACCATACCCGTTCTTGCCGCTGACCCGCCGCCCTGATACTTCCAGCCATCGTCCGACGCGGTGCGGTTTCGAGGACGGCTCGCCGCCGTCCGACGCCGCCGCACGCGGGACGGCCCGGGCAGACCGGAGCAACGCGCGCCGCTTTTCATGGCGCGCGACCTCCGCGGCAAGGCCCACCCACGCCATTTCCGGCGGCCGATCCAGCGCCCCCGCGCCAAGCCGCCCAGCAACAGTCAAGGATACCGGACGCTCATGGCGCGCGAATTCATCTACCACATGAAGGGTCTGACCAAGACCTATACCGGTGGCAAGAAGATCTTGGACAACGTCAATCTGTCGTTCTATCCGGACGCCAAGATCGGCGTGCTCGGCATCAACGGCTCGGGCAAGTCGACCCTGCTCAAGATCATGGCCGGCATCGACACGGAATGGACCGGCGAGGGCTTCGTCGCGCAGGGCGCTCGCGTCGGTTACCTGCCGCAGGAGCCGCAGCTCGATCCGAACAAGTCGGTGCGCGAGAACGTGATGGAGGGCGTCGCCGAGAAGCAGGCGCTCCTCGACCGCTACAACGAACTCGCCATGAACTATTCCGAGGAGACGGCGGACGAGATGACCGCCCTCCAGGACCAGATTGAAGCCAAGGACCTGTGGGAGCTCGATTCGAAGGTCAATCAGGCCATGGAAGCCCTCGGCTGCCCCAGCGACGAGCAGCCCGTCGCCACCCTGTCGGGCGGCGAGCGCCGCCGCGTGGCGCTCTGCAAGCTGCTGCTCTGGGAGCCGGAACTGCTCCTCCTCGACGAGCCCACCAACCATCTCGACGCCGAGACCGTGAACTGGCTCGAAGGCCACCTGAAGCAATATCCCGGCGCGATCCTGATCGTGACCCACGATCGCTACTTCCTCGACAACGTCACCGGCTGGATCCTCGAACTCGACCGCACCCGCGGCTACCCCTACGAGGGCAACTACTCGGCCTGGCTCATCCAGAAGCAGAAGCGCCTCGCCCAGGAAGGCCGCGAGGACATGGCCCGCCAGCGCGCCATCAACCGCGAGCAGGAATGGATCTCGGCCTCGCCCAAGGCGCGCCAGTCGAAGTCGAAGGCCCGCATCACCCGCTACGACGAGCTGGTGGCCAAGCAGAACGACAAGATCGACGCCTCGGCCCAGATCGTCATCCCCATCGACGAGCGCCTCGGCAACAACGTCATCGAGTTCGACCATCTCAACAAGGCGTTCGGCGACCGCCTGCTGATCGAGGACCTGTCGTTCAAGCTGCCACCCGGCGGCATCGTCGGCGTCATCGGCCCGAACGGTGCGGGCAAGACGACGCTGTTCAAGATGATCACCGGCCAGGAGAAACCCGACGGCGGCACCATCTCCGTCGGCGAAACCGTGCATCTCGGCTATGTCGACCAGTCGCGCGACGCCCTCGATCCCGGTGCGACGGTCTGGCAGGAGGTCTCGGGCGGCAACGACATCATCTATTTCAACAAGCGCGAGATCAATTCCCGCGCCTATTGCGCGGCCTTCGCCTTCAAGGGCTCCGACCAGCAGAAGAAGGTCGGCACCCTGTCGGGCGGTGAGCGCAACCGCGTGCATCTGGCCCGCACGCTCAAGGGCGGCGCCAACGTGCTGCTCCTCGACGAGCCCACCAACGACCTCGACATGGAGACCTTGCGGGCCCTCGAAGAGGCACTGGAGGATTACGCCGGCTGCGCCGTCA
>NZ_JAKSYE010000111.1 GCF_022829685.1 Methylobacterium sp. E-045
GGCCGGCCCGTGCGCGGCTTCTGCGGAGGCAGCAGCGGGGCGATCTGCTCCCACTGCGCATCGGTCAGTTCGTAGCGTCGCATCCCGATCACATGGGGGCCAGCACACAGCCTGTGAACCCTTTGCAGAGACGCCCTAGGCGAAGCCGGTTGTCATGCTGAAACTGTATGAGGTTGACCGGCCGTTGCCAGTGCACATCGCAGTGATCGTTCAGAAGAAAATGGTTGGCACTCGCCTTAGGCATACACATCGGATAGGGCTTCGTGTGGATCGCTACGAAACACGTGGCAGGTTAGCTTACAAGCGCGACCTTTTCTCACATGGACGGGTCATTGAAGCGTATTGGAAAAGCTTTCAAGGTTGTTGGTGAAAGACATGCGCTCGGAATTTTGCCATAGGCTCAAGAGCAAAGCTGTATTGGCTGTAAATATGCGCCCTATCGTGAAGAGTCTCGATACATTGCGTCGTTTACTCGGTAGCAAACCAAAGAAAGCCGATTTGAACGCGGTTCGTAGCAGCGCAATTTTCGATCACGACTGGTATCGGAGGACTCAAGCGCCGGATCTGAGTGCGGACGCCGATCCGATTGAACATTACCTGACCGAGGGCGCAGCTCTCGGCCTGAACCCAGGGCCGCTTTTCGATAGCGCATGGTATCTCAAGCAAAACCCCGACGTGGCGCGCGGAGGAATGAATCCGCTCGTTCATTTCTGGGCTCATGGCCGTCACGAGGGGCGGCTCGGCAAAACCGTAACAACTACGAATATTTCCAGCACCCAGCAGCGAATTTCACTTATAACGACAAATATAGTCGATGCAAAAATGAGCGTCGTTGTTGTCGTCCACTCTTTTTACCCGAATATCTTTGCCGAAATCGCCTTGCGGCTACGCAACCTCCCTTATCGATTTACACTCTTAGTCGGCATTCCAAGTCATGAAGATGAGATGGCGATTGTTCAGATGGTCGCAGATGCTAAACTGAATGCAGATCTGCGTTGCAAAGTCATTCCAAATAGAGGACGAAATTTCGGAACCTTACTCCCGGCATTTGGAAAGGAGGTATGCGCACACGACATTGTTCTTCACCTTCACACGAAGCGGTCGCTATATACTGGAGCAGAGCAGTCGAATTGGCGGCAAACAATTTTCGATGGTTTGATCGGAGCCCCCCTCCTCGTAGAAGGGCTATTGAATCTGTTCCATTCTGACAAAAAGCTTGGGTTGTTTTACACCTCCCCGTATCGCGGACTGCCATATTGGGCAAATCACTGGCTTTCTAATTTGGGATCTGGCAGTGCGCTACTTGAGAGGTTAGGTGTCCGGCGATATCCGCGATCAGGCTACTTTGACTTTCCTGTTGGTGGCATGTTTTGGGCTCGCGTTGAAGCCCTACGTCCCCTTCTCGAATCAAATATCCAGTATATCGATTTCGACGAGGAGCGCGGACAAACCGATGGGACGCTGGCGCACGCTATTGAAAGAGTAATCGGCATTCTTCCCGCGGCGAACGGGTTTGGTTTTATAGAACACGATCCGCAACACGGTCATTTCAATGTCAATTGGAGTGAGCGCAATGCGTCGCAGTACAATTCGACTTCGCTGATTTCGTTCGCGGAGAAAATAAAAGGTATAAATCTTGTATCATTTGATCTTTTTGATACACTCATTGTTCGGCCCGCACTAACGCCTGATGCTGTTCTTCGCTTCGTAGGACACAAGATAAATCTTGGTGCTCCTAATAAAACGGATTTTTTTCCCCGTCGGAAAGAAGCAGAGAACAAGGCTAGAGCAAGCAAGGATTGGAAGAGCGACGTCACACTGGATGAAATTTACGCTCATTTCGCCACGGATGAGGCCTGGACTAGGGAAGCAATCGCGGATGCGTCTCGCCTTGAACGATCAACGGATACCGGCCTTCTGAGGCTGCGCCCTGGAGCGGCGGATCTGATCGCACTAGTCCAACAGGCGTGTTGCCGTATCGTAGCCATCTCCGACTCCTACTACAGCTACGATGAGATCGTCACCATTTTGCAGGTACTGGGCATTCGGAATATCTTTGACGAGATTTACGTCTCATCACATATCGGGAAGCGGAAAGACCGCGGGGATCTATGGACCCACGTCCTAGCTCACGAGGAGCATGCGCCGGACGGGTGGCTGCACGTAGGCGATAATGAGCACTCAGATATTCAGGCAGCCTGCGATCGCGGCCTCCGCTTCTTTCATGTCATGAATCCTGGCGTTCAGATGATCCAGGATGGCTTCTCTTTAGGGAAGGTCGAAGACGGGCAGCGCTGGGCTGCAGACTTGGTTGTCGGTCCCGCCATGCTGAAGATCGCTGGCACACCGTTTCGCGACGGGCGCGCTTGGCGTTCACTGCCCCTAATCAATGCAGAAGAAGTTGGATACGTCATCTATGGACCGATTATATACTTATTTATGTCTTGGTTAATCCGACACCCTGCAGCCCGATTGGTGGATCATCTATTCTTTTTATCGAGGGAAGGTTATATCCTTCATAAGATTTATGAATTTATCCTCAATAAGTTCCCAGAGAAGAACCTTCCCGCTTCGAGCTATTTCTATACCTCAAGACGAAGTGCAATCGCCGCAGCACAATCCAAACGTTTTGATAGCCGCCAGATCGTTTCGGGGGCGGGTTTCCGTGGGACCCTGCACGACCTACTAAAGAGTAGAATCGGTCTCGACGCACCAAATGATTATGGGTTCGCTGACTGGGATGTGCTCCTTCCTGACGACGAGCAAGAGGTTACACTAGCCATCAATCTTATCGAGAAGGAGATTGTCGCACATGTTTCTCCAGAAGCGCAAGCACTCGCTGCCTATGCTTCATCAGAGGGTATGGTAGCATCTAGAGTTTCTGCCATTGTTGACATAGGATATTCAGCTACTATTCAGAAAAATCTTCAGGTCCTTCTTGGAATACCGCTCGTTGGGTTCTACATGGGCTCGTTTGATGCAGCAGCAGGCGTTGAAGTAAATGGAGGGGTCTCGTTTGGTTGCTTCTGCGAAGATATTCCTGCTTGGAGTTCAACAGATCCCGTGCTAGCGCATTCACTCTTAATGGAAGCGTTCTTGACTGCTCCGCATGGGCAGGTTCTTTCTTTTGGGAAACATGAAGATCCCAAGCCAGTCTTTAAGAAAAGTAGTCTTGCGGAATCTGACGTCAAAAATCTGGAAGCGATGCATGATGGTGCCCTAAGGTATTGCCAGGAATTGATCGAACTCTTTGGGTACGATTTAATCATGGCAGATATCGAGCTTTCAGTCCCTCAAGAATTCCTCCGGATGATGGCGGATAAAATAATTCATATTCCCCCGACTGTCGGAGACACTCTCCATGTCGAGGATGAATTCTGTGGCAACGGCAAATTGGCGGTGTTTAACTAAACTTCAGCAAGCAGCCCAATTGAAACAGGCGATTCCAAATATCAAGAACGGTGGCGAGTAAGGTGTGAAGCCGTACAGCGTGGCGGCGTCAGTTTAACTGAGACCGCCACGGATATTAGGCGTTATAGAATAGGTTCTTCACGGCTACGCTGCAATCATGCACGTGTTCAGATCTGCGCCACAGCGATCGAAAACTTCTGACCTTGCCCCCTGGCTTGCCCTCGTTCTGAAGCTGGGGTCCGTCGACCAGGAGACGGACGATGAAGAGGAGCCGGTTCAGCGAAGAACAGAACATCGGCATCCTGAAGAAGCAGCAAGCCGGGCTGCGGGTGGTTGAGATCTGCCGCCGCCACGGCATCAGCGACGCGACGTTCTACACGTGGCGCTCGCGCTTCGGCGGTATGGAGGGGTCGGACGCGCGGCGTCTGAAGGCGGCGGTCGAGTGGCATCACATTGCGCCCGGCAAGCCGCAACGGAACGGATTCGTCGAGAGCCTCAACGGGCGCTTGCGCGACGAGTGCCTGAACGAGCATCTGGTCCGGAGCCTGCCGGCGGCCCGGATCATCATCGAGGCGTGGCGGGTGGACTACAACACCTGCCGCCCTCACACGAGCCTTGGCGGGCTCACCCCGAACGCGTTTGCAACCCGGTCCCGACAGGACCAGAACCAGAACGGATTCTGGTTATGAACAGGGGCAAACAGGGGGCAAGGTCAATCGCTGCCAAGCTTGGGCGAAATGGCTGCTGTGTCAATTTTCGGCATGATGGTCCTTCGGTAGTGTGTAGCAATCTCGCAGTATATCGCGCCAAAGCGCGCAATCGGCAGGCCTGGCAGGCCACGCCCTATGATGACGAGCAACACATCTACGTTATAGCCATCTAATGCCGCATGGCCTGTCTACGTAGCCCGTTCCTCGGCCGCTTCGTATATCCGCACCGTTCAACATGCGCGGCGATCACTCTTACAGATTGGCGACGCCGCCATCGACCAGCAATTCGGTGCCAACGACGAAGCTGGATTCGTCGGAGGCGAGGAACACCGCTGCCTTGGCGAGTTCGATCGGCCTACCCAGGCGGCCGATCGGTACGAGCTGCCGAATCTCCTCGCGCAATGCCGTCTCTGCTTCATCCCCCAGCCCCAGCTTGCCGAGCGCCGGTGTCTCGGTCGGGCCGGGACTGAGGCCGTTCACCCGAATCCCCCGATCCTTGAATTCGCCCGACAAGGTCCGGGCGAGCGAAAGCAGGCCTGCCTTGCTCGCGGCATAGGCGCTCGATTGCGGTAGCCCGATCTGTGCGGAGACGGAGCCGCACAGGATGACGGAGGCGGGATCAGCCAACAGCGGCAGCAGGGCACGGATCAGAAAGAACGGTCCCTTGAGGTTGGTCGCCATCAGCGTATCGAACGTCGCCTCGTCCCAGTCGGCCAGCGGGCGGTGGGTGACGTCGCCCGCATTGACGTAAAGCACGTCGAGTCTGGGCCATGACGCGAGCAGTCGAGCGGCCAAAGCCTCCTGTGCCGCGATGTCACCGGCTTCGCTCCGGATCGCCAACACGTCATCACCGAGGTCGCGCCGTGCCGCCTCAAGCCCCGCCGCGGACCGGCCGGTGATCGCCACCACCGCACCTTCGGCGCGGAACTGCCTTGCGGTCTCCAGCCCGATGCCGCTGGTGCCGCCGGTGATGAGCGCATGCTTGCCTTGCAGTCGTATGATACCGCTCCTCACCAATCCAACGTGATGGCGATCTTGCCGAAGTGCTCGCCGGCAAGCAGCGCCGCGTAGGCGGCGGCAATGTCGCCGACGCCGAAGGTGCGCGCCACCACCGGCTCGATACCATGCGCGGCGATGGCCTTCGCCGCGGCGCGGAAATCGGCGGCCGATCCGGTGTTGCCGCCGATCAGCCGGATCGCCTTGCCGATGACCATGAGGACATCCAGCGGCGTATCGCGCCCGGTGACGAAGCCGATTGCATAGACCGTGCCGCCATGCCGCACGGCCGCCAGCGAACGGGCGAAGGTGTCGGCGCCGGTCGTCTCCAGCACCAGATCGGCTCCGACCCCATCAGTGAGGCGCAGGACCTCATCCTGCCACTCCGGTATCGCGCGGTAGTTGATGCCTTCGTCTGCTCCCATCGACCGGGCGCGATCCAGCTTCTCGTCCGACGACGAGGTGACGATAACGCGGGCGCCGGCCGCCTTGGCCAGCTGCAGCGTCTGCAGGGCGGTGACGCCGGTGCCTGGCAGCACAACGGTCGATCCGGGGCCGACCTCGCCGGCGCTCAGCGCATTCCAACCGGTCGTCGCCGGGATAGGCAGGCTGGCGATCGCCTCGAACCCCAGATGCGCGGGTGCCACCACCAGCGCGGCCGCGTCGACCAGCGCCAGTTCGACGAGCGACCCCTGGATCGTCACGCCGCGCATCGCGCCATTGTTGCGTGCGGTGACGGCCCCCGCGATCCACAGCGCCTTGGGGTGGACGGCGACACGATCACCGACGCGCACGCTCTCGACGCCGTCGCCGATCGCAAGGACTTCCCCGGCGCCATCGGCCACCGGCACATTGGGATAGAGCGCGCCGGGATAGCCGCCGGTCGCGACCAGGCGGTCGAGATAGTTGAATGCCGCCGCGCGCATCCGTACCAGCGCCTGTCCATGGCCGACCGGGCCGGGTTCGGGGGCGGAAACGCGCTTGATGGTCGTGATGGCGGGGCCGCCAAGTTCGATGCCGTGCATGGTCGATCTCCTTTCGACCAATGTAGGACGATGCATTTTGTGCTGGAATAAGTCTTCGATGCAGATGATAACTGCGAATCATGCAGCAATCAGCCGACCTCGAATCGATCGAAGCGTTCATCACCCTGGCGGATGCCGGCAGTTTCGCATTGGCGGGACGACGGCTCGGGCGCGATCCGACGATCGTGTCGCGGCGGGTTCAGGCTCTGGAGGCTCGGCTCGGTGTCCGGCTGGCGGAGCGCAGCACGCGACGCGTAACGCTTACGGAGGCGGGGCTGGCCTATCTGGATCGGGTGAGACCGCTGCTGCGCGCGTTGACGGCTGCCGATCGGGATGTGGCCGCATTTGCGCAAGGTACGCCGCGCGGCCATCTGCGCGTGTCGCTTCCGACCAGCTTCGGCAGAATGTGGCTGTCGCCGATGATCGCGGATTTTTTGAAAGTGCACCCCGAGGTGACGATCGAGGCGGAATTCAGCAACCGCTTCGTCGACATCATCGGCGAACAGTTCGACCTTGCGGTGCGGCTGGGGGTGCTGCCCGATTCACGGCTCGTCGCGCGACGGCTGTTCCCGCGCCGACGGCTGGTCTGCGCGTCGCCCGGCTATCTCGCTCGCGCCGCACCCTTGCAACAGCCTGGCGACATCGCGCGCCACGCATGTCTGCGCTACACCGGCAAGGTCAACCCGGCCGTGTGGGAGTTTCTCGACGTCGATGACCGCCTGCTGACGGTGCCGATCGAAGGCGCGCTGGCGAGTGACGA
The DNA here is from genome assembly GCF_022829685.1 of Methylobacterium sp. E-045. Lineage (GTDB taxonomy): Bacteria > Pseudomonadota > Alphaproteobacteria > Rhizobiales > Beijerinckiaceae > Methylobacterium. The sequence goes on from NZ_JAKSYE010000111.1 coordinate 6,903, forward strand.
TGCGGAGGTCCTGGTCGATTCTGCGGTCGCCGGACTTGGCCTGCTCTACGGCACAGACTGGCTGGTGGCGCGGCAACTGGCGTCCGGCGAGTTGGTACGGGTGCTGGCGGACTGGCGTATCCCGGACGAAGGCGCGATCCACATCGTCACCCCGTCGCTTGCCGGTCTGCCCACCAAGACCCGCGCCTTTTCCGACTGGCTGGCAGCGCGGTTCCAGCCCGATCCGCCATGGTTCTGCCCCGCCAAGGCATGAGGCTCGGTGTCGGGGGAGACGGCTCGGCTTTGGCGCGACGCACTGTGTTCGCTCCCTCCGCGCGGTCACGTCACTCCCGTTCCTGACGCTTCCTGCCACACGACAGGGGCCCGCTTCGTGTCCAGCCGATAATCGGAATAGGCGCGGTCGAGGATTTCGGCGCCGAGCCGCTCGGCTTGCCGGATGGAATCGTCCGGATCGTTGCGGACTTCGCCGCGACTGTTGCCGACACCGCGCACGACGCCGACGAAATCCGAATGCGTATATCGTGAGAACTCCTGCATCTGATGCACGATGCCGAGCGCGGCGCCCGGATAGGTCTCCTCCGATGCAAGCACCACCCCGAGGCGCTTGCCCGACATCGCTCGCAGGACGCGCTCCGAGCTCGGATTGGACGCCGCATCGTGACAGAGCCTCCTGTCGAAGAATGCCTTCGTCTGGGCTGACAAGCCGTACCAATAGATCGGCGAGCAGAACACGACGGCGCGTGCGGGCAGGAACTCCTCGAAGAACAGCGCACGGTATCCATCGGCGATCGTGCATGCGCCGTCCGGACCTCGGCACGTCCGGCAATCGCGCAGGAAGCCGGAGATATGATCGTCGAGAAAACGCAGTGCGACATCCGTGCCCACCGCTTCCGCCCCGCGTCGCACGGCTCATGCCGCCTTTTTCTCCAACGATAGGCGCAGCATTTACATCGACGCAGGGAGTAACTTCATCGCAAGATGCAGCGCCCCAGCGGGAAGGGGCCTAGATTTAGACGCGGCAGGAAGAGCCGTGATTAAGTCTGAAATCATACTCGAACTTATATCACCGATCGGCGCCACGGCGCATCCTTCAGCTTAAGGGACGTGATGCGCGCTCAGGCCCGATGACGATGCAGTTCGGCGATACCGAGGCGCGCGATGCCGGCCAGATCGGCCTCGCTCGCGCCATCGCGGGCCTGCACGGACATGCCCTGCACGAGCGCGCCGATGAATCGGGCGAGCGCCCCCACATCGGTATCGGGCCGGAGCGCGCCGTCATCGACGCCACGCTGCAGGCGAGCGTGGAACGCGGCCAATGTCGCATCCCGCAGACCGGCGACCCTTGCCGCCACCGCATCATTCTCGGTGGCGCAGGTGAGCACGGCCGTCGAGATCATGCAGCCCCGCGGGCGATCCGACCGGCAGAACTCGCGCGCTGACTCGGTCAGAATGCGCTCGAACGCGGCGATGGCATCGCTGTCCATCAGCGCCTCGGTCGTGACGGCGCCGATCTCGCGCTGATACCAGTCAAGCGCCTCGCGGTAGAGATCGGCCTTGGACCGGAAGGCGGCATAGAGGCTCTGCGGCGTGATCCCCATCGCGCTCGTCAGGTCGGAGATCGACGCGCCTTCATAGCCGAGCCGCCAGAACGTGTTGCCGGCGACAGCCAAGGCTTCGTCCCGGTCGAAGGCCCGAGGGCGTCCGCGCGGGCGCGGCACGACGGCTCCGTTATTTTTCACAGTGACCACTCTATAAATTATTTCCGCGCTCGGATATTCAGGATCGATCGATCCTCATATCCGAGGGCAAGTTCCATGCACATGCCCCTTGCGGCCATCGCGTCGATTGCGGTTGCCACCGCCATGCCCAGTGCGGCCGCTGCCGATCCGGCGATGACAATCCGGCTGGATCGCGTGGTGGAACAGGCGATCGCGGACAAGCGCATCGTGGGCACGGTCGTGGTGGTCGTGCGCGATGGCAAGGTCATCTATCACCGCGCCGCCGGCTTCGCCGATCGTGAGACGGCGAAACCGATGCGGGAAGACACGATCTTCCGCCTCGCCTCGATTTCCAAGCCGATCGTCTCGGCCACATTCATGCGGTTGGTCGAGGACAAGCGCGTCGGTCTCGATGATCCGGTGACGAAGTGGCTGCCGGATTTCAGGCCGCGCCTGCCGGACGGCGAGGCACCGGTCATCACGCTACGACAGTTGCTGACGCACACCTCCGGCTTAAGCTACGCTTTCCTGGAACCGGCAGGCGGTGCCTATCATCGGCTGACCATCTCCGATGGCCTCGACCAGCCTGGTCTCTCTCTCGCCGAAAACCTCCGCCGCATCGGCCAGGCACCGCTCGCCTTCCGCCCGGGGGACGGCTGGCGCTATTCGCTCGGGATGGACGTGCTCGGCGCCGTGATCGAGAAGGCAACGGGTAAGAGCCTGCCGGAGGCGGTCAAGGCGGCGGTGACCGGACCGCTGGGCCTGCGCGACACCGGCTTTGCCGTTGTCGATCGCTCGCGACTGGCCGTGCCCTATGCCGATGGCAAGCCGGAACCCGTCCGCATGACTGATGGTCTCTTCGTGCCGCTCGGGGAGGGCGGCGTCCGGTTCGCGCCGAGCCGGGCGCTCGACCCTGCCTCCTATCCTTCGGGCGGCGCGGGTATGGTCGGCACGGCGGGTGACATCGCGCGATTCCTGGAGGCGATCCGCAAGGGAGGCGGTGGAATTCTCGCGCCGGGTACGGTCGCCGCGATGATGCGCGACCAAGTCGGGCCGCAAGCGCAGACGCAAGGTTCCGGCTGGAGCTTTGGTTATGGCTGGGCCGTGCTCGATGATCCCGCCAGCGCGGGCACGCCACAGTCGGCGGGCACGATCCAGTGGGGCGGCGCCTACGGCCATAGCTGGTTCGTCGACCCCGCCCGCCAGCTGACGGTGCTCGCGCTCACCAACACGGCGTTCGAGGGTATGTCCGGCGCCTTCCCCGTCGCGATCCGCGATGCCGTCTATGGCGGAAGCGCGGAGTGACCGCGCGCCATAAGACGATCGAAGAAGCGATGCGGAGCGGTGTCGCGCCCGTTGGAACGTCGCCGTCAACGTCTCCCAGAGCTTTTCGGCAACCGGGCCGTGGCGCCGATCGGCGCGCCGCATCGCCGCCAGTGTTTCCGTCCGTCCCGGCAGGGTGCGCCCCTGCAAACTGATGAGCGTGCCGTCACGCAATTCCGCCTCCGCCATGAAGTCCGGCAGATGCCCCCATGCCAGGCCATGCAGGATCAGTTCCTTCTTCATGGCGTGGTCCGGCGCGGAGCAGGTCGGAGCGCCCTCGATCAGGAAGTGATCCTCGGCCGTGACATGGCGCGCCGTGTCGCGGATTACGCATTGCGTGAGCGCCTGCAAATGCCGGGGAGCGAACTCGCTGTCCTGCGCGCCCGGCAGAAAGCCCGGCGCAGCGACGGGCACCAGCCGGAGCTCGCAAATCCCGATCCGTTCGAAAAGGTGGCTGGCGGCGTCGGCGCGATGGACGATCAGGTCTGCCGTTGCTTCCCGCAACCCCTCGAACGGGCCGGTCACGGCTTCATAGTCGAGAGGCAGGCGGGTGTGCCATTGGCCGGAAGAGAATCCCGAGAGCGCGCCGAGGATCAACGGCCGCGGACACAGATCGCCCAGCACGACCCGCAGCACGGTCTCCTCGCCGCCGGCCAACGGGCGCGCAAAGGCATATCGCGCCATGGCGTCGAATCGGCGGGGCTGGCGGGCCGCGCGCCCGACGATGATGGGCGCTATGTCTACGCTATAGCCAACGAACGCCGCACTGTAGAATGGTCGGCGTGAATTGGCGGTTTTTCATCTCGCATTCGGCATTTTGTGAATGCGCGGGCCTGTTGGATCGCGGACACCACCATCGTCCGACCTAGAGCGTTTTCCGTAATCTCTGGATCACGGAAAACGCTCTAACCTGCTGTGTGGTCGCATTTTCTTCACGCGAGCCGGCATCCACCTCGCTTGAAAATGCTCTAGCCGAGCACGAAGGGATTGGCTCGGTTCGGACGCGTCGAGATCCAGACGCTCTTGGCTTGCAGATATTCACGGATCGCCTCAGTGCCGCCCTCCCGCCCGATGCCGCTATGCTTGTATCCTCCGAACGGCGTGGTGAAGCTGGTGGCGCGATAGTTGTTGACCCACACGGTGCCCGCCTCGAGCCGATCCACGCTGTCAAACGCGCGACGGAGGTTCTGCGTCCATATGCCGGCGGCGAGACCGTATCTGACATCGTTGGCGATGCGGATCGCGTCTGCCTCGTCCTTGAACCGCAGCACGCACAGGACCGGGCCGAACACCTCTTCCTGTGCGATCCGCATGTCGTTGCGGACATCGGTGAAGATGGTCGGCGCAACGAACTGACCCTGGCCATAGCCGGGACCTTCGAGGGAATGACCCCCAAGGACGCAGGTCGCGCCCTCCGCCTTCGCCATTTCGATCATGCGCAAAATCTTGTCGTACTGGGCGCGTGTCGCGATCGGTCCGATCTGCGTTTCCATCAGGGCGGGGTCGCCGATCCGCGCCTCGCGCACCGCAGCGATCAGCCGCTCCAAGAAGGCATCGTGGATCGAGTCGTGCAGCAACAGGCGAGAACCCGCCATGCAGGTCTGGCCCGATGCTCCAAATATGCCGGAGATCGCTCCCTTGACCGCCTGTTCGAGGTCGGCGTCGTCGAACACGATGTTGGGGGACTTGCCGCCCAATTCCAGCGTCACCGCTTTGAAGTCCGCCGCCGCCGCCAGGTTGACCGCCCGCCCGCCTGCCTCGCCGCCGGTGAAAGCGATTTTGGCGACACGCTGATCGGCGACGAGCGGTTCACCGATCTCGGGACCGTATCCCGTAACGACATTCACCACGCCGGCCGGAAAACCCGCCTCCAGCGCCAGCCGACCGAGTTCCAGCAACGATGCGGACGTGTATTCGCTCGGCTTGATGACGAGGGTGTTGCCCGCCGCCAAAGCTGGCGCCATCTTCCATGTGGTGAGCGCCAGCGGTGAGTTCCACGGCGTGATCGCGACGACGACGCCGAGCGGTTCGTACTTCACATAGTTGAAGACGTCGGGCTTGTTGATCGGCACGACCGATCCTTCGATCTTGTCGGCAAGCCCGGCGTAATAGTGAAACCATTGTGCGACGGTGCGCACTTGACCGCTGACCTCGGCCATTGGTTTGCCGTTGTCGCGCTGCTCGACCGCGCCCAGCAGATCGACATTCGCCTCGATCAGATCCGCGAGCCGACGCAGCAACGCTCCCCGAGCGGTCCCTGTGAGTCTTGCCCACTCCGGATTGCGAAACGCCCGATCCGCGGCCTCGACCGCCCGGTCGGCGTCCTCGGCGGCCCCTCGGGGGATGCGGGCCCACGCCTTGCCCGAATAGGGTTCGATCGACTCGAACCATTCGTCCGAAGCCGGGTCGCACCAGCGCCCATCGATCAGGAGCCGATATGTCTTCATCACCTTCCAGTCCGTCTCACCGAAGGGACCGTCACGCCCTCGGTCCGAACCCGGCATAGGGGCGCAGCGGCACGATCGCGGTCACTTCCAGCATGCCGGCGGCCACCAGCGGCAGGGTCTGCAAGCCCACGCGGACCGCGGCTTCGTCGACCGCCTCGATCAGCAGGCAGGCTCCGCCCTCGTCGCCGCGATGCCAGATCTGCCGGATGAACCCATCGAGATAGAGTTGCCGCGCCCGTTGCGCCTCCGCTTCGAGATGCGGTGCGAAGTCGGCGTCAGTGAACTGTTCGGACCTGCGGCGGGACAAGGTGATGAATTGCATGACGGCCTCCGGATCGTGAGACTCCAAGATCGCCTTGCGTGATGCTTCGATCCAGGACACGCTTTGCAACAGTTCGGACTGTTTTGGTCGCAGCATGCTCAACCTTCACCAGATCGCATGCTTCGTCACGGTGGCCGAAACCGAGCATATCGGAGAGGCTGCAGCCAGACTCAACATGTCGGCCTCGCCGCTCAGCCGCCAGATTGCCGGCCTGGAGGCACGACTGGGGGTCGCACTGTTCGAGCGGCGCCGACAGCGGCTTCGGCTGACCCCAGAGGGTCGGATGTTCCTGGATGAAGCCCGCGCCTTGCTCGATCACGGCGCCCGCATCGAGGCCGGGATCGCGATGCGCGCGCACGGCGCCGATGCACCCATCACGATCGGCTATGTCGAGGCGGCGGTGCATACCGGCGTTTTGCCCGGCGCCCTGCGGCATCTGATAGCTCGCCATCCGCGCGCCGCGATTACGCTGCGGGCGATGCGCAGTGCGGATCAGGTCCAGGCGCTGCGTAAACAGGTGATCGATCTGGCGTTCGTCCATACGCCGCCCGGCGACGATGATGACCTGATCGGCGTCCATATCTGCAACGACCCGCTACTCTTGGCGATCCCCGCAGCCGATCCGCTGGCGCGCCAAGCGACGCTCCGGCCGGAGGATCTCGACGGCCGTGTCTGGATCGCCGCCCCGCGCCGAGCCAATACCGATGCGCGTGCCGAATTCCTTGCCGCCTGCGCCACAGCGGGGTTCATGCCCGACATCCGACACGAGGCGGACGATCTGATCACGCGGCTTGGCCTGGTGGGAGCCGGGCTGGGATTGGCGATGGTGCAGGACAGTCTACGGCATGTCGCCGGTCCCGATGTCGTGCTCACGCCTATGCCGCGGTTTCCCTTGTCGGTGCCCGTTCATGTCCTGCGCCGCGTTTCGGACGCGCGCGCGGTGATCGATCTGATCTACGCGGCGGCATCGGCGATGCGGCGCTTAAAGCATTTTCAAGCGAGGTGGATGCCGGCTCGCGTGAAGACAATGCGACCACACAGCAGGTGAGAGCATTGTCCGTGATCCAGAGATGACGGACAATGCTTTAGCGTGAGAGCCAACATCCGCGGCATTCTCGTCATGACCGGCGCACTGGATTGTCATGCGGCAATCGGCAGCGTTTGCGTAGTCATCGCGCAGAATCGCGCGCCATGGCGGATAATCGGCGGGGCTGGCGGAAGGGGGGGACATTCCGCGCCTACCACCGAAATCATGCGATTTCAGACACTTAGCGGATGCTCGGACGCACTTCTGTCGCGCGAAACTGTAATATGAGATGAAGGCTGCGAGAATGCGGCGGAGGACCGGGAATCGAACCCTCGTGTCGCCTCGAGGCTCCTACCGACAAGCCACGAACCCACCCATGCTCTTGTACGCCTGAACCGTTCGGACTGTTCGCCAGAAATAATGTGAGACGGCATCGACGCGTTCGGGACGACGATTCCCCCCTGGCCCCGTTCGAGTTGCGCAGGACGGTGCCTGATACCAGACCTCGATGAGTCTGACTCATTGAGGTCTGCCCTCGCGACTGCGCGGCGGCGGTCGTCCGCCGGACCTCACTGACCCTGACCTATGGGTCAGGGTCAGTGAGACTTGGTATGAGATGGCACGAGGCTGATATCCCCCACCCGCGATGGGAGTGATTGCATCGGCACACCGGCACGCCCTACCATGACGATGTCGTCCGCGATGGCCTGCGGTCCTAGCCTGCAACGAGGCGCCCGATGTTCCTTGACGATGGCTGGAAGCCGCCGAGAGAACCATCGTGGGAGCCGCCAGCTCGCAAGCCTCCTCTCACCAAAGGGCAGGAGCGAGCAGTGATCTGGATCGTCGGCTTGAACGTGATGCTCCTCTTCGTTGCTCCCATAGGCGGAGCGAGCGTGGTCCATGCCTTCGTTGCTCTGTTCGGGCGCGGATAACCCATCGCCGTTCACTCACCATCCCGATGACCGTGTCCTCAGGCATTGAGTGCCTCTCACAAAACTCCCGCCGCGCCGCCGTGCTCAGAGCGGGAACCGAGGGTGACCGGGAGTTTTGTGAGGCACGCTTGCGGAGCCTGCAGCTCCGGCCGCTTTCGTGAGACCGCGCAAGGCCGACCATGCGGCGTTCGCGGTGCTGGAGCGGTTGCAGGGGGCCTTTCAAGTGTTGACGCCCCCCAACGTCGCACCCGGGCCACCAAACCGGAACAGGCCAAGTCCTGTCCCAATGATCATTTCCAGATTTCGACGGCATGTAGGGTCGTGCGAAGAAAATAAGGTTGGATCGTGCTTCCCGGCAGCACTCTCCACGTCCGAGAGAGGCGTGTTAATCCCAAGCGCCTGCAGGGTTGGGATGAGATCGCACAACACGTCGACCGACTGGTGTGACGGCAGGCAACGTTTCTCCTTCGATGGGTGTTGCCGCACCACAATTCGCAACAGCTGGAGGATGAATGTCTGTTTCGCGACGCCGTGAAGCCCGTCTGCTGGATGCGAGCGAAAACGATCTCGTCGGCCGCTCCCGCCGGCCCGGACTGGATGCGGTGGACGATGCCGGGTTGTCCGACCTGATCCGGCTGCTGCGGGAACGACGGGACCGTGCGCGCGATGTGTCTCGCCGACAACGCCGTGAGGTGCGCGGAAAATCGGCCCCGGCCGGTGCCCAGCCCGCGACGGACAATTCCGGGACGCGCGAGAAGGCCGCCCTCCTTGCCGCGGCGGTCAAACGCGTCAGCAAGGAGAGTGAGCGCCGCCGAAACGCTCGCGCCCGCAGCGAGACGGTATCGGGCGCTCGCCATGCCCTCGCTTGGAAGCGAGCCGCTGGCGACCCGCGTGAGAACAGACCTGCGTCGCGGACCGCCGGGACCGGGATGATGTCGGTCCCGAACGAGACGATGGCACCCTCGGGCGCCTTGAACCGGGAAGGCCAGGAAATCGCGATGCGTCGTGGCGGCGGTCCCCGATAGGGGGCCTCGGGGTCGATCCACCGGAGCGGCCGCCTCACGTTCCTTCGTCCCCTCGCGACATCATCGGCTCCGATCGACAGGCAATCCCGCCTCGTGCTCATGGAGGTCGATGCCCCGGTTCCGGCTGCGGGACGGTCATGGACGCGCGCACCCTTCGCGCGCAGGCCGGGTCTCACCGGGACAGGAGGCGGGCTGAGACGAGGGTGACCGCACCGTGCACCGCGCCGAGCGGCCTGACCGTTCCCTCATGAGCCCGCAAAGCACCCACGCAACGGCCCGACCTCCGCGATCCGCTCCACCGATAAGGACCGAGCATGGACCCCATCACGATCCTCGACCCGCACCGCTGCCATCTCGGCGAGGGCCCCTGCTACGATCCGCGTACCGGCACGGCATGGTGGGTCGACATCCTGGAGCGGCACCTGTTCGAGATGCCGCTTCAGGACGGCACGTCCCGCCGGCACAGCCTTCCCTTTATGGCGAGCGCCGTCGCGGCGGTGGACGAGACCCGTCACCTCCTCGCCGCCGAGGATGGGCTTTACCTGCGCAGGCTGGGGGATGGAGAGCTCACGCTGTTCTGTCCGCTGGAGCCGGAGGATGCAGGCACCCGCTCCAACGACGGCCGCGTGCATCCCAGCGGCGCCCTCTGGATCAGCACCATGAGCCGCGCGGCCGAGCCGGGCCGCGGCGCGATCTACCACGTCGCCGGCACACGGGTGACGCGGCTCTATGGATCCCTCACCATCCCGAACGCCATCTGCTTCTCGCCCGATGGGGCGACCGGCTACTTCGCCGACACCGATGCGGGTCTGCTCAAGCGCGTCAGCCTCGATCCCCGTACCGGCCTGCCGACAGGCGACCCGGCGACGCTCTACGATCATCGCGGCGGGGAGGGCGGTCTCGACGGCGCGGCGGTCGATGCAGAGGGCCGGATCTGGTGCACCCGCTGGGGGGCGTCCTGCATCGATGCCTACAGCCCGGAGGGCGAGCGTGTGCGCACGGTTCCCCTGCCCGTGACCCGCCCCTCGTGCCCGACCTTCGCGGGACCCGATCTCGATCGCCTGCTCATCACCAGCGCCTATGAGGGCATGAGCCGGGACGAGCGCGACGCCGATCCCGAGCACGGGCGCACCCTCCTGGTCGCGGCCGGAATGCGCGGCCTGCTCGAGCCCGCCTTCCGGCTCGCGCCGTAAGACCGTCTGTCCGGGGCTCTCGACGCCCATGACCCCGCTCCCCGCCGTGAGACGCGGGCACACCGGCGCCATGCATCGGCGCGCCACAGGAGACCATTGCCTTCATGACGACGCCCGACGCGCGCGATTACCAACGGATCGAGGACTATGCCCTCCTGGGCAATTGCCATGGCTCTGCCCTGGTGGCGCGGGACGGTTCCATCGACTGGGCCTGCCTGGAGCGCTTCGATGCCGAGCCGGTCTTCTCCCGGCTCCTCGACCGGACCCGCGGCGGCTTCTTCGTCGTGCAGCCCGACGAGCCCTTCGAGACCCGGCGGATGTATCTCGCCTGCACGAACATTCTGGAGACGACCTTCACGACGGCGTCAGGCGTCTTGACGCTTCACGACTTCATGGTCGCGCCGGAACCGGGGGAGGCACATCCGAGCCTGATCCGCCTCGTCGCCGGAATCTCCGGTGCCGTGCCGGTTCGGGCCGACTACCGGCCCCTGGCGGGCTTCGCCGAAACCTTCGCCGACCTCGCCATCGCGGACGGCCTCATCACGGGCGAGGGCCTGCCCAGCCTCGTGTCGGAAACGGGCTTTGCCGCCGAGGACGGGCGGGCCGTCGCGCGCTTCACCGTGAAAGGCGGCGAGGCACGTCGCTTCGCCCTCTACGCGCGCGGCACAAAGCGGAGCGCTTGGCGCGACGGTGTGGGAGCGGGCGGAGTTCCGGCGGCGCGCGACCTGATGGAGCGGGCCCGCCGGGCCTGGGCCGGCTGGGCGGCGGGCGCCCTCTATGACGGCCCCTTCGCCGACGAGCTCACCCGCAGCGCCCTGACCCTGAAGGCGCTCACCTACGCACCGAGCGGCGCCATCGTGGCGGCTGCCACCACCTCCCTGCCCGAGGACATCGGCGGCGTCCGCAACTGGGATTACCGCTTCTGCTGGATCCGGGATGCCTGCCTCTCCTTCTACGTCCTGAAGAAGTTCGGCATGGTGGCGGAGGCCGAGGCGTTCTTCGGTTTCGTCAGCACCCTGTCCGAGCGTGAGGGCGGCGGTCTCCGGCCGCTCTATGCGGTTGCCGGCGAGGCGGACCTGACGGAGCGCGAGATCGGGCATTTCGAGGGCTGGCGCGGCAGCCGCCCGGTCAACCACGGCAACCTGGCGTCCGAGCAGCACCAGAGCGACGCCTACGGCCAGGTGCTCGACCTGCTCTACCTCTACGAGCGTCTCGGCGGCACCATCTCGGACGCGGCGCGGGACCAGGCGATCCGCCTCGCGGACTTCTCCGCCGCCCACTGGCACGAGAAGGATGCCGGGCTCTGGGAGCCGCGCAAGCCCGAGGAGCACTACCTTCATGCCGCCATCATGAACTGGGTGGCGCTGGACCGGGCCATCCGCCTCTTCGGCGAGCGGCCGGACTGGTGCACCGAGCGGGACCGGATCGTCGAGCGCGTCAACGGCGAGGGCATCCACCCGCACGGCTACTATCCGCAGTTCATCGGCAGCGACGACGTGGACGCCGCCGTGCTGATCGCCCCCATGGTGGGCTTTCCCGTGGACGAGACGGCCTTCGCCCGCACCGTCGATACCGTCATCGACCGACTCGGCCACGGTCCGCTCGTCTATCGCTATCGCAACGACGACGGCTTGCCGGGGCACGAAGGCACGTTCCTGATCTGCGCCTTCTGGCTCGTGGACGCCCTGGCCTGGCTCGGCCGGGAGGAGGACGCACAGACGCGTTTCGCGGCCCTGCGGGCTTTGCAGAACGATGTCGGCCTCTATGCCGAAGAGGTGGCAGAGGACCAGAGCTTCCTCGGCAACTTCCCCCAGGCCTTCAGCCACCTGGCCTTCATCCACTCCGCCCTGGTGCTCGACCTCTACGCCCATGGCGGCCGGGCCGCGGTGCACGGCACCTATGCCGACCGTTCGCTCCGCGAGACCGAGGCGCGCGCCGCCCCGGTGATCCGACGTGCGAGCTGACGTCCGTCAATCGCGCATGCTGATGGGTGTTCATCCGGGCTCTCCGGGATCGCTGAAGCCTCGCAACTCCAGCGTCCTCGGTTCAGACCGGATGGACAACCTCCTGAAAGCTCACGACTAGAGCTGCGCCCGACCACGTTGGGTCGGGCGCAGCTCTCGATCTTTGTTGTGTCGCCCTCTTTTTCGCCGAACCGACATCCACTTCGGCGGAGAGCGCTCTAATACCAAGTCTCACTCACTCTGACCCATAGGTCAGGGTCAGTGAGGTCCGGCGGACGACCGCCGCCGCGCAGTCGCGCGGGCAGACCTCGATGAGTCAGACTCATCGAGGTCTGGTATAAGCCGGCCGAGAAGCCGTCTTAACGGGTCGTGGCGTCCGCGTCGGCAACGAGGCGCCGGGTCGCGGGGGCACGCGGGGTCAGGGACGGCGTGGTCGTCAGCTCGGAAGCCGGACGAACCGATGCCGTGACGCGAGCCTGTTCACGGTAGAGCGTCGGCGTGATGTTGATGCGATCCTCAGCCATGGCCGTACCTGTCAGGGTGGCGGCGGCAAGAGCGGCAAGAACGATTTTACGAACGGTCATGATACTGATCCCTCTGGTGTTTCGGGGCCTGCGCCCCGGTTCATGAGAGGGATATGCGCTGCGGTGCACCATCATTCAAACAGATCAAATCGATAGTCGATATTGATGAAACCGATTCCTTGTCCCGCCCTCGTCTTTGTCCTGTCACTGGTTCCTGCGTTCGCGGCCGAGGCTATCACCGGCCGGGCCTCGGGGGTCGACGGCGACAGCCGCGATCCCGAACGCTCACGATAGCTTTGGAGCAAACATCGCGGCTACGCTGTGAGGCGCCTCCGCGCCAAAGAACCGGGCAAGGTTCCGCCCAGAAACGTCGGCGATTTTCGCGCTTCGGGGGAACAGGGCTCGCTCGTATCGGGTGAGGGCGGCGTTCAAGTTGTCGGGCGAGGCGATGATCGCTCGTGCGAGCTCGGCACCGTCGTAGAGCGCAAGGTTCGCTCCCTCCCCCGCGAACGGCGACATCAGGTGCGCCGCGTCGCCGAGGAGGGTCAGACCGGGCACACGGTCCCACCGGTCGCCGACGGGCAGCGCGTAGATCGGACGAAGGACGGGATCCGTGTCGCTGGTCGTGATGAGGGCGGTCAGGTGTGGTGCCCATCCCGCAAACTCGGCCGCGATACGGGCCAGGGCCGTGCCCACATCGCCGAAGTCGATGGCGTCAAACCAGGGCTCCGGCCTATTCAGAGCCGTGTATGTGTGGAGCCGCCCATCCGCATAGCGGTGTGCGAGGATACCCATACCCGGCGCGACAGCCATGAGCGTACCCTTGCCAATGGCGTCCGCGCTGGCCTTGAGGCGTGCGTCACCGTCGTGAATGATCGTCTCGACGAACGAGGTGCCCGTGTAGGCGGGCGCTGTCCCAGAGAGTAGGGGGCGGACCCGCGACCACGCCCCGTCCGCGCCCACGAGCACATCCGTCGTGACCGCCCCACCGTTCGCGAAGCTAACAGCGTGCCGCCCGTCCCCACATGCGGCGACCGCCACCGCCTTGTGGTCCCATCGGATCGTCCCTGGGGGAAGCGAGGCGATCAGCATCCGTCGCAGGTCGCCGCGATCGACCTCGGGTCGATGCCCCACGGGCGTACCGGGGCGGTCGAACAGGACCGTGCCGTGCCGATCGACCACGCGCTTCGCGTCTTCGCCGGGGCGGACGAGATGGAGGAAATCGTCATGGAGGCCGGCGTGTCTCAGGGCGATCTGGCCGGTGTGTTCGTGGATGTCGAGCAGGCCGCCCTGTGTCCTTACGTCGGCCGACGGTTCGCCCTCGTAGATCGTTGCTGCAATCCCGTGGACGTGGAGGACGCGGGCCAGCGCCAGGCCGCCGGGACCTGCGCCGAGGATCGTGATCGACTGTCTCATGGATGCGCTCCTGAGACCGCAGGCGCGCAGCACGCGTCGGTGCTGATCACTGCGGCTGCCCGTGCGTCGGGCATTTGCTTCGGAGACGCTGGCCGACCCACGCGAGGGGCGGGGGTGACGTGTATTCGACAGCCGAGGATGGGCGGTCGTTTTTCGCGGCACCTCCGAGATTAACTTCAACCGCCTAGGCGAGCAATCTCCCGCCCCCACGGCGAGACCTGCCAAGCGCTGCCCATCGTGGGTAGTGTCTCAGTTTGAAAATTGATCCCGAACGGTTGAGCCACGCGTTCCCGTTCCGGTCCCTCGCGCGAGACCTCCCGCTGGCGTATGCTTGGCGCCAAGCAGGAGGCGCTAATGATCATTCACGATGATGCCGACATGGCAACGGTCGTCCGTCAGACGGTACAGGCCCTAAAGGAGAGCGCAGCGCACGTGGGCAAGGCCGATCGGCGCATTTCGACGGAACATGTCGAAGAAATCCAAGAAGCTATCGCGCAGCTTCAGAATGCGCTTCGCTTTAAGAGCGGAACCGCAGCCTAATGCCCACCGGACCTAAAGGCCAGAAGCGCCCCGCCGACGCTATCGGCAACGCCGTAAAGGTGATGCGCATCGCCACCGAGGAGGAGCCGGAGGATTACGGCTCCGTTCCCAAGAAGAACGAAGCCGCTGCTGAGATGGGCCGGAGGGGTGGTCATGCCCGAGCAATCAATATGACGCCTGAGCGGCGCGCCGAAATAGCGGAGAAGGCCGCTAAAGCTCGTTGGAAAACAGCGTCCCCTGCTCGGGGGCCGAAAGCGCGGATTTAGCCTTCTCATCTAAAAATCCATCTTGCATTCCCTTCATAATCACAAATGGCTGCATAGCCGGGCTCGCAAAGCGATATCTGAATATTCTCTCTGATCCAATTTGCTGTAAGACATTGCCACGCTTTGCGCTCGCAAGTTCTTTAAGGTTTGGATTAAACCCATCAATACCAATTGGTTTTTTTAAGATATTAGCTAATGGAGCTTGCACTTGCTTCGGAGTAAAATATCCGCTTTCGTCCGTGTCGGCCAATGCACAAGCTGTTAGGATTTGTCTAAATCGTGCCCGTTCCTGATTGCTTCGTATCGCTTGCTCATAGTCCATTTTGAGCGTGTTTTGCGATCCTCCAAGTATTGTTTCAATGGCGTGATCGACGTTATATTCTGTTACGCTCATCTTTCTTGTATCAATAGCAGATAAAACAGCGCCTTTACCAAGGCTGTGAGCAAAAGCAGGAAGGCCCTTCGAAAGGTTTATTATCTTCCACTTTGCATCGCCGTTAATCTTCATGCCTAGCCCTATCATACGGCTTTCGATCAGTAATTGCATCTCATGGCTGTTCATTCGAGGCATCAAAACCTCTTCTGAACACCTACCTATCGACGCATGGCCGTCGATTAAGTTCTCGACCGTATCACTGATACCTACAATTATGATTGTAACATTTACTGATGCGTCTGAAACAGCTTTAATCGTCTCCGCCATTTGTCTTGACGAGTCTTTATCTTTGATGAGATTATACTCATCAATAACAATAATTGGAATCAAATCCTCACCAAAGAACGCCAACTCTCGAACAACGTCTGATGGGGTGACGCCATCCTTGTATAGGTCAGATATTGGATACCGTTTTTCACCCTCCCCCAAGTCCGCAAGAAAATGCAACTCCTTGAAAATCGACATCCATATTGTAGAATAATTATCTGACGAAACCGCCGACTTCCTAACATACTTGATCCGTTCAGCATTCGTCGGAACAATATGTTGTATGATTTGAGCGAGAGACGTCTTCCCAACTCCAGGCTCGCCATAGACTATAGCATGCCGCCCCCGTTCCGCGACGGTGTCTAAGAGGCTATTAATTTGTGACGATCTACCGGCGAACAATTGAGCAACGCTGATGGGCGTTGAAGGTGTGAATATCCGATTGGCTTCAAAACGGAGCGCCCGCCAGTCCTCGTCAGTCTTCGGTTTGGATGCTGGCGCCATCACTATCCCCCTTAGTGCGATCACTGATGGGCTCACTGATATCACTAACAGCCCAATTGAGCTACTGCTGGCTTATTCTAAGCATAAAAGTTCAGTATGAAAGTGCATGAACAAGCTGCCTCTCGCAAAGCGCGTCCAAATCCTGAGCATGCTCTGCGAGGGCTCCTCCATGCGGTCGATCAGCCGTGTGGTGGACGTGTCGATCAACACTGTGTCGAAGCTGCTTGAAGATGCCGGCAAGGCGTGTGCCGCCTACCATGATCAGAACGTGCGCGGCGTCGCTGCCGAGCGCGTTCAGTGCGATGAGATTTGGTCCTACTGCTACGCGAAGGCGAAGAACGTCGCCGCCGCTAAGGCCGCTCCTGAGGGCGCTGGCGACGTGTGGACGTGGACGGCTCTCGACGCTGATTCCAAGTTGATCGTGTCCTACCTCGTCGGTGGCCGCGATACCGAGTATGCCGACGCCTTCATGGGCGATCTGGCGGGCCGCCTGACGAAGCGCGTCCAGCTCACCACGGACGGGCACAAAGCCTACCTCGAAGCCGTCGAGGGAGCGTTCGGTGCGGACGTGGACTACGCCATGCTGGTGAAACTCTATGGCCCTGCTCCCGGCGGCACCACAGGCCGCTACAGCCCCGCCGAATGTACCGGTATCAAGAAGACCACCGCGACCGGGTCGCCCGACGAGGCGCACGTCTCCACGTCCTACGTCGAGCGCCAGAACCTCACGATGCGGATGCAGATGAAGCGGTTCACCCGCCTCTCGAACGGCTTCTCGAAAAAGTTCGAGAACCACGCTCATATGGTCGCGCTCTACACGGTCTGGTACAACTTCGTGAAAATGCACAAGAAGCATCGGATGAGCCCGGCAATGGCCGCTGGCGTGTCGGATCGGCTTTGGAGCATTGAAGACGTGGCGGCTCTGGTAGAGGCGGCTGCGCCTGTACTAGGCAAGCGCGGGCCGTACAAAATCAAATAGACTTTAAACATATTAATATATTGAGGAAATTATGACAAATAAAGAACTCGAAACCGAAATTTTAAAACGCCGGCATCAGGCAGACAGAGGTTGCAGAGCGTGGAGCACAATGTTTCACTTGGCCTTTGGCATCTCGACAATTACAGGCGTTGTTGTAGCGGCAATCGCCGGGAAGGATACGCAATTTTATGGTGTGAAGCTTTCAGATTATATACCGTTAATTGCATTATCCGGTTCTATACTTGCTGCGGTTGGTGTTTTTGGTGGGTTTGAGCGCAAGTGGAAAGCGAATAGAATTACTAGAAATGAACTAGATATATTGTATTTAAAAATCAAAGCAGGCGATAGTCCATCGAAAGAAATTGAGAATTACATAGATATTGTTCGCACTCACGATGCTGCGATATTAAACGACACCTTCAAGTCAGAACGACAGCCAGTGGCCACCCATCCGCAGGATGGTCTCGCGAACCCTAATGGCTCCCGACCGAATGCTGGGCAAATTTCAAACTGAGACACTACCCCATCGTGCACTGCTTTTCTGCGGCAGCCGACGCGTGACCGCTTTCGGGAAGGCCTCACCGCCTCTCCGGATGCCAGACATGGGTCGGGACCCGTCCGTCCGCTCAACAACCGGTTTTGTATGGAAATCCGTCTGTCTTCTTTCGAGGGGCCGTCGTACGAAAGCGGCCTTTTTATCAAGATCCAATCGTTCATTTGTTCGGCGATGATCGATATTTGTATTTGCTTTGCTGTTCGGTTTGGCGTCGATCTTCAGACGAGAGGGGACTGAATCATAAAATCGAACAGGAGGCGGCGTCGCGCCCACTACAATCCGTCGCATTGCCAGATTACCTCACATCGAAGGGACAAAGTGGCAATCAGCAAACGTTTTTGTGATTTTATTATTTTGGAACATTTACTCATAAGTCGCCGAAACGAGCAGCGAACAATCTCTGCCTCCGGGAGGGCGGCAATGGGCATTTTTTACCTGACCTTGTGAAGTAACGCGGCCGCTCTTGCCGCTGTCTGCACGCCGATACTGCCAGAACCGTCGTCCCGATGCCGCTACAGGCCAGGACGACGCGGCGGTCCTGCGACCTCATTTCTCGAAAAGACTACGCTCAAGAGCCCCATCGCGAGGGCTTCCGGGGGAAATACGCCATGTCCGATACGTCGATCTCGACTGCGCGCACCACGGCCGTCACGCTCAA
Source organism: Methylobacterium sp. E-045 (assembly GCF_022829685.1). Classification (GTDB taxonomy): domain Bacteria; phylum Pseudomonadota; class Alphaproteobacteria; order Rhizobiales; family Beijerinckiaceae; genus Methylobacterium. The sequence continues at coordinate 25,000 of NZ_JAKSYE010000111.1, forward strand.
GGACGGCAATGCCGGTGCGGACGATACGCTCACCGTCACTGCCGCAGGCTCGCTCAAGACGACGGCCACCGCGATCGCCCTGGACACGACGAACGCGCCGGCCGGTGCGGGCATCGTGATCAACAACAGCGGCACGATCAGCGCGACGGCCAAGCGCGTCATCGACGTCACCAGCACGACGGGCGGGATCGGCACGAAGATTACGCTGAACAACGATGCTGGCGGCGTCATCTCCTCCAGCGGTGGGACCAACGACAAGGCCGACATCTTCCGGATCGATCCGGACCTCCAGCAGGCCGTGATCACCGTCAACAACGCGGGATCGATCGTCTCGACTGGATTGAGCAACGACAGCCAGGCCCTGCGCTTCGGCAAGTCTTATAGCGATACCAGCATCACGATCAGCAATGCTGCGACGGGCATCATCAAGACCGCGAATGCCGATGCCATCCGTGCCGGCAACAACAGCACGATCACCAATGCCGGCGCCATCACCGCACTCTCGTCGGACCTGCCGTCCTCGAACCTCTACACCACGAAGAACGCCATCGACATCTCGATCGGCCAGAGCTCGACCATCATCAATTCCGGCACGATCACCGGCGACGAGAGCGCGCTCGGCAGCGATGTCGCGTACAATGGCACCAAGAGCGCCGCGACCGACACGGCGGCGAACTACACGGTCACCAACCGTACGGGCGGTGTGCTGACCGGCAACAATTCTGGCGCCATCGTCTCCAGCGGCACGGCCACGATCACGAACGAGGCCGGCGCCACGATCAAGGGCCTCGGCGCCGCGACCTACAGCGGCGGCACGTCGTCCTTCCCCTCCAGCAAGCTGAACGTCGACGGCGACGGCATCGATGTCGCCGGATCGGCGACGATCACCAATGCGGGCACGATCCAGGGCGTCCGTTCGCTGGGCTTCAACAATGGCGGCCGCGCCAACGTCTCGGAAGGCGTCGATATCGGCGGCGGCACGATCGTCAATTCCGGTACGATCGAGGGTGGAAACGACGGCATTACGGTGGGCAACACCGCCAATGCCGCCCAGACCCGCAGCGGCTCGGCCGCCCTGTCTCTCACCAACCAGGCTGGCGGCCTGATCCAGGGCGACACCGGCTACGCGATCCGCTCCGAGAACAAGACCGCAGACGGCAGCGCCAATGCGGCGCTGACCAACGACACCATCGTCAATTACGGCACCATCATCGGCAACGGCACGATCCCCACCGGCACGGTGACCTTGAGCGACGGCAAGACCGCCGACACGAACACCGTCGGCACCCTCGACGGCACCGCCTATACCAGCGCCGCCAATGCCGGCTCGGCCCGCTTCATCCTCGGCGACGGCGCCGCAATCCAGACCGGCGAGGGTGCCGACACGCTGACGAATTACGGCACGATCACCGGCAATTCCGGCCGGGCGATCAGCCTGGAAGGCGGCGACGACACCCTCAACCTCTATACCGGCGGCAGCGTCACCGGTCGCATCGACGGCGGCGCGGGTAACGACATTCTCACCCTCAACGCCGGCTCGGGCACCTCCGCCGGCACGCTGGCGAACGTCGTCCATGTGGAGACGCTCAGCGTCAACGGCGGCGCCTGGACCATCGCGGATGCGCAGGGCTACGCCAACGGCATCACCATCGCGGCCGGTGCCAGCCTCACCGTCGCGGCGGCCGGTTCGCTCTCCGGCGCCGTCACCGACAACGGCACGCTGAGCTTCGCGCATTCCGATGCCGTCACCGTGATGGATGCGATCAGCGGGAGCGGCAGCCTCGTCCAGGCCGGCACCGGTACGCTCACCCTGTCGGGCGCCAACACCTATACCGGCGGGACCGTGCTTTCCGCCGGCACCCTCGACATCGCCTCGGCCGGCGGGGCCGGCAGCGGCGCCATCGCCTTCGGCAGCGGCGCCCAGACCCTCCATATCGAGCAGGCCGCCCTGACGGGGTCGGGCGGCGCCGCCGGCTTCGCCAACGGCCTCACCGGGTTCGGCGCCGAGGACACGATCGACGTCTCCGGCATCGGCACGGCCACGGCCGCGCGCTATGACGACGCCGCGCATACCCTGACGCTCAGCGGCGGCAGCCAGAGCGTGACGCTCCAGCTCGATGCCGGTGCCGCGCCCACTGCGGGATACGCCTATGGCGTGGTCTCGGACGGCGCAGGCGGAAGCCTGGTGGCGATCGAAGCCGTGGCGCAGGTGATCGGCGTGTCGGCGAGCCCGGCAGGCGGGGTGATCAAGGCGGGCCAGACCGTCTCCATCGCCCTCGCCACCAGTGCCGCCGTTACCGTCTCGGGTGACGCCCCGGTCCTGCATCTCGGCGACGGCGGCACGGCGACCTACGACGCCGCGCATTCCACCGGCACCAGCCTCGTCTTCACCTATACGGCGACGGCCGGCGAGAACGCCGCCGCGCTCACGATCACCGGCGTCGACAACGGGGCGAGCGTGCAGGACGCGGCCCATGTCGCCCTCGACCTCTCGGGCGCGATCGGCCAGACGGGCATCGGCCCGCAGGTCGATACCGTGGCACCCGCTCTGACCTTCGCCAGCACCGGCGGCCTCACCAATCAGGCGACCCAGACCGTCTCCGGCACGATCGGTGCCGTCGATGCCGGGGCGACGATCACCCTCTACGAGGGCGGCTCCGTCCTCGGCACCACCGTGGCCGGCCAGGACGGCGCATGGTCGACCGCCGTGACCTTCAGCGGCAACGGTACCCACAGCATCCATGCCGAGGCGAGCGACGCCGCCGGCAACCTCGGCTCCAGTGCCGAGCTGACCTACACCCTCGACACGACGCCGCCGAGCGTAAGCTTCACCAACGTGGGCGGTCTCACCAACACGGCGGTCCAGACCGTCTCCGGCGAGGTCGATTCGACCCATGCCGGCCTCGCGGTCTCGATCACCGAGAACGGCGCGGTCGTCGGCACCGCCACGGTGCAGAGCGACGGCAGCTGGAGCACCAGCGTGTCGCTCACCGGAGACGGCGTCCACACGCTGCTCGCCAGCGACACCGATCAGGCCGGCAATGTCGGCACCAGCAATCCGCTGCGGTTCACCCTCGACACCACGGCCCCCACCATCGTCCTCGCGGGTGCCGGCGGCCTGATCAATCAGGCGCACCAGACGATCGCGGGCAGTGTCGGAATCGCCGATGCCGGCACCACGATCACCCTCACCGAGAACGGCGCGGTGCTCGGCACCGCCACGGTCGGCGGCGACGGGCGCTGGAGCGCGGACGTGACCCTGACCGGCGATGGCGTTCATACGCTCGTCGCCAGCGATACCGATGCCGCCGGCAATACCGGCCATAGCGCCGACCTCGTCTACACCTTCGACACGACGGCACCCGCCGTGACCGTCGGGAGCGTCGGCGGCCTGACCAACCACGCGAGCCAGACCGTCTCCGGCAGCGTCGGACTCGCCGATGCCGGCACCACGATCACCCTCACCGAGAACGGCAGCGTGCTCGGCACCGCCACGGTCGGCGGCGACGGGCGCTGGAGCGCCGGTATCACGCTGTCGGGAGATGGGACGCATACCGTCATCGCCAATGACACCGACGCCGCCGGCAACAGCGGCCATAGCGCCGCCCTGACCTTCACCCTCGACACCACCGCTCCGGACGTGACCGTCGCCGGCTCCGGCGGCCTGACCAACCATGCGAGCCAGACCATCTCGGGCGGCATCGGCGTCGCCGATGCCGGCACCCTCGTCACCCTCACCGAGAACGGCACCGTCCTCGGCACCGCGACCGTCGGCAGCGATGGCCATTGGAGCACCCGGATCACGCTGTCGGGCGACGGGACACATACCGTCGTCGCCAGCGATACCGACGCCGCCGGCAATACCGGCCGCGCCGCGCCCATGACCTACACCCTCGACACCACCGCGCCGGATGTGGACTTCACGAGCTACGGCGGCAGCGTCAGCAAGGCGGTCCAGGTCGTCCACGGAACGGCCGGGGTCGAGGATGCCGGCACCACGGTCTCGGTCTACGAGAGCGGTCACCTCATGGGCACGGGAATCGTGCGCGGCGACGGCCATTGGAGCGCCACCGTGACTCTCGCCGGGGAGGGCACCCACACCCTCACCGCCAGCGACACGGATGCGGCCGGCAACACGGCCGTCACCGACGAGAGCCTGAGCCTCACCCTCGCCAGCAAGGCGCCGACCTTCGACGTCGGCAACCTCGTGCTCAGCGTCTACGGCAACGGCGACGGCAGCGGCGACTATACCGACAACAACGCCTCGCCCATCGTCCTGGAGCAGATCACCACGGACGGCACCCTCGTCAGCCGCTTCGTCCTGCCCCAGACCACCAGCGTCACCAACGGCGTCACCAACTCGGTGATCTCGGGCGAGTACGGCTCCTCGTCCGAGGGCTCGCTGCAGCTCTCGGCGGACGGACATTGGCTCGTCATCGCCGGCTACGGCATCGACGCCGACACCTACAATGCCGGCGGGGCCGGCGTGTACGGCGATGTCCGCCTCGCCCAGACCACGAGCATCGCGGGCGGCGCCTACGAGCCGGTCAGCCGCGTGATCGCCAAGATCGGCGCCGACGGCAGCGTCGACACCAGCACCATCCTCTACAACGTCTACAACACCAACAACCCGCGCAGCGTCGCCACCATCGACGGCACCGACTTCTACATCTCGGGCCAGGGCAAGAAGGGCGACACCACCCAGGGCGTCTTCCTCGTCCATGACGGCGGCACCGCGGCGACGGCCATCGACACCAGCACCGACACCCGCACCATCGCGATCCACGATGGCGAACTCTACGTCTCCCGCGACAGCAAGCAGGGGTCGGGCGGCACCGCCAACGTGGCGACCTACGGCGGACTGCCGACCTCGGCCACGGTGCCGTCCGCGCTGTCCGGGATCGGCGGATCGGTGGTACTGACGGAGGCGCAGACCAACACCGTGAATGGCGGCGCGGTGGGCACCAAGGTCTATCTCAGCCCGGAGAACTTCTTCTTCGCCAACGATACCACCCTCTACGTGGCCGATAGCGGCCTGCCGAAGCAGGGGGGAGTCGGCGACGGCGGCCTGCAGAAATGGGTCTACCAGGGCTCGAAATGGGTCCTGCAATACACCCTCTCCGACGGGCTCGGCATCGTCTCCGGCGGAGCGAGCGAGGGCACCACGGGGCTGATCGGCCTCTCGGGACGTGTGGTCGGCGACCAGGTCGAACTCTACGCCACCAACGCCACCCTCGGCGACGTCGACCAGACCTACGTCTTCGGCATCCGCGACACCCTCGCGGCGACCTCCGGCGCGGGCGAGAGCTTCACCACCCTCGTCACGGCGGATGCGGGCACCAACATCCGCGGCATCTCGTTCGCGCCGACCCCGGTCGTCCCCACGGTGGCGATCACCAGCACCGGCGGGGCCACCAACCACGGAGCGCAGACGCTCGCCGGCACCGTCGGCATCGCCTATGCCGGGACGATCGTGACCATCCTCGACGGCGCCAAGGTGATCGGCACCACCACCGTGAAGGCCGATGGACGCTGGAGCGCCGACATCGTCCTCAGGGGCAGCGGGTCCCACAGCCTCGTCGCCCAGGACGTCGATGCCATCGGCACGGTCGGCACCAGCGCGGCGGTGACCTACATCCTCGACAAGACCGCACCGGTCGCGCCCGGTCTCGAGATCGGCACGCCCGTGAAGGGGAGCCTGCCGACACCGGCGCTGTCCGGGACCGCCGAGGCCGGGTCCAGGGTCTCGCTCTATGACGGGACCACCCTGCTCGCCACGGCGAGCGCGGATGCGACGGGGCATTACAGCTTCACAGGCCTCTCCATCCTGTCCCCGGGGACGCATGTCCTGACGACCAGGGCGCAGGATGCGGCGGGCAATCTCGGCGCGGCCTCGACCGGCCAGACCGTGACGATCGCGGCCGGCGGCGCCCTGTCCGGCCTCGTCCAGGTCCATGCCGACCGCTCCAAGGACGCGTTCAAGCTCGGCATCACCGGCCAGAGCTATGTCGCCGAGCAGGACAGCTACAATGCGGCCGGCAAGCTCACCGCCATGGTCCGTAGCCATGCGGATGGCAGCCTCGACTCGACCTACAGCCTCGACACCGCCACGGGCACGAAGACCACCGACAGCTACGGTGCCACCGGAATCCTGAAGACGCACAGCGTGGTCCGGTCGGACGGTAAATCCGATGTCACGACCTATGCCGGCGACGGCACAACCCCGGCGAGCGAAGTGATCCGCTACGCGCCGGGAGGGAGCGAACTGTCCGATACCCTGCTCTTCACCAAGGGCGTCCTCACCCGGGAGACGCATGTCCATGCCGATGGCTCGAAGGATGTCGACCTGTCCGCCATCACCGGCCGGAGCTACGTCGCCGAGCATGACGGCTACGATGCATCCGGCACCCTCGTCGCCATGTCACGCTCGCACGCCGACAAGAGCCTCGACTCGACCTACAGCCTCGACACCCAAACCGGTACGAAGACGGCCGGCACCTACGACGCGGCCGGCATCCTGACGAAGCAGACGGTCACGCAGGCCGACGGCGCTACTGACACGTTCACCTTCGCCAAGGGCGTCCTGACCCGCGAGGTTCAGGTCCACGCCGACCTGTCGAAAGACGTGTTCGACTTTGCCGTCACCGGAAAGAGCTACGTCGCCGATCACTACGCCTACGGGTCGGATGGAAAGATCGAGACCCTGGACCTCACGGTTGCGGATCACTCGCACAAGCAGACCGCCTATCAGGCCGACCAGACCCTGATCTCGACGGCAGGCGTCGCCGATACGTTCAAGGGCTTCGGCGCGGACACCTTCGTCTTCGCCTCCGGCTTCGGCAAGGACGTTGTCAACGGATTCCATGCCGGCTCAGGGACCGGGCACGACGTCCTCCTGCTGGATTCCTCCGAGGCGACGAGCTTCGCGGACCTGCAGGCACGTCATGCGATCTCGGCCTCGGGTCACGACACCCTGATCACGCTCTCGGCCACCGACACGATCCTCATCAAGAACGTCCTGCCGACCGCCCTCAACGCGGACAATGTCCACATCCAGGACCACGGGCTGTTCCACGTGTGAGGACAAGGATGGCCCTGCGCGGCCTCATGAAGAGCGCCGATGCGGATCTGCTGCGCGAGATGATCGGCTTCGTGGCCGAGCGGATGATGGAATTGGAGGTGGGCGGCCTGACCGGGGCGGCCCACGGCGAGAAGAGCGCCGAGCATCTGGTCCAGCGCAATGGCTCCCGCGACCGGGACTGGCAGAGGCGGGCCGGCACGGTGGAACCGCGCATCCCGAAGCTGCGCAAGGGCTCGTACTGCCCTGGCTTCATGGAGCCGCGGCGGATGGCCGAGAAGGCGCTGACCGCGGTGATCCAGGAAGCGTACATCCACGTGCAGAAGCGGGTCCTGCTCGCCCGCATGCTGGTGGCGCGCCCGCGCCTGCTCGTCCTCGACGAACCCTCCATGGGCCTCGCCCCGCAGGTGGCGGCGGAGATCTTCCGCACCCTCGAGCGCCTCAACCGCGACGAGGGATTGACGATCCTGGTGGCCGAACAGAACGTCACCGTGGCGCTGCGCCATGCGGACCGGGCGGTCGTGCTGGAGAACGGACGCAGCGTCCTCTCGGGCACCGCCGCCGAACTCCGTGGGCGCGACGCCATCAGGCGTTCTATCTCGGCCTCGGGACCGCGCCCGCCCGTATCACGGGGTGAGCAATCGAATTTCCGAATACCACCGCAATAGAAAAACATCTTCCTAGATGGCTGTAAAATAAAGCAACGCCGTTCATTGACGTTTGTTTCGATATCATTGCATATTTATTCATAAGCTAAGCTGTTTCAGCAGCGGCGCGTTTTTGCTTCGAGACCGAATCACAACAGCGGGCACATTGCGCCAGACAAGCTTTGTCTCGTGCCGGCCTGCACACTATTCCCCCTTCGACTTCACGAACGCGTGCCCGCAGCGGCCGGTGGCATCCGCATGCCCGCGAGAGACGAGCCTTGATGACCGATTTCGTGCCTTCCCCGTCGATACCGAGCCAGTCTCGAAGCCGCCGCCTGCGGAGCGTTTTGCTGGGAAGCTGCCTCGCTTGCGCACTGCCGCTCGGTCTGACGAGCGCAAGAGCCCAGTCCCCGAGCGCGATCGAGACCTTTACCGGAGAGGCCGGCCCGCGCACCGATGCGAGCGCCATCGGCGTCGCGCCCGACGGCGTGGAGAAGTGGCATGGCCCGCTGGCACCCTACGCCGCGGATCTCGCCGCCCATGGCCTCAGCCTCGACGTCAACGCCTACGAATACTTCTTCTCCAATCCGAGCGCCGGCCTTCGCCCGGGGCAATTGTCGAACTCGACCTACTATCTGCTGAGCCTGGACGCCGATCTCGACACGCTCGCCGGCATCAAGGGGGGCTGGTTCCACTTCACCCAGACCTTCTTCGGGTTGCGCTGGAACAACCGCAACATGGGCGGCGACATCGGCGATTCCACGGTGGGCTATCAGCCCACCTATAACCGCGACTTCGCCAGGCTTTCGATCCTGACCTACGAGCAGCGCCTGTTCGACGACAAACTGGCCATCGAGGTCGGGCGCACTCACCCCAACCGCTACTATGCCCTGCCGCCCTGCCAATCGAGCGTCAGCTGCTTCCAGGACATCCTGCAGATCAATGCCGGCGTGACCTCGCCGCTCTACTCGGTCTGGGGCGGCAACGTCGCCTACAAGCTCTCGCCCAGCGAC
>NZ_JAKSYE010000003.1 GCF_022829685.1 Methylobacterium sp. E-045
TTAAAGCTTCCCGCCTTTTCCGGACCGCACCAGCATCACCTGAAACATTGAGATTACGGAGCCTACGAGGGCCAAAGAGAAGTTTGCCCGCACCAAGCCGCACGGCAACCTCGGCACGATCGGTCACGTCGACCACGGCACGACGTCGCTGACGGCGGCGATCCCGAAGGTCCTGGCGGAGTTGGGCGGTGCGACGTTCACGGCCTACGACCAGATCGACACGGCCCCCGAGGAGAAGGCGCGCGGCATCACGATCTCGACGGCCCACGTCGAGTACGGGACCGATCGTGCCGATGTTGCAGTGCGGCTTGGTGCGGGCAAACTTCTCTTTGGCCATCGTCACATTCCTAAAACAAAGTCACATGAGCGGTCGCCCAGGGCGGCGCTCGAGATGTCGAGCCGGGCGAAAGACGCCGCCCGGATAGAGGCTCGGCGTCAGATGATCAAGGGATGATGGCCGCGCGGGTCGAATCGGGCCTGCGGCGTGGTCGCGTGGCCGAGGTCCAACTCCCGCCTTCGATGCGGAGTCAAACGGTTCCGCAAGCCAGGAACTGCGCGCCGAGCGGCAGCCGGCCGATCCGCGCCTCGACGGTCCGGACCCATCCCCGCCGGAACGGGAAGGCCAGGAAGTGCCGGCTGCGTATGTCCCGCAGCCCCTGTTCCCCGAGGAGGGTCCGGGTCTTGCGGGCGCCGAGCAGCACGGCGTCGTGATCGAAGGGGCAGCGTGACACCGCGAGCCGCGTCAGCGGGTTCCACGGGTTGTGCTCGATGATCGCCACGAGGCCGCCCGGGCGGGTCACGCGCCGCATCTCCGCAAGGAGGCCGGAACGCTCGGCGACGGGGACGTGATGGAAGACGCAGACGGCGAGCGTCGCGTCGAATGCCCCGTCCTCGAACGGCAGGGTGCCGGCTTCCTGGAGACGGTAGCGGTTGCCGGGGTTCTCGCTTTCCGCACGGGCCACGGATTCGGGCGAGGGATCGGTGCCCGCCATCCCCGAGACGATGCCGGCGAGGCGGCGATGGAGGAGGCCGACGCCGCAGCCGACATCGAGGAGCGACGGGCGGGAGGCACCGAAGTGCCGGCCGAACACGTCCGCGAGGAGATCGGCCTTCGCGTCGAGGAAGAAGCCGTGTTCGAGCCCCGAGAAGGCGATCGAATCCTGGACGACCGCATCGTAGCTCGTGCGGTACGCGTCGAAGGCGCTGGTCATGCCGCGATCCTCGATGTTGCGGTCTGTCCATCCTCCGGGAAGCCCACCGCCCGGCCGACCACGTAGAGGGGGCGCTTCTTCACCTCGGTATGGATGCGTCCGACATAGAGGCCGACGATGCCGGTCATCAGCAGGTTCATGCCGGCGAGGAAGGAGACGAGGACGACGATGGAGGCCCAGCCGCTGACCAGGGCCGGGTCGTAGAGGGCGCGCACGGCAATGTAGAATCCGTAGGCCAGCGCCGAGAGGGACACCGCCGTGCCGGCCCAGAGGGCGAAGCGGAGGGGAATGTCGGAGAAGCCGACGATGCCGTCGAAGGCGAGCCGCAACATCTTCGACCAGCCGTATTTGGTCCGGCCCAGGGTCCGCGACAGACGGTGGAACGGCACGGCGGTCTGGCGGAAGCCCATCCAGCTGAACATGCCGCGCACGAAGCGGTCGCGCTCGGGCATGGCCAGGAAGGCGTCGAGGGCCTTGCGGTCGACGAGGCGGAAATCGCCGACATCGGCCGGGATGTCGATGGCGGTGAGCGCCCGGATGAGGCGGTAGAACAGACCGGCGGTCCAGCGCTTGAAGCGGCTCTCGCCCTCCCGGCTCAGGCGCTTCGCATAGACGATCTCGTAGCCCTCGCGCCATTTGGCGGCGAGTTCGAGGACGACCTCCGGCGGGTCCTGCAGATCGGCGTCCATCACCACGACGGCGGCCCCCGCGGCGCGCTCCATCCCGGCGGTGATGGCGATCTGATGGCCGAAATTCCGCGACAGGGCGAGATAGCGGTAGCGCGGATCGTCCTTGGCGCGGCCGGCGGCGACGATGCCGGTCATGTCGGTGCTGCCGTCATCGACGATGATTACCTCCGCCGGACCGTCAAGCGTGTCGAGAAGCTGATCGAGACGGTGCAGCAGCACCGGCAGCACGGCCTCCTCGTTGAAGACGGGAACGACGAGGCTGTAGGTCGGCGTGCCGATCTGTGCCGAGGGAGATGTCACGGTCATGCGTCTCGCCGGCGGACGGAAGGTCCGGTCGGCGGGAGGCTAGCGCGGCATGATTAAGGCCATTCTAATCGGCCGGCGCGAGACACCGGCTGTCCGCCCATGCCGGTTCGGCAAAAGGGGGCACCGGCTTTTTGCGCCCTCGAACCTGCGCCCCTTCGAGGGCCTCAGCGAGGTGAAGCGTCGACTTGTCCCTGCGAACCTGCTCAGGGATCGGCATCCACCGCCGTGGCGGCGGAGCGTCGGCCGGTCGCTCCCTCGAGGATGCGGCCGCCGAGAAGCCCGTTGAGGGCGACCACGATGAGAACGGCCATGAGATGGACGGCGAGATCCGTCGCGGTGGTGTCGTGAGGATGGAACGGCACCAGAAGCGCCGCCGCCGCCGCCGCGACGGCGAGGCCCCCCAAAGCCGCCGTGACGCTCGGGTTCAACGGGCAGGCTCGCCGCAGCATCACGACCAGCAGGACCGAGAGCGGCAGCGAGACGCCGATCAGGAAGACGAAGCACCCGCGCATCTCCCCGGTTTCCGCGAGGTTGGACGCGGGAGCGAGCCAGGTCCGCAGGCAACCGAGCCCGCTGACTCCGATCCACAGGACGAGGGGCGGGATCGGCAGCAGGGCCCAGGCCCGGCTACGGCCCGGCACGCTGCTCTGGAAGGCCGCAAAGGCCGCGGCCACGCTGGTCAGTATCGCTCCGAGCGCAGCATAGCGAAGATCGGGAACGCCGAGACGCGCTTGCAAGCCGGTCGAGTCCGACAGGGGCAGGAGGAGAAGACCCAGGGCGAGCACGGCGGATGCCCATACCAAAGCCCGCCATCCCGGCGCGGGCAGGCGGCGGATCGGCGCGAGCGACCGGGCCAGCTCCTCGACGAGACGCTCGTGGCGGGCGGCATCAGACATCCGAACCCTCCTTGCTGAATGAGAGAGAGGCACGCAGGGCCTTGAGAGCCCGATGGAAATTGACTTTCAGCGCCGTCTTGGTCCGCCCGGTGAGAAGCGAGGCTTCATCGAGGGAGAGCTCGCGCAGTGCGATGTGCTCGATCGCCTCGCGCTGCCCCGGGGGAAGATGGGCGACGGCCTCCGCGACCATCCGGCGACGGTCGCGGACCACCAGATCGTACCCCGGCAGGGGCCCATCGTCGGCGCGTGCTTCGTAGGCGATCGGATCATGGACCTCGCGCGGCCGACGGCTGGCGTGGCGCATGGCGTCGATGGCGCGCCGGTGGACGATGGCACGGAGCCAGGGGAGAAAGGGCCGGGCGGGATCGTAGCTGGCCCGCGCCCGGTGGATCGTCAGCAGGGCATCCTGAACCACGTCGTCGATGCCGGGGCTCGGCACGCCCTTGGCCCTCGCCATGGCGGAAATGACGGGCACGCAATCGCGCAGGAGCGCCCGGTAGGCTGCGGCATCGCCGTTCTGAGCCGCCTGCATCGCAGCAGACAGCGATCCCTCGCCGGACGATGCCATCGATCGGGCGGGCATGGTCGCGATGCTTCCGGTCTCCGCGGACCGAGCCTGAAGGACGGACAGACGGCCCGAATGCGCCGCCTGCGCCAGGCTCACGACCGAGACCCTAATTCGTCGCCGGGGGCTTGGCCACACCGCCCTGCGCTTTCGGCTCCGCGCCCGTGGGGCTGGCGGCGAAGGGCGACGGCGACGGTTCGGGGGAGCGTGCTCATGGGAGGCGGTCCTTCGTCGTGGCACCGGGTTCCGCGGTGGCCTGAGAAGGAATTCGGCGATCGCCCGGCTTTGGTTACGCGTCTCGGTCGCGAAGCCGATCCTTTGACCGGCCTACCTTCTGCAATCCGGCGCCATCGATGGATTTATCAGGTCGAGGGGACAAGTTGGGGCAACCGATTCTTTGATGCCCATGGGCCGGCGCGGCCGTTCGACGAGAATACTTCAATACGAACATCAAGGGCGTCGGTTTGTACAAGAGCAGACATACCTCCTGCCAACGAAAGATGCCCTTGCATGGGGCACTGCGCTTTCTCAGCCGACGATGCTTCTGTGGATCACTCCAATATACCAGGCTCGTCCCGAGTGAACCTGGAACTGACCGCCCATGCATTTGTTAAAGGCTGAGCCGTGGCTTGGTCCATGAAGCGATGGGAGCCACAGTGACACTCGGCGTCGACAGGTACGAACTCCGGCAGATCATCGCCGGCCTCAGCGAGGGGGTGATCCTCGTCGAGCCGGACCAGACCATCGCCTACGCCAACGAGGCGGCTCTGGCGATGCATGGCGCGGAGTCGGTGGACGAGCTCGGAGAGACCGTCGATGCCTATCGCGAGCGTTTCTCCCTGCGCTACCGCAACAACCGCACGCCCGATCAATACCCGATCGAGCGCGTGGTGTCCGGTGAGACGTTCCATGACGTGATCGTGGAGGTGAGGCGCACCGACAAGCCGGACGTCACCTTCGTCCATTCCCTGCGCAGCCTCGTGGCCACCGATCGCGACGGCAGTCCCAGTTGCCTCGCGCTGATCCTCAAGGACGTCTCGGATCAGTTCGAGGCCGAGGACCGCTTCGAGAAGACGTTCAACGCGAATCCGGCCCCGGCGGTGATCTGCCGGCTCGCGGACCTGCGCCACGTCAAGGTGAATCTCGGCTTCCTCGAGATGACGGGTTACACCCGTGATGCCGTCATCGGTCGCAGCGTCTACGAGGTCGATGTCCTGGCGGGCGCCCGGAGCCGGGATCTGGCCATCTCGCGACTGAACGAGGGCGGGACCATCCCGCAGATGGAGGCCTGTCTCGACCTGCCCGGCGGGGGCGAGCGCCATGTCATCGTCGCCGGCCAGCCGATGGAACTCGGTGAGGAGCCGTGCATGCTCTTCACCTTCGCCGATCTCGAATTGCGCCGGAAGGCCGAGATGGCCTTGCGTCAGAGCGAGGAGCGCTTCGCGAAGGCCTTCCGCCTGACGCCCGTGCCGACGGTGCTCGCGCGGGCGGACAGCTTCGCCATCACCGGGGTGAACGAGGCTTTCACACGGGTCTTCGGCCATGCCGCCGAGACGGTCGCCGGGCGCTCACCGTCGGAGCTCGGGCTCTGGGTCCACGATGCGGCCCGTGAGAAGTTCGAGAGTTCCGTGGCCATGACCGGCTACGTCCTCGGGCTCGAAGCCTGCCTTCAGCACGGGGATGGAACGAGCCTCGATTGCATCGTCTCCGCCGAGCGGGTCGAGATCGGGGACGACATCTACGCCCTTCTCGTCCTGCAGGACATCACCGAGCGCAAACGCACCGAGCGCGACCTGTTCGAGGCCATCGAGACCGTCATGGCCGACACCTCCTGGTTCAGCCGAGGGCTGATCGACAAGCTCGCCAACCTGCGTCGGCCGGGCGGCGAGCACCAGGTCTCCGTCGCCCCCAACATGACGGTCCGCGAACGTCAGATCCTCGATCTCATCTGCTCGGGACTCGGTGACGATGCCATCGCCAAGCGTTTGACCCTCTCGCGCAACACGGTCCGGAATCATGCCGCTGCCCTCTACCGCAAGCTGGGCGTGCACAAGCGCTCCGAGGCCATCGTCTGGGGGCGCAACAACGGGTTTCCGGCGGGCTCGACCGGTTAAATAAAATCTCCTTACCGGTATGAATGCATCATTGATCGGTCGTCGGTACGCGCCACCTTGGGAGGGTCGAGACGCGAGAGATGCGGGTCGGCCCAATCAGATGCGCGGATCGATCTACGAGTGAATCCAAGTCCGCGCTTCCGAGTCCGCGATTACGGCTGAAACGCCCAAGGGCTCGGTAAAGAAAGCCATCGGAAAGCTGATCGGTGATCACGATGTGGTGGACGAAGGAAGAGCTCAGCACAAATTACCGAAGTCCGCAGTGAAACCAAAAGTGTTTCCGAGACTTAGGGTGAGCCTGACGGCGCCGGACATCGTCCAGGCGAGAGATTAGAGATACAGGAGCGAAGATCATGGTCGATACCAATCGGATCACCGGAGCCGCGAAGGAACTCGGCGGCAAGGTCCAGGGCGTGGTCGGCGACCTGACCGGTTCGAACCGCAACTCCGTCGAGGGCCGGGCGCGCGAAGTCCAGGGCACGGCCGAGAACCTTTATGGTCAGGCGAAGGACGCTGTCGGCGAGGCTGCCGAGCGCGCCGCTGACGCAGCCCGCGACGTCGGTGGCCGTGTCCGCGACGCCGTCGACGATGTCGCCGGATCCGACGGACGCGAGATCAAGGCCCGCGCGCGCCAGGCGCGGGACGCCGCCGGGGACACCTATGAGCGCGCGGAGCGATCCGTCCGCAATGCCGGTCGTGAAGCGTACGACTACGCCGAGGACGCCTACGAGAACGGCGGCAACTATCTGCGCCAGGGCGGCCGCGAGGTCACGCACCACGTCGCCGAGCACCCCGTGGCCGCCCTGCTGGTGGCCGGCCTCCTCGGCTACGGCCTCGGCCTGCTCATCCACGGCCGCGACTGATCCGCAGGCCGACGA
>NZ_JAKSYE010000054.1 GCF_022829685.1 Methylobacterium sp. E-045
CAATGCCGGACTGCTCTACACCGCCAAGGGAACAGCCGCCCTCCTCGTGCCCGTGGCCAACTACCTCCAGCAGGCCACAAACAGCTGGGACGGCGTCTTCCTCGTCGCAGCCGGCGCCAACATCCTCGCCTCCCTCCTCGCTATCGCCGTGCTGAAGCCATGGCGCAAGCGTGTGGTGGCCCAGGCACTGGCCGTCTCCGACGAGGCCAAGCCGGCCCCCCGCGTGGTCGCAGCCTGATCTCAGGCCGAGCGACCGACCATGACTGAGTGCGGGGGCCGGACGCCACGTCCTGGCCCCCGCACCCGTTTCAGACCCCCGTGCTTGCCCCCGCAGGAGATGTCCGATGCCGCCGACCTGGCGCCCGATGCACACGGCCCCGCAGATCGTCGAGCGGATCTGGCTCAATCATCGGACCCTCGGCCCGATCCTGGCCGAGGGCCGCCTCGGCCGCTGGTACGCCCCGAGCGCGGCCCGACAGGTCTGGCGCTGGTATCGACCGGCCGAGCCGAACAATCTGGAACCCTTCGCCGGTTGGCTCCCCTACGAAGCACTCGTGGCTGATGAAGAGGACGCAGCGGCGCCGGATGACACAGTTCGCGGTCTCCCGGCTTCCCGTCCCGTCGCAAGGCATCAGGGCCGCACCACATCTCTCGGGGGATAGACCGTACGGCGGCCGGACCCGGCATGGCTGAGGCCGCGCTCGTTCCGCCCACCAACCGAGCCAACTCTCCACGCTGGTCATGCCAAGGCTGACCCACCGATGACATGGCAGAGAGTGCTTGGTTGCCGACTCGCCAGTTCGCATTCCGCGCCCAAACGATAAGCTCGCTGATGACGACATGCGATCGATCGTCCCCTCGTCGACCGCCATCCCGATCCACGCCAGGAATGTCATGGCCTCAGAACCGCGACCGCTCATGGCGCTTGCCGTCCGCCTGAGAGATGCAATCGTGGCGCCCTGTGACGTGAGGGCCATCGGCTGTTTTTTGCGGTGAACGACGGCGGCTTGCCCGCGAGAGCGACAGGCTGGATCTCTTCACCTGGAAGAGGGCGCCACGGATATGTAGGCCCTCACCGCTCGGGACCCACACCTTGACATGGTGATCTGTCTCGCGACCATCGGCCATCGTCTCACGATCACCTCGTCGGTCGTCGTCCGCAGGGCGTTCAGTCCGGCCTATAGGCTGCCGGTCGCGCCGCTCCATTGTTTGGTCCTCGTCGCCGGCCTGCGGTGCGTGAGGACGTCGTTGGGGCAGGAAGCCACCGGTTCCGCGTGTCGATCCTTCGCCTGGACAGGGCCGCCCGATCGCCGAGCCCTGTCATGGGCGGACATGAGGATGGGTCCGCCCGTCCCACTCCAAAAGAAAACGGCACGCCTCGCGGCGCGCCGTCCTTCTCGATTCCGTGGCCCGTCCCGGGACAGGGCCGCCGTGCATCCCCCTCAGACGGCGCGGGCCTGGTGCAGGCGCTCGATCTGCTGCTGGGTATAGCCGAGGTCGAGCAAGACCTCGTCGGTATGCTCGCCGAGGAGCGGCGACGACTTGATCTCCACCGGCATGTCGGAGAACTTGATCGGGCTTCCGACGGTGAGATACGAACCGAGCTTCGGGTGCTGGACCTCGACGATGGTGCCGCTGGCGCGAAGCGAGGGATCCACCGAGAGTTCCTTCATCGACAGGACCGGCGAGCACGGGATGTCGAACTTGCGCAGGATATCGACGGCCTCGAACTTGGTCTTGTCGGCGAGCCACTCTTCGATCGTGCCGAAGATGTCCATGATCTTGTCCTGCCGGGCACGGGCGGTGTTGTAGGCCGCATCGTCGATCCACTCCTCGCGACCGATCGCCTTGCAGATCGGAGCCCAGGCATGGCCCTGGATCGTGAAGTAGATGTAGGCGTTGGGATCGGTCTCCCAGCCCTTGCACTTCAGCACCCAGCCAGGCTGGCCGCCGCCGCCGGCATTGCCGCCGCGCGGCACCACGTCAGTGAACTCGCCGTGCGGATACTGGGGATACTCCTCGAGGTAGCCGAGGGCGTCCAGGCGCTGCTGGTCGCGCAGCTTCACGCGGCAGAGGTTCAGCACCGAATCCTGCATCGACACGGCGACCTTCTGTCCCTTGCCGGTCTTGTTCTTCTGGTGGAGCGCCGTGAGGATACCGATGGCCAGATGCATGCCGGTGTTGGAATCGCCGAGCGCTGCGGCGCTCACGGTGGGGGGGCCGTCCCAGAAGCCGGTGGTGGAGGCGGCGCCGCCGGCGCACTGCGCCACGTTCTCGTAGACCTTCAGATCCTCGTAATGGTGGCCGTCCGAGAAGCCCTTCACCGAGGCCAGGATCATGCCCGGGTTGAGTTCCTGGATGCGGGCCCATGAGAAGCCCATGCGGTCCAGCGCGCCGGGTCCGAAATTCTCCACCATCACGTCCGACTGCTTGATCATGTTCTCGAGGACTTCCTTGCCCTCGGGGGTCTTCGTGTCCAGCGTCAGCGAACGCTTGTTGGAGTTGAGCATGGTGAAGTAGAGCGCGTCGGCATCGTCCACGTGGCGAAGCTGGTTGCGAGTCACGTCGCCGGAACCGGGACGCTCGACCTTGATCACATCGGCGCCGAACCAGGCGAGGAGCTGCGTGCAGGCCGGGCCAGCCTGGACGTGCGTGAAATCGATGATCTTGGTGCCTTCAAGCGGCTTGCTCATCTCGACGTTCTCCCTTTCGATCGTCATGCAACGATAATGGATCGGATAGCTCGAATGCCCGGTTCTGATCCGGAACTCGTGTTGGCCCCTAGTCTGGCGAAACCTTTGGATCTGCGTGCCACCACCTAAGCGGCGGCGCTTTCGAGCTCGCTCAGACGCTTGCGCATCTGGCGTTCGTCGTTCCAGCGCCGGGTCTCATCGCGGATGATGGCGAGGATACCGGTCACCGTGCCGTCGGGACCGTGGAGGAGGCCAACGGTGAAGGCGATCGAGAGTGATCGGCCGTCCTTGTGGAGCGCCGGCACGCGCAGCACCTCGGTGCCGTAACGGGTGATGCCGGTCCGCATCGTCTTGGCGTAACCATCCCAGTGACGCTGGCGCTGGCGTTCGGGGGTGATCAGGTCAAGGGACTGGCCGAGCGCCTCGGACGACGAGAAGCCGAAGATCCGTTCCGCCGCCGCGTTCCAGACGACGATGGCTCCGTCGGGATCGGAGACGACGATGGCATCCCCGGCTGCTTCGACGAGTTGCGAGACGTCGATGCCGGCGTGAACAGCTTGGTCCGACATGACTTGCTTCGCGTCTTCGATGGAAACTGCGTTCATTGACGTCGCCGGCCGGCCCGGCGGTCAGGCGCGATGGAACGGTTCGCCGAGGCTCCACGGCGCCAAGCCCGAAGTCGTCGTCCGAAGACAAGCTTCTGCCCAAGACATGCTGCGGGTACGAATGCTGCAATGCATCATTGTGATCGCTTCCTCCATTTCGCGGAAAGGTCAAACCCCGCCCGAGAGATGTTCCGCGCACTTGCTTTTTCTGTGCGTCTACTGTTGGTATTTGGTATGCCAATGATCGACGGCTGTCAACACGGATGCGGGAGCGGCGAATGAAAGGGAACTTGACCACGTTCGCCGATCGTTGCCTTGCCGCCACGTCCGGGAGGCGGCGGCGAAGCAAGCCTCGAGGAGACGTCCCGGATGGGCAGTGACGGCAGCATCACCATCAGGCAGATTGAGGGCTATCGGTTCGAGATCGATTTCGGAGAGGCTTTCCCGAACCTCGCCGTCGATGAGGCTCCGCCGTATGGCGGGGGGGAGGGGCCCTTCCCCGAGCAGATACTGGTTGCGGGCGTCACCAACTGCCTCTGCGCCAGCCTGGTCTTCGCTCTCGGAAAGTTCAAACAGGACGCCCCGGGGCTCGCCGCACGATCAAGCTTTCGCGTGGAGCGCAATGCGGAGGGCCGACTCAGGATCAGTGGGATCGAGGTGGGGATCGCGCTTGGCGCTTCGGCGGAGACGATGCCGCGGCTCGATCAGGTTCTCGAACAGTTCGAGCGCTTCTGTACCGTCTCCGAGAGCGTGAAAGCGGGGATTCCCGTCACCGTGGCGGTGCGCGACTCGGAAGGTACCTTGTTGAAATAGCTGAAAACCAGGGAACGCAATGTTTCAGCCTCAAGGACCGAAGCGTTCAAGAAGACCCGTAAGACAACCGGAAGGAAACGCCATGGCACACGCGCGTGCGCAATCTCCCGAAGACCTCGCCCGTCTCTTCAACGAGCGGGCCAATGCCGGCGACGTGGAGGGGCTGGTCGCTCTCTACGAACAGGACGCGGTACTTGCCGCCGGAAAGGTGGTGGCGACGGGGCAGCAGGAGATCCGCACTTTCTACACCGATCTGCTGGCCCGTCGCTCCGAGTTTCCGGCCGCCGAGGCCCTCCCAAGCATCCGTAACGGATCTGTCGCGATGACCTTCGCGCGTCTGCCGAACGGAACGATCTCGGTCGAGACGGCACGGTTGCAGGACGACGGCGGCTGGCTCTGGATCATCGACCAGCTGAAGATCAAGCCGGCAACCGAGTCCAAGCCGGAATAGCGCGACATGACACGGGCTGCCGCGAGGTTCACCACATGATCGATCCACGACTTGCCGGGCGGCTCACCTTCGCGCATCGCCTCGCAACCAGGGAACCGATGCCGCCGGGCCGCCATCCCCTCGGCGTCTTCGACGAGCGCGACGCCATTCTGGTGGTCCCGCCGGGAATCAATCCACGCAGGCCGACACCACTCGTCGTTCTCTTCCATGGCGGAGGCGGCAGCGCGGAGAAGATCTTGCCCATGCTCGAGGAGCACGCCGCTGCACGTGGATTTCTTCTTCTCGTTCCGCAATCCCTGTTCCCGACCTGGGATCTCGTCATCGGCGGTCATGGGCCGGACCGCGAACGGCTCGATCTCGCTCTGACGGATGTGGCGTCGCGCTACATGCTCGACCCGTTGCACATCGTCTTCGCCGGCCATTCGGATGGGGGCAGTTACGCCCTCTCCGCCGGCCTCGCCAACGGCCATGTGGTGACCCACCTCGTCGTGTCGTCGGCGGGATTCCTTTCCGTGCACCTGCAATCCGGATCACCGCGCATTTTCATCTCGCACGGGACACGGGACGAGCAGATCCCTATCGATCGCAGTGCGCGGGTGCATACGGCCCGGTTGAGAGAGGCCGGCTACGACGTGACGTCGGTGGAGTATGACGGCCCGCATGCCTACCAGCCGGCCATCGTGGCGCAGGCCGTGGATTTCGTGTTCGGGCCTGAGGGTGAGGGTCCTTAGAATGCCAATACCGGCAGGCGTCGATCAGAGAAGTGCCCGGTCCAACCGGATGATCCGGCACGGGTCGCCGCGCTTTGCCGCCGGAGCGCCGGGCGGGCGCACGAGGAGCGCCTCGGACTGGCCGAGGACCGAGAGCATCGAGGAATCCTGGCGCGTCTCGGCATGGACCGTGGGAAAGCCGTCCACCTTGGTCTCCACCCGGGCTCGCATGTAATCCTGTCGGATGTCGTTGGCCGGCATGTCGGCGCCGAGGATCGCCGGCTCGCTGCGGTCGGCCCCGGCCTTGGGGTCGCCGAGGAGGGCGCGGATCGCCGGCACGACGAAGAGCAGGCCGCAGACGACAGCAGAGACCGGATTGCCCGGCAACCCGATGACCATCATCGGCCCGAGGCGCCCATGCATCAGTGGCTTGCCGGGGCGTAGGGCGACGCGCCAGAAACCGAGTTCCAGCCCTTCGCGATGCAGGGCCGCCTGGACGAAATCGTGATCGCCCACCGAGGCGCCGCCGAGGGTCACGAGGAGATCGGCTTTCGCGTCCCGCGCCCGTGCGAGGGCCGCTTCGAGGGATGCGAGGCTGTCGCCGGCAATGCCGAGATCGATCGGTTCGGCGCCCGCTTCACGGGCGAGGCTCGCCACCGCCAGCCCATTCGAGGCGACGATCTGATCCCAGCGGGCCGGTTCGCCCGGTGCCACGAGTTCGTCGCCGGTGGCGAGGATCGCGACCCGCGGCCTGCGACGAACCGAAAGGGTGGCGTGGCCGCCGGCCGCCGCCAGGGCGAGGCGGCGCGCATCCAGGCTCTCGCCCGCCCGCAGGAGGGGATCGCCGGAGCGGAAGTCGAGGCCCGGAACGCGGATATGGCGCTTGGCCGCCACCGTCTCCTTCGCCGTGACCAGATCGTTCGAAACTTCGGCATTCTCCTGAATGAGGATCGTGTCGGCCCCCGCCGGCACCGGAGCCCCCGTCAGGATCCGCACGGTCTCGCCGGGGCCGATCGTGCCGGAAAAGCCATGGCCCGCCGCGCTCATTCCGATGAGCTTCAGCGTCACCGGAACGGTTGCGACATCCTCGGCACGCACCGCATAGCCATCCATGGCGGAAGCCGGGAAGGGCGGCTGCGTGCGCAGGGCGGACACATCCTCGGCCAGCGTCCGACCAAAGGCCTCTGCCACCGCCACCGTCTCGGCCGTCACCGGCTCGGCGGCACTGGCGAGGATGCGCGCGAGCGCCTCCTCTACCGGAATGAGCTTGCTCACGAGGCGTCCTCGGCCCGGTACGAGCCGGACTTTCCGCCATCCTTGGCAAGGAGGTGAATGCCTTCGATCCGCATGCCGCGATCGGCGGCCTTCACCATGTCGTAGATCGTCAGGCAGGCGATGGAGACGGCGGTGAGGGCCTCCATCTCGACCCCTGTCGGGCCGATCACCTTGACCTCGGCGGTGACGCGCAGGCCGGGTAACGAATCGTCCGGCTCGCATTCCACCCGGACCTTGGAGATCAGCAGCGGATGGCACAGCGGAATGAGTTCGTGCGTGCGCTTCGAGGCCATGATGCCCGCGAGCCGTGCCGTGCCGATCACGTCGCCTTTCTTGGCATCGCCTTCGCGGATCAGGCGCAGGGTCTCGGGCAACATCACCACCACGCCCTGGGCGCGCGCCGTGCGGGTGGTGGCGGCCTTGTCGGAGACATCGACCATGTTGGCGGCGCCCGCCGCATCGAGATGCGTGAGGGCGCTCATTTGCCGGCCTTACCGAACAGAAGGCGCTTCGTCGCCTTGGTCACGTCCGCTTCCCGCATCAGGCTCTCGCCGACGAGGACGGTGCGAAGCCCGCCCTTCTCCAGGCGAAGAACGTCGGCATGGCCGGTGATACCGCTCTCGGCGACGGCGATACGGTCGGACGGCACACCTTTGGCCACACGGATCGCCGTATCGAAGGAAACCTCAAAGGTCTTCAGGTTGCGGTTGTTGATGCCGAGCAGCCGGGTACCCAGTGGAATCGCGCGGGCGAGTTCCTCTTCGTCATGCACTTCCACCAGCACGTCCATGCCGAGATCGTGCGCGGTCTCGACGATGGCCAGCGCCTCGTCGTCGTCGAGGCACGCCATGATGGCCAGCACGCAATCGGCGCCCCAGGCCCGGGCCTCGAACACCTGGTACGGCTCGAACAGGAAGTCCTTGCGCAGAACGGGGAGCGAACAGGCGTCGCGTGCTTCGGTGAGGTATTCCGGCTTGCCCTGGAAGGAGGGTGTGTCGGTGAGCACCGAGAGACAGGTGGCGCCACCCGCCTCGTAGGCCGCCGCCAGGGTGGCGGGGTCGAAATCCGCCCGGATCAGGCCCTTGGACGGCGAGGCCTTCTTCACCTCGGCGATGAGGGCGGGACGCCCTTTCGCGATATGGGCGGCGATGGCATCGGCGAAGGGCCGAACCGGCGCGGCCTTCTCGATCCGCTTCTCCAGCTTCGCGAGGGGGACGCGCAGCTTGGCTTCGGCGATCTCGCGGCGCTTGTAGGCCTCGATCCGGGCGAGCACGTCTCGCCGGTCTGTGGCAGCCGGAGCCGAACCGACGTCCGCCATGGGTTTCGCCTCGCTCATCGACGCCTCTTTCATGAGTTGGAGACCGCGACGAGGCGCGCGAGGGTCGCTCTGGCCGTGCCCTCATCGATGGCGGATGCCGCGCGCGCCACGCCTTCGCGCAAGCTCTGTGCGGCACCGGCAACCACGAGGCCGGCCCCCGCATTGAGAACGGCGATGTCGCGATAGGCGTTGCGCTCGCCCGCGAGGACGGCGTTCAGCGCGTGCGCGTTATGGTCGGGATCGCCCCCGCGCAGATCCTCGAGGGTCCAGAGCGGCAGGCCGACCTCCCGCGGATCGATGGTGAAACGGCCGATCCGCCCGTTCTCGAGCGTGACCACCCGCGTCGGGCCGGTGACGGTGATCTCGTCGAGCCCGTCCGACCCGTGCACCGTCCAGACCCGTGTGCTGCCGAGTTCGCCGAGGACGCGGGTCAGGGGCTCCGCCCAGGCTTCGGTGGACACGCCCAAAAGCTGGCGCTCGACACCGGCCGGATTCGAGAGCGGGCCGAGCAGGTTGAAGATGGTCCGTGTCGGCAGTTCGGAGCGCACCGGCGCCACGTGGCGCATGGCGGCGTGATGGGTCTGGGCGAACATGAAGCAGAGGTCCGCCTGCGCGAGGCAGCGGGCCAGTCCCTCCGGGGCGAGACCGATCTTGACGCCGAGGGAGACCAGGACGTCGGCCGCGCCGGAGCGCGAGGTGGCCGCGCGGTTGCCGTGCTTGGCCACGGGTACGCCACAGGCCGCCGTGAGGATCGCCGCCAGGGTCGAGACGTTGTAGCTGCCGGAATGGTCGCCGCCGGTGCCGACGATGTCGATGGCGCCGGGTACGGGGGCCACCCGCACCATCCGCGCCCGCATGGCCTCCACCGCGCCGACGATCTCGTCCTCGGCTTCGCCGCGCACCTTCAGGGCGATGAGGAAGGCGCCGGCCTGGACCGGCGTCACTTCTCCCGAGAGCAGGTCGTCGAACGCGGCGCGTGCTTCGGCCCGGTCGAGACTCGACCCGGCCGCGACTTTCGCGAGGAGCGGCTTGAAAGTGTCCATGGCTGTTCGACGCGGTAAGTCAGTTCTGACTGACGCGTCAATGCACGCCGGCCCTTCGATTGTCACGTGCCTCGTTCCATGCGGCGGCGATGTCGAGGAAGTTGCGCAGGATCTGCGAACCGTGATGCGAGAGGATGCTCTCCGGGTGGAACTGGACGCCGTGGACCGGCAGCGTGGAATGTTCCAGCGCCATGATGAGCCCGTCCGCTTCCGCCGTGACGACGAGGTCCTGCGGACAGCCGTCGCGCTTCACCACGAGCGAGTGATACCGCGTGGCATCGAAGGGGCCGTTCAGACCGCGAAAGACCCCCGTGGCCCGGTGGGTGATGCTCGAGACCTTGCCGTGCATCGGCTTTGGCGCGCGCACCACGTCGCCGCCGAAAGCCTGCCCGATCGCCTGGAGGCCGAGGCAGACACCGAAGATCGGTATGTCGCCGGAGAGATCGCGCACCACATCGAGGCACACGCCGGCCTCGTTGGGCGTACACGGCCCCGGCGACAGGACCACAGCGTCGGGCGCGCGCTCGCGGATCTCATCGATGGTGATCCGGTCGTTGCGCACGACGTCGATCGATCCGCAGAGGGGCCCGATGAGATGGACAAGATTCCAGGTGAAGGAATCGTAATTGTCGATGACGAGGACGTTGGCCATGATCGCGCTTCTCTTGATCCCCCTCGTGTGACGAGGTGAGGGGGGAGGGTCAAGCGTTCTCGTGCCGCGCCCGCTCTCAGGCCCCGATCGTCGGATGCCGGACGGCGGTGCCGTCTCCCAGATGCGCGCGGATGAAGGCACCGGCGCTCGCCAGCGATTGCCGCCCCTCGGCGAGCTGCGGATAGAACATGTGCCAGGCATGGATCATGTGCGGCCAGGCCTGAAGCGTCACCGCGACGTCCGCCGAGGCGGCCAACCCGGCAAGGCGAAGGGAATCGTCCAGCAGGGTCTCGGTGGTGCCGACCTGGATCAGCATCGGCGGCAGGCCTTCCAGATCGGCGTGGAGCGGCGAGATCAGCGGGTTCGCAGCATCCCTCCCGGCGCGATAAGCCTCGGCGAGTTCCGTAAGGTATTCCCGCTGGATCAGGGGATCGACCGCCGCCTTGGTGTCCATGCTGGCGCCGGTCATCTCCAGATCGACCCAGGGCGAGGCGAGCCAGAGACAGCGCGGCAGCGGCAGGCCGGCATCACGCAGCGAGAGGGCCGTCGCCAGGGCCAGCCCGCCGCCGGCACTCTCCCCGGACAGGACGATGTTGTCGGGGCTGAGGCCCGATTCGAGGAGGAATCGGTAACCCGCCAGGGCATCGTCGAGGGCTGCAGGAAACGGGTGCTCCGGCGCGAGCCGATACGCCAGCGCCAGCGTGCGCGCCCGGGCGACGCGGCCCGTCTCGGCCATCATGTGCCGGTGACTGTCGAGCGAGCCGGACACGTATCCGCCGCCATGCAGGAACAGGACGACGCGAGCCGGGTCGGCCTCAGGGGTCACGGTCCATTCGGCCGGCACGCCGCCGGCATCGACGGGTGCGACCGTCACATCGTGGGGGAGGGGATAATGCGCGCCGAACCCGTCGAGCCGCTCGCGGCGCTCAGCGAGGTTCGACGACCGTGGACTGGCCGCGAGGAGTGCCCTGATAGCCTCGATCTCGGTCCCCGCCATCACGCTCCCCCGCGATTGAGCCCGGCCGATGTACAACCGATTCGATGTCTATCGGCAATCGCGGGACATGCTGCGCGTTGATTTCTCGCGCGGAAGCCTTACTGCCCGCGCCGCGCCCGGCTGGCGAACATCACCGCGTCTTCCGCCGCGCGGAACAAGGCTTTCGCCTTGTTCACGCATTCCTGCTGCTCGGAGGCCGGATCGGAATCGTAGACGATGCCGGCGCCCGCCTGAACGTGCATCCGGCCGTCTTTCACGATGGCAGTACGGAGAACGATACAGGTGTCCATTTCGCCGCGCGCACCGAAATAGCCGATGCAGCCGCCATAGGGTCCGCGCTTCTCGCGCTCCAGTTCGTCGATGATCTCCATCGCCCGGACCTTGGGCGCACCGGAGACGGTGCCTGCCGGAAACCCGGCCGCAAGGGCATCAAGCGCATCGTGGCTCGGATCGAGATCGCCTTCGACATTCGAGACGATGTGCATGACCTGGCTGTAGTATTCCAGGAAGAACGACCCCGTCACGGTCACGCTGCCGATGCGCGAGACCCGGCCGACATCGTTGCGGCCGAGATCGAGCAGCATAAGGTGCTCGGAGCGCTCCTTCGGATCGGCCAGCAGTTCCTCGGCCAGGGCCTTGTCCTCCGTCGGATTGGCGCCGCGCCGGCGCGTCCCGGCGATGGGGCGGATCGTGACGCGACCGTCGCGCACGCGCACGAGAATCTCGGGCGACGAGCACACCACCTGAAACGCCTCGAAATCGAGGTAGCACAGGAAGGGGGCGGGATTGGTCCGGCGCAGCGAACGGTAGAGAGCGAAGGCCGGCAGCGTGAACGGCGCTTCGAAGCGCTGGGATAGCACGACCTGGAAGACGTCACCGGCGACGATGTACTCCTTCGCGCGCGCGACCATGTCGAGATAGGTGTCCGGCGACGTGTTCGAGATCGGCTCGGGATGAGCGATGGAGCGGGGGTCGATCCGCGACTCCACCGGAAGCGGACCTTCCAGGATATCGGCCACCCGCTCAAGACGGGCGAGGGCGCCTTCATAGGCCGAACGCGCCGATACATTCGCACCCGGACGCACCGGGGCGACCACGGTGATGATGTCGCGCACGGCATCGAACACCACCATGATGCGCGGCCGGACGAGGATCGCGTCGGGAACGCCAAGGGGATCGGGATTCGACTCGCCGAGCCGTTCCATGGCGCGGACCATGTCATAGCCGAGATAGCCGAAGAGGCCCGCCGCCATGGGAGGAAGCTCGGTGGTGTCATCGGCTCCGATGGCGCACTCGGCGATGAGCGATCGCAGGCTCGCCAGCGGCGAGGCGTCGTCGGGTTCAAACACCGACAGGTCGCTGCCCCGTGCGGTCTCCGGCCGGCCGTCACGGCAGCGCCAGACGAGATCGGGGTCGAGGCCGATCATCGAGTAGCGGCCGCGTACCACACCGCCCTCGACGGATTCGAGGAGGAAGGCCGCGCCGGCATGAACCGCCCGCAGCTTGAGGAATGCGGCGACTGGAGTTTCCAGATCGGCCACCAGAGTCAGGTTGAGGAGGGACGGCCGCCCTGCCTCGTAGACTTCCGCGAAGGCGGCGTATTCCGGCTCCTGAAACATGGTCGGTTCAGTACTCGCCGCCGATCGCGCGCCGGAACGCCGTCTGGTTGACGGTGATCCCGACGCTCTTCTGAACGTCGGCGATGTACTCGCCGAGGATGTCGTCGATGAGGGTCGCCTGGAACCGCTTGGAGATCGCCTCGTCGGAAGGGCTGCCGGGCACGAAGGCGGGCATCGTCGCCGCCGTGACCTTGGCCACCACGCGCGATTCGCCGGATTCCACCGAGACGGCCTTGTCCACCGGAACGGCGAAGAGGCGGTTGACCACGTCGGCCGAGAGGCCGTCCTTGCCCTGGCTGCGGGCGATGTCCGTTGAGGTCTGCACCTGCACGCCGACCTCCGTCGCCAGCGCGTCGATGGATTCGCCCTTGTCCAGACGCTCGGTCAGGCTGCGGGCCTTCTCCGACAGGCGCTTGGCCACCTCGGCGGCGCGCCACTGCACGGCAGCCTGATCCCGCACCTGGTCGAGGGGCTTGTCATGGGCATGGTCGATGCCGGTGACGTCGATCCAGACGTAGCCGCCCGACTTGAGACGAAGCGCCTCGGTGTCGCTCCCGATCTCGGAGCGGAACACGATCGGCAGCGTCGTCTCCCGATCCGGGATGGAATCCACGAGCTGACCCGACGGATCCACTCCCTGGGCGCTCACCGCCGGCACCGTCACGAGGGTAAGGCCCCGCTCCTTGGCGATCTCGGCCAGCGGCTTGCTGTTGGCGCGCTCGTCCTCGATCGTGTCGTGGTCCTTCTCGACGGCGGTCTTGGCGCGCTCGAGAGCGATCGTCTTGCGGATCTCCGGCGCCACCTCCGTGAGGGGCTTGCGTGTCTCGGGCTCGATGGCGGTCACGCGGAGGAGTACAGTGCCGAAGCGACCCTTGACCGGCGTGCTCACGGTGTTCTGCGCCAGCGAGAACGCGGCATCGGCCACCGCCGGGTCGAACAGTTCGGCCTTCGTCAGGTTCCCAAGGGACAGTTCCTTCGCATCGACGCCGCGCGCGAGGGCAACGGCCTCGAACGGCTTCTCGCCGGATTCGATCTCCCTGCGCGCCGTCTCGGCAGAGGCCTCGTCGGGGAACACGATCTGCTGGATCGTGCGCCGCTCCGGCGTGCCGTATTGCGCCTTGGCGAGGTCGTATCGCTTCTGCACGTCCTCGTCCGTGACCGCGTCGGGCTTGGCCATCGCCTGCGGATCGAGGGCGAGGAGGGTCACGGCCCGATAGTCCGGCGCGCGGAAGGAGCTCTTGTTCTCGTCGTAGAAGGCCTTCACCTCCTCGTCCGTCGGTGCGGGAATGTCGCCCGCTACGGACGGAGGCAGCATCAGGAACGAGGCCGCCCGGCGCTCGGTGGTGTAGCGGTGAACGGCCTCGCGCAGGGCTGCGGGGACGTGAACGTCAGCGGCCACGGCCTCGGCGATCTGGAGCCGTCCGGCGGCGGCGCGCTGGTCGCGCACGAACATCGCCTCGTTGATCCCTGCGCGTTGCAGCGTCTGGAAGAACAGGGTCTGGTCGAAGGAGCCGTTGGCCCCCTTGAAGGTCGGCTCTTCCTGGATCGCGCGCAACACCGCCGCATCGGGGATCACAAGACCCAGGTCCTTGGCCTGCTGGTCGAGGGAGGCCTCGCTGATCAGCTGCGAGAGAACCTGCCGGTCGAGACCGAGGCCCCTGGCCTGTTCGGGCGTCAGGCTGCGTTGGAGCTGGCTCTGGTAGCGCTGCAGCTGCAGCTGGTAGGCCGACCGCACCGCCTCCGAGGTGATCTGCGTCTTTCCCACCGTGGCCACGGTCGTGGCGGAGTTCGAGCGGAAGAAATCTTCCACGCCGAAAATCGCGACGCCGGCGATGAGGAAGGTGAAGACCACCGTGAGAATGATCTTGCCGAGCCAATGCTGGCTCGCACTACGCATGTTCTGCAGCATCGGAACGTTCGAAAATCCGTCGTGATGGCGTGCCGGGGCACGGCTCCAAGCCGTCCGCGATAGACCATCCGCTCGCCTCAGCAAAGGCCGGGGCGATCCAGGGCTCTATGTTTGCGCCGGCAAGTCGGCTCTGTTACGGCCCCGCTCACGATCCGGTGAAGCCGGGACAGCAGCATCTGAGCGCGAGGGATACGATGTCGAAGTCGGGACGGCGGCCGCTGATCGCCGGCAACTGGAAGATGAACGGCCTGCGCAGTTCGGTTCCGGTGGTCGAGGCCATCCGCGACGGGCTATCGCCCGAACTCTGCTCTCGGATCGACGTCCTCATCTGCCCGCCCTCGACATTGATCTCGTCCTGCGTGGCGGCCGTCTACGGGTCGGTTGTTTCCATCGGCGGACAGAACCTGCACGCCAAGGCCAGCGGCGCCTTCACCGGCAGCATTTCCGCCGAGATGCTGGCCGATCTCGGCGCGAGCTACGTCATCGTCGGGCATTCGGAGCGGCGCGCCTATCACCACGAGACCGATGACGGCGTTCATGCCAAGGCTCTCGGCGCTCGCCGTGCCGGACTCTGCGGCATCATCTGCGTCGGCGAGACGCAGGAGGAGCGCGAAGAAGGTCGCACCCTCGACATCGTCCGTGCCCAGCTCGCCATCGGCGTCCCCAAGGGTGCCAAGGCCTCCGATACGGTCATCGCCTACGAGCCCGTCTGGGCGATCGGCACCGGCTTGACCCCGACGCCTTCGGACGTCGCCGAGGTCCATGCCTCGCTGCGCGAAATGCTGGGCCAGCTCATCGGAGCGGAAGCGGCGAAGGTGCGCATCCTCTATGGAGGGTCGGTCAAACCGGGCAATGCCCGCGAATTGATGGCAGTGGAGAATGTCGACGGGGCGCTGGTCGGCGGCGCGAGTCTCGTGGCCTCCGACTTCCTGGGGATCGCGGCCGCTTACGCCTGAGGCGACCTCCGCTGATACGCCATGCGGGATTTGGCGCGGGACACCATCTCGTGTAGGAGCCTGCCCTTCGCAGACGTTCCTCGACGGGTCGCGCCGGCCGCCGGATGGCAGCCCTCGCGGTTCACGGACCAGGAACATCGGACTGAATTGCCATGAATGCCGTCCTGATCTCGATTCACCTCATCGTCGTTCTCGCCCTCATCGCCGTGGTCCTGCTGCAGCGCTCGGAAGGTGGTCTCGGACTCGGCGGTGGCAGCAGCGGCGGCGGCGTGTCGGGCTTCATGACCGGGCGCGGACAGGCCAACGCGCTGACACGGGCCACGGCGATCCTGGCCGCTCTGTTTTTCACCACCAGCATGACGCTGGCGGTCATCTCCCATCGCAGCGCCGCACCGAAGTCGATCCTCGACGGAGCCGCCACGACCCAGCCGGTGGCGCCCAACGGCAATCTGCTCGAGACCCTTCGTCCGGGTCAGGGCGCGGCCCAGCCCGCGACCCCCGAGGCGCCCCAGTCGCGCTGATGACGGCCCCGCGAGGCGTGTCGGACCGGCCGCAACTCGCTTCGAACCGTCGCCGGTCCGCCTTGTCCACAGTTCGCGTCGATTCCGCCCTGCCGCCGTTGGCGGCGGGGTCGTTTGAAGTTTGGCGAATCACTCACCCTTGTTTATGAGCCGAAGCCCATGACGCGGTACGTATTCATCACCGGCGGCGTGGTTTCCTCGCTCGGCAAGGGTCTCGCTTCCGCCGCCCTCGCGGCCCTCCTGCAGGCGCGCGGGCACACGGTCCGACTGCGCAAGCTCGATCCTTACCTGAACGTCGATCCGGGCACGATGAGCCCGACCCAGCACGGCGAGGTGTTCGTCACCGACGACGGTGCGGAGACCGATCTCGACCTCGGCCATTACGAGCGCTTCACCGGCCTCGCCGCCACCAAGGCCGACAACATCACCACCGGCCGGATCTATCTCGACATCATCACGAAGGAGCGCCGCGGCGACTATCTCGGCGCGACGATCCAGGTGATCCCGCACGTCACCAACGCCATCAAGGCGTTCGTGCTCGAGGGCAACGAGGCGTTCGATTTCGTCCTCGTGGAGATCGGCGGCACGGTGGGTGACATCGAGGGCCTGCCTTTCTTCGAGGCGATCCGCCAGCTCGGACAGGAACTGCCGCGCGGCACCGTCGCTTTCGTCCACCTGACGCTGCTGCCGTATATCCCCTCGGCCGGCGAGTTGAAGACCAAGCCGACGCAGCACTCCGTCAAGGAACTGCGCTCCATCGGCATCCAGCCCGACATCCTGCTCTGCCGCTGCGACCGTCCGATCCCGGTGGAGGAGCGGCGCAAGCTCGGCCTATTCTGCAACGTGCGCGAGACTGCCGTCATCGAGGCGCGGGACGTCGCCTCGATCTACGACGTGCCGCTCTCCTACCGCGAGGCCGGCCTCGACCGGGAAGTCCTGGCGCATTTCGGCATCGAGCCCAAGGGTGAGCCGGATCTCGTGCGCTGGACGACGATTTCCGAGCGCGTGCGCAATCCCGAGGGCGAGGTCTCCATCGCCATCGTCGGCAAGTATACCGGCCTGAAGGACGCCTACAAATCGCTGTCCGAGGCGCTCACCCATGGCGGCATCGCCAACCGGGTGAAGGTGAACCTCGAATGGATCGAGTCGGAGGTGTTCGAGGGCGGTGATCCGGCGCCCTTCCTCGAGGGTATCAACGGCATCCTGGTCCCCGGCGGGTTCGGCCAGCGCGGCGCCGAAGGCAAGATCCGGGCGGCGCGCTACGCTCGTGAGCGCAAGATCCCGTATTTCGGCATCTGCTTCGGCATGCAGATGGCCGTGATCGAGGCGGCCCGCTCCCTCGCCGGGGTCGAGGACGCCAATTCCACGGAGTTCGGGGAAACCGAAGAACCAGTGGTCGGCCTGCTCACCGAATGGCTCAAGGGCAATGAACTGGAACGGCGCGCGGCCCAGGGCGATCTCGGCGGCACCATGCGGCTCGGCGCCTACAAGGCGACTCTCGGTGCGGATACCAAGATCGCCGAGATCTACGGCGGCACCGAGATCTCCGAGCGTCACCGGCACCGGTACGAGGTCAACATGGCCTATCGCGAGCGGCTGGAGGCCAAGGGCCTGCGCTTCTCGGGATTGTCACCGGACGGCCTCCTGCCCGAGACGGTGGAACATGCCGGCCATCCCTGGTTCATCGGCGTGCAGTTCCACCCGGAACTGAAATCGCGGCCGTTCGAGCCGCACCCGCTATTCAAGAGCTTCATCTCGGCCGCCATCGTGCAGAGCCGGCTGGTCTGAGCGCGGGACGGGCGCATGGTCTCGATCTCGGGTCTGCCCGCCTTCATCGCCTACGTGGCGGCGGCCTTCGGCCTAGTGGCGGTCTATCTCGCGGTCTACCTGTCGGCGACGTCTCATCGCGAGATCGCGCTGATCCGCGCGAACAACGCCTCGGCCGCCATCGCGCTGGGCGGAAGCCTCATCGGATACACGCTGCCGCTCTCGGTGGCGATCTACAACGCGCAATCGATCCTCGACTGCATCGTCTGGGGGCTGGTCGCCCTCATCGTGCAGATCCTGGTCTATTTCGTCGTTCGGCTGATCCTGCCGGATCTGTCTCGGCGCATCGAGGGCGGGGAGATGGCCGCGTCCATCCTGCTTGCCGCGTCGTCCCTGGCGGGCGGCATCGTCAACGCTGCATCCATGACCTACTGAGCCGGCGATCGGCGAATTTTTCCGCCGCCCGTTTCAAACGGTCAAGCTCGATCCTACATTCAGGTCCATGCGGCATCGTGCCGTGAGGGAGCAGGTCGTCGGAAGGCGACCCATACCGGGATGCCATCCGAGACCAGATCACCGACACCCGTCAAGCCGCCGCGCCTCATGCGCTCGCAGACGGTCACCCTCGTCATGCTGGCGGGAGCAGGCGCAGCCGCCTTCGGTCTGGCGCGCATCGATCCGTCGCAGAACGAGGAAGATGTGCTCGTCTACCCGAATGCGGAGGCTTGTATGGCCGGACGCATTCGGACGGACGCGGATTGCCGGGACGAGTATCTCACGGCCCGCGCGAGCTATCCCGGAGCCGCACCGCTCTACGCGACGATGATCGATTGCGAGGCGCATCACGGCGCGTCCCACTGCCTGCCCGGGGACGGCATCGTCCTGAGTGCGACCGGGCGCTTCGTTCCGAGGATGGCCGGCTACGTCATCGGCAGGCGGGCGGATCAGGAACTCACGCCCCAGCCGATCTTCGACCATGCGCCGACGTCCGTGAGTGCGGTCAGCGCCGGCCACTCGGGTAGCGCGGGCTATTGCACGGCTTGGGGCGGACGGATCACCACGTCTTCGGGCGGTGCGTCCTCCACTGCGCGGGTCGCCTCGTCAACGGTGCGCCAAGTCGCATACGGCGGCTTTGGAAGCACCGGCCGTTCGTTCTCGTCGCATGGCTTTTCGAGCCATGGAAGCGGCGGCTGATGCGGCGCGTGGCCATCGGCGAACGACCGGACTGGCGAGACACCGCCCGCCGGCATGGTTTCACCTTCCACACCCTCGATGGCGCGGCGTACTGGTCCGAGAGCCACGCCTACGCCTTCACGCTGGCCGAGATCGAGACCGATCTCGAAGGGCCGAGCGCGGAGATCCACGCCCTGTGCCTCGCCTTCGTCGCAGATGCCGTCGAGGACGAGCGGATCCTGGCCTCCCTCGACATTCCCTTCCATGCCCGGGATGCGATCCGCGCGAGTTGGAAACGGGGAGACCCCTCCCTCTACGGGCGCCTCGACTTCTCCTATGGCGGGGCATCCGCCGGGCCGGCCAAGCTTCTCGAATACAATGCCGACACGCCCACCGCCCTCTACGAGTCCGGCGTGTTTCAATGGCTCTGGCTGGAAGAGGGGCTGCGAACCGGCACGCTGCCCGAGGCGGCCGACCAGTTCAACTCCCTCCACGAGAAGCTGGTGGCCCGCTTCCGCGCGCTTCGCGGTGACGGCGCGCTGGCCTTCACCGCCTATGCCGATGCGCCCGAGGACAGGGGCACGGTGGCCTATCTCGAAGATTGCGCGCGCCAAGCGGGGCTCGCGACCCGCTTCCTCGACCTCGCCGATATCGGGCGGGACGAGGACGGACGTTTCGTCGACCGCGTTCACGCGCCGATCCCGCGGCTGTTCAAGCTCTACCCCTGGGAATGGGCGTTCGCGGATGCCTTCGGTGCGGAACTCGACGTGACAACGACCCGGTTCATCGAGCCTCCGTGGAAGGCCATCCTGTCGAACAAGGGATTGCTCGCGCATCTCCATGCCCGCGAACCCGGTCACCCAAACCTGCTGCCGGCCTTCTTCGAGGAGGATCCGAGAAAAGCTTCCCTCGGGACGTCCTTCGTCAAGAAACCCCTGGTCTCGCGGGAAGGCGCGAACATCCTCATGGTGCGCGACGGTGCCGTGCTGGCACAGGATCACGGCCCTTACGGCGGCGGGCGGCATATCCGCCAGGCGCTTGCCGTACTGCCGGACTTCGCAGGCCGCCGGCCCGTCATCGGCTCGTGGATGGTGGGGGACGAGGCGGCGGGCCTCTGCATCCGGGAGAGCGCGGGGCCGATCACCGACAACGCCGCCCTGTTCGTCCCTCATTTCATCGTGCCCGCCTGAAGAGCGGCATCCCGCCGCTTTCAAAACAGCGGCATTGGCCTATCCTGGGCCGCGTGACCGAGATCCTGTTCTACCATCTCCAGCAGCAGCCCCTCGAAAAGGTTCTTCCGAACCTCGTCGAGCGATCGTTGGAGCGCCAATGGCGCGCGGCGATCCAGGTATCGGGAGAGGAGCGGCTCCAGGCCCTCGACGATCATCTCTGGACCTATAGCGACGACAGCTTCCTGCCGCACGGGACGGACCGTGACCCGCAGGCGGCGAGCCAGCCCGTCGTGCTGACCCTGCAGGAGGGCAACCCCAACGCCGCCGCCATCCGTTTTCTCGTGGACGGCGCGCCGCTGCCGCCCGATGCGTCGGAGTATCAGCGCATCTGCGTTCTGTTCGACGGCAACGATCAGGACGCGCTGCTCGGTGCGCGGGCGCAGTGGAAGCAGGCGAAGGAAGCAGGCCATACCATCGCCTACTGGCAGCAGGACGAATCCGGCCGCTGGCAGAAAAAGGCGTGACCACGCCGCCTATCACCGCAAAGGGAGCCGCATGATCCGAGGTTCGATCATCTCGACCCCGAGCCGTCGCGATGGCGGCGCGAGGCTACTCGCCCTCGCCCTGTCCGCCATCGCCCTCGTCGCCGCTCAACCGGGCATGGCACAATCGCCTCAAGCGGGCGACAGGCCGCAGGAGCGGCGGACCACCGAGCCGCGAGGGCCGGAAGGACGCAAGCTTCCCTCCGACGTCACCACCGAGCACAGCGTCACCCTGCCGGATGGCCGCACCCTGCGCTTCACCGCCACCGCCGGCAGCCTGCCCCTGGTGGATGAGGGCGGAAAGCTCCAGGCGGAGATCGCCTTCATCGCCTATCGTCTCGCGGACCGGAGCGAGGCGACCCGGCCCGTGACCTTCGCGATCAACGGCGGCCCCGGCGCGGCCTCGGCCTATCTCAATATCGGCGCGATCGGACCCTGGCGCCTGCCCCTCGACGGCACGAGCATCAGCCCGTCCACGCCCGTGAGCCTCGTCCCCAACGACGGCACGTGGCTGGATTTCACCGACCTCGTCTTCATCGATCCCGTGGGCACGGGATACAGCCGCGCGGCGGATGGCGACGCCAAGCGCTACTGGAGCGTCGATGCCGATGCGTCGGTGCTGTCCTCGGCCATCGCCCGATGGCTGCGCACAAACGACCGGATCGCTGCGCCCAAGTTCTTCGTCGGTGAGAGCTATGGCGGCTTTCGCGGGCCGCTCATCGCGGCAAAGCTGCAGGAGGAGATCGGCATCGGCCTGTCCGGCATGGTTCTCCTGTCGCCCGTCCTCGATTTCGCCTGGCTGCAATCGCCGCGCACGACCCCCTGGGGCCACGTGACGAAGCTGCCGTCCTACGCCGCCGGCGCCATCGAGCGGGCCGGGGGTACGCCGAGTCGGAAGGCTCTGGCCGAGACCGAGGCCTATGCCACCGGCGATTATCTCGCCGACCTGCTCAAGGGCCCGTCCGACCAGACGGCTCTGGCACGGCTCGGCGACAGGGTGGGGGCCATCACCGGTCTCGATCCGGCCTTCGTCCGGCGTCAGGCTGGTCGCCTGAGTTCCAACAGCGTCCAGCGCGAGATCGGCGCGGAGGAGGGCCGTGTCGCCAGCGCCTACGATACCGGCATCACCGGATGGGATCCGGACCCGGCCGCGACCTTCTCCGGCTTCGAGGACCCGTTGCTCACCGCGATGCAGGCGCCGCTGACGAGCGCGATGATCGAACTCTACGCCTCGAAACTGAACTACCGCGTGCCGGACCTGCGCTACGAACTTCTCAACGGCGCGGTCAGCCGGGGCTGGGGTTGGGGCGGCGGGCGCATGGCCCCGGAATCCCTCGGCGCCCTTCGCGGCGTCATGGCCCTCGACGGCAACCTGCGCGTCCTCGTGGCCCACGGCTTCACCGATCTCGTGACGCCGTACTTCGTCTCGAAGCTTCTGATCGACCAACTCCCGGCCTTCGGCGGCGACAGGCGGATCGACCTCGCGGTATATCCGGGCGGCCATATGTTCTATTCGCGGCCCGATTCCCGCGCGGCCTTCCACAAGGATGCCTCCGATCTCTACGCCGCTGCGCTGAAGGCGCGAGGCGGCACTGCGAAAGACGTGAAGTGACGAACGCCTCGCCTCGCCTGAGAATGGCCGCCGCGTATATCGCGAGCCTCGCTCTCCTCGGTGCCTGCACCACCAGCGAGCGCGAAGCACCGGTGCGAGTGCCGGTTCCGGTCGCCGTCACGCCGTCCCCGTCGCCGAGCGTCACGGGGCCGGTCCTCAATGCCGATGGAAGCTGCAGTCAGGCCGCGCCGGGTACCGCGACCGTGATCGAACCCGGGATCGGCGAGTGCGATCTCGTCCGGCTCAAGGGAAAGCCCGCGACGGACGTGCTGGTCGGAGAGGGGCGTTCCGGCCGCGAGGTCCAGGTGCTCTACAGCGAGCCGGGCGCCAAGGAACTGTACTTCTTCGTCAACGGCCGCCTCGACCGGATCGTGAAATCCTGATCCCGGCGGGTCAGTAGGCGGGCACCAGCCGGTCTTCCGGCAGGGGGGCGATCATCCGGAACCGCAGACCCTCGGCGTCATAGGCGATGACGACTTCGGCATTGCATTGCTGCGCGAGGACGCGCTGGAGCAGCGTCGAGCCGAATCCCTTGCGCTCCGGCGGCTTCACGGGAGGGCCGCCGGTTTCCGTCCAGCTTAGATCGAGCACCCGCCCGGCCTCTCGCCGGTCGACGCTCCAGCGAACCGCGATCCGACCGGAGGGCAGCGACAGCGCGCCGTGCTTGGTCGCATTGGTGGTCAGTTCGTGGATGGCCATGCCGGTGGGGACGGCGAGATCCGCGGCCAGTTCGATCGCCGGTCCATCGAGCACGATCCGGCTCGTGGTCGCATCGTTGTAGTGACCGAGCTCGTTCTGAAGCAGTTCGCGCAAGGGGGCCGTCTGCCAGTAATCCTCGGTGAGCAGGTTATGCGTCTTGCCCAGCGAGACGATCCGGTCCGAAAACGACTGATAGAACGTGTTCACGTCCTTGGTCGAGCGCGCGGTCGCTCCGAGAAGCCCCTGGACGGTGGCGAGCGTGTTCTTGACGCGGTGATGAAGCTCACGGATCAGCAGCGCCTGCCGCTCGTGCGTCCGCTGGCGTTCCTCCAGATAGGCCTGAACCTCGCGCTGCCGCCGCCGGGCCCGCAGGGCGGAGCGCACCGCATTCGCCAGCACCGCCGGGTGGAACGGCCGTTCCAGTACGGTCACGTTGCCCAGGAGTTCGGTCAACCGTACATCCGGCGAACCGCCGCGTGAGCTGAGCAGCACGAAGGGAAAGTCCGACCAGGGCGGCTGCCTTTCGACCCATTGGGCGATGGCGTTGCGGTCCCAGCGCAGCAAGGCTTCCTCGGTCATCACCGCGCAGGCGGCGCCATCGAGGCCGGCCACCAGGGCGTCGAGGGTCGAGATCGCCTCCGAGGCGATACCCACTTCCGCCAGAATCGCCGAGGCCACCGTCGCGTCACGTCCCAGGGGCGCGAGGATCAGGACGACCGGTTCAGGATGCGGCATCGCGTCCGGGCTCGTTCAGGGTCTCTCCATCCGCCCCAATCCGTTCGACGAGGAGATTGTCGCCACTCCCGTCATAGGTGGGCACGCCCGTCAGAACGCCGCGGAATTTTTGCAGGGGCTCGCCGACCCGCAATCCGCCGGCATCGATCTTGAACTCGCGGATCGTGTCCTCGTGCGGACCGGTCCGCTTCTTGAGAACGGACAAGGCCCGGCGAACCCGGCCGCCGGCCTCGAAGAAACGCAGCATCACGACTGTGTCGCTGACATAGGTCAGGTCAACCGGCGATTCCATTTTCCCCACCATGCCGTGCTGGGCGAGGATTAGGATCGTCACGACGCCCTGCTGGTTCAGGTAGGTGACGAGCTCGTGCATCTGCAAGACGAGGTGGGGCTGGCCGGCCATGGCGGTCATATAGCCGGTCAGGCTGTCGATGATGACGATTTGGGCCGCGTCCTGCTCGACCGCCGTCCGAATGCGCCCCGCGAAATCGCCGGGCGATACGTCCGCGGGATCGATCTGCTCGATCTGCAGCGATCCGGCCTCGACGAAATCCACCAGGGGCATTCCCACGCTTCGGGCGCGTTGCAGCAGGATGCCGCGCGTTTCGTCGAAGCTGATGATGAGGCCGCGTTCGCCGCGGTCGAGGGCGGCCACCAGGTAGCTCATGGCGAGTGTGGATTTGCCGGCGCCCGATGGCCCTATGATGAGGCTCGTCGTTCCCCGGTCGAGGCCGCCGCCCAGAACCTGATCGAGTTCGGCGACGCCGCTTTCCACCGAGCCCGTTTCGAACCTGGATGAATGGTCGCTGGCAACCAGGCGCGGATGCACTAGGATGCCGCCCTTCCGGATGACGAAATCGTGATAGCCGCCCTGATATTCCGTGCCGCGCATCTTGATGACGTGGACGCGCCGCCGCGGGGCACCGTAGGCCGGCGTGACCTGTTCGAGGCGAATCACGGCGTGGCTGATGGAATGCAGGTTGAGGTCGTCATGTTCGGCGCTGAGATCGTCGAGCATCAGCGCGGTCACGTCGTTAAGGAGGAAGTAGCTCTTCAGCGCGAGGACCTGGCGGCGGTAACGCAGCGACCCCTGTGACAGAAGCCTGATCTCCGACAGGCTGTCGAACACGACGCGGCTCGGCTTCACCCGCTCCATCTCGCTGAGAGCCATCCGCACGGTTTCGCCCAGTTCGAGGTCGGACGAATGGACAAGGCTCTGCTGCAGTTTCGAATCCAAGCTGAGTTCCGGTGGAACGAGCTCGTAGATCTCGATCCCTTCCAGCGACCAGCCATGCCGCTCGGACACGGACATCAACTCGCGGCGGCTCTCCGACAGGGTGATGTAGAGGCATGTCTCGCCCGTCGCGACGCCGTCGAGAAGAAACTGGAGGCCGAGGGTCGTCTTGCCGCTGCCGGGCCGTCCTTCGACGAGATGGGCGCGCTGGGCGGCGTACCCTCCCGACAGGATCGCATCGAGACCAGGAACCCCGGTGGAAATCGGCTGGGCGTCGTGGGGGGGGCTGGCTGACATCAACACGTCCGGTGGATACGGCATCGGCTGAACATAAGTTTCCGCGCCGTCCCTGTCCCCGATAAATCCGCCACAGTGCGAAATCATCCCATGCGACAGCGCCGGGAAACGGCCTTTGCAGATTGCCGCGTACCGCCTTATCAGACCGTTCCGTGACGCTGCGAGGGGGTGACCGATTCCGCTTCGCACCCTGCCAACCCGCCCGACATTCCGGAGTTCGGATCCCTTATGCGCGAACCGAACGCGATCGACTTCTGGCGCGGCCTCGCCCTCGTGACGATCTACGTGAACCACATCCCGGGCAACACGTTCGAGCGCTACACCTATTCGCAATACGGCATCTCGGATGCGGCGGAACTGTTCGTGTTCCTGGCCGGATGGTCGATCGGGATCGCCACGCGCGGGCGCGACGGACAACCGGAACCACGCCTGAAGAGCGTCCTCCGCCTCCTCTCTCGCACCATCGAAGTCTACCGCGCTCAGATTACGACGATGGCGATCGCTCTGGCCATGATCGCCGGAACAGCTTTGATTCTCGACAACCCTCTTCTCCTCGAATGGCACAATGCCGGCGGCTTCTTCGCGGACCCTATCCAGACCACCGTCGGATTCGTGCTGCTCACGCATCAGCTCGGCTTCTTCAATATCCTGCCGCTCTATGTCGTGCTCCTGGGCATTGCACCCGTCTTCATCCTGCTGGCTCGGGTGAGCCGGATCGCGGCGCTCGGCCTGTCCTTCGCCCTCTATGCCGCGAGCCTCGTCTTCGAATGGAACCTGCCATCCTGGCCGGGGGAGGGGGATTGGTTCTTCGATCCCTTGTGCTGGCAGCTCCTGCTCGTACTCGGATTCGTCGGGCAGGATCTGAACCGCCGATCCGACACGCTCCGGCGCTGGTCGCGGCGGCTGATGCCCTTGGGTGTCGTCATCGTCGTGCTCGGTATCGTTCTGTCGGTGTTCGACCTTAGGCCCGATCCGTTGCTCGTTCCCGATCCGCGCCTCGTCTTCTCCTTCGACAAGACCTACCTGTCGCCCGCCCGGCTCATCCATTTCATCGGGGTGCTGCTGGCCTTCCAGGGCGTCTACGCCCTCGTCATCCCGCATGTCGGTGCGGTCGGTCGATATTTGACGGGACTTGGTCGTAATTCACTGGCAGTCTTCTCCATCGGTTCGCTCCTGAGCCTTGCCGCACAACTCGTGCGGTTTTGGACGGGGGGCGGCATCCTGGTGGATGTCGGCGTCATAGGATTCGGTTTGTTCGCTCTGGGCTTCACTGCATGGTTCGTCGAATGGCGCTCGCGCAAACCTCGGCACTCCTGATCTCCCTCGGCCTCGCTTCCCTGGGAATGATCGCCGGATCATCGCAGGCCGGGGCGGAAGGCGGCGCGACGATCATCTCACCGCCGACCGCGGCGGCGCCTGCTCCCGGCGGCGAGGCGTCGGAGGCCGTCGATGTGAGCCTGTCCCCCGAATGCCGGGTTCCTGGCTCGAAGCTCTACACCCTCGCCCGCTTGAGTTCGGTGAAGGCGGCGCTCAAGGAGAAGCGTCCGGTGCGGGTCCTCGCCATCGGATCGTCTTCGGCCGGTGCCGGAGCCTCGGCGACCTATCCGGTCAAGTTGGAGACGGCGCTGGAACGGTCGCTTCCCAACGTGGATGTGGAGGTCGAGAGCCGGGGCATGCAGGGCGAGATCGCCTCCGGCGCGGCGGAGCGCCTGCGCGGCATGGTGGCGGAGGTGGAGCCCGACCTCGTGGTCTGGCAGGTCGGCACCCACGATGCACTCGCCCGGGTCGATCTCGATGCCTTCGCGAGTGCCCTCGACGAAACGGTTCAGTGGATCAAGTCGCACGAGATCGACGTGGTGCTGGTCAATCCCGTTTATACCGCGTCGCTGGCGCAGGACGAGTATTACAGCAGCATCGTCCGCAAGGTGCAGGAGGTGGCCTTGCGCGAAGGCGTTCCCCTGGTGCAGCGCTACGAGGCGATGCGCTACCTGTCCGGGAGCAGTGACAAGGGCGAAGCGCACATGCTGGGGCGTCAGTTTCGCCTCAACGACCTCGGTCTGCGTTGCATGGCCGAACATGTGACGCGGGCGATCACGCTTTCGCTGCTCCAGCCCGACCCGGCCGCGACGGGGACGGCCGGTTCACCGGCCCTGATCGTCGCACCGCCGAAGGATGCGTCGGTCAAGCCGCCGTCGCAGCCACGGAGCGACGGTGTGTCGGTTCAGGATAAACCGTGACGCGCACCGGCTCCGGCGCGCCGCGTTTCCGTTC
The DNA here is from genome assembly GCF_022829685.1 of Methylobacterium sp. E-045. Classification (GTDB taxonomy): domain Bacteria; phylum Pseudomonadota; class Alphaproteobacteria; order Rhizobiales; family Beijerinckiaceae; genus Methylobacterium. The sequence continues at coordinate 27,065 of NZ_JAKSYE010000054.1, forward strand.
GCCATCCCAACGGGCCTCGCCTTCCAGATCGGCGGCAGAACGAAACCGTAAAAGTCCCCGTATTGCGTGACCATGTCCGAGAACTGGCTCCCGTTTCCGGAATGAGGCACCAGGATCGGACTTCAGATCTCAGAGGGGCGACGTGGGATTAGCGACGGACGGGACGACGAGGCGTACCCTCGGCGCGGCGATCGTCCGCTTCAGGACGTTCCGCGCAGGTGCCGCGGGGGCAGCCCTTGACGTCTTCGCCATCCGTATCGCGGCCGCCCTCTTCGCCTACGGGGCGCAGGTGCTGATGGCGCGCGTGATGGGGCGGACGGAATACGGTATCTTCGCCTCGATCTGGGTCTGGATCGCCATCCTGGGTCATTCCTCGACCCTGGGATTCGCCCAGGGCGCCTGCCGCTTTCTGCCCGCCGATCAGGCCAGGGGCGACCTTGCCCATGTCTGTGGGTTCCTCATCGGGGGCGCATGGGTGACCGGTGCGTGCGCATGCGCCGTCGCATGCCTCGGTCTCGCGCTGGTCTGGATGCACGGTACCCTTCTCAACGGGCCGTATGCCGGGCCGTTGCTCCTCGCCGCGCTCGTGCTGCCGTTCTTCACCCTTCAGGATTATCTCGAGGGCGTCGCCCGCAGCCAGAACTGGGCGGTGCTCGCCATCGCGCCACCCTATCTCCTCCGCCAGGGGCTCATCATGGCGGCCATGCTGGGCGCGGTCGCCATCGGTGCACCCGCCGAGGCGTGGGTTGCGGTCGCCTGCACCCTGGCGGCCACGGGCATCGCCCTGGCGGTCCAGGCATGGATCGTGATCCTTCGTCTTCGCGCGATCCTGTCCTCGGAGATCCCGCGCTATCGTTGGCGGGCCTGGCTCCGCGCCTGCCTCCCGATCGGAGTGGCGGATCTCGCGCATTCGGCCTTCAATATGATCGACGTGGTCGTCCTCAGTATGCTGATGCCGCCGACGGCGGTGGGCCTCTACTTCGTCGCGACGCGGATCCAGCAATTCGTCCCCTTCGTGCAGTATGCGGCGTCCGCGGCCACCGCTCAGCGCTTTGCCGCCATCCATGCATCCGGGAATGGTGCGGGTCTGAAACGGTTCGTCCGCATCCAGGCTCGGCTCACCTTGGCCGCCACGGTGACGGTCGGTCTCATCATCGTCGCAGCGGGGCCATTCCTGCTCGCGATGTTCGGGCCGGAATTCGGCGGGAGCGTCCCGCTCCTTGCCGTGCTGGTGGCGGGTCATGTCGGCGCCAGCCTGTTCGGGCCCGGCGAGGATCTGCTGACCATGATCGATGGCGAGCGTCTCGGCGCCGCCATCACCCTGGCGATGCTGGCCGTGGCAGCCCTCCTATGTGTGGCCCTCGTCCCGGCGATGGGCGTCATGGGAGCCGCCATCGCCATGGCGCTGGCCACCGCCCTTCGCGGAGCTGGCATGGCGGTGGCGGCTTTCCTCGTGCACGGCATCGTCACGCCGGTCCTCCCGTTTTCCGGCCGCGCCCATTCATGAAAACGGACCTTCAAGGGGTGAAGGGTCGACGCTCCGTCTCGATCGTGTCCTACGCGGACTTGGCCGCCGACCCCGATGCCTGGGACGCGCTGATGGGCCGGGCGCTCACCACGCATCCGCACTACAGCCGCCATGTGATGGCGGCCCACCGCATTGCGGGACTCGCCGATGCGAGCCTCGCCTTCGTTGCGGTGCGAGGGCCGGGCGGCCTCGATGCGCTGCTGCCCTTCGGATTCAAGCGCGATGTCAGCGGACTGGGATCGAAGGTGGCGCGGCCCTTCCTCTCGCCCTTCATCACGCAGACGAGCCCGCTCGTCGCCGACGACCCGGATCTGCCGGAGATTCTCGACTTGCTGGTGACGGGTCTGCGATCCGCCTCCGAGGGCCGCGTCTGGCGCTGGCCGCTGCTTCCCACCTCGACAAAGCTCGGTGGCGAACTTCTGGCAGCGATGGATCGCGCGGGCTGGCAGTACGGTATCGCCCACCGTTTCGAGCGGCCGATCCTGGAGCGCCGTACGTCACACGCCGCCTTCCTCGCAGGCCATCCGCACCGGTCGCGTATGAAGGATCTGCGCCGTCGCCATCGGCGCCTGTCGAAGCGTGGCACGGTCAGCCTCGATGTCGCCACTCACGGCCAATCCCTGCGCGATGCCGTCGCCGGCTTCCTCGCCCTGGAACGGGCGGGATGGAAGGGCAGGGCCGGGACGGCGCTGTCCTGTCGCCCGCAGCACGAGGCTTTCGCGCGAGCCCTGTTCGCCGATGCGAACGGCCCGGTCGGCCTGCGCGCCGATACCCTTCGGCTGGACGGCCGTCCCCTGTCGATCAGCCTCGCCCTCCTGGCGGGCGGCACGGCCACCCTGTTGAAGACGACCTACGACGAGACCGAGCGTTCCAGCGCTCCGGGACTCGTGCTGGAGGCACAGATCATCGCGACGCTGCACGAGACGGAATTCGCCCGGCGCCTCGATTCGGCGACGCTGGCGGGCTCCGTCCTGGAGGATGTCTTTCCCGACCGGGAGACGATCTGCGAGATCGTCGCCGCCCCGAGCGGGGCGTCCCGCCTGTTCCCCGTCGATCCGCGCATTCGCCTCGCCATGATCGAACGGGACGCCAAGGCGCTGATCAAGCGGATTCTGGGCAGGCGCTGACGCGCGGGCACAGCCGTGCTACTCGGCCGGTTCGGCACGCCAGACAGGAACCATCCGCATGCGTCGTCCGCTTCTTGCCCTTACCGGAGCCTTGTTGATCGCCATGACCGCTTCCGCATCCGCCGAGACCGTGACCACGCCTTCGGGCCTGCAATATCGCGACGAAGTCGTCGGAACCGGCCCATCGCCGCAGACCGGCAAGAAGGTCAGCGTCCACTACACCGGCTGGCTCGACGAGGGTGGCAAGCCCGGCAAGAAGTTCGATTCCTCACGTGACCGTGGCCAGCCCTTCAGCTTCACCCTCGGCGTCGGACAGGTCATCGGCGGCTGGGACCAAGGGGTCGCCACGATGAAGGTCGGCGGCAAGCGCACGCTCATCATCCCCTCCGACCTCGGCTATGGCGCGCGCGGCGCCGGTGGCCTGATCCCGCCGAACGCCACGCTCATCTTCGACGTCGAACTGCTCGGCGTGAACTGAAAGCCGGGTCGCGCATGGCGCTGAACCAATCTTAGGGCGCCCGACAGGACCGTTCGATCTGTTTGAGGGTGATGAGGCGGGTTGCGAGCCTCATCACCCTCACCCTTTTCAGGCGGTTCAGTGATGGTGGTGGTGCCCATGATCATGTCCGCACTGACTGTGGTCGTGCGCATCGCGCTCGGGCTTGAAGGCCCGCGACACAGGGGTCGCGGCGCAGCCCTGCCCACGGACCAGTTCGGCGTTGGCCGACGTCGCCGGCACATACAGGACCTCGGAACCGATCTCCGCCGGGACGTGGTTGCCGCCGAGCTGCCAAGCCAGCCGCAACAGGCGAGCCGGATTCTCCGCCCGCACTTCGAGCAGGGATTCCGAAGCCGCACGAACGGTCACAAGGCGCCCGTCCTCGAGACGAAACGCATCGCCATCCTCGACAGAGGCAGCGTGCGCCAGCGCCAGAGTGAAGCTCACTCCTCCTGCACCGGTGAGGATCGCGGCCGCTCCCTGGCGTCCCGCATGATCGAGAGTCACGGTGTCCGCCACGGAATCGGGGCGAATGGCGGCTTTGCGGACGATAGCGGTGGCACGCAGCATGACTTCCTCGAAACAGTCCTGGGTTACTTCCGGGCGTCCGGCGATGGGCGCCCAAGGTGTCTGGCGGGCATCAGTAGAGGGTTTTTTGCCGGAACGGAAAGCGTGGCTGGAACCGTACCCTCACCCTGTGCATTCCACGAAAGGAATGGCTAAGCTAAGTTGCGCAAGGTCACCACGGCGATAAGCCGGGCCACAAAACGCACAAGGGAGTCTCGGGACCATGAAGAAGCTCATTGCCGCTACCCTCGCCGGGGCGCTCGCCCTCTCCCTCGGCGCCTGCAATACGCCGCAGGATCGTGCTCTCGGCGGCGCCGGCCTCGGCGCTCTGGCCGGCGCAGCCATCGGCGGCGCTGCCACCGGTCGTGCGGGCGGCGCTCTGGCCGGTGCGGCCATCGGCGGAGCCAGCGGTGCGATCATCGGTGCCGGCACGGCCCCGCGCTGCCCCTACGGCACCTACCGCGACGCTTACGGCGACGTGTACTGCCGCTGACATCGGTCCCCTGTCGGGGAGGAGTCGAGGGCCGGGGCGCATGCCTCGGCCCTTTTTCATGTGTCGGGGACAGGACGGATAGGGGAAAATTGCCGTATGCGGGACTGACCCGGCGGATGGCCGGTCGACGATACCCCGCGATGCCGATGCTGCCTCACGACCCTCTCATTCCCTTTTTCCGAAGCGTTTCCCGTGCCGTTGATGGTGGCGCGGCGTGAGCGTCGGCATCTGGGGCAAGCTCGGTGGCGCCGGAATTGGTCTCGCCATCGGCGGACCGATCGGCGGGTTGGTGGGCGGGGTCGCGGGGCACTTCCTGGTGGATCGGGAAGGGGCACTGTTTGGCGCGACGCCGAGGGACGTGGTCTTCACCACCGGCCTCGTGGCGCTCGCGGCCAAGATGGCGAAATCCGACGGGGTGGTGACGCCCTCCGAGGTCGAAGCCTTCGCCAAGGTCGTCCAGGTGAGCGAACGGGAGAAGCCCGGGGTCCAGCGCCTGTTCGACCTCGCCAAGGGCACCTCGGCAGGGTTCGAGGCCTATGCGCGACAGATGGCGACGGCGTTTCGCGATGAACCGGCCCTGCTGGAAGACGTCCTGGACGGCCTGTTCCACATCGCCAAGGCCGATGGTGCGATTCACGAGGCGGAAGAGCGCTACCTCCGTGCCGTCGCCGAAACCTTCGGGTTCGACGATGTCGCCTTCCGGCGCATCGCGGCGCGTCACGTGCGTCTCGCCGACGATCCCTACCTCGTCCTCGATCTCGACCGTGAGGCGAGCGACGCCGAGGTGAAAGCCCGGCATCGCGCCCTGGCGATGGAGAACCACCCCGACCGGGCGATCGCCCGCGGCGTTCCGCCCGAGGCGGTGACGATCGCCACCGCGCGGCTCGCCGCGATCAACGCCGCCTATGACCGGATCGCCGCCGAGCGACGGCTGCGCTGACGCGCAACGGGAGAGCAGCCGCATGAAGCCCACGCCAGAAAGTCCGGTGGGGACCAGCGTGATGCCGTCGCCCAACCACGGCGAACGTAAGGGCGGCCCGCCGACCATGCTGCTTCTGCATTATACCGGGATGGAGAATGCGGCCGCCGCCCTGCAGCGCCTCGCGAATCCGATCTCACAGGTCTCGGCGCATTACGTCGTACTGGAGGACGGACGGGTCATTCAGATGGTGCCTGAATCGCGCCGCGCCTGGCATGCCGGCGCGGGCGCATGGGGCCGCACGGCCTCAGGAATGGAGCGCGACATCAACTCGCGCTCCATCGGGGTCGAGATCGTCAATGGCGGGCATGTCGGCGGCTTGCCGCCTTACCCCACCGTACAGATCGACGCGGTGATCGCGCTCTGCCGGGACATCATCGTGCGCTGGGGCATCGCACCTTGGCAGGTGTTGGCGCATTCCGACGTGGCGCCGGACCGCAAGGAGGATCCCGGCGAGCATTTCCCCTGGGATCGCCTGGCGGCCGCCGGGGTCGGACATCACGTCCCGGCGGCACCCATTCGCGATGGACGCTTCTTCGCCGAGGGCGATGCCGGCCAGCCGATCGAAGCGCTGCAGGCGATGTTCGCGCTCTATGGCTACGCCATTCCGGTAACCGGGATCTTCGATCCGCGAACGAAGGCCGTGGTCACCGCTTTCCAGCGCAGGTTCAGGCAGGACCGCGTGGACGGCGTCGCCGATGCGTCCACCATCACGACGTTGCGAGACCTCCTGGCCGGATTGCCGTCACGTTAAGCGGCGCCGTCACACGGCGTCGCGCAGGTGAATGCGGACGCTGGAATGACGGGGTCCATCCCGTCAGGCGCGTTGCGACACGCCCTCGGCGCTCTCGTGCTTGGCAATGTCCCGCGTGCGCCACAGGCTGTAGCCGACGCCTCCGGCAAGGAGCACCAGCGTCACCGCCAGCGAGACCCATGGCGGTACGTGGACGAGGTCGAACGTGTCGGCGACGACGATCTTGGTGCCGATGAAGATGAGGATGAAAGCGAGCGCCGTCTTTAGGTAGGCAAAGCGGTCGACCATGGCGGCCAGAGCGAAATACAACGCGCGCAGGCCGAGGATCGCGAAGATGTTCGAGGTGTAGACGACGAAGGTGTCGGTGGTGATGGCGAAGATCGCCGGGACGCTGTCGACGGCGAAGATCACGTCGGCGCCGTTCACCAGGATCAGACCGAGGGCGAGGGGGGTAAACCACAACACAGACTTGCCGGTCTCGGGATCCGGCTTGCGGACGACGAAGCGTTGGCCGTGCATCTCGGGGGTGATCCGCATCACCTTGCGCAACATCCGCACCATCGCGTTGTCCTGGATGTCGCCGGCCTCTTCTTCCCTGCCGAACAGCATCTTGAGGCCGGCGAAGATCAGAAAGGCGGCGAAAATCGACAGGACCCAGGCGGCCTGATGCACCAGGGCGGCGCCGAGCCCGATCATCAGCCCGCGCAGGAGAACGGCCGCGAGGATGCCCCAGACGAGAACCCTGTGCTGGGCGGCGCGGGGAATGCCGAGGGAGGTAAGGATGACGGCGATGACGAAGACGTTGTCCATGGACAGCGACTTCTCGACCACGAGGCCGGCGATATATTCCTGCGCCGGCTGGGCGCCGAAATACCACCAGATCCAGCCGCCGAAGGCGAGGCCGAGGCTGAAATAGAACGCCGTGAGGAGAAGGCTCTCCTTCACGCCGATCTCGTGATCCTTGTCCCGGTGCAATAGGCCGAGATCGAAGGCGAGAAGGCCCGCGACCAGGGCATGGAAGCCGAGCCACATCCAGACAGGCTTGCCGAGCCATTCGATGAAGAGGAAGTCGACCATTTCGGACCGTCGATGCTTTGCGAGACGCAGGAAAGCATCGGCTCCGACATCACGGAAGGCGTGGACGCGCATCCGCCAGAGGGGCCCGCAGCCGATCGCCGTCAGGTGGGAACCGCCGGGAAGGGAATCAAGGGATGTCCCCGCCGCGTCGCCGTGACGTCTCCGGCGAAGAGGTTCGGGCCGTTCGACCGGTGTGACTTACCGGCCGCAGAACGGGGTAAACCAGCCGGCCGTCCCCTCGCTTCCTTGTTTTGCTGCGCTGCGACGCCGCACAATGGTGTCTGGTGGATCCGGTACGGAACCGGGCGGACGAGGATGCGGCGCGTGAGGATCGGGCGGCGGACTGGACGCATCCTGAGGGGAGCGAGCGTGGCGCTGGTCCTCGCCGGGGCGGCGCGAGCCGAGGCGGCACGCTCCGTCGCGCCCGAATGCAGGAGCGGGCCGACCCGACAGGAGGCGCTCACCGGGCTCGGGGAGCGCGGCGAGATGATACTGACCTCGGGTGACCGCGCCGTTCTCGATGGGATCCGCTGGCCGGTGGAGGACGATGGCGCGGCGCGTGTCTGGATGCTCAACTATCGGGACCGTACGCTGACCCTCGTGCCGCGCGGCGAGATCGACCGTTGGGGACGCGTCCATGTGGATGCGGCCGTTTCCGGCGAGGCCGTCGATCTGGCCGGTGGCCTGATCGCTGAGGGGCTCGCTTATGCGGATGCGGGGGAACGCGATACGCTCTGCCGGCCGGCGCTTCTGGCCCTGGAATCCGGGGCTCGTTCGGCAGCGCGCGGGTTGTGGCGTGCGGGTGTTCGCGAGGGCCGGGACGGTGCCGCGTTGCGGGAGCAGACGGGGCATTTCATCGTGGCGCAAGGCCGGGTCGTGAATGTCGGCGAGCGTCCGACACGGACTTATCTCGACTTCGTCCGACGGGGCGAGGACGGCTTGACGGTCACAGTGTCGAAGCGCACTTGGCGGCGGTTGCACGAACGTGGTCTGAGTGTGGCCACGCTGCGGGGACGCCTCGTTAGGGTTCGGGGGATCGTCGAAGCGTGGCGCGGCCCCACCCTCGACATCGCGAGCGCGGACATGATCGAAGTTCTGGATGAGGAGCGGACGCTTCGGCGCTGAACGGTATGAGCGGGGGGCAGACACGACATCGCGGATATGGGGCGGTCCGAGCCGGGCTGCTCGTCTCGACACTCATCCTGACCGGATGCAGCTCCGACCAGGGCGGCGTGGTCCTGCAACCGGCGGCGATCAAGGTTCCCATCGAGGCGCCCCGGACCACCGGCCGAGAGCGGACCGCGTCCGATGCCGACCATGCCAAGCTCGTGGCGTCCTTCGGTGGGGAGTACCGCTCGCCGGCGGCTCTACGCCTGCTGACCGAGGTGACCGACAGGCTGGTGAAGGCCACCGACCGCCCCGAAGAGACCTACGCGGTCACGTTGCTCGATTCGCCGGTCATCAATGCCTTCGCGCTGCCGAATGGCCGTCTCTACGTGACGAGGGGCTTGCTCGCGCTCGCCAGCGACACGTCGGAGATCGCCGCCGTCCTCGCCCATGAGATCGCCCACGTTACCCTGCGCCATGCCACGGCGCGCACCGAACTCGCCCTGCGCTCCCAGCTGGTGAGCCGGGTGGTCGCCGACGTGCTCAACGATCCGGCCACGGGCGCGCAACTCCAGAGCCAGTCGAAGTTCGCCCTGGCCCGTTTCTCCCGAGATCAGGAACTCGAGGCGGACGGGATCGGCGTTCGGACCCTGGCGCGTGCGGGCTACGATCCATTCGGCGCGGGGCGGTTCCTCAACTCCCTCAACCGTACCACCAACATGAAGACCGGGACCGGTATGGCGGGTGAGCCCGACATGCTCGCCACCCATCCCGGCACCAGTGAACGGATCAATCTCGTCACCCGCGCCGCGCGCCTCATCGGTGCGCCGGGCCTCGGTGTCGATGAGCGTGCCCGCTACCTCACCGCCATCGACGGGATCGCCTATGGCGACAATCCGGGTGACGGTATCGTCAAGGGCCGTCGCTTCCTCCATCCGAGCCTCGGTATCGCCTTCGAGGTGCCGGAGGGGTTCACCATCGAGAACACGCGCAACGCTGTCCTCGGTACCACGGGGGAGGGGAGCCGCCGCCTTCTGTTCGATCAGGTCGAGAGCCATGTGGGCCAGAGCCTGGAGGAAGTGCTGCGCGCCACTTGGAGCGACAGCATCGAGGCAAGCTCGGTGGAGAATCGCATGATCGCCGGCAACTCGGCGGTGACGGCGATGTCGCGCGGCAAGGACTGGACCTTCCGCCTCGCCGCCATCCGTGTCGGAGAGACCACCTTCCGCATGATCATGGCCGCCAAGGGCAGCACGGATCCCGACAATGCATTCCGGCGCTGGACCGAAAGCCTGTCCGGCATCGGCCCCGACGAGGTGAAGTCCCTGCGCCCCCTACGCATCCAGGTCGTGGCCGCCGGGCCGGCCGATACGGCCGACGAGATGGCCCGCAGGATGGTGGTTCCCGATCGTCCCCTGGACCGCTTCCTCGTCCTCAACGAGTTGGAGCGTGGCGCCGTCATCCGGGCGGGACAAAGCTACAAGCTCGTCGTCGAGTAGCCGAACGCGACTGCGGTCCGGCGCGGCCGTTTCGCATTCCGAACGGATCGTTCACGCTCGGATGCCGGCCGGCTGCGACACTCACCCCGCGCGGGTGATTTTGCTCTACGGCGGTCGATGTGCGGGTGACGGGGAAAGAGGCTCTCCCGTGTATCAGACCTGCGCCTCACCCGAACGGGGGCGTCGGCGGAAGATCGAGCATCCGCCATGCGAGCCCTCATCGTGGAGGACGAGGTGCTGCGTCTCGACGTCGTCACGGCTCACTGCGACGATGTCGGATACGACGTGGTCCCGGCCATCACCGCCGAGATCGCCCTCGACATCCTGATGAGCGGAGACCGGATCGACATCCTGTTCACGGATATCCGGTTAGCGGGTGCGATGGATGGGTGGCAACCCGCCGAAGCCCATCGAAATATCCGACCGACCTTGCCGGTGATCTATGCCACCGGCTTTTCCCTAACCCCACCCCGGATGGTGGAGGGTGCGGTGTTCTTTCAGACACTCGGCCGCGCGATCGAGGGGGTCGGGGCAGCTTCGCGCGGCTGATCGGTCAAGCGGCGGCGAGCGCCATCGACATCGATTCCTTCTTCATCAACTCGCGATAGAAGCCATCGAGATGCGTGAGCTTGTCCGGTGAGCCGTCCTGAATGATGCGGCCGCCCTCCAGCACCACGATCCGGTCGAAATCCTTCAGCGTCGAGAGACGATGAGCGATGGCGATGACGGTGCGCCCCTTCATCAGGTTGGCGAGCGCGTGCCGGATCGCCTCCTCGGAATCCGCGTCGAGGGCCGAAGTGGCCTCGTCGAGCAGCAGGATCGGCGAATCTTTCAGGATCGCGCGGGCGATGGCGATGCGCTGCCGCTGACCACCGGACAGCTTCACGCCGCGGTCGCCCACGATGGTGTCGAACCCTTCCGGCAGCGCCTCGATGAAATCGGTGCAGTGCGCCGCGGCGGCGGCCTTCCAGACATCCTCGTCCGACGCGTCCGGACGCCCGTAGCGAATGTTCTCGCGCAGCGTCCGGTGGAACATCGAGACGTCCTGCGGCACCACCGTGATGGCCTCGCGCAGGGAATCCTGGGTCACGCGGTTGATGTCCTGGCCGTTGAGCAGGATCTTCCCACCCTGCACCTCGTAGAAGCGCTGGAGCAGCGAGAACAAGGTGGATTTGCCGCCACCCGACTTGCCGACGAGGCCGATGCGCTGGCCGGCCTCGATCTTCACGTTGAAATCCGTGAACACCGCGCGGCCATCGGGATAGGAGAAGGCCACATGATCGAAATCGATCTCGGCGCCCGTTCCCGACAGCGGCATGGCCTCCGGATGGTCGATCAGGTCATGCGGCTGAAGCAGCGTATGCAGGGCCTCCGCGAGCCGCGCCGTGTGCTGGGTCGCATCCACCAGGGCCACCGCGAGGTCGCGAGTGGCGGCGAGGATGCGGATGCCGAGGGTGCAGACGAGGACCACCTGACCGTTGGTGGCCTGCCCCGCTTCCCACATGGTGATGGCCCAGTAGAGTAATCCCAGCACGGCGAAGACCGTGAGGATGGCGTGAACGATCCGCAGCTTTTCGAGGTAGAGCAGCGAGGAGCGGCGCGACCGCATCTCGACGCCGATCGTGCCGTCGAACCGCTTGTACTCTCGCTTGAACGCCGAGAAGGCGCGGACGAGCGGCATGTTGCCGACGAGGTCGACCATCTCACCGTCGACGCTCGCGGCCTTGGCGGCGAAGTCGTGATGGAGCGGCTTCCCCGCAGCCGCCATCTTGAACATCAGGACGACGACGGCGGCGAAGATGCCGGCCAGGACGCCCGCCATGGTGAGGTTGACGGTGCCGATGTAGACGATCGACAGGAAGGCCGCCACGCAGGGCGGCATCACGTTGAACACGAACATGTTCTCGACCGTGAAGATCGCGTTCGAGGTCGCCGTGATGCGCGACGCCAGTGTACCTGGCTGCCGGTCGGCGAAGAAGGACGGCGAATGGCCGGTCATGTGCCGGAACAGGTCGCGGCGGATATCGCCCGTCACACCGACGAAGGTGAAGGATCCCACGAGGCTCGCCACACGCCAGAGCATGTTGTCGGCGGCGATGAAGGCGATGAGGACCGCCAGAGCACCCCAGATCAGGCCCGCGCTGGGCCCCTTGCTCAAGGCATCAACGACCCCCTTGAGTGCGTAATCCGTGCTCACCGAGAACCCGACGGCTCCGAGGACGGCGAACAGGATCACCAGATGCGGCAGCGCCCGCCGCTTGAGATAGCGGGCGACGAACGCGAAGGGCCTGTCGGCGTAGACGCAGAGGTCTTCCATATGGGTGACCATCCCGGTTCTCGTTTATCATTGTCGGATACAGGCGCGACCCTGCAAGCAGGCCGCACGAAACCGTGAACTTATAGGTCGCAACGCCAATCTCGTCCAAGCGTTGCAGGCTGCCGTCAAGCTTGCCCGTTTGTAGAGAGGAAACCTGAACGGACGTTGAGCGGCAAGCGAATTCGGTGCCGTCCCACCCCTCAGGCCACCTCGGACTGACGGGTTTCCGGCATGATCAGGGCGAGCAGCGCGAAGCCGGCGAGACCGACGATGGCGAGGCCGAGGAAAGCGCTGTGACTGCCGAGGTGATCGGCCATGATTCCCGCCAGCGAGGTCGACAAGGCGGCGCCGATCCCCATGGCGGTCCCGACCGCTCCGAGGGCGAGGTTGAAACGCCCGGTGCCGCGGGTGACGTCGGATACCACGAGGGGAACCATGACGCCGAACACGGCCGCCGAGATGCCGTCGAAGACCTGGATCGCGACGAGGAGCTCCGGGCTGTCGGTATAGGCGAAGAGCAGGCCGCGGATCGGCAGGGCGGCAAAACCGATCAGGAGGAGAGGGCGGCGGCCCCACTTTTCGGCGGCCCGTCCGACCGCCGGTCCGGAAATCGCCAGGACGACCTGGGGCACCACGATGCAGGCGGCGATGAGCGCCGTGGCGGTCTCGCTGGCACGCAGGGTCAGCATGCTCCCGACCAACGGCAGCATGGCGGCGTTGGCGAGGAAGAACAGGGTCATGCAGGCGGCAAAGCACAGCAGGGCGCGGTTGGTGACGATGGCCTTCAGTGCGCTTTCCTTGGCACCTGTCTCCACCGCTTCGGAGTGGCGCGCGTGTATCGGCACCGCCCCGGGGCGGATGAACGAGAGCGCGATCAGGGTCGGGATCATGAGGAAGGCGGTGAGGTAGAAGACCGCGTCGTTCGACAGGTAATAGCCGCAGGCCCCCATCAGCGCCGCCGCCACCGCGTTGCCGAGCGCAGAGAAACTGGCATTGCGCCCGAGCCGCTCGCCGGCCCGTTTATGGCCGACGAGCCCGATGCTGATGGCCGCGATGGCCGGTGTGAGGATGCAACTCGCCGCAGAATGGGCCGCCATCGCCAGCAGGACGATGAGAAAGCTCGGCCACATGGCGAGAGCGAAGGCGCTGAGCGAGATCGCCACCACCGAGAGCCCCGCCGCAAAGCGTCGCGAGCGGACGGCATCGACGAACGCACCGCCCGGCACCTGTCCGAGCAGGCTCACGAGGCTCCCGACGGTCAGTGCGAAACCGATGTCGGATTGCGTCCACTGCGCCTGCGTGAAGTACACGGCGAGAAACGGACCGAACCCGGTCTGGAGGTTCGCCACAAAAAACGCGAAGGCGTCGAGCCCCCGGCTGCTCCTCACCGAAACAGCCTGCATGTCGGTGGAAACCTCTCCGGGCTTCTCGGCATAAGCGTCGCGCCGAACAGGCCCGCGCGGCCGAAATTCCGACCGCGGCAATTCACGGGGCTTGATGACGCGTCGATTCTGCGAGCGGGATGCCGTCATTTGTCCGGCGTTTTCTCAGCCGGCTTGTCGGGCGCGGGAGAGGAGGCGGCGCTCGGCGGCGACGCCGCGGGAGCCTGGCCAGGCGCCGCTGGCTGGGCCGCCGGCGCTTGAGCCGCCGGAACCTGGCTCGATGCGGTCGCCGCTGTCGGCTCGCCATCGGGCGGAACGCCGGGGCTGGCGGGTCCGAGGACGACGATGGGTTCTCCCGGCTTGTATTCCGGCGAGACGCGCACCTGATTGCGGCTCAATTGCAGGACCAGACGGCTCGGCTTGCCGTCGGGCGAGAAACGCATGGAACGCCAGTCCACGGCGATCTTGCGGGAGCCGACCCCAAGGAAGCCGCCGAAATCGATGATGGCGGCGCGCGGCCGGCCGTCCTTGTCGAGGATGATGTCGATGATCCGGCCCATATCCTCGCCGGTGGAACTGCGTACCGCCTTGCCGAGCACGCCCTCGTAATCCTGGGTGTCCAAGACGGTCGCCGGCGTGCCCGTCGGGGGCACGGGTGCGGTGGCCGCGGGCTGTGCGGGAGGCGCCCCAGGCAGCGGAGCCTGTGCGGGCGGCGGAACGGGAGGGGCCGCAGGAGCGACCGGAGTTGCGTCGCTCGCCTGGCCGTTGACCGGGGCGTTCCCCTCCGCTGCGGCGGCGGCGGCCCAAAGGGTGATCGACGCGGCGGCGACCATCCGGACAGTTCTGAACACGTGCGTTCCCCGAAGAAGCATCTCGCCGGCTCCCGCTCAACCTGGGCCATTCCGATGAGTTCCCACCTGCCATGGGACGGACGGCATATGAGGGCGGACCAAGGCGAAGTTGTGGATGAAGGCGGGTCGATCGGCGACGACGCGGCTCGCCGCGATGTCGAGTTGGCAAGAACCGGACCGTCGCGGCCATGGTGGCGCGGAGTATGGGGGGTGTCCAGACGATCCGGTGGACGATCACCCCGAATTTTCCCTCACACCGAGGGGAGAGGTGTGACAAACGCCCAGCGATCGTCTGGTTTTCGCCTTTTGTGCATCGTAGAGATGCGCGCAAGCGTGCCGGACCACCCGCGCGGACCAAGCGTGCCGGACCACCCGCGCGGACCAAGTTGGAATACTTTTGAGGATCAAGTCGATGCGCATTTCATCGAACGCCTGCGCCGTGGCGCTCATCGCGGCGGCGCTGGGCGGATGTCAGGCGCTGTCCGGCAATTCCGGCGTCATGCCCGAGAGCGAAGTCGGGCCTCCTCCGTCCATGCGCGGTTCGGTTCCAGGCGCCCAGCGCCCGCGGGCGGCCGAGGTGGATCCCGATGGCGTGCCTCTGCAGACGACGCCGACGCGGCGGCTCGACCTGCCGAAATCGGCTGGTGGCCAGACCCGCGCACAGGCGGAGTCGGAGCGGCGTATCCGCCGCGAGGATATCGAAGGCGAGACGACCAGCCGATCGAGCTCCGGCGGACTCGCACCACAGATGGGTTCGGGCGGCAGCGTCGGCCTCGGCGGCAAGTTCTAAAAAAGGTCTGACGAAACTCCCGGTCACCGCCGCGTCCGGATCTCGGCGACGCAGCCGTTTCACGAAAGAGAACCGGGAAGCCCGTTCCGGATCCGCACGGCGGCAACGCCGCATGCGGAACACGGCACGGCGCGATCTCGACGGTCAGATCAGATCGGCACCGCGCGTATCGGTTCCAACCCGACTCTCGGCGGCGACGAGTCCGGCAAGACCCGCGAGGAACGCGCCGGAAGCGACGATGGCGAGGAGGGCGACTGCGATGATCATGCGCGGAGTGTTCCTCAACGAGTTTAAGGGATCGTTGCATTGTCCGGGTCGGGCCATGCCCCTTGGTCTTCGGTGAGGGCCGGTCGAAAAAAAATCCGTCCTGGCGCGCCATGGTCAGGATGGCGCTGACTCCTTCGGAACGCCTGTGGAAGCCCGCGCGCTTCGCACCGGCCTCATCGCGGTGCCGCGGACGACCGCTCGGTCGCGCAAGCGCACCTCCGCGGGGTCGGCATCCAAACAAGCTCTTGTTTATATATATCTTTTCCGAACGCTTCCCGGTCTCTGTTCGCGGTGGCGCCTCGTCGGTCAAATCCGAAGCGTGGCTGTACGCGCGACTGCCCATGCGGTGATGATCGTGCGTGATCCGGGGCTGAAAGAGCTCAAGGGTCCCCGTTATCCCCGTCCCTTCTGTGGATGGGTGGTCGGACGATGTGTTTCCCTCTTGGAACGCTCTCAGCACCGCTTAGTTGTTGCAGCTATGCGCTCCGAGGCCCCTGGCCGTGGGCGTGACGGCGCTCAGAGCCACAATCCGGAGGAACTCATGGCAACCAAGACCACCACGAAGGCAGCCGACAAGCCAGCCGCCGCCAAGAAGACCGCTGCTCCGAAGGCCGAAGGCGCCGCCAAGCCCAACGCGCTGCAGCAGCCGCTGAAGCCCTCGGAGGAACTCGCAGCCGTGGTCGGCGCCGCAGCGCTTCCGCGCGGCGAGGTCGTCAGCAAGGTGTGGGAATACATCAAGAAGCACAATCTCCAGAACCCGGAGAACAAGCGCGAGATCCTGGCCGACGACAAGCTGAAGAAGGTCTTCGGCAAGGACAAGTGCACCATGTTCGAGATGAACAAGCACCTCGCGGCCCATCTCAAATCGGCCTGATGCCGATGCGGCCCGGCGCTTCGACGGCGCCGGGCAGGCAAGTGACGTCCTTTTACGGGCGTCCTGGATTCGGATGCGCTGCCCTCAGGCGATGTTGCGGATGACCCCGCCGTCCACACGCAGGGCGGCGCCGCTGGTGGCGCTCGCAGCCGGGCTGCAGATGTAGGCCACCATGCTGGCCACCTCCTCGACCGTCGCGAGACGTCGGATCAGCGAGGTGGAGCGATGCTCGGCCACGAAGTCTCGACCCATCTTGTCGAGATCGACCTCGCCGGTATCCTTGGCCATCTTCGCCATGAAATCCGCAACCCCCTCCGAGAGGGTCGGACCGGGCAGCACGCTGTTCACCGTCACTCCGCTGCCGGCCACGGTCTCGGCGAGACCGCGTGACACGGCGAGTTGTGCGGTCTTGGTCATCCCATAATGCACCATCTCCACTGGGATGTTCAGGGCGGACTCGCTGGAGATGAACACGACCCGCCCCCACCCCGCTTTGACCATGGCCGGCGTGTAGGCGCGGGAGAGGCGAATGCCGCTCAGGACGTTGGTCTCGTAGAAGCGAAGCCAATCCTCGTCGGGTATCTCGAAGAAGGGCTTCGGCTCGAAGATGCCGGTGTTGTTCACCAGGATGTCGACCGTCGGTAGCCCCTTCACCACCGCGTCCGCACCGCTGGCCGTGGCGATGTCACCGGGCGCCGCGATGAAACAGGTCGTGCCGGTCTCCTCCGTCAAACGCCCGATCGCCGCCCGGACCCGGTCCGGTGTGCGGCCGTTGATGGCGACGGTGGCGCCCATTTCGGCAAGCGCCTTGGCAATGCCATAGCCGATACCGCCGGTCGAGCCGGTCACGAGTGCGCGTCGCCCCTTCAGATTCATATCCATGCGTGTTCTCCTCCGTTGACGGCCACGGAGGTCAACGCCCGAGACGATGCGGGGCTGCGCATCGTCGCGACCTCCTGCCTAACCACCCGGCTGCCGTCGCATGACGCTGGAGACGGCCCCCCCCGCCGCCAAGGCGCAGGCGCACCACAGGGCGGCACCTATGGAGACGGCCGTACCGCTGGCATGGGTGAGGCCGAAGATGACCGCGACGAGGGCCGCGCCAAGAGACTGCCCGGTCAGCCGCGCCGTCGATTGCATGCCGCTGGCCCCACCGCTGCGAGAGCGCGGGGCGCTGGTGACGATCACCTTGTTGTTCGGCGACTGGAACAGACCGAATCCGATACCGCAGAGCGTCAGTCTCCAAGCGATATCGACCAGCGTCGGGACGGCCGGAAGCAGGGCCAGCGCCGCGATGCCGCCGGACATGAGCGCGAGTCCGATGCCGCCGAGGATGCCGGGCGCGTAGCGGTCGGCGAGGCGGCCGGAAATCGGCGCCGTGATCGCGATGGCGATGGGCCAGGGAGTCATCAGGAAGCCGGTCTCGGTGGCGGAGAGGTGCAGTGCATCCTGGAAATAGAAGGGCAGGGCGATATAGGCCATCATCTGCGCCCCGAACGAGGCGATGGACGTCACCATCGACAGGGCGAAGGCGGGAATGCGGAGCAGGTCTACCGGCAGCAGGGGCGTCGTGAGCCGCGCCTGATATCGCACGAACACGGTACCGATCGCGAGGCCGGCGGCGATCTCGGCGAGGGCGAGCCAGCGCCCGTTCGCCTCGCCGACTCCATCGAGCCCGATGATGAGGAGGCCGAAGGTGAGGGCGTTGAGGATCGCGCTCGGTACGTCGAACCGCGCGCCGCTCACGGGCGTCAGCGGCAGGGTCCGCGCCGCCACCGCAAGGGCCACGAGGCCGACGGGCAGGTTGACCAGGAACAGCCACGGCCATGTCGCCACGGAGAGGATCGCGGCAGCGACGGTGGGGCCGGTGGCGGAGGCCATGGCGACGATGAGAGCCACGTTGCCGACCCCCCGGCCGATCATGCGATGCGGGTAGATGAACCGCACCAGCGCGATGTTGACGCTCATGATGCCGGCGGCGCCGAACCCCTGGGCGATCCGGGCGACGATGAGGCCCGTCAAGGATGATGAGAGCGCGCAGGCGAGGGACGCCGCGACGAACAGTGCGAGGCCGCCGAGATAGACCTTCCGGTAGCCGAGGATGTCACCGAGGGAGGCCAGTGGCAGCAGCGATGCGGTCACCGCGATCTGAAAGCCGTTGACCACGAAGATCGCGGAGGCCGGGCTGACCCCGAGATCCTTCGCCATGGCCGGCAGGGCCACGTTGACGATGGCCCCGTCCAGCACCGCCATGGTCATGGCGAGCCCGATGGCGAGGAGCGCCAGCATGCGCTCGCGCACCGGCAGGCCGTCCATCGGTTTGGCGGGGCCCGGCTCACTCGTGCCGCCGGTGGGGGGAATCGCCTCGTGCGTCATCGCACAGAGCCGTGGACGATCCCTGTTCGCTTCGGCAAGTGCCCTATGTCACCCCACGTTGAGGGGGGGATGGTATCGTCGCGTCCCACGGAGGAATGACATGCGTCTGGCGACACTCCTGCTCGGCGGCCTTCTCGCCCTGTCGGCTGCCGCTACGCGAGCCGACGATACCGGCCCGCTCGGGATCGGGCTCGAAGGGTTCGCCTATCCTTATCCCGTCTGGTTCCTCGACCTGAGCCGGGACAACGAGCGTCTGCGCCTTGCCTATATGGACGTCACACCGACAGGCACGCCCAACGGACGTACGGTGCTCCTGCTGCACGGCCGCAATTTCCCCTCGAGTTATTGGGAGCCTGTGATCGGCGCCCTGGCCGGCGCGGGCTACCGCGTGGTCGTTCCCGACCAACTCGGCTTCGGCAAATCGTCGAAGCCGGTGGGACCGTTCAGCTTCGATGGGATGGCGGCGGAAACGGTGGCGCTCCTCGATTCCCTGAACCTTCCCCGTGTCGACGTGGTCGCTCATTCCATGGGAGGGATGCTGGCCGCCCGTCTGGCCCGCAACGCGCCGGACCGGGTGAACAGCCTCGTCCTGGAAGCACCGATCGGCCTCGAGGATTATCGCTTCACGGTCCCGCCCGTCTCGAACGACACGCTCCTGCGCATCGAGGGCGGTGTCACCGCCGACGTCTACCGGCGTCAGTTGATGACGAACTACGCCCTGTCGCTTCCCACATCGGCAATCGAGCCCTTCGTCTCGATCCGCGAGCGCGTGAAAGGCTCGGGCGAGTATCCGCGCTGGCTCCAATCCTTCGTCAATTCCTACCAGATCATCTGGGGACAGCCGGTGGTGCACGAGATCCCGCTGATCGGGGTGCCGACCCTGTTCGTCATGGGTGGGAACGACCGCAACGCGCCGGGCAAGCCCTTCGCCCCGGAGACCCTGCGCGCCGGCATGGGCGACAATGCCGGCCATGCCAAAGCGCTGGCGGCACGGATGCCCGACGGCCGCGCCGTGGTCTTCGACGGCATCGGTCACCTCGTCCATATGGAAGCGACCGATCGCTTCAACGCCACGATGCTCGAATTTCTCGACGGCCATTGAGCCGGGACAAACAAGGAATCGCTCAGATGGATGTCGGCGTGATCGGATTGGGCCGGATGGGCCGGGGCATGGTGCAGAGCCTCGTCCGGGGCGGACATCGGGTGAGGGTGTGGAACCGGACCGCGTCCGCCGCCGAGGGTCTCGACGGCATCACGGTGGTGCGAAATGCGGCCGACGCCTTCGCCGGGGATGCGGCGATCACCATGCTGGCCGACGACGCCGCCCTGCGGTCAGTCCTCGTCGAGGGCGGGCTTCTCGATTCCGGCACGCGGCCCGGCCTGCATCTCAGCATGAGCACGATTTCGGTGGCGCTTGCGCGGGAACTGACCGCGATCCATGAACGGGCCGGCGTGCCCTACATCGCCGCCCCGGTCTTCGGCAGGCCGGACGTGGCGCAGAACGGGGCCCTCAACATCGTCGTCGCCGGAGAGGACGCCGTCATCGAGAGGGCTCAACCGCTGCTCGATGCCATGGGCACGAAGACATGGCCTTTCGGAACCGAGCCGTACCGGGCCAATGCGGTGAAACTTGCCGGCAATTTCATGCTGATCGCGGCGATCGAGGCGATGGGCGAAGCCGCCGCATTCGCCGAAGGGCATGGCGTCGCCGGTGCCGATCTCCTCGACCTCCTCACCAACACTCTGTTCGCCTCGCCGGTCCACAAGGGCTACGGCGCGTCCATCGCCGCCGGACGCTACGAGCCGCCGGGCTTCGGCTTGCGGCTCGGGCTCAAGGATATCGGCCTCGCCCTCGCCGCATCGGGTCAGGCCGGCGTGCCGATGCCCTTCGCCAGCGTGCTCCGTGACAATCTCATCGACGCCGTCAGCCACGGCGACGGCGACAAGGATCTCGCGGCCCTGGCGCTGGTCTCGGTCCGGCGAAGCGGGCGTTGACGGCAGGCCCGCTTCGCCGGGGCTCTACGAAACGAGGAAGTCGGACGCCGTCAAAGCACCGTAACTCCTGACCGTCGCGAACTGGACGGCCTGCTCGGCGCCGTTGCCGTCGGCATCGTAGGAGAGGGCACCCGTGTACTGATCGTAGAGGACACGATCGTTCGCATCGATGGTACCGGTGCTAACGTTCTTGAACGCAGCGCCGGTCAAGTCGCCGTCCACCAGGCCCTTGAAGATGGCGTTCTCGAGTCTGATCGTATCGGTCCCGTGAACGAAATCGGTGATGCTGTCGATGTTATCTTTCCCGAGCTTCGTGTCGAACACGAACGTGTTCCTGCCGCCGGAGCCCGCCAGCACGTCCATCCCCAGCCCGCCATTGATGACGTTATCGCCGTAAGTGCCGGCAATCGCGTTCGCAAGGTTGTTGCCGGTAAGGGCGATGTCGAGCAAGGGCGCTTCCTGGCTGCCGATCAGGAACTCGATGGACTGGTCCTTGGCCAGCGTGAAATCGGAGCTTGCATAGACCGTATCGGTGCCCCGGTCCTTGGCCTCGATGACCTGATCCCGCTTGCTGCTGACGTAGTAATCGTCGTCGCCGCCAAGGCCCTTCAACACGTCGATTCCGGCGCCGCCATCCAGACGATTGTTGCCAGCATTGCCGGTGATCGTGTTCGCGAGCGCGTTGCCGACGCCGCCGATATCGCCCTTGCCGGTAAGCGTCAGGTTCTCGACATGGGCCGACAGCGTATGATCGATCGACGACAGCACGAGGTCCGAGCCCGCACCCCGCTTCTCGATCACCACGTCGCCGAAATGATCGACGACGAACGTGTCGTTGCCCGTGCCGCCTTCCATCCGGTCGATACCCTTGCCGCCGTCGAGGGTGTCGTCGCCCGCTCCGCCGATGAGATGGTCGCTGCCGGCAAAACCGTGGAGCGTGTCGTCGCCGCCGAGACCGTCGATCCGGTCGTTCCTGGCGGACGCCACGGCGCCTTTGAGCAGGTCCGCGCCCGATGTCGCGCCCTTCACGTGAAACGGGTCGGCGGTGGAGACGGAATAGATCTGGACATCCGTGTCGCGGTCTGTCCGCGCGATCCCGGATTCATAGCCCGACTTGATGAGAGCGAAGGTGCCGTTCTCGAGGGCGACGATCCGGGGCTGTCCACCCCGATATCCGCTGCCGATCGCCTCGGAATAGAAATCGAAGGCCTGGCCGGTATAGGAACCGTCGGCGTCGTAGAGCAATCCGCGCGCGCTGGTGAGGATCTTGCCGTCCGCAATATCGGATGCGCCGACGACCAGTTCGAGCAGCTGTCCGTTCGACAAGGTCGTCAGGGAGAGAACATACGCGTTGTCGAACGCGTGATCCTGGACGAGATCGACGGCCTTCTTGAAGCTCCCGCCGGGACCGGCCTTGTATGTCGCCCCCTGGATGTCGGTGAGAAGATCGGTCTGGACGCCCCCGGCCGCCTTCTGGACGTCTCGTCCCTCGAAGGCGACGGCAAACCCGCCGTCATGGTCGGCGGTGATGGAATAGGTCACCTTGGTCTCGTACCCGCCAGCGAACTCCTTGACCTGGCCGAGCTTGAATGCGTCGCCCGGCACCTTTCCGTCTGCGGTCACCACCCGCCCCATGAGGGTCGACACGGTACGGGTTGTATCGACCCAGGTGGCGAGATAGCGACCGTCCGAGAGGGCGGTGACCCTGGTGGAATGGGTCTGGTCGTCGTTCACCGCACGGTCGACCACGGCGGTGGCGACGAAGCGGTGGTCCGCGTCGATGAGATCGACCGTCCGGATCTTGCTCGTCGATCCCTGGGCGATATGCGCAACGGCCATCGCACCATTCTCGGCGAACGCGACGCTGTTGTCGTAGGCGCTCAGGAACGGCTCGTCCGTATCGGACAGGGAGGTGATCTTCGTGGTGTAGAAGGGCGTGAAGGTCCCTTTCGCGTCCACGGTGCCGAGGGAGTATTTCGCCTTCTGGATCTCAAATGGAAATTCGCCCGGCTTATTGGCGACATAGGTACCGTCATAGACCCCAATGACGGTCGATCCGTCGGATTGGTAGGATAACGCCTCTACCTGCAGATCGCCGAGGGAAAGCGGCCCTTTCGACGGAACGCCGGTCGCCCCGAAGCTGGTCAGGGTTGCAGGGTGCGTGCCGGCTCCGCCGGATGGGCTCGGAACGTAGCTGCTGGTCAGCAGGGCAAAGCCGGCTTTCCCCTTGGGCACGATCAGGTCGAGACTGTCGGTGCCGATGACCGGCGCGACGTCGATCGGCTCTCCATTCGCTACCAGCACCGCCGACATGTCCGCTCCCCGTCAATGGTTGCGGCAGGTGGTAAAGCGGCGCTCATACAATCTCAATCGCGGATCGCATGTCGGTTCCGTCAGCGCCGATGCGTGCTGTTTCTGCAACCCGTCGGCTGGTCTACAGAGCCCCCTCCCGCACGCCCCCCGGATCGGCCAAGGCGTGCAACACTCGTGCGGCGGAATGGGCGAAACGCAGGGTCACCGCCTTGCGGCGGGCGCCGCTGAGCACATGGTCGGCCGGGTCGCGCAGGATCGCGGCGCTGTAGCCGTCCGCGATGATCAGCCCGGCCTCGTCGGGGGTCAGCCCTTCGGGCAGAGAGTCGGGAACGGCGAAGTAGAAGCGGTCGCAATAGTCCCGGTAATCCGGCCACTTCTTGTCGGCGCGGAAGTCGGCGACGCTGGATTTGATCTCGACGATGGTCAGCCGACCCGCCGGGCACAGGGCGATGATGTCCGCCCGCCTGCCATTGGCGAGGGAGAATTCCGGGATGGTTACATGGCCGAGATCGGCGAACAGCCGGCGGACCCCGCGCTGGACCTGAAGCGCGGTCGCCGATTGCCGGCGGTCCGGGGGCATGACGAGATGGGCGAGGGCTGCTGACATGGCTTCGCTCGGGGAGAATGCGGTCTCGAATCGACGCTCCCGCCAGGGAATCAGGTCGGCCCGCCCTTGTCACCTGCGGCAGCCTGCCCGCCCGCCAATGCGGCGCGGATCGCATCGAAACCATCGGTAAGCGCCGCCGGCCCCGGCTGCAGGATCAGCGGCGACTTGATCTGGTGGATACGTCCCGCCGCCACGGCGGGGATCGCGTCCCAGCCCGGCCGCTCGCGGATGCGCGCCACATTCACCCGCTTGCCGCACCAGGAGGCAAGGATGACGTCCGGCCGCGCGGCGATCACCTGTTCCGACGTGACGATCCTGTCCTTGGCCGCCGGCTGGCGGGCGAGGTGGGGAAAGACGTCATCGCCGCCGGCATAGCCGATGAGTTCGGAGACCCAGCCGATGCCTGAGATCATCGGCTCGTCCCATTCCTCGAAATAGACGCTCAGCCGGGGCGGGCCGGCATTGTCGAGGGCGGCGGCGCCGAGGCGGTGGGCGTAACCCTGGGCCAGGGCATCCGCCTTCTCGCTCACGCCGACCAGGGCGCCCACGGTGCGGATCATGGCGAGGCAGCCGGCGACGTCGCGCTGGTTGAAGAGGTGGACCGAGATACCGGCGCGGGCGAGGTCGGCGACGATATCCGCCTGCAAGTCGGAGAAAGCGAGGACGAGATCCGGTTGCAGGGCGAGGATTTTCGGCAGGTCGGCGCTGGTAAAGGCCGAGACGCGCGGCTTCTCCTTGCGCACGCGGGCGGGGCGCACGGCATAGCCGGACACGCCGACGATCCTGTCTTCCTCTCCCAGCAGGTAGAGGGTCTCGACGGTTTCCTCGGTGAGGCAAACGATGCGTTCGGGCGGGAACCGGCGCATGCGGCGTCAGGAGTTGAAGAAACTGATGACGCCCGCGCCCGGCGCGAGCCAGACGAAGGCCCAGACGAAGGCCGAACTCCAATTGGCCAACTGGAACGGCAGGCGCGCCACCTCGAACATCCCGGCGATGAGCGGCACCACCGCGCGGGCCGGGCCAATGAACCGGCCGATGACGATGCCCCAGGCACCGTAGCGCCGACAGAAATCCTCGCCCTTGGCGACCATCTGCGGATAACGGCTCATCGGCCAGATCGACTTGGCCCCGTGCTGGAAGTAGCGCCCGATCTCGTAGGACACCCAGTCACCGAGCCCGGCGCCGATACCGGCCGCGATCACCATCGGCCAGAACGGGATGCCGCTGGCACCGATCAGCGCGCCGATGGCCACCAGAAGCACGGTGGCGGGGACCAGGATCGACAGGAAGGCCAGGGATTCGCAGAAGGCGAGCACGCCGACGATGAGGGGCGCCCATTCCTTGTGGATTTCCACGAAGGTCAGGATCGTGGTCTTCAGCGCTTCGAAATCCATGCATGCCCCTGCGTGTCGCGCCCGATGTGCGGGAACGTCGCCCTTCCGGCAAGCGGCGATCTCGTCACGTCGGGAGCCTGGCGTCGGTTGTGAATGCACCGCGGGGCAAAACCGGCTAGGACGCTGGCCGTCGCGCTCGCACCCGTCGAAGCAAGGCCGGATACGCCGATGAGAATCCTGTCCATCCAGTCGCACGTCGCCTTCGGCCATGTGGGCAATGCCTCGGCGGTGTTTCCCATGCAGCGGCTCGGCGTCGAGGTCTGGCCGATCCATACCGTGCAGTTCTCCAATCATACCGGTTACGGTGCCTGGCGCGGCCGGGTGTTCGACGGGCCGATGATCGAGGATCTCGTCCTGGGCATTTCGGAGCGCGGCGTCCTCGGCCGATGCGACGGCGTCCTGTCCGGCTACATGGGCTCGGCCGATATCGGCACCGCCATCGTGCGCGCCGTGGCGGCGGTACGGAGCGCCAACCCGAAGGCGCTGTATTGCTGCGACCCGGTCATGGGCGACACCGACCGGGGCATCTATGTCCGCCCCGGAATCCCTGAATTCCTGCGCGACCAGGCCCTGCCCGCCGCCGACATCGTCACCCCGAACCAGTTCGAGCTGAACTTCCTGTCGGGCCTGCCCACCGGCACGCTCGGAGAGGCCAAGGCCGCGTTGGCGGCGATCCAGGCCCTCGGGCCGCGCGTCGTGCTGGTGACGTCCCTCGTCACCGAGGACACCCCGTCCGAGTCCATCGACCTGATGGCGGGGGAGGGCGGGCTGTTCTGGCGCCTGCGCACGCCGCGCCTCGACCTCGACGTGAACGGTGCGGGCGACGCCATCGCAGCCCTGTTCCTCGTCCATTACGCCCGCACGGGCTCGGCGGCCTTGGCTTTGGGCATGGCCGGTGCCTCGGTCTACGGTCTCCTGCGCCGGACGGCGGAGGCGGGCTCGCGCGAGATCCTCACCGTCGACGCGCAGGACGAGTTCGTGGCACCCAGCGAGACGTTTCCCGTGGAGCCGGTCTGATGGTCAGCGAGAAGGAAAAGCCGATGAGCCGCCGCTTCGTCACCCTCGACGTCTTCACCGACACGCCCTTTGCCGGGAATCCGCTGGCCGTGGTGCTGGATTCGGAGGGGCTCGACGACGCGGCGATGCAGCGGATCGCCGGCGAGTTCAACCTGTCCGAGACGGTGTTCGTGCTGCCGCCGGAGAACCAGCGCCACAAGGCGCGTCTGCGCATCTTCACACCGGTCCGCGAGCTGCCTTTCGCCGGCCACCCGACCCTCGGGGCGGCGATCCTCTTGGCCCTGCGCGATGCGAAATCCGATCTCACCGACGCCACCGCCTTCGGCCTCGAAGAGACGATCGGCACCGTGGCCTGCGTCGTCGAGGCGGGGGAGGGGAAGGGACGCGGACGCTTCAAGCTCCCGATTTTGCCGCACTACGATGGCGAGGGGCCGGACGCGACGCTCCTCGCCCAGATGATCGGGTTGGAGACGCAGGACATCGGCTTCGGGCGTCACGCGCCGAGCCGGCACACGGCCGGGCCGTCCTTCCTGTTCGTGCCGGTCGACACGCGGGCGAAGCTCGATGCGGCCCGTGTGGACCTCGCCGCCATCTCCACCCTGGATCCTCAGACCGCGCTCTATCTCTACGCCGTCGACCCGGAAGGTCTGGGCCTCCGTTTCCAGACCCGGATGTTCGCACCCCATCTCGGCGTGATGGAGGATCCGGCGACGGGCTCCGCCGCGGCTGCCTTCGCGGGCGTGATGATGGAGTTCGAACCCCTCGGCGACGGCGAGCACGATGTCCTGATCCGCCAGGGGCTCGCCATGGGCCGCCCGAGCGAGATCGAGCTTCAACTGGTCGTCGAATCCGGGGCCCTCCAATCCGTCGAGATCGGCGGCTCGGCCGTGGTGATGAGCGAAGGGACCCTGCTTGTCTGACGGTTTCACCCTCACGCGGATCGAGGAGGTGACGGCCCGTCTGGTGCCGTTCGAATGGGACTGGGCGCGGGACAACGCGGGTTTCATCGCCGAACACTGGGCCCGCCGGTGCGCCGCACGGTCGGGGCTGTTCGACGGGCGCGTCCTCCTCGCGACATCGTGCCGGATCGAGGGGGCGTCCTGTTCCGTCACGCTGTTCGAGACGTCCTACGCGAGCTTCACCATCCACAAGGACCTGGGCTGGCCCGACCCGAATGTCCTCAACGCCTTCGCCGCCATCGTCCCTCATGGGTCGGACGGCGCCGTGCTCCTCGGTGTCATGGGCGCTCACACCGCCAATGCCGGACAGGCGTACTTCCCCTGCGGGACGCCGGACCTCGATGACGTGCGGGATGGCGTGGCGGTCGATCTTGCCGGCAGCGCCGAGCGGGAGTTCGTGGAGGAGACGGGAATGGCGCTCCCGGCCGACTCCCCGGAAACGTGGTTTCTGCTGCGCGGACGGACCCAGGCGGCATTTCTGCGGCCCGTGATGTTCCGCGAACGGGCGGACGCGCTGCGCGAGGCGATGGAGCGCCATCGCCTCTCGGAGATCGCGCCGGAACTCGCCGGTTTCGTCACGGTCGGTTCCGGCGGCGCGATCGACCCCTGTTCGATGCCCGACTTCGTACGGGCCTACCTGCGGCACGCATTCCGGTCGTCGCTCCCCTTCGCGTCGCGGAACGGCTGAACCGAGGCCAGGCCCCGCGGGCGTCGAACGGCCCGTCCGAGTGCTCGACGTCCGACACGTGGTACCCGTCGCCGAACGTCCGAGGGGGATGGCGTTCCGCCGCTCCGCTGTCGGGCGGAGGACACGAAGGCGGCCCCATCCGTCGGGCCACCGACACGTCGCGCTACGATGCGCTGACAGCCGGGGTTCAACTCAGTGCGGAAGGCCTCTCGCTCCTATCAAGGAGGAATGGAAGGAGGACGGCGGTGAATGCCTCGGGATGCGAGTAGTTGATTCCGTGGGCCGCTCCCGGAATGACGGCAAGACGGCCCCGAGGCAGGGAGCCTGCGAGGCTCACGACGAAGGCATGGGGGACGATGTAGTCACGCGTGCCCCAGACCACGAGCGTTGGCTGCTCGACCCGCCGCGCCTTCTCTCCGATGCGATTGTCGACCATGCTGCGCAAGGTCTGGAGGTAGCGTCCGAGACCGGCACGGGCATAGTCCGCGAGCGCCACCCAGGCGAGCGACCAGCGCTCGAACGGCGCGATGGCGAGAAAGCCCAACACCTGCCGGGCGAGGTTGCGCGCTTCCGGGTCCGGCGTGGGCCCCTGCAACACGAGGCGGTCCACGAGATGGGGGTGAAGCAGCGCCAGTTCGACCAGCACCTCGCAGCCGAGGGAATTCCCGACGAAGGCTGCGCGTTGCACCCCGACCGCTGTCATGAAGGCCGCCAGGGCATCCGCGAGTTCGCGAACCGTGAGCGCACGGTGGGGCTTCTCGCTCAAGCCGAAACCGGGCAGGTCGGGAGCATAGACGTGGACATGAGGGGCGAGATGCCTCGCGAGCGGGACCATGTACCGGCTCGACATCCCGAGCCCGTGGACGAGGATGACGGGTATACGGTCATCCGGCACGGCATCGAGCGAGACGCGGGCATGCATCGTCCTGCCGTCGACGCGGATCTGCCTCGCTTCGAGCCGGACGAGATGTCCGCGCCGGTGCCGGCTGGCGCGGCGCCGGGGCAAGGATGAGACCAGCGCCAAGCCGGCCAGGATCCCGCCCGCCGACACCAGGATCCATGACAGGGACACAGGCGCCTTCCCGTTTCAGCTCGCTTCCGCCATCCGCGGGAAGGGGTGCTCACGTCTGCTCTCTAGCAGCAAAGACACCATCTCGTGCGACCGGTCTGGATCCTGGCGGACGATTTGAGGGAATGGACGTCGACCGCTAGAGCCGCGCCCGACCACGTTGGGCCGGGCTTCATCTCCAGACCCCCGTTTAGCCGCGCTGTTTTTCGCCGAACCGGCATCCAATTCGATGGAGAGCGCTCTACCGTATCGGGCGCAACACCAGTCGGTCGCCGCGCACCTCGTAGGAACCGAGCCTGTCGAGGAAGCTCATGCCGAGAAGGTTGCCCGACAAGGCCCCGCGACGGCTCACCAGGGCCGAGACCCGGCGTTCGGTGATCGTGCCGACCGTGACGCTGTCGAGATAGACCGGCGCGGCCATGGCGACGCCGTTGGCAGTCGAGACCCGGATCGAGAAGTCGGACTCCGCCGGGGAAATCCCGATCGCGGCGGCGTTCTCCGCCGTGAGAACGACGGAACTCGCGCCCGTGTCGAACTGGAAGACCTGTGGGCGACCGTTCACCTCCCCCCGGACGGAGAAATCGCCATCGGCCTTCCGGTTGATCGTAACGCTTCCGTCGCCCGACGTGACCGCGCTTCCGGGCCGCAGCGTCCCGACGAGGCGGTTGCCCACATCCCCGGCCTCCTCCTTGTAGGCGTAGCCCGCCACAAGGACGACGGTGAGGGCGGCCCAGAACAGGAGCGCCTTCAGGTTGGTGCCGATCTGCTCGCGGAACCGGTGCCAAAATCCGGCGAGGAAGATCGTGAGCAAGGTGCCGCTGAAGGCGAGCCGCGCGAGCTGGTCCTTGTCCAGACCGGCGACGGTACTCTCTCCGTCCGAGAACAGGAGAAAGGCGAGGATGCCGAGCAGGTCCGCGACGGCAGCGTAGATCATGGCTTGGCCAGGGCCTTCTCCCGCAGCGGATAGGCGGTGCGGAGGCGATGTCCGAGGGTCGCCATGATGGCCTGCCGCTTCGGCTCCGACATCGAGCCCCACAACCCGATCTCGTCGCGCGTGCGGCCGCAGCCTTCGCAGAGTCCGGTCGCCGCGTCGAGGATGCAGAGTTTCGTGCAGGGGCTCGAGGGCCTCGGGGCGACAGGCTGGGTCATGGCCGTTCCATGCCCTCAGGCGCGGGTCGCGATCAAGGTGCAAAGTACCATGGTCAGCGCGGGGCCGTCGCCACGAGGCCGAGAAGCGCCGCGATCTCCGCCACCTGTTGGCAGGCTCCGATGACGTCGCCGGTCTGCCCTCCGATCTTGGCGCGGGCCAGGGCGGTGAGCACGAGGGACGCCGCCAGCGCCATGGCCGGCATGAGTATCATGCCGGCGAGCGGCAGGCCGGCGCTCCAGCCGAGGGCGACGAGGGCGACGGCGACGAGGCTGACGATTTCGATGGTCCGGCGATCGGGTGATCCCACCGATGCCCCCGCCCCGCCGGGGCGTGCGGGTCCGAGCAGCACCATCGGCGCCAGGGCGGCGCAGCGCGAGAGGGAGGCGGCCAGTATCAGGGCCAACGCGGCCAGCGCCCCGGTGCGATCGAGCAGGGTCGCGAGGGCTCCGATCCTCAAGGCCAACGACAGGACGAGGGCGACGCCGCCATAGGCGCCGATGCGGCTGTCGCGCATGATCTCGATACGGCGCTCGCGCGTCGAGCCGCCACCGAATCCGTCCGCCACGTCGGCGAGACCGTCCTCGTGCAGCGCGCCGGTCACCAGCGTCGCCAACGCCACGGCGAGGGTGGCTGCCAGGAACGGTCCGAGATCCAGCGCCCAGGCGACGAGCAGGATGAGGGCGGAGGGCAGGGCGAGGATGAGACCGGCCAGGGGCAGCATGCGCGGCAGGATGCGGAAGTCCGGCACCCGATGCGGATCCCCCTCGCCGGGCAGGCGCGGCACCGGCAACCGCGAATAGAATCGCAGGCACGCCGCGAGATCGTAGGCCATGGGCGCGCCGGGAAACGCATCGTCCGGTTCCAGATCCCAGCCTTGCGTCATCGAGGCTCTGCCTTCACCGCCCGCGTCCCGTTGGTTATAGCTCGCCCCACAGGCAGGCCGCCATACCGGACGCGCCGAGACCCAAGGCAAGTTTCGCGCGATGACCCAGACGCCCCAGAATCACGATCATACCGACGAGACGCCGTTCTCCGACATCCGTCGCCTGATCGCGTCCGTGCCCGGCGCGGACCGCGATGCCGTCGCGATGGTGCGTGAGCGGGATGCGATGCTGACGAAGCCGGCCGGCGCGCTGGGCCGCCTCGAGAACCTCGTCGAATGGCTCGCGGCCTGGCAGGGCAAGGGCCAGCCCAGCCTCGACCGCCCCCTCGTCTGCGTTTTCGCCGCGAGTCACGGCGTCACGAAACGCGGCGTCTCCGCCTTCCCGGCGGAGGTGAACCGCCAGATGCTCGACAATTTCGCCGCGGGCGGCGGCGCGATCAACCAGCTCTGCGCCGCCTACGGCCTCGGCTTCAAGGTCTTCGATCTCGCCATCGACCTTCCCACCGGCGACATCTGCGAAGGCCCGGCCTTCACCGAGAAGGAATGCGTGGCCACCATGGCCTTCGGCATGGAGGCCATCGCCGCCGGGACCGACTGCCTCGGCCTCGGCGAGATGGGGATCGGCAACACCACCATCGCGGCGGCGATCTATGCGGCGCTCTACGGTGGGGGGGCGGCGCATTGGGTCGGTCGCGGCACCGGCGTCGATGCGGCCGGGATCGAGCGCAAGGTCGCGGCGGTGGACGCCGCCCTGGCGCATCATGCCGGTCACCTCCACGACCCGCTCCAAGTGCTGTCGCGCCTCGGAGGCCGCGAAATCGCGGCCATGGCCGGCGCCATCCTGGCGGCGCGGATGCAGCGCATCCCCGTGGTCATCGATGGCTACGTCGCCACCTCGGCGGCGGCGATCCTTCACGCCATCGATCCGGCGATGCTCGACCATTGCCTCGCCGGCCACGTCTCGGCGGAAGGGGCCCATGCCGAAGTGCTTGAACGCCTCGGACTGGTGCCGCTCCTGGCCCTCGGCATGCGCCTCGGCGAGGCATCCGGCGCCGCGCTCGCCATCGGCCTGCTCAAGGGCGCGCTCGCCTGCCATCGCGACATGGCGACATTCGCCCAGGCGGGGGTGTCGGGACGCAGCGACGGCTGAGGCGGCCCCATCGGGAACGTCGGGTCCGTAATGGCCCGGCGGATAGACGGTGGCGGTCCCCGGAAAGGCGGATGCGCCGGTCAGGCCGCCCGCGCCGCGCTCCGCCTGCCGCCCATGGCCGTGATCGACTCCGCCTCGGCGGGCAGGTTCAGGGCGGGCAGGGTGTCCATCACGCGGCTCGCTGGGAAGATCACGACGACCTCGGTCCCCTCGCGCGGCTTGGACTTCAGGTGGAAGTTGCCGCCGTGCAGGTCCACCAGCCCCTTAACGATGGGCAGGCCGAGCCCCGAACCCTGTTCGGCCGTCTTGATCGCCAGGGAGCCCCGGCCGAACGAGGACATCACCGTACCGAGTTCGTCCTCGGGGATACCGGGCCCGCTGTCCTTGACGCTGACATACTGCCCGCCCGAGGCCGTCCAGCCGACCTTGATCGTGATGTCGCCGCCCGGCGGCGTGAACTTCACGGCATTCGAGAGGAGATTCAGTACGATCTGGCGCAAAGCGCGCTCGTCCGCCCAGATACGGGGCAGGTCGGGATCGATGAACTCGTGGAAGGCCTGGCCTTTGCCGCGGGCGCGCAGGGCGACCATGTGCCGGCATTCGTCCACCGCATGGGCGAGCTGGATCGCCTCTTCGTTCAGTTCGTAGCGTCCGGCCTCGATCCGCGAGAGGTCGAGGATCTCGTTGATGAGGTTGAGAAGGTGCATCCCGCTGTCGTGGATGTCGCCCGCATATTCCTTGTACGACGGCGCGACATGAGCGCCGAAGACCTCGTTCTTCATCACCTCCGAAAAGCCGAGGATGGCGTTCAGCGGCGTGCGCAACTCGTGGCTCATGGTCGCGAGGAAACGGGACTTGGCGAGATTGGCCTCTTCCGCCCGCCGCCGCGCCTCATCGGAATTGGCCTTGGCCTGTTCGAGCTCGATGAAGATGGCGTCCTTCTCCGCCTGGGATTTCAGCGCGCCCACCGCCGAGGCGTAGACGCGGCGTGCGAGGCCCATGAAGAAGATCTGTGAGCCGACCACCATGGTCACGAGCAAGATCGTGTCCATGTCGTGCGAGAACGCCAGAAGGGAGAGCGCGGCCAGGATCAGCGGCAGGAGCGCGGCGGCGGCGGCGGCCGGCAGGGTCGCCGCCAGCATCGCGGCCACCGCGGCGGCGATGACGAGGCCGAACAGGACGAAGATGCGGGCACTGGGAGCGGCCACGAGGACCATGAGCGCCCATGACGTACTCTGGACGATCTCGCTCAGCATGAAGGCGCTGCGCCAGCGCCTGACGGATACGGCGTCCGCCGGCTGACGCAGGAAATGCTTGGTCAGCCCCATCGACAGACCGACGCCGCAGAGCAGGCAGACGGCCCAGGACAGGGCGACGGGGACCGGCACCCAGAGCGACGAGGCCCCGGCGATCAGAAGCCCGAGGACGGCATGGGTCAGGCCGGCACCGGCGCGGTACTCGGCGTAGATCCGGATCAATTCGTAATCGAAGGCGCGTTCCAGACCGCTCGTCGAGGTCAAGCGCTCGCGCGCCGATCGGATGTCGCGGGCCACCTTGCGGCGGCGAGCAGATTCCGGTGCCGAAGGACCGCGTCCACGCTGAACCATCTCCGCTGTCAGGTCGGCCATCACCGTCTTGAGGATCTTTAGGAGGAAAGCCGACGGTCGGAAGGACCGTCACCCGTCGGCGCTGCGACCACACGAAGCTGCGCGCGATAGGTTAAGATCGGCCTGACCCGGTCGCGACACTTGTCTCCAAATCGGGCGGATCGACCGGGCGAGGCCCGATGAAAGGCCGACGCCGATCTCCGATCGATGTGTGCAGGCGCACATTTTCAGAGAGGATGTGGTATTTAGAACAAGTCGATACTGAAGTCGGAGAGACGTCATGCTGAAACTGAATGTCGACGGTGTGTCGCATGATGTCGATGCCGATCCCGACATGCCGCTCCTGTGGGCGCTGCGCGATCATCTCGATAAGACCGGGACGAAGTATGGCTGCGGCATCGCCCAATGCGGTGCCTGTACGGTGCATCTCGACGGCCAGCCCGTCCGCTCCTGCCAGACCCGCATCGGCGATGTGGGCGAGGCGAAGGTCACCACGATCCAGGGCGTGTCCGGGCGGGTGGCGGACGCGGTCCAGACCGCGTGGCGCAGCCTCGACGTGGTTCAGTGCGGGTATTGCCAGTCCGGCCAGATCATGTCGGCCATCGGCCTGCTCTCGACCACTCCCAAGCCAAGCGACGCGGAGATCGACGGGGCCATGGACGGCAACATCTGCCGCTGCGGCACCTACCAGCGCGTTCGCGCCGCGATCCACGAAGCCGCCCGCTCCCTCGCCTGATCCGAATGCGAGGCCGGCCCCTGGGCCGGCCTCGTTCGCTCGATACCGTGCGCGTCATCGTCGCCGTGGAGGAAGCCATGCTGAAGGTCCGTCAGACCCAATCCGAGGCGGCTGCTCCCCGTCCCTCGCGCCGTTCCTTCCTCGGCGGGGCCGGGGTAGCCGCCGGAGCCCTGGTGATCGGATTCACCCTGGACCCCGCCAAGCCTGTGCGCGCGGCGGCCGGACCCGACCTGTCCTTGGCCCCCGCCCAGCCCAACGCCTTCGTGCGGATCGCGGCCGACGATACCGTCACGGTGCTGATCAAGCATCTCGACATGGGGCAGGGCAACACGACGGGCCTCGCCACCATCCTGGCCGACGAGCTCGACGCCGACTGGTCCCGCGTGCGCGTCGCCTTCGCGCCCGCCGATGCCAAGCTCTACAACAATCTGCTGATGGGCCCGATCCAGGGGACCGGCGGTTCGACGGCGGTGGCCAATTCCTGGTTCCAGCTCCGCAAGGCGGGGGCGGCCGCCCGCGCCATGCTCGTCTCGGCGGCAGCCGAGAAATGGTCCGTCCCGGCCTCCGAGATCACGGTTTCGAACGGCACGGTCCGTCACGCGGCCTCGAAGCGCGAGGAGCGGTTCGGTGCCCTGGCCGAGGCCGCCGCGGCGATCCCCGTCCCCGAGCAGCCGAAGCTCAAGGACCCGAGCCAGTGGGTCCATATCGGCAAGAAGCGGCCGCGCCTCGATTCCGTAGCGAAGACCAACGGGACCGCCATCTATGCCATGGATATCCGTCGGCCGGGCCAGGTCACGGCGGTGGTGGCGCATGCCCCGCGCTTCGGCGGCACCGTGTCGAAGGTCGACGACAAGGCCGCCCGTGCCGTTCGCGGCGTGATCGACGTGGTGACGATCCCCACCGGGGTCGCCGTGATCGCCAGGGACACCTGGTCGGCGATGAAGGGCCGGGACGCCCTGTCGGTCACCTGGGACGAGCGCGCGGCGGAAAAGCGGTCTTCCGACGCCATCCTCAGCGAGTATCGCGAGACGGCCAAGCGTCCGGGAATCGTCGCATCGGAGAAGGGTGATCCCGCCGCCGCCATCGCCGGATCGGCCAAGGTCATCGAGGCCGAGTTCACCTTCCCCTATCTGGCCCATGCGGCCATGGAGCCCCTTAACGCCACGATCGAGCGGGCTGCCGACGGCTCCTACGACATCTATGCCGGCCTGCAGTTCCAGACGATCGAGCAGGCGGTGGCCGCCGCGACCCTCGGTGTGACGGCAGACAAGGTCAGGCTGCATACGCAATGGGCGGGCGGATCGTTCGGGCGACGGGCGACCCCCACCGCCGATTACATCGCCGAGGCCGCGTCGATCATGAAGGCAACCGGCGGCAAGGCGCCGGTTCATCTGGTTTGGACCCGCGAGGACGACATGGCGGGCGGGTATTATCGCCCGATGGTGCTGCACACCCTCAAGGCCGGCATCGACGCCAAGGGCGCCATCACCGGATGGCAGCACCGGATGGTGGGCAAATCGATCATGATCGGCTCACCGTTCGAGGCGATGCTGGTGAAGAACGGGGTCGATTCCACCACGGTGGAGGGCGCGTCGGACACGCCCTATGCCATCCCGGCCTACCGATTCGAGGTCCACAACGCCCGCGAGGGCGTGCCCGTCCTGTGGTGGCGTTCGGTGGGTCACACTCATACGGCGCAGGCGATGGAGGTGTTCATCGACGAGTTGGCCCACGCCGCCGGCGCCGATCCTCTGGCCTACCGCCTGGGCATGCTGACGGGCGCGCCGCGCCTGTCGAATGTCCTGAAGCTCGCCGCCGAAAAGGCGGATTGGGCCAAAGGCAGCGGCGGCAAGGGCCGGGGCCTCGGCATCTCGGCGCACGAATCCTTCGGCTCTTACGTGGCGATGGTGGCCGACATCACGGCGGATGGCAGCCACGTGAAGGTCAACCGCATCGTCGCGGCGGTGGATGTGGGCGTCGCCGTCAACCCTGACGTGATCCGCGCCCAGGTGGAGGGATCGGTCGGCTTCGCGCTGTCATCGGTCCTGCGCAACAAGATCACGCTGACGGACGGGGTGGTCCAGGAGAAGAATTTCGACGCCTACGAGCCGACGCGCATGAGCGAGATGCCGGTGGTGGAGGTGCATATCGTCGCCTCCGATGCCGCTCCGACCGGTATCGGCGAGCCGGGCGTGCCCGTCATCGCCCCGGCGATCTCCAACGCGATCTTCGCCGCGACGGGGCAGCGACTGCGCTCGCTGCCCCTAGATCTCTCCGGCCTCAAGGGAGTCTGAGGCCGGCCTCGTTTGGGCTCATCGCCTGAGGAAGTCGATCAGGTCCGCAGCCAGCCGCTCGTGATGGGTGAGCGGGATGGCGTGCGGGGCGCCGTCGTAAATCTCGAACTCCGCGCTCGGCACGGCCGAGGCCGCCATCCGTGCGGTCACATCGATGGGTACGGTCTGGTCGGCATCACCGTGGATGATCAGGCAGGGTACGGTGACCTTCGCCATGTCGGGCCGGAAATCAGTCTGCGAGAAGGCACGCACGCAGGCCATCGTGGCTTTCGGCGAAGCCAGCATGGCAATCTGCCCGGCCCAGGCAATCATCTCCGACGACGCGGGTGAGCTGAACACACCCGCACCGAAGAAGCCCTTGTTGAATTTGGCGAGGAAGGAGGGCCGGTCCATCTTCAGCCCGTCGATGATCTCCTCGAAAACGCTGGCATCGACGCCGTCGGGATGGTCCGGCGTCTTCAGCATCATCGGCGTCACCGACGAGATCAGTACCGCCTGGGAGATCCGGTCACCGCCGTGCCGCGACAGGTATCGGACGACCTCGCCGCCGCCCATGGAAAAGCCGACCAGGGTCACGTCGGTGAGATCGAGTTCGTCGAGCACCGCCTTCAGGTCGTCGGCGAAGGTGTCGTAATCGTAGCCCTGCCACGGCTGGTCCGAGCGTCCGAAGCCCCGGCGGTCATAGGCGATGGCGCGGAAACCCGCCTCGGCGACGGGGACCATCTGGTACTCCCACATGTCCGCATCGAGAGGCCAACCGTGAAGGAAGACCACGGGCCGTCCGCTGCCCCAGTCCTTGTAATAGAGGCTCGTGCCATCCGGCGCGGTGATGAAGGCCATGGGGCTGCTCCCTGCATTCCTCGGTCGGTCGTGTTCGGGGATGAGCCAGGCAATGCCGACTCCTCTTGCGGTTCAAGCGCCGGGTGCGGCTTCCCGTTCCCACGCCCCGCACTCCCAGGACGCTGTGCCCACACTACCTGTTCGGGTGCATGACCTCGTTCGAATCGACCGCCGCCGCCCTGCGCGCCTGCCGCATCTGCCGCGACTCGCCCCGGTATGGCGCACCCCTGCCGCAGGAGCCGAAGCCCATCGTGCAGGGCTCGACCTCCGCGCGTCTCGCCATCGCCAGTCAGGCACCGGGGAACAGGGCCCACCGGAGCGGCATCCCGTTCATGGACCCGTCGGGCATCCGGCTGAGGTCGTGGCTCGGCCTGTCCGAGCCGGACTTCTACGACGCCTCGCGGCTCGCCATCGTCCCCATGGGCGCATGTTTTCCGGGGCTCGATGCGAAAGGCGGAGACAAGCCGCCCCGACGCGAATGCGCCGAGCATTGGCGCAAGGCGCTCTTTGCCGGCCTGCCCGAAATGGATCTCGTCCTCGTCATCGGTCAGTATGCGCAAGCTTGGCATCTCGGCCGGGTCGAGGGGGGCCTCACCGCCATGGTGCGGAACTGGCGCGCCATCTTCGCCGAGCCGCGGCGTCCGCGCGTCCTTCCCCTGCCGCACCCGTCCTGGCGCAACAACGGCTGGCTCAAGACCAATCCGTGGTTCGAAGAGGAGTTGCTACCGGTGCTCAGGGAGGAGGTTTCCCGGGTGATGACGCGCGGGTGACCCTGCCTCCGCGTTGACATGGGGAGCCTGGGCGGCGATCCGTCACCCGATCCTCCGGAGCCCGCCATGTCCCACGCCGCGTCACCAGCCGCCAGCGATCCGCGCGATCGCCTCATCGTCGCCCTCGACCTGCCGAGCGTCCACGAAGCCGAGGCGATGGTGGACCGGATCGGCGATGCCGCAACCTTCTACAAGATCGGCTATCGGCTCGCCTATTCAGGCGGCCTCGCCCTGGTCCAGCGTCTGTCCCGCGCAGGCTTCAAGGTGTTCATCGATCTGAAGCTGCACGACATCGGCAACACCGTGGAGGACGGCGTCCGGGCGCTGTCCGATCTAGGCGTGACCTTCCTCACGGTCCATGCCTACCCGCAGACCATGCGCGCCGCCGTGCGGGGCAGGGGCGGCGACGGCCCGACGATCCTCGCCGTCACCGTGCTGACGTCCTACGATCAGGCCGATGCCGACGAGGCCGGCTATGCCATGCCCATCGCGGATCTGGTGGCCCTGCGCGCGCGGCAGGCGGCTGACGCCGGAATCGGCGGTATCGTCTGCAGTGCCGCCGAGGCAGCGTCCGTGCGTTCGGCCATAGGGCCGTCGCGGCTCATCGTGACCCCCGGCATCCGGCCGGCGGGCGACGATCTGGGCGACCAGAAGCGCGTGCTGACGCCAGCGGCGGCGATGGCAGCGGGGATCGACCACATCGTCGTCGGCCGACCGATCACCCAGAGCGCCGATCCTCGCGCTGCGGCGCAGACGATCCTGGCCGAGATGAGCTGACACCCCCGGCGCGCCGTCGTCTCCGCATAGCGACCGGGACGGCTACCTCACCATCGCAGGGGCAGTGTCCCGGGCGGGCTCGTGGAGCGCGCGCAGCAGGAAGGCGATCATGGCGTCGATGGGGGGAGCCGGCGCATTCGGGTACTGGCTCACGAGGACGGGATGACAGTAGCGCGTGATGGCCACATGGAGGCACGCGGCGGTGGTCGCGGGATCCTCGACCTGGAACTCGCCACTGCGGACCCCGTCCGTCACCACCCGTTCCAGGGCCGCGCCGATCCGGTCGATATGGTGCCGGCACACCCCCCAGCTTTCCGACATGGCGGCCTCCACCATCTCGTGGATGCGGGGATTGTCCTTGCAGCGCTCGATGCAATCGCGGTGAAGCTCCCGGATGATCTCCGCCACCCGCTGATCCGCGCTGAGGCCCGGCGCCACGGCGATACCCGCGATGAGCGCCTCGACCTCGCGGGTCACGCGCTCGACCACCGCCTCGTTGATCGCCTTCTTCGAGTCGAAGAACCGGTAGACGTTGGCCGGGCTCATCCCGAGCGTCTTGGCGATGTCGGAGACGGTCGTCTTCTGGTAGCCGATTTCGCGAAAGAATCCCTCTGCCGCCGCCAAAATCCTGCATCGGGTCGTGGGTGCGGCGGCCTCCAGGCTCGCCTGCAACGGATCGGCGGTGATTGTCATAGATCGACCCTAAGTCTCCTGCCCTTGGCCGTCAAAAACACGGCATGGATGAGAGCGCCCTCGCATACGAGGGATGAACGCGGCGGGAACGAAATCGGCTCATCGGCACTCCTGCCGATCCGCGTCTGCGGAAGACGGACGAAACGGAGCTATCAACTCGTGTCGACGGTTCTACGACGCCCCGAAAACCGAGTTTCAGGGATCGAAGCCCGCCCGATGATCAAGGCCGGGTTGATGCTGCAAATTTCTTCGACAAAATGCCGGCGCAACGCAGACCGTGTTGCAACGTACGAGACATCGCGGCCCATCAGGTCGAAAACGCAGTGAAAAGCTGGTCGCGGGCGGCCCCGACCCATCACCGCGCCGCTGTGACGACACGGCAGGAGCGAAACTTTGACGCCGTCCCGGTACCCGGCCCCGCCCAGATGAGCCCCACTACCCGTGAGCCGGACTCAGTATCTGAAGGCCTGGGCCGGTCGATGCCGGCTCACGAGCCGAACTGTGAACCGAGCTGTTCCAGATATTCGGCAAGATCGACGCCGCCGACGCGTTTGCCATAGTCGAACCGCATGCCCTGACGGATATCGACGCTGCTCTGCTTCGTCGTCAGGGTGAACGGCTTCACGCAGATCCAGGCGCCGTCCCGGCGATGCTCGAAGAAATTCAGGATATCGTGCTTGGCCATCGCCGCCTCCGGTCGAGTTGCCGGATCAACCGTCAAGCCGCCCCAGAGTTCAGCGATACCGGACTTATATTCGCGTCTCGCCTAAGCTTGGCCACGAGGTCCGCAACACGTGCACTGCAGCATCGCTGAAGCAATGCACGTCTCGACGAGGGTCAGGCGACGCCTTTGAGCGCGCCGATATTCGTGTGGAAATCCGGCCCGTTGAAGGTTCTCGCCACGTACCCGGCGCGGATCAGAAAATCGCCGAACCGCTCGCCGGGAGCCTTGCCCTGCGCGTAGGCTCCGAACAGCGGATCGAGGATCGTCCGGATCTCGGAGGCG
The DNA here is from genome assembly GCF_022829685.1 of Methylobacterium sp. E-045. GTDB lineage: Bacteria > Pseudomonadota > Alphaproteobacteria > Rhizobiales > Beijerinckiaceae > Methylobacterium. Next base: position 67,500 of record NZ_JAKSYE010000054.1, read on the forward strand.
GTCACGTCCTCCGCGTAGAGCTTGCCGAGGCGTGAGCCGTCGAAGGCCGCACCGAGATAGAGGTGGTAGCGTTCCGGGCCGCGACCGACGAAGCCGATCTCGGCGATGAAGGGACGGGCGCAGCCGTTGGGGCAACCGGTCATGCGGATCGTGATCTCGTCGTCCTGCAGGCCGTGCGAGGCGAGGCTTTCCTCCAGTTCCGTCATCAGGTCCGGCAGGTAGCGCTCGCTTTCGGCCAGGGCCAGGCCGCAGGTGGGCAGGGCGACGCAGGCGATGGAATTGCGGCGCAGGGCACCTGCTCCCTTCTGCATGCCGTACTCGTCCACAAGCGCCTCGATTTCGGCACGCTTTTCGGCCGGCACGTTGGCGATGATGACGTTCTGATTGCCGGTGAGGCGGAAATCGCCCTCGTGGATCTCCGCGATCCGGCGAAGGCCGGTCAGGAGCTTCGGGCCGTCGCCCTCCACATCCTTGATCCGGCCTGACGGGACATAGAGCGTCAGGTGATGACGGCCGTCATCGCCCTCGGTCCAGCCATACCGGTCGCCGTTCCCCGTGAAGGCGAAAGGTTTGGGATCGGCGAGCTTCGTGCCGACACGCTTCTCCACTTCGGCGCGGAAGGCGGCGAGACCGTACCGCTCGATCGTGTATTTCAGGCGGGCGTTCTTGCGGTTCTTGCGGTTGCCCCAGTCGCGCTGGACCGTCATCACCGCCTCGGCCACGCGCACCGCCTCGTCGGGCTTGCAGAACAGCATCACGTCGGCGGTGCGCGGAAATGTGTCCGGCTCGCCATGGGTCATGCCCATGCCGCCGCCGACGGTGACGTTCCAACCGGTCACCCTGTTCTTCTTGTCGAGAATGGCGATGAAGCCGAGATCGTGGGCGAAGACGTCGACCTCGTTCGAGGGCGGCACGGCGATGACGATCTTGAATTTACGCGGCAGGTAGGTCTTGCCGTAGACAGGCTCGAATTCCGGTTCGCCGCCGACCACCTTCTCGCCGTCGAGCCAGATCTCGCGCCAGGCATTGGTCTTCGGCAGGAGGCTGTCGGAGATCTCCTTGCCGAGTTCGTAGGCGGCCTTGTGGGCACCCGACTGGGCCGGATTCGTCGCCGCCATCACGTTGCGGTTGACGTCGCCGCAGGCGGCGATGGTGTCGAGCAGGGCGCCGTCGATGGCGGCCATGGTGCGCTTGAGGTTCGACTTGATGACCCCGTGATACTGAAAGGTCTGGCGCGTGGTCGCCCGCAGGGTGCCGTTGGCATAGGTTGTGGCGATGTCGTCGAGGACGAGCCACTGCTTGGGTGTCACCACCCCGCCGGCGATGCGCAGGCGGATCATGAAGCTGTAGGCCTTATCGAGCTTCTTCTTGGTCCGTTCGGGACGCAGGTCGCGGTCGTCCTGCTGGTACATCCCGTGGAACTTCACGAGCTGGCCGTCATCCTCGGAGATCGCCCCGGTGGCGTGCTTGAGAAGACCGTCGGCCAGGGTTCCGCGCAGGAAGCCGCTCGCGATCTTGATGTGCTCGTTATGCGCGAGGCCCGCCTCGCGCGCCGCTTCCGCCTCATCGATGGGACGGGCGGTCGGCGGGGTCTCGTAGGTGCGGGGAGGGGTCAGGTCGTCCATGGTGATGTTCCGGTTCGTTCGCGTGTTCTCGATGTCGTCGGTACGCATCCTTGTTCCCCCTCCGGGAGACGGCGGCCCACAATGCGGGTCGGGGCAGGGAAGCGTCCCGTCCGGAAAGGTCGCCCCCTCTCCCGTCTGCTGCGCCCGCAGCGGGGGGAAGGTCGTGTTCGTGCCTTAGTAGACGTCCTGCTGGTAACGATGCGCCCGCTCCAGCGCGGCCACAGCCGCCTCGGCGTCGGCGGGGCTGAGCGCCTTCGCCTCCTGGTAGGCACCGACGACCGCATTGCGGACATCCTTGGCCATCCGGTTGGCGTCGCCGCAGACGTAGAAGCTGGCGCCGCCGTCGAGCCATTCGACCAGTTCCCTGGCGTGGTGGCGGATGCGGTCCTGCACGTAGATCTTCTCGGGCTGGTCGCGGGAGAAGGCCACGTCGATCTTCGTCAGCGAGCCGTCCTCCAGGGCCTCCTGCCATTCGAGCTGGTAGAGGAAGTCGTGGAGGAAGTGTCTGCCGCCGAAGAACAGCCAGGAACGGCCGGGGGCCTCGATGGCCCGGCGCTCCTGCACGAAGGCGCGGAACGGGGCGACGCCGGTGCCGGGCCCGACCATGATGATGTCGGTGGCCGGGTCCTGCGGCAGGCGGAAATGCCGGTTCGGCTTCAGCTTCACCCGCAGCTTGGCGCCGTTCCTGATCCGGTCTGCCACATGGACAGAGGCGACGCCCGACCGCGAACGGCCATGGGTGTCGTAGCGAACGGCGACGATGGCGAGATGGACCTCGTCGCCCACCTCCTTGCGCGAGGAGGCGATGGAATAGGCGCGCGGCGGCAGGGGCCGGGTGATGGTGTTGAGATGCTCGGCCGAGAGGGTGGCCGGAAAGGTCTCGATCAGGTCGATGAGGTGGCGCCCCTCGATCCAGGCCCGCACCTCGCCGCTGTCGATGAGCTTCTGCGCCTCGGCATGGCTCGTCGCCTTGGCGAAGCGCTCCACGGTGGTGGCCGAGAGCGTGGTGATGTCCCGCTCGGACAGCAAGGCCTTGCGCAGGGCCTCGTCGCCGGTGAGGTTCGTCGCCTTCAGGATGTCCTCGACGAGGGCCGGATCGTTCTCGGGGTAGATCTCGAGCGAATCGCCCGGCTCATAGGCCGGGGCACCGTCCTCGAATTCGAGGGCGAGGTGGATCGTCTCCTTGTCGGAGAGCGACGAGTTCAGATTGATGTGATCCACCACCTCGACCACCACCGGCTCGCGGCTCGGCTCGTCATCGTCGTCCTCGGCGGCGGCGCGGCCGGCGAAATCCACCGCGACGACGTTGTCGGCGCTTGGCGCGGGTGCGAGAGCCTTCAGCGTGTTTTTGATCCAGTCGGCGGCGGGCTTGTCGAAGTCGAGATCGAGATCGGCCCGCTCGGCGCCACGCTTGCCGCCCAGGGCTTCGAACCGCGCGTCGAGCGCCTTGCCGATGGCGCAGAACTCCACGTAGGAGGTATCGCCCAGCGCCAGCACGCCGAAGGTCACGCCGTCGAGACGGGGGGCGCCGTCCCCCATCAATTCGTTGTAGGCACGGGTGGCGCGGGCCGGAGGCTCGCCCTCGCCCCAGGTCGCCGCGATGGCGATGAGGTTCTTGGCTCCCGCCAGCGTGGCGATGTCGAGGTCGGCGAAATCCACCACCTTCGGCTTGAAGCCGCCCTTCTTGGCGAGCTTGGCGACGGACCCGGCCAGGGCTTCGCAATTGCCGGATTCGCTGGCGTAGATGATCGTCAGCGGCTCGACGGCCTTCGGCGGAGCAGCCGGAAGAGCAGCGGGCTGTCCCCCGGCCGCGTCGAGACCGGCGAGGAAGCCTGCGAGCCAGGCGCGCTGGATCGGCGTCGCCGCTCCGAGGACGGCGTCGAGGCTCGCGCGTTCGCTGTCGTCGAACGGGGCGGTGCGGGGGAGTATCGCTTGTCGTGCCATCGGTAAGCCATGTCGCGCTGCGGGGCCGCGTGTCAACGGGATGTCCGTTTTACAGAACGGCGTCATGAGAGAAGGAGCTGCCTATGCTTGCAGCGCAAAACAGAAGTTTATTCCCCCGCCACCACGGAGAGCGTCGGTACGAAACGCCCGTTCGGTGGCGCTGACGGGAGCGGAAGTGCCGTCGTCGACTTCACTTTTTCCATGGCGAATCGCGATGTCACGTTCTTCAGAGGCAAAGTCGCGATCAGTTGCTTATAAAAGGTGTCGTAAGCCTGCATATCGGCGACAACGACCCGCAACATGTAATCCACATCGCCCGCCATTCGGTAGAATTCCAGCACCTCCGGCATGGCAGAGACGGTGGAGGCGAAGCGCTCGAGCCAGTCGCGCGAATGGTCCGACGTCTCGATGGAAACGAAAACGGTGAGGCCGAGGCCGAGCTTGACCGGATCGAGAACGGCGACCCGGCGGTCGATCACGCCATCCGCTTCGAGACGCTGGATCCGTTTCCAGCACGGCGTCTGCGACAGGCCGACCTTTTCGCCGATCGTCGCGATCGACAGGGTGGCATCGTTCTGAAGCAGTGCCAGGATCTTGAGATCGATCGAGTCCACATTGACCTCGCTTTGTGGTTCCGGTCGGCGGCGCCGAGATGCGCTAGGGCTCGGCGTCGACCAGCGGATTAAGAAGAATATTCCTTGGCGGGCAACCCATCGGGCGTCCACACCGGGACAAACCATATTGGCCGCAGCGGGGGAATGCCGCGGTGCGATACCGGCCATGCCTTGACAGCGTTCGTTATAGCGAACATTTCAGGTGCCAGACAAGCAGGCATCTGACAAGGCAGGCGCACGGGACACGCTCATGAGTACTTCCCTGGAACGAACGGCGCGGGACCTCGCGTCCACTCTGGCCGGCCTCGATCTCAAGGGGCGCATCCGTGCGATCGAGGCCGCCATCCCCGGCAGGCTGGTCTTCACCACCAGCCTCGGCATCGAGGACCAGGCGCTCACCCATGCCCTGGCCATGGCGAAGGGCCGGACCGAGATCGTCACCCTCGATACGGGCCGTCTCTTCCCCGAGACCTACGATGTCTGGGCGGAGACCGAGTCGGCCTACGGCATCCGCATCCGGGCCTATGCCCCGGAACGGCTCGCCGAAGAGGCGTTCGTCCGCGACGAGGGCATCAACGGATTTCGCCACTCCGTCGCCGCCCGGCAGGCCTGCTGCGGCTTTCGCAAGGTGGAGCCGCTGAGCCGTGCCCTCGATGGTGCGGCCGGTTGGCTGACGGGTTTGCGGGCGGGTCAGTCGGCCAATCGTTCAGACACGCCCCTCGCGGAGGCCGACGAGGCGCGCGGGCTCATCAAGATCAATCCGCTCGCGGACTGGACCCGAGCCGACGTCGACCGCTTCGTCATGGACAATTACATTCCCTACAACGTCCTCCACGATCGCGGTTTTCCCTCGATCGGCTGCGCCCCGTGCACCCGCGCCGTGAAGATCGGTGAATCCGAGCGTGCCGGCCGCTGGTGGTGGGAGCAGGAATCCAAGAAGGAATGCGGCCTTCACGTGCATCAGCCCGAGGCGAACGTCCAGCCGGGCCAGGAAGCCGCCGCATTCGAATCGACATCCCGCAACAACAATCTGGAGATGGCCCGATGAGCGCCGCCACCGCCCTGGCCGCGACGTTGCCCGAGCGTCTGACTCACCTGCAGCGCCTCGAAGCCGAGAGCATCCACATCATGCGGGAGACGGTCGCCGAGACCGAAAACCCGGTGATGCTCTATTCCATCGGCAAGGATTCGTCGGTGCTGCTGCATCTGGCGCTGAAGGCCTTCGCGCCAGGCCGCCTGCCGTTCCCGCTGATGCACATCGACACGACCTGGAAGTTCAAGGAGATGATCGCGTTTCGCGATCAGCGCGCCAAGGACCTCGGACTCGACCTCATCGTCCATACGAACCAGGAGGGCCTGGCACGCGGCATCGGCCCGATCAGCCACGGATCCGAGGTCCATACCGACGTGATGAAGACGCAGGGCCTGCGTCAGGCCCTCGACAAGCACAAGTTCGACGCGGCCTTCGGCGGCGCTCGCCGCGACGAGGAGGCTTCGCGCGCCAAGGAGCGGATCTTCTCCCTGCGGACGGCTCAGCATCGCTGGGATCCCAAGCGTCAGCGGGCCGAGCCCTGGCACCTGTACAACCTCAAGAAGAAGCGGGGCGAATCCCTGCGCGTCTTCCCGATCTCGAATTGGACCGAGCTCGACGTCTGGCTCTACATCGAGCAGGAGCAGATCCCGATCGTGCCGCTCTACTTCGCCAAGCCCCGCCCGGTGGTGGAGCGCGACGGTCAGCTGATCATGGTCGATGACGAGCGCCTGCCGCTGAATCCCGGCGAGACGCCGCGGAACCTGTCCGTGCGCTTCAGGACACTGGGCGATTATCCGCTCACCGGCGCCGTCGAGAGCGACGCCTCCTCCCTGCCCGAGATCATCGGCGAGACCCTGTCCGCCCGGACCTCCGAACGTCAGGGCCGCGTGATCGACAAGGACGGGTCGGGCGCCATGGAGCGCAAAAAGCAGGAGGGGTATTTCTGAGATGACGATCCATCAGCCACCCGAGACCTTCGGCTACGACAGCTTCCTTGCCACGCACCAGAGTAAGGAGGTGTTGCGCTTCATCACCTGCGGCTCCGTCGATGACGGCAAGTCGACCCTGATCGGCCGGCTCCTGCACGACACCAAGCAGCTCTTCGACGATCAGGTGACCGCCCTGCAGCGCGATTCGCGCAAGCACGGCACGCAGGGCGCCGAGATCGATCTCGCCCTCCTCGTGGATGGTCTCCAGGCCGAGCGGGAACAGGGCATCACCATCGACGTCGCTTACCGGTTCTTCTCCACCGACAAGCGCTCCTTCATCGTCGCCGACACTCCCGGCCACGAGCAGTACACCCGCAACATGGCCACCGGCGCGTCGACGGCGGACGTCGCCGTGATCCTGGTGGACGCCCGGCAAGGCCTCACCCGCCAGACCCGGCGCCATGCGCTCCTCGTCTCGCTCCTCGGGATCAAGCGCGTCGCCCTCGCCGTGAACAAGATGGATCTGGTGGGCTGGTCGCAGGACACGTTCGAGGCCATCACGGCGGCGTTCCATGCGTTCGCGGCGCCGCTGGGCTTCACCGAGATCCGTCCGATCCCGCTGTCGGCCAAGAACGGCGACAACGTCGTCCTGCCCGGAGCCGCCGTGCCCTGGTACACCGGAACGCCGCTGCTTCAGTACCTGGAAGAGGTGCCGGTGCGGGTGGAGGAGCAGGCCGCACCGTTCCGTCTTCCGGTTCAGTGGGTGAACCGCCCGAACTCCGATTTCCGCGGGTTCTCCGGCCTCATCGCCAGTGGCCGCATCGCCCCGGGCGATGCGATCATCGTCGAGCCCTCGGGCCGCACCTCCACGGTGGCCCGCATCTTCACCGCCGACGGCGACCTGCCGCATGCGGTGGAGGGGCAGTCGGTGACCCTCGTCCTCGCCGACGAGATCGATGCCTCGCGCGGCTCCGTGATCGTCACGGCCGATGCGCCCATGCGCGTCACCGACCGTCTCGAGGCCCGCCTGTTCTGGGCGGCGGAGACGGAGCTGCTTCCCGGTTCGACGCTGCTCGCCAAGATCGGCACGGTGACCGTCAACGCCACGGTGACGGCGATCGGGAACCGCATCGACCCCGAGACCGGAAACCCGGCGCCCGCCGCCCGGCTCGTCGCCAACGACATCGCCGACGTGACCCTGACCCTCGACCGGGCCGTGGCCGTCGATGCCTACGGCGCCAACCGCGACACCGGCGGCTTCATCCTCATCGACCGCGAGACCACCGACACGGCGGCCCTCGGTCTGATCCATGCGGACAAGACCGCCGCGACGGTGAAGGACGAGCCGGAGTCGGTCCGCGCCGCGAAATCCGGCGGAGGGTTCCTGTCGAAGCTGCGCTGGGTCTTCGGCGGCATCTGACTTCCCGACTCCACCGGTCTCCCCCTCGACAATGCGGCCATCCCAGAGCGTCATCGCGCAGCGGGATGGCCGCTTTGTCATGTCCGGCAGCCTTGCCCGCCCGGACCACGGGGACTAGGGTCCGCGCGCTTTTCAGAGGGCGCCCGTCGGTGCCCGTCAGACCCTATCGGAGCACGCCATCATGGGCTTTCTCGCCGACGCCCTGTCCAAGGTGAAGCCGTCCGCGACCATCGCGATGACGCAGAAGGCCCGCGAGCTGAAAGCCGGCGGGATGGACGTCATCAGCCTGTCGGTGGGCGAGCCCGATTTCGATACGCCGGACCATATCAAGGACGCGGCCATCGATGCGATCCGGCGCGGCGAGACCAAGTACACGCCGGTCTCCGGCATCGTGCCCCTGCGCGAAGCGATCGTGCGGAAGTTCAAGCGCGAGAACGGCCTCGACTACAAGGCGAGCCAGACCATCGTCGGCACCGGCGGCAAGCACGTCATCTACAATGCCCTCCTCGCCACGCTGAACCCTGGCGACGAAGTGGTGATCCCACGCCCCTACTGGGTGTCCTATCCAGAGATGGTGGTGCTGTGCGGTGGCACCCCGGTCTTCGCCGAGACCGACATGGAGCATGATTTCAAGCTGCAGCCGGAGGAGCTGGAGCGGGTGATCACGCCGAAGACCAAGTGGATCATCCTCAACTCGCCGTCGAACCCCTCCGGCGCGGCCTATGCCCGCGACGAGTTGAAGAAGATCACCGACGTGCTGATGCGGCACCCCCATGTCTGGGTGCTCACCGACGACATGTACGAGCATCTCTGCTACGGCGATTTCGAGTTCGTAACCCCGGCCCAGGTCGAGCCCGGCCTCTACGACCGCACGCTGACCATGAACGGCGTCTCGAAGGCCTATGCCATGACCGGCTGGCGCATCGGCTACGCAGCCGGACCCGAGCACCTCATCAAGGCGATGGATTTCGTCCAAGGACAGCAGACCTCCGGCGCATCCTCCATCTCGCAATGGGCGGCGGTGGCGGCCCTCGATGGCACGCAGGAGCATCTGGCCCGCTTCCGCGCCGCCTTCCACGAGCGTCGCGACCTCGTGGTCTCGATGTTGAACCAGACCAAGGGCCTGAAATGTCCGACGCCGGAAGGCGCCTTCTACGTCTATCCGTCCTGCGCCGAGACGATCGGGCGCAAGACCCCGTCGGGCAAGGTCATCGAGTCCGACGAGGATTTCGTGGTGGAACTGCTGCAGGCGGAGGGCGTCGCCGCCGTCCACGGTTCGGCCTTCGGCCTCGGCCCGAACCTGCGCATCTCCTACGCCACGTCGAACACGGCCCTGGAGGAAGCCTGCACCCGCATCCAGCGCTTCTGCGGCTCGCTGAGCTGAGCAACCGAAGGACGATCGCGGCTTGACAGCTCGCGTCGTCCGCGAGTGAGATGCGAGGAAGGTGATACGAGTCGAAGGACACGCTCATGGCGACGATCGCCGTCATCGCACCCGGTGCCATGGGTAGCGCGATCGCAGCCCGCCTGCACGGGAACGGCGCCCGGATCCTCACGGCTCTGGCCGGGCGCAGCGCAGCCACCGTCGCGCGGGCTCGGGATGCCGGCATGGAAGGCGTGGACGAGGAGGCCCTCGTCGAGGCCGACCTCATCCTCTCCATCGTCCCGCCCGCGCAGGCCACGAGCCTCGCCCTCCGCCTGTCTCCCATGCTCGCCGCGGCAGGGCGCAAGCCGGTCTATGTCGACTGCAATGCCCTTAACGTCGTGACGAAGCGTGGCGTAGCCGCCGTGATCGGACAGGCCGGCGCGCCCTTCATCGATGCCGCCATCATCGGAGCTCCGCCGAAGCCCAATGTTAAGGGGCCGCGGTTCTACGTCTCCGGCGACGATCTCGCGGCGTCCGTGGCGTTGCGCGAATTGGGGCTGGACGTCCGCCCCGTGGAGGGTGGCGTCGGCGCGGCGTCCGCGCTCAAGATGTCCTATGCCGGCATCAACAAGGGGCTGACGGCGCTCGCCGCCGTGATGGTTCTCGCGGCAGGCCGTGCCGGTGCGGGCGAAGCCCTGCATGCCGAACTCGCCGAAAGCGAGCCCGAGCTTCTCGCGCGCTTCTCTCGCGTCCTGCCCGACATGGTGCCGAAAGCCTATCGCTGGGTCGCCGAAATGGACGAAATCGCCAGTTTTCTCGAAGAAGACGAGGGTGGGCGGCGAATGTTCGAAGGCGCGGGGCGCGTCTACGATCGCCTCGCCGCCGATAGCGACGGTGACGGTGACGAAATCGGGCGGCTGAGGGCCTTCGCCGCTGCGGCGGAAAGGCCCTGAGGCTGCCGGGTCGGTTGCCGGCTCGGCTCAGGATGGCTACATCCGCGATCCCCGCAGCCGATGCGTCCGATGGTTTCGCGAACCCTCTCGGACTGGCGTGGTTGCAGGGCTTGTCGTGACGGGGCGGTGCGGACCAGTTCTCTTCGCCGATCCTGTGAGGCCTCGTGGGCCGGGTCGCGGCAGGTGTGTCACGGGCGCGGGGAACAGGAACCGTCGTCGTGGCTGATGGCCCACACTCATCGTACCGCCGGCCGGATCGCACCATTTCAGGACACGCTCCGGGCGGGGTCGTAAGCCAAACGGTTTACCGACTTCACGCACAAGTGAGACGGGCCGGGGAACCGGCCGCGTTCCTCCGCGTAGTCTCGGGCTTTTCAGCATGCGACGCCTTCTCACCGGTGGCATCAAGGCGATCGTCGCCATTGCCGCGCTTTCCACCGCCGCCCATTGGGCCATGCGCGTGCAGCGCGCGCCCACCACCGCCCCGGCCCCCGTCGCAGCGGTAAAGGATCCGGTCGCCACGGGTTCGATCCAGACCCGGAGCGGGGGATCCCCGACCGTGGATCGGGTCGCTGACGTGACCTCCGGTCTAGACCAGAAACGCCTCGGCGAATTGATCTCGGGCGCCGGAATGAACAAACCCAGAGTTGAGAAGGCCGTCGCCCGGCACTGAGGCCGGACGCGTCCGCCGTCACGCGATGGTCAAGAGGCCGTGGTTCGGTACCGCCGACCCATCGCAACAGGCTGCCGCATGATAGACCGTCCCGCTCTGACCCGCCGCGAAACCATGGCAGGCGCCGCCGCCTTCGCCCTGGCACCCACTGCCGCGCGGGCAGTCGAGCGCGCGACCGGGTTCGTCTACGAGGTCGGCCCCGGAGGAAGGGCGGGCATCCCGGACGTGTCCGTCTCCAACGGTCGCGACGTGGTCCGCACCGATGGCCAGGGCCGCTACGCCCTCGACGTCTCGGACGGCGACATCGTCTTCGTGGTGAAGCCCGCAGGCTATGCCCTGCCTCGCGACGAGAACAACATCCCGCGTTTCAGCTACATCCACCAGCCGCAGGGCACGCCACCCGATCTGCGCCTGCGCTATCGCGGCATCGATCCGACCGGACCGCTTCCCCCCTCCATCGATTTCGCCCTCACGCGCGAACCGGAGCCGGACGCGTTCGACGTCATCCTGTTCACCGATCCGCAGCCGGAAAGTCCGGTGGAACTCGGTCATGTCCGCGACTCGGCGGTGACGCGGGTCCTGGGTACGAAGGCCGCCTTCGGGATGACGACCGGCGACATCCTGTTCGACGACCTCTCCTTCTACGGCCGATCGAACCGCATCATGGGACGCATCGGAATCCCCTGGTTCCATATCGGCGGCAATCACGATCTCAACTTCGAGGCCCCCGACGCACGGTACAGCCGCGAGACCTACAAGCGGGTCTTCGGCGCGCCCTACTACGCCTTCCACCACGGCAAGGCCCTCTTCCTGATGCTCGACACCGTGCATTACCTCGGCGCGGCATCGGGCAATGGCGACGGTGTCGGCCGCTACGAGGGGCGGATCGGCGATCGGCAACTCGCCTTCATCGCCAACATGCTGTCGCTGACGCCCAAGGACAGCCTCGTCGTCATCGCCATGCATATCCCGCTCTATACGGATCTCGACCCGGCCGATCCGCGCCAGAACGTCATGGACCGCGAGCGCCTGCTCGACCTCCTCGGCGACCGTCCCGTGCTCAGCCTCGCCGGCCACACCCACACGACGGAGCATCACTACCCCCGCGCCGACGGGGCCGGGAGCCACCACCATCACGTCCTCACCGCCGTCTCCGGCTCGTGGTGGAGCGGCCCCTCCACCCGCACCGGCATTCCCTCCGCCGACAGCCGCGACGGGACGCCCAACGGCTTCCACATCCTGTCCATCGACGGCGCCGGCTACACCACCCGCTACCGCCCGGCACAGGGCGAGCCCGAAGAGAGGATGAGGATCGTCCTGGAGAGCCAGTATCGCGGAGGAGCCGGTGAGGTCCTGCGCGATTACCGGCCGATGCAGACCCTGCGCTCTCCCGTGCCGCGCGAGAGCGTCGGGGCCACCAATCTCGTGGTGAACGTCTTCGACGGCGGTCCGCGCACCCGCGTCCGGTACCGGCTCGGCGACGGTCCCGCCGTCGAGATGCCGCGCACGCGGCGGCCCGACCCGTTCGTGGGCGAGGTCTTCCTCCGCTATCCGGAAGCGAAGAAGCCATGGGTGAAGGCCGAGCCGTCGAGCCACATCTGGGTCGCGCGCCTTGGCGGCGACATTCCGGCCGGCAGCCATCGCATCACCGTCGAGGTCTGGGACGAGTACGGGCGCCCGTTCTCGTCCGGAATGGTCCTCGAAGTCACCGGTGAGGACAGCCCTTCGCGGGGCTGAGGCGCCCGCTGATGGGGAGCGGGCCGACGGAGGGCGGTGTCAGGCGGCCAAGCGGCGGGCGCCGTGGTTGCCCTCCTCTATCTCCTCGACGATCTTGGCGCAGAAGGCATCGAGATCGCCCGGATTGCGGCTCGTGACGATGCCCTTGTCGGTCACCACCGCCTCATCATGCCATTGGCCACCGGCATTGATGACATCAGTCCGGATCGACGAGAACGACGTCAGGTTCAGACCCTTCACGGCCCCCACCTCGATGAGCAGCCACGGTGCGTGGCAGATCGCGGCTACCACCTTGCCGGAGACGAGGAATTCCCTGATCACCTCGAGGGCCTTCGGCTCGAGTCGGAGCTTGTCGGGGTTGATCTGACCGCCCGGCAGCACCAAGGCGTCGTACTCCGCCGGATCGATATCTTCGAGGTCCCGGTCCACCGCGACGTTCTTGCCCCAATCCGTCTTGTCCCAGGCACGAATGGATTCCCGGGATTCGCGCGATGTCGGCGCGGCAACGACGACGCTGGCTCCAGCGCTCTTGAGCGTGTGCAGGGGAACCGTCAGCTCCGTTTCCTCGAAACCATCGGTCGCAACGATGAGAATCTTCGATTGAGTGATGTCGGGCATGATCGATCTCCGCACGTATCTCGAATGTTGGCGGAAGAACCGGTCGTGGATGGGGCGGGTTCCTGGCTCCGGGACGATGCAATGCAGCCTCGGTCGCAGCGCAACCCTCGAATCGGCGTCCGCCTGGAACTGGCGAATGCCGGGGCGGGTTTCTCCGGCACACCGATCGACCCACCTCAAAGCGAAGGAGACGCTGCATGGCCAATCCAGGCCTACCGATCCCCGAGCCGCTGCCGGGGGGAATTCCCGGCGACCTGCCACCCCCGCCGCTGCCGCCGGACGAAACTCCGGATATCGGGCCGACCGGCCCACGGACCCCCTATCCCGTCGACGACCCCGGCATCGACGAACCGGCAGGGCCGGGCTCCGAGCCCGATTACCTGCCCGGCGGGCCGACGGACCCGGGCGTCAGGATGTGATCCCTAGGTCAGTGGTCCCCGTGTGACGCACGGACGTCGCGGGGAGCATTGAGGATTTCGGAGAGGCTCGTCGCCACGTGACGGGCCTCTTCGTCCGTCAGGCGCAGCTGGAAGGGAGGAAGCGGCCCCGCCTGGAGGGCGACGACGGCCTGCCCCTTCTCGTCGGTCCCCACCTCGATGGCGGAGGAGGTGACTTCGAGCATGGCGATGTCATCGTCGTTGAGGTCGTCCGGCGGGTCGACCTCGTCCGGCTCATCGATCGCGGTGAGCAGATGTCCAACCGCGCGTACGAGCGCGCGGGCGGCCCGGGCGTCCATCACGACGGCCGTCGCCTGATCGTCCTTCTGGAACGAGAGCTGAATGTTCGCGCCTTCGAGGGAAACCGAGATGCCCGCCATGAACCGCCTGATTGCGTCGCCTAACCGCCTGGAACCGAACTCATATATGCACGTCGCGGACCGAAAAACACGGGGTTCGCCATACGGCCCTCTGAGGCCGGCGTGAGAGGGCGGTGCGTCGATGCGGCCGGCAAGATCCGGCCGGGTGCCTTGTTGCCGCCGCACAATGCGCCTACATGGAGGTCAGCGGGCATCAGTGAGCCGAACGCAACGTGCATCGCACGTCTCACGACCCGCTGATCCCGTCAAATGTAATAGAGGACCGGCACCGGGTGTCTTGAGCAGACGCGCGTGTTTGGTCGACGAACGATACGAGGTTCTATTCGTGAATACCGGCACTGTTAAGTGGTTCAACGAAACCAAAGGCTACGGCTTCATTCAGCCCGATGACGGCGGCAAGGACGTGTTCGTTCACATCTCCGCCGTCGAGCGCGCGGGAATGCGCAATCTCATTGAAGGTCAGAAGGTCTCCTACGAGATTCAGACCGACAAGCGCAGCGGCAAGGATTCGGCTGGGAACCTCCAGGCGGCCTGACGCACCCGGCGCCAGCCCACGGGGCTGGCGTCATCACCGGCGTCAAGCGCCGGCTTCGCTGGCATCCCGACGCGCTCCTCTGGGGAGACGAGTTCGGTTCAGGGATGACCCATCCGCAACCACAAAATCTTTTGACTCACGGAACGAGAGGCAAAGCTCGTCGTTTCGACACCAAGAAAAATCTGAAAGATCACAAGAAAACATGTTGTTCGAATATACCCGGCGCCGTGGCGCCCGCTCGCCCATCACCGATGCGGCGACCTTCAAGGTGGGAAAACTGAAGCAGACGACGTCGCGTGAAGCGCAGGACATCGACCTCAGCCACCTCATCGACACCTCTTACAACTACCATTCGCCCCGCGAATTGCGGTGGCATCTCGCCGAACGGCTGGGCGTGGCTCCCGACGTGGTCGCGGTTCGCGAACACGCCTGATAGGGCCTTCTCCGTGCCGGGGATATTCTCCTCGCGTCGATGACGTTTCACGCCGAGTTCCTCACCGGGCTCGGCGTTCGCGTGTCCGGATCCCGTCCGCCCCTGACCCGATCCGGCTCAGGGGGAGACGCGACGCGACGACATCATCCCCGGTCCAGCGCCGCGACGACATCGTCGCGCAGACCGTCTGACATCGCAATGAGGGCACCGTGAACGGGGTCCGGGCGGTTATAGGTCGTGCGGAGTCCCTTCAGGTCGCTCACCGAGCCGCCGGCCTCGCGCAGGAGCAGATCGGCGCCGGCAAGATCCCAGTCGCGCGCGTCGGACGAGACCAGACCGACATCGATCGATCCCTCGGCGACCCGCGCCACGCGCAGGGCGAGGGAGGGCACACGCGGGACGATCCGGACGTCGAGGGCTTCGCCGTTCGTCGAGCCGCCGCGCGCAAGCTTGTCGATCATCGGTTTGGGTCCCGTCACCTTCGCCCCCGTGAGGACGGCCTGGTGCGAGACGGACAGCGGCACGCCGTTGCAGGTCGCCCCGCCTCCCGCCACGGCCTCGTAGAAGCGGTCGGTCACCGGCGCGTGGACGAAGCCTAGGATCGGCTGCCCGCCCGCCAGCAGCGCCACGGAGATCGACCAATCCGGATGGCCGGTGAGGAAGGCCCGCGTCCCGTCGATGGGGTCGACGATCCAGACGAGGTCCGAGCCGAGCCGGATGGCATCGTCGCTGGTCTCCTCGGACAGCCAGGCCGCCGCCGGCAGGAGCGCGCTGAGGCGGATCTTCAGGAACGTATCCACCGCGACGTCGGCTTCCGTCACCGGCGAACCGCCGGCTTTCGACCATGTCCGCGCGGTCGTCTGCGCTCCCGACCTGAAGAAGGGCAGGGCCAGGGACGCCGCCTCGCGGATCGCCTCCCTCAGGGCGGGAAGAAGCGCCTGGGCGGCTTTGGTCGACATCGTGTCGGACATGCGTCTCCGGATCGTCGGTGTTCTGGCGGTGGCGGTGGCGAATCGGTCTTCCCGGCGCAGGACGGCGCGAGGGATCGATTTCTTTGTAGGGTGCGCCTTCGACACTCACAAGGATCGCGCGCCGGCGATGCCGGCGGATCCTGACGAATGCGGCAAGGAAATGTTGAGCATTCCGAACGCTTCCCGCCCATCCACTATCGCTTAACTCTGGCTATTAAGCTGGTCTGAGGGGGTTAGACGCGAATCTGCTTGTCATAAGAGACGGCCCTGAAGAGGCCGATCACACCAACAGGGCGTCGGTCCAATGAACACTTTCTCAAACATGAACCAGACCGAGACAAATGTCGGCATCGTCGCGGAAACATGCGTTCAGGACGGCATCTCGCAGCCGACGATGACGTTCTCTCCGTCGCCGCTTCCGATCACCGGCCGTGTCTCCGGCGGCACCGAGGCCGTCGGCGTCGCCCTGGCCTTCGCTTCCGAGGACAGCGATGCGTGCGACGAAGACCGCTTCGCGCTCCTCCTGGTGGATGGCGCCGGCACCACGCTCGGCCGCCTCGGTCCTTACGGAGACGACGACGTCGTGGCGATCTGGCGGGATTGCTCGGCCCGGACGGGACTGCCGCGGATGATCGTGCGCGAGGACGGTACCCTCGCCGTCGTCTCGCGCCAGCTCGGCCGGGTCGCCCTCGGCACCACGCGCACCCGCCGCCGCCACGGTCTCCTCAACGGCCGCCGCCCGCGCTTCCTCGTCCGCCGCAAGACCGGCGTGCTGCCGGTGCGTCCGTTGATCTATCGCGGCGAGAACGAGATCGTTGGCGGCGCCCTGTCCTGAAACCGGATCGGCCTCAGGACAGACCCTGCCAGACGGCATCGGCCACCAGTCCGGCAAAGAGGATCAGGCCGGCATCGCGGTTGGAGCGAAAGAGCGTCAGGGCCCCGCGCCCGTCGCCGGGTTTCAGACGGACCACCTGCCATCCGAGATGGAGGGCGAAGAGGGCGACGCCGAGGGCGCCCACGGGACCGGCCCCTGCCAGATACGAGGCGGCGGCGACGGCCGCGACCGAAACGGCGTAGCAGAGGCCGATGGCCGGCCGTAGACCGCGTCCGAACAGGCGGGCCGAGGAGCGGATGCCGGCGATTTCGTCATCCTCGATGTCCTGCACCGCATAGATCGTATCGTAGCCGACGACCCACGCCACTGTGCCGGCATAGAGCAGCAGCGCCGGGGCACCGAGATCGCCGAAAGCGGCGACCCAGCCCATCAGCGCCCCCCACGAGAAGGCGAGGCCGAGCACCGCCTGGGGCATCGACATCACCCGCTTCATGAACGGATAGATCGCCACCGGCAGGAGCGACGCCATGCCGACGAGGATGGCGGTGGAGTTGAACTGCAGCAGCACCGCCAGTCCCACCAGAGCCTGCAGCACCAAAAAGACCGCGGCGGAGCGTGTCCGCACCTGCCCGGAGGGGAGGGGACGCGAGCGCGTGCGCTCCACCTGAGCGTCGAGGTCGCGATCGGCAATGTCGTTGTAGGTCGAGCCCGCCCCCCTCATGGCGATGGCGCCGATGAGGAACAGGACGAGATGGGCGGGGTCCGGAAACACCCTGTGACCGGCGATCGCGGCGAGGGCGGCCGACCACCAGCACGGCAGCAGCAGGAGCCACCAGCCTATCGGCCGGTCGATCCGGGCCAGCCTGAGATAGGGGCGCAGGCCGCGCGGGGCGAGGCGATCGACCCAGTGCCCGGCAACCGCATCCGCGACCCTGCCATCCGCACCGTGCCGGGAGGTCACGCCCGCCATGCGGAAACGAGGCCGTGGAGCGGCGACTCAGCCAAGGCTCAGAGCGCGCCCTGCGGCATCTTCAGGCTGCCGGTGAGGCCGGGGCCGCCGAGCATGCCGCCACCACCGCCACCGTTCTGGGCCTGTGCCCGTGCCTGGGCCTCCATCTTCGCGGCCTGGGCGGCGACGCCGCAGATCTTGGTGCGAATGCCGGCGACCTTCATGTGGTCGGCCTTGAAACCTTCGGCGAAAGAATCGGGGATCGAGCACCATTCCTTATTGGCGGCGATCCACTTGACGCCCTCGTTGCCGTTGGCCTGCAGCTTGCCGAACAGGGCACAGGCTTCGGCCGGCGTCATCTTCTTCTTCGAGTTCGAGGCGGCATTCGCCTTGGCCACGAGATCCTTGCGCGACTGAAGCGTCTTCTGGATGTCGCCGCATTCCGCGTTCTGCGCGAAAGCAGGGCCGGCGAGGAGGGCGGAGCCGAGAAGGGCTCCGGCGACCGCCGCGATGGTCTTCGATGACATTATCTAGGCTTCCCTCTCCCCCAATCGCCGCCGGTGCCCGGTTCGTGGCCGCCGGAGCGATTGCCTATCCTGCGAGATGTCTCGCCATAGGAATGTGGCGTCTTTCGAGACGTAAACGGGCGGTAAGAAATGCGCGTGGGGAAACGCCACATAATCCGGCCATGTTGCCCTTCCGCATCACCCCGGCTTCCGCCGCGCGTTGACAGGTGTTGAGCCGCGGGCGAGACCACCCCGATCCATGGCACATTACGATTTCACCGCCCCGCGCCTCTTCGTCGAGCCCGACCTTCGCGAAGGGACGGTCCTCCCGTTGGAGCGGGCGCAGGCGAACTACCTGCTGAACGTCCTGCGACGCGGTCCGGACGACCCGGTCCTGGTCTTCAACGGACGCGACGGCGAGTGGCGCACCCGTATCGCCCAGAACGGTCGCAAGAGCGCGGAACTCACCGTCGTCGAGCTCCTGCGCCCGCAGCCCGGGCGGGCGGATCTGCACTACCTCTTCGCGCCGCTGAAGACCGCGAGGCTGGATTATCTGGCCCAGAAGGCGGTGGAGATGGGTGCCGGCACCATCCGACCCGTCTTCACCCGCTACACCCAGGGCGAGCGAATCAACCTGGATCGCCTGCGCGCCAACGCCATCGAGGCGGCCGAGCAATGCGGCATCCTGGCGATTCCCGATCTCCCCGATGCGGTCCGGCTCCCCGTCGCCCTGGCGGAGCTCGCCCCCGCCCGGCTCCTCGTCTTTTGCGACGAAGACGCCCCCGTCACCGACCCGATCGCGGCTCTTCGGGGAGCGGCGGACCCGGCGGCGCCACCGCCGCTCGCCGTACTGATCGGGCCCGAGGGCGGGTTCTCGCCCGAGGAGAGGGACATGATCGCGGCCCGGCCGAACACCGTGGCCCTGTCGCTCGGACCACGCATCCTGCGCGCGGACACCGCCGCCGTGGTGGCACTAGCTCTGGTACAGTCTGTGCTCGGCGACACACGCTGAGCGGGCCTCCCGTGGCCTACGTTGTTCCGACCTCGCCGCTGGACTAAGGAGTCGCCATCTCTTCAGGAGGCACCTCCGCTGCGGTCCGGCGCGCCTCTCATCACAAACGACCTTCACCACGAGGCAGCGCATGGCGCGCGATACGTCCGACACCACACCGCTGACGAAGCGGGACGAGCTGATCGCGTGGTTCGCCGACGGCGAGAAACCGCGCGAGAGCTTCGCCGTTGGTACCGAGCACGAGAAGGTTCCATTCTATCGCGACGGCAACAGCCCTGTCCCCTACGAAGGCGAGACCGGCATCCGCGCCCTGCTCGAGGGCGTGGCGCGCGAGACCGGCTGGGAGGCGATCGAGGATGCGGGCCACCTGATCGGCCTCGCCGGCGGGGATGGCGGCGCGATTTCACTCGAGCCCGGCGGGCAGTTCGAACTGTCCGGCGCGCCGCTCCCGGACGTCCACGCCACCGAGCGTGAGCTGCGCCGGCATCTCGAAGCCACCGCGCGGGCCGCCGATCCCCTCGGCATCGGCTTCCTCGACCTCGGCATGAGCCCGAAATGGACCCGCGAGGGCACGCCGGTCATGCCCAAGAGCCGCTACAAGATCATGGCGGGCTACATGCCGAAGGTCGGAAGCCTCGGCCTCGACATGATGCTGCGCACCGCCACCGTCCAGGTGAATCTCGACTTCTCCTCCGAGGCCGACATGGCGGCGAAGATGCGGGTCGCCCTCGCACTGCAGCCGGTGGCGACGGCGCTCTTCGCCAATTCCCCGTTTACCGATGGCCGCCCCAACGGCTTCCTCTCCCGCCGCTCCGAGATCTGGCGCGACACCGACGCCGACCGGACCGGCATGCTGCCCCGCGCCTTCGAGGCCGGATTCGGCTACGAGGCCTATGTCGACTGGCTGCTCGACATGCCGATGTATTTCGTCAAGCGCGGCGAGACCTATCACGACGTCAGCGGCGCCTCGTTCCGCGACCTCATGGACGGACGCCTCGCAGCCCTTCCCGGCGAGCGGGCCACGATGTCCGACTGGGCCAACCACGCCTCCACCGCTTTCCCCGAGGTGAGGCTGAAGCGCTACATCGAGATGCGCGGTTCGGATGTGGGCGGCGCGGACATGATTGTCGCGCAGGCGGCGTTCTGGGTCGGCCTTCTCTACGACGAGGCCGGGCTCGCGGCCGCCTGGGACATCGCCAAGGCCTGGAGCGACTCCGAGCGGGAATGCCTGCGCGCCATGGTTCCGCGCCTCGGCCTTGCCACGCCGATCGCAGGCCGCAGTCTCGGGACCGTGGCGGCGGAAGCCTTGGCCATCGCCCGCAAGGGTCTCGAAGCGCGCGGCCGCCGCGACGAGCAGGGGCGCGACGAGACGCACTATCTGCAACCGCTCGAAGGCATCGTCGCCAGTGGCCGCTCGCGGGCGGAGGACAGGCTCGCCGATTACGAAGGTCCGTGGCGGCGCACGGTGGAGCCAGCCTTCACCGAATGCGTATTCTGAAGAGACGCTATTGACTATGAAACCATGTCGCCGCGCCGCGACAATTGTGCCGGGGCACACGTTCAGCCGATAGTGCCTCGTCTGTTCCGGAACGGTTCATCCGAGATAGTGTTTTAACGGATCAGGTTTACTCGATTTAGGAGATCGCACGCATGTCGCGCATCATGTCCCTGGTCCTTGCCGGTTCGACCGCCGTCGGTCTGGCGGCAGCTCCTCTCTCCGGCGCACAGGCCGCCCCGATGCCCGCGCTGACATCGGCGCAGGTCGCCGGCAGCGGTTCGGCGGTGGAGACCGTGCGCTACGGCCGTTACTACGGCGGCGGCTACGGCTACCGCCGCGGCTATTACGGCGGCGGCTATCGCCGTGGCCCCGGGATCGGTGGGGCCCTCGCGGCGGGTGCGGCCCTCGGCATCATCGGCGGTGCCATCGCGGCGAGCCAGGCTCCCCGCTACGGCTATTACGAGGGCGGCTACGCACCTGCCTACGGGTATGCCCCGGCCTATGGCTACGCCCCGGCCTACGGCTATCCTGCCTACGGCTACTAACGTCATCTACAGAACTCCGTCTCCGGCCCCGCTCCAGGTTCCAGCCTCGGGCGGGGCTTTTCGTATCGCGGGGCAGACATGACCGACGCGTCGCCCGTCCTCGATCTCAGCGGCCTGAAATGCCCCCTGCCGGTGCTGCGCACCCGCAAGGCCATGCGTGGCCTGGAGGCCGGGGCGGTGCTGACCGTCCTCTGCACCGACCCGGTCTCGGTGATCGACATCCCCCATCTCGTCACCCAGGAGGGTGACCGTCTCGTGGCTCAGGGTCGGGACGACGGCGTCTTCAGCTTCACCATCGAGAAAGGCGGCGCCTGAAAACGCGTTCATTCCGCGCCGTCTTCGCCTCAATGATGCGGCAACTCGCGGTTAGGTGATCCCGAAGAAGGCCGCGCGACCGCCCGCGGCCGGAAGACGGGAACGACTATATGGCGCCGGTGATCCGTGGCACCCGCATCCTGCACGATGGCTGGAGCCGTTTTCTCGTGGCCGAAGTCACGATGCCGGACGGCACGCGCCTGACCCGCGAGATCGAGGATCACGGCCGCGCGGTCGCGGTGCTGCCCTATGATCCCGAGCGCCGCGTGGCCCTGCTGGTGGAGCAGTTCCGGCCCCCCACCTTCTTTGCCGCCGGCACCCTGTCGCTCCTCGAAGTCCCGGCCGGGCTCCTCGACGAATCCGAGCCCGAGGACGGCGCCCGCCGCGAGGCCTTCGAGGAGACCGGCGTCCGCCTCGGCGCCCTCGAACGTCTGACGACCGGCTGGTCCATGCCCGGCATCTCCACAGAGCAGATGGATCTCTTCCTCGGCGCCTATACCGCCGCCGACCGCTCCGGCCCCGGCGGCGGCCTCGCCGACGAGCACGAGACCATCACCGTCCACGAGATGCCCCTCGCCACCTTCGCCGCCATGAGCGACCGGGGCGAGATCACCGACATGAAGACCTTGCTGCTGCTCTTCGCCCTGCGGCTGCGTCGGCCGGAGCTGTTTGCGGAGGCGTAAGGGGAATGGCGGTGGTGAAGGGACTCCTCTGTCCGATGATCGCCCGCTTCGAAAATGACGACGGCACGATCGACGCCCCGCCAAAAGACCGCCTGCCACGAATGGCGTCGGCGAAGTTCATGATGTCGCTCGACGTGCTCGTACTGGCCTCATCGGTACTGATGATCGCCAATGGCGGTGCTGCGATGGCCGAAAGTGGCAGGGATTCATCGGCACCCATCAGCGACCGACCGGCGTGTCCGGGCGACTTTCACAATGAGGCGACACCACGCTTCCGAGCTCTTTCCGCTTGTCGTGCGGCAGAGGCGGGACCGGAGCAGGACCGACTGTGCCGACCGTTTCACTCCATCGCGGGTAGCATGTGGCGCCAGTACGACGGGCCGGTCCTCGGCACGCCGCGTGAATACGAACTACCGGGGACTTGGAAGGACTTCACAATGATCCTCTGCAATATAAGCGAAATTTGGTAGCTTTCGGCACCTGAAAGACCTCGCTGACCCTGCTTGATCTTTGAGATTTTGGATCGATCTCCCCTCTCGGCTTCCAGTGAGAAAGTTCGGTCGACGGCAACCGAGCCACCAACAACTCATTCAGACTTGTCCCACCACCACGTCACGTTCTCGACGAAGACCCCCGCACCACCAGCCGCCCGCTCAGGACGACCTTGCGGATCGGCTGGTCCGGCGCCTTCAGGCGGTCGAACAGGAGCGACATGGCCTGGGCGCCGATCTCGGCGACGGGTTGCTCGATCACCGTGAGGCCGGGTTCGACGAGGTCGGTCCAGGAATCGTTGTCGAACCCGGCAAGGCCGAGATCGTCCGGTACGCCGAGGCCCGCCGTCCGGGCGGCGCGCACCGCCCCCATCAGCATCAGCCCGTTGGAGAGAATCAGCGCGTCGGGCGGCGTCGCCTCCGAGAGCCAGCGGCCGACGCTCGCTTCGGACGCGGCGGCGTTGGGTGGCGCCGAGCGCATGTCGGGCACGAGGCCCGCGCGCCGGATCGCCGTCTCGTAGCCGGCCCGGCGTTCCTGGGCGGTGGACGAGGTGGAGCCGAACAGGCCGCCGATCCGCCGGTAGCCGCGCCCGATCAGGTGGTCCACGAGGAGGGATGCGGCGGCCCCGTTGTCGAGGACGACGCTGTCATGGGTGCCGGGCGGCCCGGTCCTGTCGATGAAGACGACGGGGACGTCGAGGTCGCGGGCGGCGAGCCTGTCCGCCGTGATCCGCGTCGGCGCGAAGATCACGCCGGTGACGCGCTCCTCCTCCATCAGCCGGAGATACATCGCCTCGCGGTCGGGATCCTCGTCGGTGTTGCACAGGATCAGCCGCATGCCGGCCGCATAGGCCGCGTCCTCGACGGCGCGGCTCACCGCCGTGAAGAACGGGTTGCGGATGTCGGCGACGATCAGGCCGATCGTCCGGGTCGATTGCGAGCGCAGGCGCCGCGCCGAGAGGTTCGGGCGGTAGCCGGTGAGGCGCACGGCCTCCTCCACCTGGCGCTTCAAGGCCTCGCTGACGGGCCCGCGCCCGAGGGCGCGGGAGACCGTCGCGGTGGAAACGCCGGCGGCGCGGGCGACGTCGCGGATGCCGATCGTCATGGAATCGGCCTCACCGGACAGGAAACGTTTTCAGCATCATGATGACGTTCTTGCACTCCCATCCACGGGCGACAAGGCGACACAATGAATTATTTCACCGGAGATCGTTGACAGAAGCGATGAAAACGTTTTCATTGCGATCAACGACAACAGGGAGGGCACGCCATGCTCGCACCGACGCCGGTCCTGACACCCCGATTGCTGATCCGCCTCGGCGCGACGCCCGCGACCAAGGAGGACGCCATCCGCGAGGCGTCGCAGTTGCTGGTGGCGGGGGGCTGTATCGATGCGGCCTATGGTGCAAGTATGCTGCGCCGGGAGACCGTGGCGAACACGTATCTCGGCCACGGCGTGGTCATTCCCCACGGCATGGTCGACGACCGGCATCTGGTGCGCGAGAGCGGGCTGGCGATCCTTCAGGTGCCGGGCGGCGTCGCCTGGCACGATGGCCAGATCGCCCATCTCGTGGTCGCCATCGCGGCGCAGTCGGACACTCACATCACCATCCTGCGCCGGCTCACGCGGCTGATCCAGGACGAGGCGCGTCTCTCGAGCCTGCGGAATACCGATGCCAAGGAAGACATCGCGGCGGCGCTTTCCGAGGATGCGCCCGTCACCGGCTCGGCCGGCCCCGCCGCCGATCTGCGCCAGCGCTTCGACTGGACCGTGGACTATCCCACCGGCCTCCATGCCAGGCCGGCCTCGCATTGGGTCGAGGTGGCGCGGCTGTGCCCGGCCCGGATCCAGGTCCGGCACGGATCGGAGATCGCCGACGCCAAGAACCTCATCGCCCTGCTTCAGCTCGGCCTGCGCTGCGGTGACGACGTGACGATATCGGCCGAGGGCGACGACGAGGCCGGAGCGCTGGCCAAGGTCTGCGCCGCGGTGACCTCCCTCACCGCGGCCGAGAAGGCCTCCGCCAGGGCCGCCGAGGACGCGGCCGCCAAGGCGGCCGGGCCGGTGGCCGGTTGGAACCCGTCCGATGCGCCGCGCACCATCGCGGGAATCGGCGCGAGCCCCGGCATCAGCATCGGCCCGATCCACGTGCTGGCCACCGCCGAGATCGCGGTGCCGGACCAGCCCGAGCCGCTCACCACGGGAGGAGATCGCCTGCACGCGGCGCTCGCCACCACCGGCGGCCAGTTGAGGGCGCTGGCCGACGATACCGAGCGCCGCCTCGGCAAGGCCGATGCCGGCATCTTCCGCGCCCAGGGCGAACTCATCGCCGATACCGACCTGATCACGCTGGCCTGCCAGCTCATGGTCGAGGGCCACGGCGTCGCCTTCGCCTGGAACGCGGCGGTGGAGCGGATGGCCGGGCGGCTCTCCGCCCTCGGCAACCCGGTTCTGGCCGCCCGTGCCGCCGATCTGCGCGATGTCGGCCGGCGGGTGCTGGCGCAGATCGACCCCTCCCTGAAGAGCGGTCACGACCTGCCCGACGTGCCCTGCATCCTGATCGCCGCCGATCTCGCACCCTCCGACACGGCCGGGCTCGATCCCACCCGCGTGATCGGCCTCGCCACGGCCCAGGGCGGCCCGACCTCGCATACCGCGATCCTCGCCCGCACCCTCGGCATCCCGGCGATGGTGGCCGGCGGGCAGGGGCTGATGGCCCTGCAGAACCACGGATCGGCGATCCTCGACGGCGGCACAGGCCGGCTCTACCTCGATCCGAGCGAAGCCGACCTCGCCTCGGCCCGCGACTGGCGCGACCGTCAGCGCGCCATCGCCGAGGAGGAGGCGCGGGAGCGCGCGCTCCCCGCCCGCACCAGGGACGGGCATTCCGTCGCCATCGGCGGCAACGTCAACACGTCCGAGCAGGTGCCGCTGGCCCTCGACCAGGGCGCGGAGGGCGTCGGCCTCATGCGCACCGAGTTCCTGTTCCTCGAGCGCGGCGACACCCCCTCCGAGGACGACCAATACGCCACCTACCGCGCCATGCTGCGGGCCCTGGCGGGGCGACCGCTGATCGTGCGGGCGCTGGATATCGGCGGCGACAAGCAGGTGGCGCATCTCCACCTGCCCAGGGAGGAGAACCCCTTCCTCGGCGTGCGCGGCGCGCGCCTCCTGCTGCGGCGGCCGGACCTGATGGAGCCGCAGCTGCGCGCCCTCTACCGCGCCGCCAGGGACGGCATCGCGGCCGACGCGCCCGGGGGCAAGGACGCCCCGCTGTCGATCATGTTTCCGATGATCACGTCGATTCCCGAGATCATGACCCTGCGCGGCCATTGCGACCGGATCCGCGCCGAACTCGACGCTCCGGAACTGCCCATCGGCATCATGATCGAGGTGCCGGCCGCGGCGATCCAGGCCGATGCCCTGGCGAAATATTGCGACTTCTTCTCCATCGGCACCAACGACCTCACTCAATACGCCCTTGCCATCGACCGCCAGAACACCGAGCTCGCGCCGGAGGCCGACAGCCTGCACCCGGCCGTCCTGCGCCTGATCCGGATGACCTGCGCGGGCGCGGCGCGGCACGCGCGCTGGGTCGGCGTCTGCGGCGGCATCGCCGGCGATCCGTTCGTGGCGAGCCTTCTCGCCGGCCTCGGCGTCCACGAACTCTCGATGACGCCCCCCGACGTCCCCGCCGTCAAGGCGCGGCTCCGGGCATCGGAGATGAGCGAGCTGCGGGCGCTCGCCGCCCGCGCCTGCGACCAGGAGGACGCAGCGGCCGTCCGCGCCCTCGAAGGAGTCGCGGCATGAGCGCCCCCGCCATCGTGACCGTCACCCTCAACCCGGCCATCGACCAGACCGTCACCCTCGACGCACTGACGCCGGGCCATGTCCATCGGGCGTGCGCCGTGCGCTCGGATGCGGGCGGCAAGGGCGTCAACGTCGCCTCCTGCCTTGCCGATTGGGGCTTGAAGGTCTCGGCCACCGGCATCCTCGGCTCGGACAACGCCACTCCGTTCGAAGCCGTGTTCGCCCGCAAGGGGATCGACGACCGCTTCGCCTGGATACCCGGCGAGACCCGCACCAACCTGAAGCTCCTCGACGCCGCCACCGGCGAGACGACGGACATCAACCTGCCCGGCCTCGCCGCGACGTCGGGTGCCCTCGACACCATCCGGGCGGTCCTGCGCCAGGTCGCCACGGAGGGGAGCCTCGTCGTCCTTGCCGGCAGCCTGCCGGGGGGGCTCGGCGACGAGACCTACGCGATGCTGACGCAGCTCTTGAAGGACCGCGGCGTCCGCGTGGTGCTCGACGCGTCCGGGCCGGCCCTGACGGCAGCCCTCGCGTCGAGAAGTCTACCCGAGGTGATCAAGCCCAACCGCCAGGAACTGGCGGACTGGGCCGGCCGGCCCCTCGACACCCTGGCGGAGGTCGCCGGCACGGCGCGCGGCCTCGTCGCGCGGGGTATCCCCCTCGTGGTCGTGTCGCTGGGAGCGGACGGCGCTCTCTTCGTGACGCGCGACGAGGCGCTCCATGCCCATCCGCCACCGACGCAAGTGTCGAGTACGGTGGGAGCCGGAGATGCTCTGGTGGCGGGCCTCGTCGCGGCGCTGCATGCGGGTCTGCCCATGGTCGAGACCGCCCGGCTGGCCCTGGCCTTCGCCGCCGGAAA
Source organism: Methylobacterium sp. E-045 (assembly GCF_022829685.1). Taxonomy (GTDB): domain Bacteria; phylum Pseudomonadota; class Alphaproteobacteria; order Rhizobiales; family Beijerinckiaceae; genus Methylobacterium. Next base: position 94,675 of record NZ_JAKSYE010000054.1, read on the forward strand.
GCTCAAGCAGCCCGGCGCGAACCTGCCCAGTCGCGGCACCATCCTCGCCATCGTCGAGACGGTGCGGGTCGAACGCGTGGACATCCCGCCTCCGAGCTCACCCTGAACTGCTGCGACGCAGTCTCGAGGGAGGAGGCCAGGAATCGCCTGGCGAACGGCCCCCTCCTTCGAGGCCTGCGCCTCGCTCCGTCGCCTCCGGATGAGGTCGTCGGGCGGGATAGTGGAACCACCGACACACCGTAGAACAGGCGGAGGAAACCATGGCCCAGTTGTTGGCCGTCGTCGGGGGCGGCGATCTCGGCACCCATGCGGTGCTGGCGGGCGAGGCCCTGCGCAAGGCCGCCGCGCGCGTCGGACAGGCCCTCGACCTCGAACTCAGGGGCAAGGGCGTCGGTGGCCATCCGTTGTCCGAATCCACCATCGCCCGGGGCGACTCCGTCCTGCTGATCGGGGAGGGCGATCTCGGGGAGGGTCGCTTCGGCACCATGCGCCGGGTCAGGATCGGGATCGAGGACGTGCTGACCGACGCCGAATCGGTGCTCGGTCGCTTCCTGGCGGCCGGCGGCGCCGTGCCGGACGCACCGAAGGCCGGCGGCAAGACGCGGATCGTCGCCATCACCTCCTGCCCCACCGGCATCGCCCACACCTTCATGGCGGCGGAAGGCATCCAGGCCGCCGCGCAGGCGCTGGGCCACGAGGTGAGGGTGGAGACGCAAGGTTCCGTGGGCGCCCGCGACGCGCTCACCGCCGACGAGATCGCCGCCGCCGACATCGTCCTCATCGCCGCCGATACCGGGGTCGATCGCTCGCGTTTTTCCGGCAAGCGGCTCTACGCCACCAACACCAAGGCGGCGATCCGCGACGGCAAGGGTCTGATCGCCACGGCTCTCGCCGAGGCGCAGGTCCAGGCGGACGTGACCGTGAAGGATGATGGCCCGGCCCGGCCCGCCGCCGCCGAGAGCAGGGCCGGCGCCTACAAGCACCTGATGACCGGCGTCTCCTTCATGCTGCCCTTCGTGGTGGCGGGCGGCCTCCTCATCGCGCTGGCCTTCGCCGTCGGCGGCATCGACGCGATGAAGCCGGATCATGCCGGCGGCCTCGGCTACGCGCTGGGCGAGATCGGCGCCAAAGCGGCCTTCGCGCTCATCGTCCCGGCTCTGGCCGGCTATATCGCCTATTCCATCGCCGACCGGCCCGGCATCGCGCCGGGCATGATCGGCGGCATGCTGGCGGCCAACCTCCAGGCGGGCTTCCTCGGCGGCATCGCGGCGGGCTTCATCGCCGGCTACGCCACGCGCTTCCTCAATCGCCATATCCGGCTGCACAAGAATCTCGAAGGCCTGAAACCCGTCCTGATCCTGCCGCTGCTCGTCACCTCCATCACCGGCCTGATGATGATCTACGTGGTGGGCGTGCCCGTCGCCGCGATCCTCGCCGGGCTCACCGACTGGCTGAAGGGCATGCAGGGGGCGAGCGCCCTCGTCCTCGGGCTCATCCTCGGCGGGATGATGGCCGTCGACATGGGCGGCCCGATCAACAAGGCCGCCTATGCCTCGGCCGCGGCCCTCCTTTCGTCCGGCGTCGATGCTCCGATGGCGGCGGTGATGCTCGGCGGCATGACGCCTCCCCTCGGGATCGCGCTGGCCACACGGCTGTTCCCGAACCGGTTCTCGCAACCCGAGCGCGAGGCCGGGGGCGCGGCGGCCGTGCTCGGCGCCGCCTTCATCACGGAGGGCGCGATCCCCTTCGCGGCGGCCGACCCCCTGCGGGTGATCCCCTCCATGGTCGCGGGCTCGGCCTTGGCGGGCGCCATTGCCCTTACCGCGGGCGTGACCCTCAAAGTGCCCCATGGCGGCCTGTTCGTGCTGCCGATCCCCAACGCCGTCACCAACCTGCCATGGGCCGTGATCGCCCTCGTCGCCGGGACCCTCGTCACGGGCCTGATGGTGGGGCTGCTGAAGAAGCGGACGGCGTGAGCGCGCGATACGCGCCGAAGCCACAGGGGCGGTCGCACCCGATCCGCAACACCTGATTCGGCAGGACGACATCCGCCACGGCGGTCAGCACCACCCACCCGGCACAAAGACCGGCCACGCGAACACTACGGATGCTTCGAGGGGACGACAGATGGGCAAGAGATCGAGAGTGGCCGCCATCGGCCTGAGTTTGGCGACACTGGCGCTCGGATCGGAGGCGCGGGCACGGGATGCGGCGGCGGCCGGGATCGGCCTGCCCGACACCGGCCCAAGCTCCGCCCTGCGCTCGCCCGCCCGTACGGACGGCCAGGACATCACCGGCGCCGAAAGCGCGGCCGGCGCGGCCGATACCCTCGGGCAGAGCGCGACCCCGGCGACCCTGCCGGTGGGCGTGTTCGACATCGGCCATGGAATCACGTTGAGCGCCAACTACACGGGACAGGCGGCCGCGAACCCGATCGGCGGCATCCGCCAGGGCTCCGCCTTTGCCGGCCAGCTGTTCTTCGGCATCGACGGCGACCTCAACCGCCTCGCCGGGATCGAGGGCGGCTCGTTCCACATCGCGGTCACAAACCGCCACGGCCGCAACCTCGCCGACGATGCCATCGGCAACAACACCTCGGTCCAGGAAATCTTCGGCGGCGGCCAGACCACGCGGCTGACCCTGCTCAGCTACCAGCAGAAGCTGTTCGACAACCGGGTCGACATCGAGTTCGGGCGGCTCGTCGCCAACATCGCCTTCCTCAACTCGCCGATCTATTGCAATTTTCAGACGAATTCCGCCTGCGGAAACCCGACCTTCGTGTTCAAGACCTCGAACTTCACCTTCTGGCCGGTGGCGAGCTGGGGCGCCCATGCCAAGGCTTGGCTCACCGACACGGTGTTCGTCCATGGCGGCGTCTATGAGGTGAATCCGCTGCACCAGCAGCCCGGCGACAACGGCCTCGATGTCTCCACCAAGGGCGCCACCGGCGCGATCATGCCGTTCGAGCTCGGTTATTCCACCACCTTCGCCAACGATCGCCTGCCGCGCAACTACGGCATCGGCGGCTGGTACGACGCGTCCGACTATGCCGATCCGATGCGCGACGTCACCGGCCGGCCGGCGGTCCTCACCGGTCTTCCCCTCGGCACCCGGTTCGGACGCTCGGGCATCTATGCCCGGTTCGACCAGATGGTCTGGCGCCCCGACCCCACCGCTCCCCAGGGGCTGACCCTGTTCGGCGTCGCCATGGCCGGCACGTCGGGGCGCCTCAACGAGGATTACTTCCTCGAGATCGGCGCGCTCCAGACCGGCACCTTCGCCAGCCGGCCGTTCGATACGGTGGGCTTCGTCATCAACACGCAGGCGTTCAGCGACCTCGCCCTGCAGAACATACAATTGGCGCAGGCCTCACTCGGGATCGACCGCAGGATCCCGCGCCAGCAGGTGATGATGGAGCTCAATTACGGCATCCAGGTCACGCCTGCGATCCGCCTGACGCCGAACCTGCAATACATCGTCAACCCGGACCAGACTCGCTTCCCCTTCTACCGCAAGAACATTCCCGATGCCGTCGTCGTCGGCGCCAAATTGTCTGTCGATCTCTTCACCTTGGCCGGTCTGGCGAGCGGCCCCGGCTCCGACTGATGCGGCCCTCCGATCGGCCGCATCTCGCCGAGATGCGGCCGAACCGGCAAACGGAGCGGTGGAGGAGCGGTGGCGGACTTTGCGTTTATGGTGCTCTCAATTTATGAGGGAACCAGGCGATTGAACGAACCGCGCCGGAGCGTTGTGAGCTGATGCCCTCGTCCATCGAGGTCGGATTGAGCCGGCCCTGGCATCGCCTTCGCCTGCCGCAGCACCTGGAAGCTCAGTATCATGCCGAGGATGTGCCTCCGCGTGGTCTCTACATGCAGTCCTGGCTTCTGGTCTTCGTCGTTTTCAATATCATCTCGTTGAAGATCGACCTCGATCTGTTCGGTCGCGACGCGATCGCCGTGCCCGCCGGGTTGACGCTCGGTGTCTTCATTCCCCTCGCGTTGGGTTGGGTCGTGTTGCTGCGCGGGCGGCCGTCCCTGCGGCGGCAGGGAGCGGCCGCGACGGTCACGGCGCTCGTGGATATGGCGATCATCCTCAACAGCGCCAGGATCGTGCCCCAGGAGCACGCCGATACCTACCTCATCCTCGCCGCCATCGTTCCCCTCGTCGTGGGAATGATCTCGCCCTTGTCGTTCCGCAACAGCCTGTGGTTCTGCGGCCTGGCCTTCCTTCTCTATGTGGGCTTCGTCTTCGTCTCCGGCTTAGGGCCCGACGGGCATACGGGCGTGCCCCTCCTCGTGGCGGCGCTCATCCTGGTGCCGATCAAGCTGGCCTATTCGCGAGAATGGGACAGGAAGAAGACGTTCCTCCTCGGTCTGAGAGAGAGGAAACAGGCGCACGAACTGGCCCTGGCCTGTGCCCGCCTGACCGTCCTTTCGGGGACCGACCCTCTCACCGGTGCCGCCAACCGCCGGCTCTTCACCGAGCAGCTCGACGAGCATTGGGCCCTCGCCGCGACCCGACACGAATGGTTCGGCGTGCTCCTCGTGGATATCGACCATTTCAAGCGCCTCAACGACACGGCCGGCCATGCGGAGGGCGACGGCTGCCTGGTGAGCGTCGCCGACGCCCTGAAACGCGATCTCGCCCGATGGGGCGGCCTCGTCTGCCGCTACGGCGGCGAGGAGTTCGCCGCCTTCGTTCCCGGGGCTACGGCGGAGACGATCGGCGATGTGGGCGAAAGCCTGCGGTTGGCGGTGAGTGAGCTCGCGATTCCGCATCCCGGTCTGCCGGATGGCGGTGTCGTCACCGTGAGCATCGGCGTGACCGCGGCCCACGGCGCGACACGGCATGTGGGCCTCACCTCGCCGCACTTGCTTCGTGCCGCGGACGCAGCGCTCTACGCCGCGAAGAGGTCGGGCCGAAACCGGGTGGAATTCCAAGCCGTGATCCCACCGGCGAATTCGAGCCGGGCGACAGAGCACGCGGCCTGAACCGTCGCGTCCTATGGGGCAGGACAGGAAGACCGGCACCCCCGACGAATGTTTCCGGAATGCTCCGCGAATCGGCTGCCTGATCCGCCCTTATGGAAGTGGCGAGCACCTCGTGACTTCGCGGCGCAGTCGCTGGTCCCCCTCGAACACCGTCGAAACGCTTCGCAACCGCTCATTCCACGGGCACGACCTTCAACTGCAGGAACTGAACGTTCCGGAAGTCCGCCGGCGGTATGGCGATCTCGTCGTGCTTCCCGCCGCCCTTCGGACGGCAGAACAGGAAGCCTCCCATCATTCTGGCCTTGAAGAAGCTTCCCTTCCTCAAGGTCATCTTGCCGCCGCGCGGGTTGATCGCCTCGATATCGCTGACGATCACGACCTCGTCCTGCGGCCTGAAATCCGCGTTGAACAACTCCGGATTGATGCCGTCTTTCCAGTCTTCCATGACGATGACGATGCTCTCTGACAGGGGGAAGCGGAAGGCGCGACGGACCACCTATCATGCGTCTTTAACCGCGTCGTCACTCGCCCTCTGTGCTCCGCGACCTGTCGATCGTCGGCAAAACCGGGACCTGCGTCAACGCCGGCTCAGGTCGGCCACCGTCGCGGAATCGGCATACGACCTTCATCGGGGAATAGCCTGTCCGCCATCGCGCGCGACGGCAGGTGCACGTCCATGAGCCGGAACGTGTCTTTGAGAACGAAGGAACCGTCCCGTCGGAACGCGTCGTCGACGACAGGGACCAAACTGCGACAAATTGTCAGACAAAACCCGAAAACCCAAATTATTACGGCCTCTTGGCGAGCTTGACCATGCGAACATCAACTTTCGCCAATCTTTGCCGCTTCCAAGGTGAGTATGCTGTCTCACGCCCTCTGCAAGAACCGCCTCGACGCGGCGACATCAAGATCCGACCAGTCCGCCACGATTTGTCACGAGGGATCGCGTCGCCCACAGAGGTGGGTTGACGCACTTTCCCGGCTGGCTAGTCTAATATTATCAAGCAAGGGAGTTACCGTTAAAGACTAAACGAAGCAGAATCCGAATTGTATCGACAGGCCATGCTGCCTCTCAGACAACAAAGGATGGCACGACATGTCTCAGATCCATTCTCAGAACGACAATCTCGCGGCATTGCGCGAATTGAGCGAAGGCGAGATCCACGCCGTCAGCGGAGGGTTGCTCTCGCTTGGGCTCGATATCCAAGGCCAGTCGGCCCTTGATGTGCTCACGCACTGGAAAGACGGACTGATTGTCGAACAGATTTCGCAATATCAGTCTGTTTCGAGCGGACGGTTCTCCATCGGTCTGGATGTCTGACCTCATCCGCGTCCGTGACGCGTGGTGGCGGCCTGCCACCACGCGCATTGCTGCCGGGCGAGACGCGAAGGTTAAAACCGTCAAGGGTGAGCGCGTGCCATGGCACCGATCCTCGCAGGACAACCATCCCGCTGACCGACAACAGGGATCGCACGGAGGAGTATGATGCGCGAGCTACGCAAGCACGAAATCGAGCGTGTCAGCGGTGGAAGCTCGGTCTCGCTCACCCTGACCGCCGACAACTTCTATCAATCCCTGTCGGTCTTCAAAAACGGCCTGCTGGTCGAGTATGACTGGAGCAATCTGTGGGTCTGGACACAGAGCCTGACCACACCTGCAGGCACGACAACGAACATCGACGTTTCCTTTACCTCTTACGCATGGAAAGCGTCGTAACATCGCAAGAGTAAAATCGGATCGAACGGAAGCCTGGAGCGCTTCCGCGAAACTTTCCAAGCCGGAAGACGATGGTATGGGCGATAGACGGGCGTGGAGCGGCGATCAGGATTACGTCGCCTGAGGGCTTAGGGCGATCCGGGCGACCATCGGGTGGTGCGCCACGTTCTGTCAGGCGATGTTCTCGGTGATCTTCCACCTTGCCGGCATGCCGATGTGGTTCACGAACATCGACGCCAACTCGCTCTGGATCCTGATGAGCGCGATCTCCGGCGTCCTGCATATCGTGGCGCCTAGCGCTGTCGATGGGGTGGTGCCGCGGCGCAACCGCTTCGTTCTCGGCATGGGCACGGGCGTGGCCGTGATGGAGATCTGCATCGTACTGTGGACCTGACCGGACATCTCCGACTACGTCGAGGCCAGCCGGTTCGTCCTTGAGGATACCGCCTCGTGGTTCCTTGGGCTGATTGATCGAGCGTCAGCCGGAATGCGGGGGCGGTTTGGATAGCCCCCCGCCCGACGCGCTACCGCGCCTGTCGGTTGTCCTGAGAGCACGGAATGGCCTCGTTCAACTTCGGCTGGGCGGGGCGTTTTTCGTTGGGCAAGAAAACGACAATTGATCCGCGCTAAACAGAGATATTTTTCTACTCGCAAAAGTTGACTCGCGCACTAAATTGCATAATGTGCTCACCGCCGGGTCCGGCTATTTGCTAGGGTAATTCGCAATGAAGTCTCAGGCAGAACTTTCTGATTTAGATTTCACTCCATCTATTATATTTGATGTCGGCGCAAATCGCGGCAGCACTGTTGCACATACAAAAAAATATTTCCAAATGCAGTAATTCATGCCTTCGAGCCTGTTTCTGGAGCGTTTAGCGGTCTCTACGACTGATTCAAGGAGGACAAAGGTGTCGTCCTAAACCAAATGGCCCTTAATAATGTCAGAGGAAAGGTTCTGATGAGGGCAGCGCCGGGCAGCTTCATCAATAGAATTATAAAAAAGTCCCCGAGAAAACACCTTCCGAGCATGTTGAGGGAGAGACCGGCGATCATTACTGCCGCGAACGGGCGATCGCATACATTGATTCCCTGAAAATCGACGCTGAAGGCGCGGATCTGAAGGTCCTTCAGGGGTTCGAAGATATGCTCGATGCTAAAAAGATTAATTTTGTGCAAGTCGAAGGCGCGACCGATCCATCTAATAGAGTTCATATTGAGCTGCAACGGTTTATGGCCTTTATGTTCAAGAAAGGCTATGGGCTTTATGGTCTGTACGATATCCATCGCGACCCAAAGCTTAAAAACGAGAAAATTAAGAACGCGTCGTGCTGCAACGCGTTGTTCAAAATTTCTCGCCCGGTCGAAGTGGCTGACCAGGGGGCAGAGGAGCTAGAGGAACAGGATGTCTGATAAATAGACAGAAAGTCTATCTACCGCTTAAACATTTTAAACTGCCCGGCTCACGCCGCGGCGGCTTGTCGTTTGCGATCGAATCAGCTTCGGGGCGTAAATCCGCACCTGGCGAGCAGCGCCAGGGCAGCAAGAAACCATGGGATCTCATAGATGATCCCCACAAGCGCAAAGCTGATGTAGCCGAACGTGGTCGAGATCATGATCGCTACGACATACGGGTTCAGCGCTCGGCTCCCCTCCACGGTTTCCCACATCTTATGTTCAAAGCTCGCCCCGCTTGGTCATGAAACAGACGGTTCGTCGAAACGCGCAAGATAATACGAATGCAACCTTGCGCGAGCACGACGCTACCCATACAAGCCCGGGAAAATAGCGATAAGAGAAATTTAATGCAGTCCGCAATGATGAGAGTGATTGATCGTCTCATAAATTCTGCATCAGACATCTTGTTGGCTCGATGGCCGGGACGGAAGCTGAGAAAAATAGATGGCGACATTGCAAGATTAGAGCGCATGATCGGCAAAGAAATAATGATGAGTAATCCTAACCAGGGGTGCATTGATGAATATAATACATTACTTAATAAACGCAAGCTAGACCGGGAAAAGCTATTATCTAAGAAATAGAGATGATCTGCCTCCATCCGGATGGCTTGGCTGCGGTGAGCGCCGCAAGTGCAAGCCGAAATCCGGTGCGGGGGAGGGAGGGAACGCCTCGTTAGGGTTCACCAAACGCCTCCGTCTGCGCCCTAGCGATCACCTTCGCCATCTCCACCGCCTCGGACTTCATAAACCCGCTTGGTACTCTGCCGGCGGATCGGCTCGTCCTCGAAATACGAATAGGATAGGTGCGTCCCCACCGCGTCCAGCACGGCGATGGCGTCGCCTACCTCTGTGATGCGGAGGGGGAAGCGGATCGTAGGGTGCTCAGAAGCTGCCACTCAGCGGCTCTGGAACATCGTTCGCGTGGTCCTCTGGCAGCGTCCCGCCCTTCAGCATGTCGTCCAATCGGGAAAGCAGGTCGAGGAGTTCGAGCTTGGCGTCGTTCGAGACTCCGGCCTCGTTTACGCGGCGCCGAACGGTGTCCCTGACATCGGCCAAAGCCTCGATGTAGCCCTCGTCACGTTCGGTGCTCATGGTCGGGTTCCTGGCTGAGCCCGCGAGGACATAGGGCACGCATTCCGGCCGCCTACCTTTTCACCGCCCAGATCGGCACGGCCCCCGTCGGCCGGCCCGGCACATCCCGGAAGCACCGGGTCCGTTCGAACCGGATGAAGTCCGCCTCAACCTTCGACACGAGGTCGCCGCTCAGGACCATGGCCCCGCAAAAATCGGAGCGGATCACGCCGAGGGAAGGATACACACCGAAGAGCTGCATCGTCGTCCAGCCGTGCCGGCCGGCCTCGTCGGCGTGTTTGTGGGGGAAATCCAGGGACGCGGCATGAACGGCCTGCCAGCCGGCTGGCGTCATCCCAGGGCACGGGACCACGCTCGGCTTCATGTCGAGGAACGCCTCGCGCCAGGCCTGCGGGCTACTCGGTTCAGTCTTGAAGACTGGTGATGGTGACATGGCCACGGAATAGGGGAGGGCGAGCCCGGTCGCTACGCCCGGAGCGTCACAGGCGGCGGCTCAGCAGCATCACCCGATAAGCCCGAACAAGAACCCGAGCGCGATGGTCACCGCCATGATGACAGCAAGCGCGATGCCGTAGCCGGGATTTGGGCCAAGGCCTTTTGTCCAGCGGCTCACCTCTCCCTCTCCCGCTTCTCGGCCAGCGCGCGCAAGGCCTCGGCGTAGAGGCCAACCTGATCCTTGGGGATGTAGGCGCCTCTCTCCGTCATCGTGGCGCGGAAGTCGGTGGGGGTCATGCTATCTCATCTTCACCGTCATACTCGCGCTGCGCTGAGCGGCTGACCGCCTTGACGATCGCCCGCGTGTCGCAGGCATAGAGCCCAGACGTAGAGAAGGAATTGAGTTCGACCACCTTCGCTTTCGTGCGGCCTTCGAGCAGGGCGATGTCGCACACAGAGACCCGATCCGGCTGCCAAGGGTTCCGGGTGACGCGTACGGCCATCTCCTGACAAATCGGCAGGACGTCCATGCGCACATCCAGACGATCATTCCAGCGATACTGCGAGCCTGTGACGACCGCCCCGTCAACGATTACGAACCGGAACTCCCCTTCGATTTCTCTAGGCTTTGCGACCACGCAGAGGGCGTCCACGGGCAAAGCGCTCTTCTGGTGGATCGTCTCCACCTCGGCGTCCCACGTCTCGCGGGTCATTACGAAACCGGTGAACGCCTTGGTGACAGCCTCCGGTTTGAGAAAGAAGGCTTCGCCCAGGCCGTCGCATCCGCGCCGCAGAACCTCGCCATAAGGCAGCAGGATGAAGTCGTCGTTGAGCATGAGATCGCCGAGGTTGCCGGCGGTCGCCATGTATCCGAGCTTCTCGTACCGGGCGTATGGGCCGGGGATGAGATGGGGCTGGGCCTTGGTGACCGCTCGGACAAACTGATGCGTGCCATAAGCGACGACTGGCGCGTCCTTCACCTCAGGAACCTGTGACGGGTGCTTTGGGTCGAAATCGACGACGTGGACCGGATACCCGAGCTCGCGGCAAGCCTCCTCAATTGTCGGTTGGCCGATGTTACGGCGGTACTGCGTGAGTCGAACGTCGCAGAGCCACGTCACAGGATTGGTCATCGCCGCTATCTGCCTCCGCTCACCCACGGTCAGTCTCCGTCTTTCGTGAGCCCGAGACCTGCGCCGGGGAGGGGGATAACGAGGCCAGCTCCGCGAGGTCAGATTGCAGCCGGGCCCATATACGCGGCGAGCGGCGTTCCAGATCCGCCAATCCAGTGCCGATGCCATCCTCCGGCAGCACGACGGTTCCGCCCTTCATCAGATGGGCTCGCAGCCTCGCGATATCGGGCTCCGAGGCATGGATGAACTCGACCTCTGACGACCTGTTGTCGGAGAAGAACGCGGCCGGCCTCATCGTCGGTTCGCGCTTCGTCGGAATGCCGACGGCGTTCGGCTCGCCGCGCATCTCCTTGGCCTGGCCGCCGAGGCCCTTGCGGAGGAGGTTGTCGCCGAAAACGAACAACGTGTCCGGCTCAGCGCGAAGCATGGCGCGCGTGATGCGCTCATCATATCGGATCATCGCCGTCCCGCTCCCAAGAGGTCGTTCGTGCATCCCGCGAGGGAGAGGGGGCTACCCATTGGACCGCTCCTTCAGACCTTCGGCACGAGCGCGGTTGAGATCAGCCATCGTCGCATCAGAGCCGCCGGCCATGTCGGCGTGGCGCTCGCGGGCGAGGCGCTTGAAGGCCTCCTCGATGTCCGCGATGGTGGCGCGCTGCTCGACGCGTAGGACCTGACACCAGGATGCGCGGGCGGGCGACGGCAGGGCGCGCAGGCCCTGGAACGAAGCCCGCACCAGCGCGAGGGTCCCGTGGCGCAGCTCGGTCCGGCGTGCCTCAATCACGTTGTGGATCGCCTGCAGGTTCGCCGCCGGCGAGACGTACCGGTCGACGGGTGTGCAAAACTGCACGCCGTCCCAGGTGAACCAGACCGCGACGCCCGGATCCTCGGGCTTCTGGACGCCGAGGGTCACGTTCGACGACAGGACGATTCCAGTCACCGGCTTGCCGCTGTCACGGCCGAACGCCTTGAGACTGGTTTCGACGTTGTCGAGGGCGCCGGCGAGGGCGGTGCGGAACTGACCGGTCTCGCGCTTCGTCGCGCGCGGGATGTGGTCGGACCTTGTGAGCGGGTAGGCCGTCGTCATGCGGATGCTCCCTCGATCAGCGCACGTCGGATGCACGGCACCGCACGGCCCTCGCCTGTCCGAAGCTCGTTCTCGATGGCACCCTTCTCACGAAGCCCGGTGAGCGCCGCACCGACCCGCAGGCCGGTCTCCGTCGCGACGCGCTCCCGAAAGCCGATAAGCTCGACCCAATCGGCGGGCGCGTGCTCCAGCACGGCGCGCTCCTCGTGCGTGAAGACGGGCGGCACGTTGAGCGCGACGATCGCGGCCTCAAGGTTCGCGACCTGGGCGCCGTCTACGCACCACAGGCGCTCAAACGACACGCCGGCCTTCTTGAGCGCGGGGCCCTTGTAGATCCGGTCGATGCAGGACAGCCGCGGGATGGTGGTGTGCTGCATCGGCCAGCCGGAGCCGTCCGGCCCATAGTTTATGTGGCCGTTCTCGATGAACTGGCCGGCGAGCACATCGTCGAGGGTGATCGTCATGCTGCTGACTCCCAATGATCGATCTCGTATTCGCGGGCGATCGGCCGGGCGGCGTCCTCGTCCCAAGCGTAGGCCTCGTCTCCGAACTCTATACCGTTGCCCTCCAGGAAGGCGCGGTGTGCCTCGGCTGCAAGCTGCAGCGATCTGCGGGCGGTGAGACGGCCAGAGGCGGCGATCTCCAGGGCCATCGCAACGATGATTTGGCGCGCGTCATGCTGCGGCCTCCTCGGTGGTGGACTTCTTCCGAGGCGGCTTTTTCCACGGTGTACCCGTGGCGCTCCAGGCATTGCTGCATCTGAGCCAGCGCAACGAAATCCAGATCGCTGGCATCGTCGGCGCGTACACCGGTGTTGCGCCCGACAATGACGACCTGTGACCAGTCGGCGTGAGCCAGGGATATGACGAAACCGGCCCCGAAGTTCAGTCGTCGATCGTACCGCTCATAATGCGGGGTGTAGACCTGCATGGCATCGGCGATGCGCTCGCCGACCCGGCCGCTCTTTCGGATGTCGTCGGTGTGATCGTTGTAGAGAACGGCGACTGTGTTGAAGCCCATGGCTCAAAGCCCTCCGGTATGAGTTGCGGGGAGGGAGGCGACGGAACGCGCGATCGACAGCAGCACGTCGCGGAATGCGTGCGGGGTGGCCTCGCGGATCCTCGTCTTGTCCTTGCCGCCGATCATCGCGGCCATGCCGATGCGCCGGGCCTTCGCGTAGCCGTAGCGCTCCAGGGCGATGGGATGCAGGCGCTGCTCGGCCGGTCCCCATGTCAGGTTCGGCAGATCGGTCCCGACGGCGTAGAGCCACGTCGGCTTGCGCGAGAAGTGCCCGTAGTGTCCCTGTTCGACGTCGCAGGTCCATCCGCCGTGCATGTCGGCAGCGACCATCCACCAGACCGCGGCGGGCGGTTCAGATTGAACGCGGCCCATGCGTGGCTCTCGGCCGGATGCTCCAGAACTCCGCCCCAGCGTCGCACGGAAGCCAGCGCCGCGGCGAAGCACCCGTCGTCTTCGCCCTTTTCATACTGATGCGGCTTGCGGGTGCTGCCGTGCCAGAACTGGCCCCACGGCCGGCAGGGGGAATGGCAGACCACCGGATGCGGGCCGGCATAGGTCCGGGCGTCGCGCGCCTGGACCCAGACATCGACGCCGGGAAGGTTCGCGTAGCAGCCATCGGGCTGGACGTAGAGGGCGGCGATGGTGGGGGGCGAAAATGAACCTGTAACAGGTTCGCGGCGAGGGCTTTGGGTTCTAGCGAACCTCTGAGCACCCTCTAAAACCGTCAGCTAACTGCTTGAAATGAATGGTGCCGCAAGAGGGATTCGAACCCCCGACCCCCTCATTACGAATGAGGTGCTCTACCAGCTGAGCTATTGCGGCGAGATCCGTGGTGTGACGCTGAGTGACGCGCCGGATCGTTGCGGGTTCATATCCGTCCGATCGTCCGATGGCAAGGCGGTGCGCGGCGTCTTCCTGATGCAACTGTGCCACGCACCGCGCCTCCCGGTCCCTCGGCCCCCCGTGCCGCCTTGACGCGGGGCGGTGCGGCTTCGAAGGCTCGCGGCGTCTCTCAGGAACCGCCATGTCCCTCATCGCCCGCTTGCGTGCCTATGCCGCCGACGCGTTCGGCCTGTCCGCGAGCCCGGACGAGGCGGGGGCGGTCGACGAGCGTCTGGCGGCCATCGCCCTACTCGTCCATGTGGCGCGGGTGGACGGCGTCCTCGACGCGGCCGAGTCGGAGCGGCTGTGCCGCCTCGTCGAGGGACGCTATGCCGGTAACCGCGAGCAGGCCGAGGCGCTCATCGCCCGCGCGGCCAGCGTCGATTCGCAGACCCGCGACATGGCGCTGCTGGTGGAGATGATGGGCCACGAATTCGGGGAGTCGGAGCGGGCGCGGCTGCTGTCGATGGCCTGGTCCGTGGCGGGGGCCGATGGCACCGTTCATGAATTCGAGGAGGCGCTGGTCTGGCGGCTCGGCCGCCTGCTCCGGTTCGACGACACGGCGATCCGCCTCGCGCGCGCCGGCTCCGAGACCGGAGCCGTATCGTAGGGCGGACTTGCATGCGCGATCCCCGGACCCGGCGGTTCGCATCAGGCGTGGCGGAAGGATCGTGGCGCGATGATCGTCAGCTTCACGCTGATCCTCCTGGCCCAGCTCGTCGGTGAGGCCCTGGCACGGGGAGCGGCGCTTCCGGTGCCCGGCCCCGTCATCGGGATGGCGCTCCTTCTTCTCTTCATGATGGCTCGCGACCGGTCACGCGGCCAAGCGGACCGCATCCTCGCCGCACCCCTCGTGGACGGTACCCTGGAACGCTCCGGAAAGGGGCTGCTCGCCCATCTCTCGCTGATGTTCATCCCGGCGGGTGCCGGGATCGTCGGCCGGCTCGACGTGCTCGAAGCCCATGGCGTGGCCCTCGCCTGCGTCATCGTCGTCTCGACGCTGGCCACCCTGACGGTGACGGCGCTCACCTTCGTGGCCGTGAAGCGCTGGGTCGCCCCGGAGGACCGGACATGACCGGCGAGTTCGCCCTCTGGGTCTATCTCTCGCGCACGCCCCTGCTGTGGCTGACCGTGACTCTTCTGGTCTACGCGGTGGCCGACCGCATCGCCACGGCGACGAACCGACATCCCCTCGCCAATCCCGTCGTGGTCGCCATCATCCTGATGGCGTGCGTCCTCAAGCTCACGGGGACGCCCTATCCGACCTATTTCGAGGGCGCGCAGTTCGTCCACTTCCTGCTGGGGCCGGCGACCGTGGCCCTGGCCATCCCGCTCTACGAGTACCGTGCCACGGTGCTCCGCTCGCTGGCGCCGATGCTGGCGGCCCTCCTCGTCGGCTCGGTGGTGGCGCTGATCTCGGCGACGACCCTGGGGACCGCGTTGGGCATCCCGCACGACGTCATCGTCGCCTCGGTGCCGAAGTCGGTGACCACCGGCGTCGCCATGGGCATCGCCCAGAATCTCGGCGGCGATCCGACCCTGGCGGCGGTGCTGGTGATGCTCACCGGCATGACCGGCGGCATCCTCGTCACCCCGCTGATGAACCTGCTTCGCATCAAGGACATGCGCGCGCGGGGCTTCGCGGCGGGTCTCGCGGCCCATGGCGTCGGGACGGCGAGGGCGTTCCAGGTGAACGAGGTGGCCGGCGCCTTCGCCGGCATCGCTCTCGGCCTCAACGCCTTCATCACCGCGATCCTGGCGCCGCTCGCGGTGACGTTCCTGCGCTGACGCTGGCGCCCTACTTGGCGCCCACGGCGTCGGGGAGTTCCGTCGGCGTGAAGCGCCCGTCCTGGCCCGGCTTCATGTCGATGCGCGTGTCGTGGAGGGCGTGCAGCGTCGAGCGATGGCCGATGGAGACGATGGTGGTCCCCGGCAGGCGCTCGCGCAACATGCGGTAGATGCCGGCCTCGCTCGGCTCGTCGAGGGCGGCGGTGGATTCGTCGAGGAAGAGCCAGGAGGGCTTCGCCAGCACGGCGCGGGCGATGGCGAGACGCTGCTGCTCGCCGCCCGACAGGCGCTGATCCCAGGCATCGACCTCGTCGAGCCGGTCGGCGAGTTGCGGCAGCTGCGCGGCGACCAGGGCCTCGCGGATCGCCTCGTCGGAAAACTGGTCGGTGGTGCTCGGATAGACCACGGCGCCGCGCAGGGTCCCGAGGGGAATGTAGGGCCGCTGCGGCAGCACCAGCGCGGACTGGCCCTCCGGCACGTCGACCCGGCCCTTGCCGAACGGCCAGATGCCGGCGATCGCGCGGAACAGGGTCGACTTCCCGGACCCGGTCGGACCGGTCAGCAGCGTCGCCGCGCCCTTGTTGAGGGTGAACGTATCGGTGGTGACGATCTCGCGGCCGTCCGGCAGGGCGAGGGTCAGGCCCGAAGCGGTGACGTTCGGACCTGAACCACTGCCCTGGACGAGGCCGTATCCGGCACCGGAGAGCGCTTCCGCCTTCGTGATCGCCCGGTTGAAGGAGGCGAGACGGTTCGTATTAGCCTTGTAGGACGCGATCGTGATGTAGGCATTGATGAAGAAGGACAGGGAGTCCTGCACGCTTCCGAACGCGCTCGCCGTCTGCTGAAGGCCGCCGAGGGTGATCTTCTTCGCGAAGAAGGACGGGGCCGCCAGGACGAGCGGGAAGACCGCACTGGCCTGGCGGTAGCTGAAGGTCAGCGCGATCAGTTTGATCCGGCGGAAAATGATGTCGATGTAGTTCTCGACGATGGACTGGAAGAAGGTGCGCAGGCGGACGATCTCGGCACGCTCGCCCGCCAGAAGGGCGATCTGCTCGCTGTAGATACGGTTTCTCGCGAGTGAGAACCGGAAGTCGGCCTCCACCTTCTCCTGGCGGAAGTCGAGCCCGATCAGCGGCTTGCCGACCAGATGCGTCAGCCAGGTTCCGACCACCGCGTAGGCGATGACGAGCCAGACCAGGAAGCCCGGAACGATCGTATCCTCGGTGAAGGGAAGGATGAAATCGCGCGACAGGGTCCACAGGATGACGAGGAACGAGACGAGTTGCGCCGCTTGCGAGAGAAGCCGGATCGATAGGCTCGCCGTCTGCTGGATGAACAGGTTCACGTCGCTCTGAATGCGCTGATCCGGATTGTCCGCATGCTCATCCGTGAACGGGATCCTGTAATGCGTGCCGTTGCCGAGCCAGCGCTGATAGAAGCTGCGCGTCAGCCAGGTTCTCCAGCGGATATGCAGGGAGGAATCGACGTAGAGATCGAACATGCCGAGCACGATGTTGATCACGGCAAGCGGAATGAAGATCCATACGATCTGGTGCCAGAAGACCGCCGCGTTGTATTCCTGCAGGGAATTATACATGTCGCGGTAGTAGAAATTGAACCGCAGCGTCAGCGCAACGTCGAGGAAGTTGACGAAAATAGAGAGCGCCACGAGGCGCTGGCCGATACGACCTTCGGTATTGCCGAACCAGCAGAACATCTTGATTTCCCGCGTCGGCTCGTCGCGGTTCGTGAAATAAGGATCGGTGATGCGCGTGATCGCTCGGATCGGCTCGAGGAAGGACACCGCGAAGACGATGAGGGCGAACACCACGGCTGCGGTCGCCGCAAAGGCCGGTGGCAGGAGCGCCGCCACCGTCGCCGGCAGGAGGTTCGCGGTCGCCAGGGCCTTCGAGCCGGCCAGCAGAACGTACCCGGCCGCGTAGACCGAGATGAACACCTTCAGATAGGCGGAGATGTCGCGCGAAGCGATGAGGATCGCCGCCATGGCGAAGCCGGCCAGCGAAACGTACAGAGGCGGCGACAATTCACCGGGCAACACCAGCAACAGGAGGGCGAAGAGCGCCGTGATGGCGGCCTGCAGGCCGAGGCCTGTCCTGAGTACGGCCACGGGCGTCTCCTCAAGTCGGTGATTCAAATGTGCGAATGGGTCTTCGCCCGCCGGATCGGGACCGGATCGTGACGGCGGCAGTGACGGCCGGTCGTGGCGAGATCGTGGCGGGGGCGGTCGCAGCAGGATGCGTCAGATCGGATCAGGGCCAATCCCAATCGCCGTAATCCGGCTCGCGACATCGGTAGCCGACCGGGCATTCCGGATTGTCGCGGGTGGGGACGAAGCGGAGTTCCGCGATTTCCGTCATCCCGCACAGGCTGCGGTCGCTGACGAACCGTTCCGTCCGGCCCGGCTGCTCCGCCCTGCCGGGCTTCTCCGCCTTGCCCGCGGGCGACGACAGGACCGCCGACCCGTCCCGCTTCACGAGCGCCATCGCATCCGCACAGACCATCCGCATGGTAGAGGGGGGTGCTTGAGCACTGGCCGGGGCTGCGATGGTGACGCAGACGGCGAAGGCGAGGCGTCTCGTCACGATGGCACGGATAACTGGCTTGTTTCTCACAAGCTTGAGCATGGCAGTTTTGGTGAGGGACGGGAAGGGCTTGCCGTTTGCTTGCCCTATTCGCGGAGTCTATCCACCACTATCGATGGCGCCGAGACAGAATAGTCACAGGCCTGTCCTGTCCAAAGCCGGCTTGGCGGGCGCAGCAGCGTCCGCTCGTCGAACGGGGCCGGGCTTGCTCAAGTCGCGGACCAGTGAAGCGACCGCCGCCGCTGCAAGACCGGCTCCGCCCCAGGGGGAGCCTCACGGGAGACGACGATGACCGCGGGCATCGAAGACGGGGGTGCGGGGAGAACCGATCAGGGAGCGCCGTCGCCGGCCGAGCCGGAGCCCTCGGTCAGGTCGGGCCGTGCCCTGGTGCTTCCCCTCTCGCTCGCCATGGGCTGGGGCGCTCTTCTCGGCTACAGCACCGTTCTGCTCACCGACGACCCGCCGGCGCGCCCGGAGATCGGCACGATCCAGGCGGCGTTCAACGAGCCGGGTCCGTTCGAGGATCGTGCGGGTGGGTCGCGCTCGCCCCGAGGCAGCGCGCCCTGGTCCGATGTGGGTATCGGCGCCGGTCCGTCGGGCCGGGACGCCACGGTCGCCCCGCCGGTCCAGCCGGGCGTCCGCCCCGTCGCCCTCCGGCAGGATCCCGAGGTGGCACCCCGTGCCGACGCGCTCACCGCCGCGTCGCCCCCCGTCGAGCCGGCCGCCTATGTTGGATTGTGGGGGCCCAACGAGAGCGCATGCCGCCGGGGCGCGCGGAGGCGGGGATACATTCCGGCACGGATCACCGAGAGCGGCGCCCGGGCCGGCAACACCGTGTGCACCTTCCGCGACGGGCGGCGCATCGGCGCGAACTGGAGCGTGTCGGCATCCTGCAGCGACGGCGGCCGGCGCTGGTCGTCCCAGGTGAAGCTGCTGGTCGACGGCAACCGCCTGACATGGTCGAGCGCCAAGGGCGACGCATCCTACATCCGATGTCATGGCCGCGCGGGATAGGCGCGGGCGGGATCGCGGATCGCGGCGGTCCGTTCCCTCGATCTCATCACCTCCGGCAGAATCCTGCCCACAACGAGAAAGGGCCGTCTTGCGACGACCCTTTCCGCCCTCGCGACGACCGCCGCGAGAGCATCCGTTCCGGGGGAGAGCCTGGACTTCTTAGAAGTCCATGCCGCCCATGCCGCCGCCGCCCGGCATCTGGGGGGCGCCGCTGTCCTTCTTGGGAGCGTCGGCGATCATGGCCTCGGTGGTGACGAGGAGGCCGGCGATGGAGGAGGCGTCCTGCAGGGCGGTACGCACGACCTTGGCCGGGTCGACGATGCCGGCCTGGATCATGTCGACGTACTCTTCGGTCTGGGCGTTGAAGCCGAAGGTGATCGAAGAGGTGTTGTCGGTGATCTTGCCGACCACGATCGAGCCTTCGACGCCGGAGTTGGCGGCGATCTGACGGATCGGGGCTTCGAGGGCCTTCAGCACGATCTTGATGCCGGCCTGGACGTCCGGGTTGTCGCTCTGGAGAGCGCGGACGGCCTCACGGGCGCGGAGCAGGGCGGTGCCGCCGCCGGGGACGATGCCCTCTTCCACCGCAGCGCGGGTGGCGTTGAGCGCGTCGTCGACGCGGTCCTTCTTCTCCTTGACCTCGACCTCGGTCGCGCCGCCGACGCGGATGACCGCGACGCCGCCGGCGAGCTTGGCCAGGCGCTCCTGGAGCTTCTCACGGTCGTAGTCCGAGGTGGTCTCCTCGATCTGCGCCTTGATCTGGCCGACGCGGGCTTCGATGTCCGCCTTCTCGCCGAGACCGTCGATGATCGTGGTGGTCTCCTTCTCGATGCGGATGCGCTTGGCGCGGCCGAGCATCGGCAGGGTGACGTTCTCGAGCTTGATGCCGAGATCCTCGGCGATCATCTGACCCTGGGTCAGGATCGCGATGTCCTCGAGCATGGCCTTGCGGCGATCGCCGAAGCCCGGAGCCTTGACGGCCGCGACCTTGAGGCCACCGCGCAGCTTGTTGACGACGAGCGTGGCGAGAGCCTCACCCTCGATGTCCTCGGCGATGATGACGAGCGGCTTGCCGGTCTGCACCACGGCCTCGAGCACCGGCAGCATCGCCTGGAGCGACGAGAGCTTCTTCTCGTGGATGAGGATGTAGGGATCCTCGAGCTCGGCGACCATCTTCTCCGCGTTGGTGATGAAGTACGGGGAGAGGTAGCCGCGGTCGAACTGCATGCCCTCGACGACGTCGAGCTCGGTCTCGGCGGTCTTGGCTTCCTCGACGGTGATGACACCCTCGTTGCCGACCTTCTGCATGGCGTGGGCGATCATCTCGCCGATTTCCTTGTCGCCATTGGCCGAGATGGTACCGACCTGGGCGACTTCCTCAGACGAGGCGACCTTCTTGGCGCGGCTCGTGATGTCCTTCACGGCGGCGGTGGTGGCGAGGTCGATGCCGCGCTTCAGGTCCATCGGGTTCATGCCGGCGGCGACGTACTTGGCGCCTTCACGGACGATGGCCTGGGCCAGGACGGTGGCGGTGGTGGTGCCGTCGCCGGCGATGTCGTTGGTCTTCGAGGCCACTTCGCGCACCATCTGGGCGCCCATGTTCTCGAACTTGTCGGAGAGCTCGATCTCCTTGGCGACGGTGACGCCGTCCTTGGTGATCCGGGGAGCGCCGAAGCTCTTCTCGATGACGACGTTGCGGCCCTTGGGGCCGAGCGTGACCTTCACTGCATCGGCGAGAATGTCGACGCCGCGGAGCATCTTCTCGCGGGCATCGGAGCCGAAGCGTACTTCTTTCGCTGCCATGTTCAAATCCTCATGAGGTTCGAAGCCCTGAGGCGCTCACCGAAGGGCGCGCTCGAAGGGCTCGGATGGGAAGAAGGAAGAGGGGGGACGTCGCTGTCTTTAAGCGACGACGCCCATGATGTCGGATTCCTTCATGATCAGGAGGTCCTGACCGTCGATCTTGACTTCGGTGCCGGACCACTTGCCGAACAGCACGCGGTCGCCGGCCTTCACGTCGAGGGGGTTCACGCGGCCGGCCTCGTCACGGGCGCCCGGGCCGACGGCGACGATCTCGCCCTCTTGCGGCTTCTCTTTCGCGGTATCGGGGATGATGATGCCCCCCTTGGTCTTCTCTTCGCCTTCGATACGGCGGACGACGACACGGTCGTGCAGCGGACGGAACTTCATGAGCTGCCCTCTTGCTTCGAATTCATGGATGGCGTTGATGCGGCCGAAGGGCTCGCCCAACCCAGGCTGTTAGCACTCCCGAGCGATGAGTGCCAAAGCAAGGGCGGAGGTAGGCTCATGACCCTTGCGAGTCAAGACGCGGACCACGCGTCATGCCGCGTTCCCGCAGCATGTTCTGCTCTTCGGTCGCTGACAGACGGATGACAATCACCCCATGATCAGCCTCCAGGGACCGCAGGGCGCGGTCGAACATTCCGGCGCGGCCACGGGCGGCGGCGTGCCGAGCCACGCGATCTGGATCGATCTGAACGATCCGAGCACCGAGGAAGCGGAGCATATCGAGGCGGCCACCGGCCTGCGCGTGCCTTCGCGCAAGGCCCTGAGCGAGGTCGAGAATTCGAGCCGGCTGCGGCGGCTCAAGAACGGGCTCTCGCTCTCCACCCCGATGATCACCTTCGACAAGGTCGATTCACAGCTGACCCCGCTCGGCTTCGTCCTGACCCCGGACCGGCTCATCACCGTGCGCTTCAACGAGTTGCGTGCCTTCGAGGAGGTCAAGAAGCGCATCGGTGAGGGCGACGGGGATTGCCGGACCGGCACCGAGATCTTCCTGCTCCTGGTGGAGGAGCTGGTGGACAGCCTCGCCGACGCCCTGGAGGAGATGGGCGCCGACCTCGACGCGCTCTCCACCCGGATCTTCGATTTCGACGTAAGGGCAGGGGGCGTCGCCGGCGATTCCGGTAAGACGCCGCGCCGGCGCGATCTGGCGCTGCGCCGAATCCTCCGCAGCGTCGGCCGGCGGGGCAAGGCGCTGGGCAAGATCCGCTCGAGCCTGCTCGGTCTCGAACGCATCCTCCCCTTCGTCGCCGGCGAATGCGAGCACCTCCTCGGCGCCACTGAGATGCCGCGCTTCGAGACCCTGCGCCGGGACATCGCCTCCCTCGACGAATTCGAGATCCGCCTGTCGGAGAACGTGCAGTTCCTCCTCGACGCCACCCTCGGCCTCATCAACATCGAACAGAACAACACCTTCCGCGTGCTGACCGTCGTGTCGGTGGTGGGAGTTCCGCCGACCCTGATCGCCTCGATGTACGGCATGAACTTCAAGCACATGCCGGAACTCGACTGGGCCTATGGCTATCCTTATGGTCTGTCACTGATCGTCATCAGCGCGATCGTTCCCATCGTCTTCTTCAAGCTGCGCGGATGGTTCTGACGCGGGGCCGACCGGACGGGGTCGGGATTTAGGAGAATCTTTGCCGGCCGGCGCGCAAGGATCGGGAGCAGAGCCGGGCATCCGGCGACCAGAGTCGACCGCATGGCCGTGATCGTCGCCTTCATCCTCAATGCCGGGCTCAATTTCGGCCTCGGCCTGCTCCTGGCCAAACTCATGGGGCCGGCGGATTTCGGCCTGTTCGGGCTGGCCACCACCGGCGCCGTCGTCCTCAACACCCTGGTCTTCGAGTGGCTGCGGCTGTCGGCCACCCGGTTCTATTCCAACCGTGTCCGGCGCGAGGAACCCTGGATCCGCCACGGGCTGGATCGGGCCTACGCCGTCCTCGCCGTCCTCCTTCTGGTCGCGTCCGCCCTCTGCGCCGTCATCGGCGCGACGGTGGAGATGAACACGCAGGGCCGCTTCGCCATCGCGGCGGGGGCGGGGCTGGCCGCCTTCGGCATCGGCCTGTTCGATTATCACGCGGCCCTGACGCGGGCGCGCTTCGACGGCGGCCTCTACCTGAAGCTCACCCTCATCAAGAACGGCTTCTCCTTCCTGCTCATGGCGGGGGCGGCCTGGCTGTTTCCACAACCGCTCTGGGTCCTCGTCGCCTGCGGGCTCAGCCAGTTCCTTCCCGTCGTCGTACTGCGCAAGCCTCTCCTCGATCCGAAGGTGCCCATCGTCCGTGTCCGCATGGGCGAGACCTGGCGGCTGTTTCGCGCCTACGGGCTGCCGCTGATCGCCGCGAACGCGATCTACCAGATCACGCCGTTCCTCAACCGCAGCGCCATCGCCATGTGGTTCGGACTGGCGGAGGCCGGCTACTTCACCCTCGCCGCCGATGTCGCCACCCGCAGCCTCAGCATGGTCGGGACGGCGCTGGACCTCATCCTGTTCCAGCTCGCCGTGCGGGTGGACGAGCACGAGGGCCATGTGGCGGCCGAGGCCCAGATCGGCCGCAACGCGGCCATCGTGGTGGCGCTGATGGTGCCCTGCGCCGGCGGGCTCTGGGCGGTGCTTCCGGCGATCCAGGGGCTCGTCGTTCCGGAGGCCTATCGCGGCCCCTTCGCCCTCTACGCGTTGATCCTCATCCCCGGCCTGCTCTGCGGCACGCTGCTCAATTTCGGCCTCAACCCGATCTTCCAGATCCGCCGCAAGACGGTGCCGGTCATCGCCGCCGCGATCGTCGGCCTCGCCGTGAACGCCGCCTGCCTGTTCGTCCTGCCCGCGCATTTCGGGGCTCCCGGAATCGCCATGGCGCAGAGCGCCGGACTCGTCGCCTCGACCCTGTGGCTGGCGATCCGGGCTCTGACCGGACCGCAGCGCCTGCGGATCGACTGGTGGGACGTCTTCGCCGCCTGCACCTCCACCCTGGCGATGATGGCCTGCCTGACGCCGTTCCGGCACCTAGACCCGGCCGTGGCCCTCGCCATCTGCCTGCCCCTCGGCGTGCTGGTCTATGCCCTGCTCGTGGCCCTGTTCGACATCGCCGGATTGCGCGCCCTCGCCGCCGCCTATCTCCGGCAGCGCACCGTCACCCCGACCGCCTGAGACGGGCGCGCGGCTTGAAAGCAGGGCCTGCCTTCCCGCATATGGTTCGGCAAAGGATGCCGGCGAGCATCACAACGGGCGGGAAACGATGCGGACATACGAGCCTCAGGACGAGGGCGAGGCGCAAGCCATCGTCGCCGATGCCGCCGGCCGCTCCGAGCCGATGCGTCTCGTCGGCGGGGGCACCAAGGCTGCCATCGGTCGCCCGGCGCAGGACGAATCGACCCTTTCCTCCCTGAAACTCTCCGGCATCACCCTCTACGAACCGGCCGAGATGGTGGTCGCCGCCCGCGCCGGCACCCCCCTGGCGCAGGTGCAGGCCCTGCTCGCGGAACGCGGCCAGATGCTGCCCTTCGAGCCGATGGACCATCGCATCCTGATGGGCTCGGGCGGCGAGCCGACCTTCGGCGCGGTGGCGGCCACCAACAATGTCGGACCGCGCCGGATCAACGCGGGTGCGGCCCGCGACAGCCTGATCGGCGTCCGCTTCGTCAACGGACGCGGCGAGGCCATCAAGTCCGGCGGCCGGGTGATGAAGAACGTCACCGGCCTCGACCTCGTCAAGCTCATGGCGGGCTCGTGGGGCACCCTCGGCCTCCTCACCGAGGTGACCTTCAAGGTCCTGCCGGTCCAGGAACGGACGGCGACCCTGGCCTTTTCCGGTCTCGACGACGCCACGGCGGTCGCGGCCCTGGCGGCCGCCCTCGGATCGCCGTTCGAACTCACCGGCGCCGCCCACCTGCCGAGCGGCCTCGACGGGCCGAGCCCACGCACCCTGATGCGCCTGGAGGGCTTTTCGGACTCCCTCGATTACCGCCTGGGCGAATTGCGCAAGCTGCTGC
The DNA here is from genome assembly GCF_022829685.1 of Methylobacterium sp. E-045. Lineage (GTDB taxonomy): Bacteria > Pseudomonadota > Alphaproteobacteria > Rhizobiales > Beijerinckiaceae > Methylobacterium. The sequence continues at coordinate 119,693 of NZ_JAKSYE010000054.1, forward strand.
GTCGCTTCGGCGAGCCGGAGATCATCGAGGACGGGATCGGCGCCGTCCTGTGGGCCGCGATCCGCGACGTCATCCCGCTGACGGAACCGCGCGCCGCCGCCGTGTGGCGGATCTCCACCACGCCGACCAAGGGTCCCGCCGTCACCGCCGCCATCGCGGCAGAGCGCCAGGCGCGCTGGTTCTACGATTGGGGCGGCGGCCTCGTCTGGCTCGCCACCTCGGCCGAGGGCGATGCCGGCGCCGAGACCATCCGCGCCGTCCTGCGCACCACCGGCGGGCACGCCACCCTGGTGCGGGCGCCGGACGCGGTGCGCGCAGCCACCGCCGTTTTCGAGCCACTGTCCGATCCGCTCTTGCGGATGACGGCCGGGATCAAGGCGGCCCATGACCCGAAGGGGGTGTTCAACCCCGGCCGGATGTATGCGGGGATCTGAGTTTCGGGTGGTGGACGCTTCAGCTTGGTGCGCTCGCAGGCCGGCGATCTCCGCACCCTGTGGGTGCGGCAGGCTGCCGCTTAGAGCCGTTCCAAGCCTCGGCTTCCGTCGAGATTGCCTCTAAGCTGCGGGAAACAGCGCCGGGCGGCGGAAGACCGCCGGGCGGGCTGATGGTATCGGGACCCCGAGGAAACGCCGTGCAGACCAATTTCAGCCTGACGCAGCTGGCCGAACCGGCGATGGCGGCGTCCGAGAAGATCCTGCGGACCTGCGTGCATTGCGGGTTCTGTACCGCCACCTGCCCGACCTATCTCCTCCTCGGCGACGAGCTCGATTCCCCCCGCGGCCGTATCTACCTGATCAAGGACATGCTGGAAGGAGGCAAGCCGGCGACCCCCGAGGTGGTCAAGCACGTGGACCGCTGCCTCTCCTGCCTGTCCTGCATGACGACCTGTCCCTCCGGCGTGCATTACATGCACCTCGTGGATCATGCCCGCACGCATATCGAGGAGACCTATCGCCGGCCCTTGAGCGACCGCCTCCTGCGCAGCGTCCTCGCCTTCGTGCTGCCCTATCCGAACCGCTTCCGCCTGGCGCTCCTCGCCGCCAAGATCGGCTCGCCATTCCGGCCCCTCGTCGCCCAGCTGCCCCGCGTCGGCAACCGCCTCGCGGCGATGCTCGACCTCGCGCCTGCGCTCCTGCCCAACCGCACCGCCTCCGACCGTCCCGGCACCTTCCCCGCCGACAACCGCGCGCGGGAAGCCAGCGCCCTGCTCCAGGGCGAGGCCGCGCCCGCCCGCGCCGGCCGGGTCGCCCTCCTGCGCGGCTGCGCCCAGAGCGTGTTGCGGCCGGATTTCAACGAGGCGGCGGTCCGTCTCCTCACCCGCCACGGCGTCGAGGTGGTGCAGGCGAAGGGGGAGGGGTGCTGCGGCGCGCTCACCCACCACATGGGCAAGTCGGAAACCTCCCACGCCCAGGCCAAGCGCACCATCGATGCCTGGATCGCCGAGATGGACGGCGACGGCCTCGACGCGATCATCGTCACGGCCTCAGGCTGCGGCACGACGATCAAGGATTACGGCTTCATGTTCCGCGACGACCCGGCCTATGCCGACAAGGCGGTGCGGGTTTCAGCATTGGCCAAGGACGTCACCGAGTACGTGGCGAGCCTCGGCCTGATGCCGCCGCTGTTCGAGAGCGATCTCGTGGTCGCCTACCATTCCGCCTGCTCGATGCAGCACGGCCAGGGCATCCGCACCGAGCCGAAGACCCTTCTGAAGAAGGCCGGCTTCACCGTGAAGGACGTGCCCGAGGGCCATATCTGCTGCGGCTCGGCCGGCACCTACAACATCCTGCAGCCGGAGATCGCCGGGCGGCTGCGCGACCGGAAGGTCGCCAATATCGAGCGCATGCGCCCCGACCTCATCGCCACCGGCAATATCGGCTGCGCGACGCAGATCGGGAACGGCACCAGCATCCCCATCGTGCACACGGTGGAACTGCTGGACTGGGCGACGGGCGGGCCGAAGCCGGCGGTGCTGGAGGGCCTAGGCGGGACGCGGGTGCTGGAGGCGGCGGAGTAGCGCTCAGGCCCGGCGTACCGCGTTCAGGACGAACACCCGGATCGCCGAGGACAGGTTCTGTTCGCCACGCGCCTCGTCGATCTCGCCGATCAGCACCTGAACCGACTGCTCGCGGGCGGCGGCGATCTCGCGCAGCGCCTCCCAGAACGGCGTCTCCAGGGACACGCTGGTCCGGTGACCGGCGATCATCACCGAGCGTTTGGTGGTGCCGGTGGTCATCGGACGCGCAACCCTCCCCCCTCTGCGAAGCAGGCGGGAGAGGGGACGACCTCTCCCGATAGGGCGCTCCCCTCTCCCGACCCTCGCTCACGCGCGGGCCAGCCTCCCCCGCAGAGGGGGGAGGGTTTGGCGGCGACGTGGCCGGACGCTTCACCCGTCCGAGTCCGGCCCCACGAGCTTGTGGCCCTCGTGGCGCGAGAACTCGATGGCCTTCTTGGCCTCGGCCAGGGTCCTGGCCTTCTTCGGCCGACCGAAGGCGATGCGGTTGTCCTCCGCCTTCGCCTCCTTCTCGGCCCGCGCCTTGCCCTTGCGGACCGAGCGCAGGTTGATGATCTCGGCCATGAGCGTCCCCGTCAGTCGACGCTCGGCGCCAGCATTGTCTCGGGGCGCACGACGCGGTCGAACTCCTCCTCCGTGACGTAGCCGAGGCGCAGGGCCTCTTCCTTCAGGGTGGTGCCGCGCTTGTGCGCGGTCTTGGCGATCTCGGCGGCCTTGTCGTAGCCGATGGAGGGGGCGAGCGCCGTGACCAGCATGAGCGAGCGGCTCATCAGGTCGGCGATCTTGTCCTCGTTGGCCTTGATCCCGACGACGCAATTGTCGGCGAAGCTCACGGCCGCGTCGGCGAGGATGCGGATCGACTGCAGCACCGCGTTGGCGATCACCGGCTTGAACACGTTCAGCTCGAAATTGCCCTGGGAGCCGGCGAAGCTCACCGTGGTGCCGTTGCCGATCACCTGGGCGCAGACCATGGTGAGGGCCTCGCACTGCGTCGGGTTGACCTTGCCCGGCATGATCGACGAGCCCGGCTCGTTCTCCGGCAGGGAGAGCTCGCCGAGTCCGGAACGCGGGCCGGAGCCGAGGAAGCGGATGTCCTGGGCGATCTTGAACAGGCCCGCCGCCAGGGCGGACAGCGCGCCTTGCGTGAAGACGAGAGCGTCGTGGGTGGCCAGCGCCTCGAACTTGTTGGCGGCCGAGGTGAAGGGCAGGCCGGTGAGCTCGGCAACCTTGGCCGCGAATTTTTCGGCGAATTCCGGATGGGCGTTGAGCCCGGTGCCCACCGCCGTGCCGCCCTGGGCCAATGCCAGAACGCCCGGCAGCGTCGCCTTCACCCGCTCGGTGCCCAACGCCACCTGCGCGACGTAGCCGGAAAATTCCTGGCCGAGGGAGACCGGCGTCGCGTCCTGCAGGTGGGTCCGGCCGATCTTGACGATGGACGAGAACGCCTCGGACTTCGCCTGGAGCGCGTCGTGCAGGTGCTTCAGGGAGGGCAGCAGGCGGTCGTTGATCTCGCGCGAGACCGCGATGTGCATCGCGGTGGGGAACACGTCGTTGGAGGATTGGCCGCGATTGACGTGGTCGTTGGGGTGAACCGGCGACTTGCCGCCGCGCTTGCCGCCGAGGAGCTCGTTGGCCAGACTCGCGATGACCTCGTTGGCGTTCATGTTCGACTGGGTGCCCGAGCCCGTCTGCCAGACCGCGAGGGGGAATTCCTGGTCGTGCTCGCCGGACACCACCTCGGCGGCGGAGGCGGCGACGGCCTGGGCCACCTTCGGGTCGAGGGCACCGAGATCCTGGTTCACCAGGGCGGCGGCCTGCTTCACCATGCCCAGCGCATGGACCAGGGGCGCCGGCATCTTCTCCGTGCCGATCTTGAAGTTCTGGATCGAGCGCTGGGTCTGCGCGCCCCAGTAGCGATGGGCCGGAACCTCGATGGGGCCGAACGTGTCGGACTCGGTCCGGGTGGCGGACGTTTCGGTGGGGCTTTCGAGCGGCGACATCGTGGCCTCTTAGATGGCAGGGTCTGCGGCCCTACTTAACCGGTGCGGCCGAAAACCGCGATGGTGCTTTCTTTCAAAGGCGTCACAGGACCGTGCCGGAGTCAGGCACCGTCCGGGACGAAACGAGGACGAATGCCGATGCCCTTGGACGCCGCGACCCTGGAGCCCGACGCCCTCCCGCGCTTCCGCCCCGCCGTCCCGCGCCCCCGGCGCGAACAGCCGGGGTTGCTCGCCTTTCTCAAGGCCGTGCGCGCCAACCCGATCACAACCTGGCTCGACGAGCATTTCGTGGAGCCCGTGGTGGCGCGCGAGGGCGCCATGGGCCGCGTCACCGTGGTCAGCGACCCGGCCCTGATCCGCTACCTGTTCGTCGAGAACGCTGCCAATTACCGCAAGGACGACCTGCAGCGCCGGGTCCTCGCGCCGGGCCTCGGCAACGGCCTCCTCACGGCGGAGGGCGAGGAGTGGAAGCTCCAGCGGCGCACCCTGGCGCCGATCTTCTCCGCCCGCCACGTCCTCGGCTTCGCCGCCCCCATGAACGAGGCCGGCGCGCGGATCGGCCGCCGCCTCGCCCGGCGCGACGCCACCACCGTGGACGTGCCCCTGGAGATGACCCGCGTCACCCTCGACGTGCTGGAAAGGACGATCTTCACCGAAGGCCTGTCCAGCGACCCCGATGCGCTGGGCCGCGCCATCACCCGGTTCCTCGAATCGGTCGGGCCGGTGGACCCGATGGACGTGTTCGGCGTGCCGGCCTTCGTGCCGCGCATCGGCCGCCTCCGGGCGCGGCCGGCGATCCGCTTCTTCGAGGAGGTGGTGAACGCCCTCATCGCGCGGCGGCGCACCCAGCTCGACGCCGGAACGGCGCCCTCCGACCTCCTGACCCTGCTGCTTCAGGCGCAGGACCCGGAAACCGGCAAGGGCCTCAGCGATCTCGAGGTCAAGGCCAACATCGTCACCTTCATCGCCGCCGGTCACGAGACCACGGCGAACGCGCTCACCTGGGCCCTCTACTGCCTGTCGCAGGATCAGGACGCCCGTGCCCGCGTGGAGCGCGAGGTCGATGCGGTGCAGGGCGACGGGTTCGATGCCGACGCGCTCCCCTTCACCAAGGCGGTGATGGAGGAGACGATGCGGCTGTTCCCGCCGGTGCCGTTCCTGAGCCGTCAGGCCCTCGCGGAAGACCGGATCGGCCGGATCAAGATCCCCAAGGGCTCGCTGATCATGGTGGCGCCCTACGTGCTCCACCGACACCGCACCCTATGGGACGATCCGGAGGCCTTCATGCCGGAGCGGTTCCTGCCCGAAAACAGAGCGGCCGTTCAGCGCTTCTCCTATCTTCCCTTCGGAGCGGGGCCCCGCGTCTGCATCGGCCAGAGCTTCTCGCTGCAGGAAGCGGTGATCGTGCTGGCGCATATCGCCCGCGCCGCGCGCTTCTCGCTGGCGCCCGACCACGCGCCGGTCACGCCGCTGCAACGGGTGACCCTGCGGCCGGAACACGGCTTGCGGATGCAGGTGGAGCGGCGGGGCTGACGCGAGGCGCTACGCCTCCCCGGGACGGGAGCGGCGGAGACCAATGCTCGCAGTCGCGAAGCGGCCTTCGCCTCAGCTCTTCTTGCGGAACGCGTCGAGGCTGACGACCTCGGCACCGGCCTCGCCGCCTTCGCCCTTCTTGGCCGCGGGGCGGGCGGACTTCCCGTCCGCATCCTCATCGGTCTTGTCGAGGTTCTGGCTCGCGCCCTGGGCGGGCAGGAGCTTGGGGACGCTGGCGCCGATCGCCGAGACGGCATTGCCCTTCGGCATCATTTCACTCGGCTCGGAAGCCGCGCCGCGTGCGGCGTTCTTCGTGCCCGGAGTTTGCGGCGCATCGTCCTGGGCGTCCTCGTCCGCCGTCTCGTTCAGGTCGAACTTGAGGCCGAACTGGACCGAGGGATCGAAGAACCCGCTCAAGGCGTCGAAGGGCACGAGCAGGCGCTCGGGAACTCCGGAGAAGGACAGGCCGACCTCGAAGGAATGCTCGGTGACGCCGAGATCCCAGAACTGGTGCTGGAGGACGATGGTCATGTCCTGGGGATACTTCTCCCGCAGGCGCTGCGACATCCGCACCCCCGGGGCCTCCGTCCGGAACGAAACGTAGAAATGGTGTTCCCCCGCGAGACCTTCCCGGGCCGCGTCGGTCAACACCTTGCGCACGACGCCGCGAAGGGCATCCTGAACCAGGAGGTCGTAACGGATGAGATCGTCTGCCATCGCTTGTCGCTTTGCCCGGTACCTGCCGGAATGTCGCGCCGACGGCGCACCGGGTCGGTGAATTGACGTGAAGGCTTGCCGGACTCGGGCACCGGTTTCAATCGCGCCGTTCCCACCGTGGTCTCCACGGGGGGCGGTGAATTGACACCGTATCCACGTACCCGGGATTCTGGTGAAAGCGCCGGGATCGAGCGGCTTGCGCCGAAGATTGTCAGGCACCCGGTTCGGCCTCTCGACCGAACGGACCGAATATAGAGGGAGAGGCGTCGCTTTTGAAGCCCGATCCTGACGTGCAGTTGTCCGACGATCGGGCAATCGGCGCAATGCTGGCCGCCACCGATGGCGCGCCGCCGCGACGCTCGCCGATCCGCCTCGCCGTGGCCGCCTTTCGCGATGCCGTCGGCCTCGTGCTGGCGACGCTCTTCGTGATGATCGCGGCGGCCATCGCCGCCCTGCTGATCGTGCGCGTCGGCGCGGACATCCTGCAGGGCATCGATCCCTTCGCCACCGAGGCGCGCCGCCCCCGGTTGTATCCGCAGCAGCTCGTCCTGCGCGAGGTGGCAAGCGACATCCTGCGGCAATGCCTCATCGTCGCCATCGTCGTCGGGGCGGCGATCCGGTCCGGCGGCGGGGCGTGGCGCGCCAAGCTCGCCCTGACACCCGTCGAGGCGCCGGGCCTCGCTCCCACGCGTCTCCTGGCCATCCTCCTCCTCTGGCCGTTCTTCCACATCCTGTGGGTGATCGGGACGGCGGACGTCTTCCACATGGCGTTCGGCCGCCATGTCGGCCTGTCGCCCCTGCTCAGCCGGACCGGAGCCGTCGCCTGGCTCGCCTTCACGATCGTGCTGGCGCCGGTGGCGGAGGAAGTGCTGATGCGGGGGGCGATGTTCGAGCGGGCGTCGCGATTCCTCAAACCCTGGGGCGCCATCCTCTCCACCTCGGCCCTGTTCGCGCTGCTCCACCTCCAGGTCGGCAGCATCGCCCGCCCGGTCTCCCTCATCCCCCTGGCCCTGATGCTCGGCTGGCTGCGCTGGCGGACCGGGCGGCTCTGGCCCTGCATCCTGCTCCATGTCTGGAGCAATCTCGCCGTGGTCACCTACTTGCTGTGGCCGGGCCCCGCCTGACCGCTCGCCTCGCGGCCCCGTTCGGGGTATCGCGGGAGACGGAACATGGGACCCCGATGCACGCGTATCATCAGCTTCTCGAACGCATCCTCTCCGAGGGAACGCGCAAGGACGACCGGACCGGCACGGGGACGCTCTCGGTCTTCGGCCACCAGATGCGTTTCGACCTGTCGGAGGGCTTTCCCCTCGTCACGACGAAGCAGCTGCACCTGCGATCGATCATCCACGAATTGCTGTGGTTCCTCACCGGCGACACCAACGTGCGGGCCCTGCAGGCCAACGGCGTCACGATCTGGGACGAATGGGCCGATGCGAACGGCGATCTCGGCCCGGTCTACGGGAAGCAATGGCGCTCGTGGGCGAAGCCCGACGGCGGCGCCGTGGACCAGATCGCCTGGCTCGTGGACGAGATACGGCGAAACCCGGATTCGCGGCGGCTGATCGTCTCGGCCTGGAACCCGGCCGACCTCGACAGCATGGCGCTGGCGCCCTGCCATTGCCTGTTCCAGTTCTACGTCGCCGACGGACGGCTCTCGTGCCAACTCTACCAGCGCTCGGCCGACGTGTTCCTCGGCGTGCCCTTCAACATCGCGTCCTACGCGCTCCTCACCGCCATGATCGCGCAGGTGACCGGGCTCCGGCCCGGCGATTTCGTCCACACGCTCGGCGACGCCCATCTCTATGTGAACCATCTCGAACAGGCCCGGCTGCAGCTCACGCGGGAGCAGCGTCCCCTGCCGCGTCTCGTCCTCGCCCCGGAGGTCCGCTCGGTGTTCGATTTTCGTTTCGAGGACATCGCCATCGAAGGCTATGACCCGCATCCCGCCATCCGCGCGCCGGTGGCGGTCTAGCTATTACTCAACATGCCACAAGCTGCGGCAATGGCAGAGGAAACTGCTCCTCATATATGCCCCCTGGCTTTCTAAGTTTTTCCGTGAAATTCGGAAGATTTTTTCCGATAATATCGGTATTACTCTGTGAATAAAATTCCGATATATCCCTATTTCGTGTATATTTAAGCTTTCTTTCTAAAACAGAAATTTGAAAGTCGTACTGATCTACGTCAGAAGCTACATAGTTTTTCCGACCGATCACACTCCATTCACGCATGTCAAATTTGTTCTTGAAAAATGCATCTCCATTTTTGAAATCATGGAAAACTTCCGTAAGATAGATCTTAGTGAAAAGCTTATCAAATAACTCGTATATCTGTGCGCCACCCATTACGATAATCTGGCGCCGATCTTTGATGATCGAAAAAAAATCCGCTAGGAACAATGCCATTTCTGGCGTCCTGACCCAAATAAGATTCTCCAGATCTCGCCCCGGCTTATTTGATAAAACAATATTGGTTCGGTTTGGAAGTGGGCGTCCGAGCGACTCAAACGTCTTTCGCCCCATAATTACAACGTTGCCTTCTGTCACCGACCGAAAAAACTTCATGTCAGTCTTTAGACGCCAGGGCAGATTATTTTCGCAGCCGATCACGCCGCCTGGGCTACTCCGGGCGACTATGTACGCAATTGGTGGCATAGGGCGATCGATTGGCTTCATTTTACACTTTTCGGCTTTTCGTTTTGACGACCAAGGCCGTCAGCACCATCGACTGTGGGTAGAAACGGTTAAGGTTGGGTTTGAAAGATTTTTATCCTATACTCCAAAGAGGTACGTAAGGTCGACCTAGCGTAGCAGTGGTGACCTTCGTGAAAATTCATGTGCGCGATTCTTGCGTCCTTGCCAAACCTGCGATCCCATGAAAGCGCAGCTTGGCCTTTGAAGCTCACCGGCTTTCACTGGCAGGCGCGCTTTCGCTTGCATCTATTTTGGCCGTCAGGTTCTCAACGAGATGTGCATCTGATTCGTCGCCCACCCGCCCGGCGAGCGGGATGAATGCGCCTTCGCGTTCGTTGATCTGGAACGGGTCCGGTAACTCTACGCCGCGACGCATCGCGCAAGAGCGCACGGCGCTGTTGCCTTTCCTCTTCGCGATGCCCACTTGCCAGCCTTGACAGGACGGAGTGGTGACACTCAGTACCGTAGGACGGATCGGCCCGAGGCGAGCGCGCGCCGGGTCGGCAGCGAACGACACTGCCTCAGCAGGAGATATCGGCGAGCATGCCTTGGAGCAATCAAAGCGGCGGCGGTGGCGGCAACGGGGGAGGGCCCTGGGGCCGTGGCGGCGGCGGCAATGGAGGCGGGGGCGGCCCGTGGGGTAGCGGCGGTGGCGGCGGCGGAAAGACGCCTCCGGACCTCGAAGAGATCCTCCGTCGCGGCCAGGACCGCCTGCGCGGAATCATTCCCGGCGGCTCCATGGGCGGTGGCAAGGGTGTCGCCATAGCCGGCGGCATCGTCGTGCTGGTCTGGCTCGCCACCGGCATCTACACGGTCGCGCCGCAGCAGGTCGGCATCGAGACGATCTTCGGTCGCTACACCAACACCACCGGGCAGGGCCCGCACTACAACTTCCCCTATCCGATCGGCGCGGTGACGAAGCCGAATGTCGGGCAGGTCAACAGCGTCCAGATCGGCTATCGCGCCGGCGTCGGCTCGCAGTCGCGGTCCCGCGACCTGCCCGAGGAGAGCCTGATGCTCACGGGCGACGAGAACATCGTCGATCTCGATTTCGAGGTGCAGTGGCGCATCAACCCGCTGAAGGCATCGGATTTCGTCTTCAACCTCGAGAATCCCGAAGGCACCATCAAGGCAATCTCCGAAAGCGCCATGCGCGAGGTGATCGGTCGCCGCAACATCCAGGCGATCCTCACCAACGAGCAGTCCAGCGTGGCCCAGGAGGTCAAGGAGATCACCCAGAAGGCCCTCGACGAATACGGCGCCGGCGTCCGGATCGAGGTGGTCCAGCTCGTGGCCGTCAACCCGCCGCCGGACGTCCGGCCGGCCTTCATCGACGTCAACGCGGCCCAGCAGGATGCGGAGCGCGCGCAGAACGAAGCCCGCACCTATGCTAGCCGCGAGGTTCCGCAGGCGCGCGGTAAGGCTTCGCAGATCGTCCAGGCGGCCGAGGCCTACAAGACCCAGGCGACGGCGGATGCCACCGGTCAGGCAGCCCGCTTCCAGCAGGTCTACGAATCCTACAAGCTCGCACCGGCGATCAGCCGCGAGCGCATCTTCCTCGAAACGATGGAGCGGGTCCTGGGCTCGGTCAACAAGGTCATCATCGACCAGAACGGAACCGGCGTGGCCGGTGGCGCAACGGGCGCGGGCGTCGTCCCCGTGCTTCCCCTGACCGAATTCGGCAACCGCAACGCCAATACGGGAGCCGCCCGATGAACGGTTCCGCACTTCGCACGGGTGGCGTCTTCCTCCTCGCGGTGATCGCCGTCGCCCTCTACGCCTCGGTCTTCACCGTGGGCCAGATGCAGCAGGCCCTGGTGATCCAGTTCGGCCGTGTCCGCACGGTCCTCAACCAGACGGGAACCGAGAAGCCCGGCCTCTACTTCAAGGTTCCGTTCATCGAGAACGTCGTGCTGTTCGACAAGCGCGTCCTCGATCTCGACCTCCCGGTCCAGACACTCCTGACCGCCGACAGGCAGAACCTCGAAGTCGACGCCTTCGCCCGCTATCGGATCATCGATCCGCTGCGCTTCTACCAGTCGGCCAACAACGTGCTGCGTGCCAACACCCTGCTGGCGAGCTTCACCAACTCGGCGCTGCGCAACGTGCTGGCCCGCTCCACCCGCGACGCCATCGTGCGGACCGAGCGCTCGCACCTGATGAACGTGATCCAGGCCGACGTGAACACCCAGGCCAAGGAACTCGGCGTCGAGATCGTCGACCTGCGCATGACCCGCGTCGATCTGCCGGCGCAGAACTCCACCGCCGTCTACAAGCGCATGATCACGGAGCGTAACCGCGAGGCCGCCGATATCCGCGCCAACGGCGACCAGATCTCGGCGACGATCAAGGCGAAGGCCGACCGTGACGTGACGGTGCTGCTCTCCGAGGCCAACCAGACCGCCGAGACCCTGCGCGGCCAGGGCGACGGCGACAGGAACCGCATCCTTGTCGAGGCCTTCGGGAAGGATGCGGATTTCTTCGCCTTCTACCGGTCGATGCAGGCCTACGAGACGAGCCTGAAGGGGTCGGAGACGCGCCTCGTCATCAATCCGAACTCGGACTTCTTCCGCTACTTCAACGATCCGCAGGGCCGTGCTCCGGCAACGACCCCACGGTCCGCCGGAGCTTCGGAGCCGGGCGCGACGACCGGCACGGTTCGCTGAGGGCCGGCCTCATCGTCCGATCGACCCTTGATCGTCCGCCCCGGCGGACGATCTAATGCCTCGTTCCAACAAGAGGTCGACCATGATTTCCGCTGCGGGCGCCACGACGGCGCGACGTCCCCGGGCATTCAGCCACTCAGCGCGCTCGGCCTTCGCCGCCCTGTCGCTGGCAACCGCCGTGGCCGTCACCGGCCTCGCGAGCCCGGCCCTCGCAAAGGGTCCCGAATCCCTCGCCGACCTCGCGGACCAGGTCACCGACGCGGTGGTGAACATCTCGGCCTCCACCACGGTGGAAGCCAAGGCACCCGGCCGGACGATGCCAAAGCTGCCTGAGGGCACGCCGTTCGAAGATCTCTTCGAGGAGTTCTTCAACAAGCGCGGCCAGCGCGGCGAGGGAGATTCGCCGCGTCCTCAATCGCGCAAGTCGAACTCCCTCGGTTCGGGATTCATCATCGACGCCTCGGGCATCGTGGTGACGAACAACCACGTCATCGGCGACGCCAACGACATCCAGGTGATCCTGCACAACGGCACCAAGCTGAAGGCCGAGATCATCGGCAAGGATCCGAAGATCGATCTCGCCGTCCTGCGGGTGAAGCCGGAGGCCGACAAGCCGCTGAAGGCCGTGCCGTTCGGCGATTCCGAAAAGATGCGCCCCGGCGATTGGGTCATCGCCATCGGAAACCCGTTCGGACTCGGCGGATCGGTCTCGGCCGGCATCGTGTCCGCCCGCGGACGCAACATCGAATCCGGCCCCTACGACAACTACATCCAGACCGACGCGGCCATCAACAAGGGTAATTCCGGCGGCCCGCTGTTCAACATGGACGGCGAGGTGATCGGCATCAACACGGCGATCCTGTCGCCCACCGGCGGCTCGGTGGGTATCGGCTTCGCCGTCCCCTCCGCCACCGCGTCCCAGGTCATCGACCAGCTGCGCGAGTTCGGCGAGGTCCGCCGCGGCTGGCTCGGCGTCCGCATCCAGAACGTCGACGACGCCACTGCCGATGCCCTCGGCCTCAAGGGCGGGGCGAAGGGCGCGCTCATCGCCGGCGTCGACGAGAAGGGCCCCGCCAAGACGTCGGGCCTGGAGGTCGGCGACGTCATCACCAAGTTCAACGGGACGGTGGTGAAGTCCTCCAGCGACCTGCCACGCATCGTCGCCTCCACGCCGGTGGGCAAGGTGGTCGAGGTCATCGTCGTCCGGAAGGGCGCCGAGACGACGAAATCCGTCACCCTCGGTCGTCTCGACGACCCGGAGAAGCCGCAGCTCGCCAACGTCAGGCAGCCGGACGCGGAGCCTGCCATCCGTCAGGCGCTGGGGCTCAACCTGTCGGGGATTACCGACGAGCTGCGCCGCCGCTACAGCATCAAGGACAGCGTGAAAGGCGTCGTCGTCACGCGCGTCGACCCGAATTCCACCGCCGCCGACAAGCAGATCAAGCCCGGCGAAGTCATCGTCGAGGTCGGCCAGGAATCGGTCTCGACGCCCGCCGACGTGACGAAGCGTGTCGATCAGCTGAAGAAGGAGAATCGCAAATCCGTTCTCCTCCTCGTGGCGGCCGCATCGGGCGACGTCCGCTTCGTGGCGATCGGTCTCGAATAGGCCCCCCCCGACTCCTGCGCTTCGTAGAGGCCGTCACCCCCGGGTGGCGGCCTTTTTCCGTCAGTGGACGAACTCGCTCGCCCCGTAACCCTGCAGGTAGAGCAGCGCGGTCAGGTCGCCGTGGTCGATGCGGACGTCCGCCGCCGCCGCGACCTTGGGCTTGGCCCGGAACGCCACGCCGAGGCCCGCCTCGCCGAGCATGTCGAGGTCGTTCGCCCCGTCGCCCACAGCCAGCGTGTCCGCGCGGTCGAGGCCGAAGCGCGAGCGCAGGGCGATGAGCGTCGCGCGCTTGGTCTCCTTGCCGACGATGGGCTCCAGCACCTCGCCGGTGAGATGGCCGTCCTTCACCCCGAGGGTGGTGGCGTGGGCCTCGTCGAAGCCGATCGTCGCCGAGATCGGTCCCGTGAACAGGGTGAACCCGCCGGACACCAGACAGGTATGGGCGCCGTTGGCCTTCAGCGTGCGGACGAGGGTGCGGCCCCCAGGGGTGAGGGTGATGCGATCCCGGATGAGGTCGTCCACGACGCCGACCGGCAGGTTGCGCAGGAGGGCGACACGCTCGCGCAGGGCCGGTTCGAAGGCGATCTCGCCGCGCATGGCCCGCTCGGTGATGGCGGCGACGCGGTCCTTCAGGCCGATCGTGGCGGCGAGTTCGTCGATGCATTCCTGTTCGATCATGGTGGAATCCATGTCGGCCAGGAACAGCCGCTTGCGGCGGTGGGCGCCGGCCACCTGAACGGCGACGTCGAACGGTTCGGCGGCGAAAGCCGCCCGCAGCCGCCGCGCCATCGCGGGAGCCTCCTCCCCGGAGCCCGGAAACAGGATCTCGGCCGCCACCTCGCCGTGGAGGATGCGCGGCTGATGCTCCGTCCGAAGAACGGAACGGGCCTCCGCCAGGACCGCATCGGTGATGGCGGGCCGGCTCTCGTTTGCTATCAGGGTCGCGACGAGGGTCATCGGGGGAGTGTCCACGCCTTGCCGCCGGTCACGGACGGATCACACAGACAGGCGCCCCCGGCGGCGATCCTCATCGCAGGGCCCACCGCCTCGGGCAAGTCCGGCCTTGCGACGGAACTCGCGCGCCGTCACGACGGCGTGGTGGTCAACACCGATTCCATGCAGGTCTACGCCGACCTGCGACGGTTGTCGGCGCGGCCGAGCGTCGAGGAAGAGGCACTGGCGCCTCACCGGCTCTACGGCGAGGTGGATGGAGCGGTGAACTACTCGGCCGGGCATTTCGCCCGCGATGCCGCCCGCCTCCTCGACGGCCTTGACGGCCGGCTTCCGATCTTCGTCGGCGGCACCGGCCTGTATTTTCGTGCCCTGGAGGAGGGGCTATCGGACCTGCCCGCGGTTCCCGAGGCGATCCGAACCTCGCTCCGCGCGCGCGCCGAGGACCGTGCTACCGAGCTACTCCATGCCGACCTCGCGGAGGTCGATCCCGCCGGGGCGGACACGCTGCGGCCCACCGACCGCGCCCGGATCATGCGCGCGCTCGAGATCTTCGCCGCCACCGGGCGGCCGATCTCGGCGTTTCACGGTGAGCGCGTCGCCGGGCCGCTGGCCGGCAAGCGCCTGGTCAAGCTGTTCCTCGCTCCCGAGCGCGAGACCCTGCGCGGCCGGATCGATCGGCGTTTCCTCGCCATGATCGAGGGCGGCGCCCTCGACGAGGTTGCGGCGCTGAGGGAACGCCGCCTCGATCCGCTCCTGCCTATCATGCGCGCCCACGGGGTGCCGGGCCTCATCGCCCATCTCGACGGGACGATCCCCCTCGCCGAGGCGATCCAACGCGGCCAGGGCGATACGCGGCGCTACGCCAAGCGGCAATTCACCTGGTTCCGCCACCAGATGGGCGAGGACTGGACCTGGACCGATCCCGACGCGGCCCTCGCCGTGGCGACCAGCCTCATTTTTCCAGGCGGGCGATGAGGCTCGACGTGTCCCAGCGGTTGCCGCCCATGGCCTGCACGTCGGCATAGAACTGGTCGACGAGGGCGGTCACCGGGAGCTGGGCGCCGTTATGCCTTGCCTCCGCCAGCAGGATGCCGAGATCCTTGCGCATCCAGTCGACGGCGAAGCCGAAATCGAATTTTTCAGCATTCATGGTCCGGCCGCGATTTTCCATCTGCCAGGACCCGGCCGCGCCCTTCGAGATCACGTCGAGCACCGCATCCACGTCGAGTTCGGCGCGCTTGGCGAAGTGGATCGCCTCCGACAGGCCCTGAACGATGCCGGCGATGCAGATCTGGTTGACCATCTTGGTGAGCTGGCCGGAGCCCGCCGGTCCCATCAGGCGCGAGGCCTTGGCGAAGCTCAGGATCGCAGGCTCGACCTTGGCATAGGTGGCCTCGTCCCCGCCGCACATCACGGTGAGCGCCGCGTTCTCGGCGCCGGCCTGCCCGCCGGAAACGGGAGCGTCGATGAAGCCGAGGCCGCGCCCCGTCGCAGAACGTGCCAGTTCGCGCGCCGCCTCGGCGGAGGCCGTGGTGTGATCGACGAAGATCGCGCCCGGCTCCATGCCGGCGAAGGCACCATCCTCACCGAGGGTGACGCCGCGCAGGTCGTCGTCGTTGCCGACGCAGGCGAAAACGATCTCCTGACCCACCGCCGCCTCGCGGGGCGTCGCCGCGAAGGCGCCGCCATGGGCCGTGACCCAGGCTTCCGCCTTGGCCGTCGTCCGGTTGTAGACGGTGACGGCGTGACCTTTTTTGGCGAGGTGACCCGCCATCGGGCCGCCCATCACGCCGAGGCCCAGGAACGCGACCTTCGCCATCATCCGTCTCCATCCGTCACGAGGTTTGCGGCGGGTCTAGAGTCGATGACGGGAAGGGTCAAACGCGAGACGGCCTCAGCCGCCGGTGACGCTCATGTGGCGCGGCACGGCGGCCGGGCGGGCGCGCTCGATGACGAAGTCGTGGCCCTTGGGCTTGCGTGCGATGGCATCGGTGACCGCCTGCGTCACGAGGGCGTCGTCCGGCGAGGCGCGCAGGGCATGGCGCAGGTCGGCGGCATCCTCCTGGCCGAGGCACATGTAGAGCTTGCCGGTACAGGTGAGGCGGACCCGGTTGCAGCTCTCGCAGAAATTATGGGTCAGCGGCGTGATGAAGCCGAGCCGTCCGCCGGTCTCGGCGATGCGAACGTAACGCGCTGGTCCGCCGGTCCGGTCGGGCAGGGGCACCATGGTGTAGCGCTGCTCGAGGCGGGCGCGGGCGACGGAGAGGGGCAGGAACTGATCGGTGCGGTCGCCCTCAACCTCACCGAGCGGCATGACCTCGATCAGGGTCATGTCCATGCCGTCGCCATGGGCCCAGGCGATCATGTCGGCGATCTCGTCCTCGTTGACGCCCTTCAGCGCCACGGCGTTGATCTTGACCTTGATCCCGGCCTTGCGCGCTGTCTCGATCCCGTCGAGCACGACCTTCAGGTCGCCGCGCCTCGTGACGGCGCGGAACTTGTCGGGGTCGAGGGTATCGAGGGACACGTTCACGCGCTTCACGCCGAGATCGGCGAGTTCCGGGGCGAAACGGCCGAGCTGCGTCCCGTTGGTCGTCATCGTCAGCTCTTCGAGAGCGCCGGTGCCGATATGGCG
Source organism: Methylobacterium sp. E-045 (assembly GCF_022829685.1). Lineage (GTDB taxonomy): Bacteria > Pseudomonadota > Alphaproteobacteria > Rhizobiales > Beijerinckiaceae > Methylobacterium. Next base: position 136,514 of record NZ_JAKSYE010000054.1, read on the forward strand.
GGATAGCCGCCGGAACAGGTGCATGATGTCACGGCGCAGGAGCGGCTCGCCGCCCGTGATCCGAAGCTTGCGCACGCCCCGGTCGATGAACACGCCGCAGAGCCGGTCCAGCTCCTCGAGGGTAAGCAGATCGCGCTTGGGCAGGAACTTCATGTCGTCCGACATGCAGTAGACGCAACGCAGGTCGCAGCGATCCGTCACCGAGATGCGAAGATAGGTGATCGCACGCTGGAAGGGGTCTATCAAAGGAGCCGGCGCCCTCGATGCGACGCGTTCGGCTAAGGCAACACCCATGGGGAACTCGAGACTCGGGCCTGGGGAAACGTCCGGAGCGTGGTCGCGCGATGAACCTAGCATGTCGGGCATATGAGGCGCGACGGCGGATAGGGCAAGCAGGCTGGGGCGCATGCCCCCCGCGCTCTACACATATATTGCATCCAATTCGGTTTCGGGCATGAGATTTCCAGCATGAGCCAGCATCACGCCGATCCCCACGCCACCGGCCGGCAGGTCGCTCCGCCCGAGCGGTGGCCCACCGAAATCCGCCTGTCCGGCGACAAGCGGACGCTCAACGTCTCCTTCGAGGATGGCGGCAAGTTCGCCCTGCCCGCCGAGTACCTGCGCGTGTCCAGCCCCTCGGCGGAGGTGCAGGGCCACTCGCCGTCGGAGCGCAAGGTCATCGGCGGCAAGCGCGACGTGGTGATCCTCTCGGTGGAGCCGGTGGGCAACTACGCCGTGAAACTGACCTTCGACGACATGCACGATACCGGCCTGTTCGGCTGGGCCTATCTCTACGACCTCGGCCGGGAATACCGGAACCGGTGGGCGACATACCTGTCGGAACTGGAGGAGCGGGGTCTGACGCGGGACCGGAACGGCAAGGCCGCCAAGCCCGCCGAGGAGCCCGCGGGCGGCGGAAGCTGCGGCAGCGGATGCGGCTGTCACTGAAGGCTTTCACGGGGCACTGACGGAAGGCAAGGCACCTCCGTGGAGGGGGCCGGCCTCATCGCGCGCCGCCCACCCGTTCGATGCATCGGATGTGGAGCGGGCGCTCGTCGGCTCTCGTCCGCAGCGCCACGAGGCTCAGGGGCGGAAGGCTCCGTCGCGAGGGCGTGCGCTTGCCTCGTCACGGAGTGCGGACCCGGTTCCCGCACGCCCGCCGATGTCCACACCATCGCCCCCGTCTGCAAGACGCGCCCATGGACGGCGCGACTGACGGGCCGCTTGCGCCGGCCTTCGGCCAGCCGATCGCACGGGCATGAGTGTTTGGAGCGGTGATCGAGCGGCACCTCGCGGCAAGCTGATCCACCAGCCAGTTCTCATGGGAATCCGCGACCATCCGGACGAGGCACGCAGGCCGATACCGAAATCTGCCGCGCCGTTCGATGGGATCCCGCGAGGCGCTTACGTTCCCTTGGTCGCCGGCTCGTGCCGATCGCCCGCGTGTCGTGAGACCGCTCAAATTCGCTCGAATTCCGCAACGCTTATTCGAAGGGAGATGCCTATCACTCGCGTCGAAGATGAGGCGGAAAACCCTTGAGCGACAGTGTCCTGTATCCCGCCCCGGGTCATCCTGCCCTTCGATGGATTGCCGAGATCGGCGCACATCTTCCAGACAAAGTCCAACGGCGGATGCGATCGGCGTTCTACGTGTCCACCGGGCCGCTTTTGATCGGATCTCTGAACTCGACAGTGGTCGCCGGCGTTGCCTGCATGCGCCTGCAAAACCCGGTTTTTGCGGTCCTGGCCGTCCTGGACATTGTGCTGCTCTGCTGCCGGATGGCCTTCCTCAGGCGCACCCGCGCGCCCTCAGGTCCGATATTCGCAACCGGACTGATCTGGGTATCGATTCAAGCGGCGACGACGTGGATCGTCGTCTTTTCCGGCGATATCGCCTTGACGGTCATCGTGCTCGCCTCTGCACTGGCGACAATCGGAGGCATCATCAGTCGCAACTTCGCAGCGCCACGCTACGCGATGATCCAGGTCATGGTGCTGGACCTCGGCTTCAAGATCCCATTCTCACTGATGCATCCCGAGTTCATCCCACTGATTGCTGGGCAAACGATTGCCTTCGTCCTGGTGAATGTCGGCATCATCAACCAGCATCGGACGATGACGATCCGGGCCATACGCGGCGAGCTGGACAATCGTCAGATGGCGGTCACCGATCCTCTCACCGGACTCCTCAACCGGAGGGGCCTCGAAGAAGCGTTCGACCGCATGGCGTCGCCGATCGAAGCGCGCGCTCTCCTGTACCTCGACCTCGATGGATTCAAACAGGTCAACGACCGCCTGGGACATGCCGCCGGCGATGTCCTCCTGCACGAGGTCGGTCAACGCCTGCGCGAAACGGTGGGCGCCGATCACACGATCTGCCGTCTCGGCGGCGACGAGTTTCTGGTGCTGCTGGATCGGTTGGACCCCTTGCATACGCGCTCGCTCGCTGCCCGGATCATCGCGACGATCGCGGCGCCCTACCGGATCGAACCCGGGGTTCTCGCTCGCGTCAGCGTCAGCGTCGGTGCCGTCTGCCAGTGTGAGCCGACGGAACCGCTGACCACCATGATGATGAGCGCAGACCGCGCCCTTTACGCCGCGAAAGCAGCCGGCAAGGGGCGATGTGTCGTCTACGAGAAGATCCGGCCGGCCCGAATGGCCGGTTGACGTCCGAGGAGGATCGGACGGTGGTCGACCCTTGCCCGACGCCGCCGGGCGGAGCCGAGGGCGTGCGCCCTCCGCTCGGCCGTACGGTGACGGACCGGAGGATCGTTGTCCCCTCGAGGTAGATGCTGGCGCCACGTCGGCTTATGAGCGCGGGGCCGTTCCGGGACGTCCACCGTCCGGGAGCGGCTCCGGCAACCGTTTCCGAAAGCCCTCGATCAATGCAAGCACGAGGCGGCACACCGACACCCGCCACCAGCCGCCGCATCCTGGCCCTGGCCCTGCCGATGACGCTGGCCAACGTCACCACCCCGCTCCTCGGCTTCGTCGGGGCGGCGGTGATCGGGCGCCTCGGCGATCCCGCGCTTCTCGGCGCCATGGCGCTGGGGGCGGTGATCTTCGATGCGGTGTTCTGGTCCTTCGGCTCGCTGCGCATGGCGACGGCGGGGCTCACCGCCCAGGCCGTCGGCGCGCGAGATGCCGCGGAGATCGACCGGATCCTCGCGCGCTCCCTGGCGGCGGGCCTTCTCGTCGGCTTCCTCATCACGGCGGCCCAGGTGCCGATCGCCGCCGGGGCCTTCGCGCTGAGCGGCGCCAGCCCGGCGGTGATCGCGGGGCTGGCCACCTATTTCCACATCCGCATCTTCGCGGCGCCCTTCACCCTGGCGAACTATGCCATCCTGGGCTCGGTGCTCGGACGAGGGCGGACCGATCTCGGCCTGCTGCTGCAGGTCGCCATCAACCTCGTCAACATCGCCCTCACCCTCGTCCTCGTATTGTGGGCCGATCTCCGCGTCGCGGGCGCCGGCATCGCCACCCTCCTGGCCGAGGCCGCCGGGACCGCCCTCGGTCTCGGTCTCCTGGCCCGTCTCGGTTCGCGGCCGTTCTCGGTACCGTTCCGCGTCATTCGCGATCCGATGGCGCTGGCGCGGATGCTCTCCGTCAATGCCGACGTGATGATCCGGACCCTGCTCCTCGTCGGCGCCATCGCCCTGTTCTCGGCGCTCGGCGCCCGGTCGGGCGACGTGGTCCTGGCGGCCAATGCGGTGCTGTGGAATCTCTTCCTCATCGGCGGCTTCTTCCTCGACGGGTTCGCCACGGCGGCCGAAACCCTGTGCGGGCAGGCGGTGGGCGCTCGCGACGAGGCCGGGTTCCGCCGGGCGGCCCGGCTCAGCCTGATCTGGTGCGTCGCCTTCGGTCTGGCGGTGGCGACGCTGTTCCTGACGTTCGGCGCGGCCTTCATCGATACCGTGACCACGAGCCCGGAGGTGCGCGAGACGGCCCGCGCCTATCTCGTCCCCGCCGCCCTCGCGCCCCTCGTGGCCTCGGTGCCCTTCGCCTATGACGGGATCTATATCGGCTCGACCTGGACTCGGGCGATGCGCAACCTGATGATCGCGGCCACCGGCATCTATGCCCTCGCCATCGGCCTCGCCCATGCGGGCGGTTACGGCAATATGGGCCTCTGGCTCGCCTTCCTGACGCTGCTGGCCGCGCGCGGCGCCAGCCAGGCTTTGGCCTATCCGGGCCTCGCCCGGCGGACCTTCGCGAGCCCATCCGCCGCCTGATCGTCGCGCCTGACGGCTTCCGTTCAGCTTGACGCCGGTAAGGTGCGACCGTCTCACCTGCCGGGACGCGGAAACGGGCTTGGCCCGCGCCGCCCCATCGGAGTCCTCCGTGCCCTACTCGACCCTCGCCGACGTCGCCCCCGGGATCGACACGTCGCCCCGCTTTCCCAACGCGGCCCCTGACACCGTCATCGCCATCCCGGTCCGCAACGAGGCCGAGCGGATCGAGGCCTGCCTTCGCGCCATCGACGCGCAGGAGGGCGTGCGGCCGGGCAGCCTCGGTCTATACCTGTTCCTCAACAACTGCACCGACGGCACGGACCGGATCGTGGCCGATTTCGTGCAGACGATGTCGATCCCCGTCCGCGTCCGCTGCGTCACCTTCGAGGGAGCCCATGCCGGCTGGGCCCGGCGCGCCGCCATGGATGCCGCCGCCGAATGGATCGGCCCCGACGGTACGGCCGGAACGATCCTGACTTCGGACGCCGACAGCCGCGTCCCCGCGGACTGGGTGGCCCGCAACCTCGCGCCCCTGGACGCCGGCGCGGATGCCGTGGCCGGGCGTATCCAGATCGACGAGGACGAGTGGGCGGCCCTGCCCCAATCCCTGCGCTCGCGCGGCAAGCTGGAGGACGCCTACAGCGACCGTCTCACCGAGCTGGAAGCGCGGATCGACCACGACCCGCACGATCCCTGGCCCTGCCACCGCACGACGATCGGCGCCACGCTCTCCGTCCGGCTCTCGGCCTACCGGCTGGTGGGCGGCATGCCGATGATCCCCCTCGGCGAGGACGGCGCCTTCGTGGCGGCCCTGCTCCAGCACGGATTGAGGGTCCGGCACGCCAAGGACGTGGTCGTCACCGTATCGGGGCGTTTGGTCGGCCGGGCGCCCGGCGGCGTCGCCGATACGATCCGGGCCCGGTGCGAGATCCCCGACAGCCTCTGCGACGCCCGCATGGAAGCGGTGCCGCGAGCGCTCTACCGTTATCTGTGGCGTCGTCGCCTGCGCCGCCTCCACGCCACGGGGTGCTTGGCCACCACGCAGGCCTGGTCCCGCAAACTGGGAATCCCGGGGGCGGATGCGGCCCGGATCGCCCAGCAGCCCCTCGTCGGCCTCGCCGTCGCCGAGATCGAGCGTGTCAGCCCCAGGCTGGTCTATCGCCCCCTCGGGCCGAAGCAGCTGCCCCGCCATATCCGCGCGGCGTCCCTTGTCCTCGCCGTGCTGCGCGCGGCCTCGGCCCTGCGCGGCCGTCTTCCGTCCGCCGCTCCCGCGTCTGCCCTGCTGCCGGAGGCGAAGACCATGGCGGGCGATCCCGTCTCCCGCTGACACTTCGAGAACCGGCCGAAGCCTTGCGCTCAGATCGGCCGGCCGGCGATTCCCAGACCGACCTTCTCGCCGCCCGGCGTGAGGATGCCGTGCTTCAGGATGGCCTCTTCGAGGTCGTCGAAGGCCTTCGTCAGGTGGGCTTTGGCTGTGGCGATGGACGAGTCGCGCGGCCGGGGCTGCGCGGCCATGAGACCGGTGAGGTCGTCGGCGCTTTCGAGAACGACGCGGTGAAGGTTGCGGATCGTGGGGTCGGGCTCGACGAACCGGAGGGCATAGTCCGTCCAGCGGCGCAACTCGCCGGACAGGTCCTCGCTGGCCGAGGCATAGGCCTCGACCTTCCGCCGGGCGTTCGCGAAACTGGTTCCGATGTCTTTACGGAGCTGCGCCATGAGATCGACTCTTGCTTCAGAGCATCATGAAAAAACGGGGGGTCGCTGATCGTCCGGCGCTGCGCCGGTTCCACGCATGCGGGCGGAGACGGGCCGATCAGTCATGGTCGCCCTCGATCTGCCGTCGGGCCGCATTCGTCCGGACGACGCGCTGCGCCGTGGCGACGGAGAGGGCCTGGAACGCCTCCATCATCCCGCGCAGGACTTCGGGCGGCGTCTCCCGCTCCGATTTCGAGGCCAGGAACAGCTTCAGGATCGTCCAGCCGAACCTGACGGAGCGGACGAGGTAGAGCAACGGCTCGTAGGAGGGCGCCTGGTAGGCCGCGATGGCCATCGCGCTGGGAACCCCCGCGAGGCGGGCGAGTGCCACCAACGCTTCCGTCTCGCGACCCGAATTGAGCCAACCGACGATGAGGGTTTCGCTGATCTCGCCCTGGCGGGACTGTGCGCCCACGAACACCTCGGCCGCGAAGATCGCGCGGACCGGATCGTCCGGGGATGGCGCGGCGATGCCGTCCCACATGGCATCCTCCCGCGCCAGGATATCCGGGACGTCATCGCGGAGGCGAAGCCGCGCGGCGAGTTCCGGATCGGACTGGCTCCGGCCGAAGAGCAGCCTGTAGCCGTCGAGGGAGAAGCGCGCGCCGGGATTGCCCGCCACCGAGCGCGATACGACGGCGTCGCCCCGCTCGACGATGATATCGGTGAGGAGCGCGATGAGGGTCTTCCGACGGGTCAGGGCCAGAAGCTGGGGCTGCCCGCAGACCCGCGCGATCGCGGTCAGGTCGTCGAGGGGCAGCAGCAGGGCCGCCTCGAGGGTCGGGACTGACACGGCGGCGGCGGGATCGAAGGCGAGGTCGCGAATCAGGAGCGGCGGCGCGTTCGCAATAGGGGCGAGGCGGCGCGACAGGTCGCCCCTCGCGGCCTCTTCCATCGACCGGGCGAGATGCAGCATCACCATGTCGAAGGCGTGGACGTGGTCGGTACCGAGGCGCGGCGCGTAGTCGGCGAAAAGGGCGGCGAGATTCTGCAGGATCGACTCGCGGCGCTTCGTCGAGGCATCCGCCATGGTGCGGTCGAGTTGCTGAACGAGGGCAACGATCGGGGTCGCCATAGGCGCTGCTGTCTCCGGCCAACCTTAGGTGCCAGCGTCTCAACGGGACCACGATATTGGCCGCGCCAACGTTAACGCTCGGTTCGTCCGGCCGACACGACCGGTTGCCCGCTCGCCCTTCGCACAACCGGTGCGGCATAGAGGCCGGCGGACGATCCATCGGCCGTCGTTTCAGGGGCCGCCGCAAAACATTGGAATCATTCTGATATATCGATTCCGCAAAGAAGCATCTTTGCATCGGCGGAGCGCTGGTTTACGCGCTAGGGACGATGCGCAAGATCACTCACTCCGCCCTGATTTCCGCCTCCCTGCTGGCCTTCGCGGCCCTGGGCACCGGCTTCGCCTCGGCCAAGGAGACGCCGATCGGTCCTCCCATGCTGAAGGATGGGCTGGAAGTGACGGCGGTCTATCTTCAGCCGATCGAGATGGATCCGCCGGATATGATGCGCGCCGCCGCGCAATCCGACATCCACCTGGAAGCCGATATCCGCGCGGCCAAGGACAACCGCAACGGATTCGCCGAGGGCGATTGGCTCCCCTCCCTCGACGTGAGCTTCGAACTCACGAAGCTCGAGGGCGAGGCCGCCACGGGCCCGAAGGTGACCGGCTCGCTGATGCCCATGGTCGCTAATGACGGCCCGCATTACGGCGACAACGTCAAGCTGAACGGCCCCGGCCGCTACCGCCTCAAGCTCACGGTGTCGCCCCCCGGCAAGAACCAGCATTTCGGCCGGCACGTGGATAAGGAAACGGGCGTGGCCGAATGGTTCAAGCCGTTCGACCTGATCCAGGACTTCACCTTCGCCGGCACCGGCAAGAAGGGCGCGTATTGAGCACCGTGATGCAGCACGTCCGCGGCCTCGTCCTCGCCTGCGCCGTCATGGCGGCCGACACCGGCGCCGCATGGGCCAACGACATGCCGGTGATCAAGGTCGAGATGAAGGACGGCGTGATCATCCCCGAGATCATCGAGGTGCCGGCCAACACCCGATTCAAGCTGGAGATCACCAATACCGGCACCTCGCCGGTGGAGTTCGAGAGCATGGAACTCAAGCGCGAGAAGGCCCTGGCCGCCGGCTCGACATCGGCAATCGTCTTCCGCACCCTCGACCCCGGCACCTACGACGTGTTCGACGACTTCCATCCGGAAGCCAAAGCCAAGCTGGTGGCGAAGTAGCCCGATGACGGCGAGCGTCTCGACGGACCTGCGTGAAGCCTGGATCGACCAGCGCCTCGCGGAACTCGGCCATTGGCTGCAACGCCATGGCGGACTCATCCGCAGCGTGCAATGGGCCGTGGTGGCGATCTACCTCGTCCTCGTGGCCGTGCCCGCCTTCCTGCCGCTGCCGGACCGGACCGCCCATCTCTGGAACAACCTGACCGTCCTGGCGCAATTCGCGTTCTGGGGCATCTGGTGGCCGTTCGTCCTCGTGAGCATGGTCCTCGTCGGCCGGGCCTGGTGCGGGGTCCTGTGCCCCGAGGGGACCCTCACCGAATTCGCCAGTCGCTGGAGCCTCGGCCGCGCGGTGCCGCGCTGGATCACCTGGGGCGGCTGGCCCTTCATCGCCTTCGCCGGAACCACCGTCTACGGCCAGATGGTCAGCGTCTACGGCTACCCGAAGCCGGTCCTGGCCGTCCTCGGCGGATCCACCGTGGCGGCGATCGCGGTGGGCCTCGTCTATGGCCGCAACAAGCGCGTCTGGTGCCGCTACCTCTGCCCCGTGAACGGCGTCTTCGCGGTGCTGGCCAAGCTCGCGCCGGTGAGTTTCCAGGTGGACCGCCCCGCCTGGGCCGCCTCCGACAAGCCTCAGGGCGCCGCCTTCAACTGTGCGCCACTGGTGCCGGTGAAGACCATGCGCGGGGCCGGCGCCTGCCATATGTGCGGGCGCTGTAGCGGCTATCGCGGCGCGGTCCGCCTCGCCCGGCGCTCCCCCGCCTATGAAATCGTCCATGTGGCCGGCTCCGAGCCCAGCCTCGAACAGACGGTCCTGATCCTGTTCGGGATGATGGGCCTGGCGGCCGGCGCCTTCCAATGGTCGTCGAGCCCCTGGTTCATCGACGCCAAGCAATGGCTCGCCACCTGGCTCATCGAGCACGGCATGGTCTGGCCGCTCGAGACCACCCTGCCGTGGTTCGTGCTCACCAACTACCCCGAGCACAACGACGTCATGACCCTGCTCGATGGCGGCCTGCTGCTGGCCTATATCGGCGCCGCGACGATCGTCCTCGGGGTCGGCCTCTCCGCCCTGGTAGCGCTTGCCACGCGTTGCCTCGGCCCCTGGTCGTCGGCGCGCTTCCACCACCTGACGCAGACGCTGATCCCCATCGCGGGATGCGGCGTTTTCCTCGGTCTCTCGGCCCTCACCGTCACCTTCCTGCGCGGGGAGGGGCTTCCACTTCCCTACGTAGCCGAGATGCGAGCCGGATTGCTCATCGGCGCGAGCCTGTGGAGCGCGTGGCTCGCCTGGCGGGTGGCGGGTCTCTCCGCGGGCGGTGGGCGCCGGGCGGGTGCCACCGCCTGCATCGCCGCCGCCGCCGCCCTGTCGGTCTCCGGCTGGGTGCTTCTGTTCTGGATCTGGTAGGGCGCTCGCACCGCCCGCCCGCGACATCGAAGGAAATCTCCGCATGATCGGAGCATTCGTCATCGCCTTCCGCGAGGTCATCGAAGCCGGCCTCATCATCGGCATCGTGCTGGCGGCCACGCGGGGCATCGCCGGGCGCGGCCGCTGGATCGGCCTCGGCGTCGTCGGAGGGCTTGCCGGCGCCTGCCTCGTGGCGCTCTTCGCCGAAGCGATCTCCGACGCGTTCGAAGGCGCGGGACAGGACATCCTCAACGCGGCCGTGCTCGGCACCGCCGTCCTCATGCTGATCTGGCACAACACCTGGATGAGCCGCCACGGGCGCGAGCTCGCGGGCGAGCTGAAGGCCGCCGGCGACTCCGTGCGCAGGGGCGAGACCACATCCGCCGCCCTGGCCTTCGTCGTCGGCGCGGCGATCCTGCGCGAGGGCGCGGAGCTCGTCCTCTTCCTCTACGGCCTCGTAGCCTCGGGCACGTCCGGCCCCGACCTGCAGATCGGGGCCCTGGCCGGGGTGGGCGCGGGCGTCCTGATGTCGGCCGTGAGCTATTTCGGCCTTGCCGCGATCCCGACCCGCTACGTCTTCTCGGTCACCAGCGCGCTGATCATCTTCCTCGCCGCCGGCCTCGCCGCGCAGGCGGCGCAGTTCCTCACCAATGCCGGCCTCATCACCGTCCTCGACCGGCCGCTCTGGAACACCGCGAACGTCCTGTCCGAGGGCAGCATGGTCGGCCGCGTGCTCCACGCCCTCGTCGGCTATACCGACCGCCCGACCGGGCTGCAGGTCATCGTCTATCTCGGCACGATCCTGGTCATGGTGGCGCTGATGCAATGGTCGTCGGCCGACAAAAGGCGGCGGACCCTGCGGACGGCGTGAACCTAAGCCGGTTCGCGTTGGCAAGCCAACGCTTCACCCTGCTTACCTCTTTGCCGTGTCGCAGGTTTCGCAGAGGCGGGGGCCACGTCTGCGAAACCTGCTTAGGAGGCGGGCCATGCATGTGAACCACGATTCGGCGGCCCCGGCGGCGGCCCCGATCACCTTCGACCAGTTCCTGGCCGTGGACATCCGGATCGGCACGGTGGTCTCCGCCGAGCCGTTCCCGGAAGCGCGCAAACCGGCGCTTAAGCTCACCGTCGATTTCGGGCCTTCCATCGGCACCCGGCGCTCCAGCGCGCAGATCACCGAGCATTACCGAACGGAGGATCTGGTCGGCCGGCAGGTCGCCGCCGTGGTGAACTTCCCCCCGCGCCAGATCGGCAAGTTCCTTTCGGAGGTCCTGACCCTGGGCTTCGCCGACGCGAACGGCGCCGTCGTCCTGTTCCGCCCCGACCATGCCGGACCGGACGGAAGCCGACTGTTCTGAGCTCAACGCCGTGGCGCCGCCCCGGCGATCCAGGCGTCGAGGCGCGCGGCGAGCGATGCGGGGTCGCCGCCGAGCGCCACGATCTTCAGCCGCGCGGTGTCCCCGGTGACGATGCGGATGTCGGACCGGCGCATCAGCAGGGCATCCGCGAGGGCGGCGATCAGCGCCGTGTTGGCCGCCCCCTCCACCGGCGGTGCGGCCACCCGCATCTGGACCCAGAGGCGCCCGTCGGCCCCCTCCACGAGGCCATCGAGACCGGTCCGGCTCGCGCGCGGCGTCAGGCGCACGGCGAGGCGGACGCCCTCCGGTGTCGCCGTATAGGGGCGGGCTTCCGTCGATGGCGGCATGTTTCCACTCCGTGCGTGGGCCGGGCCGGACTGGCTCGAACCAATGGTCTTCCGCGAGGCGCTCGCGTCGATGCCGTGTGACCGGCACGTCGCTGCCGGGGTATCGCCCGCGCCTGTCAAACGCGCGGCATCGACACGCATTTTAGATCCGGAGGGCTGTCCCAGCGGGCGTGTTGCATTAAGCTCTGCCGCGTCGCCACTGGAATGCGTTCATGTCCGATCTCCGCCTGCGCCGCAGCGTCCTCTACATGCCCGGCTCGAACCAGCGAGCCCTCGACAAGGCGAAGTCCCTGCAGGCCGATGCGCTGATCTTGGACCTCGAAGACGCGGTCGGACCGGACGAGAAGGTGCTGGCCCGCGAGCAGGTCTGCGCGGCGGTGAAGGGCGGCGGATACGGCGACCGCGAGCTCGTGATCCGCGTCAACGCTCCGCAGACGCCCTGGGGCGAAGCCGACCTGAAGGCGGCCATCGAGGCCCGACCCGACGCCATCCTGATGCCGAAAGTGTCCTCGCCCGCGGTGCTGGAGAGCATCGCCAACCATCTCGAAGCCCTCGACGCCCCCGAGAGCATCGATGTCTGGGCGATGATCGAGACACCGGCGGCGATCCTCAACATCCAGGACATCGCCAAGGCGCGGCGCGACCGGCGCACCCGGCTCACCTGTTTCGTCCTCGGCACCAACGACCTCGCCAAGGACACCTGGGCGCAGCTCGTGCCCGGGCGGGTGCCGATGCTGCCCTGGATGATGTTCACCCTGGCCGCCGCCCGCGCGGAAGGCCTCACCATCCTCGATGGCGTGTGGAACGACATCGGCGACATCGAAGGGTGCCGCACCGAGTGTCGCCAGGCCCGCGACCTCGGCTTCGACGGCAAGACGCTGATCCACCCCAACCAGCTCGAGCCGGCCAACACCTCCTTCGCCCCGACGGAGGAGGAGGTGCGCCGCGCCACCCTGGTGATCGAGGCCTTCGACAAGCCCGAGAACGCCAAGCGCGGCGCCATCAAGGTCGAGGGCCGCATGTACGAGCGCCAGCATATCAGCATGGCGCGCCGGGCGGTGAACTGGTCGGAGTCCATCGCCGCCAGGGGGTATTGAAGTCGGGGCTGCGTCGCGAAGGTTCGGCCGGGCGGGGGAACAAGGCGAGGCGGCACGGGATTGCCCGCTCATCCCGCCTCACCCCCGGCCCCATCCGTCGCGTCGCTCTCCTCCGGGAGGCCGGTGGGGACGGGTCGGGCCAAACGAGTGGGGAGCGCACCGGAGGGCGGCACCGCCGTCCGGCGACGTCTTCCTCGCCACGCAATGCCCCAAGGATTCATCCGACTCATGAGCCCGATCCTCGAACCCTTCACCCTCGGCGACCTCACCCTCAAGAACCGCGTCGTCATGGCCCCGTTGACCCGGAGCCGGTCGTCCGACGAGGGCGTCCCCCCGGATTTCGCGGTCGATTACTACGCCCAGCGCGCCAATGCCGGCCTCATCATCTCGGAGGCGACGAACATCTCGCCTCAGGCGGTCGGCTACGCGCTGACGCCGGGCATCTGGACCGACGCCCAGGTGGAGGGATGGAAGCCCGTCACCGCCGCGGTTCACGCCAATGACGGGCGCATCTTCCTGCAGCTCTGGCATACGGGCCGCATCTCGCATCCCGACGTACAGCCGAACGGCCAGTCGCCGGTGGCGCCCTCGGCCCTGAAGCCCGAAGGCATGGCCTTCACGAAATCCGGCATGAAGCCGCACGAGACGCCCCGCGCGCTCGAGGCGGACGAGATCCCCGGCATCGTCGAGGATTACCGCAAGGCCGCCGAGAACGCGAAGCGCGCCGGATTCGACGGTGTCGAGATCCACTCGGCCAACAATTACCTGCTCGAGCAGTTCGTGCGCGATTCCACCAACAAGCGGACAGACCAGTATGGCGGCTCGATCGAGAACCGCCTGCGCTTTCCCCTCGCCGTGGTGAAAGCGGTCACGGACGTCTGGGGCGGGAAGCGCGTCGGCATCCGCCTGTCGCCCGCCACCACGGAGCCGGGCAAGACGCCCCTCGACAGCGATCCGAAGGCGACCTTCGGCGCCTATATCGATGCGCTGAACGGGTTCGACCTGCTCTACGTCCACACGATCGAGGGCGTGACCCAGCAGACCCGCGACGTCCCGGACGAGGTGGATTTCGGCCAGATCCGCAAGCGGTTCGAGGGCGCCTATATCGGCAACAACCAGTACACGCTCGAACTCGCCGAGAAGGATCTCGCCGAGGGGAGGGCGGATCTCTTCAGCTTCGGCCGGCCCTATATCGCCAATCCCGATCTCGTCGAGCGGCTCCGCACCGGCGCACCGCTCGCCGAGGCTCCGAAGGCCTATTGGTATGGCGGGGGAGCCAACGGCTATTCCGATTGGCCGGGGATGAACGGTCCCGTCGCGTTCCGGCGCTGAGGCGTGCTCCCGAAAGCCGGGTCCGGATTTCGGGAGGGACCGGCTCAGGACGGGACGGCGCGCCTCAGCCCTTGGGTGAGGGCGGGGGCTCGCCCGCCTTCGCCTCGGCCTGCGCTCCTTCGACCGGCGCCCCTTCGACCGGCGCGCCCTCGGCCTTGGCCGGTTGCGGCACCGACATCTCCGGGTAGCGCTTGCGATACTCCTTCAGGAAGGCCTGGAGCGTCTCCGCCTTGGTGGCCCGCTGCGCGACCTCGCGGAAGGCCTGGCTCCGCACCGCGTTCGGCTGGGTGAGCAGGGCGAAGGTGCGGGCGTCGATGCTCTCGGCCATGGGTTCGGCGAACTTCGCCCTCAGGCGCTCCAACCCGAGGGATTCGTTCGCCAGGCCGTAGGCGATGGCCGAGCGGACGATGTCGGAGCGCATGGTGTCGTCGAGGGGTTTGCGCATGCGCCAGGCCTCGCCGACCAGGGCCTCATGTGCCTCGCCCGCCTCGCGCCAGCGGCGGGCGCTCCAGAGGATGTCCGCGCGCAGCCGCTCCGCATCGGCGCCGGTCTCCGCCTCGATGGTCTCCAGGGCCAGATCGGTGCGCGACAGGTCGGACAGGGCCCGCGCCCGGATGAGCGCACGGGCGCGGCGCAGCTCCTCGGGCAGTTCGGGCTGGTAGGTGGCGTCGATGACCTGGAGCGCCTGGAGGGGCTTCTCGTCCATCATTCGGATCGTCGCCAGCCGCGCGGCGACGCTGGCCCGGGCCGGTCCGGAGAGCCGGTGATCGACCTGATGCTGGAGCAGCTCCCCCGCCGAATCGAGCAGGTCGAGTTCCACCAGCTTATCGGCGAGGCGGCGCACGATCTCGTCGCCGCGGCGGCCGATCGGGGCGAAGTCCTTGAAATCGAAATACAGTGCCAGCGCCTCCACGCCGGACATCCGCGCCCCCTTCTCGGTGAGGAAGATGTCGTCGAACAGGTCCTGGGCGCTGTCGTGGAGCTCGCGGCTGATCGGCGATCCGGGCGCCAGGGCATCCGCCTTGCGCGAGGCGGCGAAGGCCTGGCGCCAGCGCCCGGCCTCCATGTTCAGCTTGGCGAGGCCGGCGATCGTCTTCTGCTCGATCTCGTCGCCATGCCAGGTGAGGAGGAGGGTTTCGAGCCGTTCGATGGCCTCGGCCACCGGTATCTTTCCGAGGGCATGGGCGAGGATCGTGCCGCGCAGGGTCGCCACGGCGGCGGTCGGCCGGTCCGCATTGTCGGACAACCGCCGATAGGTGTCGAGAGCCGCGCTCGTCTGGCCCGTCACCTCGTCGATCCGCGCCCGCAGGAAGGCGAGGCGGTCGGCGACCGAACGGTCGGCCGCGCGCGCCGCCGCGGTGGTGATCTGCTGGCTTGCGGTGGCCCAGTCGCCGGTCTCGATGGCGGCCTCCGCGGCGGCCGAGCGAAGCAGGCTCTGCAGGTCGTCGGGATAGCGCTCGATGATGCCGGCCGTGTCCCGGAACGCCGTATCGGCGCTCGCCCAGCGCCCCGCCTTGGCGTCGAGATAGCCTTTCCACAGCCGTGCCTCGGGGTCGGCCCGCAGGTATTCGGTGTCGAGGGCCTTCCGCGCATCGGCGTCGCGGGCCATCTGCGCGTTCGCCACCGCGGTGAGGATCGCGAGTTCCCGCTGCCCGGCCATCACCGGATCTTCGGCGGCCGCCACCTGAAGCACGCCGAGGGCTTCCACGCCGAGGCCGTTGGCGAGCATGCTCCGGGCCAGGGCGAGCCGGAGCGGTCCTCGTGCCGGCCTCGGCGCGTCGACCACCGCGTCCAGCCCCTGGCGCAGGTTCTCGCCGATATTGCCGCTCCGCGCCGCGTCCCAGGGTTGGCGTTCGATGGCGAGATCGCTCACGGCGGTGAGGGCCGGTTCGGCCGGGCGCGCGACCCCGGAGACGGCCATGCCGCCCTCGCGGGCGATGACGACGCCGTCCATGTCCGGCCTCACCAGGAGATCGTCGGCCTTCGCCAGGACGGCCACGCCCTGGCGGCTGGGGAGCAGCTCGAAATCCACGAAGGCCTGCCGCTTGGGGATGCCGGCGGGCTTGGGCCCATAGCCGGTGACGACGCCGATCCGCTCGCCGCCCCGCTCGATCCAGGTCGCCCCGCCGGGGTGGGGCAGGCGGATACCGATGCCGATGCGCCCGCTGGCCTCCGTGTTGCGGATCGCCGCGAGCGTTTCGCTGGCCGACAGGTTCTCGCCGGCGACGAGTTCCCAGCCGGTGGGCGCATCGGCATCGCCGATCGGGACGAGATCGAGCAGCCGCTCGCGGGGAACCCTGAAGCTCAAGGCGACGAAGGCACCCTGCCGCCGGGGTTGGCTGACGAGATCGAAGACCGGGTCTCCGGGGGGGACGGTGACCGTCTCGGGCGTCTCGAACACCAGGGTGGCGATGCCGGCCCGCTCGAACAGGGCCGCCGAAGGCTGGCGTTGGAACGGAAAGGCGAGGCCGGGGCCGGCCGGGCGCAGGACGACGGTCTTCTGCGGCACCGTGGGCGCAGGGATCCCGGACGGTTTCGCCGGGGCGGCGCTCACCGGCGCCGTCACGAGTTTCGAGGATGCGTCTCCGGCGGCGACCTTGACCTCCGCCACCGATGCCTTGCCGTCCGAAGCTTTGGCCTCCGGGGGGGCGGCCTTGCGGAGGACGTCCAGCGTCACGCCGTCCTCGTCCCGTCCGGTGCGGATCTCGTAGCCGGCGGCGGGCGTCACCAGCAGGCGGGCGCCGTCACCGTCGTTCTCGACGGACAAGGCCTCGATGGCGGGTTTGGTCCGCCCGCGGGGGGCGAGGTCGTCGATGCGCCAGGCGCCGGGAATCGTCAGCCGCGTGGCCAATCCGGCCTCGTCGAACCGTGCGACCGTGTCCGGTGCGAGCCGAAGGCTGAGGCGGGTGAGGGTGGGAAGACGCGACAGTTCAAGGGGCAGGCGCTTCGGTTCGACGACCGGCCTCGCCGCGCGCATGGCGGCTTCCGCGATCTGAGCCCGGCGAACGAGTTCGGCCACGATCTCGGGGGGCAGCGGCGGGGGAAGCCCGGACCAGTCCTCGGGCAGCAGATCCACGAAGACGTGTTCACCCGCCGTCTGGACGTTGAGGCGATACGGCTTCTGCAGGGCGATGCGCAGGCCGGTCCCGTCCGGGTCGCGGCGAACCATGGTGACGAAATCGGGGATCTCGCCCGCGATCTTCTCCGGCGCGGAGGTGCTGGGCTCACCGAAATTGACAAGGAGGACGAGGCCCGAGATCCTGGCCTTCACGGGAATTGCCGAATCGAAGGTCATGGCGATCCGGGCATAGCGCCCGATCTGGTTGGCCTTCAGGGCGAGGAGGCGTGCCGCCTCCGCCTCGCCGCCGGAGATCAGCGCGCCGCCCATGACCGAGGTCGCGACGAAGCCCGCCACGAGGCGGCGCCGACGTCTCGCGATTTCGGCCCCCATTCCCATCGCAGGTCACGCCACACCGGATTGCGCGAAGAACCCGAATCCGAGCTCCGCGACACGCTACATCACCGCGGACTCTCCACCTTCGAGGCTAACGCCCGCCTAACGCCCGCCCGCTGCGATGTCTCGAAACTGCGTGCCCATGAGAGAATCCCCGAGGAGACGGCCTTCCGCCGATGACCGAACGAAAAAAACCCGCGCCGGCTTTCACCGGGCGGGGGAGTGTTCAGAAGGACCTTCCTTGGGAGGAAGACCTCACCGTACCATGTGATATCCCACATTTGCCACATGGGAAATCGGACATGTCCACCGCCCCGGCGAGGCGGTGCGATGTCGGCCGGCGGGCGAAAAGGGGCGGTTGCGGCCTACAGGCCGCCGTTTCCGCCGCTGCCGCCACCGGCGCTCCCGCTCCCGGACCGGCGTGAGGGCTGGCTGGAATTGCCGCCCGCCGCCGAACTGTCGCGACCGCTCCCGCCGCCGGTGTTATTCGACAGGCTGGACGTTCCAAGACCGCGCTTGGAATGGCGCGGCCGCGCATCGGCGGAGGTCGTCATCTGCGCCAGGGCAAGGGACGATACGGCGAGCGCGCACAAGGTGAGGGCCAAGGTCTTCATGAATTCTCCTGTCGATCCGGTGAACCAACGCCAGAACGACCCGAAATATCCATTCCCGGACGACGACGACCGCGACAGTAAAAACCCCGTCCGGCGCGAACCGGACGGGGCGAAGTCAGACAATCCCCCTCGGGGCGGAGGGTATGGGGTAAACGGGCGACCCCGCCGACATCATCCCCGAATCGCGGACATCGCACAGATGTCGCACCCCGCCCGGCCAGGGCCGCCCTAGATGAAAGAGTTCATCGACGGAGCCGGACACCCATGTGGTATCTGTACGGCGCCGTTCTTCTCGCGGGCATCGCGAATGCCGTACAGGCGGGACAGAACGGCGCTCTGGCCAAGAGCCTCGGCGGATCCCTGAGCGCCGGCCTCGTCGTCGCTGCGGGGACGGCCACCTTCATCACCCTCGCGGGCCTCGCCTCGGGCAAGCTGACCCTGCCGTCCGCCGCCCAGGTCCTGGACGTCCCGTGGTGGGCCTGGTTCGGTGGCGTGCTCGGGGGCGGCATCGTCGTGACGCAGCTCATGGTGGCCCGCCAGATCGGGGCGGCCCCGTTCCTCGGAATGCTCGTGACGGCGGGCGTCGCCACCTCCATCCTGCTCGATCATTTCGGCTGGGTCGGGTTCGAGCGCCACCCGGCGACCCTGTGGCGTATCGCCGGCGGCCTGCTGATGATCGCGGGCGTCGCCCTCGTGGCACTTTTCTAGTCCGCCGGACTGAACCGTCTCCACGGTGTCCGTCGTTATAGCGCTACCCTCAACCAGGAAGACCCATGCACCGCTACTTCCCCGTCCTCATCGCCGTCGTCGCGATCCTCGCGGTCGGGATCCTGTTCGCCTTCGTCCGCCACGGCGACACGGCGCATACCGCGCCCGTCCAGCAGACGGCGCCCCGCTGATGCGCCGCCTCATGCCCCTGGTGCTGCTGGGACTCGTCGCGATCCTCGCGGTGATCTGGGTCGGCGTCTGGAATTTCGACGCGCTTCGCACCGAACGGGCCGAGAATGGCGGCGCCCCCGCCGTCCCGGCCTGCGATCCGAACAACACGGTGGGCAAGGCGATCCTGCCGAACTGCCCGGACGCGTCCATCACCGCGACACCGAAACGCTGACGCGTGCCGGTCCTCGGGGCGGTGACGGGATCTGGTGCGATCGGGTGAGCGGCCGATCGCGCCTGACGGGTCGCAGGTTTCGGGAGGCACTCCTAGATCAGGAAGTTGTCCGCCGTGAGGGTGGTCGACAGGACGTCGTGCAGGATGATCTTGGTGGCCGGGTTGGTGCTCGTGGCGAAGGTGATCTCGGTGTCCTGTCCCTTGTGGACGGACCTGATGTTCACCTCATCGAAGCTGTCAACGATGTCACCGACATCGAACCGGTCGTGGGTGACGTCGAACCGGTAGATGTTGTCCCGGCCAAAATCCACAGGCAGCTCGGTCAAGTAATGCTTCTGGTAGGTGAAGGTGTCTCCGCCCGTTCCCGCGAACATCTTGTCGTTGCCGGCACCCCCGATGAGGATGTCGAATCCACGTCCGCCATAGATCCGGTCGGCGGCCTCAGAACCAATGATGACCGCCGTGTTGCCCGCCGTGCTCTGCGACACGACGGTCTGGCCTGTTGTCATCGGCGTGAAATCAGCCGAGGCGTTGTTCCGCACGTAGGTCCTTTCGACATTTTTGAAGAGCTCGTCCGTGAAGAGGGACGGACCGGTGACGATCATGATGTCGGTGCCGGTGCCCCCGTCAACGATCATGGGGGTCGCTGACACGACGAGGCGGTCGTTACCGCCCATGCCGAAGAGAGAATCGTAGACGCTGCCCCCGATCAGCGTGTTGGCCGCATCAACCCCAGTGAGGACGTCTTCATGAGCACTGCCGATGATCCGCGAGATCCCGCTCAGTGTGTCGCCTTCGGCGTCGCCGCCGGTGTTGATGCCGGTGAAGAGATTGACCGTGACCCCGTCGGACGATCCCGCATAAGAGGCGGTGTCGGTTCCCCCGCCCCCGGTGAGGACGTCGGCCCCGGCGCCACCTTCCAGGACGTCGTTGGCCACGCCGCCCGTCAGGATGTCGTTCCCAGCCCCGCCGGTCAGCGTGTTCACGCCCGACCCGCCGGTGATGACGTCGGCGAAATCACCGCCGAGGATCGTCACCGTCCCGGTGCGGTCGGAGAAATCGAAGAAATACCCGCCCGTCGCCGGCGTGGCATCGACGAGCGTGGATCCACCGCCGAAATAGAGTCGGGCGCTTGTTCCGCTGCTACCCTCGAGGACGTAGCCGCCCAAGTCTTCATCGACGAAGATCAGAAGGTCCTCGGTCGGGTGGTCGTTGAATTCGAACGGCGGAAACACCACCGTGGCATCATTCGCGTTGAAATCAGCGCCAAGAGTGACGTCGATCGTAGGCATTCCGCTGCTTCCCGTGAGGGCACATTCTGCCCGCCCCAATTCTGTCAGGGATCTATGAATTGTCCATTACTTCGTTCATCGAATCTTTGATATGCGTGTTTTCAACGATGATCCGTGCCGATTCGGCAATCGAATACACGCCAGAGATACGCCAACACTTGCAAGCAACCGCACATGGTCCGCCTCGGGATGCCGTAAAGCCCCTCGCCGGGGCGATACGGCACGGTCTCACTGCTTGACGACGAGTCCCGGAATGATCGTGCCGCTCTCACCGAAATTGGCGACGGCCTTGGCGCAATTGGCCGGCACGTCCTTGCCGTAGACGTCGGCATAGGCCTTCACCCGCAGGATCAGCTCGCCGCCCGCGAGGGCATCCGGCTCGATGCCGAGGCCCCGCACCACGGTCTTAAACGTCTCGTAGTTCGGCTTCGACTCGGGGCAGGACGCCGAGACGAACTGGAGCAGCCCGGCGAGCTTGGCAGCGGTGTTCTTCTGCCGCTCCTCCTTGGTGTCCGGCGGCGGGGGCGCATCCGGCGCGGGCTGGGCGGCGAGCGGGAGCGTCAGGCTTCCCATCAGGAGCGAGGCGATCAAGATCTGCTTCATGCGTGGCGTGTTCCTACCTGTGTGTCCCATCGCCCGACTGTTTGCCGTCAGTGCGAGAGTGCGCTGGCCCTCGCGAGGGCGGCACCGAAACCGTTGAGGGGCACGGTGATCGTCGTGGGTTCGGTGGCGTCCTGCTTCGGGGCGAGGATGAGCAGGTTCTTGGCGGTCTTCATCGTGTCGGTGGCCAGCGTCGGCAGGCTCACCGGAACGAGGCAGCCTTCCGAACTGCAGGTGTAATAGGGGGCGCCCTTGCCGAGGACCGCATCGTCGATCTTGAAGCTCAACCCCGCATCGATCTGGAAGCCGAACGGCATCAGGATCAGTCCGTCGGTGCGATCGTTCGCGGGCGGCTTCAGCTCGATGGCGAATTCGCGGCGGTTCTCGCGCTTCGACCCCTGGGCCTGCACCACGGAGCAGATCGAGACCTGGTTCTCGCGGGAGCAATTGATGCTCCAGTCGCCATAGCTCTCGCTCAGGGCGCTGGCGCCTTCCGGCCAGGCCGCCTTGGCCGGGGCAGACGCGGCGGCGGGCGCAGCGGCGGCAGGCGCTGGCGCGGGGGCTTTCGGCGCGGGCTTCGGCCTCGGCTTCGGCTTGGGCTTCGTGGGCGCGTCGGAGGCGGCGGGTGCGTCCTGCTCCGGCGCGGCCTCCTGCGCCGAGGCGCCGTTCCAGGCGGTGATCGTCGCGGCAAGCGACATCACGCCGACCAGGGGCAAAACATGTCTCCAACGCATCGAGCGGGCATCCGGCGTTCGAACGAAATCAGACCTGCCGCCTAGCCCTCCCGGCCCGCGAGCGCAATGGACCCGCCGGCACCGCCATTCGTCGCCCACCGGCAATCCGACCCGGCCAGCATTGCCGAACCTGCCCGCGAGCTTTCCCTGTCAGCCTCAGCGGCGCTTGTCCTGACCGCCCTGGTCGATGGCCGGCAATTCGTTGGGGCCGAGGCCCATGACGACGGGCTGCTGCGTCGGGGTCTGGCCGCGCGCGCGGTTGGCCAGCGCCACGGTGAGCTTCTCGGCGGGTTCCGACTGCATCAGCGCCAGCACGTCGGCCATCTTGCGCGGGTTCATCGCCAGGACGATGGGCACCAGCACGTCGAGGGAGAGGCGGTCGAAGACGCGGGCGGCATCCTTCGGTTTCATCGTCTCGTACATGGTGACGATGTTCTTCAGGCCCATCCTCTCGGCCTCGGCCTGCTGCGCGGCGGCCCCGTCGGGCTTCTCCTCGTTGCGCTTGAGGTCCTTGACGCCCTCCTCGAGCTTGCGCTCGGCGGTTCCGAGCATCTGCTCGCGCAGGCTCAGGGTCTCGTCACGCTGCTTGAGGGCGTCGCGCCGGGCGGAGAGCTTCTCGAGGATGGCGCGCTCGCTAGCCGGCATCGGCTCGGCCGGGGGCGGGGGGCGCGGAGCGGGCGGCTCCGGTTCGGCCGCCGGCTTTTCCGGCTCCTTGGGCGTCACGGAGCCGGTGGTCTGCGGGTCGGACGGCTCGTAATTGGTCCGGGCGTTGGCGAGGACCCGTGCGAAGTCCGGCAGCTGCGCTTCAGCCGAGGCCGGGCTCGGCCCGAGATCGTCGACGGCGATCGCGCCGAGCTTGAGCACCAGGAGGCCCACGGCCGCCAGCGTCACCGCATCGATCAGCCGCAGCTTGTAGGGGCGCGCCTGTGCGGCGCCCGACCGGCCGGTGCGGAGCTTTCCCAGGCGGGACTGCCCCGCGCGGACGAGGGAGCCGGGCGTCGTCATGCGGCGCGGCTGCGCAGGCGGCCGAGGGCGCGCTCGGACATGGCGAGGGCGGCGGCGGCGGCAGCGCCGAGGCGCTCACCGTTGGGGCTCGACGGCGCGGCCTTCGGCGCGTCCCCGCCCTCGACCGGCGCGGCGCGGATCTCGGAGGGCCGGATCTCGACGGGGGGCACCACGGCCATCCGCGAGGGCTGGGCGTGGGAGACGATGGCGGAGATGCGGGCGATCACGGTCTCGCCGGCCCGGACATGGGCGGAGAGGTCGGCGGCGTAGCGCTCGGCCGTGCCGAGGCGGTCGGCCAGGGTCCGGTCGCACTCGTCCAGGGTGGCGCGCAAGCCGATGATCGCCCGCTCGGCGGTGGAGCTCGCCACCACGAGATCCCCGATGGTCTGGCGCAGGGCCGCCTCGTCGGCCTTCATCCGGGTGATGCGCCGGCTGAGGCGCACCGACGAGACGATGCTGGCCACGAGGAGGACGGCGACGAGGACGTCGGCGGCGAGGGTGACGAGGAGGCTCATGGCGCGGTCACCCGTCGTTGCGGTTGTTCATGGAGGCCTCGAAGGCCTGGAGCGTGGTGCGCGACCGCCGCAGCGGTCGCGTGAGCTGCACCGAGATGTTGTCGTCCACCCGGCCGATGCGCCCCTGCGTCAGGGCCCAGTCGCCGCATCGGACGTTGATGAGATCGGTGGGCTTGGTGTCGAACATCAGCGTGTCGCCGACCTTCAGGGACAGCACCTTCTTCAAGGGCAGCATCATCTCGTGGAGGACCGCCTCCATGGTGGCGTCGGCCTGCCAGATCTCGGTGGCGAGGTGGCTTTCCCAGGTATGGTCGCGGCCGAGCTTCTCGCCCATGAAGCTCTGCATGAGCAGTTCACGGATCGGCTCGATGGTGGCGTAGGGAAACAGGATCTGGAGCTGGCCGCCGCGGCCGTCCATGTCGAGCTTGAGGCTGATCAGGATGGCGGCGTTGGCTGGCCGGGTGATGGTGGCGAAGCGCGGGTTGGTCTCGATCCGGTCGATGCCGAAGCGGACCGGGGAGAGCGGCTGGAACGAGAGTTCGAGGTCGCTGAGGATGATCTCCACGAGGCGCCGCACCAGCTGCATCTCGATCGTCGTGAACGGACGCCCGTCGAGGCGGGTCGCGGAGCCGCCGCGCTTGCCGCCCAGCAGCAGGTCGAGGGTCGAATAGGCGAGGTTCGATTCCACCGTGACGAGGCCGGAATTCTCCCAGGCATCGGCCCGGAACACCCCGAGCAGGGTCGGCAGCGGAATGGCATTGAGATAGTCGCCGAAGCGGACCGAGGTGATGTTGTCGAGGGTGACCTCGACATTGTCCTGGAAGAAGTTGCGCAGACTGGTCGACAGCAACCGGATCATCCGGTCGAAGACGATTTCCAGCATCGGCAGGCGTTCGTACTGGACGACGCCGGAATCGACGATGGCGCGGACACCGCCGGCGCCCGAGGCCGACAATTCGCGCAGGCTGAAGCCGAGGACGCCGTCGATCTCGTCCTGGTTGAGGATGCGGTCGTTGCCGGCGAGTTCGGGGAGATTGTCGGTCTCCCCGTCCTCGATCATCGTCGCCCATTCGGCGGCGACGTCGCTGGCATGGGTGCTCGTGCCCTGCTCGGCCAGCGCCGCGCCCCACTCGTCGGCCAGCGAGGTCTCGCCGCCCTCGGCGTTCTCCGCGATCAGGGCGGCTGCCCAATCGTCCTCTTCGATCTCGTCCTCGGGACCTGCCATGACCGTCTCGACACCGATGGGGGTTACTGGACGATCACGTCCTTGAACAGCACGGCCTCGGCCCGTGCCGGATGGATCGCGACGTTGACCCGGCGGAGCAGTTCCTCGCGGAGCCGGTACAAACCGGCCGAGCCGGCGAGGTCGCTCGGGCGCAGCTCGCGCATGTAGACCTGGAAGGTGTCCTCGATGCGCGGCATCAGGGGCTTCACCTCGCCCTCCACCTTGGCGTCCTTCAGTTCGAGGGACACCTTGACCTTGGCCGTGCGCTGCTTGTCCTGGCCGGGCTCGTTGGAGAGGTTGATCGTCATCTCCCGCACCTCGAGGAAGACGAGGGGCTTCTTCACCTCGACGGCGGCGTGATCGTCGCCGCCCTTCTTCTTCATCATGAAGAAACCGCCGCCGCCGGCCAGCAGCAGCACGGCCGCGCCGATGATGAGGATCTTCTTCTTGCCGCCCTTCGGGGCTTCGCCTGCGGCGTCCTCCCCGTCGGCGGCGGGCACCGTCTTCGGCTTCTTGGCCATGGGTCGCCCCCTTCGAATCTCGTCCCAGGGTGCGACCGGCGATGATCCCCCGCGACCCCGTGCAGGGATGTATCCGCAGTGATGGTTAACGTGTCGTTAAGGCGGCAAAACCTGCCGGGTGGTTCTTGCCGCGGGGATGCGGCGGCCGGGCGTCACGCCGGCCCAATCATTTCGACAAGATATTGAAATTGCTGTTTTTTCAGAATGCTCAAGGCTGGCACGGGCCGTGCGGGTATCCTTAACGTCGCCGCAGCCCAAGGCTTATTCGATCCATGCAGAACGCGCTGTTTGTCGGAGTCTCCAGTCAGGTCGCCCTGCAGCGTGAACTCGACGTGATTGCCAACAACATGGCGAACGTCTCCACCACGGGCTTCAAGGGCCGGAATTCGCGGTTCCAGGAATATCTGATGCCGGTGGCGAGCGCCGACTCGTTCCAGCGGACCGACCGGCGCGTCTCCTACGTCATCGATCAGGGCACGGCCCTCGACCTCGCCCAGGGACCGATCGAGCAGACCGGCAACCCGCTCCATGTGGCGGTGCGCGGTGAGGCCTTCCTCGTGGTCCGAACCCCGAACGGCGACCGCTACACCCGCAACGGAGCCTTCGAGACCGACCCCCAGGGCAACCTCGTCACCAGCGACGGTTACGCCGTGCAGGGCGAGGGCGGCCCGATCCAGATCAATCCGCAGGAAACCGGCCTGTCCATCGGGCCCGACGGCACGGTCTCCACCAATCTCGGCATCCGCGGTCGCGTGCGGATGGTGACCTTCGCCAACCCGCAGGCCCTCACCAACGAGGGCGCCAATCTCTACGGGTCGGCGGCGGCCCCGGTGGCCGCCGGCCTGAACGGCCGCCTCGAATCGGGTGCCCTCGAACGCTCCAACGTCAAGCCGGTCATCGAGATGACCCGGCTGATGGACGTGAACCGCACCTACACCATGGTCTCGGGCGTGATCTCGCGCCTGGACGAATTGCGGGGCACGGCGATCCGCCGCCTCGCCGACGTCGCGTAAGGAATCCAGGCCATGCGCGCCCTCTACGCAGCCGCCACCGGCATGGCGGCCCAGGAACTCAACGTCCAGGTCATCTCGAACAACATCGCGAACCTGCGCACCACCGGCTACAAGCGGCAGACCGCCCATTTCCAGGATCTGCTCTACCAGAACCTGCGCCGGGCCGGCTCGTCCACCTCGGACCAGAACACTCAGCTTCCCGCCGGCCTCGCCATCGGCTCGGGCGTGAAGACGACCTCCACCGCCCGGACGATGTCGCAGGGCACGCTCACCTCGACGGAGAAGGAATACGACGTCGCCATCCGCGGCGAGGGCCTGTTCCGGGTGACCTTGCCCGACGGCCGCACCGCCTACAGCCGCGACGGGTCGTTCGACCTCTCGGCCCAGGGCCAGCTCGTCACCCGCGACGGCTACCTCGTGGACCCGGGCATCACGGTGCCCAACAACGCCACCGCCGTCACCATCAGCGCGCAGGGCTCGATCCAGGCGACGGTGCCGGGACAGACCGCGCCGCAGAATCTCGGCCAGTTCCAGCTCGCCCGCTTCGTCAACAAGGTCGGCCTCGAATCCATCGGCGACAACCTCTTCATCGAGACCGCCGCCTCCGGCCCGGCCATCAACGGCCTGCCGGGCTCGGAGGGCTTCGGCAACCTGCAGCAGAGCTACCTCGAAGAGGCGAACGTCAACGCCGTCACCGAGATCTCGTCGCTGATCGCCGCGCAGCGCGCCTACGAGATGAATTCGAAGGTCGTCACGGCGGCCGACCAGATGCTCTCGACGACCTCGCAGATGTTCCGCGCCTGACGGGTTCCTCCGTCCTCGCCTCCCCGTTTCAGCCCGCCTTCGAAAGCGTCGCGCCATGTACGCCCTGAGACAGATCCACACCGCCCAGCCGCGCCGCGTCGGCATGCTCACCCCCGGCATCGTCCTGCGCGCCTTCATTGCGCTCTCGGCCCTCGGCTTCATGACGGTTCAGGTTCTGGCCGAGGAGGGCGGCCAGCGGTTGCGCCTGCGCGGCGACGTCACCGCGCGCGGCGACATCCTGACCCTCGGCGATCTGGTGGAAGGCGCGCCGGCGGATCTGGCGAAGCGGCCGCTGTTCCGCGCCCCGGCGCTGGGCGCGTCGGGGACGATCCAGGCCCGCCGCATCGCCGAAGCGGCGGCCCCCCTCGGCCTCGGCGAGATCGAGACCGGCGGCCGCAACCAAGTCTCGGTGCAGCGCGCCGCCCGGCGCGTCGGCCCCACCGAGATCGAGGCGGCGATCAAGCGCGTGCTCGAGACGGCCTTCGGCCTCGACCCGCGCAACCTCGCCCTCCGCCTCGACGGCGAGAACACCGTCCTCCTGGCGCCCCTGGACCTCGACGGCCAGGCGGCGGCCCTCGACGTCACCTACGATCCCCGCCTGAAGCGGGTCGCCGCCCTCATCACCCTGGGCGAGCGCCAGGCCTCCCTGCGCGTGGCCGGGCAGGTGCAGGAGATCCGCGAGGTCCAGATCGTCTCCCGCACGCTCAACCGCGGCGACACCGTGAACGCCGGCGACGTCACCGTCGAGCGCCGCCCCCGCGAGGCGACTCCCCCGGATGCCCAGGCCGGGTCGGTGGTCTCCGTCGGTCAGGTCGCCCAGCGCAGCCTGAGCGCCGGCTCCATCCTGCGGTCCGGCGACATCGCTCCGGCGGATCTGGTCCAGCGCGGCGAGGCGGTGACCATCGTGTTCGACACCCCCGGCCTCAACCTCTCCCTGCGCGGACAGGCCAACGAGAACGGACGGCTGGGAGCGGCCATCACCGTCACCAATCCCGTCTCCAAGAAGATCCTCGCCGCCACCGTGATCGGCCCCGGTCGCGTCTCGGTCAGCGCCTCCGCCAGCATCGGCCGCCAGGCCAGTGCGGCGTTCGACGCCGGCCGCTGACACCGCCCCGATCCTCACGCAAGAAGCTGGCTTCCATGACCGTCCGTTCCATGCCCCTCATCAAGACGCCGCTCT
The DNA here is from genome assembly GCF_022829685.1 of Methylobacterium sp. E-045. GTDB lineage: Bacteria > Pseudomonadota > Alphaproteobacteria > Rhizobiales > Beijerinckiaceae > Methylobacterium. The sequence continues at coordinate 164,360 of NZ_JAKSYE010000054.1, forward strand.
CCCTCGCCGCGATCCTGCTGGCCTGCTCGGCCCTGGGCGCCTGCAACACGGTGGACCGGCTGTCGCAGATCGGCGCCACGCCGGCGCTCTCCTCCATCGAGGACCCGACCTCGCAGCCGGGCTACCGCCCCGTGCGCCTGCCGATGCCGGACGTTCAGCCCGTCTCCTATGCCCCCAACTCCCTGTGGCGGACGGGATCGCGCGCCTTCTTCAAGGACCAGCGCGCCGCCAAGATCGGCGACCTCGTGACGATCAAGGTGAACGTCACCGACAGGGCCAACCTGAACAACGAGACGAAGCGCTCCCGCTCCAATGCGGAGGGCCTCGGACTCCCCAACGCGTTCGGCCTGGAGAGCAGCGCCGCCGTCGCCGCCGCCGGGATCAGTCCGGACAAGCTCATCAACGGGACGTCGACCACGTCGAGCGACGGTTCGGGGTCGGTCCAGCGCAACGAGACGGTGACGACCAACATCGCTGCCATCGTCAATCAGATCCTGCCCAACGGGAACCTCGTGGTGGAGGGCAAGCAGGAGATCCGCATCAATTTCGAGGTGCGGGAACTCATCGTCGCCGGCGTGGTGCGGCCGGAGGACATCGAATCCGACAATACGGTCGATTCCTCGAAGATCGCCCAGGCTCGCATCGCCTATGGCGGTCGCGGCCAGATCACCGACGTGCAGCAGCCCCGCTACGGCCAGCAGCTCGTCGACATCCTGCTGCCGTTCTGAGGCCGAGCGGATTTCGCGACGGCGCTCACCGGTCCCGCGCCCCGGACCCTGCCGGGACCGGGACGGCCTCGGTCAATGCTCGGTGCCAGGCCGGTTGGGGCGCGGGGCGGTCCCGTGGTTGTCGACGAAGGCCGAGCGTTCGGGGTCCTTCTTCAGTTTGGCAACGCGGCCGCGCTGCCACATCGCCACCCCGGCGACGAGCGCAAAGGTCGCGAGCGCGAGTACTAGGATCAGAACTTCATTGTCCATGTCAGGATCCTCGATCGACGCAGAGTCGTATCAGTAATCGTGACCGCAGGACGAAGGTTCCGGATCAGCAAGCATCGCTTAAAGCCAAGCTTCTATTGAATGCTCGGAGTGACGATCCGGGCCGAAAACTTCAGGTCAGACGCCGAGACCTGCCACGACGACCGTTGGTCGCGGCAGGTCCGTTCGACGAGCGAGGCTACTCGTCGCGATAGACGCGCTCGCGTCGCTCGTGGCGCTCCTGCGCCTCCAGCGACAAGGTGGCGATGGGCCGGGCGTCGAGGCGCTTCAGCGAGATCGGCTCGCCGGTCTCCTCGCAATATCCGTAGCTTCTGTCCTCGATCCGGGCCAACGCCGCGTCGATCTTGCCGGTGAGCTTGCGCTGGCGGTCGCGGGCCCGCAATTCGATCGCCCGGTCGGTTTCCGACGAGGCGCGGTCGGCCAGATCGGGATGATTCTCGTTTTCGGTCTGAAGCGCCACGAGCGTATCCTGCGCCTCGCGCAAGATGTCAGCCTTCCAGCCCACCAGCTTACGGCGGAAATATTCACGCTGCCGCTCGTTCATGAACGGCTCGTCCTCGGACGGCACATAACCGTCCTCGAGCTTGACTGTCGCCATCCTCGCCCCTTCGCAAGTCCGTCACAGCCGGTACGCGGCGATGTTTCGCGTGCCTATACTTGAGGGCGCCCGACACTACAACGCACCCGAGGGCCCCAGCCCCCCTGGATGTGGTGTTGCGCGGCACATGCGACAAACACGCAACGGGTGCATCCGCCTCCGACACGCCCGACGACGGATGCGTCACGCGATCACGGAGGCGAAGCCACGTCCGATGGCGGTGTTGAGGACCGTTTAATGGCGGTCGACATCGCGTCGGATGGCGGTGGTTCGATCCCCTGCGGACGCCGTCGGACGGAGAAGACAGGCGGGTTTGCGGGCGGTGCGCCGTGACCTATAGGGTCGGTTCCCATCGGTCCGTGGACCGACGGCGCGATCCCGTCCGCCGCCCGCAACCGAGGCCCTGAGAGTGCCGGAAAGGCGATCCTTGCCGAAGCCCATAGCCGGACATTCGGATATCTTCGTCGGGGCAAGCGAAATGGCGGCCCTGATGCGGGCCAAGGACTGGTCGCAGACCCCGCTCGGACCGCCGGAAGGCTGGCCCGAGGCGCTGAAGGTCGCCCTGCGCATCCTCCTGACCTCGCGGTTCGAGATGTGGCTCGGCTGGGGGCCGGACATCGCGTTCTTCTACAACGACGCCTACCGCCCGACGCTCGGCCTCAAGCACCCGGAATCCCTGGCGAAACCGACGAAAATCCTCTGGGCCGAGATCTGGGACGACATCGAGGCGCGCATCCGCAGCGTCTACGACGATGGCGAGGCGACCTGGGATCGCGGGTTGCTGCTCCTCCTGGAGCGCAACGGCTATCCCGAGGAAACCTATCACACGTTTTCCTACAGTCCGGTCATCGACGACGACGGAACGGTGGGCGGCCTGTTCTGTGCGGTCAGCGAAGAGACGGACCGGGTCATCAGCGAGCGGCGGCTCGGCATCCTGCGCCTCCTCGGCGAGAGTCTCGCGCGGGCGGAGAGCCGCTCCGACGTCCTGCGGGCGGTGGAAGCCAGCCTCGGCGAGGCCCGCCGCGATCTGCCCTTCAGCGCCATCCATCTCTCCGACGGGGGCAGCCTCGCCCGTCTCGCGGCCACCATCGGAATGTCGGCGGATCATGCCGCCCTGTTGGAAATCATCGATCCCACCACCCCCCTCGGGGGATGGCCCGGGGGCGCGGGACGCGAAACGATCGTCGATCTCGATCCGGCCCGGAACTGGCCGACCGGCGACTGGTCGAGGCCGCCGGCGCAGGCGGTGACCCTGCCCCTGGTCGGACAGGGGGGAAGCGCGCCGCTGGGCAGCCTCACGGTGGGGCTGAATCCGCACCGGCCGATCGACGCGGATTACCTGAGCTTTCTCAAGCTTTTGGCCGGACAGATCTCATCGAGTCTCGCCAGCGTTTCCGCCTATGAGGCCGAGCGCGAGCGCAATGCGGTCCTGGCCGAAGCCGTTCGCATGCGTCAGGAGGCGGCCGAAGCCCTGAGGCAGGCCAACGATGCCCTGCTCTCGGAAGTCCGGCAGAGGACGGCGGAGCGCGACCGCATGCGCACGCTGTTCCAGGACGCGCCCGGTTTCATGTGCGTCCTGAGCGGACCCGCGCACGTGTTCGAGTACACCAACGAGGCCTATCTCCAGCTCGTCGGCCACCGCGACATCATCGGGACCGGCGTCCGAGAGGCGTTGCCGGAAGTGGAGGGACAGGGCTTCTTCGAGCTGCTCGACGAGGTCTACGCCACGGGCAGGCCCTTCATCGGCCGGAACATGCCGGTGACGATCCAATCCGGACGGGACGGCGGTCTCGAACAGCGCATCCTCAACCTCGTCTATCAGCCGATCACGGAGGCTGACGGCACCGTCACCGGCATCTTCGCCGAGGGGCACGACGTCACCGACCGAGCCCTCGCCGAAGACGCCCTGAGACGCCTGAACGAGACGCTGGAACAGCAGGTCCAGGCCCGGACCCAGGAGGTCCAGGAGCGGACCCAGGAACGCGACCGGGCCTGGCGCCTGTCGCAGGATCTGCTGATGGTCACCGAGGCGGACAGCCGGATCGCGGCCGTCAACACCGCCTGGACGACGCTTCTGGGCTGGACCGCCGGTGATCTCGCCGGCCGATCCTTCGCGGATCTGGCCCATCCCGATGACCGCGACGCCGTCTGCGCGACCTTCTCGGCCATCGTCGCCGAACCGCTGACCGAACCCTTCGAGTTCCGACTGCGCCATGCCGACGGTGGCTACCTTTGGTTTGCCTGGACGGGCGCGTTCGAGGACGGGCGGATCTATGCCAGCGGCCGCAACACCACGGCGGAGCGCGAACAGGCCGCCGCCCTCGAACTCGCCGAGGACGCCCTGCGGCAGGCCCAGAAGATGGAGGCCGTGGGCCAGCTCACCGGCGGTATAGCCCATGATTTCAACAACTTGCTCACCGGAATCGTCGGTTCCCTCGACCTGATGCAGACCCGCCTGTCGCAGGGGCGGATGGACAACATCGAGCGCTACGCCAAGGCGGCGATGTCCTCTGCCAATCGGGCTGCGGCGCTGACCCACCGCCTCCTGGCCTTCGCGAGGCGTCAGCCGCTCGATCCGAAGCTCGTCGACGCCAACGCCCTCATCGCTTCCCTCGAAGACCTCCTGCGCCGGACGATCGGCGAGACGATCTCCCTCGACATCGTCATGGGGGAGGGGCTGTGGCCGACCCTGTGCGATCCGCACCAGCTCGAGAACGCGATCCTCAACCTCGCCATCAATGCCCGCGATGCGATGCCGGACGGCGGCCGGCTGCGCATCGAGACCGCCAACACCGAACTCGACCGCACCTATGCGCGGCTGCATCCGGGGGTGGAGCCGGGCGCGTATGTCAGCATCGTCGTGTCGGATACCGGCACCGGCATGCCGGCCGACGTGATCGCCCGGGCCTTCGACCCGTTCTTCACCACGAAGCCCCTGGGGCAGGGGACCGGCCTCGGCCTGTCGATGATCTACGGCTTCGCCCGGCAATCGGACGGCCATGCCAAGATCGATTCGCAAGTCGAGCACGGGACGGCAGTGAGGCTCTACCTGCCCCGCTCCGTCGAAGCGGTCACGGAGTCGGGCGCGGCGGACACCATCGCGGAACTCGCCCGCCTCGGCGCAGGTGAGACGGTCCTCGTGGTCGAGGACGAAGGGGTGGTGCGCGATCTCATCGTCGACGTGCTGGAAGACCTTGGCTACCGCGCGATTTCGGCGCCGGACGGCCTGTCAGGCCTCAAGATCCTGCTCACGCAGGAGCGCGTCGACCTGCTCGTGACCGATGTCGGCCTTCCCGGCCTCAACGGTCGCCAGCTTGCCGATCAAGCCCGCGAAACCCGGCCCACCCTGCGGGTCCTGTTCATCACTGGCTATGCCGAGAACGCCATGTTCGGCAACGGGCAGCTCGATCCGGGCATGCAAATGATCACCAAACCGTTCCCGGTGGAGGTTCTGGCCGGGCGCATCCGCGAGATGATGGAAACCTGAACGGCGGAAGGCCTTCGCCTCGGACGGCAGGACCCGTCAGTTGGCTTGAGCCGCCGACAGTTTGGCGAGCTCCACCGCTGCGCGAAGCTCGATATCGGCGATGAGCCCATCGAGGCGCGGATCGCCGCTCGTCCCCGCGCGCTCGGACAGGCGGGTCGCGATGGCTTGGAGTTCCCGCGTCGGGATCCGTCCCATCACCAGGGATGCCTTCAGCCGGTCGAGGCCGTCGAGAAGGTCGTGGCCACGCTTGGCAAAGCGACGGCGCCGCTCGCCGGGCTGCTCGCCCTGGCCCTGTAGGGTCAAGATCGCGTCCAGCCCCGCTAACGATGTGGTCGGTGCAGTGGTCGCGGCGGAGGAGGTCGCGGCGGCGTCTTGGCCCAGCATGAAGGATGGCGACGCATCCGTCTTTCGAACGGTCGACGAGGTCGCGGCCGAGGCCTGCGAGACGAGGCGGTTATCGACGCGCATGGTGCCGTCTCCGAAAATCAGGGCGTCGCTTCGCGCATCGGCACGACGATCGTTCCGCCCACCAGAATCCGCCCCGATGGTTAACCATCGGTAAACGACCCGGCAGAAGCTGCCGGGTCGGCAGGGAAAGCCGCCGGCGCCGGGAGCACGGGCAGCGGTCGATTGAAGAAAAAACGTTCTATATCATAGACTTAACGGATCGAACGGGTTGGCATGGTCCTGGCAGAACACCCGGCATGTCCCAGGACCACGACATGCCCCGCCGCCCAGCAAAGCGCATCATGCCCATCGCGACCGCCCGGCCCCATCGCTACGCCTCTTTCGTCCGCTGCGCCGCTGCGACGCTGGCGCTGGTCTTCGCCCTGGGCGGCCAGGCCCTCGCCCTGTCGCGGGTCAAGGATCTCGCGAGCATCGAGGGGGTTCGGCAGAACCAGCTCGTGGGTTACGGCATCGTCGTCGGTCTCAATGGCACCGGCGACACCCTGAACAACATCCCCTTCACCCGGCAATCCCTCCAGGCGATGCTGGAGCGGCTCGGAGTCAACACCCGGGGTGCAACGATGCGCACCCAGAACCTCGCGGCCGTGATGGTCACCGCCAGCCTGCCGCCCTTCGCGACGCAGGGAAACCGCATCGACATCACGGTCTCGTCCCTGGGCGACGCCAAATCCCTCCAGGGCGGCACGCTGTTGGTGACGCCGCTCCTCGGCGCCGATGGCGAGGTCTACGCCCTGGCGCAGGGATCGGTGGCCATTGCGGGCTTCTCGGCCGAAGGCGATGCGGCCAAGATCACGCGCGGGGTGCCGACGAACGGGCGCGTTCCCAACGGGGCGATGATCGAGCGCGAGACGGCGTTCAAGATGAACGACATGCGCTCCCTGCGCCTCTCCCTGCGCAACCCGGATTTCACCACCTCGAAGCGGATCGCCGCCGCGATCAACGACTTCATGGGCGCCGACACCGCCGAGCCCACCGACCCGGCCACCGTCACGCTGCAGATCCCGGCGAAGTACAACGGCAACATGATCCGCCTCGTCACCGAGATCGAGCAGCTGAAGATCGAGCCCGACCAGACGGCGCGGGTCATCGTCGACGAACGCTCGGGAATCATCGTCATGGGCCGCGACGTGCGCGTATCCACCGTCGCCATCGCCCAGGGGAATCTCACGGTCACCATCACCGAGCAGCCGCAGGTGAGCCAGCCGGCGCCACTTTCCAACGGCACGACCACGGTGGTCCCGCGCACGGGCGTCAAGGTCGATACTGGCGACGGCAACAAGCTCGCCATGGTCAAGGAAGGCGTCACCCTGCGCGAACTGGTGGATGGCCTCAATGCGCTGGGCGTCGGCCCCCGCGACCTGATCTCGATCCTCCAGGCCATCAAGGCTGCCGGCGCCCTCCAGGCCGACATCGAGGTGATGTGATGCAGACGATTCCCTTCCTCGCACCCAAGAGGCGTTGACCATGCTGTTCGCCCCACTCGCGGCCAAGGCTGCCATCGGCGTCGGCCGGGCCCTCGTCGGCGACATCGCCAAGTCGGTCGGCAACGGCCTGAAGGAAGAGGCCGCCAAGGAAAACGCGAAGTCCGCGTCGACCTCGGCGAATGCCAGGCTCGCGGCGACCGCCGCCAAGACTCCGGCGGAGGTCAAGGCCCGCAAGGCCTCCAACGAATTCGAGACGATGTTCCTGGAGCAGACGCTGGAGCGTCTCACCACCTCAGAGGGCACCGACGGTCCGCTGGGCGATAACGGCACCGGCGGAGCGGTCTACCGTTCGATGCTGACCAAGGAATATGCGGGTCAGATGGCGAAGAGCGGCGGAATCGGCATTGCCGATCAGGTCTACCGTGAGATGATCAAGATGCAGGAGGCCGGCAATGCACCCCGGATCTGAGACCAAAGCGCTACGGATCGTCGACAAGGCCGGCGCAGATGCGCTGATCGCCCATATCATGGAGACGATGCAGTCGCTGGAGGTCATCCTCACGGAGGAGGGCGGCCACGTACGGGCCGGGCGCCTGCGCCAGGGCCTGTCGGACACGGAACGGAAGACCGCCCTCGGCGCGTCCTACATGCAGGGCCTGGAAATGGCGAAGGCCAATGCCATCGCTCTGGCGCGCTTCGCTCCGGACTCGATCGAGGGGTTGAAATCCGCACACATGCGCTTTGCCCGAGTGGTGGAGACCAACCAGATTGTCCTGGCGACGGCGCGCACGGTCTCGGAGAGCCTGGTCAAGTCCCTGGCAGAGGACATGAGCCGGTCGAGGACCGCGACCGTTTACGGCCGTCCCTCCCAGCCGCCATCGCCCTACGGCAGGGGTGCGGCGGGACGGAGCCAGCCCCTGATACTGTCCCGCAGCCTCTGATGACTCAACGTCTCCCGGCGTCGATCCTCACGTAGGTTCGAACCGGGCCGTAATCCGTATCGACGCGCGTATCGACGGCCAGTCGGCCGCCGACGATCGGCCTCGACGCGGGACCGTCGTCCCGGGCGCGGAGGTCGAGGCCCGTCCTCGCCCGACCGCCGATGCGGATGCACGTGTCCGAGCCGGGAATGCGGACGAAACCGGAACCGTGACGGGGGCAGGGTTTCGCCGCCTGTTGCGGCCCGGGACGGATCGGCTCGAACGCGAGGGCGTGGGTTGTCGATGCCGAGACAAGACCGAAGAACAGGCCATAGGCCCTGAACGTCATGGTCATGCCAGTCCCTCGACTCCAGTCTCGCGCGACCAAGCTGGATAGCGCACCTGCGCGTACGGGTCGATGGCACTGCACGGCGATACGGTAACCTTTCAGTAAACAAACGTCCTTAATGCTTCCTGACGCAGTCAAACGGGAAGCATGGGTCATGGCGGATAAGGTCATCGGGGCGGCGGCGTCCGATCGGTCGCCGGAAGCGCTGTTGAAACAGGCCGTGAGCGGCGCCAAGGCGAAGCCGGCGGTCGTGCCGGACGCACGCAGGCGATTGCCGACGATCGATCCGCTCCTCGCCGGTGTGACGGCGGCGGCGCTTGTCCTCGGCCTCGCCATCGGCGCGGGCGCGATGAGCTTCACGTCTTCAAAAGCCGATGGGGCTTCGCAGTCGCTGGCGCAGATTCAGTCCCGCCTCGATGCCCGCCATGCGGATCTTGGACGGTTGCAGACCGAAATCGAAAAGCTTGGCAAGGTCCTCGCCCAGGTCCAGGACGCCACCGAATCGGTTCGCAGCGAAGCGAAGAACCGTTCCGCGACGCTCAACGACCGGATCGGCAAATCCGAACAGGCCATCGTAACGAAGATCACCAGCCTCGCCGACCGGCAGGAGCAGACCGAACGCGACCAGACGTCCAAGATCGCCGCCCTGACGGCACAGTTGGAAAAGCGCGCGGCCGCACCCGCGCCGGCCGTTCCGGTGGTTGCGCCACAAGCGTCCAAGCCCAGTCAGGCCGAGCCCGCGGAAACCGGGTCGATTCCGGATAAACCGAAGGCTACCGCACCGGCAGTGATCGAGACCTGGGCCGTACGTGAGGTCTATAACGGGGTCGCCGTCCTCGAAGACCGCCGCCATCGCCTCGTGGAGGTCGGTCCAGGCGACACGATTCCCAATATCGGCAAGGTCGATTCGGTGGAACGGCGCGGACGCGGCTGGACCGTCGTGACCAAGCAAGGATTGATCACGAGCCAGACTTGGTGATCCGAGCAAAACAGACGGCCGGACACAGGTTCAGGAAACCTGCACCTCGATCTCAGGATCGTGCAAGGAGTACGGATGGCGCGGTTCGATGGTCATCGGATGAGCCATGGCACAGGGACGCGCGGCGCGGTTGCGGCCGTGGGTCAAAGCACGATCCTGGCTTTCCTGGGTCGGAAACAGGATGGCCGCCAGGAGGGCCTGGCCTTCGAGGTCGGCGTCTAGGTTCTTCGCTTCGAACACTGGCATTGCGGTCACCGGACCTTGAGCCGTGCGGATTCGCAGGGGTCGTTGGGCTCGTATAAGCCAACAATGGGGATTGCGGCAACAAGTTCCCGATCGCCCCGATTATTTACGCTTAATTCGCTTTTGCATTGCCACGAAGTTCCCGCAGTGCGAAACCGCACCTGATTATAGGTCTACGTGAGCGCCCTCAAAGCTTTCGTCGCTCGAAAAGCTTTCCTCAGTAGATCCGCAACATCCGCAGAAATTCTTTAGGGCAAGCCGACGCTTGGCAGCGAATACGCACCAGTCTTTCGGTGAAGACTCCCGGGCAAAATCAATAACCTCCTTGCTCGTCGCGCTGAGAGCCGAACGTGGTGATACCATAGACGTGCTCGCAACTTGATAAGATAGCCGAACAAACGGCATCAGCGCCGCACAGGTCTATCGCCAGACCCTCGATTCAAGCGTCTCACACGGTCAACGCAAAGGTTCGAGCAAGCTCTGCTGCCCGTTGGGGATCGGCGCGATAGTCCTTGAGGACGGTCGCCCCGTCCAGACTAGGCCCCCGCCTCCCTCAGGGCATGCGACACGAAAAAGGGCGCTCTCGCGCCCTTGATCGATCTGTCCATTTGGACCCGACGGGTTTCAAGCGACGGCGGTCGCCTTCACGGGTACGCCCTTCTCCGTCAGGAACTGCTGCAACTCGCCGGACTGGAACATCTCGCGCGTGATATCGCACCCGCCGACGAACTCACCCTTCACGTAGATCTGTGGAATGGTCGGCCAGTTAGAGAAGGCCTTGATGCCGTCGCGGATCGCCATGTCGTCGAGGACGTTCACGCCCTTGAACGGCACTTCCAGGTAGTTGAGGATCTGCACGACTTGGCCGGAGAAGCCGCACATGGGGAATTGCGGCGTGCCCTTCATGAACACGACCACGTCCTGGGATTCGATCTCGGCCTTGATGGCAGTGTTGGCGTCGGTCATTGCGATGTTCCTCGTTGTTGGCCTGATCTAGTGATGGTCGGGGGCCGGTTTCAATACGGCTGCGAGACGATCGAGACCGCGGTCCATATCGAAGTCGGCCGCGGTGAGTTCCTCGGGCGTGAATGGCATGATTTCGGGAAGGCCGCCGGGCAAGGTTTCGCCAAACACATTGAGAGACGCATCCGCGAGCCTCACAGACGTATTCCACAAGCGTTGCCAGTCGATCCGCAGACGCATGGAGGGGCGGTAGTTGCGCGCGGCCGACGCGTGGAAAACGATGACCTCCTTGCGCCATGACCGCGTTGATTGAGCGGCGGGCGCAGCAACGTATTTCAAGATGTGGACGAGCATCTGTGAAAGCGCGCTTTCGACGCGATCGATCTCGGATCGCCCCACACTTTCGATCTCCTCGATCACGTTCTGCCAATCAAGCACATTCGACAACTCAGGGCGCTGTCCAAGTGCGCGCAAGGCTGCCGCCTGCTCGGTTGCCCACGTGACCGCATCGACGTCGTACAAGCTCGGCTGGTCCATGGGGACGCCCCGTTGATCGCCCTCAATCCTGCGGGACGCCCGTCGTGAGCGCAAGGGCGTGCAGCACGCCCCCCATCCGCCCCTGGAGCGCATTGTAGACGAGCTGGTGCTGCGCCACGCGCGTCTTCCCCTTGAACGCCGAAGAGACGACCGTGGCGGCGTAATGGTCGCCGTCGCCGGCCAGATCCTTGATCTCGATCTTGGCGTCGGGCAGCGCCTCACGGATCATGGCCTCGATCTCGCGCGCATCCATCGGCATCGGACTCAATTCCTTTCGAGTGACGTTCAGACCGCGGCCGGCCGGGTTGCCATATAGGTCGGCAGCCAGCCTTCATGCGCCTCGCGCAGATCCGCTACGGATATGGTTTCACCCGCCGGCAGGGTCAAATCCCGCCCGCCGGTGAGGCCGACGACGGCAGCCGGAATCCCCTGCGCGTTCGCACTGTAGAGCAGGTCCGGTACGTTCTCGGGATCGACGCTCAGGAGGTAGCGGGCCTGGTCCTCTCCGAAGAGATAGGCATGCGCCGGAAGATCTGCAGGCGCGTCCGGCAGGGTCGCGCCGATGCCACCGGCGATGGCCATTTCGGCCAAGGCCACGGCGAGGCCGCCATCGGACAGGTCGTGCACGGTGTCGACGAGACCGGAAACGATGAGGCTGCGGACGAAATCGCCGTTGCGGCGCTCCACTGCGAGGTCGACCGGCGGCGGCGCACCGTCTTCGCGCCCGGAGACCACCGCGAGATAGACCGACTGGCCGAGCCAGCCTTCCGTGGCTCCGACCATGACCAGCATGTCGCCTTCGCGCTTCAGCGACAGGGTGGCATGCTTCGTCACATCCTCGAGGAGGCCGACGCCGCCGATGGTGGGGGTCGGCAGGATACCGACGCCATTGGTCTCGTTGTAGAGCGAGACGTTGCCGGAGACGACTGGGAAGTCGAGGGCGAGACAGGCCTCGCCGATACCTTTCAGGCAACCGACGAGCTGGCCCATCACCTCGGGCTTCTCCGGGTTGCCGAAATTCAGGTTGTCGGTGATGGCGAGGGGCTTGGCGCCCACCGCCGTGATGTTGCGCCAAGCTTCGGCCACGGCCTGCCGACCGCCCTGCACCGGATCGGCCTCGCAATAGCGCGGCGTCACGTCGGCGGTCAGGGCGAGTCCCTTGGGACCGTCCTCGACGCGCACGATGGCGGCATCGCCGCCGGGCTTCTGCACGGTGTTACCGCCGATGAAGTGGTCGTACTGCTCGTAGACCCATCGCTTCGACGATAGGTCGGGGGAACCGACCAGTCTCTTCAGGGCTTCGGCATTGCCGATCGGCGCGGGCACATCGGCAGCGGCGATGACCGGCTGGTGCGTGTTGGCGATATGCGGTCGGTCGTAGAGCGGGGCTTCGTCGCCGAGTTCCTTGATCGGCAGGTCGGCCATGACGACGCCGTCGTGCTTCACGACGAAACGCAGGGTATCGGTGGTGTGGCCGATGATCGCGAAATCGAGGCCCCATTTCACGAAGATCGCCTCTGCTTCCGCTTCCATGCCGGGCTTGAGCACCATGAGCATGCGCTCCTGGCTTTCCGAGAGCATCATCTCGTAGGCACTCATGTTCTCTTCGCGGGCCGGCACCTTCTCGATGTGGAGCTCCACGCCGAGATCGCCTTTGGCCCCCATTTCCACCGCCGAACAGGTGAGGCCGGCGGCCCCCATGTCCTGGATTGCAATGACGGCCCCCGTCGCCATCAGTTCGAGGCAGGCTTCGAGCAGCAGCTTCTCGGCGAAGGGGTCGCCGACCTGCACCGTGGGCCGCTTCGATTCGGAAGCGTCGTCGAACTCGGCTGACGCCATGCTGGCGCCGTGGATGCCGTCGCGTCCGGTCTTCGAGCCGAGATAGACGATCGGGTTCCCGACGCCCGTGGCCGCGGCGTAGAAGATCGCGTCGGTGCGGGCGAGGCCCACGGCCATGGCATTGACGAGGATGTTGCCGTCATAGCGCGGATGGAACCCGACGGCGCCGCCGACCGTGGGGACGCCGAAGGAATTGCCGTAGCCGCCGATACCGGCCACCACGCCGGAGACGAGGTGGCGTGTGCGGGGATGGTCCGGCGAGCCGAAGCGCAGGGCGTTGAGCGCCGCGATGGGCCGTGCGCCCATGGTGAACACGTCGCGCAGAATGCCGCCGACCCCCGTCGCCGCGCCCTGGTAGGGTTCGATGAAGCTCGGATGGTTGTGGCTTTCCATCTTGAAGACGCAGGCAAGCCCGTCGCCGATATCGATGATCCCGGCATTCTCGCCAGGCCCCTGGATCACCCAGGGCGCCTTGGTCGGCAGGCCGCGCAGATGCTTGCGGGACGACTTGTAGGAGCAGTGCTCGTTCCACATGGCGGAGACGATGCCAAGCTCGGTCAGCGTCGGGTCGCGGTCGATGAGACCACGAAAGCGCTCGTACTCGTCCGGCGTCAGGCCATGCTGGCGCACCAGCTCTGGGGTGATCGGAACATCGTTGCGGAACATGCGAGCCCTCTCGACCGCTCAGGAGCCACTCGGACGGCTTCCCATGGACGGAAGCCGCGCGAGGTGAGCCTAGGTGGGTCGGCTCTAGAGTGTAAGCGCCTGTGCTGGCAACACGTCATCGTGGGCTCCGGCCATGCGCCCTCTCGGAAAAAGCACCGTCAGGCCGCTTTTGACGGGGGCAGGACGCCCGCCCCGCGACAACGGTCGATGATGCTGTGGATAGGCTCCGGCCCGGCGACGAAGGCGACGTAATCGAACGCCTCCGGGTTCAGGCTCGACATCAGAAGCTGGAAATGCATGCGGAACAGGTTCCACTTGCGCCGGGCGATGATCTTGCGCTCGATCAGGTCGATGATGCGCACATGGATCTCGACCGGCTGGTGGCCGGGGAGCGACGGAACGCCGGAGGCGGTGAGCACGTCGCGATCATGGACCGAGAGCCAGTCCCATTTCGCGCGTACGTCGAGCCAACGAATGGCCGGTGCCGCCGCCACCCGCGAGAGCGCCGCACGCATATCGACGGCCGGCGCGTCGAGGGTGATCCATGGTATGACGCTGCCGATGCTGACGAAGGAGACGGGCGTGCCGCGTCGGCCGAAATCCGGATCGCGGGCGAGGATCCGGTCGAGGGCCTCGATGCCGAGAAAGCTCGACGAGGAATGGCCGATGACCACGATCTCGGAGGCGCGACCCTCGGCGGCATGGATCTCCGTTGCGAAAGCGTCGAGGCGCGCGCGCATACGGGTCTCGGCGCCGCTGGCATGGTCGTAGGTGAAGGCGGTGTCGTCTACGAGATGGGCGACGTAGAACGGCCGACCTCGTGTCAGCGCCATGAGTCCGAGATGGATCGCATAGGCGAGAACGGGGATCGCCACGAGACTCCACGGGCGCCACTGCTCCGGTCCGAGCACGGCCGGCAGAGCCGCAAGGATAAGGGAGAGCACCACCAGGGCCGCATAAATCGCGTGGACGCCGATGATGACGCGGGCGAAGCGCTTCGCCTCGTTGCGAAAGCGCTTCGGGTACCCGTCCCGCGAGAGCCGCCACCAGAGTGCGGGCACCTCGACGAGTCGACGCAGGGTCGAGCGTGGAAACCGGGCGCGGACGATGTCATCCCAGCGCAGCAGGGTGTAGCGCGTCGGCGCGCCATCCGCGTCCACCCGCCAATCGAGGCGCAATCCGTCCGCGGACCTTACCGGATCGCTCACGGTGATGGCCATGCCACGCCTCACGGCGGTCAGCCGGCTCTCACGCCGGAAGAGTCCCCAATAGGTCTCGGGCTCACGCGGGTCGAAACCCGGCATGTAGAAGACCTGGCGAGGGAAGGTGTCGGGGGCCAACGGGTCCGAAGCGATGGGGTTGGTATCCATGAGTGCGTGGGAGACGTGCTCGGGCGGACCCGCGCATGGGACATCGAGTCCGCTGCCTACACGAACTGCTCGCCCTGACACGAGTGCGAAACCGCATCAGGCTGTGCGGGTCGATAGCACTCTCCGCCAAGGTGGATGCCGGTTCGGCAACAAAGAGCGCAGCACAACAAGGGCCCAGAGATGTGTCCCGGCCTAACGTGGTCGGGATTAGCCCTAGCCGTGGGAGAGGTATTCCGCGATGGCGGTGACGAAGCGGTCGCCATAGGCGTCGCGCTTGCGCTCGCCGACGCCGTGCACCGTCCGCAAGGCGTAGAGATCGACGGGCTTGGCCTTGGCCATCTCGATCAGCGTCCGGTCGGGAAAGACCATGAAGGCGGCGAGACCCTCGCTGCGGGCGATGGTGGCGCGCAGGCCCCTGAGATGCTGGAACAAAGCCTCCGTCGCCGGATCGAGATCGAGGGTCGCATCCTCACGCGCAGCGCTGCCGCGCTTGCGGTCGCGCGGCTCGGCCACTTTCGGCTCCGGATCCGGCCGCATCTGGATCGCCTCGCGGCCGAACAGGATGGCCTCGCCTTTCTCGGTGAGGGAGAGCCCGCCGAACCCGTCATCGTTCTCCGCCACGGCGCCGGCGGCGAAGAGCTGACGCAGCATCGCCCGCCATGCCGGGAGCGGCTTGTCGGCGCCGACGCCGAAGGTCTTCAACGCCGTGTGGCCGTTGCGCCGGATCGTGTCGGTTTCCTTGCCGTGGACGACGTCGCAGACATAGGCGGCACCGAAGCGCTGGCCGGTGCGGACGATGGCCGAGAGCAGCTTCTGCGCCGGCACGGTGGCATCCACGAGGGAGATCCCCGAGCGGCACAGGTCGCAGCGGCCGCAGGGCTCGCTCGCCTCGCCGAAATAGCCGAGCAGGGATTGACGCCGGCAGGTGGCACCCTCGCAGAGGGCGATCATCGCCTCGAGCTTGCGCCGCTCGACGCGACGGCGCTCGTCGGGCACGTCCTTCTCGTCGATCTGCCGCCGACGCAGGCTCATGTCGTCGAGGCCGTAGACGGTGAGCGTGTCGGCGGGCAGGCCGTCGCGGCCGGCGCGGCCGATCTCCTGGTAATAGCCCTCGACATTGGAGGGCATGTCGGCGTGGCAGACGAAGCGCACGTCGGGCTTGTTGATGCCCATGCCGAAGGCGACGGTGGCGGTCATCACCACCCCGTCCTCCTGCAGGAACGTGTCCTGATTCTTCATGCGCGTGCCCTGGTCCAGGCCGGCATGGTAGGGGAGGGCGTTGAAACCGTCCTTGGCCAGCGTCTCGGCGAGTTGCTCCGTGCGCTTCCTCGACGAGCAGTAGATGATCCCGCTCTCCGAGCGGCGATGTTTCAGGAAGCGCTCGATCTGGCGGGTCGGGTTGTCCTTCGGCGCGAAGGTCAGGCGGATATTCGGCCGGTCGAAGGAATGGACGAAAGCCTTGAGTTCGCGCCCGGCGGGGAACAGCCGCTCGGTGATGTCGGCTCGCGTCGCCTTGTCGGCGGTGGCCGTGAGCGCCAGGGTCTGGACGTTGCCCAGCGCGTCGCGGGCGCGGGACAGATCGCGGTATTCGGGCCTGAAATCGTGGCCCCATTGCGAGACGCAATGGGCCTCGTCCACCGCCAGCCGCCGCACGCCGGCCCCGCGCAGGGCCTCCATCAGCCCCTCCATCATCAGCCGTTCCGGCGAGACGAAGAGCAGACGCAGGTCGCCCGAGCGGATCTTGCGCCAGGTTTCGCGGGAGGTCGCCTCCGCCACCGAGGAATTGAGCGTCGCGGCCTCCACGCCGAAGCCGATCATCTGCTGCACCTGGTCGTGCATCAGTGCGATCAGCGGCGACACCACCACCGTGAGGGAGGATTCGACGAGGGCCGGGAGCTGGTAGGTCATCGACTTGCCCGACCCCGTCGGCATCACCGCGAACACGTCGGTCCCTTCGAGGACGGCACCGATCACCTCGTCCTGGCCGGGGCGGAAGTCGTCGTAGCCGAAGGTTTTCTTGAGGGCGCGTCGAGCTTCGTCGAGGCGGTCGGTCATGAAGGGCCCGTCATCGCGGTCAGGGGAGGGCGGCAGGGGATGTCGCGCCGGCCATCCTCGGCACGGCGCCCCCGCCGTCGCGGCAGCCGGTTGCCAGGATGGTGGCTTTGACGGCCCGGAGCCGCGAGGTCAATCGGCGGGATCGTCGCCTCGTCTCAATGGCGGGCGTGTCCTCAATGGCGGGCGTGTCAGCGCGTCGCGATCGCGACGGCGGCACCGGCCATGACCGTGCCGGCCCCACGGTTGAGCAGCCGTCGCGCCCTGGCGGAGGTCATCACGCGCCGGGCTCTCTCGGCCGCCAGGACGTAGCCGGAGAGGATGGTGCCGAGGACGAGAACGATGATGGTGCCGAGTTCCATTAGCCCCAGAGCACCGACCCGGTCGAGATCAATCACCGTCGGCAGCAGGGCGAGGAAGAACAGGATCACCTTCGGATTGCCCAGGGTGACGGCGAGGCCACCCGCGAACAGGCGCAAGGCGCCCTCGTCGCGGAGAGGAACAGCGTCGATCGCATCGATCCGAGAGGTCCAGGCTCTCAACGCCAGGAAGGCGAGATACAGGGCGCCGGCAAATTTCAGGGCCACGATGAGCGGCGCGAAGGTCTGCGCCATGAGCGCAAATCCACCCGCCGCCACGGCGAACCATACGAGGTCGCCGACAACGAAGCCCGCGATGAAAGCACTGATGCCGCGCGTGCCTGCGGCAAGGACGCGCGCAACCAGGGCCGCAAGGCCGGGTCCGGGTGAGGCCACGGCGGCCGCATAGATGGCGGCAAAGACAACGAGATGCGAGACGGACATGGCGCTTGCTCCTGTCGACGGCTCCAACACGGGCGGACCAGGGCTACTGTTCTTAAGTCGCCCGAAAGGAGATGTCTGCTCAAGGTGGCGAAACGGCAACGGGGCTTTTCCGCGTGCCGACGAAAGACCGGCGAGTCGTCCCATGATGGTCCTTCCCTTCCTTGGTTTCGCGGGCGCCACGGGTGCGGCGATCGCCGGGAGACGCGCCTTAGCCCTGCTCTTCTGGGGTCTCTCCCTGGCCGTGCTGCTGGCCTTGTTCCGCGAGCATGCCACCGACGCCCTGCCGCTCGTCTTCTGAGGGCCGCGGAATGCCCGCATTGTCCGTCGCCCGTGCGCTGAACGCCGCCGGCCTCTTCGGCTGCAGCCTCATCCTGCTCGTCGCGTTCTGGTTTCAGATCGTCCTCGGCGAATTGCCTTGCCCGCTCTGCGTGCTTCAGCGTGCCGCTTTCACGGCGGTCGGCCTGGGGCTCGTCCTCAACATCTGCGACCGGCCGAGGCCGTCGCATTATGCCATCGTCATCCTGAGTGCCGTGGTGGGGGGCGCGATCTCGGCCCGTCAGACGGCCCTGCACATCGTCCCCGGAACCGGCACCTACGGCGCGGATCTGCTCGGCCTGCATTTCTACGTCTGGGCGCTGATCGCCTTCACCGGCATCGTCGTCGCCACTGCCATCCTGTGCCTGTGGGATGGACAGTTCTCGGCCGAATCCGCCCTGCCGCGCCCGGAGACCATCTCGATCCTTGGACAACCCACAGGAACGGCGCCGGCGATCCTTCCCGGCACCCGGGCCGGAGCGCTCGGCCTCTCCGCCGTCCTGCTGTTTCTCGTCGTGGCGCTGGCCAATGCCGGCTCGACCTTCGCCGAATGCGGCATCGGCCTCTGCCCGGACAATCCGGTGAGCTACGAGATGTTCGACCGCCTCATCGCCCGGTAATTCAGGCGGGTACGATCCGTCCGTCGGACACCGAAACCATATCGGCGCGGCCGTCCAGTTCGGCGAACAGCGCCGGGTCGGCGCCCGTCATCCAGACCTGCCCCTGCAGGGCGGCCAGGGCGTCGAACAGACCGGCCCGCCGTCGCGGATCGAGATGCGCGGCGACCTCGTCGAGCAGGATGACGGGGGCGAGGCCACACATGGCCTGAACCAAACGTGCATGAGCGAGGACGAGGCCGATGAGCAGTGCCTTCTGCTCGCCCGTCGAGGCCGTGGCGGCGGCCACGTCCTTCGGTCCGTGACGGACCACGAGATCGGTGGCCTGCGGCCCAATGAGTGTGCGGCCGGCGGCGCGGTCGCGGTGACGGCCCTGGCGCAAGGCGGCCCTGAAACGGTCCTCTGCTTCCAGGGCCGGCCACACGGCCACGAGATCGTCGAGGTCACCTTCCAGCCTCAGCCCCGCCCAGGGAAAGGGCTGGGCGTCGTCACGGGTCTCGGCGATGAGACGGTCCAGCCGCTCGGCGGTCTCGCGGCGCGCCAACGCCACCGCGACGCCGAGTTCGGCCACCTCGCGCTCGATCGCATCGAGCCACTGCCCATCGCTTGGGCGCTCCTCCAGGAGGCGGTTGCGCGAGCGCAGAGCCCGCTCGAGGGCGTTGACCCGCGCACCGTGCGTCGCATCGACGGCGAGGACGAGGCGGTCGAGGAAGCGGCGGCGGTCGCCGGCGGGCCCGCGAAACAAGCCGTCGAGGTCCGGTGTCAGCCAGACCACCCGCAGGAACTCGGAGAAGGCCACGGGGGAGCCCACCGTCTCGCCGTCGATCCGGCACAGCCGCGCGGCCCGGCCGTCGCCGACGGCCGGTTCGTAGCCCGTGCCGATGCGATGGTCCTCCTCACCCTGTCTGAGGGCGAGGGAGACAGCGAACCCTCCAGACCCGGCATTCCGCGCCATGCTCGACAGGTCCGCCCGCCGCAGGCCGCGGCCGGGAGAGAAGAGCGAGATGGATTCGAGCAGGTTGGTCTTCCCCGCTCCGTTCTCTCCCACCAGCGCAACGAAGCGGCTCCCGACGGCGAGGTCGAGATCGGCATGATTGCGGAAGTCTCGGCAGATGACGCGGGTGAGGCGCAGACCGACGACAGAGGGCCCGTCGACGGATGAATCCACGATGTCCGAACGTTCCGGAGAAATCGGCGTTACGACCTCGATCACACCCGCATCGGCATCAGCACATACAGCGCCGAGGCGCCCTCGCGGTCTTGGATCAGGGTCGGCGAGCCGGGATCGGCGAGCTTGAACAGGGCCGTGTCACCCTCGAGCTGGCCGGTGATGTCGAGGAGGTAGCGCGCGTTGAAGCCGATATCGAGGGCGGAGGCCTCGTAATCGACGTCGAGCTCTTCCGTGGCACTGCCGGAATCCGGGTTGTTGACGGAGAGGGCGAGGCGGCCCTCCTGCACGGCGAGCTTCACCGCCCGCCCGCGCTCGGACGAGATCGTCGAGACACGGTCGACGGCGCGGGCGAACTGGTCACGCTGCACCGTGAGGAACTTGTCGTTCCCCGTGGGGATCACCCGCTGGTAATCCGGAAAGGTGCCGTCGATGAGCTTGGAGATCAGCGTCACGCCGCTGGCGAAACGAAAGCGAATCTTGGCGGGCGAGAGATCGATCTCGACGGTCTCTCCGCCGTCCTCCACGAGCTTCTGGATCTCGGCCACGGCCTTTCGCGGCACGATGATACCCGGCATTCCACGGCTGCCTTCCGGTGCATCGATCTCGACGCGGGCAAGGCGGTGGCCGTCGGTCGCCACGGCGCGCATCTTGAGAGCACCGTCGACGTCGATCGTGTGAAGGTAGATGCCGTTGAGATAGTAGCGCGTCTCCTCGGTGGAGATGGCGAACTGGGTCTTGTCGATGAGGCGCTTGAGGTCGCTCGCCCCGATCGCGAAGCTCGTGCCGAGTTCACCGGCGGCGAGGTCAGGAAAATCGCCCTCGGGAAGGGCTCCGAGCGAGAAACGCGAGCGCCCGGAACGGATCGTCATCTGCCCGGTTTCGCCGCTGGTCTCCAGGGAGACCTGCGCGCCGTCGGGGAGCTTTCGCACGATGTCGTAGATCACATGAGCCGGTACCGTGGTGGCGCCCGGATCGACGATGTCGGCCGGCACGGATTCCGTCACCTCGATGTCGAGGTCCGTCGCCTTCAGTTCCAGCCCGTCAGGTCCGCTGCGCAGGAGCACGTTGGAGAGGATCGGAATCGTGTTGCGCCGCTCCACCACACGATGCACGTGGCCGAGCGATCGAAGGAGAGCCGCGCGCTCGACAGTGACTTTCATCGCAACAACTCGTGGTCATTCTAAGAAAACGTCGCCCACCCCGAAAACGATGACGGATGGAGCCGGCGGCTTGGCCGGTGAACTTGGCGAAGGCCCTGTCCGAACGCAAGAGCGGGGAGCGCTCTATCCAGGGCAATGCGGGAGTGACGTCACCCGCATCGCCCCGATCCCGGCTGTCAGTCCTGCAGCATTCGCTTGAGGAGCTCGACCTCGTCGTTCAGCACGTTGTCCTCGCCGATCAGCTTGTCGATCTTGCGAACCGCGTGAAGAACGGTGGTGTGGTCACGCCCCCCGAAGCGGCGGCCGATCTCGGGCAACGAGCGCAGGGTCAGCACCTTCGAGAGGTACATGGCGATCTGGCGCGGCTTCACCACGGCTGCGGTCCGCCGCTCCGACAGGATGTCGGACCGCGAGACGTTGTAGCGCGAGGCCACCAGCTTCTGGATGTCCTCGATCTTGATGCGCTTGGGCTCCCGGTTCTTCACCAGGTCGCGGATCGCGGTCTCGGCCGTCTCCATGGTCACGGCGGTGCCGGTGAGCGTGGCATGGGCGAGAAGCCGGTTCACGGCACCTTCGAGATCGCGGCCATTCGCCGTAATGGCGCGGGCGACATAGGTCGCGACGGTGGGCGACACCTCGAAATTCGGATGCGCCACCCGTACCGCGGCAAGCCGTGCAGACAGGATCGACATGCGCAGCTGTTCGTCCAGCGTGCCGATCTCGACCACGAGGCCGCCGGCGAGACGGGAGCGGACCCGCTCTTCAAGGGCTTCCAGTTCGGTGGGCGGGCGGTCCGAGGCGACGACGACCTGACGGCCGGCATCGATAAGAGAGTTGATGGTGTGTCCGAACTCGGCCTGGATCGACTTGCCCTGGATGAACTGGACGTCGTCGAGGATGAGAAGATCGATGGCGCGCAGCTTCTCCTTGAAGGCCAGCGCGCTTTGGGTCTTCAAGGCGTTGACGAAGCCATACATGAAGCGGTCGGCAGTGAGGTAGATCACACGGCGGCCGGATTCGCGGGCGGCATGGCCGATGCCATGGAGAAGGTGGGTCTTTCCGAGCCCGACACCGGCATGGAAATAGAGCGGATTGTAGAGGGCGCCCTGTCCGTCGTGACGGGAAACGCGCTCCGCCGCCGCATGAGCAAGGGCATTGGAGCGGCCGACGACGAAGCTTGCGAAGGTGAGGCGATTGTCGAGGGGGGCGCCGTTAAGGTCGCCCGTGGCCTCTCCGCGTGCCTGAGAGGACAATTCCGCCTCGGCCGGGAAGCTCATCTCGCCGGCTGACGGCTGCGCGCTGCTGGCGGCCTGGAGACGGGCGAGAGGGCTGGCGGGAGCGGAGGACTTCACCGCGCCCGAAACGACGCGGGGGGGGACACCGGCTCCGCGCACGCCCACCTCGATGAGCGAGACGCTCTCCACCTCA
Source organism: Methylobacterium sp. E-045 (assembly GCF_022829685.1). Lineage (GTDB taxonomy): Bacteria > Pseudomonadota > Alphaproteobacteria > Rhizobiales > Beijerinckiaceae > Methylobacterium. The sequence continues at coordinate 186,744 of NZ_JAKSYE010000054.1, forward strand.
CTGCGGAACGTGGCGAGGACGCGGTCGAGATAGTGGGATTCGATCCAGCTCTTCAGGAACCGCGTCGGCACACTGAGACGCGCGGTCCCGGACACCACCTCGACGAGTTCGAGACGTGCGAACCAGCTGGCGAAAACGTCCTCGCCCAGTTCCGCCCGCAGGCGTCGCTTCACGCGAGCCCAGGCCGCAACCGTGTCCGATCCGCTTGCGCCACCCATGCCGGTCTCGGCGTTGCCCGCCACGCTACCATCGACATGCATCATCGCTCTCCTCGCACCGAGGGCGTAAGCCGCCGCTCGGAACGTACGCACACTTGACTGATATCGCGCCCCGCAAGGAATTCGCGGAACCCATAATGATCCAGTGGAGTCAACTCCCCCACCGCAGGCCTTTGCCGATGAATACGTCCTATCAACAATTAGCTACGGTTCTCCTAACAACGGGAGTTATGGGGAAAGCTCTGCGAGGCGCTGATGGAGTCTCCCCGCGGCGCACCGAGTCGAGGCACGCCCTAGATCTTGCGGACGATTCGTGCAGGTTTGAATTAAGTGTAAATTTTCCGGTTTTTGGCCAGAGATCATTAATCTACACAGCACCCCTAGACTCTGCAACACGGTGGATTCGCAGATAGGGTTAACGCATCGACTCGGATTTGAGCGGAAGTCGGCCCGCGAGCAGCGCCTCGACATTCCGGCGGGCGGCGGACAGCGTGTCGTGGAAAATGGTGCCTGAAACGAAAGAAGCCCGGCACTGAGGCCGGGCTTCTTTCGCGTCATCCAAGGAAGAGAGATCAGGCTGCGAGAGCCTTGACCCGCGCCGCGAGGCGCGAAACCTTCCGGGAGGCGTTGTTCTTATGAACGATGCCGTGCTGGGCGGCCCGCATGATCTCGGGCTCGGCTGCCCGCAGGGCGGTCAGCGCAACGGTCTGGTCGCCGCCGGCAATCGCCTCTTCGACCTTGCGGAGGAAGGTACGCATACGGCTGCGGCGCGAGCGGTTCACAGCGGTCCGCTTCGCGATCTTGCGGGTCATTTTCTTGGCCGACACGGTGTTGGCCATGGGGCATCCTCGTTCATGTAGGGCGATGCCGACGAGCCCGCGGGCTTGGTGTGTCGGTCTACGCGCGAAGGTTGTTCGGGCAATGGCGAAGCCGACGAGCCGCTTGAGCGCGACCTGTCGGCGAAGCGCGCTCTATAGACACGCCCCGGCATTCCGTCAACGCAACCGATGCGAATGTCCGTGCCGCGGATGCTGCTGAACCATCGGTCGAGTGGTCGAGATTCGGCAATGGATGACCCCGGTCGGACAAAAGCAGAACTCCGAAGACAAGTATAGCAGCCGGATACGGACGGATCGTCCGCAGCCTCGACAGTTGAACGAGGCGCCCCGAGAGGGGCCTCACGGCAATGACACGATCGTCCGGCGACGGTCTTTTTTTGCCGTTCGATGAGACGACGTTTGACCGGGACCGGGCTACGGAGACAGTGGCCTTCCAGGATTCGCACGCGAAACGGAATCGATGACCTCCGAGATCACGCTCTACCATTCACCGAATACCCGTTCCTCGGGTGTCCGAATCCTCCTGGAGGAGCTTCAGGCACCCCATCGCCTGCATGTCCTCAACATGAGGGCGGGGGAGCATCGCGAGGCCGCCTATCTGGCGATCAACCCCCTGGGCAAGGTCCCCGCCATCCGGCACGGAGATGCGGTCATCACCGAGCAGCCGGCCATCTATCTCTATCTAGCCGACGAGTTCGCCGAGAAAGGCCTCGCGCCACCGGTCGGCGACCCGCTGCGCGGCCCCTATCTGCGCTGGATGGTCCTCTATGGATCCTGCTTCGAGCCGGCGGTAATCGACCGCGCTTTGGAAAGAGAGCCGGGTCCCATGGCCATGTCGCCCTATGGCAGCTTCGACGCGGTCCTCGACAGCATCGTCGCGGGCCTGTCGAACGGGCCGTATCTTCTGGGCGAGCGAGTCAGCGCCGCCGACATCCTCTGGGGTGCCGCGCTCGGTTGGATGACCGCGTTCAAACTCGTTCCGGAAGAGCCTTTGATCGTGGCTTATGTCGCCCGAATGAAGGATCGCCCCTCCTTCCGTAAGATCATGGCCGACGAATCAGCCCTGGCCACCAAGCAGCAGGAAACGGACTGAGTCCTGTTCGCGCGCCACCATGTCCACAGGAACCATGAGAAGGAGCGACAAACATGCGGATGATCTTCGTCAATCTGCCAGTGAAGGATCTCGAGGCTTCGAAGACCTTCTTCGGCGCCCTCGGCTTCACCTTCAATCCGGCCTTCGCCGATGAGAACGCAGCCTGCATGGTGGTGTCGGACAGCATCTTTGTGATGCTGCTGACGGAAGCACGCTTTCGAGACTTCATCACCGGCGACATCTGCGACACCACGAAGGCCACGGAAGTGCTGACCTGTCTCTCCTGCCCATCACGTCAGGAGGTCGACGATACCCTGGCCAAGGCGCTGGCGGCCGGTGCCAAACCCTGGAAGCCGAACATGGATTTCGGCTTCTTGTATGGCTGCTCGTTCCAGGACCTCGACGGTCACGTCTGGGAGCTGATGTACATGGATCCGGCAGCCATTCCGCCGCAATCCTGGAGGGGCATCGTGACCGCCTGGCTCAGCCCGGCGGTATCGCCGTGCCGGTCGAGCGCGTCATCAGCGTCGAGGGAAGCGACGTGGGGGCGAAGGCCGCTACGAGATGCATGCCGATGACGGGCGCGAAGACCAGCGTCATCATCACGAGGAGGATCAACGCCACGCTGTTGTCGCGGGAGGGCGAAGCGGCGCGCGAGCGGGCACGGCGGAAAGCAAAGGTCTGGAAGGTCATGGGCTCACCTCGTTCGACCGGCCGTCAGGGCCGATCGCGGGTGAGCCCGATCAAACGATCAGGCGCTCAACACGCTGTCGGCCGAAGTCGGCGCGGTCCATCGACTACTGTCGCTGGGCATTGGGTTCGAAAGTTCCTGTGATCCGCCGAGCCGAGCCGGTGCCGGGCAAAGGCGGTTGCGCCCACATGATGCGGTGCGAAGGGTTCGTCAAGTCTTAACGTCGCATCGGCGAAATCGATCCGCATCACGATGCGAGCCGTGCGGCGAAGCGCTCCACAAGCCGCCGCCCGACCTCGTCCTTGTCGAGGGTCGGCCATGTCTCCAGCCCGCCCTCCCGGTCGAGCAGGTGGATGGTGTTGGCGGTGCCGCCCATGACGCCGCCCTCCGTGGAGACGTCGTTGGCGACGAGCAGGTCGCAGCCCTTCCGAGCGATCTTGGCGCGGGCATGGGCGATCACCGAGTCGGTTTCGGCGGCAAAGCCGACCACCAGGGTCGGGCGTCCCTCACTGCGCCTGGCGATGGTGGCGAGAATGTCCGGATTCTCCACGAGGGAGAGGGGCGGCACGGCAGCACCGTCCTTCTTGATCTTGGACGCGTGATCCTGCGCGGGGCGCCAGTCACCCACCGCCGCGGCGAAGATGGCGAGGTCGGCGGGGAGGGCGGCCTCCACCGCCGCCAGCATCTCCCGCGCTGTCTCCACGCGCACCACCGTCACGCCTTTCGGATCGGCGATCGCCACGGGACCGGAGATCAGTATCACTTCCGCGCCGGCCTCGGCGGCGGCGGCGGCAATGGCGTGGCCCTGCCGCCCCGACGAGCGGTTGGCGAGATAGCGCACCGGGTCGATCGGTTCGTGCGTCGGGCCGGAGGTCACAAGGACACGCCGGCCGGTGAGGGGCTTCTGCGGGGACCGACCAGCAAGGAAGCCAAATCCTCCGCCCGTCGCCGACGTCGCTTTGGCGACGTCACCGAGCAGGGATTCGACCGCATCAACGATTTCCAGGGGTTCGGCGAGGCGGCCCGGCCCGAACTCGGCTTCCGCCATGGCGCCGTCATTGGGTCCGACCACCCGGACGCCGTCGGCCGTCAAGGTCGCGAGGTTCCGTCGCGTCGCCGGGTGCTGCCACATGCGGACGTTCATCGCCGGAGCGATCAGGATCGGCAGGGTCGTCGCCAGCAGTACCGTGGAAGCGAGGTCCGAGGCGTCGCCGCTCGCCATCCGCGCCATCAGGTTCGCGGTGGCGGGCGCGACCACGACGGCATCCGCATCGCGCGCCAGCTTGATATGGCCGATATCGGCTTCCTCCGCCCGGTCGAACAGGTCGGTATGGGCGCGCTCCCCGGCCAGGGCGGCGGCAGCGAGGGGAGTCACGAATTCCTGTGCGCCCGCCGTGAGCAGCGGGCGCACCCGCGCCCCGCGCTCGCGGAGGCGGCGGATCAGGTCCAGCGACTTGTAGGCGGCGATACCGCCACCGATGACGAGCAGGATGCGTCGGTTCTGGAGGGGGAGGGTCATGATGGAGGGCTACTCCCGCTCGTCGTCATCGTCCACTGAGGAGGGGCCCGGCACGGGGCGACGAACCGCGATATGCCCGCCACCCCGTTCACGAGCGCCCTACCGGAACGCCATGACCAGCGCCCCCGCCGCGATGGCCCAGAGCGCAGCGGTGGACCAGAGCGCCCGGCGGCGCTCCTTGCGGGCGATGCTCTCCAGCGCCTTGCGGTCGCCGGTTCCGCTCTCGTCGAGGCGCACGAGGATGCGGCGCAGGCGCTGGGCGAGGTCGGGCAGGTCGGTGACGACGTCCGACAAGGTGAGCGCGGCGCGGCCCATACCTTCGATTCGCCCGAGCGGTCCGAGATTGCGCGCGATCCAGGAGCGGACCACCGGCTCCGCCCCGGTCCACATATCGAGCTGCGGATCGAGGGAGCGGGCGACGCCTTCCACCACGACCATGGTCTTCTGCAGCATCACCAGTTCGGTGCGCGTGCTCATGTCGAAGAGGGCGGTGATGTCGAAGAGCAGGGTCAGCACCTTGGCCATCGAGATCTCGTCGGCCCTGCGCTGGTGGATCGGCTCGCCGATCGCGCGGATGGCCTGCGCGAAATCCTCCACCGAATGGTGGGCCGGCACGTAGCCCGCCTCGAAATGCACCTGCGCCACGCGCTTGTAGTCGCGCAGGATGAAGCCGAGCAGGATCTCCGCGAGGAAGCGCCGCTCCATGATGCCGAGCCGGCCCATAATGCCGAAATCCACAGCTACCAACGTGCCGCTCGCATCGACGAACAGGTTTCCGGGATGCATGTCGGCGTGGAAGAAGCCGTCGCGGATCGCCTGCCGCAGGAAGGACTGGATGACCGCGAGTCCGAGCGCCTTGGGGTCGTGGCCGCCGGCGACGATGGCGGCGCGGTCGTTGAGGCGGATGCCCTCGATCCACTCGCTCGACAGGACGTCCCGGGCGGTCAGTTCCCATTCGGGCTTCGGCACGCGGAAATCGGCGTCGTCCTTCGTGTTCTGGGCGAGCTCGGACATCGCCGCGGCTTCGAGCCGGAAATCCATCTCCATCATCACCGAGCGGGCAAGGATCTCGACCACGTCGCGCGGGCGCAGGCGCTCGGCCTTCGGCGACAGGGCGTGGACCACGCGGGCCATGAAGCGCATGACCTGGAGGTCGCGCTGGAAACGCTCGCGGACGCCCGGGCGCATGATCTTCACCGCCAGCACCCGCTCGAGGCCGTTCGCGTCGAGGATATGGGCCTTGTGGACCTGGGCGATGGACGCGGCGGCGACGGGCTCGCTGAAGGACAGGAACAGTTCGCGGACCGGCTTGCCGAACGCCGCCTCGACCACGCGGATCGCCTGCTCCTGCGGGAAGGGCGGCACCCGGTCCTGCAGCTTCTCCAGATCGAGGGCGGCGTTCATGCCGACGATGTCGGGCCGCGTCGCCAGGAACTGGCCGAACTTGACGTAGGAGGGGCCGAGCCGGGTCAGGGCACGCTGGAGCGGCCCCGCGCCGGAACCGAGGCCCGGCCGCTCCAGCATCCGGCCGAGCTTCAGGGCGAAGCGCAGGTGCGGCGGCAACTCCGTGGGGTCGATAAAGGACAGCCCGCCTTCGCGCGCCAGCACGAAGCCGACCCCGGCGCCGCGGATGAGGTAGACGATGGCGCCTAGCATGGGGTGCTTTCGAGGTGCGTGATCACGGCAGGACCAGCACTCGTCCCACCCCTGAAGCTCTCCCTGGGGTGCCGACACGGAGCGGCGGCCTCGAAGGAGGATTCTCGAGGCCGCCGTGCGATCTGGAGGCCGCTGTCGCGGCACGTCCGGATCTGGGGGCTGTGCGGGACCAGATCGGGCAGATCGCTCCGATCCGGCGTCACGAGATCTTCCAGCCGGAATGGATCGCGACGATTCCGCCCGACAGGGGCCGGTGAGTCACGTGCTTGAACCCGGCCTCCTCGATCATGCCGGCAAAGCGTCCCGGACTGGGGAACTTGCGGATGGATTCCACGAGGTAGCGATAGGATTCCGCGTCGCCGGCCACGCTGGCGCCCAGACGCGGAATCACGTGGAACGAATAGGCGTCGTAGATCCGGTCGAGAACCGGCAGGTCGACCTTAGAAAATTCCAGGCACAGGAAGCGCCCGCCGGGCTTCAGGACACGGCGCGCCTCGGCCAGGGCCAAATCGATCCGGGGAACGTTCCGGATGCCGAAGGCGATGGTGTAGGCGTCGAACGCCTCGTTCGGCAGGGGCAGCGACTCGGCATTCGCGGTGACGAAATCGATTCGCCCGTCATAACGGTGGCCGGCACGCTCGGCGCCGACGCGCAGCATCGCCTCGTTGATGTCGAGCACCGTGACATGGGTCTCGGGACCACCCGCCTCCAGGCAGCGGAAGGCGATGTCGGCGGTGCCGCCGGCGACGTCGAGATGACGGAAAGGCCGGTTGCGCGGTGGCCGCAGCATCGAGATCAGATGCGACTTCCAGGCGCGGTGGAGCCCGCCCGACATCAGGTCGTTCATCAGGTCGTAGCGCTTCGCCACGGAGCGGAACACGTCGTCGACACGCCCCTGCTTCTCGTCGAGCGCAACCTGCTCGAACCCGAAATGCGTGCTGGTCTCGTCCTTCGATCGCTCGGCCGAACTCATGTCACCATCCTCTTGCGCGAGCGTCATAGCGAAAGCCGACAAGGATCGCCATGTGCCGGGTTCGACAGGTCCATGACGATCGGCGGCGGATGCCGGCCCTCGTCATGCAGGCGCCGTCCCCCGATCGAGAGCCTCGCCCCCTCCATGCCAGAACTGCCCGAAGTCGAAACCGTCCGTCGCGGGCTTTTCCCCGCCATGGTGGGCGCGCGATTCTCCCGTGTGACCCTGCGCCGGCCGAACCTGCGGTTTCCCTTCCCCGATCGCTTCGCGCAGCGACTCGAAGGCGCCACGGTGACCGATCTGGCGCGGCGGGCGAAATACCTCACCGCCGGCCTCGACACCGGAGAGACGCTGATCCTGCATCTCGGCATGAGCGGACGCTTCGACGTGGCCTTGCCGGACGGGCGCAATGTGTCGCCAGGGGATTTCTACCTCGAGGGGGCGCTGGGTAATGCCAAGCACGACCATGTGGTGATGGCGATGTCGAACGGCGCCACCGTCACCTATAACGACGCGCGCCGCTTCGGCTTCATGGACCTCGTGCCGTCCCTGAACCTCGCCGGCTGCAAGCATTTCGCCGCGATGGGGATCGAACCGCTGAGCGAGGCCATGAGCCCGGAGAGTCTGGCGCTCCTCTTCCGCAACAAGATCACGCCGTTGAAGGCCGCGCTCCTGGACCAGCGGCTGATCGCCGGTCTCGGCAACATCTATGTCTGCGAGGCGCTACACCGCGCGGGGCTGCATCCCGAATTGCCTGCGAGAATCCTGGCAAAGGACGATGGGCGGCCGGCGCCGAAGGCACGGCTGCTGGCACGCATGATCCGCGACGTGTTGACCGAGGCCGTCGCCGCCGGCGGGTCCACCCTGCGCGACTACGCCCATACCGACGGTGGGTCGGGTTCGTTCCAGCATGCGTTCCGGGTCTACGACCGTACCGGCGAGCCCTGCACCGCGAAGGGCTGCAGCGGCACCATCGCGCGGATCGTGCAATCCGGCCGCTCGACTTTCTACTGTGCCACCTGCCAGCCCGCGAAGCCCGGCAAACCCGCTGTCCGCCGGGCCTGAGGCCGCGCTACCAGCCGCGACGCTCCTCCGGCTCGGGCTTGCGACCGTGCGGGGTGAGCCCGTCGATGACGCCGGGAAGCGCCTGAGCGAGTTGTGACAACAGGTCGTCGCGGGAGAGCCCGGTGCGGCTCTGCAGCGTGTTCACCGTGGCCGAGCCGAGGGCGTCGGCGAGGCGATTGGGCTCCACCGCTTGGTTCTGGCCGTGTCCGATCCAAGAACCGAGGGCGTCGCCGAGGCCGCCGCGCTGCAGCCGGTCGATCAACCCGTCGAGGCCACCAAGATCGGCGTCCTGCTCTTGGTCGACGCGGCCGTAGGGTCCCGCGCCGGAGGAATGACCCTCGGCACGCGGGCCGCGATCCTCGGAGGCCTGGCCGTCGGGTCCGTCGAGCATCCCCGACAGATCGCTGAAATCGCCTTCGGGCGACGACCCGCGCGATCCGCCGCCATACCCGCCCCGGTCGCGGTCTTGGTTGAAGCCGCCCTGATCGCCGTCATCATAGGGTTCGGGTGGCCCGCGCCGGCCTTGCTCGCTCTCGTCGGGAGTTCCCCGGCCACCACCGAGGATTTCGCCCAAGCCGCCGCCGCCCTTCTGCAGGAGCAGCATCAATAGGGCCTGGACGATGGGCGAAAGGGAGCCTCCAAGCGCCCCGCCACCGGACCCGCCACCTTGCTGGTGATCGCCGCCCCGGCCGCCGCCGAGGACGTTGCCGAGCACACCGCCGATGACCTGATCGAGCAATCCCATGGTCGTTCCTCCCGTGCACCCAGCCCCAACGGCGAAGTCTATTCCCGGCGTCCACCGGTTCCGGCGCGGTCGCGCGCGGGCAGATGGTCGAGGGGATTGGTGCGGCTCTTCTTGCCGTCGTCTTCCGTCACGGCCGTCGATGGCCGAATGGCGCTCGGCGGCTTCACATCCCCGACCGGCCGCGAGCCGGAGGTGTCGCCCGATCGGGTTTCCGAAGGCACGTCGGCCGGCGTGGGCTGGTCGCGACGATCGGAGATTGCCTGGGCCGGCAAGGTCTGCGCCACGAGAATGCCGGCAGCAAGGAGCAGGCTGGCCCGGATAAGAGGTTCCTTGCGCATAGAGTGCTCCGTCGGTTCGAGACGAGAAGGCGTCCGGTGATGGGCGCCATCGCATGCCTCACCAAGCCCGAGCCTATGCCGGGGGTTCCGGTGCCGATACCGGTTTCAGTCGCGCTTGCGCCCGCCGCCGCCCTTGTATTTCGGCTTCTGGCCACCGAGCCCCTGCGTGGAGCGCGGCTTCGGCCGCTCGGCCCAGACCGGCGCCTCGCCACCCACGGGCAATTCCCGGTCGGTGCCCGGGCCCATATTGTCGAGACTCGGCTTCGAGATACGGCTCCGCTTCGCGCCGTACTTGCCGGCATCGCGCTCGACGTCACCCTGCCGAGCCATCGGATCGTCGGCGAGGAGAAGTTCGGTCGCCTGCAGGCGTTTGAGTTCGTCGCGCAGGCGCGCCGCCTCCTCGAAGTCGAGATCAGCGGCGGCTGTCCGCATGCGCTTCTCGAGATCCGCGATGACCGCCTTGAAGTTGTGGCCGATGGTGACGGCGTCCTTCGCGAGCCCGGTATCGACCTTGACGTGGTCGCCCTCGAAGACGCTGCTGAGGATGTCGGAGATTCCGCGCTTCACGCTTTGCGGCGTGATCCCGTGCTCCTCGTTGTAGGCGAGTTGCTTCTGCCGGCGGCGTTCGGTCTCCGCCATGGCCCGCTCCATGGAGCCGGTGATGTTGTCCGCATAGAGGATGCAGCGCGCGTCGGCGTTACGCGCCGCGCGACCGATGGTCTGGATCAGCGACGTCTCCGAGCGCAGGAAGCCTTCCTTGTCGGCGTCGAGAATGGCCACGAGGGCGCATTCAGGGATGTCGAGGCCCTCGCGCAGCAGGTTGATGCCGATGAGCACGTCGAAGGCGCCGAGCCGCAGGTCGCGGATGATCTCGATCCGCTCTAGGGTATCGATGTCCGAGTGCATGTAGCGCACGCGGACCGAGTTCTCGTGCAGGTATTCCGTGAGGTCCTCGGCCATCCGCTTGGTGAGCGTCGTCACGAGGGTGCGGTATCCGGCCTGCGCCACTTCGCGGACTTCGCCCAGCAGGTCGTCCACCTGAGAACGGGCCGGGCGGATCTCGATCACCGGGTCGACGAGGCCGGTGGGGCGGATGACCTGCTCGGCGAAGACGCCGCCGGTCTGCTCCATCTCCCATTTCGCCGGCGTCGCCGAGACGTGGACCGATTGCGGTCGCATGGCGTCCCATTCTTCGAACCGCAGCGGGCGGTTGTCGAGGCAGGAGGGGAGGCGGAAGCCGTATTCGGCCAGCGTCGCCTTGCGGCGAAAGTCGCCTTTGTACATGCCGCCGATCTGCGGAACCGTCACGTGGCTCTCGTCGGTGAAGACGATGGCGTTGTCGGGCAGGTACTCGAACAGGGTCGGCGGCGGCTCGCCGGGCTTGCGGCCGGTGAGATAGCGCGAATAATTCTCGATGCCGTTGCAGGCGCCGGTCGCCTCGATCATCTCGATGTCGAAGGTGCAGCGCTGCTCGATGCGCTGCGCCTCGATGAGACGGCCCATCTTGGTCAACTCGTCTACGCGCAGTTTGAGTTCGGTCTTGATGCCCTTGATGGCCTGCTGGAGGGTCGGGCGAGGCGTGACGTAGTGTGAATTGGCGTAGACCTTCACGAACTTGAGGTCGTTGATCTTCTTGCCCGTGAGCGGATCGAACTCGGTGATCGACTCGATCTCGTCGCCGAACAGGCCGATGCGCCAGCCGCGGTCCTCCAAGTGGGCCGGCCAGAGTTCGATCACGTCGCCCCGCACCCGGAAGGTGCCGCGGGCGAAATCGGACTGGATGCGCTTGTACTGGAGCGCCACGAGGTCGGCGACCAGTTGGCGCTGCTCGATCCGCTCGTTCAGCGACACCGTGAACGACATGGCGGTATAGGTCTCCACCGAGCCGATGCCGTAGATGCAGGAGACCGAGGCGACAATGATGACGTCGTCGCGCTCCAGCAAAGCGCGGGTCGCCGAGTGGCGCATCCGGTCGATCTGCTCGTTGATCGAGGATTCCTTCTCGATGAAGGTGTCCGAGCGCGGCACATAGGCCTCGGGCTGGTAGTAATCGTAGTAGGAGACGAAATACTCCACCGCGTTGTCGGGGAAGAAGCTCTTGAACTCGCCGTAGAGCTGGGCTGCCAGGGTCTTGTTCGGTGCCAGGATCAGAGCGGGTCGCTGCGTCGCCTCGATGATCTTGGCCATGGTGAAGGTCTTGCCGGACCCGGTGACGCCGAGGAGCACCTGATCGCGCTCGGCCTTGTTCACGCCCTCCACCAGTTCGGCGATGGCGCGGGGCTGGTCGCCCGCCGGTTCGAACTCGGATTTCAAGGTGAAGGCATAGCCTCCTTCGGATTTCTTCGGCCGCTCCGGGCGGTGCGGCGCCCAGGTCTTGCCGTCCCGGAACAGCGGGTTGCCCTCGGTGAGAAGGCGCGACAGGGCATCCACCGTAGCGGACACGCCATCGCTGGCGAGCGAGCCTTCGTCCTCGTTCGCCAGCGCCGCGGGCGCAGGACCGTCTTCCGGCGGCGTGATCCCTAACGCCTGGGCAAGGCGCGGGTCGACCTCGGCGGCGTCACCCAGGGTGAACCCGGCCTGCGGCGCCTCGCTGAAGCCGGCGGGCGGCGACGCGGCCTTCTTCGGCCGGCCGGGCTTCTTCGGCGCAAGCGGCGGCGCAGGATTCTCGACGGCGGGCAGCCGGTTGCGGTTGAGCGCCGGGCTCAGCAGGGCCGCAAGATGCTCGTCGAGCGGTTTCAGCTCGGGCTTCGAAGCCTTCGCCGAGGAGACGCGGGGTTTGTTCGCAGGAGGCATGGGTGGAATATGGCCCCGCGGAACGAAAGGGGAAAGGGCGGCCCATCGCTTCGCGACGATCAGGAGCGAGACCCATCATGACGAACTCATCGAACCCGATTCATCCGCAGGCGCGGATCGGCCATGTCCATCTCAAGGTCGCGAGCTTGGACCGGGCTCTGGCCTTCTATTGCGGGGTGCTCGGTTTCTCCCTGAAGGCCCGCTACGGAACCCAGGCCGCCTTCATCGCCGCCGGTGACTACCACCACCATATCGGGCTCAATACCTGGGAGAGCGAAGGCGGCGGCCCGCCGGCCCCTGGCACGACCGGCCTGTTCCACCTCGCCGTGCTCTATCCGACGCGAGCGAGCCTGGCCGATGCCCTGCGCCGCCTCGACGGGGCCGGCATCGCCCTCGACGGGGCCAGCGACCACGGTGTGAGCGAGGCGCTCTACCTGCGGGATCCGGACATGAACGGAGTCGAACTCTATCGGGACCGGCCGGAGGAGGAATGGCCGCGCGATGCGGAGGGCGGTCTCGCCATGTTCACGCGCCGCCTCGACCTCGCCGATCTCCGCTCGGCCGTGGAGCATTCCTGAGGAGCGGCAAACCGTTAGGCGGCAACCTTCCGGTGTGCTACCTGCTGAGTCAGACGGTGCCGTCCTCGGTGAGGGCGGCTGAGGCGTGCATGACGGCATCAGACCGCCGCCGCCTCGACGCCCCTCGCTCGAGCAAGGCCGAAGGGCACGGGAGCGGGTCGGCGGCGGGTGGAGACCAGTAGCGATTCCACCTGTCCTATTGCCTGATGCGAGCGACCTTATGAAAATCCGGACCGGCTACACGATCGGCTACGACACGTTCGGCCCGACGCCGATCACCTTGATGCTCAACGTCCACCCCTCGCGCGCGGATGACCTGCTGACGCCGGAGACGATGACGATCGACCCGCCGGTGGACGCTCACAGCTATCTCGACCCGTTCGGCAACGTTTGTACCCGCATCCTCGCGCCGGGAGGGCGGATCACGGTCTCGGCCGATTTCACCATCGAGGATTCGGGGGAATTGGACGAAGTCGTCCCAGAGGCGAAGCAGCACGCGGTGCAGGACCTGCCGGACGATGTGATGCCGTTCCTGCTCGGTAGCCGCTACTGCGAGACGGACAAGCTCTCGAACATCGCCTGGGGCCTCTTCGGCACGACGCCCGAGGGCTGGAAACGGGTGCAGGCGATCCACGATTTCGTCCATCAGCACATCAAGTTCGATTACCAGCAGGCCGACGCCACCCGCACCGCCTACGAAGCCTATACCCAGAAGATCGGCGTCTGCCGCGACTTCACCCACCTCGCCGTCGCCTTCTGCCGCTGCATGAACATCCCGGCCCGCTACTGCACCGGCTATCTCGGGGACATCGGCGTGCCGGTGGTGCCCCCGGGAGACTTCTCGGCCTGGCTCGAAGTCTATCTGGACGGGCGCTGGTTCACCTTCGACGCCCGCAACAACAAGCGCCGCATCGGGCGCATCCTCATCGCACGCGGCCGCGACGCCACCGATGTCGCCATCTCCACGAGCTTCAGCACGGCCCTGCTCGCGAGCTTCGATGTGCATACCGACGAGATCAGCGAGACCGGCGAACTGACCCCCATCGCCTGACACGGACCCGCGCTGGATCGACATCCGGCCTCCCGCGTTCGGATAGACGCATACCCGTCCCGGCCGATCGATCCGTCACATAGGCCGCGGGGGATGCACCGCTATCGGAGACGGCATGTCGGACAGTTTCAAGGGTACGGCGCTCATCGCCGGTGCGAGCGGTATCGTCGGCAACAATCTCGCCCGCCACCTCGTGGGGGAGGGCTGGAACGTCCTGGGTCTGGCGCGCCGGCCCGTCGCCATCGAGGGCGTCACCCCGGTGACCGCGGATTTGACCGATCCGGCCTCCTTGCGGGAGGCTTTGTCGGATCTCGCGCCGACGCATGTGTTCATCACCACCTGGATGCGGCAGGCGACCGAAGCCGAGAATTGCCGCGTCAACGGCACCATGGTCCGCAACCTGCTCGATGCCCTTCGATCCGCTCCGCTGCGCCACGTGGCGCTGGTGACCGGGCTCAAACACTATCTCGGGCCGTTCGAAGCCTACGGAAAGGGCACCCTGCCGCAGACGCCGTTCCGCGAGGACCAAGAACGACTGCCGGTGGAGAATTTCTACTATGTGCAGGAGGATGAGGTGTTCGCTGGGGCCGAGCGCCAGGGGTTCAGCTGGAGCGTGCACCGTCCGCACACGATCGTCGGTTATGCCCTGGGCAACGCCATGAACATGGGTGTGACGCTGGCCGTCTACGCGTCCCTGTGCCGCGAGACCGGGCGCCCGTTCCTGTTCCCGGGTTCGCCCCAGCAATGGAACGGACTGACCGACGTCACGGATGCGAGGCTGCTCGCCCGGCATCTCGCCTGGGCCTCCACCGATCCCGCCGCGGCGAACACGGCATTCAACGTGGTGAATGGCGACGTCTTCCGCTGGTCGTGGATGTGGGGCCGCATCGCGGATTGGTTCGGCCTGGAGCCGGCTCCCTATCCCGGCGCGCCGACGCCCCTCGAGGAGCAGATGGCCGAGGACGGCCCGGTCTGGGCGGATCTGGCGAAACGCCACGGGTTGGTCGAGTCCGATCTCGACCGTCTCGCCTCCGCATGGCACACCGATGCGGATCTCGGCCGGCCGATCGAGGTGGTCACCGACATGGCGCGCAGCCGACGCCTCGGCTTCCTCGACTATCAGCCCAGCGATGATAGCTTCCTCGACCTGTTCGGCCGGCTGCGGGCCGATAAAGTCATCCCGTGAGACAGACGATGACGATGCAACCTGAAACGCCGGCCTCGCCCAACCCCGCGCTTCCCGAACTCGACTCGGAGACCCTGGCCTTCGCCGGCCGGGTCTTCCAGTATGCACGGGTGGGACATGTGGACGAACTCGCCGAGCTCTTCGCGCAGGGGCTTCCGGCGAACCTCCTCAACGACAAGGGTGACAGCCTCCTGATGCTGGCCGCCTATAATGGACAGGTCGAGACCACGCGCCTCATCCTAGACAACGGCGGCGACCCCGAACTCTCCAACGACAGGGGGCAGACGCCTCTCGCCGGTGCCGCCTTCAAGGGCGACATGGCCATCGTCGAACTGCTTCTGGAGAGGGGCGCCGATGTCGACGGCACCGGAACCGGCACGCGCACGGCGCTGATGACGGCCGCCATGTTCAACCGCACCGAAATGGTGGACGTACTGCTGGCGCGGGGCGCCGACCCGGCCAAGCGCGATGGGAACGGGCAAAGCGCGGCCGATCTCGCCCGCTCCATGAATGCGGCGGATACCCCGTTTCAGCTCGAGGCCGCCGAGCGGCTCGCCCGGCTCGTCATCGATTGAGCCGAGCTTTTATGACTCACCAGGGGCGAAGTGGCATGGCATCTCGGCTCTCGATCGCGCGCGTCTCGTCCCTGTCCCTGTTCCTGTCCCTGCTCGCCGGCGCGGTGACGCTCTCGCCGAGTGTCCACGCCGAGGAATGGCCGATGTTCGGCCGCGACCATACCAACCGGCATTTCTCGCCGCTCGTGACGGTCGACCGGACCAACGTCGCCAAGCTGCGCCCGGCCTGGATCTTCCAGACCGGGATAACCGGCTACTTCCAGGCCGAGCCCGTTGTGGTCGACGGGGCGATGTACGTCTCAACCACACAGAACCACGTCGCCGCCCTCGACGCCCGGACGGGTCGCGTCCTGTGGACCTACACCCACAAGGCGCGGACGGAGAAGATCTTCGGGCCGCCGTCCAATCGCGGCGTTGCGGTCTCCGGCGGCAAGGTGTTCGAGGCGACCATGGACGGGCGGGTGATCGCCCTCGACGCGAAGACCGGCAAGGTCCTGTGGGACCATGAGGCGGTCCGCCCGGAGGAGGGCGAGTCGGAAACCGCCTCCGATCTGGCCGGAAAGCTCGGCGCAGGCGCGATCCAGGGATCGAGCCGGCTCGGATTCAAGATGCCGCCCCTCGTGGCCGACGGACTCGTCATCGTCGGGGTGGCCGGGGCGGGCTACGGCCTTCACGTGGAGGACGAGAAGGGCGGCCTCGACGGCGGTGCCGTGGTCGGGATCGAGGGCGGCTACGGCCGACGCGGCTGGCTCGCCGCCTACGATGCGGCCACGGGTGAGGAGCGCTGGCGCTGGTACGTCACCAAGGAGGACGGCTGGGAAGGCGGCTTCGTGGAGAAAACCGCCGACGGGGTGCCGCTCAATCGCGACATCGCCGCCGAGAAGGCGGCCGCAACCCGGCATAAGGAAGCCTGGAAGGTCGGCGGCGGCTCGCTCTGGATGACCCCCGCCTACGATGCCGATCTCGGCCTGATCTATGTCGGCACCGGCAATCCTGCGCCGCAGAATTTCGGCCTCTCGCGGCCGGGCGACAACCTCTACACGATGAGCCTCGTCGCCCTGGACGTGAAGACGGGCAAGCTGCGCTGGTACTACCAGCAGGTCCCGCACGACGAATGGGGCTACGACGTCGCGAGCCCGCCCTTCCTTCTCGATTACGCGACACCGGAAGGGCCGGTGAAGGCGGTCGCCGAGGCGAGCAAGACCGGCTGGCTCTACGTCCACGACCGGGCGACGGGGACCCTCCTCGGCAGGTCAGCGCCGCTCACGACGCAGAAGAACCTCTACGCACCGCCCACCGAGACCGGAACCGTAGTCAGCCCAGGCCCCCTCGGGGCGATCTCCTGGCATCCCGTCGCCTTCGATCCAACGACCAGCATGGCCTACGCCCAGGTCCGGCACGGGGCGACGACCTACACGGTGAGGACCGTCCCGGCCGCCGGCGACAGGCCGCAAATCCGTTTCACCGAGACCAGCGAGGCGAAGGGAGAGCCCTCCTTCAGCACGCTCACGGCCGTCGACCTCGCGAAGGATGGGGCGATCAAATGGTCGGTGAAGGCGGGAAGCCGCCTCTCCGGCGGCACCCTCGCCACCGCGGGCGGTCTGGTCTTCTCCGGCGAAG
Organism: Methylobacterium sp. E-045; assembly: GCF_022829685.1. Lineage (GTDB taxonomy): Bacteria > Pseudomonadota > Alphaproteobacteria > Rhizobiales > Beijerinckiaceae > Methylobacterium. Next base: position 203,684 of record NZ_JAKSYE010000054.1, read on the forward strand.
AGGACGGCCATCTCGATGCCCATGACGCGGCGACCGGGTCGATGCTGTGGCGGTTCCAGTGCGGTGCCGGGATCGGCGGGCCGCCGATCACCTATTCCCTGGATGGCCGGCAATACGTGGCCGTGGCGGCCGGCGGAGCCTCCTTCACCAAGGGCTCGGGCTTCGGCACCGGAGATGCACTCGTGGTGTTCGCCCTACCGGACTGACGGTCTTCCGCCATTCCGGGCCTCGTTCGCCGCAAGCTTGGCCTGCGAGGTCGCGAACCACCGTGGTAGGGGTTCGAGGATCGGCATGATCGAGGAGACGGCGTGCGACAGGCGTCCGGTCGTCGACGACCAGGCGAAGCGTGTTGGCCCAGCGGCAGGAAGCGATGGCATGACTCCGAACACCCGGCGATGGATCATCAGCGGCGTCTTCGGCCTGTTCATGGGCTGGGCGATCGGCGGGGTGATCTTTCCCGCGCTGAGCGCCCTCGTCGGTATGATGGTCCGGCCCGCCCCTGGAATGCGGGATGCCGCCATAACCTGGCCGGGACCCGCTGTAGACGTGCTGCCCTTCCTCGCCATCGGTCTTCAGGCCACCGTGGTGATCGTCGTGACGCTCCTCCTTGCCCGCGTGGCCGATGAGCGACGACGCATGGGCTGGGGCTGCCTCGCCGTCGGAAGCGCGATCCTGATGAACGGGATCGTCCTCCTGGCGATCACGGGTGTCCTGGGCTGGCTCTTCGACCGGAATCCCGGTGGCGCCGGCGGTGGCGAGGCGAGCGCCGGCTTCTTTCTGCTGCTGTTGGCCTTGCCCTACGCCCTGCTTTGCCTCGCCCTGCTGGTGGGCGGGGCGGTGATGCTGCGCAGGCGTCCGCCCTCTTCCACGCAAACCGGAATGCGGCAGTCCGTGCAGCAATGACACCATGACGCCCCCTGCGACTCCACGAGCGGCTCACCTGTTCTCAGCATGCCGGATGTGACAGGAAGACACAGGCGGCGTGCAGCCTGCATCGGCCAGCCAGCGATAACGCGAGACCGCACCACCCCATGTCGACCGATGTTTCCGAGACGCGACAGCCCACCGACCGCGGCTCTCCCGTGGTGCGAACCATCGCGATGCCCGCGGACACCAATCCGGCCGGGGACATTTTCGGCGGCTGGCTGATGGGCCAGATGGATCTGGCGGCGGGTAACGTGGCCGCGCGGCGGGCGCGGGGCCGCTGCGCCACGATCTCGGTGGATGCCATGACCTTCCATCGCCCGGTCATCGTGGGCGATGAGGTCAGCATCTATGCCTGGATCGTAAAGGTCGGCCGCACCTCGCTTCGCATCCAGGTCGAGGTCTGGCGCCGAGAGCGCGAGGGCGAGACCACCATGAAGGTGACGGAAGGTCTCTTCACCTTCGTCGCCATCGGCAGCGACCGCCGTCCGAGACCGATCCCGCCGGAGGTGGAGGAGAGCTGGGAGGTGTGAGGTTCGGTCCCGCCCGGATCGAGCGGGAACGTCTCACCACCACGACGTACCGCGCTTCACTTCGCCGACGCCGAGATGGCGGGCGATGGCGGCGCCGATATCCGCGAAGGTCTCCCTTCGCCCGAGTGCGCGCGCCGCGACGCCGGGACCGAAGGCGAGGATGGGCACCTGCTCACGGGTATGCTCGGTCCCTCGCCACGTCGGGTCGTTGCCATGGTCGGCGGTGACGATGCAGACATCGCCCTCCTCGAGCACCGCATGGATCTCGGGTACGCGCGCGTCGAAGCGCTCCAGCTCGGCGGCGTAGCCGGGCACGTCGCGACGGTGGCCGTATTCCGTGTCGAAATCCACCAGGTTCAAGAAGACGAGGCCGCCGTCGGGGAGGGTGCGGAACGCGGCGAGGGCCGCGTCGAGGCAGGCGGCGTTGCCGGCCGGTTTGATCTCGCGGCCTGTGGCGCGGTGGGCGAAGATGTCGCCGATCTTGCCGACGCTGACGACGGAGCGCCCCTGATCGCTCAGTCGGTCGAGCAGCGTCTCGCCCGGCGGCTGCGTGGCGAAATCCTTGCGGTTCGCGGTGCGCCGGAAACCGGCCTTATCGGAGCCGACGAAGGGGCGGGCGATGACCCGACCGATGCGGTAGAAATCGCAGATGTCGCGGGCGACGCGGCACAGCTCGTAGAGGCGGTCGAGCCCGAACGTCTCCTCGTGCGCGGCGATCTGGAAGACGCTGTCGGCCGAGGTGTAGCAGATCGGCTTGCCCGTCCGGGCATGTTCGGCCCCGTGACGCTCGATGATCGACATGCCGGCGGCGTGGCAATTCCCGAGGAGGCCGGGAAGTCCGCCCCGTTCGATGAGTGTCCGGGTGAGGGCAGCGGGGAAGGCCGGCACCGTGTCGGGAAAGTAGCCCCATACCTCGGTGACGGGCGCGCCGGCGATCTCCCAATGTCCGGAGGGGGTGTCCTTGCCGGGCGCGGTTTCGATGGCGTGGCCGTAGGCCCCGCGCACCGGGCCCATGGGCTCGAGGCCGGGTGGGATGCGGCCGCTCGCCCCTGCCGCGGCGAGGCCGAGGCCGAGGCGCGTCAGGTTTGGCAGCGCGAGCGCCCCGCTTCTTAGGCCCTCGCGGTCCCCCGACCCGGCAGCGCAGGAATCCGCGATGTGGCCGAGCGTGTCCGAGCCCTCGTCACCGTAGCGGGCGGCATCCGGCCCTCCGCCGATACCGACCGAATCGAGGACGATGAGGAGGACGCGCGCCATGGATCTCGTCGTGCCTACGCCGGAACCACGTCTTCGGTGGTGGCACTGTTTAGATCGAAGGCGGCGGCAAACAGGGCCTTCGTATAGTCCGTCTGCGGCCGGGCGAAGATCGCCTCCGCCGGCCCTTCCTCCACCACCTTGCCGTTCTGCATGACGAGGACGTAGTTCGCCAACGCGCGCACCACCTTGAGGTCGTGGCTGATGAAGAGATAGGCGAGCTTGCGCTCCTTCTGCAGGTCGCGGAGCAGGGTGACGATCTGCGCCTGTACCGACCGGTCGAGGGCCGAGGTCGGCTCGTCGAGGACGACGAAGCGGGGTTTCAGCACCATGGCGCGGGCGATGGCGATGCGCTGGCGCTGGCCGCCGGAGAATTCGTGCGGGTAGCGGTCCATGGTGGCCGGATCGAGCCCCACATCGGTGAGCGCCTTGGCGACCACGGCACGCCGCTCCGTGCGCGACTTCACCGCTCCCTGCACCACGAGGCCCTCGGCGACGATGTCGGCCACCGTCATGCGCGGCGAGAGCGAACCGTAGGGATCCTGAAAGACGACCTGCATGTCGCGGCGGAAGGGCCGCATCGCCCCAGGCCCGAGCCCGGCAATGGACTGGCCGAGGAAGACGATCGGCCCCTCGCAACCGGTGAGGCGCAGGAGCGCGAGGCCCAGAGTGGTCTTGCCCGAACCGGATTCCCCGACGATCCCGATCGTCTCTCCCTCGCGGACGGCGAGGGACACGCCGTCCACCGCCTTCACGTGGAAGGTCGTGCGGCGGAGGAGCCCTTCGCGGACCGGGAACCATACTTTGAGCGGACCGGCTTCCAGCAGGCGCGGGGCATCGTCCGCCACTGGGTTCGCGCGACCCTTCGGCTCGGAGGCGAGCAGGCGCTGAGTATACTCGTGTTTCGGGCGGGCGAAGATGTCCGCCACCGGGCCGGCTTCGACGATGCGGCCGGCGAGCATCACGCAGACCCGCGAGGCGATGCGCTGCACGATGCCGAGATCGTGGGTGATGAACAGCATCGACATGCCGAGGCGCTTCTGAAGGTCGGCGAGCAGGGTGAGGATCTGCGCCTGGACGGTGACGTCGAGGGCGGTCGTCGGTTCGTCAGCCACCAGCAGATCCGGTTCGCAGGCGAGCGCCATGGCGATCATGACGCGCTGGCGCTGGCCACCGGACAGTTCATGCGGATAGGCGCCCATGCGCCGTTCGGCATCGCGGACACCGACGAGTTCGAGGAGTTCGAGGATGCGGGCGCGAGCCTTGCGCCCGGACAGGCCGCGATGGATCTCCAGAACTTCGCCGATCTGCCGCTGGATCGTGTGCAGCGGATTGAGCGAGGTCATCGGCTCCTGGAACACCATGGTGATGTCGGCGCCGCGGATCTTGCGCAATTCGGGCTCGGGCAGGGACAGGATGTCCCGTCCCTTGAACAGGATGCGACCGCCGGGATGGACGGCGCCGCCGTCGAGAAGACGCAGGATCGACAGGGCCGTCACCGACTTGCCCGATCCGGACTCGCCCACCAGGGCCACCGTCTCGCCCTTGCAAAGCGTGAAGCTCACGCGGTCCACCGCCAGGGTCTCGCGCTCCTGCGAGCGGAACGCGACCGATAGGTCCTGTACGTCGAGCAGCGTGTCAGTCATCGAGGCGATGGTACCGGGTCCACGGAGACGGGGATCGCGCTTCTTATAGCGCGGCGCCGTGGGATCGGCGAACGGTGATTGATCCGCCGCCAGACCCCAGTACAAACGCCCCGTGACATCTCTCCGCAGCCTGATCCTCCTCTGTTGTCTCCTGGCCGCCGCGCCGGCCTCGGCCGAGGTGGCCACGGAAACCGTGGAGCAGGCGCTCTGCCGCCTCATCGAGGATGCCGCGAAGGTGCGCGGCCTGCCGGTGCCGTTCCTGACGCGGCTGATCTGGCGGGAAAGCAGTTTTCGCGTCACGGCCGTGAGCCCTGTAGGCGCGCAGGGTGTTGCGCAATTCATGCCGGGCACGGCACGGGAGCGCGGACTGACCGACCCGTTCGACCCGGAACAGGCCATTCCTCACGCTGCGCATCTTCTGGCCGATCTCAACCGCCAGTTCGGCAATCTCGGCCTTGCGGCGGCTGCCTATAACGGCGGCGCCGGCCGGGTCTCGGGCTGGCTCGCCGGAACGGGCGGCCTGCCCGCCGAGACGCGTGCCTATGTGATGGCGATCACGGGCGCGCCCGCGGAGGATTGGCGCGGAGGCGCCGCCGTCGACGGAGCGGAGGGAGAGACCGAAGCCCCCAAGGCGGAAGCGCCGAAAACCTGCCTCCAGGTCACCGCCGCGTTGCGGATCCCCTCACGCGGCGATCGCTTCGCCCTCGGCGGCAACGAGGGGCCTGCCGCCCCCTGGGGTATTCAGCTTGCGGGCAATTTCTCGAAGTCCCTCGCCCTCCAGAGCTTCGCCCGCACCCGGAAACTCTATGCCGGCGTGATCGGCGAGGTCCGGCCGATGATCATCGGGACGCGCCTGCGAAACCGCGGCACGCGCGCCTTCTACCGGATCCGCATTCCGGCCGAAAGCCGGGCGGCGGGTGACATCCTGTGCGGCCGTATCCGCAAGGTCGGGGGCGCCTGCATCGTGCTGCGCACCTGAATCCGAAAAACCCTTCTTCCGGTCATGAATCCGCCGTGCGGCGCGTGTCATTCGGGTTCTCGTTCCCCGTTTGAGAGATGCATGACCCGCGCTTTCGCCGCCTTCGCCACTCTCGCCTGCCTCGCCCTGGCCGCCTTCGGGGTCACGGCCTGTTCGCCCCTCGCCCTCTTCGATGCCATCGGCCCACGCGACCAGGGCGGACGGCTCGCCCAGAAGAGCGCCGCCTTCGGCACCCATCCGCGCCAGCGTCTCGATGTGTTCACGCCCGCCGGCGGCGCGGCGGATGCGCCAGTCCTGGTCTTCTTCTATGGCGGCTCGTGGAAATCCGGCACAAAGGACGATTATGAGTTCGTGGGTCAGGCCCTGGCGGCACAGGGTTTCGTCACCGTCATTCCCGATTACCGGGTCTACCCGGAGGTGCGGTTCCCCGACTTCCTCAATGACGGCGCCGCCGCCGTCGCCTGGGTCCGCGACAACATTTCCGAATATGGTGGCGACCCGCGCCGCATCGTGCTCGCCGGCCACTCGGCCGGGGCCTACAATGCCCTGATGCTCGGGCTCGATCCGCGTTACCTGCGCAAGGCCGGCGTCGACCCGAAGGTGATCCGGGCCGTCGCCGGTCTGTCCGGACCGTATGACTTCCATCCTTTCGACCAAGATACGTCGCGGGACGTCTTCGGACAGGCCCCGGATCCGGCGGAGACGCAGCCGATCACCTTCGCCGGCCCTCATTCGCCGCCCGCCTTCCTCGCCACGGGCGACAACGACACCATTGTCCGCCCGAGCAACACGCAGAGCCTCGCGGCGCGGCTACGCGCGGTACGCGTTCCGGTGCAGGAGCGGATCTATCCCGGCCTCGATCACGCCGACACGCTGCTCGCCCTCTCGGTCACCTTCCGCTCGAAGGCGCCGGAACTGTCGGAGACGACGACCTTCCTCAAGCAATATGCCGGCACTCAGCAGCACGTTCGCTCCGTCTCGCGGTGGGACCGTTAGGCGAGCATCGGACGACAGGGGAATACGCCATGCGCGACGACGACACCGACCGGCCCAGGCGACCGGTCTCCCATACGATCGGCGAGAGCCTCGACACTCTCTCCCTCGACGAGATCGCCGCGCGGATTGCCCTGCTGCGGGCCGAGATCGAGCGGCTGGAGACGGCGAAATCGGGCAAGATGACCGCGATGGACCGGGCCACCTCGATCTTCAAGCTGTAGGCGACGTCGCGCCCTCCCGCCTCAGGGAATCCTCCTCCGCCCCCAGCCGGTCGATATCGTCGGCCTCGATCGCATCCATCCCGCGCGCGATCCGCAAGGCTCGCGTCGGCTCGCCCGCCCGCATCACCAGAACGATGGTCTCGCGATCGGCACAGCCAGGCTCGGCGCAGGCGATCTCGTTGACGGCGAGGACGTCATCCTCGCCAAGACGCATGCCGAGGCGAAGCTCGCCCTTGAGCCTGGCCGCATCGGCCGAACGCGCGGCCGAGCGGGCGCGGGCATCCTTCAGGGAAAAGAACGCCATCAGGCGGCGGCACGCTGCCAGGCGGGAAACGGATCGGGCAGGGAGCGGTAGGGCGCCGGATCGAACCGCGTCACATCCTCGGAACCGATCAGGCAAGCGTCGAGTGCGGCGGTGATCGCCGCGCGATCAAGGTCCGTGCCGATGAAGACCAGTTCCTGGCGCCGGTCGCCCCAGGCTTCGCTCCAGTTCCGGGACAGATGGATGCGCCATTCCGCATCCTCCGGCCAGCGGGCCTTCGGCACGCAGGCCCACCACGCCCCCATCGGCGACACCCGCGCGATGGAACCGGCGAGGGAGAATTCGCCGACCCAGTCCGGCCGCGTCGCCAGCCAGAAATGCCCCTTCGCGCGGATCAGGCCCGGCCATGTCGCCTTGGTGAAGGCGTCGAAAGCCGCGGGCGCGAAGGGACGACGGGCCCGGTAGACGAACGAGCCGATCCCGTATTCCTCGGTCTCGGGCACATGCTGCGCGGCGCCGTAGAGCTCCTTGAACCAAAGCGGGTGTTCCTGCGCCTTCTCCTCGCTGAACAGGCGCGTATGCAGGACCTGATCGAGGGGGACGCGGCCATAGGCGGCCTCGACGATGCGGGCATCGGCGTTGAGCCCGCGTATCACCGAGCGGACCAGGGCGAGGTGATCCGCACCGACATCACCGGCCTTGTTGATGACGACGACATCGGCGAACTCGATCTGCTCCACCAGCAGGTCGACGAGGGTCCGGGCATCGTCCTCGCCCGCGATCTCACCCCGGTCACGCAGGAACGCCGCCGACCCGTAGTCGCGCAGGAGGCTCACCGCATCGACGACGGTGACCATGGTGTCGAGCCGGGCGACGTCATTGAGCGCCGCGCCGTCCTCATCGCGGAACGAGAAGGTGCTCGCCACCGGCAAGGGCTCGGCGATGCCGGTGCCTTCGATCAGGAGATAATCGAACCGTCCCTCCTCCGAGAGCGTCCGGACCTCGGCCAGGAGGTCGTCCCGGAGCGTGCAGCAGATGCAGCCATTGGTCATCTCCACCAGCCGTTCGTCGGTGCGGGAGAGGTTGGCGCCGCCGTCGCGGATCAGGGCGGCGTCGATATTCACCTCGCTCATGTCGTTGACGATCACGGCGACGCGGCGTCCCTCGCGGTTGTTGAGGATATGGTTCAGCAGGGTCGTCTTGCCGGCACCGAGGAAGCCGGAAAGGACAGTAACGGGGAGACGGGGATCACGCTGACTCATCGGACATCCGTTATGTAATGTAATACTATTACATTTTATGAGGTCGGTCCTGTCAATCGCCGTTCGAAAATCTCTGTCCACCGGTTGACGGAGAAGGGTCGAAAAGCGCGCTCGGCGTGTTAGGGGAGGGCGCATCCCGGTGGAGTCACGGCAGACGCGCAGCCGTAGGCCGGCGATCGCCCGAGGATGGAATCCAGTGCGACCCTGGCGAGAAGGACCGGGAGACCGGCGCAGCTACCATCACGGCAACCTCAAGGAGGCGCTGATCGAAGCGGCACGCCGGTTCATCGCCGAGCGCGGCGTGGGCGGCTTCACCCTGGTGGATGCGGCGCGCCTCGTCGGTGTGACCCCGGCGGCGCTCTATCGCCATTTCCGGGGACGCGAAGCTCTGCTGGAAGAGGTGGCCGGCCGTGGCTTCACCGATCTCGCCGAGCGGCTTGCCCGCGCCCTGACCTCGCGCGGGACGCCTCTCGAGCGCTTCACCCGGATGGGGGAGGCCTATCTCGCCTTCGCCGAAGAGGAACCCGGCTATTATGCCGCGATCTTCGAGACGCGGGGCGCCCCGATGGCGGCGTCCGACGTTCCGCCGAGGCCGAGCCCCTTCGATCTTCTGCTCGAAGCGCTGAAATCCACCTTTCCCGATGGATTCGGCGGGGTCGAGCCGCGGTTCGTCGCCCTGGAAGTCTGGGCGCTGTCGCATGGGCTGGCCACGCTCTCGGCATCGGCCCATCTCCCGAAGGGGCCGGGAATGCCCGACAAGTACGAACTGCTCCGTGCGGGCGTGCTCGCCCTCGTCCATGGCGCCGGACGCCCACGACCTTCGGCCTGACGGTCATGAACAAACGGCCCTTGAAACCCCCACGTCGCATCAGCAAGTAAATGTGGTTCACATTAACATTGGAGCTGTGAGCCGTGAGCTTTTCCTCGACCTCTCCCTGGGCCACCGGCAAAGCCTGCCGCAGCGGCCCGTTTCCCCGCCGCTCGTTCGAGATCGGCGCCGTCGTCGTCGCGTTCATCTATTGGTGGCCGCTGGCGGCCGCCTACATCGCCTGGAAGGTGGCGGGTTATCCGGCCCTGTCCGAACTGCGCGGTATGGTCGGTCGTGGGGCCGATTGGCAGGCGGGCATGCGCAAGTCGCGCTTCGCCCAGGCCTTCGAGGCCGCTGACCTGCGCGGCACCGGCAACCTCGCCTTCGACGATTACCGCCGATCGGAGCTCGACCGCCTCGACGCCCAGCGCAAGGCGCTGCAGGAAGAGAGCAAGGCCTTCGCCGAGTTCGTGGAAGAACTGAAGCGTGCCAAGGACCGCGAGCAGTTCGATGCGTTCATGGCCAAGCGCGGCAACACGGGTCCGACGCAGAGCGTCTGACCGATCCCCCATCCGGGGTCACGGAGGGCTTCCGGCAACGATGCCGGGAGCCCTTTTTCGTTCGTCCGGCAGATCGACCAATCCTGAAGGTTCTTCGGGTGGGGCAAGGCGATGAAATGCAGGCATGAAGCCGAGGTTCGGCGTAGTCACGCTGACGGCCCCGGGTTCCGTCCGGAGGAGTCGCAGCGAGACACGCCACGTCTCGGAGCGTGGCAGGCGGTGGTCATATCCCTCGTAGAGCCGCATCTCCGACAGGAAGATGCCCACCACCATGACGAGGGATGTCCCAAGCGAAGTGAGGAATGTGGCGCGGTAGCGGATTCTATCGTTCCGGGCAGACTTGCTCATGGGCGTGCCGTTTCGGATAAGTTTCACCGAGGATCCGGACAGCCCCATTTGTTTCGTGCCGACGACCGGGACGCCTGCACGCCCCCGTTAAAGTCACGCGTCTTTATCGGATTTTCATCCGCCGGGGGGCCATAAGGGCGTTAGTCCGGCAACTGCATGGGGGCGGTTCCGTGCCGGTCGTGGCGTGACGGACCGGTCTCGGGGGAGGGAAGGCAATGGGCAATACGGGCAGTCTCGGCGCGGAGGGCCGTGCGGCGGTCACGGTGGTCGACCATCCCCTGGTCCAGCACAAGCTGACCCTGCTCCGTCAGAAGGAACGGTCCACCAAGGGCTTCCGCCAAATCCTCAACGAGATCGGAATGCTCCTCGCCTATGAGGTCACCCGCGACCTTCCCCTCGAGCGGGTGACGATCGAGACGCCGATACAAGCGATGGAGGCACCGCAGATCGCCGGCAAGAAGCTGGTCCTGGCGCCGATCCTGCGCGCCGGCGTCGGCTTCCTCGATGGCATGCTGTCGCTGGTGCCCTCGGCACGTGTGGCCCATGTCGGGCTCTATCGCGACCCCGAGACGCTGGAAGCGGTCGAGTATTACTTCAAGGCGCCCTCCGACCTCGTCGACCGCACCGTCCTCGTCCTCGACCCGATGCTGGCCACGGCCAATTCCGCCATTGCTGCCATCGACCTCCTGAAGCAGCGCGGAGCGCGCGACCTGCGCTTCGTCTGCCTTCTCGCCGCACCGGAAGGCGTCGCCAAACTCCAGGCGACGCATCCCGACGTGCCGGTCTGGACCGCCTCCATCGACAGTCACCTCAACGACCACGGCTACATCGTGCCCGGCCTCGGGGATGCCGGCGATCGGATGTACGGCACACGCTGAGTGACGCCTCACCGATCAACTCCTCCCTTGCCAACCCGCCCTCCGGCCGCACATGACGGGTCACGCCAACCGGAGATGTGATGCGATGACGTCAAGCCCAGACCTGCCCGAGACCATGCGCCAGATCCGGTTCGCGGAAGCAGGTGGGCCGGATGTCCTGACCCTCGAGACGGTACCGCTGCCCCAGCCCGCCCCTGGCCAGGTGCTCATCGAAGTGGTGTCGGCCGGCGTGAACCGGCCCGATATCCAGCAGCGCGAGGGCAAGTATCCGCCGCCGAAGGGAGCTACCGAAATCCCGGGCCTCGAAGTTGCGGGACGGATCGCGGCCCTCGGTGAGGGGGCGGAGGGGTTCGCCATCGGCGATGAAGTCTGCGCCCTGACGATCAGCGGCGGCTATGCGGAATTCGCCGTGGCAGAGACCGGGCAATGCCTGCCGCGCCCGGCCCCGCTCTCGCTGATCGAGGCGGCCGGCCTGCCGGAGACCTATTTCACCGTCTACAGCAACGTCATCGAGCGCGGACGCCTCAAGCCCGGAGAAAGCTTCCTCGTCCATGGCGGATCGAGCGGAATCGGCTCGACGGCGATCCAGATGGCCAAGCTCCACGGCGCGCGGGTCTTCGCCACCGCCGGTTCGGCCGAGAAATGCGCGTTCTGCGAGGAACTCGGCGCCGACGTGGCGATCAACTACCGGGACGCGGATTTCGCGGAGGAGATCAAGCGTCTCACCGAGGGCAAGGGTGTCGACGTCATCCTCGACATGGTGGGCGCCCCCTACCTCGCCCGTAATCTCGCCTCCCTGGCGATCGAGGGACGCCTCGTCCAGATCGCCTTCATGCAGGGCTACAAGGTCGAGAGCTTCAGCATGACGCCGATCATGATGAAACGCCTGACCTTCACCGGAGCGACCCTGCGGGCACGCCCCAAGGCGGAGAAGGCGGCCATCGCCGAGGGCCTGCGCCGGGACATCTGGCCCCTCCTCGCCGACGGCCGGATGAAGCCGATCATCCACGCCACCTTCCCCTTGGACAAAGCGTCCGAGGCTCATGCGCTGATGGAATCGAGCGCGCATCTCGGAAAGATCATGCTGACGACCGGGCGCTGAACCGGCGGTCCCCCGCGGGTCGTCTTGCGGCATTTCCGTGAGATGTCGCCACCAAAGCCGATCGACTCGGAACAGGGGGCTCGGCCGTCGCGTTCAATTCACCAGATGAGACGTCAGCGTCTCGAATTGAACATCACGGCCGCCCCTGGCCGAGCTTCGAAAGGTAACCCATGGCAGAACGACTTGAAGGCCAGGACGCACGTCAGGGCAAGAGAGGCAAGCCGGTTCTATACGTGCTGCTCGGAAGCCTCTTCCTCTTGGCCATCGCCATCACGGGCTTGATGACCTGGCAGGGTGCCAATTCGCCGAAGGATTACGCGTCCAAGAGCCAGGATGCCTCCCGGGGCGAGGTGACGGGTTCGGTCACCGGCGCCGGCAATGGGACGTCCTCCTCGAACACGGGTAACGTTCCGGCCGGGAACCCGGCCTATCCGGCCCCCGCCAAGCCCGCGGCAAACGGCAATCAGAAGTAAGCGTCACCCAAGCTTAGGGTACACCATGCCGCGGTGGCGCCAGGGGATACATCCCGTGAGCGGTACCGTGGCATCTTTCTCAATGCCGATGGCGTCGACATCGGTATTCGGCGACCAAAAACCTGTTTCGGCTCGGCCGATGCGGCTGGTTGCAGTCAATCTCCGTTAGGATTTCATCCGCATAGTTCTCGGCGTCTGTTCGATGCCTTCGAGACCTGCCGATGATTACCTACACGCCCGCTAGCCTGCCCGTCCCCTTCTTCGGCGATCCTGGAGCCACGATCGGCCTGCGAGCGCTGCTCGAACAGGCATACGGCAAGGAAGCCGTATCCGAATTCACCAAGCTCCAGATTTCCTACGCGACCACGCCAGGCTACACGCCGTTCAGCTACTGGAATCCCGATGCGCCGTCGGCCACGACCGTGCTGCGCCATGGAAAAGTTCTCGAAGCCGACAAGACCTATACGATCTTCAACCAGAGCCAACTCGACGATTATTCGCTGAAAGCCGGCAATCTCATCTACGCGAATGTCGACATCGCGGTGAAGACCGCCGCCGGACAATACCAGGATCTTCGTCTTCAGACCGTCCCGGGGGAACTGAAGGGCCAGGATGCCTATGACGGCGTGGTGAACCCCTCCGACATCGTCAAGGCCGCACGCGCATTGGCGGCTGCCGAGCACGATGTGCCCAACGGCAACGATTGTTACTTCATCGCCGACACGATCGCATCGTCCGCCGGCGCCCCGCTACCGAACCATTCCTACGGCCTGCCCTCCCAGAACGTCGAGGGCGGATATTGGCGCATCGCCTATCGCGGAACCGCCGAGAATGCCGATTGGCAATCCGAGCTTCAGCCTGGCGACGTGGTTCGGCTGCATTGGTGGGACGGTGGTCCCCATAGCTTCACGGTCGTGTCGAGTCACAATCAGAACGGACCGATGGAGGTCGTCGATAACGGCCTGGACAAGATCGCGGCGCACTGGACCGAGTATCAGTCGAAGGCCAACCCCGAGGCCGTCACCATCTATCGGCTGACCGATGACGGCCTGAACATGATCAACGGTACCACCGCATCCGAGACCCTCCACGGGACGATCTGGAGCGATACGATCTTCGGGATGGCGGGAAACGACACGCTCAAATCCGGCGAGGGCAACGATTCGATCAACGGCGGGGAAGGTGCCGACCTGATGGTGGGCGGTGCCGGCGACGACATCTACACGGTGGACAACCGTGGCGACCGCGCCGTCGAGGGGCGAGATGACGGGCATGACCGGGTTCTGACCGAGGTCTCCTTCGCCATTTCCGGGAGCCATATCGAGGATGTGGTCCTGCAGGGACCGAACGCCATCAACGTCAGCGGCAATACCCTCGACAATTTCCTCTGGGGCAACGGAGCCAGCAACGTCATGCGGGGCGGGGGCGGCGACGACCGGATCAACGCGCGTGGCGGTGACGACATTCTCGTCGGAGGCAAGGGGACCGATCACCTCACCGGCGGCGCGGGCGCTGACCGTTTCGTCTTCAGAACGGAATCCGGCCGCGACCTGATCTACGATTTCCAGCAATCCCAAGGCGACCGCATCGACCTGTCCGGCCAGACCTATTCCCTGAGCCAGAATTCCGACGGCAACGCCGTCCTGACCCTGTCGGGCGGCGGCACGCTCATTCTGGATTACATCGCGGCGAGCGAGGTCAATTCCAGTTTCTTCGTCTGACGGAGTTTCGCCAGGATGCCCCTTCGACGATCCCCCGATTGGGGGGTCGTTCAGGAGGCGGAAACGTCCGAGCGCCCGCCTTTCCGGTTCGGATGGCGTCAGCGGGTCGGAACGGGAACTTCGCCGCGGTAATCGTAGAACCCGCGCTTGGTCTTCCGGCCGAGCCAGCCGGCCTCGACATATTTCACGAGAAGCGGGCAGGGGCGGTATTTCGAATCCGCCAGGCCTTCGTAGAGCACCTGCATCACCGACAGGCAGGTATCGAGGCCGATGAAATCGGCGAGCTGCAGCGGCCCCATCGGATGGTTGGCGCCGAGCTTCATGGCGGTGTCGATGGCCTCCACCGAACCGACGCCCTCGTAGAGGGTGTAGATCGCCTCGTTGATCATCGGCAGCAGGATGCGGTTGACGATAAAGGCCGGGAAATCCTCCGACATGGTGGAGGTCTTGCCGAGCTTGGCGATGAACGCCTTGGCCGAGACGTAGGTCGGGTCCGCCGTGGCGATGCCCCGGATCAGCTCCACGAGCTGCATGACCGGGACGGGATTCATGAAATGGATGCCGATGAAGCGTTCCGGCCGGTCGGTGGCGGCGGCGAGGCGCGTGATCGAGATCGACGACGTGTTGGTCGCCACGATGGCATCCGGGTTCAGAGACGGGCACAGGGCGGTGAAGATCTGGCGCTTGGTCGCCTCGTCTTCCGTCGCCGCCTCGATGACGAGATCGCAGGGGGCGAGGTCGTCATAGCTCTCGGCGGCGAGAATGCGGGCGACGCCGCTGCGCCGCTGCTCGTCGGTGATCGTGCCCTTGGAGACCTGGCGCGCCAGGTTGCCGTCGATCGTCGCGAGCCCGCTATGGATACGGGCGGTATCGCGGTCGTTCAGCCTCACGTCCAGCCCAGCCATGGCACAAACGTGCGCGATGCCGCTTCCCATCTGGCCGGCGCCGATGATTCCGACGGTCTTGATCTCGATGGCCATCGCTTGAACTCGCACCCCTGAGGCGCGGCCGGTTCGGCCGCAGAACGCCCGCCTAGCGATCGAGGCGTTGGCACCGCAATTGAAATGCGGCGCACAAAATTCCTAGATCATTTTCTCGCTGAGGTGCAGCCCGGGCAAGCGCTTAAATGGGAAAAGTACTCCGCCGCGGACGCTGGCGGCGGAGTCCTGTCGGGGTCTCCCGGGGCCCGGGATCAGCCCTTGGCTTTGGTGATCTCGGCCTGAAGCTCGGGGACGATCTGGAACAGGTCGCCGACGAGGCCGTAATCCGCCACCTGGAAGATCGGGGCATCCTCGTCCTTGTTGATGGCGACGATGACCTTGGAATCCTTCATTCCGGCCAGATGCTGGATCGCGCCGGAGATGCCCACCGCGACATAGAGGTCCGGCGCCACGACCTTGCCGGTCTGGCCGACCTGCCAGTCGTTGGGGGCGTAGCCCGCATCGACGGCAGCGCGCGAGGCGCCCACCGCAGCGCCGAGGGCATCGGCCAGCGGCTCGATCAGCTCCTTGAACTTGTCCGACGAGCCAAGCGAGCGGCCACCCGAGACGATGATCTTGGCAGCGGCCAGTTCGGGCCGGTCCGACTGGGCGATCTCCTCGCCCTTGAAGGTGGACTTGGACGCAGCGGGCGCGCTCGCCGAAACCGGCTCTACCGGAGCCGTCGATCCCCCGGCGGCAGCGGCCTTGAACGCCGCCATGCGGACGGTGATGACCTTCTTGCCCTCGGCGGCCTGGACGGTCTGGATCGCGTTGCCGGCATAGATCGGCCGGTCGAACGTATCGGGCGAGATCACGGTCATGATGTCCGAGATCTGCGCCACGTCGAGGAGAGCGGCCACGCGCGGCAGCACGTTCTTGCCCGTGGTGGATGCCGCGGCGATGATCACGTCGTACTCGCCCGCGAGCGAAACGATCAGCGCGGCGGTCGGCTCCGCCAGGGCGTGGTCATAGCTGGCATCCTCGGCCAGCAGCACCTTGTCGACCCCGTCGAGGGTCGCCGCGGCATCCGCCGCGGGACGGCTTCCGGCGCCGGCCACCAGGGCGTGGATCGGACCGCCGATCTCTTTGGCGGCGGTGAGGGCCTTCAGGCTGGCGTCGCGCACGGCGCCGTTATCGTGCTCGATGAGAAGGAGAGTGGCCATGCTGTGCGAACCTCGTTGCTGTGCGGCCTGTCATCCGTCGCGGCGTCGCGCCGGGCTGCGGCCGAAGTGATTGTCGGACCGGCACCGGCCGTCTTTCGAAGGCCGGTGCGCGGACGGGGCGGGCGCTCAGATGACCGAGGCTTCGCCCTTCAGCTTCTGGACGAGTTCGGCCGCGGAGCCGACCTTGATGCCCGCCTTGCGGCCGGCCGGCTCGACGGTCTTCAAGACCTTGACGCGGGGCGTCACGTCGACGCCGAGCGCATCGGGGCTGAGCTCCTCGAGGGGCTTCTTCTTCGCCTTCATGATGTTGGGGAGCGAGGCGTAGCGAGGCTCGTTGAGGCGAAGGTCCGTGGTCACGATCGCCGGCAGGGCGAGGGTGACGGTCTGCAGGCCACCATCGACCTCGCGGGTGACGTCGATCGATCCCTCACCGAACTCGACCTTGAAGGCGAAGGTGCCCTGGGGCCAGTCGAGCAGGGCGGCCAGCATCTGACCGGTCTGGTTGGAATCGTCGTCGATGGCCTGCTTGCCGAGGATGACGAGGCCGGGGGCCTCCTTCTCGACGATGGCCTTCAGGATCTTGGCCACCGCCAGCGGCTCCACCAGACCGTCGGTCTTGACCAGGATCGCCCGGTCGGCCCCCATGGCGAGGGCGGTGCGCAACGTCTCCTGCGCCTGCTGCGGGCCGATGGACACGGCGACGATCTCGGTCGCCTTGCCCTTCTCCTTGAGACGGATCGCCTCTTCGACGGCGATCTCGTCGAAGGGGTTCATCGACATCTTGACGTTGGCGAGTTCAACCCCAGAACCGTCGGCCTTGACGCGGATCTTGACGTTGTAGTCGACGACCCGCTTGACGGGCACCAGAACCTTCATGGCGGTCACAATCCTCCAATGATTTTCTTGGCAAGGGCCGGCGCAACGCGCGAGGGGCCTTCGACGCGGTCGAAGGTCCGGGCACCCTCCTGGAAAGAAGCGGCGGACCGTAACGGGGGGATTTCAGACTTGTCAACGCGTGCGACAGTCTAGCCCCGCGTCGAACACATGGAGTTCGACATCCCGGCTCTCTTGTATGCGGTCTACCAGATATCTGGCGTCAGCGGTTCTTGCCCGGCACCCAGAGCACGTCGTCGGCTCCATTGGCATTGGCCGTGCGGCTCGCCACGAAGAGGAAGTCCGAAAGGCGGTTGAGGTATTGCAGCGCTTCCGGCGAGACGCGCTCGCCCTCCACGGCCGCGAGGGCCACCGTGAGGCGTTCGGCCCGGCGGCAGATCGTACGGGCGAGATGGAGCGCGGCGGAGGCCGCCGAACCGCCGGGAAGCACGAAGGATTTCAGGGGCGACAATTCGGCGTTGAGGGCGTCGATATCCGCCTCGATCCGCTTCACCTGGCTCGCGACGATGCGCAGGGGCTCGTAGGCCGGCGGCTCGTCGCTCTCGGGGGTCGCGAGATCGGCCCCGAGGTCGAACAGGTCGTTCTGGATGCGGCCGAGCATGGCGTCGAGGACGATATCGGCATGGAGGCGGACGAGGCCGATACAGGCATTGGTCTCATCGACCGTCCCATAGGCCTCGACCCTCAGATCCGCCTTGGAGCGACGTTCGCCGTTGGCGAGCGCCGTGGAGCCCTTGTCGCCGGTGCGCGTGTAGATGCGATTCAGGGTGACCAAGGGTTATCCGATCTCGGTTCCAGGCGGCGGGCTCAGAACGTGTAGCCGAGCTTGCCACCGAAATTCGTCAGGCCGCGGTTCTCGTGGCACAGTCCGGCATTCGACATGTGCTCGACGGTGGCCATGATGCTCCAATGCTCGGTGAGGCGGAAGCCGAGAGCCGCCGCTTCACGGAAGAGCGGGTTGCAGCCCAGCGCGTTGAAGCCCGCCGGTGCGTAGGCCTTGAGCCCGGTATAACCGTTATGCGCACCCGCGCCGAAGAAGCCTTCGAGGAAGACCCGGTTGTTCAGCGTCTGAGGGAACAGGTCCACCGTCCAGGTCGCGCCGATATAGGCGTAGCTGGTGCGGCCATCGAAATTGTAGCTGCCGCCCACGGTCGGGCGCGGCACGAAGGCCTGCCAGAACGGGTCGAGGCTCACCACCGGCTTGTAGAACAGGATCTCGCCGTTGATGGCGTTGGTGTTCTTCTCGGCACTGCCGGGATCCTGGACGGCCCCGCCGATACGCACCTCGGAGACGATGCTCAGGGGCTGAACCGGCGTCACGTAGGCCGCCGCGGGGGGCGGTGAACCGAGATCAGCAGCCTGGGCGGACCACACGACGGGCAGGGCGAGAATGCCGGCGACCAGGCGAGAGCAGATGGCTTGCATCGATGACGGATCCAAAGTGAACCCGGTCTTCCTACCACGCTGGAATACGCTGGCGGCAGTCCGGTTGCTCAGTAATCCCGTCCCGTCCTCGTCTTAGATCGCATGTGAGACCCGTCCGCCACACTCACCGGGATGTGATCGCCACTCAGGCGGAGCGCCACCACACCACACCCATGATGAAGATGATCGCTAGAAACTGAAGCAATACGCGCAGGCGCATGAGGCGTTGAGACGTGTTGGCGCTGCCGCCGCGCATCATGTTGACGAGGCCGAGCAACAGCACGACGGCCACGGCGAGGCAGGCGACGAGGACGAGGGTGTTGGAAGACATGACGGCTCGGGCTCGCAACGCAGGGACGAAGCCCATATGGCTCCGGCCTTTCCTTAAGCCATAGGGCAGGGCATCGCACCCGATGAACGGGTGCACATCTCAGTTTCGCCGCAGCAGCCGCTCGAAATAGTCGAGCTCTTCCCTCGGCCGGCTCGGATCGCCGAGCTTGCGGCGCAATTCCTCCATGATCCGGCGCGTGCGTTGGACTGCGGATTCGTCCGCCGTCGGCACCTTGCCACGGCCGTCGGAAAGATCGCGGCCCTTGGTCGGCCGGCCGAGCGGATCGTCGTCGCGATTGCCGGCCTGCCCCTGCTGGCTCGGATTCTCGCCGCCCTCCTGCTCGCCTTCGCCCTCACCCTCGCCCTGGGCCATGTCCTCCATCTGCTTCTGCATGCCCTCGGCGCCGCGCTTGAGCCCGTCGAGGGCACGCCCCTGAGCATCGACGGCATCGCCTTCCTTGCCCTCGCCGAGGGCGCCTTCGGCGTCGCGCATCGCCTCCTCGGCATCGGCGAGGCCGTCCTCGCCCTGCATCCCGAGTTCCTTCATCCGCTTCTGCAGATCCTCAAGGCGCTGGCGCAGAGCCTGCTGACGGTCCCCGGCGCCACCCTGGCCCTGCGCTCCC
This sequence comes from Methylobacterium sp. E-045, assembly GCF_022829685.1. GTDB lineage: Bacteria > Pseudomonadota > Alphaproteobacteria > Rhizobiales > Beijerinckiaceae > Methylobacterium. Next base: position 223,063 of record NZ_JAKSYE010000054.1, read on the forward strand.
TTCTGGCCTTTCTGTCCCTTCTGGCCCTGTTGCCCTTGCTGACCCTGCTCGCCGCCCTGCTGCTGTCCCTGGTCACCATTCTGCTGCTGGCCCTGCTGGCCGCGCTGGGGCTTCTGGCCCTGCTTCTGCCCGGGCTGCTGGCCGCGCTTGTTCTGTCCGTCCTTGAAGGTCTCGTCGCGCAGGTCCTGCTGCTCGCGGGACATCTTGTCGAGTTCCTCCGCCTGCTTGCTCATCTCGCGGGCGCTGGGGTCGGACTTGCCACCCGGCTCGGCGGTCTGGAGGTTTTCGAGGATGCTGCGGAGCTGTTCGAGCAGGCGCTGCGCCTCGGCGGTATCGCCGCGCTTCATCGCCTCTTCCATATCCTTGAGCATCTTGCTCAGATCGTCCGGGGTGACGGTCTTGGCGTTCTGCTGGGACTTGCCCTTGTCGCCCTGCTGCTGAGGCTGCCTCTGCTGGCGCTCGGCCATCTGCTTCATGAACTTGTCGAGGGCCTGTTTCAGATCCTCGGTCAGCTTCTTGATCTCGTCGTCCGGCGCGTTGCGGTCGATGGCGTCCTTCAGCTTGTCCTGTGCGGCGCGCAGGCTCTTTTCCGCGTCGGAAAGGTCGCCGTCCTCGATCTTGAGCGCCATCTCCCACAACAGGTCGGCGACCTCGATCAGGGCTTCGTCGCTCCGTGCCGCCTTGAGCCGGCGGGACGCGGTGCGCAGCCCGAGGAAGATCGACGGCTGCGGCGTAAACTGGTCCGGCGCGATCATCAGGGCATCGAGGGCGGTCTGCACCCGGCCCCGGCTCTCGTCGGGAGCGGTAACGAGGCGTCGGCGCTCTTCTGCTAGGGCCCGCGCCAGGGGATCGCGGAAGGGCCGCGCCGGCAGCGTGATCTCCGCCGTCTCGGTCCGTCCCTCCTGACCGGCCTCGTCCTTGACGACGAGGGTCAGGCGAACCCGCGCCCCCGACCAGGGATTGTCGGTGAGGTCCACCAGCGTCTTCGTATCGGTCTCCCCGCTCGCGTCGGAGGGCAGGGCAAGGGGCATCTTCGGCAGGGGAACCAGGGAGCGTCCTCCGGCCAGGGGCTCGACGATCCCATCGGCCGAGGCGATGCCGTAATCGTCCTTGGCGCGATAGCTCAGGTTGAAGGTGCCGCGCGCATTCACCTCCAGGGCGCCGACGCGCCTGACTTCCGGGACGAGATCGGGGATGGTCTCGACGATGAGATGCTGCTTCGGCGCCGAGCCCGCGGCAATCACGAGATCGGCGGTCCCTCCGACGAGCTGGAAGCGGTCCTCGCGAAGGTCCGGACGGGCCTCCTTGCCGGGCAGGGGCTTCAAACCGGCATTCGGGGTCAGGACGACGTCGCCTTGACCGGCGATCCGGACGATCAGCGTCGAGTTCACCGGCGCGCGCAGGTGCTGCTTAGTCCCGTTCATGGTGACGACGAGGGGCGGAAGCCGGGTGTAGAGCGGCGGATCGATCCAGCCGTCGACGCGGAAGCTCGGTCCGGGACCCGCGGCCTCGTGCCAGTCGAAGGCACTGCCGATGCGCTGGCGCCATTCCGGGCCGGCGACGAACAGGCTGGCCAAAGCCGCCACCACAAGGCCCGCGCGCAAAGCGAGGGGATCGCGGCCTGGCATGTCCGGACGGGGCAGGCCGACGCTCAACCGGGCGACGGCCTCGGCCGCGCGGCGCTGATGCAGCGCCCATAGGGCCTGGGTCGCCGGATCGGACGTCCCGACGGCGAGGGTGTCGTCGATGGCCGACGCCGGGTTGTGGGACAGGGCGGCGTCGCCGGCGGCGGCATCGCGGTCGAGGCGCGCGAGGGCCTCGCGGCGGCTCGGGCGGGACAGCCGGGCCAACGGGCCCAGGGCGGCGAGGAAGGCGATGGCGAAGGCTGCAAGTCCGGCCATGCGCCATGTCGGCGGCAGATCGAGCCAGAGCCCCAGCCATGACGCTGCGAGGAAGACCAGGACGACGGCGAGCGCGCGCCAGACGAGCGGCCATACCCGCTCCCAAAGGCCTGCGGCCTGCGATTGCGACACGAGCCGGTCCAGCCGGCTTCGCACGGCCGGCGTCTTCGGCGTCATGTGGGTCGCGCCGGAGGTCGTCGCGTCGGCCACGTCCATTCTGCTGGGCTCCCGAAGCGGGGCACGCTCACCGCATCCCGCCCTGTCAGCCTAGCATGGTGGCGGCGCGCGGCGATCGGGTCAAATCGGCCCACCCGCTTTGCGGGCGCGCGGCTATTGCGACCGCAGCCAGTCGGGCACGCGGTCGAGGCCGATGAGGTCGTCGTAGGTCTGGCGTGGCCGGACGATGGCCGCGCGATCGCCGCTCACCAGAACCTCGGCCACGAGGCGACGGGTGTTGTAGGTTCCGGCCTGGACCGCCCCATAGGCGCCCGCCGTCATGACGGCGACGAGGTCGCCCGGCGCGACATCGGGAATGTCGCGGGCGAGCGCGATGTAGTCGCCGCTCTCGCAGACCGGTCCGACCACATCGGCAACGACGCGTTGGGTGTCGGCACCGGGCTCGATCACCGGGCGAAGGGCGTGATAAGCTTCGTAGAGCGTCGGACGGATCAGGTCGTTCATCGCCGCGTCGACGATGACGAAGGTCCGGCCCTCCGTGCGCTTCACGTAGAGGACGCGGGTGACGAGGATGCCGGCATTGCCGGCGATCATGCGGCCGATCTCGAAGACCGGGCGCAGGCCCAGCGGCTGGAAATGCGGTCGCAGAATCTCCGCCAGGGCGGCGGGCTCCGGGGGAGGGGCGTTGTCCTCTCGATACGGAATGCCGAGGCCGCCGCCGAAATCGATGTGATGCAGGGGGTGCCCCTGCGCCATCAGACTGCGCGCCAGGTCCGCCAGCAGCCCGGCCGCATGGGCGAAGGGCGCGAGATCGGTGATCTGGCTGCCGATATGCATGTCGACGCCGGATACCGCGATCCCCGGCAGAGACGCCGCACGGGCGTAGACGTCCTGCGCACGACCGATGGGGATGCCGAACTTGTTCTCGGACTTTCCCGTGGAGATCTTGGCATGAGTCCCGGCATCCACATCCGGGTTGACCCGCACGGAGACCGGTGCGGTCGCGCCCAGGCTGGAGGCCACCTCGGACAGGGTTTCGAGCTCGGGCTCGCTCTCCACGTTGAAACAATAGATGCCGGCATGCAGGGCCGCCGCCATCTCCTCGCGGGTCTTGCCCACGCCGGAGAACACGATCCGTTGCGGATCGACACCGGCGGCGAGGGCACGGCGCAGCTCACCCTCGGAGACGATGTCCATCCCCGCGCCGAGACGCGCCAGGGTGGTGAGCACCGCCTGGTTCGAATTCGCCTTCATGGCGTAGCAGACGAGGGCGTCGTCCCCGGCGAAGGCTTCGGCGAAGACCCGGTAATGCCGCTCGAGGGTCGCGGTCGAATAGCAGTAGAACGGCGTGCCGACCTCGGCCGCGAGGCCGGTCAGGTCGACATCCTCGGCCGCCAGCAGGCCGTCGCGATAATGGAAATGGTGCATCGGCGGGCCTTGGGACGCGGACTTGGAGACGGAAGCGCGGCGGTCGGCCCGCCGACGATCCTCTACAGGAGCGGGTCGAGGATAAAGGGTGTCTTGGGGATGGTGTAGCCGCGCCTGACGCCCTTCGACGTCTGCACCGGAGCTTCGACGATGGCCTTGGGCGTGCCGGAGATCGCCGAGGGATCGAGATCGTCGCCATCGGCCACGGCGGTGGCATCCGCCACCGGTGCCGATCCGAATCCCAGCCCGGAGGATTGCGCCGGCGCCCGTGTGTCGGGCGCCTGGAGCGCACCGCGCCGGCCGCAGCCGGAGCCGGCGAGGGCCACGCCGCCCAGAACGAGGAGCAACGTCAGTCGGGAACGAAACAACATCAACGTAGGTCCGGAGCCTCGGGCGTCGGCATCATAGCCGCTGCTTCTCGCCGATGCGAGCGCAACGGCCACGCTTTATGTTGCCTGAGGCGCCGGGGCCTCAATGAAGGGGATCAGCCCTTCTTGCCGGAGGTTTTCTCGTAGGCATCGATGGCGCGGCGGCAGTTCTCGGACAGTTTGGTCCAGTTGGTCTGGAAGCACTTGTCCATGGCCGGATCATCGGGCGAGAGGTTGCCGCAATAGGTCAGATAATCGCCGGTGCAGTATTTCTTCAGCGTCTCGTTGCCCCGCTTCGTCTGGGGAGCGCCTTGGGCGAAGGCCGCCGCCGACGAGAACACGGACACTGTCGCGAGTGCGAGGGCAAGCGAAGTCATCTTGAAAGTCATAGGGAACGCGATCCGTCTCAGACAGTGAGGATGTGACGAACCCGATGATGCCTTTGCATGGTCGAAACAAGGCACGCCGGTGGTCATCCCATGAAGACGCGGCTTCTACGCCACTCCTCCGGCCGCCTGCAACGTCCCTCTCGCCACCCGGCGGTGGATCAGACGGGTTCGGTCCGCTTCACCGGAATCGAACCGGCCTGAGAGCCGGGCATGGCGAAGACATCGACCGAGGGAAGCCGGCTTTGTCGGAGCAGCGAATCCGCCACCTCGACGATGCGCTGACGAAGGGAGGCGATCTCCGCGTCCGGAGGCGCCTGTGCGCTGCGCAGGGCTTCACATTCGGCGAGGAGCGTCGCGTAGCGCGCCCGCAGGTCCTGGCCGGCCTCGTCGTCAACGGTGGCTACGTCCAATGGCATCCCCTTCGCCTCGCGGAGCACGTGGAGATCGTCGAGGAGATCGCGATGGGCGTTCTCGAGCACCTCCAGCGTGGCGAGGCTGAGGGTTCCCTCCGCGCGCGCCGCGGCAAGGTCGTGTTCGACACCGTCGAGGGTCGCCCGTGTCGAGGCGAGCGTGGCATCCCGCTCTTCCACATTCCGCGACAGGGCGGCGATCTCGAGGGTCCGCGCTCCGATCGTCGCCATATCCGCATGGCGGCTGCCCCGCGCGGCCTCGACCTTCCGCTCCAGACGCCGCTGCGTGACCGCGAACCGCGCGCGCAGGTAATCCTTCTCGGCGGCGATTTCGGAGGCGGAGAGGGGGACGAGACCTTCGAGCCGCCGCTTGGCGAGGCGGGTCGCCCGGGCATTCACGGCCGGCAGGACCATGAGCGCGCACAGGCTCGCTGCGAGAAAGCCGAGCGCGAAGATCATCACGGTTTCGATCACGCGGGAATGCTCTTCCTAGCCGCTGGACGCGGCCGGAGAGGCCGCGACGCCCATGTCTTTAGACCATTTCTCCCAGGTGAGACCAATCCTTTGAAGGGTTTGAGACGAACCGTCGCCGTCGGGGATCATCGTGCCGGGTCGGATCAGAACGGGTTCCAGGTCGGCTTCGGGGTGAACTTGAGATAGCCGACGTTGATCCCGAGGCGTGCACCGACGCCCGTCCTGATCGGCACCACCACCATTCCGTCGTTCGTGACGGCGGTCATCCCGAACCCGCCGATGAAATAGGCGGAGCCGTCGACCCCGGCAAAGCGGCGATAGAGGCCGGAGACCGAGGGGAGGTTGTAGAGAAGCATCATCGTGCGATCGCCGTCGCCGCCAAGATCGAACCCGATGGACGGCCCCTGCCAGTAGATCCGGCGCTGCCCGGCATTGCGGGTATAGAGCGTGCCCTCGCCGTAGCGAACGCCGCCGACGATGGCGCCGGATGCTTCCTGTCCGAGGATGTAGCCGTTGGGCTCGCCCCAGCGTCGGGTCGCTTCCTCCACGGTGAGGGCGAGACCGCGCGACATCGAGCCGAAGAACTTATGCCCGTTATCCACGATCTCCGCGGGCCGGAACCGACCGGGAGGCTGCTCGTCGTAGGACAGGGCCGGAGCGAGGGGCGCCGCAATAAGGAGGGCGGCCGCAGCGCCGCCGAAGATCAGTGCGCGGCGCCGGGCTGCCAGCGGCGAGGGTTTAGCCGATGCTGCGAGGGGATTCGAAGGATCAGTCATCCGGAGCACCATGTTCGCCCATCATAAGGTTCGACATCCGTCCCGTTCGCCGACATTCTCCCGGCAAGATCTGTCCGAGCCGGGACAAGCGGAGGCACGAGCCCGCGTAGCGCCGATTAGAGCACGAAGTACCGCATGATAGTGTTAACGCGCCGTGACCTCGCCGGAATCACGCTGGCATCGTGCATTGCCGCACCGCGCGCCTCCTTTGCGCGGCAGGGTCTGATCGCCCTCGATGGGTTCGACGCGGTCAGCTATTTCCTCGATCCCGACGGGCAGCCGGTGCCTGGCAGACCGGCCTTCGAATGGGAGTGGAAAGGTCGGACCTGGCGATTCTCGCGGCCGGGAAACCTCGCGGCCTTCCGCGATGCGCCCTCCGCCTATGCACCGCGTCTGTCCGGTTACGATCCGATCGGGGTGCTCGACGGCCGGATCGTGGACACGGACCCTCAGATCTTCGCGATCCTGCCCGGTCCGGCAGGGGAGGGTCTCTACCTGTTCCGCAACGGGGAACACCGTTCGACGGTGGTCGCGTCACCGGCCATCGTCGTGGCGGCAGAAGAGAAATGGCCGGCCCTGCGCAAGCTCACCGAGGACGGCGCGCAACTCTGATGCAGGCACCTCTCACACCGGCGGCGTGGTCTGCGCGGGACATGCCTGCCGGGCCGTGCCGAGGCTGGGCCCGCGATCGGGCAGGCCGAGGCGGCCCGTATAGCTCGGATCACCGAGGGCCGCGAAAGGGCCGTTCCGATAGAAGATGCCGTAGTGGCCATAGGTGATCTCGCGCCCCGAGGGCACGATGACGCAGCCGCCGGCGGTGGTCAGCACATGGTCCCCGGCCGCGGTGTCCCATTCCATGGTCGGGCCGCAGCGGACATAGATGTCGGCCTCGCCGGAAGCGATGAGGCAGAACTTCAGGGCCGATGCGACGCCGCGCCTCTGGCCGATGGGCAGCCCTGCGAGGCATGCCTCCGTCTCGGTATCGCCGTGGCGGCGGCTGACGAGGGCGACGAGTCCGTCCTCCGGCACCTTCCGGACCCGGATCGCGTTCCGCGTCGTTGGCCGCCCGCGATGGATCACGGCTTCGAACGCGGTGGCGCCGGCCCCCCAGACGCGGCCGATGCCCGGCCCGGCCACGGCCGATGCAACCGGCCTGTTTCCTTCGATCAGGCAGATATTGACGCTGTAATCCGGGTTTCCGGCCAGAAAGTCGCGCGTGCCGTCCAGAGGATCGACCAGAAAGAACAATTCGGCCGGCGGCAGATCGTGGGTGGATTCCTCGGAGACGATGGGGATGGTCGGGTAGCGCTGCCTCAGAGCATCGAAGATCAGCTTTTCGGATGCGATGTCGGCGACGCTCGACGGTGTCCCGTCCGGCTTGATCACGTGCGCGCAGTCGCCACCATGATGTCGTCGGAGGATTTCGCCGGCTTCGCAGGCGATGTCGGTCAATGTCGTCGCGATGCTGTCGCGCATCCGCGGATCGAGGGGCATGGGAAAGTCTTGCCTTGCGAGCCGCGCCTTGTCGACTCTAGAGTCGGCTCCGAAACGGACTACGCACGCCTCGCGTCGCTTTTCAAAGCATCCTGTGCCGTCTATCGGTGCCGCCCTCGGTCGGTTTCATCTCTCGAAGCCGACGGACCGGCCGCATCCGCGGCCCATTCATTGCCCTGTGCGGAGAGCACGATGACCCCCGTCGATCTCGATTCCCTCGATCTCTCCGCGCTGCTCTGCTCGCGCGTCTGCCACGACGTCATCAGCCCGGTCGGCGCCATCGTGAACGGGCTCGAAGTCCTCGAGGACGAGAACGACACGTCGATGCGGGAATTCGCCCTCGAACTGATCAGCAAGAGCGCGAAGCAGGCCTCCGCTCGGTTGCAGTTCGCCCGCATCGCGTTCGGCGCCGCCGGATCGGCGGGCGCGTCGATCGATCTGGCCGATGCCGAGAAGGTCTCGCGTGGGATGTTCGGAGACGAGAAGACCCAGCTGACCTGGAGCGCACCGCAGGCGCTCTATCCGAAGAACAAGGTCAAGCTCCTCCTCAATCTCGTCATGATTGCGACCGGCACGATTCCCCGCGGCGGCAAGATCGACGTGGTCGTCAGCGGCGACGGGGAGACCCCCTCCATCGTCATCACGTCGAAGGGGTCGCATGCCCGCATCCCCGCCCATGTGGAGGATCTGATCGCGGGAACGCCGGAGAACGGCGCGGTGGACGCGCACAGCATCCTGCCGTTCTATGCCGGACTCGTGGCCCGCGCGGCGGCGATGAACGTCCGCTTCGCGATCGAGGGCGACGAAGTGACGATCCGGGCCGAGCCCGTGGCAGCCGCCGTCGCTCCGGCCGCGGCACCCGCCGAGTCCCCCCTGGAGGATACGCGCCCCTCCGACAGCGAGCCGCCCGAGACGTCGCTCGCCTGATCGCCGGAGCGACGGTCGCGGCGGGATGGATCAAATCCTGCCGCGACTTGTGAATTTGTCGTTCGCTCGAAACTCTTCACTAACCTGTCGGCCTCAAGGTGGAACGAGCACAAACCTAGTGCGCGTCTGGACCGAGTGCCTCTAATGGACGACTTGCTGCGTGAGTTTCTGACCGAGAGCGCAGAGCATCTCGATACCGTCGACGCCGAACTGGTGCGCTTCGAGCAGGATCCCAACAACCAGACGATCCTCCGAAACATCTTTCGCCTCGTCCACACGATCAAGGGGACGTGCGGGTTCCTCGGCCTTCCGCGCCTCGAAGCCCTGGCGCATGCGGCCGAGACGCTGATGGGCCAGTTCCGCGACGGGATGCCGGTGAGCAGCCCCGCCGTCAGCCTGATCCTCGTGACGCTGGACCGGCTGAAGCAGATCCTCGGCGACCTCGAGATCGCCGGCACCGAGCCGGCCGGCAACGACGACGACCTGATCAACGCCCTCGACGCCATGTCGGCCGCGCCGTTCGCGGCACCGGTCCAGGTCGTCGAGACCAAGCTCCCCGACCCCGTCATGCGAGAGCTGAAGCCGGGAGAAGTCTCCCTCGACGAGCTCGAGCGCGCTTTCCTCGAAGCCGAGGGTCCCGACCTGTCGGAGCCTCTGCCCGTCGAGCCGGCCCCCGTCGCCGAACCGAAGCAGCCAGAACTCACGATCCCGGAACGCGACTCCGCGTCCTTCGCCGAGGAGTCGCCCGTGAAGGGCGCGAACCGCAAGAATGGGGCGGACGCTCCGACCGGAGATTCCGAGGGCGGCGCGTCGAAGGTCCAGAGCATCCGCGTCAACGTGGACACGCTCGAACACCTCATGACGATGGTCTCCGAGCTGGTGCTGACCCGCAACCAGCTGCTCGAGATCGCGCGACGCCACGACGATTCCACCTACAAGGTTCCCCTGCAGCGCCTCAGCCATGTGACGGCCGAGTTGCAGGAAGGCGTCATGAAGACGCGCATGCAGCCGATCGGCAATGCCTGGCAGAAGCTGCCGCGCGTGGTCCGCGACCTCTCGTCGGAACTCGGCAAGCAGATCGAGCTCATCATGAGCGGTGCCGAGACCGAGCTCGACCGCCAGGTGCTCGAGGTCATCAAGGACCCGCTCACCCACATGGTGCGCAACTCGGCCGATCACGGCATCGAATCCACCGCCGACCGGAAGGCGGCGGGCAAGCCGGCCCGCGGCACGATCCGCCTCGCCGCCTATCACGAGGGTGGCACGATCACGATCGAGATCGCCGATGACGGCAAGGGCCTCGATCTCGCTGCCATCCGCCGCAAGGCCGTGGAGCGCAACGTCGCGAGCCAGAGCGATATCGACAAGATGACCGACGCCCAGGTTGCGAAGTTCATCTTCCATCCCGGCTTCTCCACCGCGAAGGCCGTCACCTCGGTCTCCGGCCGCGGCGTCGGTATGGACGTGGTGAAGACCAATATCGAGCTCATCGGCGGTGTCATCGACATCAACACGCAGCTCGGCCGCGGAACCACCTTCACCATCAAGATCCCGCTGACGCTGGCGATCATCGCGGCCCTCATCGTCAAGGCCGGCGACCTTCGCTACGCCGTGCCGCAGGTGGCGGTGCTGGAACTGGTGCGCGTCGACAAGGCCACCGCCCAGAAGGTCGAGCGCATCAACGGCTCGCCGGTGCTGCGCCTGCGCGAGCGCCTTCTGCCGATCGTGACCCTCACCGGGGTGCTGGGTCAGAAGGAGAATGCCGAGAGCATCGATTCCGGCTTCGTGGTGGTCGCACAGGTCGGCCGCCAGCGCTTCGGCATCCTGGTGGACGAAGTCTTCCACACGGAAGAGATCGTCGTGAAGCCGATGTCGTCCAAGCTGCGCCACCTGCCGCTGTTTGCCGGGAACACCATTCTCGGCGATGGCGCTGTGGTCCTGATCGTCGACCCGAATGGCATCGCCCGTCAGGTCAGCCAGGACACGCAGACCGGCGCCATCCCGGTGGATGCCGAACCGGAGGAGGTGGATGCCGCCGATGCCAAGGCGACGCTGCTGGTGTTCAAGGGCGGTGGAGGCAGCTTCAAGGCGGTGCCGCTCTCCCTCGTGACGCGGCTCGAGGAAATCGAGGCCGACAAGATCGAATGGGTCGGCGGACGCCCGCTGATCCAGTACCGCGGCCGGCTCATGCCGCTGGTCCCGGCCGATCAGTCGATCGAGATCCGGAGCGAGGGCACCCAGGCCCTGGTGGTGTTCTCGGACGGCGAACGGGCCATGGGCCTCGTCGTGGACGAAATCATCGACATCGTGGAGGAACGTCTCGACGTGGAGATCGCGGCCGAGCGTTCGGACCTCATCGGTTCGGCGGTCCTGCGCGGCCGCGCCACCGAGATCATCAACATCGCCCATTTCCTGCCCCTGGCCTATGACGACTGGGCGCGGGGCGCGCACAAGCCCGAGAAGCGCAATGCCACGCTGCTTCTCGTGGACGATTCGGCCTTCTTCCGCGACATGCTGAGCCCGGTCCTCAAAGCCGCCGGCTACACCGTGATCACCGCCGGAAGCGCGGAGGCCGCCCTCACCACGCTGATGGCCAACGGCCGTATCGACGTGGTCGTATGCGACCTCGAAATGCCGGGCCGAAACGGCTTCGACCTCGTCGCCGCCATGCGGAAGGGTGACGAGCGCCTGTCCCGGCTACCGGTCATCGGATTGTCCGGCACGGTCGGCATCGACGCCATCGAGCGGGCTCGCTCCCTCTCGATCCTCGATCTGGTGGCGAAGTTCGATCGCAGCGGGCTGATCTCGGCCCTCGGCGAAGTCGACATTGTCAGCCTTCCCAAAGCCGCCTGAACCCGGCCTTCGAACGAGATCGGACACTCTGAGCCATGATTCAGGCCGCTAACAGCAATACGGGCGTCGAGACCGGCGCCACCACCGACTTCATCACGGTCTTCGTCGCCGACACCATGTTCGGCCTCGCCATCGACCGGGTTCACGACGTCTTCATCCCTGCCGGGGTGACGCCCGTGCCGCTGGCTCCGATGGAGATCGTCGGCCTCCTGAACCTGCGCGGACGCGTGGTGACGGCCCTGTGCCTGCGCCGCCGCCTCGGCCTCCCGGATCGTGCCGACGAAAGCCAGAAGATGGCGATCGGGCTCGAACAGGGCGGCGAAACCTTCGCTCTCGTGGTCGACGGCGTCGGCGAGGTGCTGAAGTTGGGAGGCGACACGCACGAGCCGGTGCCGATCAACCTCGATTCCCGCTGGCGCAATCTCTCCCTCGGGGTGCACCGCCTCGACGGCCGGCTCCTCGTCATCCTCGACGTCGATGCGCTTCTCGCCTTCGGAACGCTGCACGACGTCGCTGGCGCCGCCTGACCTTACAGATCGAGGACAGCCCCATGAAGACCTGTCTCGTCGTCGACGATTCCGCCGTCATCCGAAAGGTCGCTCGGCGCATCCTGGAGACCATGAATTTCAAGGTCGGCGAAGCCGAGGATGGCGCCAAGGCCCTGACGGCCTGCATCGCGGAGATGCCCGACGTGATCCTGCTCGACTGGAACATGCCGACCATGGACGGGTACGAGTTCCTCCGCGCGCTGCGCCAGACCCCCGGTGGGATGGCGCCCAAGGTTCTGTTCTGCACCACCGAGAACGACGTCGGGGCCATCGCCAGGGCCCTGCATGCCGGTGCGGACGAGTACATCATGAAGCCGTTCGACCGCGACATCGTCACGGCCAAGCTCGAACAGGTGGGATTCGGCCAAGAGGCCGATGCCGCCTGACACGGAGGCGGCGTGGACCTTCGGTCTCGCCGGATCGTCGCTGAACAGTTCCCGTCATCACGACGAAGCGTAGAGTTCCATGGCCGCTGCCGCCTCCGTCCCCGTCTTCGCGACCCCTGCGGGAGGCACTGCGAGCAACGCCGCTCGCGTGCGCGTCATGATCGCCGACGATTCGGCGGTGGTTCGCGGCCTCGTCGCCCGCTGGATCGGGGAGGCGGGATTCGAGGTGGTCGCGACCGCCTCGAACGGCCGCATCGCGCTCGAGGCCATGTCCCGCGCCGATCCCGATGTGGTGCTCCTCGACATCGACATGCCGGAGCTCGACGGCACGCAGGCCCTGCCTCTGATTCTCGCCAAGAGCCCGGGCATTCAGGTCGTCATGATGTCGACGCTGACGACGCGCAACGCCGACATCTCCCTGCGTTGTCTCGCCCTCGGCGCCGTCGACTACCTCGCCAAGCCGGAAAGCAATCGCGGCGTCACCACCTCCGACACGTTCCGCGCCGAACTGATCGAGCGTGTCCGCGTGTTCGGGGCCACCCGCGCCCGGCGGCGACCGCATGCCGCTCCCGCCCCCATCGGAGCCGCCCCTGTCGCGCCGGCACCGGTCCAACGCGCGGCGACCCCCTTCGTCCTGCGCCCGAAGGCCCGCACCGGAATCCCGCCACGCTGTCTGCTCATCGGCTCGTCCACGGGCGGACCGCGCGCCGTCGGCGAAGTGCTGGAGAAGATCGGGACCGCGACCCTGCGTCAGTTCCCCGTGCTGATCGTCCAGCACATGCCCCCGGTCTTCACGGCGGTCTTCGCCGAGCATCTTGGTGCCAGAGTCGGATTGCCGGCCGCGGAAGGGAAGCCCGACGAGCGTATCCAGCCGGGCCGCATCTACGTGGCGCCGGGTGGCCGCCATATGGGTCTGCAGGGAAGTCGGAACGACCTCTCGATCCGTCTCGACGACGGGCCGGTCGTGAATTTCTGCCGGCCCGCGGTGGACGTGCTGTTCCACGACGCCGCCGCCCTCTACGGCGCGGCGGCCCTCGCGGTCATCCTGACCGGAATGGGATCGGACGGGACCAACGGCGCACGTTCGCTGACGGAGGCGGGGGCAGCGGTACTCGCCCAGGACGAGGCCACCAGCACCGTCTGGGGCATGCCGGGGAGCGTCGCCAAGGCGGGCCTCGCCCAGGCCGTCCTGCCGCTCGGCGAGATCGGCCCGGCCCTCCGCAACCTCCTGACGGGGCATGCCGCATGACCGACCTCGAATTCGACTTCCTGCGCGGCTACCTCAAGACGCGCTCGGGCCTCGCCCTCAGCGCAGAGAAGCGCTACCTCATCGAAAGCCGGCTCACGCCCGTCTGCCGACGCTTCAACCTCGCGACCCTGCACGATCTCGTCGCCAGTCTGAAGGCGTCGCGCGACCAGAGCCTGGAACGCGCGGTGGTCGAGGCGATGACCACGAACGAGACCTTCTTCTTCCGGGACCGGGTCCCCTTCGACCTGTTCCGGGACGTGCTGTTGCCGGAAGCCCTGGTGCGGCGCGCGAGCCAGCGCCGCCTGCGGATCTGGTGCGCGGCGGCGTCCACGGGACAGGAGCCGTATTCCCTGGCCATGCTGATTCAGGACGCGGCGCCGCGCCTCGCCGGCTGGCAGGTGGATATCGTTGCCACCGACCTCTCGACGGAGGTGCTGGAAAAGGCCAAGGCCGGCCTCTACAGCCATTTCGAGGTGCAGCGCGGCCTGCCGGTGCAATCCCTGCTGAAGCATTTCGAGCAGGTCGGCGATCAGTGGCGGATCTCCGCGAGCCTGCGGCAGATGGTGGATTACCGACCGCTGAACCTGCTGCATTCCTTCGAATCGCTCGGGGCGTTCGACATCATCTATTGCCGTAACGTGCTGATCTATTTCGACGCGCCGACGAAGGGCGACGTGCTGGGGCGCCTCAGCTCCAGCCTGACCCCGGACGGCGTCGTCCTCCTGGGCGCCGCCGAGACGGTCATCGGTCTCACCGACCGGCTCGTGCCGCACCCGCAGCATCGCGGGCTCTATGGCCAGGCGCCGAGCGCCGCACGGCCGGGCCTGGCCACTCAGCCGCAGCCCATACTGCGCAAGGTCGTCGGATTGTAGCCCGCGACCCGCCGGTCGAGGGCCACGAGGCCGGGAAACGGCGGAGGAGCAGCACGCCATTCCGAACGATCTTTGTCCCACCCGGTCGACGCGCTGGGCTCATGCATCGTCGATGCATCGGGGGGCACAGATTGATGATCGGCCCTCACGGGAGGCTTGCGGGCATGAAACGAGATGCGCTCTCGTATTGTTCTCCGTAGGTTCGGATGGCGATGCTCAGGATCATCAACCGCTCGCTGCCCGGCCTCGGCCAGTGCTACAGCCCTCCGGGCGAGGGGCCATTCCCCGCCGTCATGGTGCTTCACGGCTCCGAGGGTGCTTGGTCCGGTTACAGCTACCTGTCCGCCTCCATCCTGGCGGCACATGGATTTCTGGCCGTCCCGTTCGGCTACTCGGTAGGTGGCAACGCCTGGAATGCGGGCAACATCCTGAACGTGCCCCTCGATCGGACGGCCGAGGCCCTGGCGACACTTCATGCCCTGCCGATCTCAGGCAAGGTCGGCCTCTACGGCGTATCCCGGGGTGCCGAACATGCCCTGCTCGTCACCGCACTGATGGCGCGGGACGGCGTTCCGGGTCTCCCCGATGCCGTTGCCGCCCATGCTCCTTCCGACGTCATCTGCGGCGCGTTCATCGGGGCAAATTGGCGGGACAGCGGAGATCCTGGCTGGCAGAGCTGGGATCCGGCCCAGCGTGCTTGGACATGGCGGGGGGTATCGGACGATCTGCTGCCAACGCTGCCGATCGAAATCGAACGGTACGAGGGGCCGTTGCTCCTGACGCACGGGATGAACGACACGATGTGGTCCGTCTCGATGACCCAGCGCCTGGAAACGCGGCTCCGGCAGCACGGCCGCGCACCGGAGGTGCACTTCCTGGCGGAGCAAGACCACACCCCCGTGGGTGAGGATGAGAATGCTTACAACCGACGTCTGATCGATTTCTTCCATCGAGCGCTGGGCGTGGTCCTCTGCCATCACCGCATGGGAAGGGCCGGATTCGAGTTAGAACCGTTCGTGCTGCCCCTGTTCGCCGAGATGAAGTGTTCGAGAGCATCGCCCAACAAAAAAGCCCCGCTCACGCGAGGCCTTTTTTTCGAGTCCGAAGTGGATGGGATCAGACGGCGATCCGCTCTTCGCCCTCGTTCGGCTCGCGGAGCACATAGCCGCGTCCCCAGACCGTCTCGATGTAGTTCTTGCCGGAGGAGGCGTTGGCCAGCTTCTTGCGCAGCTTGCAGATGAAGACGTCGATGATCTTCAGCTCGGGCTCGTCCATGCCGCCGTAGAGGTGGTTGAGGAACATCTCCTTCGTGAGGGTCGTGCCCTTCCGCAGCGAGAGGAGCTCCAGCATCTGGTACTCCTTGCCGGTGAGATGGACCCGGCTGCCGGTGACCTCGACGGTCTTCTGATCGAGGTTCACGATCAGGTCGCCGGTGGTGATGACCGACTGGGCATGGCCCTTCGAGCGGCGGACGATCGCATGAATGCGAGCGACCAGCTCATCCTTGTGGAACGGTTTGGTGAGGTAGTCGTCGGCTCCGAAGCCGAGGCCCTTCACCTTGTCCTCGATGCCGGCCATGCCGGAGAGGATCAGGATCGGCGTCTTGACCTTCGCCACGCGGAGGTTGCGCAGCACCTCGTAGCCCGACATGTCGGGAAGGTTCAGGTCGAGAAGGATGATGTCGTAGTCGTAGAGCTTGCCGAGGTCGATTCCTTCCTCGCCGAGATCCGTCGTGTAGGTGTTGAAGCTCTCCGACTTGAGCATCAGTTCGATGCTCTGCGCGGTCGCGCTGTCGTCTTCGATCAGAAGTACCCGCATCGTCGGTCCCCAGCCCAGCCGGCCGTATTCAGCGTTCGGGCAAGCCCCCGCCGTTCGTCCACCACCGGCCCGTGGCGGACGCTCCCTCGTCATAGACGTGAAACGCTAATGGTTAATCGTTAACAAAACCTGATTCTCGGTGGCAAGCACAGATTTGAATGTTCCGGTAAATGATGCTGCGGCCGATCGGCGATCCAGCCCCGAGAGGTGAGGGGCCGGCGCAAGCGTTACACGAAAACATTCAGCTAAGCACTTGATAGATTTGCCTTCAACGACAGCTGTATCTCAACTGACACGCCCAAGCGATGCTTCGTATCCGGAACGGACGCGTGTCCGCTGACGAATGGCGACGGACCGCTTCAAGCCCGATGTACGCAGTGTTAAGGAGGGAGGTAAATGAAACGTTGAGAGACGCGCAGATGACGGACCGGGCCCGCGTTTCTTCCACGCTCAATCTGGCTTCGGCCCAGGCCGCCCTCGCGGGCATCCAGCCCCTGGAGACCTTTGGTCGCGTCGTGGCCATCAAGGGACTCCTGGTCGAAATCGCCGGGCCGGTGGCCGCCATGCGGCTCGGGGGACGCCTCGACATCATGGTGGAGAACGCGGGAGGCGCCGTCCCCTGCGAGATCATCGGGTTTCAGGGTGACCGGGCGCTGGCGATGCCGTTCGGCTCGCTCGAGGGCGTCCGCCGCGGCTGTCCCGCCATGGTGCGCGACGAGGCCGCCGGCGCGATCCGCCCGTCCGCCGGCTGGCTCGGGCGGACCATCGATGCCCTCGGCCGTCCCGTGGACGGCCTCGGTCCGCTGCCGCCGGGGCCGGCCATCTACCCCCTCCGCGCCGACCCGCCGCCGGCCCATGCCCGGCGCAGGGTGGGTCCGCCCCTGGATCTCGGCATCCGCTGCATCAACACCTTCATCACCATGTGCGCCGGTCAGCGCATGGGCATCTTCGCCGGCTCCGGCGTCGGAAAGTCCGTCCTCCTCTCCATGCTCGCCCGCTACACGGCGGCGGATGTCGCGGTCATCGGCCTCGTGGGCGAGCGCGGGCGCGAAGTGCAGGAGTTCCTGCAGGACGATCTCGGGCCCGCCGGCCTCGCCCGTTCGGTGGTGGTGGTGGCGACGTCGGACGAGCCGGCCCTCATGCGGCGCAACGCGGCCTACGTCACCCTGGCCATGGCGGAGTATTTTCGCGATCAGGGCGCGCAGGTCCTCTGCATGATCGATTCGATCACCCGATTCGCTATGGCCCAGCGCGACATCGGCCTCGCCGCCGGCGAGCCGCCCACCGCCAAGGGCTACACGCCGACGGTCTTCAGCGAATTGCCGCGCCTGCTGGAGCGGGCCGGACCCGGAACGGGGCAGGGCGCGATTTCGGGCCTGTTCACGGTCCTGGTGGAGGGGGACGACCACAACGAACCGGTGGCAGATGCGGTACGCGGCATCCTCGACGGCCACATCGTCATGGAGCGCGGCATCGCCGAGCGGGGACGCTATCCCGCCATCAACGTCCTGCGCTCCGTGTCCCGGACCATGCCCCGATCCTGCGATCCCGCCCATTTGCCCACAGTGAGGCGTGCGCGGCGCATCCTCTCCACCTATGCCGACATGGAGGAGCTCATCAGGCTCGGTGCCTACAGGGCCGGCGCGTCGGCGGAAGTCGACGAGGCGGTGGGGTTGATGCCGAGTATCGAGGCTTTTCTGGGTCAGAGTAAGGAAGAAGCAACCTCGATAGGCGAGGGTTATCAGCGGTTGGCAGCGATCGTCGGCGGCGCCTGAGTGACGGACGGAGCGTCGTCTCTTGTGTCTCCGGCGGCGACGGTGTCGGCCTTTCGTGCGTGGCGTGGAATGGGACCATCAATATGAAATCGCGTGACACGTTGATCCGGCTGCGCCGCTTTCAGGTCGACGAGAAGCGTCGGCGGGTGACGCAAATCGAGATGATGATGGCCGATTTCAACCGCATGGCGTCCGAGCTCGACCGTGAGGTGGCCTACGAGGAAGGTCGCGCCGGCATCACCGATACCGGCCATTTCGCCTATCCCACCTATGCCCGCGCCGCCGCCACGCGCCGGGACAACATGCGCCAGTCCGCGCTCGCCCTCGAAGGCCAGCTGACCGACGCCAAGGCCGAACTCGGCGAGGCGTTCGAAGAGCTCAAGAAGATCGAGATTCTCGAGGATCGCGAGCGCACGGCCGAGCGCGTCGCCGAAGCGGCGCGCGACCAGGCGGCCATGGACGGTATCGGCCTCTCCCGCATTCGCGCCTGACCAATCAGCGAGGCGGACGGCACGAAGTCGTCATCTTCGCATGACATCTGTCCGGGGAATGCCTTAGCCGGCCGTCTCGCTTGCGATGCTCAACGCGGTCGTGCAGGTAGGCGGGGCTGTGGGGGCATGACCGGTTCGCAATGAAGACAATCAAGGATTTCGCCTGGCCGCTCATCGGCATCCTGGCGATCGCGATCTCCGGCTACTTTCTCTATCAGGAGCTGAAGACCACATCGATGGCGGCGGTATGGGGGGCCATCGTCGCCATCCCGCCCCACCGCATGGCTCTGGCGGGTCTGTCGACCCTCGTCGCCTATGCGGCTCTCGCCTGGTACGACCGGATCGCACTGCTGCATCTCGGTGTGCGAGGGATCTCGTGGTTCTTCGTGGCGGTGTGCTCGTTCACGACCTACGCGCTCTCGCATAATATCGGCGCTTCGGTCTTCTCCGGTGCCCTGGTGCGCTATCGGGCCTACACGGCCAAGGGCCTCTCGGCCGCCCAGGTGGCGGTGCTGGTCGCCTTGTGCTCGTTCACCTTCTTCCTCGGGACGATCCTGCTCGGTGGCATCGTCCTCGTGGTCGAGCCGCAGCTGCTCTCGCGCCTCAAGGGGATCCTGCCCGGGTTTCTCACCGACCCGAAGACCGCGCTCATCGTCGGCATCGGCCTTCTCGCCTTCGTGGCCCTCTACGTCGCCGGGTCGATCCTGCGCCTCCCGCCGCTCCATATCCGCAAGTTCAAGCTCGAATATCCGCGTCCGGCAGTCATGGGGCGCCAGCTTCTGGCCGCGCCCCTCGAACTGCTCGGCGCGGCCGGCATTCTCTATTTCGCCCTGCCGGAGGCGGTGAATCCCGGCTGGATCGCGGTCATCGCGATCTTCCTCGCCTCCTTCTCCGTCGCCCTGGTCTCGAACGCGCCGGGCGGGCTCGGCGTCTTCGAACTCGTCTTCATCACGGCGATGCAGATCACCGATCCCGGCCAGAAGGATGCGATCATCGCGGCCGTGATCGTGTTCCGGGTGTTCTATTTCTGGATACCGGCGCTGATCTCGGTGGTGGTCGTCCTGCTCTACGAGCGCTCACGCCTCGCCGACCTCGCAAGGGCGCCGCAGGCCTCCGCCGTGCCCGCCCCCCCGGTCGTCGCACCGGGCCTCGATCCCGGCAAGATCGAGAAGAAGCTGGAGAAGAAGCCGCTCTAGGGTCCGGATCGGCCCCGCTCGCGACAGCGGCCCCATACCGGGACGCCACCGCCCGGGCAGCCGACCTTCAGGGTCAGTGCTCCCGGCGCTTGGCAAATCAGGATCGGGAGCGGCGCGTTGGAAGCGGAGACGCGCTCCGGAGGGGACGGCTTTACCCGATCGGGCCTGGCATCGCGTGCGGTTTCCCTCACACCGAGCCCACCGTCCGCAACCGGGCGCGCGGGTGAATCTCCGCCTGGCTCATCACGGCGGTCTCGCGACGGAAGCGCTCGATGATCGAGCGCACGAACGGCCGGGCCTGGACCGACGTGACGAGGACCGGCATCTCTCCCATGCGCGCGGCCTGTTCGAAGCGGTCGCGCACCGTGTTGACGAATTCCGACAGCTTGGACGGCTGCATGGCGAGGTAGCGCTCGTCACGCTCGCCCGCGATGGATTCGAGGAAGGCCTGCTCCCAGGCCGGTGACAGGGTGATGATCGGCAGCATGCCGTCAGGCCCCTGGTATTGCGCGCAGATCTGGCGGCCGAGGCGGGCCCGGACATGCTCGACGATGTCGCGCGGGTTCTTCACATGGCCCGCCACCTCGGCGATGCCCTCGACGATGGAGCCGAGATCGCGGATCGAGACCCGCTCGGCGAGGAGGAACTGCAGCACGCGCTGGATGCCCGTGGTGCCGATCTGCGAAGGCACCACCTCCTTGAGGAGATCGGCATGGTCCTTCGAGAGCTCCTTCAGCAGCTTCTGGACCTCCACATGGTTCAGCAGTTCCGACACATGCGCCTTGATGATCTCGGTGAGATGGGTCGAGACCACGGTGGCGGCATCCACCACGGTGTAGCCCTTGAGCTGGGCCTGATCGCGCAGGGACGCGTCGATCCAGGTCGCCGGCAGGCCGAAGGTCGGCTCCAGCATGTGCTGGCCGGGCAGCTGAACCTGTCCGCCCATCGGGTCCATGGCCATGAACTGGCCGGGGAAGATCTGCCCCATACCGGCTTCGATCTCCTTCACCCGCACGACGTAGGCGTTGGATTCGAGCTGGACGTTGTCGAGGATGCGGACCGAGGGCATGACGAAGCCGAGCTCCGCCGCGAGCTGACGGCGCAGGGCCTTGATCTGGTCCGTCAGCCGGTCCTGGCCCTCCTGTCCATTGACGAGGGCGAGGAGCGCGTAGCCCATCTCGAGCTTCAGGTCGTCGAGCTTGAGGAGATCGGTCACCGTCTCCTCCTTGGCGGCCTGGGCCGCGGCCACAGCGGTGGCATCCATCGGCGCGCCATCGGAATCAAGGGGCGGAGCCTCGCGGGCGAGCTTGGCGAAATGCCAGGCCGCATAACCCGAGGCGCCCGCGAGGGCGAGGAAGGGCAGCATCGGCATGCCCGGAAGGAACGAGATCAGCACCATCACGCCCGACGACATGCCGAGCGCCTTGGGATAGTTGGCGAGCTGCTTGCCGAGCGCCTTGTCGGCCGAGCCCTTCACGCCGGCCTTCGAGACGAGGATACCGGCCGCCGTCGAGACGATGAGGGCCGGCACCTGGCTCGCGAGGCCGTCGCCGATGGTGAGCAGGGTGTAGCTCTTGGCCGCCGCGCCGAAGGGCATGCCCTGCTGGGCCACGCCGATGATGATGCCGCCGATGACGTTGATGAAGGTAATGAGGAGCGCGGCGATCGCGTCTCCGCGCACGAACTTGGAGGCACCGTCCATGGCGCCGAAGAACGAGGATTCTTCCTCCAGCGCGGCGCGGCGGGCTTTCGCCACCTTCTCGTCGATGAGCCCGGCCGAAAGGTCGGCGTCGATCGCCATCTGCTTGCCGGGCATGGCGTCGAGGGTGAAGCGGGCGGCGACTTCCGCGATACGGCCCGAACCCTTGGTGATGACGACGAAGTTCACGATGATCAGGATCGCGAACACGATGATGCCGATGACGAAGTTGCCGCCCATCACGAAGTTGCCGAAGGCTTCGATGACGTGGCCCGCCGCCGCCGTGCCCTCGTGGCCATGACCGAGGATGAGGCGTGTGGAGGCGAGGTTCAGGGCCAGCCGCAGCAGGGTCGCGACGAGGAGGAGGGTCGGGAAGACGGTGAATTCGAGCGGGTTGTCGATGAACAGACCCGTCATCATGATCAGCACCGAGATGATGATCGAGACGGCCAGCAGCAGGTCGAGCAGGAACGCGGGCAGCGGAAAGATGAGCACCGTGAGGATGCCCATCACGGCGGTGGCGAAGAACAGGTCCGTGCGCTTCGAGAGCGCGGTCAGGTTGGCACGGTTCGGGATCGCGAAGCTCGCGAACTGCGAGACGCTCATCCCCGGAGCCGGCGCGGCGGCGCCCGTCTCGCTCATACTCGAACCCTCGTGTCCCACGCGGACCCGGCAAGATTTGCCGAGTTCAGGGTTAGCGAACGGTTAACGGGACGGGGTGAAGGGCGATAAATCCCATCTTCGCGCGCGCCGATCCCGAGCCGGGGGTACCCTGGGCGATCGCGTGTCCGAGGCCGGGGCTATCAGGCGATGCTGGATCGTCCCGATCGTCGGTCGTCGGTCTGCTGGTCCGGCGCTCCAAACGGGCAGGCGGCGTCGCAGCCATACGTTCGGTGAGCGTGATCTCGATGCGGTCACACGGCCCCGCCTTCGGCCACGGCTGTCCCGGTGCCGATGGGACACAGGCCTACGGCGGCAGCCGAGAAATCGCATGTTTCCTCACCGGATCGGTACGCGGGTCCCTTGCACGGTGGGAACGCGGCTTGTACAGCACGCCACTCGCTCATCGCGACCGCCGAAAAAGCTGGCAGCGACGGGAGAGACTGGAGGGGTGGCCGAGTGGTTGAAGGCGCACGCCTGGAAAGTGTGTATACCGGAAACGGTATCGCGGGTTCGAATCCCGCTCCCTCCGCCATTTTACCAAGTCAAGCCATTGAAATTGCTGCGGAATTTGGCCTGACAACTAGCGACCACCGCCAATTTACCCCACATTTTGTAGCGGCTTGTGTCGGCTAAAGTTGGATCGCGCTGGACTTCGCCTCGCGCGCGCGGGGCCGAGCGCTTGGGGTGCATGCAGCCTTCTGATCAACGCGACTTTTTTGCCCAGTGGCGCTGATCCCCGGCAAGGAGGTCTCGTTTAAATAGCGAGCAAGCGCTCAATGCACGCAGCGACATCGGATCACTGCCTGCATGAACGTCCCGCAGTCCGGTTTAGGAATAACGTGTGCGTGGCAGCCTGATGAATCGGCTTAGGAACGGGAAGGCACTGCGCGGATGGCGACCAGCAGGATAGACCTCGGAGGCACGGGCTCGCCGGAGGCGCTCGTCAAACGTATCCTACATGCCGAAACGAACCTTCTGGTACCCGTGCCGATACAGGAGATATGTGTACGCCTTGGGATCCTCAGGACCGAGGACCTGGACACTGAGGAGTGCGAGGGCGGCCTCGTCACCAACGCGAATCGGATCGAGCCGAACTCGGACGAGCGCGTCGCACCAGGCGCTGAGGCGCGGCTGACGGAGGGTCGCGCATGGCGAGCGCGAGGCCCGGTAGGACGCGAAGGCCGGCCCGCGATGGCTGCGGCGGCCCGATGACGACGATGGTTTCGCGGCGAGCAAGATCGTCCGCCGCAGCGGCGTCCAAGGCGTCCGGTGATCACTCTTCCGGCGTGGAGAGAGCGATCCTGATCTTCATGGGCCTGCCATACGGCCGTATGAAATCCTGGCGGAAGCAGCTGAAGCGATCATAGTTGAGGATGCCCTGGGCGAAAGCCATGGTCGCGTCGTCCGTATCGACGACCTTGGTAGGCGTCAGCCGAGACCTCGTTCCGGAATGGTGAGCACCGTGATCACTTCGTCCGGTCCGCTCTGGAACGACTGCTCCTTGACCTCGTACCGGTCGCATCCCCGGAAATCGAACCAAGCGTCCGCCCCGATGGCTCGGGGGAAGGTCTCTTCGGCGGCGCTGCGATGCAGGAGGCTGTAGGCGAAAGTCTCCGGGTCGAGGTCGCTCTTGAGCCTCCACCAACCCGGCACAATCGGCGACGGGATCGCCCAGCGACCGCTCGAGACGCTGTCCCTCACCACGACGATGGGAAACCGTCCCGTCTTCGCCATCTTCAGGACGGTGGCGGTCTGGCTTGCGTTGAAGTCGCCGGCCACGTCGCGGAGGTTCGAGAGCAGGACGCGCGGAAGCTTCGCGACCACAGGCCTGAACAGGTAGTCCGGCAGGATCAGGTCGGAGGCGAAGTCGTCCGCCTGACGTTCCGGGTCCAACCTTCCGAGGCGGGAGTTCCCAATTTCCTTCGAGGTGCAAAGCAGCAGTCGGTTTCGGTGAAGGTGCCAGTGGCCGATTTCGTGCCCGAGCGAGAACCGGCGCCTGACGGCAATGCTCTCGCTGTTGACCGCGATCACCGCGCGACGGCCGTTGCCGACGATGGTGGCCTCGCAACGATCCATCGGCCTGAACTTGACGACGGCCTCAAGGGAATAGGCGATGGCCTCAAGGTCGATCTCCGAGGGGCTCGACACTCCCAGACCCATCAGGACCCGCTCGGCCGCGCTCGGCCTGCTCACCGTTCTGATCCCTCGTCGTCCTCTCGTTCGAGCCGTTCGAGGTCCGCGAGATCGTCGAGAAGACCTTCCTCGTCGCGCTTCGACAATCCCTCCGACTTCCGCGCCGCCATCATCATTCCCGACGCGCCGGGCGCGTTGCGCTTCATCTCGTCCAATCTGGTTCTTTGCCGCTGGACGTCGGCGAGCGACACGACCGGGGGAGGCGAACGGAACGCCGCGACGCCTCGCTTGGCCGCGGCTAGCCGGCGTCGGCCGCATTCCGCCTCCGCATTGGCGACGGCCCGTCGTGCGGTGGCGACCGCCTCGTCCGGGGAAGATCCTACCTCGCGTAACTCCGCGGCGATCTCGTCCTCGGATGAGGCGAGGATGTCGTAGAGTATGGCGTCCTCGATAAGTTCATCAGGAGCGGGTCTTGGCCTCTTGGACGAGCTCATGTCAGCCATCCTTCGGGATCGGAACCCAATCTCTTCCTGATCTTCCTCAACGCATAGTGCACTTGGTTGGACGAAAGCCCGGTCGCCGCCTGCAATTCGGCGCCACCCTTCAGACCGTCCGCTATCCCCATGATCACGTACTGGACATCCTCGTCGTCCGCGAAGATCGAGAGCGCCGTTGCCACCACGTTGGGCCTTTCCCTTTCCATGACAGCGGCCTCGGGGTCCGACCCCGCGGCCGCCAACGTATCCGCGTGCGTGCGCATCGCTCCGTTCTTGCCCGCGATGACCGGCGTATCGAAGCCGTCGTGCCTCGCGAGGGCGTTGCGGCGATGGCCGCCGATGCTTCGCATCATCATTGCCACGGTACGCAAGAAGCCCACGTCGCGGGGGCAGCGGCGCTGCCGTTCGAAGGCGCTGCAAATGGCCTCTTGCAGGAGGTCGCCCTCCGCGAAATCGGTCCCCGCGCGATAGCGCCGCTCGATCACGATCAGCTTCTGCCGGTCCAGATCTGTCAGGCCCTCGATGGCGGCCCTGACCTCCTCGTCCGTCAGATCCTGGTCGTCTGGCCGGGTCTCTTCCCCGCCATCCATACCGCTCCCCCGATCATTTGTGCCGGGCTCGGGCCCGTTCTCGGAATTATTTCTCGGATCAAATCCGAGAATCCCGCCTCGGCCGGCACTCACGATCAAGATGACACCCCGGCGGCCAAACGCAACCGAGAGGCGCGGTCGGACACACAGAAGACGGAGAACATGGATGGAGGGCGAAGATGGATCGACGGTCGCCGAACCCAGCGTGGCGCGCAGGCCCTACAGGGTGTTGAGCCTCGACGGCGGCGGCATGCGTGGGACGTACACGGCGACCTATCTCGCCAAGCTCTGCGAGACCTACGCGACGAGGCGCGGCACAGGCCCACTCGACCTCGGCGCCGCCTTCGACCTGATCACCGGGACAAGCACGGGCGCCATCGTCGCGTGCGCCTTGGCCAAGGGTGTGCCGCTCGGTGAGCTCGTCGAACTCTATCGAAAGCACGGCTCCCAAATCTTCCGCCGCCCGGTGCCCTCCGGGCTCATGGGTGTGCCGGCCGACCTTTTGTGTCGCCCCTCGGCCCTGGCCTCCGGCGCTAAGGTCTTGCGCGAGGCGCTCGAAGAAAGGTTGGGCAAGATGACTATCGGACAGGTGTGGTCAGAGCGGGGGATCGCACTGTCCGTGCCGGCGGTGGAGATCAGCCAGCACCGGGCCTGGGTGTTCAAGACGCCGCACCTGCCAGGATCGAACCACCGTGACGACGACACATCCCTCGTCGACGTCTGCATGGCGACGAGCGCAGCGCCGATCTTCAGGTCCATGTCCGAGATGGCCTACCAGGACGGGGCCGGAAAGGGGCGCCGCGTGTTCGTCGACGGCGGGCTCTGGGCGAACAACCCAGTCCTCGTCGGCCTCATCGACGCGTTGGACATGACCGAGCCGGGACAGGAGATCCAGATCTTCTGCTTGGGCACCTGCCCGATGCCGGCTGGGGAACGCATCCCGCCCGGCGCGCTCGACCGCGGGCTCGGTGAGTGGAAGTTCGGGGGGAAGGCGGCGGAGCTGTCTATCGATGCGCAGCAGTTCGCCTACGACCACATGGCGATGAAGATCGCCAAGCACGTCAGTCGCCCCTGCACCATCGTCCGCTTCCCGAGCCAGAAGGTGCCGGCGACCCTGCTCCCCTACCTCGGCCTCGACGACACCCGGGAGGAGGCCATGGACGCGCTAGTCGACCAAGCGCGGACCGACGCCGACATGACCAACAGCAAGTGCGCTTACCGGAGCTCCGACCCGGAGGCCGAACTCATCTGCCAGTTGTTCGAGGCCGCTCCCGAGCGAGCCCCGGGCACGGGCGCCTAAGCCAGGAGGCGAGACATGTACGATTGCTCCGAGAACGTCCTCGGATACCACGACGACGAGGTCACTCTTCCCGACGCCGACCGCAAGACCATGCAGACGCGACGGGATACGAACCGTCAGCGGCTGCGGGACGGCCTCGAACGCGACGGGAAGCCCGCCGTCGAGGAATGCAGGTCCCAGGGCAGCTACGCCATGAGGACGATGCTGAGGCACCACTCGAACGACTACGACATCGACGACGGCGCCTACTTCCTCAAAGAGGATCTGGTCGGGCCCCAGGGCGGCAAGATGACGCCGCGCCAGGCTAAGGAGATGGTCAGGGACGCCGTGGACCACGGCTTCTTCAAAAGGCCGCCCGAGGTCAGGAAGAACTGCGTCCGGATCTTCTACTCCGCGGGGTACCACGTCGACATGCCCGTCTATCGCCGGGTGACGACGACGGACGCCGGCGAGGAGAGCTACTATTACGAACTCGCTGGCGGGTCCGAATGGAAGCGCTCGGACGCCCGGGACGTCACCAAGTGGTTTGAGGAGGAGCGGACGAAGTCAGGCGATGCGAGCCAGTTCAGGCACACCGTCCGCCTCGTCAAGAAGTTCGCCCGGAGCCGCGACAGCTGGGGCAGTCACATCCTGAGCGGGTTCGGCATCACCAAGCTGGTCGCCGAGAAGTACCGGCGACACTCGGACCGTCACGACAAGGCGCTGTACTACACGATGGAGGCCATCCGGGATCGGTTGACCCTGTCGGAGCGGGTCGAGCACCCTGTCACGCCGAACGAGACGATCACTTCGCACCCGGATGGGTCCTACTGGAACGACCCGAAGGCGGCTTTTCTCCGCGACAAGCTCACCGACGCCCTCGCGAAGATGGATCGTCTATTCGCGGCCGACTGCACCAAAAAGGAGGCCCTGCAGTGCTGGGACAAGGTGTTCGGCACCACTTATTTCGTCGACGGCTACAAGGAGGAACAGGACGATGAGGCGCGCTCCTCCGCCAACCTCGCCGCGCCGGCCGTGCTGTCTTCGGGACTGCTGATCCAGCAGGGGTCCACGGCGCTGGGCGCCGTCAAAAAGGAGGGTGGCGGTCGCCATGCCTGAACATGCCTCCCGGCGATGGCGAGCGGCGGTCGCCGCGGTGCGCTCGCGGCTTCGCGCGTCGCACGGCGGCGAGCCTGTCGAACTTGGTCGGCAAGAGCTGTCGACCTACAATTACCAATGGCAGATCGTGGCCGGCTGGCGCATCGAGGTCTCCTTCGGGGAAGCCGCACCACGCCGCATGGACATCCTGATCCCGCGAATGTTCCCCCTCGCAAGGCCGCGGTTCGCGCTCGTTGACCGGCCCCCGTTCCTCGATTGGCCGCACGTCGAGCGCGACGGAGTACTGTGCCTGCTGCCCAACATGACCGACGTCGACCCCTCCGACCCGGCCGGCGTCGTGGTCAACCTCTTGTCGCGCGCCGTCCGTCTCGTCAGCGAATTGATCGACGGGAACATCGTCGAGCGCGACTTCCGTGACGAGTTCCTGACGTACTGGCGCTACGACGTGAACGCGTCGGACGCCCGGCTGACCAGCATCATTCGCGTCGAGCGGCCCTCCCGGGAGATCCGGGTGTGGCAGGCTCCGGACATCAAGCTCCTGGGCGAGGACGAGGAGCAGGTCTCGGGCTGGCTCCGCAATCGGTTCGGGGACGCCGCCCTCCGCCGGAACCGGGCGGAGCGGGCCATGCTGATATGGCTCGACCAGCCCCTCCTACCCTCAGAATATCCCAAGACGGCCCGGGACCTGCTGCTCGTCGCGGAGCGGGCCGGACCGGACGTCGCCGGGCGCCTCGCCCAGATCGCCATGGCGCGGCAGGACAACATCGTGGTCGTCATCGCGGCGGACGGCAGGGTCGGCCCCGGGCTCGTCGTCGTTACGGTCGCCGCACCCGGTCTCGCTCGGGCCATGCCCCAAGGGGCGGCGAAGCTCGACCGCGGTTTCCGCCCCTCCAAGCTGCCGGCGGCGGTGCTGGTTGACCGCTACTTCGGCTCCGAGCGGGTGCGTCGCGACGAGCCGGCCAGGGCCGATGCACCATGGGTCCACGGTCGTGGCCGCGATCCGAGAATGGGGAAGCTCGCCGGAAGCGTCGTGACCGTACTGGGCTGCGGATCGGTGGGAGCCCCCGTGGCCGTGGGGCTGGCGCAGGCCGGCGTCGGGCGGATCAACCTCGTCGACCACGATGCGCTGGCCTGGGCCAACGTCGGTCGACATCCCCTCGGCGCGTCGTCGGTCGGCAAGAGCAAGGCGGAGGCCTTGGCGGCGAAGTTGCGGATGGACTACCCCCACTCGACCTTCGACGCCTACGCGACGAGCGCGGCCGGGATGATACTGGTTTCGCGGGGCGTACTGCTCGAAAGCGACCTGATCGTCTCCGCCATGGGTTCCTGGCTCGCCGAGAGCCAGTTAAACGATTGGCACTGCCGCGAGTATCGGCCCATGCCCATCGTCTATGGCTGGACCGAAGCCCATGCGTCCGCGGGCCACGCCGTCGTGATTGACCGCACGGGAGGGTGCTTGCGGTGCGGGGTCGACAGGACGGGGATGCCCACATTCCAAGTGACGGTGTGGCCCGAGGGCGGTTCGGGAGCGTTGGAGGAGCCAGCGTGCGGGGCGCACTACCAAGCGTACGGGCCGATAGAGTTGGGGTTCGTCACCGGGCTCGTCTCGCAAGCGGGGCTGGACTGCCTGCTGCGCAAGGCGGGTCACTCGAGGCATCGGCTGTACGCAGCCCGGCGCGGCCTTCTGGATGACGCGGGGGGCTCATGGAGCTCCGATTTCGTGACGTCGTACCCGGGACGGGAGGAGGGTGGCTTCATTGTGGAGCGAGACTGGCCTCATGCGGGCTGCGCTCATTGCGCCCAGGCTGTCGCGGCGTGATCAGATGCGGGATAGGCCATTCCGGGCAGGTGCTGACGTTCTCCGCCGGGGCGGTCGCCAAGTTCTCGTGTCATCGGCAGACCCGCTGGTATCACCGCGAGGCCGGCGGGCAATTGTTCGCGCGCTTCTCGGGGAACGAGGTCGTCGTGGAAGTCGCGACCGGACCTCGATGGCGCGACCGCCGCACCCGCCACAGCTACGAACCGCACAGGCCATCGGAGCAGCGGGAGATCGACCGGCATCATCGACGTGGCTTTCACTTCGTCGGGGATTGGCACACGCACGCGGAGGAGAGGCCGCGCCCGTCCGCGCTCGACTTGGAGAGCATGGCTGAGAGCTTCGCTCGTTCGTCGCACCGATTGAACGCGTTTGTGATGGTGATCGTGGGCACGGAGCCGCCGCCGGATGGGATGATCGTCTTCGCTTGTAACGCGACCGCGGCCTACGAACTATCCGTGTAGCGCCGGAAGGCCGTAGCGCTGCCCGATTTGCAGACCAGGATCGCCCCGGCGGACACGCGACCTCTAGAGAAGATCCTGTCGGTCGGGCCTTTCGTTCGTGCGTCTGCTCCTCTCCTGTGAGCAGACCTATGAGAAATTGGATGCGAAGGTCCGCTAATGGCGCAATGCGAACGCCAGCTTCGTCGAGTGACATCGGGGTATACCCTGCTGTGACGTAACATAGCCGGCGCCGGTCATCGTAACATCTGGGTTGACACCGGCTATTTGTGACAAGGTAGCCTCGGGCCTAAAGCTTGAGGTTACAAAACATGGCCCGCATCGGTTACGCCCGCGTCAGCACCCTCGATCAGGACCTCGACGGGCAGGTCACCCGGCTGAAGGTCGAGGGCTGCGGGGTCATTCGTTCGGAGAAGGTCTCCGGTGGCAGCCGCGACGGTCGAGCCGAACTGGCGACCGTGCTCGAGTTCCTTCGACCGGGCGACGAACTCGTGGTCACGCGCTTGGACCGGCTCGGCCGCGCCACCCGAGACGTCCTCAACCTCATTCACGAGGCCGAGCAGCGCGGCGCCTATGTCACCGTGCTCGACCCGCATGTCTCAACCCGAGGCGAAATGGGTCACGTCGTTCTGACGGTGCTTGGCATGGTGGCGCAGATGGAGCGACGGTTCATCAAGGAGCGCCAGCGCGAGGGCATCGAGCGCGCAAAGGGCCGCGGCGTTTACGCCGGCGGCAAGCGCTGCCTCGACCGCCAACGGATTAAGGCGATGGCTTCGGCAGGCGATGGGGCCGCGGCGATTGCTGTGGCCTTGGGCTGCTCCCGCATGCAGGTTTATCGGGTGCTACGAGAAGCCTGAAGGAGCGACGGTAGCACGCTATGCCGATTTCCTGGACGGGCGATAAGCGGTCGTTGAGCTGCCCGATGCATGTGGGTATGCCATCGGCAACGGCTCGTTGCCACGCTCGATCACGGCTATCTCGCGCCGCTCCTTTTCGGAGAGAGAGTATGTTCACTCACGTCATGATCGGCAGCAACGACCTGGAGCGGGCACGGTGCTTCTACGATGCCACATTCGTCGCGTTGGGAGGGAAGCCCGGCGTGACGGACCCCAGGGGCAGGCTAATTTACGCCCACGAGGGCGGGCGACTGATGATCACGAAACCCATCGATGGCAAGCTGGCGACCGCAGCCAACGGCGGAACCATCGGTATAGCCGCAGTGAGCCGCGAGCATGTTTTGGCGTGGCATGAGGCCGGCACCGCGCATGGTGGCACCGCCATCGAAAGCCCTCCCGCAGAGCGCCCGAACGGGTCCTTTGTTGCTTACCTTCGCGATCCGGACGGAAACAAGCTCACCGTACGGACCCAGGCTACGGAGTGACAAAATCCATGGTCGCCATCACTCTGCTCGGCGTCGAAACCGAGGGAGAGGGCTGACACTGTGCGTCCGAGAAGGGTGGATAATCACCGTTGGCTCGTCGCCGAAAAACAGACGTTCGGCTTAGCACTCATCCCGGTCATTCGGGCGCCTCTGCTGATATCTCTGCAGCGGACATCGACGGATCTAGACTTCTTCGCACCCGTAGGGGGCAGAGCAGCGGTACCAAACTTAATGTCGTCCCACGCCGACAATCATGGTCCATCGAACGCCGAAGACTGCGTCGACTAAGTCGGAACGCACCAAACTGATCCTGGCCCCGTGCATTCAAGAACGATGCTCGTCAATCATGCAGTTCGTTGGGGAAGCGAGGCCGCTAGTGCCGGCATCGGTCGACGCGCGAAGACCGAATGACGCAGATCTTATTCGCGCTTCTTTAAGGGCCGACGGCGCCCTCTGTCAGCGTGACTGGGCCATCGCGAACGAGGGCAGCTGTCTCATCACTAACGAAGTATAACGACGGAACTAGGAATGAGTGAGTTCCTCTTCGTAAGCGACGACATAGTCCGTGCTGGACGACGCTTTCGGGCACTGCAGAGTCTGGCCGCGTTCACGATCTGGGACCTCTACGACCCTCCCGCACTGCTGCATCAGGCCAGCATCATCGTCAGCGACGTCAGCGAGCTGTCGGCCGATGCGGTCTCGCGCCTGAGGACCCTCCTCGGCCGGGTGCGACCCCCGAATGGTCGCCTCGTATTCGTCTTGCACGAGGATGGGCCCCGTGCGCGGGCTTATGCCGAGGTCCTGGGGGCGACGGCGGTCGTCCCTGCCTCGGATTTAAAGACGTTATCGGTTCTGGTCGAACGCCTCGTGGTCGAGGGGGGTAGTGTTCCCCTGTCGGCCCAGGTGCATGCGACCCGCGCGCGCAATTTCCTGCGGGAGACCTTCAGCACTGGCATCCTCACACCCGACGAGGTCGCGAACGGCACCGAGGTCGTCGCGCAAGCCATCGGCGCAAGCGGTGTTTACAACTGGATTCGCGCCGTGCGCGAGTTCGACGACGCTACGCATCAGCACATCCTGCTCGTGGCGGGTCTGGCCGCGGCATTCGCCGGCACGCTATGTTTTTCCGCCATCGATAGGCATACGGTAGTCAAGGCGGCGCTGCTACACGACGTGGGCAAGACGCGGGTTCCAACTGCGATCCTAAACAAGCCCGGCAAGCTTGACGCGGCGGAGATGGCCGTCATGCGCACCCATGCCGCCGAGGGCTATTCTATGCTCGCCAGCCAGGGGTTTGAGGACGCCATGCTCCGCGTCGCACGCTCGCACCACGAGATGCTCGACGGTTCTGGTTACCCGGACGGTCTGCGCGGCGCCGACATTCCGGACCTCGTGCGCCTGGTTACGGTCTGCGACATCTACGGAGCCCTCATCGAGCGGAGACCCTACCGGTCCCCAGTGAGCAACGTTTCTGCCTTCGCTGTGTTAGAGCGAATGGCCGGCCGCATCGACCCCGACTTGGTCCGCGCATTCAAACCGGTCGTGATATCACCCATCGAAGAAGGTTTTTCGGCGTTCGCGATTTAGCCACGCCTCCGCGCCATTGCTTAATCCATCGCGGTGACCTCGGCGTCCCATGTCCATCTGAATCGTGACGAGCCACGCGACCGAAGAATGCAAGCTTTCGGTTTTACCCACTCTGAACGACCGCGTGATAGTAAGGCGCAACGGACTGGGGGCCGTCCGGCATGAGCGAGCAGTTACCTAGCAGGGAGGCCGTAGAGGCGGCACTGGTACGACCGTGGCACCGCCTCGGCATGGGGGCCGATCTCGAGGCACGCTTCGACCGCGCCACCGTCCATGCTCGCACGACGAGGCTCCGGCACTTCCTGGGCTTCGCCCTGTGCGCCGACATCCTGGCAATCGCGTTGGACGCCTGGCACGGCGCGCTGCCGTTCGGGCTCGCCATCCGGTTGGGCGTCGTCGCACCCACGCTGCTAGTCGGCCTGTTGCTCCTCTCGCCGCGGCGCCCATGCTGGCAGCAGGGATTGCTCGCGGGCGTCCCGGTCCTCAGCGGGCTCGTGAGCATAGCGCTGATCGGCCTATTGCTCGGCGGACGCTACGCGGAACTCTACCTCTCCGCGGCCGGCATGGCGGCTTTCTTCGTCAACGCGGCCATGCCGCTGCGCTTCGTGCACACAGCCGTGCTCGCTGTCGCGAACATCGTGGCGACTGTGAGCCTCGCCGTCATGCTGTGCGTCCCCCAGGACCTCGCTGAGATCCTCGCCACGTTGGGCTTCAACTCCGTTGTCATCGTGCTGACCCTCCCGATGAACTTCAATCGGGAGAGGGGCATCCGCGACGTCTATCTGCATGGGATGAGGGAAACCCTGCAGGGAAAGGCCCTCGCCGAGGCGAACGCCGAACTGTTGCGATTGTCGACTACAGACCACCTGACCGGCTTGATCAACCGGCGAGCCTTCCATGCCCGGCTTGGTCAGGCGTCCGAAACGGCTCCCGGGGAAAGCAGGGACAGGAACTGGTTCGGCGTGTTGATGGTGGACGTCGACCACTTCAAGGCCTTCAACGATAGTGCCGGACACGGTGCCGGGGACGAATGCCTTCGTGCAGTCGCCGGAACGCTTGCTGCAGAGCCTCTCGTCTCGGAGGGCACCGTCGGCCGCCTGGGCGGAGAGGAATTCGCCGTGTTGGTGCCCGGTGCCGACGGGGACGCGATTTTGAAGGCGGGAGAGGCCATTCGTCGAGCCGTCGAGGAACGAGCTATCCCACACCCCGGATTTGGCGGCTCCCGGCCCGTAACGGTGAGCATCGGCGCCTCCGCTGCACAGGCCAACGGCGACGCCGCCACGGGTACTCGTACGCTGAAGCGTGCCGACGATGCACTCTACGTGGCGAAGGCTTCAGGTCGCAACACGGTGGCATTTGCCGCCGACCTATCCGAAGCGGTCCCCATTGCAGTTGCAGCAGCGGCTTGACAGGTGATTGATCCGAACGGGGCGAGGCGTGAAATGGATACAGCCTAGCTCGTCTCGTTCTCGAAGGCGTCGGTTGCAACGCCCTGGATTGTTGAGCCTCGGGTTTGGCAGCAGCATGTTCGCATTTGACGCCCACCCGCCCGCCGGCAA
Source organism: Methylobacterium sp. E-045 (assembly GCF_022829685.1). Taxonomy (GTDB): domain Bacteria; phylum Pseudomonadota; class Alphaproteobacteria; order Rhizobiales; family Beijerinckiaceae; genus Methylobacterium. The sequence goes on from NZ_JAKSYE010000054.1 coordinate 257,379, forward strand.
GCAGACATTTCGAACGCCCGCTTGGGGTCGTGTGCAGACGGTACCGACCGTCAGATTTCCACCGCCACACCCATCTCCGTAGGGGGGCTGACAGCCCAGCCTTCAGCGGTACTGAACCCAGTTCGATGTAGTGCCGTCCCTCTTCAGGGACAGCCCACCACGCGTGATGGAATAAGTGGTGGTCCCGAAAATCTCCGGCTGCTCGACATCGTCGATAGTGTGTGAGCCATCGACCTCCCAGGCGGCTTGGCTGATGCGCCGAACGGCGTTGATCTTCTGCGGAAACTCGAAGTCGCGGGTACCGGTCCGTTCCTGCAGTGAGATCGTCAGCACGCCATACTCGTCATAATCAGGCTGATTCCGCTTGGGGGCTTTGCAGGCGCGTCGGTCGTCGAACCAACGCCCCAGCAGTTCGCGTGGGTACTGTGCCCCAGGATCGCGATAGACGACACTCCATGACGCCTCGGGCATGGTGCCGGGGCACAGGGCGTTGTAGGCGGTCGCAACGGTCACTTCATTGGATCGGGTCGAGCCGTCGAGCCACTCACCGCTGGCGATGTCCTGAAACAGCCATTGCCGATCCGCATCGATATGGATGTCGTCCGGTGAACCTAAAGGCTTCTCGGCAAGGCGATAGCTTCGGTTATCGAGCGTAACCGTCTTTCTGTAGCAGTTCGCTTTGGCCGTCTGCGTTTCGTCGGGCATGCTCGCGACGCAGGCCGAAACATCGTCCCAGTTCTCGTCCCCTTTGACCTTTTTGCAATAGCTCAGCCGTTCTTTCGGCCCCGCGCGGAACACGCCGGTGGCCGCGTCGGAGCCCTGACCCTTCAGAGCTGTCGCCGCGAGTGCCGGGCTGTGATCGGGCTCGATCCTGATGTCGGAAAGGCGCTCCGTGAAGCGTAGCGGCAGCTTGAACGATACGACTTTGAACGCCCCGGCGCTGGTCCAGCCGGTCTCGAACACTGGGTGCTCGACCGCCACGAGCTTTGCAGGGTCGCTGGCATCGGGGATGTCTACGGGCTTCATCGGGTTGCCCCGGATCACGATGCGGCAGCCCGGCTCGCTCGTGATGGCGGTGCGACGCGGCTCGCCCACCGGCGTCGTGAGGATGCGCTCGTAGGCGGCCCTGTCCGCGCAGAACAGGGTTGGCGCGCTGGTCACGCACCAGTCGCCCGGCTTGCACCAGCCGCGCCCGGCCGGCGTCGGTCGCGGTGTAATGCCGATGGCGGTGACATCTCCGCGCGCGAGGTAGTAGCTCGATTGAAACGGCCCGCCACTGCCGAACAACACGGCGATGGGGCCGGTACTGGCGACGGCCGAGCCGACCTCGCCTGTATTACCCTCGCCGACCTGAACGCACTTGGCGGCCGATTTGGCCTCGGGTGAGCCGAGTGTAAGATCGGCCGCACTCGGGCATGCCCAGACCGGTGGTCCCGGCCGCACGGCGCAGGAGCCAGGCCCCCGGCAGGTCGTCGTGCTACCAGCGGGAGCGAACACGCCCATCGGGATGTAGCCGAGATGCTTGCCCTTGTCGGTCGCGTACATGACCTGCGCCGATTTCGTCGCCTCGACGGCGAGCCACCGATGGGCCGGTACGATCTCACAGGTTCCAGCCTGGACCGCGGCAAGGCCTAACTGCTGCCCCCGATCCGACCCGGCCTGAGCAATCGCCAGCGCGACGTCGAGGCTGCACGCAAAGGTCGCCTCCGGCAGGCGGCATTCGGACCCGGCTTCGCAAGTCGGGGGTATCGTAGCGGGAGTGATTGACTCGACGGCCCTGGCAGTCTGCGCCGGAAGGAATGCCCCGGCCATAGTGACCAAGAGTAGCGCGATCTTGGCACGAGCCGATATGATAGTGACCCCGTGCATCCTGTGCAGGGTGTGCGTCACGACCACCCCGACGCCGTCTCTGAGCAAGGCGGCGCGCATCAGAAGTCCTTTTTCACGGTGCGGCTGTCGGGGTAGAGATCACCGTATCGCTCACGCAACCAGCCTACGGCTATCGCGCAAAAACGGCGCCCCTGTTCGGTGTAGGTCCGTTCCTTGACGTTGCCCCGACCGGTATAGACCAACTCGGCGATATCGTCGTTCGCCGCTGCTTCTTCGCGATTGGCGGTCACCCAGCGTTCGTTGGTTGCGAGGCTGGGCTCCTTCTGCAGAAGCGCCGCCTCAATGCCCTTCACCTGCGCTTTCGCCTCTTCCATCTGCTGCGTCGTGAGATAGACGAGGGCGAAGCCAGCGCGGCTATCGAAGCACTGCCGGGCAGCGAGATAATTTCGGTAGGCGTCGAGCAACATCGTCGTGGGCTTGGCGGCTTCCGCGAGCATCTCTTCGAGGGCGCGCTGTTTCTCTTCCGCGGTGGATGGGCCTTGCTGCGCCGATGCGAAGTTGATCGAGGCAGCCAGCGCGACGGCTGATATGAGCGCAGTGTAGACACGATGATACGACATTCGGCTTCCTTCTCATCTCACGGGGTTAAGGGGGCGACCGGCGCCCTTGCCTGGTAGGCTACAGTCCGCGAAGCACCGCGCTCTTCAGGGCGCGATGCTCAGGTTCGTCGATGTGGCCAGCGGTGCGGAGATCGCCGAGGCGTTCGAGTTCCCGCACTGCATCGGCCGGCGAAAGGGCGGGCCGCGCGTGTCCGCCATTATCCCCGTGAGGGGCCGCCACGAGGGCGACCCGCCGGGTGTCGTTGACGAACAGGTTCAGTCCCGACTCACCGCCCTGCGAGGCGCCGGGCGGCTCCGGCCGATGCACTGCGTGCAGCGCCCAGGCCACCGTCACGACCCACCCGACGATCGTTCCGCCGAACAGGCCGTTGACCGCCAGGATGATCCAGCGGTTGGGATGGCGCCGATGAGAGGCAATAATCGACGTTAGGCCGCAGACGGCCACGCAAACGCAGACCGCGACAAGGCCCCAGGCGGTGTCGTCGCTCACGCGCCGCTCG
>NZ_JAKSYE010000057.1 GCF_022829685.1 Methylobacterium sp. E-045
GCGGGGGCTCGCTGGAGAGACGTTCCGCGATGCCGTGGTCGAGGTGCACCATGCACGGGATCCGACAAAGATCTGGATGCATCGTATTCGCAGCCTTGTCGTGACTGAGGCGGAGGGTCGTCCGACGGGCCTTGCCCTCATAATGCAAGACGTGAGCGATCACTACGAGGCGGAGGAACGATGCGAGAGCATGTTCCGGGCAAATCCAGCCCCAGCCGTAGTGTGCCTGCTCTCCGACCTCCGCTACGTGAAGGTCAACCAGGGCTTCATCGACCTGACTGGCTTTAAGAGCGATCAGGTGCTCGGTCGGACGTTCACAGAGATTG
>NZ_JAKSYE010000058.1 GCF_022829685.1 Methylobacterium sp. E-045
CCCATCACCGTTGCCCCAGCCCCGTTTCGCGCACATCCCCTGACCTCCGTCTCCAACCTCGCTGTTGTGCAGACCCGTCAGACCTTCTCAAAGACCTGGATAAACATCCCCGACCCCGGCTCGCCAAACCTGACGAACGCGGACCCAAGCGAGGAAGCCGCCAACCCCCGGCCCCTGTCAACCCGCCTGTCCATCGGCATCTCGGCCCTCTCGCGGGCCAACCCGGCCCAGCAGGGCATCCTGCAGCTCCTCCGCTAAGCGGATCGGCTGTCACGACGATGAGCGGCCGGGGGAAACCCCGGCCGTTTTCGTTCGTACTATCGAGAAGCCAATTCCCGAGTGATCCGTAATCCCATTTAGGCACCGGATGTCACCGATCGCCGTGCGAGGGTCACTATGGCCCGCCCAGTCCAATCTGCGGGCCAAGTCCAGGCCTTACTGGGCCGCAATCAGGAGGAAGCTGGTGCGCTGTGTATGTGTGAGAGGACGTATGCCAATCAATAGTGCTTCCGCTTAATCGCTTTTCGGAGAGCCCAAAATCTGCGTTTCACCTATACGGCCCTTTTTCAGCGAGTAGCAGAGCCGGCTGAGGGCTACCCACTCAACCCAGAAGAGATCAGCTCAATCGCCATGTCGACCCCCCGCATGGCGCTGTCCCTGTTCCACCCGTTGATTCGACAGGCCTCGCGGAAGCTGGGCTCGCGGCCGACCTGCGCATTGAGCCAGGCTTTCAGCTGCGCCTTCATCCGCCAGTCGGCGACGTGGACCTCGGGCCATCGCTGGACGCGGACGTCCCCGGGTTTCGGGCCGGCCTGTGCATCCGCCTCGCTGTGCCCTGCCCAGGCGGCGACGAGCCAGAGGCGGACAAGGGTCGTGGGGTACTGCCGGGGCGGATCGGGGCCATCGGGACGGCTGAGCATGGATCTCCTACTGGAACCGGGAAAACCGGTCCGGGGCAAAGCCCATTTCGCGGGCGATGTTGGGGTTGGGCAGCGATTCCATCTGGACGGCGATCCGGGCGTCCTCGATCACGTCGTCGGGCGTCGTGCAGTCGGGATGCCCCGGACGGCAGTGGTTCGGCCAGGCGTCCGACCAGTGGCCGCGGAAGTGCTCCGAGGCGAGGTGGACCTGCTGGAACCGGATCATCTCCGGTGTGACGGGCTTGCGGGGGGCGTCGGGACGGACCCCAGCAGGCTCGCGAGCGATGCGATCTTTCGCAGCGGTGCGGATCCACTTATCGAAGCTTTCCCAGCACGTTGCGCGCTTGCGGCTCTTCGCCATGAACGCCGCGATCCCGGCCTCGACATCGGCCCGGGTGATGCCAGGTTCCCGCAGCAGGGCTCGGATCGGCGTGACGTCGGGCTCGACCGTGACGGGGTGCGTGCCGTCCACCAGGGACCGGACCCAGATTTCGACCTCGTCTGGTTTTCGGATTTCCGGCTCGTGCGCGGCGCGGAGCGCTTTATGGTCCCTTACCTGTCCCTTACCTTCCCTTTCAGCATTGCTCCCCGCATGCGGGCGCATCTGCGTTGGCAATGCATCAGCATTTACGGGCGCATCACCACCAGCATCACTGCCGTTTCCCCCGGTCTCGCTGCTCCCGCCGCCGTTGGAGGCAGGACCATCCTTCTTGCCCCAACGGGCTCCGGCTGCAGCCTTAGCCTGCTCGGTGCGGGCTGTGGTGCGCTGGGTGTACTCTTCCTTCTTCTCCCAGGCCTCGATAGCCTTCTCGGCGAACACCGGATGGTACAGCCGCCCGTCCGAGCACTCGACCCAGCCATAGAGCGCACCCTCGGCGACGCGCTCCCATTCGGCGACCACCCGGCCGTAACCGGCGAACTTCGAGAGCTGCTTCGGATCCTTGGGCAACGACCCGGCCGGAGCCTGGTGCCATGAGGCGCACCACAGCAGGATCGCCGCCCGGAA
>NZ_JAKSYE010000059.1 GCF_022829685.1 Methylobacterium sp. E-045
CGGGCGGGCGGTCTGCTCGGCCGTCACCGACGCCATGCCGATGAGGTACATCGCGATCTGGTAATCGCCGTCGCGAACGCCGAAGAAGCGGAGCCATCTGTTGCTGCAGGAGATGAGGACACACATCAGGCGGCCTCGTCCAAAGCAAGAGCAGAGGCGCCGAGGGTGGCGATCGCCGCAACCCATGGCTGGACGGTGATCACCAGCTCGGGGTTGTCCGAGTAAAACTTGCGGACGATGCCGTCGACGACGGTGGAATCGTCGCCCCACACGACTTCGTTCAGGGCGTCACAGATCTTCCCGATATTG
>NZ_JAKSYE010000061.1 GCF_022829685.1 Methylobacterium sp. E-045
TGTCGAATTGCGTTTCAGGGTCGGTGTGGAAGGTCGTCACGTCCACCACGTCGTCGAAACTGCAGCCGGCCGCCGCGAGCACGGCGTTCAGCCTGTCGAAGGCGCGGCGAACCTGTGCGCTGAAATCCGGTTCGGGCGAGCCATCTTCGCGGCTGCCGACTTGGCCGGAGACGAAAAGCAGGTCGCCGGACCGGATCGCCGCGGAGTAGCGGTGCTGGTCGTAGAGGGCTTGCCGTCCGGGTGGGAAGACTGCGTCGCGCTTCGACATATCGAGTGTCCTCTGCGAAGGATGCCGACGGCTTCCATCGACATCGCGGCGCCATTCACATACGCCGCGTATGTACATCCATCTTGACATACGCGGCGTATGTCAATGGACGACTAAGCGTATGCGAAGGATCGAGGCACCCTATGGCATCGGGACGACGCGCGCTGATGATGGAGGAAACCCGCGCGAAGCTGATCCGCGCGGCGCGTGCAGCGTTTGCCGAAAAGGGCTACGCGGCGGCGTCGATGGATGAGCTGACCGAAGCGGCCGGCCTGACGCGCGGCGCGCTCTACCACAACTTCGGCGACAAGAAGGGCCTGCTTCAGGCCGTCGTCGCGCAGCTCGACGCCGAGATGGTCGCCAAGGCGCGGGTCGCACGCGATAGAGCGCCGACGCCCTGGCTCGGCTTCCTCGACGAGGGCGTCGCCTACATCGAGTTGGCCCTTGAGCCGGAGATCCAGCGCATCGTGCTCCTCGACGGACCAGCGGTGCTCGGCGATCCGTCGCGGTGGCCGGGTCAGACCGCCTGCCTGCGCACGACGACCGAGACGATCCAAGCCCTCGTGGAGGCTGGGACGGTCCAGCCAGTCGATGCCGAGGCCGCGGCGCGCCTGATCAACGGCGCGGCTCTCAACGCCGCGCTCTGGGTCGCTGCGTCCGACGATCCGCCGGCCGTCCTCGCGAGGGCCAGCGAGGCCTTCCGGTGCTTGGCGAACGGCCT
>NZ_JAKSYE010000071.1 GCF_022829685.1 Methylobacterium sp. E-045
GCGCTTACCGGTCTCGTGGAAGCTCGTCGCCAGGATGTAGGCGAGATGCCGGCGATCGAGCAGCACAGCGTGCAGCAGGAAGGCGTCGAGCAGGCGGTTCAGCCCGTCGACCTGGTCCTGCGTGAACGAGCCGAATAGGGAGCGGATCGACGCGAAGAAGCGGTCTCGGTCGAGGCGCGCGAAAGCGCCCGCGTCGGTGGACGAGGTCATGCGGGGCTCCATGATCGGGGCACGAAAAAGCCGCCCGGAGGCGGCTGATGGAAGATGCAGCGGGAGACCGGCCTCAGGGGGCCTTCAGCCCGTCGTCCTCACTCCATGTCCAACCGACGTCGCCGACGTCCGACGCAACGACGTGGAACTCGTCGGTCGCGAACAGCCGCTCGTAATTCGGAGACGCCGGGTCGGTCTCGAAGGTGATCTTGTCGACGACCTCGTTCGGGGCCTTCGACGTGTCGATGATGAGATGACGGGTCTGGGCCATGGCAGTCTTTCCGAAGTGATCCCGAAGGTAGCCTAGAACACCTCGTTCTGCCGAAGCAGCTCGCGGTAGACGGTGATGTTGAGCTTGAGGTTCTCAACCACCGTTGGCTTCCACAGCAGCCGCGCGAAGCGGCTTACACGCTGTTGGGCAATGGGGATGTCCACGACGAGCATGGCATCTTCCGTGGTCAGCGAGGAAAAGTCCGTCGTCGCCGGCACCAGAATGACGCCATCCCGGTTCGCCTTCGAGGACACCGTTCCCCGCAGCACGGTCGGAGCCTTCGTCGCGCCCCAGAACCGCAACCGCGTGACGACATAGGTGTCTTGGCCGTCCTGCGTGGCCATGCCGAGTTCGATGTCGTTCGTGGTCGAGCAGTCGACCCCCTCGGTGGTCATCAGGACGCCATCGGGCTTGCGCCGGATCGTGATCGGCCCCTCGACGCCGTCGTTGTTTTCGACCCAGATACCGTCGCGCCCGTGAATCGGTGCGCCCATGAGGACGGCACCGGTTTTGGTGCCGCCGACGTTGGTGACGACGCCCCGGCCAATGACCGAGACGGTGCCGCCGGAGCCGCCGCTGACGGCCCCGCCGAAGCCAGGAAACGGACCGCTCATACCTTCATCCCCAGGCTATCGGTGAGTTCACGGATCTTCGAGTAGGGCACCTCGGACACCGGGATGCCGTCACGAACGGCGACGAACGCGGCCACGCCTGCCGCCTCGCCGATCGACATCCAGGTCGGCTCCATGCGGAGCGAGCAGATGACGATGTCGCTGACTGCCGGGCAGCCGACCTCGAGCATGTTGCGGATGATCGCCGAGGGCGGCTTCAAAGCGGCGAACGGTAGGTTCCAGTACGAGCGACCGTCCTGGACGTCGTCGATCATATCGCCGTCTTGGGTGTAGCCGCCGCCCGGAATGGTCGAATGGCACTTGGCGTGGCTGTCGGCGTGGTAGCCGCCACGTCCCATTGCCTCGAGGACGGTGCCGCGCGCGCTGCGACCGATGTTCTCGAACGAAATCAGCCCGGACGACCGCATCCGGTGACTGGCGCGCACGTAGAGGTGCGAGGACCAGCCGCGCTGACCAAACCACTCGGTGACGTTGTGGTTTGGCGGCAAGCCCCAGAGGGCCATGTTCGCCCGCAGAGCCGGGTTCACACGCGGCGAGTTCTGCGCGAGGTAGTACCAGCCAGCCGTGTAGTAGTAGTGCCACGCCCAGAACAGTCGCCGCTGCGCCTTCGTCTTGCAGCGAACGTATTCCATCGGCGAGCCCCATTGAGAGCCGCCGTTGGTCGTCATGCAATATTGGTCGACGAACTGACCCGACGAGATCTGCTCGATGTTGGTATATTTTGAGCCGCGTTCGTTGATCCAGTCCTCGAAGTCGGCCTCGCGGAACGGGAGCCCGTCGGGACGCATCGGAGCCTGGAAGGGCAGGCGGTTCGGGTGCTGCGAGAACGTCGAGCGCCAGTTGTAGGCCATGACGCGCAGGTCGCCGAAGCCTTCAGCAACGGTCGTGTAGCCCTGGTTGCCCTTGATGATGTCGCCCTTGGCGTTCAGCAGAGCGGCCGGGAGCGTATTCCGGTTGTTGCTGTAGGCACCGGCGAGCAGCTCGTCGAATGTCGCGCGGTTCTCCGAGCGACCATAGGTGTAGGGCACCTTGGCGGCACGCCCGAGCTGCGCCTCGTAGGAGCAGGACAGGAACTGCTTGGCCTTGACCTGCCGTCCGTCGGCGAAGGTGACGACGCCACCGAGTTTCGTGAACTGATCGATCTGGAAGTCGACGATCTCGATGTCCCAGAAGGTCTGCAGCCCGGCCAACATTTTGTCGCGGGCATAACGACCCCATTCCGGCAAATACCGGCGCGGGAGATCGGCGTACTGCCGGCCGTAGCCACGGACCTCCGGCGTCGGCGGGGTAGTGCTGTTGTCGGCGGGCGAGCCGACGACAGCACCGTCGGCAATGGCCGCCACCTCGCAGTCGAGGAAGAACTTGCGACCGAACCCTGACAGGGTGTCGGTGCTAGCCCCGACCCCGACATAGTCGGGCAGGCCTAGGCCACCGGTGAGAAGCCCACCGGGCCATTGCGCCTCGTCGGCGATGGCTACTGAGGCGCCAAGGCTTTTGAGACGGGCACCGGCCGCAAGGCCGGCCCCGCCCGAGCCCATGATGAAAACGTCGACGTCTGCAACGATCGCCATGGCTCAGCCCCCCACAGCGGTGCGGAAGGTGGCCAGGAGCGAGACGAGCTTGTCGACCTGTGCGTCGGTCGGCACGGCGTCGTAGGTCTGCGCCTGGAACTCGAGCGTGCCGGTGTAGCCGAAGGTCAGGCCGCTCAGCGCATGCAGGCCGCCAATGTAGATGCTGCCGCTGCCGAGGGTCGCATCGTCGGCAACCTCGGCGATGTCCGACTTCAGCGTGCCATCCTTGTAGAAACGGATGCCGGCGTTGTTCGACCGGGTGTAGCCCTGGAGACCGCCGCGTCCACCTGCGGTCACGAGGAGCGATCCACCGCCGGTGTAGAGCGTGGTGACGGTGCCGGTACGGTTGGGGGCGACGCGGATGCCGCTGTTGCCCGTCGCGACCTTGGCGCTGCCGGCATCGGCCTGGTCCGCCGCGACGAACAGGCTGTGCTTGTTGACGGAGGTGGTCGTGGGGGTGACAAGCGTGTCGATCGCGTTGTTGCCGTTGAACACTGTTCCAGCGAACGAGGTGTCCGGAGGCGTCGAGCTGTTGATGACCACCCGGCCGAAGGTCCGGTCGGGATGGGCCCAATCGATCAGCCCGTCGAAGTTGTTCGGCGCACGCCCGACCCAGATCGAGCCGCCCTTCGCGCACATATCGATCCAGCCGCTTTCGAGCAGCCCGAGGTAGAAGTCGCCGATCCCAGCGCGGCGTGCGTCGGACATGCCGCCGCCGTAGCGTGCCAGGTGCTTCGCGGCGCGGGCCGGCGAGTTCGGATCCTTGTTGATCGAGCGCCAGAAGCGCAGTGTCACGGGAACGGCATCGCCGTTCGTGACGACCGAGACCCGCCCGGAAGGCGGGGGATCGTAGGTATACCCGGCGCCGGGGGCATAGGTGTCGGAACCGGAACCGAGATGCTCCGCATCCTTGCCGAAAGCGATCGTCGCGTAAGCCGTTTCGGACTGGTTCTTGAACGACAGGCGTCCGATGCCGGCGCCATCAAGCGGCTGGGCGACCGCGTCGACGGGCGCTTTCCCGAATTCGCCGGATGCGTTGAAGTCGAACGGGAATCGGTCTGCCAAGGCGACCTCCTGAATCCATAGGATGCTGTCGGGATGGGTGAGGTCCGCGAGCTCGCCCGTGGTCAGGTTCTTCAGGACGAGCCCGAACTGATCGCTGAGAGGGAGCGTCGTCGTGACGATCGACTTGCCGACCTCGATCGCGGCGGCGGTGGAGCCGGGGGGACCGATGCGGCGAATGGCGAGAGGATTGCCGAGGGCGGCGTAGACGCCGGGGTTCGGAACGGTGCCCGTTGCGGCGTCGTATCCGAACTCGCTGGTGATGCCCGCGTGTCGGCCCGTGTCGCCGACGAGCACTTCGTAGGTCGTCGTTGCGGAGGGGACGAGAGGTGCGATCTCGGCCCAGGTTCCTCGCGTGATGCGGTTGGAGCTCTGGGCGCGTTCGATGTTATCGACGCGGTCATCGAGGGGATCGACGGCCGCCGCGATGTCGGCGAGCGATGCCTTCTCGGCGATCGACTTCACCAAGTCCGAGCGGGTCTTTGAGAGATCCGAGTTCGTCGCTTTTTCGGCCAGCGCGTCCGAGATCGGGCCCGCAGCGACCATCTCCGCTTCGGATTTGTTGGCGACGTGGTCGAGCTCGATGAGGAGGCGCACCTCCTCGCCGGTCAGATCGGCATTGCCATCGCCAGCATTGCCCTTGATCGTGCCTTCCGGCGCTTCGACGAGATCGTCGTTCGCGATGAGGACCGGCGAGTCTGAACGGAACGCGTCAACGATCGGGTCATAGACCACCCGGTAGAGGCGCCCTTTGATCACCCGGGCGAGGGGCTGGCCCTCGATGTCGAGCCAGGGCTTGGCGACGGCGTCGTCGACCTCGATCCGTGGCGCACCGGTGAAGTCGCGGTTGGCTTGGACGAGGAAGCCGAGACCACGCTTCAGGGCCGCATCACCGGGCTCCGTCGATATGGTGAAGAGCGAGCCCGATCCGCCGGTAACGATCGCGTGGTCGTCGATGTCGAACCGAAAGGTCGTACCGTGGCGCGAGACGTCGATGCCTCGCCCGGACTCGGCGTCGATGGGAAAGACGGGCAGGCCAGATGAGCCGAGCATGCGGGTGCGCTCCGGGCATGAAAAAGCCCGCCGGGTGAGGGCGGGCGGAACGGGGTCAGACAGTCGGTCGGATCAGCGGATCTCGACGGGCTCGGCCATGATCTCGGCCGTCTCCGGACCGATCGTGAGGACGAGGCGGACGTCGTAGAGGCCAGGGCGGACCCGGCTCATGGCGGACGCGGGGAAAAGCGCCTCGACGAGGCCGGGGCTGACGATGACGAGCGAGCGGTCGGCGGTACTGGCGGTCAGGACGGGGGCAGGGCCGTCGCAACGGTCAACCGCCCCGTCCCAGCAGCCGCCGCGATCGAAGGGCGGGCGCGGTGTCACGGTGAGGACCACCAGCGAGGCGCGGCGGAAGTCGATCAGACCGTTGTCGGACTGGTCGAGGCGACCGTCGGCATAGGCGGAGCGAAACACACGGCGAAACCGCCATTGCCCGCCGCGCGAGACCGTGCCGAGGCTGTTCAGGAAGGCCATCGGCGCGCCCTCACAGCTTCAGGTAATAGGTGCCGAGACGCACCGGGGGGAGGTTGGTGAGCGGCCGCCCGCCGTCCGGGTTGACGATTGTCACGCCGAGGTTGACGGGCGGGAGATCGGACGAGACCTCGGCCTCCCCTGACCACATCGCATCGAGCGGGTAGGCCGTACCCCCGTCTCCGTTCGCGATCCTGTGCAGTGTGTCGTGCGTTTTATACGTCCGAGGCGGGTCGTCATAAGTGGTCGTCCCGCCCGGCATGGCGACGGGCAGGTTCCTGTTGCTGAGGTAGGACAGCGAGTCGCCGCCGATCTCCCCGGGGCGTTCCGCGTTCAGGACGGCAAAGCGCCCGGTGACGCTGCCTCCGGAGGCCGCCGCAGCCGAGAGGGTGACGGTGTTTCCGATGATGTCGGTGATGTACGTGCCGGCGGAGACCCCGGGAGCGTAGACGTACATTTCAGGGGCGACCCTGGAGATGTCGGGCACGGTCGCAGTTGGCGACCCTGCTGTGAGATTGATGGTCCGGAGCGCCTGGATGCGGCCAGCCGCCGTCGAACCCATCGTATCGAGGCCGCCGGCCAACGCCCCCTGCATGCTGGGAATGGCGATGGTCTTACCGAGGGCGAAATCGGCTGCCGCACCCGATGTGCCGCGCCCTCCGCTGACCGACACGATGTCATCGGCGAAGTTATTGTACAGGTACGTGAAGAGGTTCAGCGTGTCGGCATTGGCGCGCTCAGATGCGCCGGAGGTGGCATTCCCGATGCGGTTGCCGTTCATCCGGACCCAGCCCGGAAGGATCGCGCCGTCGGGGCGCCATTTGACGTCGCCCGTGCCGAAGTAGGACGCGGCATCCGGCGCCGGCGCCGGGTTCACCGGATCCACGACCGGGGCGGCTACGCCGAGGCCGTCGTCGTACCAGAGCTCGACGCCGCCCGTGCCGAGGATCTGCTCGGCATAGAGCCCAGCGGGGAGATAGACACGAGGGAATCGCCCGTTCGCATCGGCAACGACCGGCTGTTGATGCGCCTGCGTCAGTCCGGGGTTCGAGTAGGCGACGAGCGGCGTCGTGGTCCCGCCGGCGAAGAAGTTCGCCTTCAGGTCGAGGTACGGCCGGCCGGAGCCGTCGAGCACCTGAGTGCGTGAACGCGGCCAAGCCGGCATGCGGGGCTCCTGACATGCAAACGGCCGCTCTGGTGGAGCGGCCGGCGTCGAAGGTGCTGGAATGAAAAAGCCCCGCGGTGAGGCGGGGCCGTGGTCGGGCGGCGGAGTTCTCGCGCACGTCTCTCGACGGTGGCGGTTTCCGATGGATTGCCCGTCGGGTCAAGGGGCAAAGGGACTGAAAGCGGATCTTCGCAGCGCCCCTGCCCCTGGCCGTTCGTATTTCAGACGGTTAACGCGGAATTAACTAACTCCGTCGAAAATTATCAAATGGACAGCAAAGACTTCAAATTCGGACCTCACTACTGGGCAATGCATGGGCTGCTGTCGCCGCCGCCAAAGACACCCGGCCTAATAAACACGCACAAGAATTACATAGCCAATCTTTCTCGGATACATAATATGCAATATATGCTTCCTGGCATAATTGCTCCGATTATTATCATTGAAAAAACAGGAACGCACGCCCTCCTTGAATTAGAATCTAAGGAGCCAGCCGCAGACCAGCAGCGTAGAGACCAATATGCCTTGGAGAAAATATCTGAGGCAGTTGCCGCTTTTGATTCAGATGCAGTTGCAATGTCGCAAGGCAGTCCGCCAACGCGGAGGTGGTTGGAGCTGCAGGGGCGCACGTTTCATATGCTCAAGATCGTATCCACGGACTTCTCGAGCATTGAGCAATCTCTTGAGTCATGGTTAGCTTCAATTATCGTCGAGTGTTGGGGTACTTTTGAAGTCATGGCCGGCGACCTTTGGGAAGCTGCGCTCAACACTCACCCGAACATATTATGCGAAATGAGGGGCAAAAAGAAAGAAGAAATGGAGGGAAAGACCTTTCCGCTAAAGCTAATGCAAAAATATGATTATGATCTAAAGCATAAGATGGGGTCAATCTGGAGGACCGACCTTAGTTTGGCAAGCCTTGCCAGCATACAATCAGCGTACAAGGCAGCATTTTGCATTGACAATAAATCGATATTAGGAGCAATCGACTCGACAGAAATATTGCGCATCAGCGCCATGAGAAACATCATAGTTCATAATTCAAGCAAATTTGACCAACAGTATCTCAATCTCGTCAGCAAAGATTTGAAGACCCCCAAGGGGGCAGTTGGGGAATCGTTGCCACCATTTCTCGATTACGAGTTCATTGAGGAGATGTTACTCCCGTTTGTGGAACGCTCCGTGGAGCTTATCAATGCCGTCGATGACTGGATCCAAAAAAACTGAACAAGAGAGTTCACTCCTGGAGCGCATCGTCCTCGAGCGCGTTTGCGACGATTGTGGGGGCGAAGGGCGTATCCAATACACCGGCACCTGCCCGTTCTGCGACGGCGGCGGCTACATCCCAACCGAAGATGGCGAGAAGATCCTCGCCCTCGTTTTCCACTCTCGGCTTGGTCGCAGACCGCGAGACGATTGATCGGCGATAGCCCCACGCCAGACCTCCTGCTATCGTCCCGGCATGCCCCGCTGGCTCTTCCGCCGGGGCAAATGCTCATGAGCATGTTAGCGTTCACGAAGAGATTTTTCGGACACGCCAAGCTCGATGCTATGCACAAAGCGGATAGTATCTAGCGGCTGGATCGCGGCGAACCTTCCCTCATTTTCGACCGCAGGCGCTCGTATTCTGGACCATATCCAGACCGGTAAATGGTCGCGGCCAGCCGCCAAGGATTGGTCGAAAGCTTGTTCAAAAGCATCGGCGCCAAGTTCATCCCCCCATATTTCCAAAACAAATATGGGAAAGGCCGACCCAGCATGGTCATATTGATTTGTATAAGCAATTCCCAAGCTGTCGGCATGAGCATGCTTATTCTCATGAGCCGACGGATCGGTGTTGAAAGTCAAATGGGCCGTAACATGCTCCCCTAACGACCCCGGCTCCGCACCAAGACTGCCGCGATAATCCACATCTCGCTTCAGAGACCGGGAGCCGTACTGCCACGCGGCTTGTACATTCTTTCGACGCACAATCATCATAGTGTGGAATGCAGCTTCTGGCCCTTCCGTAACCTCAGACCATAGGCTTTCTGTCCAGAGGAAGCGGGTAGGCGGCTGGATTGCAGGCGCTGACGATCTAAAGAAACCCATTCCCGTCCGCTCTCTCATTCGTGGATCGCGGCACTTGCAGCATGGATTCTCACGTCTGGCCAGTTCGAACGGCACGCGGAACAGATAGCCTCGCGTCTGGGAGGATTGTATGGTGCGCAAATGTCCCGCAGCCTCTCCCGCCCCCTTTGGATGTTCGTACAGGCTACGACCATCGCGTGGCTTACTTGGAGCGCATTCCACAACGGCGATGTGTATCCAGATCCGGAAATGTCCGGACCATTCGCGCTTGTCGTGATTGCGATGGCTGCAACCCTCATGGTTGCCTTCGCCACCGCAGTCCTCACCAACGTTTGGGACTGGCTCTTTCGAAATTTGCAGAACCTACCGTACCGCAGCGGCCGGGCGGTCTCCCGACTGCGCGCCGCGCGCCGTCAGCGACACCAGACGATTGAGCAGGGCGATGGTCGAAGCGCCCGGTTGGGCGTTAGCGAGCTGCGCCAGACGCCGTCCACCCTCCGGGGTCGTGAATAGCCGAGACAACTCCTCGACGTTCTTGCCCGCCTGCCAGTTGTCGAACGCGTTCATGATGCGCGTCGGCAGCTTGAAGCCGCCGGTCGCAGCTGCGCCAGCGAGCTCGCGTTTCAACCCGCCATCCTTCAACTCCTCGCGCAGGGCGGTGTTGAACGTCGTCTTCGAGCCAATACCCTGACGCTGGCCCGTCGCTTCCATGATGTCGAGGAAGCGAGAGAAACCGGCATTGATGGCGGCGCCATCGGGGAGGGCGCGGAGCGCGGCCGAGAGGTTTTCCGCCTGCAGCTCGTTCCCCCGGATGACGGCAGCGAACCTCGCGCCACCACCCTGGTTCGGACCTGACTGAAGCCGCTGCGTCGCTTCCTTGAATTCCGTCTCCAGATGGATGCGGACGAGCTCGCGGCCGGCGCGCTGGTCGTTCCGGACAACGGCCTTGATAGCTGACGTCACGTCCTGCGCCGATCCTGCCGTGGGCTTCGACGGGAAGAGCACCGCGATGGCTTTCTTCACGTCGGGCCGCTCGGCAAGCTTGCCCAGCGGTGAGCGCTCCACCGCAGCCATGCCATCCCGCGCCACGACCACCCGTTCGAGGCGATGGTAGACGTCCGGCATCTCGCCCAGCACGTCGGCATGGTCCCGCATCAGCCCGTGCAGCTTGTCCGGATCGATGACACCGCGCTTGTCCGTGGCGCCGTCGAGGATCTTCGTCGTCCAGTTGCCCTCGTAGGCTTGGCGAGCTCGCGGCGTGGCGTTGGCGAGGAACTCGCGCGCGGCCGTAGCGCCCTGCAGATGGCTCGGCACCTGTTCGGTGGGCGTCGCCATACGGCCCGTGTTCGGATTCTGCTGGACGACAGTGGCGAGGGGCGTATTGCCGGTGAAGGGCTCGATCGGGCGCGAGTTCGCAGCGAAGTTCGCGTCGGCCGTCGCCACCTCCGGCACGGCTTTCAGCTGCCCGTCGAGGGTCGAGCGGGCAATCTGCAGATCGCGGACCTTCGTGGCGTCGCCGATTTCGCGGGCCGACGAGATGGCCTGATCGAGACGCTCGCGAGCGTGGAGCAGTCCCTCGATGCTGAGATCGGTCTCACCGCCGGGGCCGTGCAGATCCTTGCGAGCCTGGACGAGGGCGCCGCGCACGTCGCCTTTCGCGGTGCGCATTTGCGTGTCGATCGCGTCGAGGGCCGCTTGCGGGTTCACCTGGCCGAACCGCACGTCGGGAATCGTCTCGGTGACGGTGGTCGACTTCACATACGGGTCGAGCGGCCCCTTCATCGCGCCAACGGTGCGCTCGTAGGCCTTCAGCGGGTCGGTTTCCTCGCCCCGCATCAGGGCGCCGACGACGCGCTCGCGGATATCCGGGTGGATGCCCTTCGGGTCGATCTCGACGCGGGCGAGATCTTCGTCGAAGCGGCCCTCGGCCAGCGATCGGGCGTTCGCATAGTCGTCGGCAGCCTGACCGCTGGCGGCGCGCCCCTTCGGACGGCCGGCAGCATCGAGCGGGTAGGACGGAAAGCCACGCTGCTCATTCTGCAGCTTGCGCAACAGTTCCGACGTGATGTCACGCGCCATGCCGCCGTCGGCATCGGGGCGGAAGTAACCCTCCTCGATCAGACGCTCGCGCCAGAAGTTGTCGAGGCCCTTGCCGTCCGGGCGGGCGACCTTGCCGACACCGGGTACCATGAAGCGATGCAGGTCGGTCGCCGCCGCATCGCCATCCAGGCGGAGGCCGCCGTTCCGAGCGATGAAGCGGGCGAGGCTTTCGCCCTGCGGATCGTCGGCGATGACACCCGGCCGCTCGAAGGCCTCGGCCGGGCGAGGCGCATCGGCCTCGAACTGCGGACGCGAGAAGGCCGGCTGGGTGACGATCGGTTCGCCCGGGCGCTCCACCTCAATGGTGCGCTCGATGCCAACGCGATCAGGGACGTTCTTCGCCGCCGCATAGTCGACGTCAGCCTGCGCCTTCCGGGCGGCCTCGCGGGCGTCGACCACACCCCGAAGCTCGGGCTGGATTACCTGTCCGGCTTGGTCAGCGGTGATGCGCGGGCCGGTAGCCTCGCGAGCCTGCGCCAGTGCGATGCCCTCCGGAGTCTGTGCGACGCCGGCGCGAGCTGCGTCCTGGACAGCGCCACCGACACGGGCAGGGGAAGCGCCGGCCGGGGCGATGCCGTCGAGCGCCGTGCCGCCGGCAGTCGCGATCTGGTCCGGACGCTTCGCGAAGAAACTGGACATGCCGCCTTCGCCCTCGACGACGCGCATCACGTCACCAAGCCGGTTCGGTCCAACAACCTGCTGCACAGCCTCCGGCCATGACAGTGGTACGCCGCGAGCGGAGGCATCCGTCTCGAGCGACTGGATCCGGGTGACCTCGTCCGGCTTCAGCGTGCCGGCAGCGCGGTCGAAGATGCGCTCTGCAGAGCTGCGCCGACCGACAGCGCCAGCGCCGAGGCCGGTTGCCAATGCCGCGCCACCGCGAGCCCACGGTTCGGCCGCCGTGCCCTTCGTCGCCTGTCCGGCCGTCTCACTGACAACCGCCGGAGCCAGAGCGAACTTCGCCAAGCTGGCAGCCGACTTTCCAGCCCCGGGCAGGAACTCTCCGGCCGTGCGCGCATACTCGCCGGCTGTGGTCTGCGGCTCATAGAGCGGCTGTGTCGACGACTCGAGGGCCTTGATCGCGGACTCACCCGGTTTTGGCAGATCAGACGGAGACGGAACGCTCCCCGTGGAACGGGTATCAAGCCCCAGATCCGAGTTTGGCTTTCCACCAAAAGCACGGATTGCGCCACGTGCTGCTATGCCGGCCCCCTTATCCAACAGCCCATAAGCGGTTTGGGGAAGATCAAGGAGACCCGCAGCGCCTCGGATGACGCCAGCGCCTGCCGACTGCGCTACATCGGCCGCGACCGAACCCGCACGGGAAAGCGCGGACGGCTGAGCAGGATCAGCCGCCTTCGGACGAAACTCCGCCCAGGCATCAGCGCTCGCGGCCGGAGCCGCAGGCGAAGCATCGGGGGCAGGCGCAGGCCGAAACGCGGCCCAGGGATCTTCAGCCATCAGGGCACAACACCTTCCGTACCGTCGGGCAGGATGATCTTCGTCCCGCTCTTGTACCGCTTCTTGACGTCCTCGGGCTTCATCGTCGCCGGTATATTGATCGGCAACGTGGTGTCCGGCTGCTTGGGCGTCGGGGAGGCCTTCGACACAGGAGCGGCTTCGCTCTTCGACGCCGCCGGCGCAACGCTGGCATCCCGCATGTCCGCAAAGAGATCAGGCTTGCCCCGAAGGCTCTTCCGGAAGTTGAACTCGAACTCCGAAACCTTGATGGGTTTGCCGGCCTCCTGCTGGGCCTGCTGATACTCCGACCAGGCGTCACCGAACTCAAGATTCCGCTGTTGGACGCGCTTCAGGATCTCGATGGCCGTGCGATTGGCCTCGGGACGGTTCGAGATCTTCGGGAAGATATCGGTCAGGAACTCGCGGTCGGTGTTCGAGAAGTTGTTCGACGGGAACCCGCCGCTGCCGATCATGCCGGTGACGAGCTCGTTCGTGAGCTTCGTCGCAATCTGGGCCGTCACCGCCTGCTGAGGGTTCAGGCCAAGATTCTTGATGGTATCATCCGAGATGCCGAGTGCCTGCGCCAGGCCGACAACCTTGGTTTCAGTTGGGCCGAGCGTACCGGTCGTGGCATTGTCTAGGACGCCGCCGAGCATGTTCAGCTTTGCGATCTGGTCGGGCGCCTTCATCGCGCTGGCCTCGATCGTTTCAGCACGCTTGCCGCGCAGCTTGCCCAGCTCCTTCGCTTCCTCGGTCTCGCCGGCACCGATCTGGTTCGTGACGGAAACGCCCTTGCCCGTCATGAGCTGAGGCACCCCTTTGGCATCGTAGTAGCCGGGGGCGTTTGGGGCGGCATTCGGCGGCGGCTGGACGACTTGGCCGTCCGGCCCGACTGATCCCCATACCCGCACGCCTGCGTTGCCCAGCGAGAGCTTCCGCGGAGAGGCGTTGCCGTCATCCGGGTCAACGACGTACTGCGTGCCGTCCTCGGCCTTGACGATCTGCGTGCGAGGCTTCGTGGCCTGCATGACGATGCTACGCTCGCCGGTGAGACTGTTCACCTTGAACTGATTGCCATCGGCATCGGTCTCGTTCGTGAAGTGGGGCCCGACGCCGGTCACCGGGATGATTTGACCGGTGCGCGGGTTCACCCAGGACGAGACACCGTTCACAGAGTCCATTTTCCACGGGCTGTCCTTACCCGTCACGAGCGCCTGATAGACCTGCGTGGCCATGGCGCGGGTGTTGGGGTTCTTCCAAGCCGCCTTGAGGATCTCAGCCTGCTCGGGCGAGATGCGGGGCGTACCGGCAGTCCCGCTACCGCCGAAACCGCCGAACCCCTGCGCCACTGGCGCGGCGGCGGGTGCAGCCGCAGGAGCGGGCTGGCCGGGAATCTGGAACTGCGCGGGCTGTCCGCCAGCGACCGGCATGTCGGCTTCGGGGGACGCCTGCGCGGATGCGACGGCGGTCGGCGCCGCAGGAAGCGCGTTCGGGTCGAATCCTCCCTGCGCCTGCGATCCGAGGAACGTCGGAACGCGAGCGCCGGTCGGCCGAGAGGGGGATACTGGCATGGTCGCGGGAGCGCCGGCCGACATCATGCTCGGGACGCCCGCGACGGCACCGCCAGCGGGCAGGGCCGGCGTCGCCACGGGCTCGCGGCTGACGAAGCGACCAGTCCGCTCGGCATAGACCTCGCCGGCCGTCTTCGGCGAGCCGTCGCGATTGAAGAAGATCGAGCGGTTGGCGCGCGCGGCGCCAGGGCTGACGAAAGCGGTCGCGGGCGCGTCCGGGTTGTTGATCGCGCCGGGGATGAACTTCGTCGCGCCGCCGGCGCCGAGGAAGTGGGCGACGTAGAGGTTGCCCGGGTTGATCGGGATGCCCTTGCCGGAGAGGATTCCCGCGTTGTCGCTGGTGAAGGCGGCCATCGCCTTTTCCTGCTGGGCGGGATCCTTCCATCCACCCGGCTGGAGGCCGAGTTCGGGGTGCGCCTTCGCTACGCTCTGCCAGGTCGAGTCGGTGAACTGGTACCGGCCCTTGGCGGTGCTGTTCGGGTTGGCGGCGAGATCGTTGCCGCCCGATTCCACGGCGCGGGTCGTCTTCAGGTAATCGCCGATGGCGCCACCGGACGCGGTGAAGGTCGGCGCCTTCGTTCCGGTATCCTGGCCGAGCGTTCCCATGGTGATCGCCGGGGCCGAAGCGGGCGCGCTCTGGAGCCCCATCAATTTGCCGAACAGCTCCGGCGCATCATCCTCCTGCGAGCGCTTGCGCGCAGCGTCGTAGGAATCGCCGAAGGCCTGTCCCAGGCCGGCAATCATGCCGAAAGTGTTGACCGCCGGAGGTCCGTAGCCAGCGCTCATGAGATCACCCGAAGATCGAGAAGGCGGAGGACAGGTTCTTGCCGAGGTTGCCCATGGCGTTGCCGTTTCCGGCGAGCGAGCCGACCCCGTTGGCGACAAGGTTCAGCCCGCCCATCATCGCTCCGAAGCGATTGGCGGCAGCCTGCTGCCCAGCCATCAGACCGTTTGCCTGCGCGGTACCGATGCCCTGCGCGGTCTGGGTCGCGATGCCGGCCTTGGCCTGCCCCACGCCGAGGGCGGCGCTGCCGAGCTGGCCGAACGTGCCGGCCTCGCCCGTGGTCGCGCCGTAGCGCTTCGTGTCGAGGCCGCTGAGGTTCTGCAGCCAGTTATTCCAGTCCTGCGAGGCGAGGCCCTGCGAGAACTTCATCGCGTCGGTATCGGCGTTGCCCGAGGCGAGCGTGCCGGAGGCGGCGCGCGTGCGCTGGAGCGCCTGCATGCCCTGATCGAGGTTGAAGCTGTAGCCGGGGCTCGACGTGAAGGCGGACTGCGCGGCGCCCGCACCTTCCTTGCCGTTCACGCCCAACGCATCCTGGTAGAGCTTGGAACCGGCGCCGTAGCTGTCGGTGAGGCCACCGAAGATGTTGCCGGCCTGACCGTAGGCGTTCGAGGCCTGGCCGTAGGCGGTATCCAGGGCGTCATTCGCCTGACCCTGGCCCTTCACGAGGGCGGCTTCCTGGGCCTGCGCGGCGAGGCGTCCGGCGCGTCCGGAGAAGATCGATGCCATGACGGCCTCCTATCGCGCTTCGAGCGCGGCGATGCGGGCTTCGAGCTCGGCGGCGTAGGCGAGGAGCCCCGCGAGGAAGCGGAACCACTCGGGTGCGAGCGCGAGCGTCGAGGCGTTGGGGATGGTCGGCTTCGTGCTCATTCAGTGCGGGTCTCCACCGCCATCGCGCCGCCGAGCAGCGCGACATAGACCGGGTCCGACACGTCGATGCGCCAGGTGCGGCCCTGGACGCCGGTCAGTCCGGTGCGCAGCAGGTTCACGCGGGCGCGGGTCTCACCCTGCCGGCCGAGGGAGCGCACGAGCGGGCTGGACCACACCGCGCCGCCGTCATCCGACCACGACACCAGAACCTCCGGCGTCTCCACCGTGCCGCCGCCGCCGGCGCGACCGCGCCCGACGACGAAGTCGAAGTCGGCGCGGGGCACCGCAACGCGCTGGGGGAACGAGGCACCGGGCAAGGATTCGACCCGGAAGCGAAGCGGCGCGCCGTCCTCCTGGAAGACATCCTCGCGAACCTCGAGGAGGCCGGGCCCGAGGCGATCGCCGAGCAGCCAGCGCCCGAAGGCCTTCACGGACTGCGTTGCCCGCCAGCGCGATCCCGCGTGGCTGGCCCGTTCGTGCCATTGCTCGGTCGTCAGGTCGTAGACCCATGTCCGGCCGGGCATCGAGATTGCCCAGAACGCATGCCCGGCCACGAGATGCACCGAGGCCTCGATCGCGGTGGCGTCGACCTTCGCCGCGGCGGCGAGATCGCGCTCGACATCGTGGTTCGAGATCCGCTTCGGGGCGTAGCCGGACAGCTGGTAGACGACGCCGTCATCACCGGCCCAGATCAGTTCGTTCGACCAACCTTCCTCGTGCCCGGCGACCGCCCACGGCCCGATCAGGCCACGCGGGATGCCGGTGACGCGCGAGAGCGGGAATCCGTTGGCGTTGGCCGGGCCGCCGTAGACGCCGATTTCCTGCGGCCCGAAGAGGAAGAGCTCGGACCGGAACGCGATCGCCCGCATCAGGCCGCCCGGGCGAGCCTGTTCGGTCGTGTAATCGAGGGTCTTGAACGTCGTGTCGTTCAGGCCCGACGCGTAGCAGCGGCCATCGCCGCCGGTGAAGAAGAACCAGCCGAGCAGGAACTCGACGCTGTTCGGCGCCGGAAACTCTCCGGGAATCGCAAGCGGCGTCGGGATGCCGTTCGAGGTGAGGGTGTACGTCCCATATTCCGTCACGCACACGGTCTGGGGGACCGGCGCCCGGTTGTTGCGGGCGATGGTGATGCGACGCGTGCCCGGCAGGTCGCCGAGCGGCATGACCGAACCGTCGGCGCGGATCTGGACGAGTTTGTCCCGGTAGGCGGCGAGGAGCATGTCGCCGAGGGTCCGCATGCCACGCGGACCGCGCAGGCCGGTATCGGCGAAGCGGGCGAGGCCCGGCACGCGCCGGATCGAGACCGGGCCGCGGCTGCCGTCGCCGAGCTGCTCGACGAAGGCGTTGATGAGCCGGCCCGAGCCCTCCTCGGCCGATAGGCCGGGACGGGACGAGGTCGGGAACGCGATCGCGGCCATCAGACGGCGTACCCGCAACGCCGGCCCCAGAACGCTTCCGTGCGCAGCGCAGGGCGAGCGTCATAGACGAACGAGGCGTACCGGAGACGCCGCTCGGCCGCCGGCACCATCGCCGCCAGCATCGCGACGCGGGCCGGCGCCACCTCGGAGAAGGACAGGGCGCAGTCGGCCGCGAGACACTGCGCAAAAGCGCTTTGTAGCTCGGGAGACAGCTCCGAAATGTCCCTCACCCCGCAGATGTCCTGGCTGTAGAGGTCGAGCAGCTTCGGTTGGACGCGGGCGGTGATGACGGCCCGATCCTTGTCGGACGCGGTCTGACCGGCCGCCACGATGCCGAGCATCTCCAACACGACCTGGACCGGATCGAACACGGACGAGGTCGCGGTACCGGTGTCGAGCTGACGGGCGAGCGCCTTGAGGGCGGCCTCGGCGCGCTTGGCCTCGCCGGCGAGGAGCGTGCGGGTCTCGACGCCGATCCCGAATGCCTGCGAGCATGCCGACGTCAGGATGGTGGCGAGATGGATCAGGACGGCGGGGTCGGCCGCCGCGATCGAGGGGATGTTGACGATCTCACGCAGGCGGAGGTCCGCCAGGGTCGGAGCGATGCGCGCGGACACGACGGCGCGATCCTTAGCCGAGCCGGTATAGCCCGCCACGACCACGCCGAGGCTTTCCAACACGGCTTGGACGACGTCGAAGGTGCCCGAGGTCGCGACACCGCCGTCGAACTGGCGGGACATGGCGCGGAGGGACGCTTCCGCGCGTCCGGCGGGCTCGCGGAACGGGTCGGCAGGGACGCCGAACGGTACGGCGCAGGCGAGCGCCAGTATCGCTGCGACATGGAGCTTCGTGGCCGCATCCGCCGACGCGATGGCGGGAATCGCGATGATCTCGCGCTGCTTCAGGTCGGCCAGGACGGGCGCGACGCGGGCGGAGACCACCGCGCGGTCGTTTGCCGAGGCGGTCTGGCCCGCCTCCACGACCTGGAGCGTCTCCAACACCGATTGCACGATGTCGAAGGTGCCGGATACGGCCGAACCGGTATCGATCTGGCGGGCGATGCGGCGAAGGGCGGTCTCGGCGTCCTGACGCTCGCCCTTCAGCCCTGCGACCACCGCATCGGGCGCGCCGAGCAGGGCGGCACACTTGCCCGCCAGCAGCGTCGAGAGCGGCAGGAGGGTGCCCTCGTCGGCATCGTCGATCGAGGCGAGCGTGATGATCTCGCGGCGGCGCAGCTCGGCCAGCAGCACAGGGATCCGCGCCTCGACGACGGTGCGGTCCTGGTCGCTACCGGTCTGGCCGCCGGCGACGACGCCGCACTGCTCAAGCACGTTCTGGACGAGGTCGAAATCGCCGGACGTTGCCGTGCCCTTGTCGAGCTGACGCGCCATGGCCTTCAGCGAGACTTCGGCGCGACCCGCCGCAGCCGCCAGCAGCGTGCTCACGTCGGGTGGAATCTTGAAGGCGTCGGCGCAGGTCGCCGTCAGGATGGTGATGAGGTGCGGGAGCGTCGCCGCCGCAGCATCGTCCAGGGACGCGATGTCCGCGATCTCGCGCAGGCGCAGATCGTCCAGCATCGATGCTACGCGGGCGGACACGACGGACCGATCCGCATCGCTCGCGGTCTGACCAGCCTCGACGACACGCAGGCGCTCGAGCACGACCTGAAGGGGGTCCAGTGTTCCGGAGACTGCTGATCCCGTATCGAGTTGGCGCGTGATGGAGCGAAGCGCGGCTTCCGCGTCGGCGGCCTCCGCCTTCAACCCCTGCAGCATGGCGTCGGGGATGCCAAACAGGCGAGCGCAGCGGGCGGCGAGAAGGGCTGCCAGATGAAGCTTCGTCGAATCGTCCACCGACGCAATCGCCGGCAGGTCGATCACCTCCCGCTTGCGCAGGTCCGCCAGGAGCACCGCGACACGCGCGGTGATGACGGAGCGGTCTTTCGCCGTAGCCGTCTGGCCGGCAGCAACCACGCCCAGCATTTCGAGGACGGTTTGCGCCAGGTCGAAGGTGCCGCTCGTGCCGGTGCTGCTGTCGAGCTGACGGGTTTGACGTTGGAGCGCCGCCTCGGCGAGGAGCGCCTCTTCCTTCAGAGCCTTGCGCACGTCCGCCGGCAGGCCCCAGGCCATGGCACAGGCCGACGTCAGGATGACGGAGAGCTGCAGCAGGGTCGAGGCGTCGGCGTCGGCCGCCGAGGCGATCGAGATCACCTCGCGATTGCGCAAGTCGGCCAGCACCGCGCCGACGCGGCCGGTGATGATGCTGCGATCCTTGTCCGAGGCGGTGCGGCCGACTGCGACGGCGCCGAGGTTCTCCAACGTCACCTGGACGAGGTCGAAGGTCCCGCCGGTGGCGACGCCCGTGTCGAACTGCCGGACCAGGCTGTTCAACGCTTGCTCGGCGCCGCCGGCGGCCTGACCCAACGCGGTCTGCGTCGCGGCATCGGCCCCGAAGGCAGAGGCGCAGCGCGCGACCAGGATGGTGGCCAGATGCGGGAGCATCGCCGCATCGGCCTGCGCCAGGGTCAGGAACGTGGTGATCTCGCGAGCGCGCAGATCCGCGAGCATGGGCGCGATGCGGGCCGTGACGACGCCACGGTCCTGCGCGGAGGGCGATTGCCCGGGCGAGACCACGCCCAGCGTCTCAAGGACGTGCTGGACGATATCGAAGGTCGCCGTCGCTGCGATGGTCGAGAACTGCCGCGCCATGCCCTTGAGCATCGCCTCGGCCTCGGCCGCGACCTGCGCGAGCTCCGTGCGCTTCGCCCCCGAGATCCCGAACGGCGTCGCACAGGCGAAGGTCAGGATATCGGCGACGTACAGGAACACGGCGTCGTCGAGGGAATCGGCGTTCAGGCCGACGAACACCTCGCGACGGCCGAGCTCGGACAGCTTCGGATCTACACGGGCGTTGACCGTCTGGCGGTCCTCCGCCGCAGCCGACTGGCCAGCCGCCAGCACGCCCAGGTTCTGGAGAACGAGCTCGATCAGATCCTGACGCGTGCGGGCCATCTTACTTGCTGCCCTTTGCGGGAGCCTTCGGGGTGGTGACCGAGTCGAGGTCGGCACGGGCCTGCGTCAGGTCGGCCGTAACGGCATCGAGCTTGGCGAGCACCTCGTCGCGCTCGGCGACAGCGAACCCGCCGTCTTCCTGCGCCTTGGTGAGCAGCGCCTTCAGCGAGACGATCTCGCCAGCGGCGGCTTCGAGCCCGGCCTCAGCGTCCTGGATCTCGCCAATCAGGCGCTCGTTCTCTGCCATGCCGGACGAGATGACAGCCTGCAGGCGTTCGATCTCGGCGACGGAGCTGGCGAGCTCGTCGAGGGCGCCGGAAGCCGGATCGGCGACGGCGGCAGCAAGCGCCGGCGGGATGTAGACGCGGCCCTCGGAGCGGGCGGTCAGCGCCTCGGCGGTCGCGAAGGCAGGATCGACGATGCAGGTCGGAGAGGCTTCCCAGCCCTCCGGCAGGCCCTCGCCCGGAGCGAGGTCGAAAATCTCGGCGGACCCGTCGGGCTTGTAGCCCCAGGTCGGAATGGTCTGGTCCATCGTAGGCCCTTCGTCAGGATCGGAGAGGGACGCGCGGCCCCAGAACGACGAAGGGCGCCACGAGGGCGCCCTTTCGTCTTAGCGGTGGTGAGACCCGATCAGCCGTTGATGCGGGTCGCGAGGCGGGGGTCGACGGCCTTCACGCCGTAGAGGATGTCCAGACGCCAGTTCGAGACGTCGTTGGTGCCGTCGTAGTACGGGATCAGGCGGACGCTGAGACCCTTGTAGGACTCGCGCTCGCAGGAGACCGCACCATCGGGCTTCACCAGCGGCACGCAGGTCAGAGCGAAGGCGCTCTTATGGGCCATGATGTTCTGGACATACGGGGTGTTGGCCGCACCGACCCAGGAGACCGCAGCACCGTTGGCCGGAACCGCCGAGACGGTGGCGAAGGCGCCGGTCGCGATGATCGCGGGTGCGATGTTGACCGCAGCGGCGCCCGAAGCGTCGGCGACGGCGGCGTTCAGCACGGTGAACTGACGCAGGAAGGGGAGAACCTGCTTGGTCACGTGGTTGACCGCGAACACGCCGGCGATGGTGAAGACGTCACCCTTGGCCAGGGTGCCGGCGTTGCCAAGGCCGGCCATGTTGAGGATCTGGCCGCCGAAGTCCTTCACCGCCACGCCGTTGGCCAGGACCTGCGTATAGGACACGCCCTGGTTCGCGCCGGCGACGGTGCCGTTGGAGCGGGTGCCGGTCACGTGCACGGGCACGTTCTGGCTCATGTACGTGTCGACCTGCGCGATGCGACCGACGGCGCCGTCGCGGTAGGCGTCGGCGACGAGCTTGTCGTTGTAGAAGGTCGACTGAGCGGCGGCGAGGCCGGACTCGTCGTCGGGGGACAGCATGCAGAAGCGGCTATCCTTCGGGACCGAACCGTTGTTCAGGCGGGTCGTGCCGCGCAGAAAGCCGGCATAGCTGCCCATCGTGGTGCCGGGGGTGCCGACCCAGCTCGGGATGGACGAGTAGAGGCTCATCACATCCTGATCGACCTGGTTCGCCAGGGTGATCATTGCGGGCTTAATCACGCGCTCGGACAGCTCGCCGATCGACAGGGTGCGATCGGTCGAGGTGATCTTGAGATCGATGCCCTTCTTCTTGTCGACGGTGACGGAGGTCGTGCCCTCGGTGATGTCCTGCGGAGCGGCCACGTCGCCGTCGCGGACGACGAACTGCGGGGGCTTCTTGATGGTGACGGACGAGCCCTTCTCGTAGCCGTTCACGGTCGAGCCGAACTCGTTCTCGTACCCGCGGAACACCTTCGAGGCGGCGACGAGTTCGTTGTCGAGGATCTTGACCGCAGCCTTGGCGATCACATTGGCGGTGAGGAAGTTATTGGCCATGACGATTCAGGTCCTTATCGAGCGGACCCGCGGGTGCCGTACGTCTTGGCGAGCCACGCATCGATCTCCGCATCGGGAGACGAGGGCGCAGCTCCACCGGTGACCGGCTTCACGGGGGCGGGGGCGGAGGGGGTTCGGTTGGGTTTCGCCAGGGTCAGGCGATGTTCGAGCGCACCCACGGCCTTGGCGGCCTGGATCGGGCTCATCCCGTTGAGCTTCGCCAGCTCGGCGGGGTTCTTGGCGAGGTAATAGGCGAGGAGACCGCCCTTCTCGCTGTCGATGACGAGTTCCTGAACGTGGGCCTTCACCTCACGCTCTGCGGCGGCCTTCAGCACCTTGTCGGCGTCGGGGATGGCTTCCCGAACGTCGTGGAGCTTGTCGTTGAAGGCTTCCACGGCCTCGCGCTTGGCCTGCGCGGTCCGGGACGAGGCCTGCGCCTCGCGCTCGGTGACACGCTGCTCGGCGAGCGCCTTGCGGATGCGGTAATCCGCCTTGGCGTCCTCGTAGGACACGTAATCCTCGAAGTCGGCCTCCTTCGGAGCCGCACCGATCTCCTTCTCGATGGCTGCCTTCCGGTCGCCACTGTCGCCCGTGGGCGCACTGCGGGTCTGGGCAAGCTCGGCCTCGAGGCGAGCGATGCGTTCCTGCATCCGGGTGATCCCCGAACGCTTCTTGGGCTTCTCCTCGCCGCCTTCGTCTTCGGCATCGGCCTTCGGAGCGGTGGCAGCAGGTTCGGCCGGGTCGTTCCCTGGCGTCGCGGCGGCAGCGTCACCCTCGGCCGGCTGGCCGGGAATGGAAGCGTCCGCCGCTTCCGAGGTCTCTGCGCTCACGGCCTGCGTCTCCGCTGGCCCGCCAAGCACGATCAGGTCCTCGTCCATGTGTGTCGTCCATAGAAAAACCCGCCACGCGCGAGCGGGACGGGTTGGGGCATCATCGCGGCCTGCGCGGATCGCTGGCCTGCGTGAAGGGGAAGCGGACGCGCGTATTCGGCCGCGGGAGGCGGCGGCGCGTCGGTCAAAAGTTGGAAAGGGGGGCGGACGGAGCCTGTTGCGGCTCGCGCGTCTCGCGACGGATAGCTCTTGCGCGGATTTTGCCCGTCGGGTCAAGTTCAAAGTGCAAATGGCTAGAGTCTCACGTCCGCACCGTCGGCTTTCGACCCATTCCGCACCTTCGATCAGGGGATGAGCTGCGTTCTGAAATCTGCGTTCGGAACGCGGAAATGCAGCTACTGGAGGCGAGTTGTCGGCCTACACCTTTTCCGCAATTATGAGATGTGACTCTGATACTGAGGAGACCGCAATGTCGAAGCTAATCGGAATAACGTCTGCCGCATTTTTATGCGCGACTGCTGCAAATGCTCAATCAAGCAGAATTTCTGCATCGGATGCCGTTCAGGTTAGGAAGTATTCCGACACCGAATTGCAGAATGTTCGTGAGATATTGAAATTCAGACCTGATGCGGCGAATGCCTGCGCAATCAGGCTTTACAAATATGGACGAGTTACTGTAGTTACAGGATTTCCGATATCTCTCTATGCTGCTACTCTAGTATATGTCGACGCAAACCAGAAATTGACATCTGGGCTTGGTGAGTATGTTGTTCCAACCGATGCTGAAAGCAGGAACGCTCCAGGCCCTTACATCGACGGCGGCACTGACTCTTGGTTTAGAGGACAGCAAAAAGAAGTTTTTTTCAACTTCAACGATTTGCCAAGTGAGTTGACGCTTGACCAGGACAGACACAACGAGAGAGAAAGAACTATTACAATCACGACTAATTGGCGAGTTGCGCACGAACCCACTCCCGCGGACATTGATAGAAAGTGTGGTCCAGAGGCGCGGTATTGCGAATGCGTTTATCAGTTTCCGCGCTAACCGAGTGAAATTTTTGTCAACCGCTTATCCCCTCACTCTTCATCCTAGGGTTTAGGCCGCCGGCATCAGAAGGGCCACCTTATGCGCAGTCCGGCCTTTAACTGGCTTTTGTAGGGTTCCGCTTAGCAACCTTTGCGGCCCCTACGAGGGTGGCAGGCGTCAGGCCTCTGCCGCTACGCTGCCCCGATACGAATGCGGCCCGCCAGATCTACACGGTGGACGGCACCGCTTACCAGCTGCGCCGGCATCACCAGTCCTGGCGTGCCTGCCGTCTTAAGCCCCGCGAGATTGATCGCTGACAGGTCGCTGGTGATGCGTCCGACAAGGTACGTTCCCGAGCTGGGATAGGTGATGTTCGCCGTGTGGTTGGTGACGTTGATGTCGGCCGCGGCAGAGGCGAACGGGATAGGATGCCCGAGAATGCGCAGGGCGCCGGTCGCAGCCGTCGTGAAGGTTGGGGTGAAGGTCAGCGTTATTTCGATATCTGCCATGAGGCCGTCGGTGATCATCACGCCGGTCTGCGTCGCGTAGGTCACCGCCCAATCGCCAGGGGTGAGCGGGACAATCGTTGGCAGGAATGGAAGGACCGACTGCGGGACGGCGCCGAGGGATTTGATCATCTCAGATCCCCTCGCCGATGGTGAACTCGATGTCCGGCGCACCACTGGTGACCAGGATGGCGACGTGCCGCTGATCCGACTGTAGGGACTGGACCTCAACGGCGCCGGGCGGGAGCGACTGAGCACCAGGCGCGCCGCCGGCGGGAGCGACGGGCAGCGGCATAGTGATGTGGGCGCCGAACTCTACGGACACCGCTACCGAACCGCGATTCCACATGCGGACCTGATTGCCACTCCCCGCCGGGAAGCCGGCGAGTAACGGTGCCGCACCGGCCGCTGTGTTGGCCTGGAGGCGGATCGTCCCGTTCGGGACAGCTCGGAAGGCTTTCATCACGACACCACCATCGGAGCCGCAGGTTCGCCCAGCGCGCTCGGGTCAAAAGAAAGGGCGCCCTGAGGCGCCCCGGTCGGTTCAGTGGGCATCGCGCCCGGCTGCATCATGTCGGACGGCGGCGGGCCGTCCTGGCTCAACGGATCACCCATCCCATAGTCGGGCGGGCCGGCCTCCGGAGGTGTCATCTCTTCCATCAGCATCGTGACCATGTCGCCGAGCTGCTGGAGGGCGGATTCCATCGCGGCGATCCGCGGATCCTCGACGGGCGCGGACGGAGTGGCGCCGGCGACGGGCTCGGGTGGCCGCGCGGCCTCGGCCATGCGCGCCTGATGGTCGAGCTGCGCCTTCTCCACCTCGGCCTGGATCTTCGCCATCTCGGCCTGGAGCTTCTGGTGCTCCACCTGGAGCTTGGCGCCGTCGAGCTGGTGTTGCGCCTCGGCAAGCTGCGTCTGGCGTTCCTGCGCCTGCATCGCAGCCTGCTGTTCCGGTGAGGGCGGCATCGCAGCGGGTGGCGGCTCACCGGCCTCCTGCGCCTCCTTCGCCTGGATCGCCGGCGGCAGCATCGTGCGGATGCGCTCGGCGACCTTGTCGGCCATCGGCCAGTCCTGCGCCTTCGCCATCAGGTCGATCAGGTACGGCGCCACCTCCGGCGCCGCCTGAACAAGGGAGACCATGCCATCGAGCGCGGCCTCGCGGCGGGTCGTGTAGGACGCGCCCATCTCCATCGCGACATCGTAGGCGCCGACGGTCACGTCGTTGCGGATCGTCTCGGGCTGATCGTCGAGGGACATGCCCTCGGGCTTGTTGATCTCGACGCGGTCGACCTTGCCGTCCTCGCCCACGATCCGGAGCGTCCGGTTCGTGTCGTAGATGTGCGGGATCAGATCGCAGACGATCGCGCCCGTGTGGCGGATCGCGCGGCCGAAATTCACGATGTAGACGAACGACCCGACGTCGCCTTCCTGCTGCCGGGCCCGGATCGCCTTGCCCGACGTCTCGTTCGAGCGGGCGCCGAGGGAAGCGTCATAGACGCCGGTCACGGCCTTGATGTCCTCGGCCGCCTCGCGGGTCAGCTCGGCGAGGCCGGCGCTGGCCACGGGCGGCTGGACGCGCTGGGGAGCGTTCGGCGCGTGCGGGTCGGAATTGTAGGGCAGGAACGGATGCGAGACCGTGTTCGCGGTCTCCCACACGTTCTCGTAGCCCTTCAGCTGGGCGACGGTCGCGACGAAGGGGCTCTTGGGCTGCAGCGCCACGACCTCAGTCTGCGTCGAGCGCGAATAGTTGTAGGCGCGCTGCGCATCCTTGGCCTTGCGCACGACGCCGCGACGGACGCGGTTCTTGCCGATCGTCATCTCGATGCCGAGCACCGGCACCACCGGGATGAAGCGGCCGGGCCAGGGCGTCGGGCCTTCGAGCACGTCGGTGGCGCTGAGGATGTAGCGTTCGACCTTGTGGCCGTCCCGCTCCTCGATGCGCGCGCCGGCGGCCTGCGCCATGGCCAGCTTCTCGGCGTGGTCGTCTTCCGCCTTGTCGGTCAGGTCGAGGATCTCGCCATCCGGCATCAGCGCCAGGCGCTTCTTCTGCGTGGTCTTCACCCAATACTCGGCGACGCGCACCGTGTCGGTGGTCGCCCATTCGGCGAGCCCACGGGTGGTCAGGTCGGCGTCACCGATCTCGGCCGCAGGCTTGTCCGGATAGGTCTCCTCGTAGATGTCCCGGCTCATGTCGAGCGGCACGAAGCAGAACCGGGCGTCCTCGCGCGTCGGCAGGACCGCGTCCGGGTCCCAGCGCACGCCGACACCATCGGGCACAGGCGCGATGCGGATTTCCTGCTCGAAGGTGCTGTCCGAGCCGTATTCCGTCATCACCTTCCAGTGGCCGATTCCGGCGGTTACCTGCTGATCTGCGGCCGAAAAGTAGGCCGCAGGGGCATCGCTGCGGTTCTCTACGTAGCGCACCAGGCCGGCGATCGTGTCGGCCGTCTTGGGGTCGCCGCGGCTGTCCACCGGCACAACCTTGATGGCCGGGCGCATCTGACGGATGTCGCCCGTGATCTGCGCGATGGTGGTGCCCATGCGATCGAACTCGAGGCACGGCCGATCGCCGCGCATCTTCTTCGCCTCGTCCGTCCACTGCGCGCCCGGCACCTCGACGAACTCGAGGTCCTCGTAGGCGAGCATCCTGTTGTCACGGTCGGACTCGTCGGCGCGCCGCCACCGCTTCATCGCGACGTCGACGATCTTGTCGAGACCGCGCTCCTCCTTCGCCTCGGGCTTCTCCGAGGGTGGGCGAGCTGGGCGCTTCGGTTGCTTCTGTGCCATCAGGAACCCATCCAGCCGCCGCCACGACGGGCGCCGAGGTTGATTTTGAGAGGCTTGGTCGGCTCCTGGAGCGCGACTGCGAGATACCGGAAGGCGTCGGCGCCGTGGCTCGCCCAGTCGTGCAGAGGGTTCTTCGAGAACTGCCCGGTATTGTTGTCGACGTCGTACCGGTAGTTTCGCAGGCACTGCAGGCCGTCGGCGCAGGCCTCAGCATCGAACCAGCACCGCGAGAACAGCGTGCGGCCGGCGTTGATGCCCTCGGCGACGCCGATCTTCGGCGTGATCTTCACCGCGAAGCCGGTGTCCGCCATCTGCTGGGCGATCGTGCGCTCGGAGCTGAGCAACTCGTTCGTTGCGTCGTGCGGCAGCCAGTGGTCACCATAGACGTAGGGCTTCGTCTGAAGGTGCTTCAGGTAGTGCCCGAGCGCGTGGCCCCGGTTCTGGTAATAGTCGATGATCCGGAACTCGAAGCCGACGACCTGGGCGAACCAGATCGCGGTCATGTCAGCCCGGCCTAGATCCCAGAACGTGTGAACCGGCTTCGTGCCGTCGTAGGGCACGCGGGTGAAGCGGTTCGCTTCGGTCGCAGCCAGGATCTCGTTCGCGTAGATCGCGCCGTCCAGCACCACCTTGCAGTGGCCATCCCAGACCGTGAGGTAGGCCGCCGGGTCGCGCGCCTTCAGGTCGAGCGCTTCCTGTCTCAGCGTGGCCGGGAACCACGGATTGTCCTGCCAGCCGATCTTGACCACGACCGCACCCGTCGGCGGGCTCTTCACGAACCGCTTATAGGTCTCGTCTTCCTCGAGCTCCGGATTGAAGCTGATCCAGATCTCCGAGCCCTCCTTACGGATGGTCGGGATCAAGACGTCCCAGGATGACTTCGACACCGTGCGGGCCTCTTCGACCCAGCAGACGTCGATTCCCTCCGTCGACTTCACCGACGAGATGTTGTGCCGGAGGCCCTTGAAGATGAACTCGGTGCCGTTGGACCCGAGGATGCGCTTTTCCTGAACCTCGTAGAGGCCGGCCAGCCCGAGCAGGTCGATCTGTTGCGCAAGCAGTGCGTGCGCCGATTCCGCGATCGAGTTCTGAAACTCGCGGGCGCAGAGCACGCGAAGCTTACGCTGGGCGCCAAGGATCAGCAGCGCCCGGGCGAAGCCCCAGGATTTCGCGCCGCCGCGACCACCATAGGCGATCTTGTAGCGCGCCGGCTCGAAGAGGCAGGCCAGCTTCTCCGGGAACTGGACGTCAGTCATCGGTCGGCCGGAGGAACGTGATGGTCAGGCCGGTCGGGATCGCGCCGCCCTCGCCGTCGCCATCGATGGGCTGCGTCGGCTTGCCGTAGCCGCGATCGAGGATGGCGGAGGCCGCAGCGACGCGAGCAGCAGCCGACGTGTCTTCGCCGCTCATGATCGAGACGAGGACGCTGATTGCAGCCTCGGTGTGCTCGCGGGCAGCATCGCGCACGCGTGCGGAAGCCTTCGGCCGACCGCTCGGGTTGCCGCTCTGACCGGGCTGGAAAGCCATTGTTCGGGCCTTGTTAGCAATGGGTTGTCAGGCGCTCGGCATCCCGTCGATGGCGGTGCAGCGGGCGCGGATGACGCTGGGATCGCCCGGCAGTCCGAAATGCTCGATGTTCGCGGCGCGGCCCTGGCAGGCATAGCGACCGCCCCACACAAGCGGAGAGGCGGTGAGCGGCCGGCAGACCGAGCCGCGGCAGGCCTCGGCCTCGATGCGGTAGCCGATGGTCTCGGCGTGCGCCGGCTTCGGGATGAACAGGTGCACCCACAGCACGATGGCGCCGACGATCGCGAGGATGGCCGGAATGCGCCACAGATCGTTGACCGGCGGCGGCGAGGGGGCGGCGACGTCGCTCATCAGTGCACCGTCAGCGAGATCGGATAGCCCCAGGCGGTCGGGGCCGGCGGGCGCGGGCGCATCGCGGTGAGGGCGACGCCGGCGAGGACAAGGAGAGCGCAGAGGCGGGGCATCAGGCGGCCTCACCACGGGTCAGCTCGCGGCCCAGCCGGATCACGCGCATGGGTAGGAAGTCCGGGCGCTTGGCGGGACGGGGCGCGGGCTTGCCGAGCAGGCGGCGGAGCAGGGCGATGTACGTCACAAGCGGAACCTCTGCATGGCGGCGCGGCGGTGCTCGCGCTGGTCGGAGCGGATGCGGATCTCGTCCGCGATGATGGTGGCGAGCCGCTCGTGCAGCGGGTTGCTCGCGACGCTGGCGAAAGCATCGAAGTCGACGGCGGCTCGTTCAGCGGTGGCGACGGTCGGACCGACCATGCTGGCGAGCAGCTCCTCCACCTGGTCGACGAGAGCGGCGGCGGTGAGCGTCATGCGTCGGTCCTCAGGGTGTACTCATCGGTGCGCACCGCGCCGCCGGGGATGAAGGTGATCTGCAGATCGCTCGGCCGGTCCGTGTCGCGCTGGACGGTGGCGAGGGTGGCGAAGACGTCGACCCACTGCGCTGGGGTGGGGTGGCCGGCGTCGATGCCGAGAGCGAAGCCGTCGAGCCAGACGAGGAAGTCGCGCGGGCTCATCAGCGCACCCTGACGACGGGGAGGGACTGCGCGACGACGAAGTCCCAGGCCTGCGCGGAGGCGCCGAAGGTCAGGGCCTGATCGCGCTCCGGCGTCCACACGAGGCGGGTACCAGCGCGCGCGGCGAACAGCGGCGCGGCGTCGCCGCTCGAAGCGAGTTCGATGCGGTAGACCATCACAGGAAACCCTTGCCGGCGTTCTCGCGGAACAGCTCCCCGTCCTCGATGTAGCCGAGGGTGGTTTCGAGCTTCGCGTGGCGCATGTGCTTGGCGGTCAGCCGCAGGTCGGCGCCGTCATCACCGGCGGTCGTCGCGAATCCGCGCCGGGGCGAGTGACCGGAGAAGGCCTCCGGATCGAGACCGGCGGCGGCGCAGCGAGCCTTGAGGATGCGGGCGAACTGCCCGGCGGTGAGACGGTCGGCCGAGAGACGGCCGCGATCGGCGCCGCGGAAGACCGGGCCCGAGGTGATACCGGAGGCGTCGAGCCACGCGGCGACGGCGGCCGGGATCTTCAGCTTGCCATCGAGGATGGCGACGGTGCGGCCCTGCCCCTGCTGGTCCGTCTTGCTCTTCGCGATCCGGACGAGGAGGCCTCGACGATGGCGCTCTAGGTCGGCAACGTCGAGGGCGACGAGCTCGGACCGCCGCAGCGCGGCGCCGAAGCACACCAGGATCAGGGCGCGGTCGCGGACACTGGCGAGATCGGTGCCGCGAATCCGCTTTAGGACCTTCGCCACCAGGTCGGCGGTGAGGGCCTGCTTCTTCGCCGGCCGGCGTCCAAGCGTATTGCGGATGCCCGCTAGGATCATGCGGACCTCCTCGAGGGCGGTCGGCGCGGTATGCCCGGCGGCGCGATGAACGGCGGCGATGGCGGCGGCCCGGCGGTCGATCGTCGAGACCGACCGGCCGAGGCCGGCGAGATGGGTCAGGTACCGGCCGACCGTGCGTCCGGAGGCCGGGAGGGAGTCGACGCCACCGTCGACACACCAGCCGGTGAAGTCGCGCCAGTCGCCGGCATAGGCCCGGCGGGTCGCGTCAGATTTCGAGGCGGCGGCGAACCCGGCGGCGGCCTCGTCCAGCGCGTCGGCCGGGGTGATGGCGAGCCCCGTCGGGCGCACGATAATGGCGCCTCCCGACATGCTGAAATCCCCGGTTTGGATGCACGAGAAGGGCGATTATCGTGCGCCCCGGCTCATCGTGGCCGGGAGCCGATCAGGCCCGAAATTCTTCGGCACATTTTTGCGCCGGGCTGGTTGGTCGATAGCCCCAAAGGAAAGAGCGATCGGGGCCCGTTCAACCCCAAGGATCACGATGTCTTCCAGCCATGAACGGAGCCCCGTCCACGCCCTCAACTTCATTCTGACGAGGTTCGTCTCGGGCCTATGGCAAGGCCAAGATCAGTTCGCCGTTTCCGATGCGGAGCTGATCCGGGCTTACGACAGCACCGACCCCGGCCCGCTGCTGCAGGAACTTGGCGAGGGCTGGAGTGTCGCCCGACAGACCGCGCGGGGCGAGACGCTCTTCATTCGCATCATCACAACGAGACAAGCCTTGGATCAGCTCGGCTTCTGATCAAGCGCTCGCCGCGACCCGCTTCGGCCGGCCGCGAAACGCGACGACGGTGCGGCTGCCGGGGAGCGATCCGGCCTGGAAAGAGCCGAGAACCGGACGGCGCGGCGCGGTCTCGCGCGGCACTTCGGTCCCGGTCAGATCACGGTAGAGGCGGCGAAGGCCGGCGCGCAGCTCGTCGATCTGACAGAGCGACGTCTCAACGGTGTGCCGATGCCCCGGAAAACGGAGGCGGTCGGCCTGGCGGAGAAGGTCGGCGACCCGCTCGGCTTGCTCGCGATCCGTCGTCATCGGGTTCCGATCATGGCAGATTTGTCCGCGCACGTCTTCGGCCTCAACGCCTAAGCTGTTGAGCCGGTTCGCGGGACTGAAAGAGGTTGGTCGCAGGGGCTGGCCTCGAACCAGCGACTGACGCGCCTTATGAGGGCGCCGCTCTACCAGCTGAGCTACGCTGCGATGGGCGCCATAGGAGGAATCGAACCTCCGTCGCCGGGTTACGAACCCGGTGCTCTTCCACTGAGCTACTTGGTGCGTGAAACGAGAACGCCCGCGGGCCTTGCGGCTGCGGGCGTGCGTCTCGTGACGATGGGTTTCTGCAACGGATTGCCCGTCGGGTCAATAGTTCGCGCAGCTTTCATGCATCGGTAAGAGCCACATCACTCCACAAGCGCGCGTGAAGTATCGCCTCTAATTCGTCCATCTTCTCTCGGCCCTCGCTCCGAAATTTTGCGATCGCCTCCCACTGTCGGTCCCTCCTATCCGTGTGGATATTATGCAAAGCGTCGTGCATCGCATTTTCGATAAGTTCCGATATAACGTGAAATTGAGACTTAAGTTCTGGCGATATAAATATGCCGTTCTGACGTATATAACGCGAGTATTGCACGCGCGGCTCTACAGAAACATTGTAGTCCTTGATAGATACGTATTTTCTGTAGGTTGCATCCATATCCTCAGAGCGCTTAATGTCATCCAGTTCATCGCTCGTAAAACCGTCTGCCAAAAGCGCCTTCTCTGACTGTGCCCAGGTTAAGTGGTTGAGCATGAATATTGAAGTTGAACCGAGTATTGTGCGCACGCTGCCTGAATACGCCTGACTTAGAAGGCGCCATGCCTCCGGCAGAACTTCATATTCGATCTGATTTATTTTCATTCTGCGGTCCATAGATTTAGTAAAGTTGTGCTTTATTAATTCCATCTCTTGCAGCTGCTGAAATTTAAATTGCTCAAGCTTTTTGTCAAATACGTTCGATACAAATCGCCATCCAATACTTTTTATTGCATAAGTTATAAGAGCAATTGCAATAAAAGCTAAGACGCCGGCCCCCCCATATACGACCCATACCGAGTTCATTGCTCGCTCAAACATGTCACTCACTGCCGCTATCCCCTTCAAAGTGCCTGCAACCTGACCGGCTTAGTGAGCTGCTGATAGCGCCTTCATCACTTCGTCCGGGCTGATCTTCGCCGCCATCAGGAACCGAAGGAATCGCGCGGCCGTAGGCGGCACCTCGCGATCGCCGGCCGCCCACTTCCTGGAGGTCCTGCCATCGACGCCAAGCAGCCGCGCCGCACCAGCCTGCGTCAGGGCGAGTGCCTCGAGGGTGGTTCGATACTCGTCCGGCGACATGGCGTCGGCGGTGCTGCGGTCGGTCGGTTCGTCGGTCATGTCGTCTCCTCGGAAATGGAGAGAGGGGCCGAAGCCCCTCCCGTTCAGTCGGCGGTGATGTTGTTGATGCTGTCGACCAGCGCCGAGCGGCGCCCATCGAACTCGGGCCGGGGCAGAGCGTGAAAGATGGACCGGGCCAGCGAGCGCACATCGTCCGAGCCGCGATCGTAGACTTGGAGGCGGAGCGAGCAGACCAGGCTATCGCGCTCGTCGACGGTGAGCTTCTCCAGGACCTGGATCAGGTTTGCGCGGGCGGCGTCGCTGCATTCGCGGTTGCAGAAGACATAATCGGAGCCGAAGCGGACGGGCTGGCCGTCGACGGTGTGGGTGTTCGAGGACTTGAGGTCCTGCATCCCGTCGAAGGAGGCTCCGGAGAACGTCTTAGCGATCGCCTCGACCTGCGCGGTGCGGGGGCCGTCGACCCAGCCGACGCGGATGGAGGCGCCGCCGGCATAGTTGGAGCTGCGGACGGAGAACTTGATTTCCGGGAAGGCCTGCTTGAGGGCCGTGCGGATCATCTTCGCCGTTTCGGCGCAGGAGAGGTAGCGGCGGGTCTGGGTGAGGTTGGCGATCGAAGCGGGAAGGGCTGTGGCGGTCATCTGTCTCTCCATCACCGGCCGACATCGGCCTTGCGATGGGTCTGTTATAGGCCCATTGGGCCTACACGTCAACAGATAATAGGCCCATTGGGCCTACATTATTCGGATTGTGCGGGCTGGCTTCGCTGTGGGGGCAGTGTCTTGAGACGCTCCGGCATCCCGTCTGCCATGTCCGCGAACTCATCGACCCGTACTGCTGCTGCCGGCGCCCGAGCGGTGTGCTGCGCCTCGGTGAGCTCGTCGAGGAGCCACCGGAACCGCTTGGCGATGTCTGAGGAGGCCCGCTCGCTGGCACCGCGCCCGCGGGCCTCGGCGTAGCTGGAGAAGCTGAAACCCTCGGCGAGGATGGAGCGGAGGAATCGGACGCCGCTGTCACCGATTACGCGGGCAGCGCGCTCGTTCATGACCTTGACCGCCTTCGCGGTCTCAATGCGGCCGAGCATCCGGATGTCTTCGATGGTCAGGCCGTTGGCAGTGTTCAGCGAAGCATAGCCGGGGCTTAGGATCGTACTGTCCCAGCTGCTGCCGTGCCGAACGCCGAGCTGCTTCTCCCACATGGCTTGCAGTGAGCGGCCGACCAGGAGCTGCGCTTCCGTGATGCGGCCGGCGGAACGCTCGGCGGCGAGGACGTCGACGCGGCGATTGACGGTGGTCGTGACGAAGGTGCTGGCGTCGTAGGGATCGCGGAAGGTGCCCGTGCCCTCGACGACCTCAAGGCCCCGCGCCGTGATGGGAGCGAGGCGGATGTTCTTGTTACGCCGCGTCGACGGCGCCACACGGGTCGCGGTCTTACGGGTGGTGCTGGACGACTTCTTGGCCGACGCGGTCACGGTGGTGCCCCTGTGCAGGTCCGATCCGTATCGCCGGGCCTAATGCCGGGGATCAAGTCTCGCTGGTATGATTGTCAATCTAAAAAATATCTCCTGATCGGCGCAGGCGTGTAATGTCGGCCCATGCCATATGTATTTAGAATCAGGTTTAGATAGCCCCGCCAGCGGCTCACGCGGTCCGCTGAAAGTACAATATTTTGCCTTTCGTCTGAATTCTTAAAAGGAGTTCTTGCATTGGAACAGGCTTTCCAATCAGATATCCCTGCACATAATGACAACCAAGGAGCTGCAGCTTGTTGACCTGGCTATCAGTTTCTACGCCTTCAGCAACACATTCTAGGTTTAAGTTTTCGCATAGATTAAGAACGGTAGTCACGATATCGGAACCAAGCTTAGAGTCTATGTTTAATATAAAGCTTCTATCAATCTTAATTATATCCAAGGGAAGACGGTGGACATAACTCAAGCTTGAGTATCCTGTACCAAAATCATCTAAGGCGACTTTAATGCCCAACTCGCGCAAGGTCGAAATCGCCGCGTGAGCTGCTTCAAAATCACGCATTAGAGCGGTTTCAGTGAGTTCGAGTGTTAACCGGTTCGGAGCAAACTTACTTGCGCGTACGGCCGAGACTATAGAAATTACGGTCGCCGATGATATGAGGTCGTGAGCGGAGAGATTGAACGACAGGCCGATTTCTTCAGGAAGAGACCGTGCTTCGTCAAGCGCTTTTCGTAGGAGTCCGATGGTAAGGGTGTGAATCCTTCCGCAGCGCTCCGCCGCTGCAATAAAGCGATCGGGACCTATGCTTCCGAGCGAAGGGCTGTTCCAACGCGCTAGCCCCTCCACTGAACTTATTGAGCGTAACCTTGTATTGAAAATTGGCTGATAATGGATTTCCATTTCGTTGAGTATATCGTTGTCGTGCAAGGCAGCCTCTATGGCGCGCTCGCCACGAATATTATTCTCATGCTCATCCGAGAAAGTTGTGATAGCTCCCCGACTATTCTCCTTCGAGTAGTAAAGAGCATAGTCCGCTCTATCAAATAATTCATGGGCACTGCACCCACCTTCCGGAAAATATGCAAGCCCACCTGAGCATCCAGTCACAAGCTGAACTCGTTCCAATATGACGGGCTTGTTCAGCTCATGGCTAATTTTGTCGCATAGAAAGCGAGCATCGGAGACATTTTTTAGTTGTCTTACTACTACGCCAAATTCGTCGCCTCCCAATCGTGCAAACACGGTGTTTGCATCTGAAAGCTCCGCGAGTCGACGTCCGATTTCTATCAGCACCTGATCGCCAATCAAGTGGCCGTAGGTGTCATTAATTGGCTTGAAATGATCAAGATCGAAAATTGCCAGGGCGATTTCGTTGCCATTGGTACGCTGGTCAGCAACCCAACTATCCAACCTCTTCAAAAATAATCTTCGATTGGGCAATCCTGTAAGACTGTCAGTAGAAGCTAATGCAGCATTTTCTTCAATAAGTCTTTGCGTTTCAGTTTGGAATTTCACCAGCCTGACGAAGTCCGCATAGTTTCTTAAAAGGATTCTTACCATTACAATAGTAACAAATAAAACGTTAAATGCTATTGCAATGAATACGTCGTTGCCGCTAATGAGATAGTAGGGTATTAACGATCCCATCACTATAATTGTGACAATAAGGGCGGCCGCTGGCAGATGCGTGAGGCAAAATATACATGCAATGACGGTAATTGCCACGAATACTGCAACATGCCCCCGCTCATAAGGGCCTCCGTATGTATCAAGCGCGAGCCCCCAACTAACGAAACCGATTGAGAGCAAAGCGGTGACGAGGCTTGTACGTCGGAGGTAGCTTACAGCTTCAGCATCGGAAGCTTCATGCGGCCTTAGACTCCACCAATGTATCCCGCGGATCAAGCAAATAGGTAAAAGTGCTCCGGGCACTGCAATTGTCAACCAAACTGGAGCAATGCTGTAATGCGTAAAAGCAAGAGCACAGGCATTCACAGATATTAGTGCATATAGCCATATCACTTGAGGTTGAAGTTCAATGAGCTGTCGCGTTGCAATCTGCCCGTAAAATCGCCTATCGCCTAGCTCCTTGAGAAATTTTATTTCATTTCTGAGAAGCTTCATATGCCAGACGCCATTCCGGATATCCCGATTCAGAGAATGGAACATTAGGGACACCGTGCCAAACGATCCGACATTTCTCAGTGCACGAGGTTAAGAAAGTATTTCGACTTGAAATTCTACCCGATT
The DNA here is from genome assembly GCF_022829685.1 of Methylobacterium sp. E-045. Taxonomy (GTDB): domain Bacteria; phylum Pseudomonadota; class Alphaproteobacteria; order Rhizobiales; family Beijerinckiaceae; genus Methylobacterium. The sequence goes on from NZ_JAKSYE010000071.1 coordinate 36,212, forward strand.
GTACGAATTCAGACGTATTGACTATTAAATCAAGAACCTAATCCGATAGAGATCAGCTTGATGGACATTTCAACGCCTCGCATGGCACTGTCACGGTTCCAGCCGTTGATTCGACAGGCCTCGCGGAAGCTGGGCTCGCGTCCGACCTGCGCATTGAGCCAAGCTTTCAGCTGCGCCTTCATGCGCCAGTCGGCGACGTGGACCTCTGGCCACCGCTGGACCCGGATGTCGCCGGGCTTGGGACCAGCCTGCGCGTCCGCCTCGCTGTGCCCGGCCCAGGCTGCGATAAGCCAGAGGCGGACGAGGGTCGTGGGGTACTGCCGGGGCGGATCGGGACCTTCGGGACGGCTGAGCATGGATCTCCTACTGGAACCGGGAAAACCGGTCCGGGGCAAAGCCCATTTCGCGGGCGATGTTAGGGTTGGGGAGTGATTCCATCTGGACGGCGATCCGGGCGTCCTCGATGACCTCCTCGGGCGTCGTGCAGTCGGGATGGCCCGGCCGGCAGTGGTTCGGCCAGGCGTCTGACCAGTGGCCGCGGAAGTGCTCCGAGGCGAGGTGGACCTGCTGGAGCCGGATCATCTCCGGGGTGATGGCCTTGCGAGGCGCTTCCGGACGGACCCCGGCGGGCTCACCGGCAATCCGATCCTTGGCAGCGGTGCGGATCCACTTATCGAAGCTTTCCCAGCAGGTTGCGCGCTTCCGGCTCTTCGCCATGAACGCCGCGATCCCGGCCTCGACGTCGGCCCGGGTGATGCCCGGTTCCCGCAGCAAGGCTCGGATCGGCGTGACGTCGGGCTCGACCGTGACGGGGTGCGTGCCGTCCACCAGGGACCGGACCCAGATTTCGACCTCGTCTGGTTTTCGGGTTTCCGGCTCGTGCGCGGCGCGAAGCGCTCTATGGTCCCTTACCTGTCCCTTACCTTCCCTTTCAGCATTGCTCCCGGCATGCGGGCGCATCTGCGTTGGCAATGCATCAGCATTTACGGGTGCATCACCACCAGCATCACTGCCGTTTCCCCCGGTCTCGCTGGTCCCGCCGCCGTTGGAGGCAGGACCATCCTTCTTGCCCCAACGGGCTCCGGCTGCAGCCTTAGCCTGCTCGGCGCGGGCCGTGGTGCGCTGGGTGTACTCTTCCTTCTTCTCCCAGGCCTCGATAGCCTTCTCGGCGATCACCGGATGGTACAGCCGCCCGTCTGAGCACTCGACCCAGCCATAGAGTGCACCCTCGGCGACGCGCTCCCATTCGGCGACCACCCGGCCGTAACCGGCGAACTTCGAGAGCTGCTTCGGATCCTTGGGCAACGACCCGGCCGGAGCCTGGTGCCATGAGGCGCACCACAGCAGGATCGCCGCCCGGAACTCGTCGCCCGTGATCTCATCCACGATTGAGGAGTCGCGCAGGCGCCCGACCTCGAGCGGCATGAAAGCGAAGTCGCGCAGGTCGATATGCGCAGGCACGAGGGGGTCAGGAAGCGGATTGGACATAGGTTCAGACCCCAGGCTGAAGGTTGCGGATTGCGTTCAGAGCCGGGTCGATCCAGGCGCGCACGATGTGGTTCGCGCGGCCGATCCGGTTCTTATCGATGATGATTTCAAGGAGGTGCCGGCAGCCCGCGTGCTCGGCGAGCGCTTCGGGGTTCTGCTCCCGGTATTTGCCTGACCGCTCGATGTAGTAGGCAGGGCGGTAGAGGAACGCGACGGCGTCCGAGTTCTCCTCGAACGCGCCAGCGCCGCGGATGTCCGCGAGGCTGGGCCGGCGGTCCTCGACGGACTTCCCCTCGGTGTTCCGGTTGCACTGCGCGAGCAGCAGGACCGGCACGTCGAGGTGCTTGGCCAAGGAGAGAGCGCCGTCGGCGACCTCCTTCAGGCCCTCGTCCTCGCGATTGTAGGCGCGAGACGGGCGGACGATGTGCGCGTGGTCGATCACCACCATGCCGAGCGGCACACCCTTACGGGCATACGAGTTCGCCAGTCGGTCGGAGGCGGCAGCGATGTCACCGATGGTGCGCCCGCCACCGTCCTCGATGTGGAAGTGCTCGCCGCGCATCTCGTAGACGGCATCAGCCACATGATCGGCCTCACTCGGAGACAGACCGCGCCGGCGCATGATCTGCTCATAGGCGAGCTTCGTTCCGCGATCGAAGAGCCAGCTCGACGTGCGGCGGGCCTGGATCTGCTTCCGGGTCATCTCGAGCGAGTGATAGATCGCGAGGTGCCCCTGTCGGCCGATCGCGCTGGCCTGCTCCACCCCGAAGATGGATTTCCCCATGGCGGTGCGGGCCGCGACCGTGATTAGCGTCGAGGGCTGGGGGCCCCCGCCGATTTCTTTGTCGAAGGCCTCGACGCGGGTGTGAGGCACGACCCGGCCATGGCCCTGAAGGTCGGCCGTGATGTCCGCGATCAGCTCGTCGCCGGCCTCGTCCGCCGTGACCGACATCACCTTGCGATCGACGAAGGACGCGCGGATCTGGTCGACACGGGCATAGACCCGTTCGAGGTGCGGGCCCGGCACGAAGCCGGAGCCGTCGGCCGCCTTGTTCGTGACGGCCGCCAGCTCGCGCAGCTGCCAGTATTGCTGGATCGTCCGGGCGTATTCCGGCGCCGAGATCGGCGTGCACGCCATGACCACGAGCCGGCCGAGGTAGGACAGCACGTTCTGGCCGCCGAGATCGAAGGCGAGGTTGGTCGCACCGAGCGCAGCCTTCACCTTGATGCCGTTCGGCGTATCGCCGGCGGCCACCAAGTCGCCCATTACCTGCCAGATGGCCCGGTGCGCCTCCTCGAAGAAGTGCTCGGCCGCGACCAGGTGCTGAACCAGCGGGAAGACGTGCGGGGCCTGCATGATGCAGCCGATGAGTCCGGCCTCGGACTCGACACTGGCGATCGGCGCGACGGTGGCGGTCGGGGCCGCAGGCGTCCGGCCGTGATCGCCGCGGTACTCTTCGATCGGGACGACGTTCTGGCCGAACCCTGGACGGTCGAGGGGCTCGTTCATGCCGAGGCCCTTTGCTCTACGGTCGCGAGCTCGCGACGGAGCATCTCCTTCACGTAGCCTTCGCCCTTCAGCTTCTCGATCTCAGCCAAATCGACGAGCAGGAGCCCGGCCTCAGCGAGCGCGAGGTCACAGTCGAACCACTTGTACTGATCGTCGCCGCGGGCGCGGGTGTAGAGGTCCCACCAGCGTTTGGCGGCCTCACCAACCACGGCAGCCAGTCGCGAGACGGGCACGGGCGAGGTCGGCTGCAGGATGTTGTACCGGGCCATCGCGCCTACTCTGCAGCCATGAGGGCGGGCGCATCGAAATGCCCGACTTCGTTCCCCCAGGCCGTCCAGCCGGGGCGGGACTCGCGCGAGAACAGATCGGCGCGGCGTAGGGCGGCTGGCATCAGCGCCTCGGCGGCGGCGTAAGCCTCGTCAGGCTTGCGGCTGTGCTCGCGGATCGGGGCCATGATCACGCTGCGCACGGACCGGCCGGCGCGCGGATGACCGAACTTCCCGATCAGGAAGGGCTCGGAGGCGCAGCGCAGCACGTAGCCGGTACCGAAGGCGATCTTGCCGCCGCTTGTCGTCTTCACCCACGTCCCGGACGTGGTGAAGGTGAAGCCCCAGGCGGCCATGACGGCGAGCGCCTGCGGGAGCATCGGGTTCGTAGCCCACAGCCAGACAAAGGCGTCACCGCGGGCGAGCTGCGCCACGGGGAGCGCCTTGATCTCGTCGAGCGTCATGCAGGCGTACTGAGCCTGCGCGCTCTTCGCCTCGCCCTTGTCGGAGCGGTGCGCGAACGACCACGGCGGATCTACCATGAGCATGTCGAAGCCGAACGGGGGTAGGGCGCCGAACGGCCACATCAGGCTGCCTCGTCCAAAGCAGGAGCAGAGGCGCCGAGGGTGGCGATCGCCGGAACCCATGGCTCGACGGTGATCACCAGCTCGGGGTTGTCCGAGTAAAACTTGCGGACGATGCCGTCGACGACGGTAGAATCGTCGCCCCACACGACTTCGTTCAGCGCGTCGCAGACCTTCCCGATGTTGTCCCAATCGGGTTTCACGACCGGGCGGATGAGGCCGTTACGCGCCTCCCGCTTCTTCGCCTGTGACCAGCTCGTGGGGATCGGCATGAACGCGTAGACGACCACCACCAAGGGGCCTGACAGGGGCAAGCGTCCGACCATCACGACGGCGGCCGTAGCCCGCAGGGCAGCTTCGTAGCGCGCCGTTTCCGGATCCGGGTATTCCTGGACGAACGGCTTCTTGCCGCCGCGCGGGGCAACGACGCGGGCGCGATGCCGGCCTTTGCCCCGCGGCTCCCCGGGGAGAGTGATGACGATCTGCTCGGACATGACGGTGCTGCGGCCCTACTCGGCGGACACGGTCTGGCGCTGCGGTCCATCGCCGAGCGCTGGAGCACCGGGGAGGGCGTTACGGGGCCCCTTCGCCGTCTGCTCCTTCAGGAAGGCGTCGCCGGCCGCCGTGCTGTCACGCATGGCCTCGCTGGGCGTGGTCGCCTTACCCTCGCGTTTCGCGCTGGCCTTCGCGTTGGCCTTCGTGAACTCGCGCTCTGCCTCCTCGAGCGGCAGGCCGGGCGAGCCCTGCGCCTGCCCCTTGCGCGACTTCTCGTCCGCCTCGGCAGCTGCGGCAGCGTCCGCGATCATCTGGCCGACGTCGTCGAGGAGGTCGCCCTGATCGCCGTAGCCCATCAGCTGGCAGCACATTAGGAAGCCGCGAATGAAGTCCTGCCGCTTCAGGTCCTCCATCTTGTGGCAGTCGAGGATGAGCTTCACCGATTTCGCCGGCAGCCCGCTACTCGCGCAGTAATCCGAGAGCGCCGTCGACTTGTTCGAGTTCGCGTTCGCAGCGCGCTGGGATGCGCCGGCGGCGTCACGGATCGCGTCCTGCAGCTGGGCGGCCGTCGTCTTGATGATCTTGGGCGTCGCGCCCTTCGGTTTCCTGGCCATGGTGACCTCTCAGGTTCGGGGAGGGAGCGACGCGGCCGACGACCGCGAAGGGGGAGGATTCGGGGGAAGGCCTACGGGCGCGGCTCACCGCGCGAGCGGGTGTCCTGCGCGCCGACGCGGGGGACGCGGGGCGGTTCGGCGGCACCGGCTAGGCGCTCGCGGAGCAGGTAGCCTTCGAGCGGCCAGATCTTCTCGCGGGCGTTCCTCTGCGCGATCTGCCGACCGATCTCGGCGTCGAAGTTCTCCGGGCTTGCCGCAGCGCTCTCGCCGGTGACGATGAAGCCGTTCCGAAGCTTCAGCGCGCAGATGGTCAGCGTCGTGCCCGGGAAGACGTAGAAGTCGGCGCCGACGATCGTGTCGTCGATATCCTGCGGGGTCAGGCGCGGAGCCGTAAGGCCTTTCGCCTGGATCGCAGCTTCGGTGTTTTGCTCTTCGAGCGACATGCTCACTCTCCCTCGATTGCCCGCCACAGCGGCAGGTCGTTCACGCCCAGCGACGGCAGAGCACCCTTGCCCACAGCCGAGCGAACCAATGGGCTGGGGGCTTCTCGTCGGGCCGGGCCTCGCGCAGCCGGGCTCGCAGCGAGGGCGTTTCGGTCCGTTCCCGATAGAGGCGCCGCAGCGCCCGCAAGAGCCGCATGGAGTTCCTCCCGAAGAGCGTTGTTGTTGGTCTCGGCCTCATCGGCCGCAGCCTCGATCCGCGCGCAAAGCCGCTCGTAGGCGGTGCGGATATTGAGGGCGTCGCGCAGGTAGATCGCGGCATCGGGCTGGCGTCCGATGACCTTGCGCACCCAGGTCTGCGACTTGCCCAGCATCGAGCCGAGCGCCTGGTACGCGTCCATTCGCGACATGCCGCGAGACTGGAGCGCCTCGACGGCCGCGACGATGTTCGGCCTGACGAGGCCGAGTTCCTGTTCAGCCGTCATCATCGACCGAACGCCTTCTTGCTTTGTCCGCATCTGGTCAGAGCCCTGTGCTTCAAGATGATCGAAGCAACGGAGGCTGATTGGTGCGGGAGGGTGGACGGGATACGCAGCACACAGGCTCGATCGACGGCTTGGCGGCACAGGCGAACGAGCAAGACGAAAGGGGACGTGCCGACCGGAGGCCTTGTGATGGTCCGGTCGGCACGCTCACGAGCGGGAGGCTTGCGCCTGCAACCGCCGTGATCTCGGAAGAGGGCGCGTCCGGTGCTCGATCTGTCGGAACGAGGATTGCCGGACGCGATCGCGGGGCGACATCCCGCGCGATGGGAAAAGGGAGCGTTCATGCCGCGAACCTCGCACCGATGAGGCACACGGCACCGGCCGCGAGGAACACGCCCGCGAAGGCCGCGCCCGTGCGCATGGCGCTGGGATCGCCGCTGACACGGTTGCTGGAGAGGCCGGCGATCAGCACCGCGTCGACAGTGAAGACCATCCCAAAGAAGGTGAGGACGAGTGCGGCCATGTCAGTGCAGCGCCTTCGTGAAGCCACCGACGGTGACTTCCTGCGGGACGCCGGTGACGTGCGCGATCAAAGCCTTGTCGAGCGCATCGTGGGCGAACGTCATCGCCTGTTCGCGCAACCGCTCGTTCGGATGGGCTGCAACCAGGGAAGCGGCAACGTCGACCAGCGCGGAGATCGCCTCGACGGCATCAATCGCCGGGCCAATGGCCTTCGGGTTGGCGCGGTCGAGCTCTTCGGCATGGCTCTCGATCAGAGAGCGGATGGCGCAGGTGAGGCAGGAGCACGCCATCACGCGGCGCTCGCTTCGGAGGCGGCGGGGGGCGCATTGTCAGGAGCGACCAATGCACCGACAGTGTGATGGTGGAGGACCGGGCTGGCACCCGATCCTCCGCGCCGAAGTCCATGCCGTTGTGAGGCACCATGAACGACGACGAACACGACGCGCGTATTGTCACGCTGGAACGCGCGTTCTTCGAGCTCTTCGCAGAGCTTCGAATGTCGGGACTGCTTTCTCCCGAGCAGACCGGAAACATAATCGCGCGAATTGCTCGACAATGTCAGTCTCAAACGGAGGTGAGATACGTTGGCGATTACACCAGAGCTTTGGCGGCTGGCGATACACTGAACGAATGGTATCGACAGCGGCAGCTTCGCGAGGGGCGTATGCCGCAGCGTTAATGCTGACATCACACGGCCTCCTGCGCTTCGGAGGCGGCGTCGATCCGAGATTGCCGACGGCGATTGCGCTCGGCTGCCTGCTCCGCCCAATCACGGACCGTGACCTTACCCTCGGTAAGATCCTCGATCTTCATCATCGTGCCGGCGTCTGGTTCACGCTCGCCGTACTTCCACTTTTTAACCGCGTGGCCGGTGCAATCTCCGATCAGCGCCGCGAAGGCGTCGTCGTCGATTTGCTCTTCGCGCATGTGATCGAGTAACCGCATGCAGCGAGCTGTTCCCCATTTTGGGGTATTCCGTCAAGCGGTAAACCCCCAAAACGGGGAGCGCTCGTGTTGATCGCTTCAGGCATTGTCCCCGATATGGGGAAAAAGCCACATCCACCGAACAACTTGAAGAAGCTCCGCGAAAAGCAGGGCTGGTCCCAGGAAGACATGGCGACCAAGCTCGGCATGTCGAAGGGCGGCTATGTGAAGGTTGAGGACAGCGATCGCGGACTGAAGGCAGATCGAATCGCCAAGGCAGCCGAGGTGCTGGGCGTCGCGCCTAGCGAGATCATTGAAGGGGGCGAGGCGGTACCGACAGCCGTGCCGACCGATGCATCAGCGAGGGAGCAGACCCCGTCACAGGCAACGCCGGCGAGCCGCGGCTTCTCATTCAAGAAGGTGACCGGCACGCTATCGGCTGGCATCTTCAAGGATGTGGAAATCCATGGCGACGAGCTAGACGAGGTCGTTTCAGCCCCGCCCAGTACAAAATACCCTTGGGCGAGGCAATTCGCTTGGCGCGTCGAGGGCGATAGCATGGATCAAGCATCACCGAAGCCAATAAGCGATGGCGATTATGTTATTGGGCTGTCTTATGAAGGCATTGAAGGGGCGGTCACACTTCGGTCAGGGCTCAACGTTGTTGTGAGGCAAACATTGGACAATGGCCAGTCATACGAAGAGACCGTGAAAGAACTAGTTCTGTCCGAGACAGCGGCCGAATTTCACCCGCGTTCGTCGAACCCAAAACACAAGCCCATCATCGTGAAGCGCGACCTCACGGCCGACGACGGCCGCAAGGTCGAGATCCGGGCATTGGTCCAGTATGTCTTCGACAACCACGAAACCGAGTTCTGATTTAGCTCAGTCTTGTGAACGCCCCTCCTCAGGGGTGCGCAGGTAGTCTACCCGAACGACAATCGACATATCCGTTCCGCATCGCTTGCAGTCGTGCTCGATGCGATCCAGCGCCCCACTGTCCGTGAAATCGTGGATCGTTGCCGGGTCCCCTGGTTCGTCCGCCATGCTGACGCACACAGCGTCCTCCGAAGCGCATCCTGGGCAGCGAAGCTGCACCCTGAACTTTCGCTCCATGATCTTGGGCTTGAACCCAGCCGAGCGGCTGGTCGTAGGCATGAACATAACCGTCACGGCGGAACTCCGATTGCGATGTTCCTATAATGTTCTAATTTTTCACTCATGAGTCGAGTCCTGATTGGGCAAAACCGCAACCTGTGGACAACGGGGAAGAAAGTGCAGCATCGAGAAGGCGTTCCACTCGGAAAACGGTGACTCCGGCGCCCGTACAGGCCGCATTTTATCGCCTATGGGGATCCAACTGGCATAGGCATTCCCAGCAGTTCCCCATTTTGGGGTTGACGCATTCCCCAATATGGGGATGATGTCTCCATCGCCCCACGGTGATGGAGCCAAAACGTGAGCCAGCCCCAACCCAAATACGTCTCGGATCGCGTCAGCGCGGAAAGCATGATTGACGACGCCTCGCAGGCGATGTCCACGCTGAACGGTGCCCGGCATCGTCTGAGCGAGGACACTCCCGAGACGGCCAACATCCTCCGCGATTACGTCCGCGACGCGCTCAAGGCGCTGACCGCCGCCGAGGTCCTGCTCTCCCGCCGTGGGGAGCAGTGAGCCATGGCGCGCCACACCCCCCTCCGCCGCGAGCTGCCGACCCTCCACCAGGACGGTTCGATCAAGTTCCGGATCGTCCTGAAGCAGGCCCGCTCCGAGAAGCGGATCCTCGCCGAGCTGATCGCCAAGCGCCGCATCGCCGGCTACCCCG
>NZ_JAKSYE010000073.1 GCF_022829685.1 Methylobacterium sp. E-045
CCCCCGAGTGACGACATCTCACACTTCTCGCGAAATCAGCCCACGCTAAGTGTTTGAAACTATGGAACCCGAACTGCGCCGGTTCTCCCCGCATCGCCCCTTCATCGCCACCGCCGACCTGTAGCTCAGCCCCACGGCATCAGCGGGGCATCCTTCGAATTTTACTCATACCGCGTAGTCCCACGGCGACCCCGCTTCTGATGTCCCGTAATCGATGGTTCTTCCACGCAAGAATGCTCGCGAGCATAAGGCGTTAGCGGGCTGGCGGACCAGTTCGTAGTAAGAGAGCGAGTCACCAGATTAAAATCACTCTAGAACATTCAACTTGCTTAGTTTTTTGCAGTCCACCAAAGGTGTGCAGCACTCGAAATGATAGTTGCTTCCAGAGCAGGCGAAAGGCCGGAAAATGGATACGCCGGCACACGATCTAACGTCTCTCTACATCTCGGAGCATGGACGGCTCAGCCGATTCTTGCGCCGGATCGTCGGCAATCGTGCGGCGGCTGAAGATCTGGTGCAGCAAGCTTTCCTTCGCTTCCTGCCGCGTGGGCATGCGGCCCGCCCGGAACTGGTCGTTGCCGCGCGCAATCTTGGGTTGAACTACCTCCGCGATGGCAAACGCCGACGGGAGGTCACAATCGATGACAAAGCCTTCGAACGGATCGTCGATCCGACCCCGTCGCCCGAAGCCGTTGTTCTACACCGCAGCGAATTGCGCCATCTTCTCGAAGCCGTTGCAAGCCTGCCACCACGTCGACGCCAGATCTTCGTGTTGAGCCGGTTCGAGGGGCTCTCCCATGCCGAAATCGCCCTACGACTCGACATCGCACCTCGGACCGTCGTCAACCAATTGGTCGCCGCCCTGGCAACTCTAGATCACTCCCTCGGCTTCCCGTAGAACATCGACCCTTCCCGTTCACCGATAGCCTCAACCAGCGTGTCGCCCGAACCTACAACCGGAAATGTCTCTGAGCGTCAGATGGAAGCCGCGCTGGCGTGGTTCGTCCGCTCGCAGGACGGTGCGCACGGCTCGTTCGACCAAGGGGCATTCGAGGCCTGGCTCGCCGCCGACCCCGCTCACCCCACTGCATTCGCGCGGGCGAAGGCTCTGTGGGACCGCTTCGACGTGGTCTCCGAGCATGCGCAAGGACGACGGAAACGCCCCTCTCCCGACAGGCGCAAGTTCATTGTCGGCGCCGTGAGCATGGGCTTGGCCGGCGGCGGCGCGGCACTCGTCGCCGGCCGGCCGGACCTGTTCGCTGATTTCCGAACCGGAACCGGTGAGCGACTCGCCCTGACATTGCCCGATGGCAGCAGGGTCGAGCTCGGCAGCGACAGTGCCTTGTCCCTCGCCGACCTGCCGGAACTCCGCCGCGTCGTCCTGCATCGCGGCCAGGGCTTCGTCGAAGCCCGCGTCGAAGCCGCGCGTCCCTTCTCACTCGTCGCTGGGTCGGTGACCGCACGGACGCCGGGGGGCAGTTTCGACGTCAAGCGTCTCGGCGATTCAGTGACCGTCACCACGATGACAAGGACCGTCGATGTGGACGCCGATGGATACCGCGAGCTTCAGGTCGAGCCGGGATGGCAGGCCCGCTACGATCACTCCCGGCCGCCACTTCTTACTCGAGCCGATCTTCCCGACGTTATCGCCTGGCGCCAGGATCGGATCGTGTTCCGGGATACGCCCCTCCGCCTGGTGGCGGCAGAACTCGAACGCTACCGCCGTGGGCGGATCATCCTGCTTAGCGACACGATTGGCGATCTTTCGGTCACAGCGGCCTTCGACGCGCGCCGGACGCGCGACGCTCTGACCACCATCGGCGAAACCCTGCCGATCCGGGTCACTGAATTCACCCAGCTCCTCACGCTGATCCGGCCCCTGTAGAGCAAACGGGCCGAAAAATCGCACACTGCGGATAGTCCTTCCATCCATCTCGGGGGTCCTTCGTTTTGAGGGAACTCGGCAAGCCCCTCGGAAATCGGCACGCCTGCTGAAATGGGCGATAGGAACGGTGGGTGATGGGTCAGGTAAGAAGAGGCGGAGAGGGTCGTGCGCGTTCCCATTGGGGGCGATGCAGGAATACCGGGTGGATCGGCGCCATCGCCGTCGCAGCCGCCCTAGGCGCAAGCATGCCGCAACTGGCCTCGGCTCAGCCTACGGAGGCGATGGCTAGGTACGTCTTCGATATCGGTCCTCAGCCCCTTGCCGATGCTCTCGTCCAATTCACCGACCGCACCGGCATCCAGTTCTTTCTCAACGGCGGCTTAGCCCGCGGCCTGCGCTCGCCTGGGGCACTCGGGGCATTGCCTCCCCGCGAGGCCCTCGCAGCGATCCTGAAAGGAACGGGGCTCACCTACAGCTTCCGTGATTCCGAGACCGTTATGATCCGCCCGGTCGATCGTACCGGCGCAATTGACGTCCCGGACAGCGCCGACGTCCGTCTTGATGAACTATCGGTAGAAGCGCAGACGCCAACCTTCGGCACCACTGGCTTTGTCGCCACCCGCTCCACCGCCGGCATGAAGAGCAATGCGTCGATCCTGGAGACTCCGGCGACGGTGAGCGTCATTACCCGCGAGGAACTCGATGTCCGTGGCGTGCAGGATATCAACACGGCGGTCGCCTACACCCCGAACGTCAAGGCCAGCGATTATCCCGGAGGGCAGGGCACACCCGATTTCACGATCCGGGGCTTCCGCAGCATCGGGTTGGAGAACGTCTACGAGGATGGGCTGCGGGCCGGCTTCAACGCCTACAACCAGAACATTGAGCCCTACGCTTACGAACGTATCGACATCATCAAGGGGCCGGTCTCAGTACTGTACGGCCAAGGGCAACCGGGGGGTATCGTCAACCTCGTGTCGAAGCGGCCGAGTTTCACCCAATCTAACGAGGTCTACCTTCAGGGGGGCAACTACAACCGCCTTCAGGGCGGCTTCGACCTGACCGGACCGGTCGTGGGCAACGAGCAGTTCGCCTACCGTTTCACCGGCCTTGCAAGACGCTCGGATACCCAAGTCGCCTTTTCGCCGGACGACCGGATCTATCTGGCACCCTCCGTCACTTGGCGGCCGGATGCCGACACGTCGCTGACCGTGCTGGCGAAATATGCCCGCTACAACCGCGGTGGATCCGAACAGAGCACTCCGATCATGGGCTCCCTTAATGCCGGACCATTAGGGCGTTTCCAGCGCAGTCTGTTTCTTGGTGTTCCGAGCTTCAATAAGGAGGATATCGAGTCGACATCGATCGGCTACATCCTCGACCACACTTTCGCAGACAACTGGATCTTCCATTCCGCCGCCCGCTTCGTCGCGACGCAGAGCAGCTTCAACCTCGTGGGGGCCTCCAGCGGTACCCTGGTCGACGACCGCCTTTACGGAATCTTTCCGTACCAAAGGAAGCAGTCTTCGGACGCGATCCTCACCGACAACCATATCGAGGGCCGCTTCGACCTCTGGGGCGTGCAGCACAACGTCGTAGCCGGCATCGATTTCTGGCAATACCAGGATCGGGATCGCCGGAAATTCAGCTCGGACGAATTCTTTATTGATCTTTACAACCCAGTCTATCCCACTCGCATTTCACTGCCGACGGCGATTGACTACGCCAGCGATGGGATCTACTCGCAGGTCGGCCTCTATGCGCAAGACCAGATCAAGTTCAACGGCTTCATTCTAACGGGAAGCATCCGCCAGGACTATGCCAGCGCGACGGTCTCCGACAAGCTCAGCAATACGACCGTAAGAGTGAACCCGGATGCCTTCACCTATCGTGCCGCCCTTGGTTACGAATTCGCTGCCGGCATTGTGCCCTACGTCGCCTATTCTACGTCCTTTGCCCTCAATGCGGGAAATCGGCGCGATGGGACCATCCTTGATCCGTCTGAAGGCAAGCAGGTCGAAGCAGGAGTAAAGTACCAGCCGGTCGGCACGAACAGCATCTATACGTTCTCTGCCTTTGACATCACGCAGACGAACGTGCCCACCGCAGACCCAAGTGCGCCGGGTTTTTTGGTCCAGACCGGTGAAGCCGTGTCTCGCGGCATCGAACTAGAGGCGAAGACCACTATTGCGGAGGGACTGAACCTAGTCGCCGGTTATGCCTATCTCGAAACCAAGATCACACGGGACAACGTCAACCCGTTCACCGGACGTAGCAATCTCGGTAACCGCCTACCAAACGTACCGACCAACGCTCTGTCCCTCTTCGTGGATTATGCGCTACCACTATCGAGCACCCTGGCTGGCCTCCGTGTTGGGGCCGGTGTCCGCTACGTCGGGGAGACGACGGATATCACCAACATCGATAAACTTCCTTCTTACGCCCTGGTCGATGCCTCCTTGAGCTACGACCTAGCTCGCCTCGCCCCGAGCTGGAAGGGCGTGACCTTGTCTGTCAACGCTCTAAACCTATTCGACCAAAGGTACTTTACGTCCGGCTTCTACCAAGGCACCGCCTTCGAAGGATTCAGGCGGTCCGTTTTTGGAACCCTTGCGTACCGATGGTGATAAACTAGATGCAGGTCACCCCCCCCCCCCCCCCCCCGCCGACCCACACCCCACCACCCACCCCCTACCCCCCCTCGACCAACACCCCTGCCCATCGTCAGATACGCCACACCCACGCCACCGCTCAGTCCACATCTCCGCCCTCACCCCCCTGCACCGTCGTCACACTCCCCCCACTCCCACGCCGCCGAGTCACAGCCCACACGCCCCTCCCCCACGATCCCGCCCAGCCCACCGCCTCCCGGCTCCGCCTAATTCTGCAGCTGGTACTGCTACCGCCGCACCTCTCTCCTGACTCACTCGCC
>NZ_JAKSYE010000077.1 GCF_022829685.1 Methylobacterium sp. E-045
AAGGCGCTCCTGCATCGAAGCCCTGCCGCCTCTACTTCTGCCAGCTCTCGCTGGGTTATCCCCAAAATGAAACGCCAAGGCATGGCGCCGGGACCGAAGCCAGGTTTGGGACTGCGCGAGGGTTTGCGAGGGTTTGCGAGGGTTTTTTCAAACCCTCGCGGGCCGATTTTCTCTTTTGTATAAGACCTTTAGGGACTCTCTTGCGAGGGTAACGAGGGTTTGGGTCGTAACGTACATATAGAAATTCTTGAAAAAGCGGCCCCCATTCCCCCCGTGACTCACGTGCGCGCGCGAGGGCTAAACCCTCGCAACCCTCGCACAGCGCTCGCAAGTCATTGTTATGTCGTTGGTTTTGGCCCCGCGAGGGTTTGAAAAAACCCTCGCAAACCCTCGCAAACCCTCGCGCTTTTCCATCTCGGAGGCGAGGTCTGGCTGTCATGCGAAGGTTAGCGCGTACCCCCGCCAGCGCAAAGGGGGGCGGGGGGCAACTCGTAGTGAAGTCGAAGTACGAGCCTGCGGCTGCAACCGATCCCTTCACACAGGCCAAAAACTCGAGAACGTCTAGCCAGGAGGTGCCCTGTGCGCTGCTCGGATCCTGGCCGAACAGCCAGAGGGGATCAGCCGCCGGCGCCATAGGCATGTTCGAAAAGGGGAGGGGCGATAGGGAGGCCAATCCGATGGGTCGGGCGAAAGGCTGTCGACGCGCTAGGCTGAGACTGAGGCGAAAAGGTCAAGTTGGCTCGACGCAGATGCACAGTGGATACGGCTTCGCTTACGCCCGCGGTGAGGCACCATCGACACGGGGAGTGGGACATTCGCTTTCCCATGCAGAACCGCGCCGACGATCTGACACCCATCGCCATGATGAAAAACGTAGAGGGTATGAGGTCCCAAGCGGAGGATCTCCTGCACCAACGGCGTCTCAGAGGGGATACCTTGCAGGGCATGAAGGAGCTCGCATAATCCGGAGACCTCTATGTCCAGAGCTCGAAACTCCATCCCACGTGTGCCCCAGACCTGTCGCACGACGGCAACTTTGGTGTTGGCAAAGGGCGCATCCAGGAACTTAGTCGCCTCCTGCTGGAGGAAACCCACCATCATATCCCGAGCTTCGATATGCAGGGTGCTCAGGAGCGAGGCTGCAAGCTGACGTTTCGAGATCGGCATCACAGACCCCTTTCCATCGGGCACCTTGATTAAGGTCAAGCTCGCACAGGATCGTGCGGTCGGCGAGTTTGGGAGCAAGAGGGAAGGGGATGCTTCAGGACGGAGGCGGGTAAGGTCCCCTGAACAGATCGCCAGACGCTCTGCGCCGGAACAGCGTCCGCCATCGGCGACGCTGATGCTCCGGCCGGTCATGGTTCATGTGGCAGCGCTGACAGAACGCGGCGAGGTTCTTGTCCGTGTTGTTGCCGGTGTCGTGGTCGCGATGCGCGGTCGCAAGCACCACCCTGGTCGAGCGCAGACGTCCAAGGTCCTCGAAGCTCGGCAGGCTTTGGAGAGTGTGTCCCCTCCCATCGCGCCAACAGCCGGTCGAGGCATCCCACCAGCGTCCGTCGCCCAAATGGTAGATCGTCTGCCCATGCGGCCGCCCGCATCCCTCGCAGGCGCCTCCTGCCCGCCGGAAGCGGATCACGGCGGAAAGCTGGGGCCAGTCGATCGGGTAGTAGAAGCGGTGCTCGCGCCGGATTGGCATTGCGATCATGTCCCCCTGGCTACGACAGCAGCCTGGCTGCGTGCCCGGGCTTGGGGGAAGTAGCTGTAGAAGGTGTCCCGACTGACCCCGAGGCGCTTGGCGATGGCGGCGATCGAGATGGTGCCCGAGTGCAGCAGGGCGCGGCCAACTTCGAGATCGGCCTCGGTGAGCTTCTTCGGTCGGCCGCCCTTCCGGCCGCGGGCGAGGGCCGCCTTCAGCCCTTCCATCGTCCGCTCGCGGTTCAGGTCGAGAAAGTACTCGGCCATGGCCCCGTGCATCTGCAGGGCGAAGCGACCGTGAGCAGTGTCGCTATCGAACTGCTCGGTGAGGCTGCGGAAGTGGATCTCCTTCGTGCGGAGGCTGTCGATCGTGCGCATCATCTCGACGAGCGAGCGACCGAGCCGATCGAGCTTCCACACCACCAGCACATCGGTCGGGCGTAGGTAAGCGAGGGCGGCATCGAACTCAGGCCGCTTCGTACCGGCTTTGCCAGACTTCTTCTCCTCGAACAGCCGTTCGCACCCGGCCTTGGTCAACGCATCACGCTGAAGGTCGAGGTTCTGATCGAGGGTGGAGACGCGGGCATATCCGACGAGCATGTCGGGATAGTGATTCAAGAACGTTTATCTGGCAATAGAAAACCAGTCATATTTTCCCGACAGAAACGGGGCTGTTTCGATCCGTGTCCCAGACGCATCCATCATTCGTCGGGAAAACGAACGGATATCCGACATGCAATAGTCATGTCTCGAGCGCAGGGCTCCATCCACGCAGTATCTAGACGAAGGAGACTCAAAAACGGTATACTCGCACACAAAAGGTATTTAGCAGTGGTTCTGATAGAACCATCGCTCACTCATATCTGCTTGCTTTCTAAGCTCTTATCTAGGCGGCTGGAATGGTTTCCTATCAATCTAATAATGAATTTCTGCGATTGGAGGCTTTAAAACGACTTAATCTCATTGAATCATCTGATAAATCAGAGTTAGATCGGATAGTGAATGTCGCGCAGAAACATTTTTCTACATCTATTACTGCTATTTCTCTAGTAGATGCTGATACGGTTTGGACTAAATCCGCCTGTGGCCCCGCTGCGACGAACACCCCGCGTGAACTATCTTTTTGCAAGAATACCATTATGCATGACACCGTGTATGTGGTCCACGATGCTACAAAACACTCACAGTTTGCCAATAATCCATTCGTAAAGGGTGCCCCGTATATCCGCTTTTATGCGGGCGCTCCCCTGATCATTGCACCTCAGATAAGGATCGGAACACTTTGTATTGCCGATAGTAAGCCGCGCGGCTTTGAGCCATCCGATGTGGCTCGGCTTACTGGTCTTGCACATCTCGTTGTTGGAGAGATATGGCTCAAAGACATAAATTCATCTTTTGTTGGGATAGAGCAGAACATACATAACGGTTTTGATTTCAGCCACCAGAACAATCTGAACGCCGCACAAATACGTGCTGCTAGAGCTTTACTTGACTGGACAATATCTAAATTAGCAACTGAAGCTCATGTGTCCGTCAACACGATAAAGAGGCTTGAGGCACGGAATGTTAAGGCAAAAGTTCGTAGCACATCAGTATTAGAAATACGCCGTGCTTTCGAGCATGCTGGAATATTTTTCATCGGATCTGATGGAGTGCGCCTAGTAAAAACCATCAATTGATAATCATTCCTGATTCAGATATTATTAATATTCTTAGGCTCTTTTAGGTCCGTATCCGTACGCTTATGTACGGGGCGAGGGGGCTCGTCGTGGCAATTTTCCAGTCAAAGCACCGAGTTTTGCTAACAGCGATCGACGGCTCTCAATGCCGCGTAGAGTTTACACTCGATGGTAAGATACTAACAGCCAACAAGAATTTCCTTGACGCGGTCGGTTACGAACTGTCTGAGATCCAAGGGAAGCATCACAGCCTGCTCGTCGATCCGGCCGTCAAGGAAAGCCAGGCATATCACGCCTTTTGGGCTACGCTTTCCGACGGCAACTTTCAGGCTGGCGAGTTCAAACGCATCGGCAAAGATGGGTGCGAAGTCTGGCTGCAAGCAACCTATACTCCCATCCTCGGCCGCAACGGCAGGCCCATTCGTATTGTGAAGTTCGCCTCCAACATCACCGATCGGGTGATGAAGACTATCAATTTTGAGGGACAGGTCATAGCTCTGCATCGTTCGCAGGCGGTAATCGAGTTCTCCATCGACGGTACGATCCTCGCCGCCAACCAGAACTTCCTCGATGTGATGGGCTATGGCCTCTCCGAGATTCAGGGACGGCACCACAACCTGTTCGTCGATCCCGATCTGCGCGCCGGCGCCGAGTATAAACGCTTCTGGGAGAGCCTCGGACGAGGGGAGTACCAGGCCGACGAGTACAGGCGACTGGCCAAGGGCGGCCGTGAGGTCTTCATCCAGGGCACCTACAATCCGATCTTCGACCGTGACGGGCGACCGCTTAAAGTCGTCAAGTTCGCCACTGACGTGACTCGACAGGTGCTCGAACGCCAGAACCGCGCCGCCCTCCAGGTCTCCATCGCCACCGAGCTAAACGCCATCGCCGGTGCCGCCACGGGTGCCTCGCGACAGGCGGGACAGGCCGCCCAGGCCTCAACCCAGGTTTCCTCAGACATCCAGACCGTCGCTTCCGGCGCCGAGGAACTGGCGGCTTCCGTCTCCGAGATCAGCATGCAGGTCACTCATGCCTCCGAGATCTCCGGCCAGGCGGTGAAGCAGGCCCAGGAGACTAGCGCGATCATCGCCGGCCTCTCCGGCGCCGCCACGCGCATCGGTGAGGTCGTCGCCCTGATCCAGGGCATCGCCGCCCAGACCAACCTGCTCGCTCTCAATGCCACCATCGAGGCCGCGCGGGCCGGCGAGGCGGGACGGGGCTTCGCCGTGGTCGCTACGGAGGTGAAGGCCCTTGCCGCCCAAACCTCGAAGGCCACCGAGCAGATCGGCACCCAGATCCTGTCAACCCAGCAAGCGACGCAGGAGGCCGTGGGGGCGATTTCCTCCATCCAGAACACGATCATGACTCTCAACGAGGTCGCCAGCGCCATCTCGGCGGCAGTAGAGGAGCAGAGCGCCGTCACGCGCGAGATGTCGTCCAGCATGCAGACAGCTTCGAACGGGGTAAGCCGCATCACCGGCAGCCTCAACGAGATCGCCCGCTCTACCGAGGAGGTCGATATCGCGACACAGAAAGTCAGGCTTGTCTCCAAAGCGGCCTAATATGCACCAAATCACTTCTATGCAACACCTCTTAAGATTAAATTCCTTAATATAGTGCTACTATGATTATACGGAGTCGTTATTGTGCGCCCCTGTCCAGCCGGTAAAGAGGAAGATGCGCGTTTAAGGGCTCTGGCCGAGTATGAACTTATCGGCTCCGCGGACGATCCATCTTTTACCCATATCGTCGAGCTTTCCGCACAGTTATTCAATGTACCTACCGCATTTTTGTCCTTGATAGACGCAGATCAAAATCACTTTCATGCCAAGGTTGGGCTTGCTCTCAGTCAAGTCGACCGCAAGATGACCTTTTGTGATTACACTATTCGACAAAAAGAGCCACTTGTCGTGCTCGACGCCTCACGTGACGCACGCTTTTACGACAACCCATTTGTCATTGGTCCGGCACACGTACGATTTTATGCCGGCGTTCCCTTGCGGTCATCTGCCGGCCACGCCGTTGGAGCCTTCTGCCTGACCGACACCAAACCCCGCTCGAGCTTTTCCAAGGGGGACCAACGAACTTTGCAAGCCCTTGCAGGCTTGGTGTTCGATCGTATGGAGCTCCATCGGCTCGAGGTATTACACCAAGAAAGTCAATCTCGTTTCGAAAATATTGCCGGAACGTCGCCAGACGGTATTATCTGCGCCAACCAACAAGGTTTGATTACGTTCTGGAATGTCGCTTCAGAACGCTTATTCGGTTATACATCCGAGGAGGCGGTCGGACAAAGCATCGATCTCATTGTTCCCGACCGAATGCGATGTGGGCATGGCGGTAGTTTGCATCGTGTAGCAACCGGTGGAACACCACGTCTTGTGGGAACCACGGTCGAGTTACCGGCGCAGCATAAGGACGGCACCGAGTTCCTAATCGAACTCTCGCTATCGATGTGGAGCGAGAACGGTCGGTCCGCATTCGGTTCGATCGTGCGAGACATTCGTGATCGCCGGGCCAATGAGGAGCGCTTGTTCCGCCTGGCGCATCTCGATCCCTTGACCGAGCTGCCAAACCGCACAGTTCTGCGTAATCGGATTAAGGAGGTCCTCGCACAATCACAGCCAATGACGCTCCTGATGTTGGACCTCGATGGCTTCAAGGGAGTGAATGATGCCCTGGGGCACGCAGCCGGAGACACAGTACTGAAACATACAGCCGAACGCCTGCTGAGCTGTGTTCGCGCGGTCGATACCGTCTCCCGATTGGGTGGGGACGAGTTTGCCATTGTGCTTCCTGACATCACGGATCCTTTCCGCGCAGCGGACATCGCGCAGGCTATCGTGCGCGCCCTCGCAGAGCCGTTCGTCATCAATGAGCAGGTGCTCAATCTGGGTGTCAGTGTCGGCATCGCAATCAGTCCAAGCCATGGGAAACACCCGGAGGAATTACTGACCTATGCCGACATGGCCCTCTACCAAGCCAAGGCGGAAGGCCGACGCCGTTATCGATTGTTCACCCCCGAACTTCGACTGGCCGCTCGCCGGGAGCGAGCTTCTCAAGAGGCCTTGCGCTACGCCGTTAAGCACAACGAGTTTGTGCTATTCTACCAACCTCAGGTCCGCTTGAGCGACGGAGCCCTCGTTGGGGCTGAAGCTTTGATCCGTTGGCAGCATCCTGAACGTGGACTACTGGCTCCAGCAGCTTTTTTAACAACCCTTGACGCCAGCCCCTATGCCGCGGTCGTTGGTGATTGGGTCTTGCAGACGGCTTGTGCTCAAGCGGCTACTTGGCGCGCCTTAGGAGCCCCGAACTTCCGTATGGGAGTCAATCTATGCAGTGCTCAGTTCAAGCAGGGCGACCTGATCGAGAAAGTTCTCTTCGCACTATCCAACGCTCAGCTCCCAGCGTCGAGCCTCGAGTTGGAGATCACGGAAAACATCATCCTGCACCACGACACTGAACTCGTCAGCACCTTGCGTGACCTCAATAATGCCGACGTGAGCATCGCCTTCGATGATTACGGCACAGGCTACGCCTCACTTAGCCTTCTCAAGCGGTTCCCATTGACCCGGCTCAAGATTGACCAAAGCTTCGTTCGCGCAATGTGCGAAAGCCCTCAGGACGCAGCCATTGTCCGGGCAGTACTTGACCTCAGTCGAAGTTTTGGACTCGCGGTCATCGCGGAAGGCGTCGAAACTAAGGAACAGGAGCAGCGCCTCATTGGCAAGGGCTGTCAGGAAGCGCAGGGTTATCTGTTCGGGCGGCCAATGCCCGCGTCGGTCTTTGCAGCGACATTCGGCCTCGAGCCCCCTGCTTCCAAAAGGCGATGTCCCTCCGCAGTGCAACGGATCCTCGGATGACCACATCGTGATTTAAATCTGGCTTCTCTACGCTAAATAAGTTTTCTCCTAGAAGCGTTTATTTAAATTTCTTACGTAGGCAAAACGATCGGATAGCTAACACTGCAGTTGATAGGACCAATGTCTTATACGGTCTGATACGCGCTGGTTCACTCTACGACTGAGTTGGGTGGTTTGCGGTTAGTCCGCTCAACGTCGTAAACGGTTTAATGTGGACATTGCACATGTCTGGCCGAGGAGCGCCCGATGCCAAACGAGCAAATCTCGATCCGGACACGTGACGGGGATTGCCCCTCTCATGTCATGATCCCCGCCGGCACCGGACCATGGCCGGGTGTGATCCTCTACATGGACGCTGGCGGCATCCGGCCGACGATGTTCTACATGGCACGGCGCCTGTCCGACGCTGGCTACGTCGTCCTGCTGCCGGACCTGTTTTACCGCTACGGTCCCTACGGACCGTTCGTGCCCAAGGAGGTTTTCGCGGGCGACTTCCGTGTCATCCTCGGTCCGTTGATGACCACGACCGGAAACGACAAGGCTGCGGAGGACACTGCGGGCTTTCTCGCCTACCTCGATACGCGGGCCGACGTTGCGGGCTACACCTTCGGGGCGGTGGGCTTCTGCATGGGGGGCGGCATGGCCCTGGCTGCTGCCGGGACTTACCCCGACCGGTTCGCTGTGGCGGCGAGCTACCACGGCGGCAACCTCGCAACCGACGCGCCGACGAGCCCGCACCTCTTCGCGCCGAGGCTCAAGGCGGAGGTCTACGTCGCAGCTGCCACGGACGACGGCAGCTACCCGCCGGCGATGGCCGAGCGGTTGGAAACGACGCTGACGCAGGCTGGCGTACGGTACGACACGCGGACCTATCCGGCCGCGCACGGCTGGATGATGCCGGACTTCCCCGTCCACGATCCCGCCGCAGCCGAACGTGGTTGGGACGACATGCTCGCGCTGTTCGGTCGAACCCTGCAAGGTGAAAACTGACTGCTTGCTGCGCTGATTCACCGTCAGCTTTTGGGCAGACAGTGAACGGGTTTGAACGGCAAAGTCGGGTCGAAAGCAGGATGTCCGCTTCACAATGGGGTCATGCCGACGCCGGCGATGCTGATTGTCGGAAATACCGTCGGATATCCGACATGAATGGAGGTAGGTTCGTTGTTTGGCGTGGATAGGTAGAAGTCGTCTCACCCCGCGGTGTAGATAGACGAACAGGACATACTCTAAGGAGCAGGTTGACGAACGCGGCAGGACGCACGCCATGCCATCCTCTCAGGTGGAAGCTGCGACCGTGTCGGCCACCTTCGCCTTGCGCGCACCAAGTTCCTCAGGCCGGCCCGTGGTCGTATCTGCGGCCGTCTGATGTTCCATCTCGGCGTTCAACTCTGCCCCGAGCAGCACGATCGTGGTCGAGATCCAGATCCAGGTCATGAAGCCGATGATGGCGCCAAGAGAGCCGTAGGTTTCATTGTAGTTGCCGAAGCTCGACACGTACCACGAGAACAGCGCCGACACGACGACCCAGAGGAGGCCTGCGACAGCGCTCCCCCAGGTCACCCAGCGCCATTTCGCAGCTTCCCGGCTTGGACCGTACCGGTACAGGAGGGCCAGACTGCCTAGGACAACAAAGAGCAGGATCGGCCACCGTGCCAAGGCGATGACCCACTCCATCGAGCCCAGATTTAAGAAAGCCAGCGCGGCCGGAACGACGACAATGCCAATGAGGGCTAGAACTACGAACAGAAGCGCCCCTGCCGTGAAGGTAAGGGAACGCAAGTTCAACCAGAAAAAATTTCGCTTTTCTTTCTCGTCGTAGACGATGTTGAGCGCGTCGAAGATGGCCTTCATACCACCGTTGGCGCTCCAGATCGACACGAGTATGCCGAAGGCCGCCGTGAAGCCAAGCGTGCCGCCCCCCTTTGCGGCGATGCGCTTTACCTGCTCGCCGACAATGTCGAGGGCACCGCCCGGCATGACGCCCTGAAGGGCGGCCAATTGCTCATTGATGGTCGCGGGATCGGCAACGAGGCCATAGATCGAAACGAGCGCGCCGATGGCCGGAAACAGAGCCAGGATTGCGTAGAATGTGACACCCGCCGCGACCAGCAGCACACGGTCGTTACCAAACTCCTGGAACAGGCGCTTGCCGATATCCAGCCAGCCCTGGACGGGGATCTCGGATGGGTTCGCTGCCTTGCGACCTCGGTCAGCCTCGGTGTTCGCAACCTGGGCCGCACTCATCCCGCTATGGATTTTTGGACCGTCCTCGGCTCCAAGTTGGTTTGAACCGCCTTCGATCCGCGAACCAGATGCCCGACGCGGTAGGGCCACCAGCCCCAGAAGTGCGGTCCCCAAAAAAATGGTCCAGATCGCCGGCGAGGTCTGAGTCCGCGGTTGCGGCGTGGATGTTGGGATGCGGTCGGTCATGGGGTATCTCAGGAAGCAAGCTCAGATAGTGAGCCTCGGCGTTGACCAACGTACGCACATCTGCGTCAACCTTACGACTCGTTACTGTCGCCACGACACAGATATCGACTCCTGTGATTAGGGTCGGATCCAGACTGCACGATGTTAGAGCATGAGAGAGCGCCAGATCATCGCGAAACCGCTAAGGATCAGTGCTCCCAAGATCAATCTTGCAGACGCAGTCGTGCGGAATTTGCCTGACCGCGCGATGAAAATGCCAACGAGGAGGTTGAGAACAACCACGAGGCAAACTTGCTCGACGGTCATGCAAGGCCCCTAGCACCTTCACCGGAACGCGATGGTCATGCGAGTAGGAGGGGCGACGTCGGCCCCTCCTGGATCTCGGTTCAGACCGGCTTGCGCGGAGTCGTCCCAGTCGTGGTACCCGTCGCATCCGTACGGCTGACAGTTCCACGTCCGTCCTCGACCTCGACTTCGGTGCGACGCACAGTGTCAGAGACGGTCTCGGTGCGCTGGGTCGCATCCTTACGGATACCAACTTCACCGACAACGCGAGCGTCCTTCGACACCACTGCCTGCTCACGTGTCTCGGTCGCTTCGATCACCTTCTCGGCGAACAGGGCTTCGTCCCCCGGCGCCACGGCACGATCAACAACGCGGCGATCGACGCTCACGGTCTCGTCGTGAAGTGTCACGTTCTCGCTGACGGCCTCCTCGACCGCGTAGGAGCGTACCCGCACCCGGCCACTATCGACCATGCGCTTGCCGACGTTGAGGCGCTCCTCGACCACCGGGATGTAGTCGGTCCCCGTCTGAGCAGCGCTGTGAGCGGCAACCGCTTCGGTGGCACCTTCGGCTCGTGTGGCTGTAGTGCCAGCGGTCGATCCGACGGCACCGACAGTCGAGGAACCTGTTGCCCCCTCGTAACCGCTCCAGCCTTCCTTGCGCCAGCTTGCCTCGCGCTCATCGAGGTCGACGGAGCCGTGCTCTTCGAGAATATCGTAGGCCTTCTCGGTGTGCGCCTCATCGACGGTCACGCTCAGCATCGTGCCGCCGCGGCTGAGACCCTCGTTGTAAGCGTAGCGATCTTCCTCAGGCATGAAGAGATCCTTGAGCGAGCCCCAGAATCCTTCGTCTGGCTTAGTGCCCGAGGTCGTGGTGGTCTGAGCGGTTTGAGTGCCCGACAGGATCTTGATCGATGCGGCAGGGATGCCCAGCGCCAGGAGCTTGTTCTGGGCGGCCGTGGCGTCGGTGTAGGTATCGTACATCGCAGTGATGGTCTGGCTCATGGCTTCGTCTCCGGAGTGGTAGGCAAGGGATCGTTCTGTTGGCCGTCCGGGCCGATACGCTCGACCACGGCGCGCTGCCGGCGCAGCATCACCGGAACCTCGACATCCTCGCCTGACGTGGTCTGGCGGACATGCACCTCCTCCTTGAGGACAAGGCGCTTCTCAACCACGAGGATCTCCTCCAGCACGGGGATGATGGTCACACCATTCTCCGTTCGGATCTGTGGGACGGCCTCGCCCTCGGCGAGCGTCCGATTGAGCGGAAGCCGGGTTACCCCGACCATGTCGCTGCGCAGGGTCTCGCGAAGGACCTGGTCGATGGTCTCGGTGCGGGTCGAGACCCGCACCCGTCCAGTCTCGACGGCGCGCTTATCGATGCGCGCAGTTTCTTCGATCAGGGGAAGGACGACTTCCTGACCCAGGGCAACCTCCGCTGCATCGCCTGGAAGCGTACCAAGACCGTGGATCTTGGACGCGGCGGGGTCGCGGGTGCTCATGACCGACGTGCACCGAGCGTGTTCGGAGCCGTGCGGGTGATCGTCGGATCGACTGCCGAGCCGCGACCCGCGAAGAAGGCAGCCAAGGCTCCGAAGATCAGAGCCAGCGCCCCGAAGAGGGAAGCCTGAGACACACGACGCGCAGTTGCGTCGGCGATCTGCTTGGCCTGCTCCTTGGCCGCGGCAACCGTCTCCTTGAACTGCTGGGTGTACTGGGCAACCTGCGCTTTGGCCTGCTCGACCGAGATATTCTGAGCCTTGGCGAGAGCCTGGGCGGCCTTCTCCTGGGCAGCGGCCTGCTGGGCACCGTCACCGGTGACAGCTGCACGCATGGCGGTCACCGCGGCATCCTTGAGAGCGGCTGGATCGGATCCGGTGCCGTTGCGAACATTGGCCTCGATGCCGGAGAACGGGTCCGTGATCTTCGTAAGTGATGGCGCCGCTGCCTGAGCGGCAGTCTGCACGGACCCGCCGACAACGTTGCCGACTCCACCGATGGCAGATGAGGCAGTACCGAGCGCACCACCGACGATGCCGCTGGCAGCCGAGGAGAGGAGATAAAGGATTACGAGGGTCGAGACGGCCCAAGCGATCAGGCCGTGATAGCCAGCCGTCGAGGAGGAGGGCTTGCCCGAGAGACGACCAGCCAGAAACCCGCCGGCAATCGCAGCAAGGACCCCGGAGACAACGAACCACAGACCGGCACCGATGCCGAGGGAGCTGGCTTCCGGCGTTCCGTTGCCCATCGGATCGACCGTCGACAAACCGATGCCGAGGCCGAGCATGTTGAGGATGACCTGGGTGATCAGCGAAGCGACCGCCCCGGCGAACACAGCGCCCCAGGAGACGGAATGCAGCATCATCGTGCGCATGTCCTCGGCCGGCGTGACGATGCTCGTATCAGGTAGGTCGCGGTTGATCGCGAGTGGGGTTGTATCCGGGGCCAGAGCCATGGTGTTGAGTCTTTCTGGTTGGTCTTCAGGGCCGGGATCGGCGCAAGTGAGATCGGGCGACGGGGTCAGAGGACCCGGCGACGACCCATGAGGGCGTGGTAGAGCCACAGCACGACGACCGCTCCGACGATGGCGACGAGCAGGCTGTAGAGATTGAGGCCGGACACGCCGGGCTGGCCAAACTGGTTGAACAGGAAGCCACCGACGACGGCGCCGACGACGCCGAGCAGGATGTCGACGATCAGCCCCTGGCCAGTGTTGTTGACGATCTTGCTGCCAATGAAGCCGGCGATCAGGCCAAGAACGATCCAGGCGATGAGGGACATGGTGTGCTCCAGTGTTGAGACGTGCGTCGGGGGGCTCGACGCAGAGCCTGCGCGAGGGAGAGCCGAGAGACGATGGAATGTTGATTGCTCACGCCTTTGGAGGACGTGGGGCTTTCACTGGTTTGTGACGGGCCGTGGCATGCCTCGACTCGATGGCTGCAATCTCGGTTGTGGCTTCCGCCTCAACCTGCGTGTCCCCAAAGATCATCCCGATGGCCTGCTTGATCAGGGCTCGAGCGTGATCATCCGACAGAACCTTTCGGCCCTTGCCCATCGTCACACCTCGTATTGGCCCTGGAGCCACTTCCCGAGATGCTGGCTTCGAGCAGAGCTACTGCCGCTCAAGACAGTCAACGGGGCGATGTTCCGAGAATTTACATATTAATATTTTAGACTAATCGAGTTAGTGTTTTCGACCCTGTTTTGACGACGTTCCCGCGTCATTCGTTGGGGTTCCGCCAATCCCGCGCTCCCTGGCCCAGACGATCACGGCGCTGCGGCGGTTCACACCGATCTTGCGATAGAGCCGGGTGACGTGGTTCCGCACCGTGCTGAGGGATACGCCGAGATCCCCTGCGATCTCTTCGTCAGTCGCACCACGGCAGATGCCCTCCAGCATGTCGCTCTCACGGACTGTGAGCTTTTCGGCCGTCACCGGTGCCTTGCCGGAGCGGGGAGGATTGCGCAGGAGAGCAAGCTTTTCGATCACCCCGTGGCTGAACCATGAGGCGTCCGCCATTACGGCCTCAATGGCTGAGATCAATTCCGCCTCGGTACGTTTTCGAGATGAGATGTCCTGAACGGCGCAAAGCAGGCCAGAGCTGCCGTTCACCGTGATCGGCTCGGCGGAGACGAGGCAATCGAGGATGTCGCCCTGCCGGGTCCGTAAACGTCCCTCGAAGGCTCGGACTCGACCGTAGCGCTGCAGTTCGCGCTTGAAGCGTGTCCGCTCGGTTTCCTCGACCCAGGGTACGGATGTGACATCGGCTGCATCACCGAAGGCTGCGGCATAAGCCTCATTGATACTGGTCGACACCTCCGCTTCCGAACTCAGAAGAGCGGTCGGGATTGGGCTGAGCTCGAACGCCTTGGCGAACCGTTCTTCGCTCAGGCGCAACTCCGTCTCCGCCTTCTGGCGATCCTCCAAATCGGCGAAGGTGAATAGCATGCAGCGCTCACCGCCCGGCATTTCGATGGGATGTCCGGCGACGATCACGTACTTTTCGGCGTCGGCTGGGACACAAAGGCACGCTTCACCCTGAATGATGGGAGTACCAGCATGCAGGTGGGCGACGGCAGCCGTGCGGTGCTCGCACTGTCCCAGGAGGTCAATCTCTGTGAACGTCCGACCGAGCACCTGATCGCTCTTAAAGCCAGTCAGGTCGATGAAGCCCTGGTTGACCTTCACGTAGCGGAGGTCGGAGAGCCGGCACACTACGGCTGGGGCTGGATTTGCCCGGAACATGCTCTCGAAGCGTTCCTCCGCCTCGTAGTGATCGCTCACGTCTTGCATGATGAGGGCAAGGCCCGTCGGACGACCCTCCGCCTCAGTCACGACAAGGCTGCGAATACGATGCATCCAGATCTTTGTCGGATCCCGTGCATGGTGCACCTCGACCACGGCATCGCGGAACGTCTCTCCAGCGAGCCCCCGC
>NZ_JAKSYE010000078.1 GCF_022829685.1 Methylobacterium sp. E-045
GGATACGGGATTCTCCGGAGGGGCTGGCGTTCGGACGGTGGCTCTTCCGATCTTGGCGGGCCGGTCCA
Organism: Methylobacterium sp. E-045; assembly: GCF_022829685.1. Taxonomy (GTDB): domain Bacteria; phylum Pseudomonadota; class Alphaproteobacteria; order Rhizobiales; family Beijerinckiaceae; genus Methylobacterium. The sequence continues at coordinate 69 of NZ_JAKSYE010000078.1, forward strand.
AGCGCGGGACCACGAGTTCGTCGCCCGGTCGAAGGAACTCGAGCACGGTCGCCAGGTCGGCTCGACCGTCGCGGCTGCCACCGGAGACCTTCCCCCAACGAATGACCCCCCAGCCCTCGGCCTTCAGCCGGGTGAACTGCCCGTCGAGGGCCTTATCGAGGGTGCTGACGCGGGCGTAACCGGTGCGGGCCATGTTTTGTAACCCCAAGCTTTAGGCCCGAGGCTACCTTGTCAA
>NZ_JAKSYE010000080.1 GCF_022829685.1 Methylobacterium sp. E-045
GGCGGAGGTGAGGGGGAGCCCAGGAGCGCACCTTCCGGTGTTTTTGGCTGGAAGGGTTGTACGGGAACAAGTGGCTTACCTAGCCCGCAGGGATAGGGGTCTCGACGGCGTCCCGACAACCGGTTGAAGTCATGGTAGCGATGGCGCTGAATGCTGCGGCCGACCTCCGTGCCGTGCAGGACGTCATGGGCGACAAACAGCGTCGTGGTGCCGTGGCGGGTATCGTCGTGCGTCTGCGAGGCGGGATGCCCGGGTCCGAGGGGCCGGTCGGGGAGCGTGCGCTCCAGGGCCTGGATCTGGC
>NZ_JAKSYE010000082.1 GCF_022829685.1 Methylobacterium sp. E-045
CTAGGGCGTCTCTGCAAAGTCATGTGAGCCAGAGCATGGTCATGCCGAGGGTGACCATGGCGAGGTAGTTTGTGGCCCGCTTCTCGTAGCGGGTGGCGATGCGGCGATATTGCTTGAGGCGTCCGATCAGCCGCTCGACCCTGTTGCGCTCCCGGTACGCGGCCTTGTCGAAGCCGGGCTGACGCGGCTGATCCTTGCGGGTCGGGATGACTGGCTCGATCCGGCGCTGCCTGAGGCGGCGGCGGGCCGGTGGACTGGAGTAGCCCCGGTCCCCGCAGATTCGGTGGGGACGCAAGCGTGGGCGCCCTCGGCCAGAGCGTGGCACCGCCCCCTTATCCATCAGCGCGTCCAGGGCGAACTGCTCGTGGCGCTCGCCAGCCGTCAGTACCGCCGTGATCGGTTTACCGCCGCCCTCGGCGCGCAGGTGCAGCTTGGTCGAGAATCCGCCCTGACTGCGCCCGAGCGCTTCACCAATCCCCTCGACCGTGCCCTCACCCCCCGATGGCGCCGGACCGGCGGGCACCGGCGGCGTGCTGGTGCGCGCGCACCACCGTGGCGTCGACGAAGTGCAGGTCCCAGTCGAGCTCGCCTCGGGCATCGGCTTGCGCCTGCAGGCACCGCAGCACCCGGTCGAACACGCCGGCCTTGCGCCAGCGATAGAACCGGCTCGACACGGTCCCGACAGCACCGTAGCGGGCCGGCAGATCCGCCCAGGGCGCGCCCGTACGCAAGATCCAGAGCATGCCGTTCAGGACCTGGCGGTGATCCTCCGCTGGCCGGCCCGTGCGCGGCTTCTGCGGAGGCAGCAGCGGGGCGATCTGCTCCCACTGCGCATCGGTCAGTTCGTAGCGTCGCATCCCGATCACATGGGGGCCAGCACACAGCCTGTGAACCCTTTGCAGAGACGCCCTAGTCCTTTTCGACAGGAGGATTGGGCCGCCGTGGTCCGGGCGGTGATCAGCACCCCCGTTCCATCCGACATCAGGTCATCGACGTGCAGGCCGCCGGGACCAACGGCAGCGACGGATTCGAGATCGGCGACGCGCTGCCCGCGGGCCACCACGCAATCCAACGCTCGAACCACCCCACCGCACTGAAAGTGCGGATGAATCCGAAAGGTACACATGGTCGAAACAGACTTAACATATTATAGAATCTGTATATTGTAAATCGTATTGGGTAAAAATATACATCAACATTGATGCGCATTGCAATTTATATTATAAATCGAGAGAAATATATAGATTTTATCTTAATAATAATTCAGGTTTCCAGGATTTTTGCACCGCCGCCTCGTCTAAGACTACGCGTGCTATCCCAGCACGCCTGCCGATCTCCACATCGCAGCCATCGTCTGCCTCATGCTCAAACAGGCCGCGCAACCGGTGGTGGTTCCTAATAGCCTTGGGTGAAGGGTCCATTCATTTATCGAAACCTGCGAAATTTTTTCCTTTATCTGCGAACCTTCCCTGCATTGAGGTCTTACATAAGAATTGTTCTAGATCGATGGCATGCCTTGTGCTAGCCCTAACCAAATATTCAAACTGTCAAATTCCGCCTCGTTGAGCCCGCGGAGATCGTGGTGATTAAGGGACATGGCGCATTCAAGTACGTTACGGGGACGTTGATCGAGTCGTCTCGCGACCGAAACTGGCCGTCCGTGCTGGCCGAAAAATGGACACACGGCGCGGGCAGTCTGCCCCAACTGACGCCGTACGACACAGAGATCGGATTCTTGCTACGAGGCCGATGTAGGGTCGAGCGGTCCGGTAACGGCACCCGTCAGGACACGCACGGCGTGCCCGGCACCGCGTGGCTGTGCCCAAGCGGCGTCCATGAAGATTTTGTCCATCTACACACTCCGATGGATGAAATGTTGCATATATACCTTGCTGCCGAGCCTTTTAAAAGATCGATGCTTGAAGATCTCGATATCGACCCGTCCAATGTATCAATCCGTTATCAGCCGATTGATTTCGATCCTTTGATCGACTTTATTGCGCGACAGATCATGATCGAAATGGCCTATCCGAGTTCGGCCGGAGATTTGCTTATAGAGACCTTAGGCGCATCGCTGGCGGCAAGATTGATTCAGGGATACTCTGAGCAACCGACTCTCCTTTCCAAACAACCGGAAGCGAAAGCTTTAGATCGTGTCCGGTTTTCGCGTGTCATGGATTACGTGGCCGCCAACATCACGGGACGGTTGACCGTCGCACAGATGGCCAAGGTAGCTTGTATGAGTTCGGCTCACTTTGCGCGCAATTTCCATGCGACCACCGGCATGACTCCGCACGAATTTGTGAGCGATCGTCGCTTGGCGATCGCGAAGCAGATGCTGATTGACGGTCATCCGATTGGAGCGACGGCTCTCACCGCAGGCTTCTCGTCGCAAGCCAACTTCGCCCGGGCATTCAGGCGCGCCATGGGTATGACGCCCAGCGATTTCCGCACACGAAGTGTTGGGTGAGGGTCCGTTCCACCGCAGCAGCTCGTGTTCCGGACCGACGCCCGCAATTTCGAAGATCGGCCGGCGTGGGGAGCCGTCGATCTCTCCGGCCCGCCATCCACGAAACCTCACCTCTACCCGATCGCACCGAAATCTCATCTGCGGCCGGAGCGTGCGATTGACCGTCATCGATATCGCAGGGTTTGACAATAACAGATCAGAATATGTGGGTTGCTTAATCCGGGGATTGCGGCACGATCCTTGTCCGGAGATGCAAAGTGAAACCCAGCATCAAGTAAAAAGACTGAAGACCGTCGTATGCTGAAAGATCTTTGTCGCGAAGAACGAGATCGCGAAAGGCGTTGTAGTCTTGCGCGTCACCGGCCTCGAGCTGCCAGCAGCGTCTCCACCTGTTCATAAGATCAGATGTATCGATCTGCCCATAAATCCGAAAGGTGAGACACAAGATGGAATCTTCTATCGACAAACACCTCGTCTGCCCCCGTAGACTATCCCGCCGCGTCGCCGACGATTATCAACCGCCGTTTCCCCTCTTTGTCGCCCGCGCAGCCGAAGACCTCAAGCAGGTTGTGATGGCCTATTTCGGCATTCAGTATCAGGGGCAGGACAAGAAGCCCGCCGCACTGGCAGCCCTCCGCAAGATCGTCGATCTCTTCGCCGGCAACGACGGTCCGCTGAGCTACGACCTAACGCATCATGTCGATGCCTACGGCTACGACAACCTGATCGCGGTCGCCTATTGGCGAGACCCTGCCGCCCACTGTCGCTGGTTGCGTTCGACTGCCGTTGCCGGCTGGTGGGACTCTGACGAGCGCTTGGCCGACGGGATTGGGTATTTCCGGGAGATCGTCAGTCCCCGTGCCGAACAGTATGAGACCCTCTTTACCCACGCACAGGCGGAAAAGTATCAAGGGGTCGGGGCCATTATGGACAGTGCAAGCGGGGAGATCCAGGAGCACGGTTACTGGGGATCAATGCGTGACCGGATCCCGATCTCGCAAACCGACTGGATGTCGCCGAGCGGCGATCTTGAGATCCTGAGCGGAGATCCCCGTCGCGGAGGTCGCGTGACGGTACGGGGCCACGATAACATCGCCCTGATCCGATCGGGGCAAGACTGGCGTGAGGCGGACGGCGCTGAACGCGAACTTTATCTCAGCGAGATGGAACCGCCGCTTCGCCAGGGGATGGACTTTGTTCGAGACAATGGCCCGGCAATCGGTTGCTACAGCAATCGATATGTCCGGAACATCGATCTCGACGGTAACCTCATGGACGAGACCTATGACATAGGCTACTGGCGATCTCTGGCGCACTTGGAAAGATGGGCAGAGTCTCACCCAAGCCATCTCAAGATTTTTGTCACCTTCTTCAGGGTGATTACGGGCTTGCAAAAGCTACGTTTGTATCATGAAGTATCGGTCTTCGATCTCTCCGACCAGCTCTACGAATACATCAACTGTCATAGCAACACCGGTATGCTGCGCGACGCGTCGATACAGGCGATGGCTGCGTAAGCAGTCAAGAGGGAGGAGAACGTGTCGTCGAGATTGCCCTGATGAAACGGCATCTCCTCCCTGAAGCACTGTCCATGCGCTGAGACTCTATGACGAATATTTCGATGGGAAAGCTGAAGATGCCCCCGACCGGTTCCGTTGGAGAGGTCTGCGTAAAATGCTATATTTACTGTGTGACTCATTCGATGCGTAAAGTATCAAGTGTATATTTCTTGATATGAGCGGGTTGTGTTCAGGTCTAGGCTTTCCGAGCCTTTGTCGATGTGGACGATGGAGAACCATTGGTTGCTACGACCGGAGCGCGTTGCGCTACGAGAGCGATCTGATGGATGCGGCGATCTGATGGATGCGGAATGAGTGCTGATCGCACCGTTGATCCCGTCGGCCAAGCGGCGCAGGACCAGTAGCACGGTGGCGACCCGCGAGTTGGTGGACGCCTTGATGTACGTGTTGAGCCCTGGCTATGAGGTGTGCAGTCCCGCGGTGTGTGGCATCAGTTTAGCTGAGGTCTGCGTATATCGGGAGGCTATCGCTCGTGAGAGTATGGAATGCGATAAGTTCACGTGCAAGTGATGCGACATCTTCCTGCGCTGGATAGCGAGTGAACGACAACAGATCGACCACTTCGATGAGCTGCCTTTGGCTGTTTTTCCCGAAGGCTGTTCTTACCGGGCCGCAGCACAGGCGGCTTTGACCGGGGACGACAAGCGCACTTATTGTGGATATGTGAGCGCTGCCGACGAGAATATTCGCGCGGCCGTCTCGTCGGGTCTCGGCGTCGGCATTCTTCCACAAAGTGCGATTTCTAAAGAGCATGTCATTCTCGGCGAAGGTGACGGCTTTCCACCGCTTCCAGATGTCCACCTCCTGATGATTCAGGCGTCAAAGAAAGATGGAATCCGCCGAATGGCCGATGTCCTTCGGCGTTCATCCGGAAGCACATTCGGCCACAACATCGTGTTTGCTTAAGTCGCGCGGCATTGCCGCGCGATGGCGGGCGGCGCTGCGATGTTTGAGGTCTCCGCGCCGCCCGCCATCGGTCGCAGCATCTGTCGTCGGCACTCGCCCCTTGGGCAAAGCGTTCTCCGAATGGTCCCGCCGCGGCGAACACGGCGGCACCGGCTCCGCACGGGACGTCGCGTCGATGCAACAGGGCTTCCTCCCCCGTTGTCGGCCCCGTTTCGTCGGCCGTGTCCGTCGATATCCGCCCTCAGCCGAGCCGAAGCAGGTGGATCAGTCCGAGGCTGACCAGCAGAAGCAGCGCGAGCGACAGGGTCACGGCCGCCGTGACGCGACCGCCGACGCGTCCGATCACGCGCACGTCGACACCGAGCCCAAGGGCGGCCATCGAGACGACGGTGAGGTAGCCGGCGCTCTTCGTGATCGGCCCAAGCGCGACGTCGGGCACGAGGCCGAGGGAGCGGCAGGCTGCGAGGATCAGGAAGCCGAGGATGAACCACGGCACCAGCTTGAACGGATCGAACGTGCGGGGCTTGGCCGGATCGCCCCGGGTGCCGCTGAAGCGCGGGGCGAGAAGCGAGAGGCCGACCACGACCGGGCCAAGCATGAGCACGCGCACGAGCTTGACCAGCGTGCCGATCTGCGTCGCGACGAGACCGGCCGGGACGGTGGCCGCGAGGACCTGCGGCACCGCATAGACGGTGAGGCCGGCGAGGATGCCGTACTGGCTCGCGCCGAGCCCCAGCAGCGGGATCAGGAGCGGCAAGCCCAGCACCATCAGGACGCCGAGGATCGCGGTGAAAGAGATCGAGGACGCGATGTCGTCGCTGCTCGCGCCGATCACCGGGGCCACTGCCGCGATGGCCGAGTTTCCGCAGATCGCGTTGCCGCAGGCGATGAGGATCGACATCCGCACGGCGAGGCCGAGCACGCGGCTGATCATGAAGCTCGCCGCGATCGTCACGATCACCGTCGCGACGATCGCGGCGAGGAGCAGGGGGCCGGAGGCGACGATCGCCGCAAAGCTGATCGAGGCGCCGAGCAGCATCACCGCGACTTCGAGCAATTGCTTGGCGCTGAAAGCGATACCGGAGCGCCAGAGGGCGCTCGGCTGCCAGAACGTCCGGATCGCCATGCCGAGCAGGATCGCGATGACGAGCGCCTCGACATAGGGGTGCTCGAAGGCTCCCTCCTCCAGATGCTGCAGGCCGATCGCGGCGAGGGTCACCGCGATGCAGAGCGCGATGCCCGGCGCCAAGGCCGTGAGGCGCTCCATGACCGGATGCGGCGGTTCTGGCGTCACGGAACGATGGTCCTGCTGCATCGGCACCCCTCGGCGCCGTTCTTCCTATGCCCTCATAGCAATTCCTTGCTGAAGCGCACGCAATTTCGAGAACGATCTTCTCATATCGTTCTATATGATAGAACTTTCTTCAGCTCGCAGGGGTCTGTCCCCATCAGGGGGGGCAGCACGTGCCGGACCGGACAATGCCGCCCAGCGGGCTCTGCGGCCATCCACATGCCGGAGGCCGCGCTCACCAGGCCCGCGAAGGCCCGACAGGCACGGAATGAGCCAAGGCTCGTCGCGCCGGAATACTGTAGACGACGATCAGGCCGTCGACCCGTGCGGTGATCGCGGACCGGAGACCTCGCCTCGACAGCGCCGGGCGCCGATCAGCCCGCGGCACTGTCGACGGTGCAACCGCGGCCGCTTCAGGCGCCGACGAACGTCTTGAGGTGGCCGACCAGCGAGGCGACGGTGCCGAATTTCTCGGCGAATTCCGGATTGAAATACGCGGCGCGCGCGGCGACGATCACGACGACCATCGCCCAGAACAGGCCGACGCCGGAACGCAGCGCGATCCGCGAAGCGGCGCTGGGACGATCCTCATCAGAGCCCTGTGCGACGGGCTCGCCGAAAGGGTCGAATTGAATGGGACGCATGCCGATCACGGGTTCTTTACGACTGCCTTCTAGGTCGTCACAGCATAGCCGCGAAGCAATGGTGGCGATTTCCATATTTTGGCGATGACGGAGAGAGTTTTTCTCCCTGTCGAATCCGGCAGAGAAGATTTCGCTCGGACATGTCTTTGGCCCTGGCCGGAGCCCTCGAGGAACGTCACCAGTGTGCGCGCTGGCGGCTCGCAGGGATCGGCATCCGGGGCGTCGACGACGCAGCCATGCGTACCGCCGGGTGGGGCCGCAGCGTGGTCTGGTGTCCCATGCCGCCGTGCCCCTGTCCGGGTCTCCCGCCCATCGGGCATTCGGAGCGGGTGACGTCACCCCGTCCTGTCGGTCAGTCGTCGGTCTCATCGGACGATCCGGCACGGGATCGCTGGTAGGCGGCGATCGCCTGGGAGCATCCCTCCGACAGATTCGCGCGATTGCGTTTGAAGCAGGCCTTCACCTCGGGTCCGCCCGGCTTCATCCCGGCGCACAGGCGAAGGTAATCGCCCCCGCAACTCGCCTTCATCGCCTCCATCTCGGGTCCCTCCTGCGCCTCGGATGGCCGGGAAACGACCAAGCTGCCTGCGAGGGCGAGGGCCGTCAGGGCGAGGATACGGATCTTCATCATGCGATCTTTGCGTGCGGTGGGGGCGGAATGGACGACCCACGCGGACGGCCGTCCGCGTGGGTCGATGGGGCCTCAGCGGGCCGGCTGGCTCGGCACGGCGGCGGGCGGGTTGGCGAGCTGCTGGCGGACCTCGGCGAGCTTCGCCTGGGCGGTGCTCAGGTCCTGCCGGGCCGAGGCCAGACGCTCGTCGATGGCCGCCGCCTCCTTGTTGCGGGTGGCCAGGGTCTCGGTGAGCGTGGCGAGTTCGCCCTGCGCATCCGTCTGGCGCTTGCGCAGGGCCTCGAGGGCTGTGGCACCGGCATCGCGGTCGGCGGACAGCGTCTGCAGTGCCTGCTCGGCCTGGCCGCGCTCGGAGACGACGCGGTCGCGCTGGGCCTGGGCCTCGGCGAGTTCCTTGCGGACAGTGGAAAGGGCGTCACGGGCCTGCTGGGCCTCGCGATTGGCCTGCTCGATCTCGGAGGTGAGCTTGTCCTTGCTGGCGGTGAGGGCGGCGACGGCCTGATCGGTATCCGTGCGCTGCTTGGCGGCCTGATCGGTGGCGGACCGCGCGTCGGCTAGGTCCTTCTGGGCCGTGGCGGCGGCCTCGCGGGCGTTCTGCTGGCGCTCCTCGGCCTTGGCGAGATCGGCGGTCTTGGCCGTCGCCTCCTGGGTCATGGTCGCGAGATCGGCGCGGAGCTTGGCTTCCTGCACCCGGGCGTCCTCAAGACGACGTCCGACCTCGGCCAGATCCTGGGTCCGGTCGACGGCGGCCTTCTCCGCGCCGGTGATGGCCTCGCGCAGCGGGGCGAGCTTTCCCTCGGCGTGGGCGACCTGGGACTGGAGGTCGGTGAGCTTCTGGGCCTCGGCCTCGGCCGTCTTCTTCGCCTCGGTCGCCTTGGCCTCGGCTGCCTGCTGTTCCTGGGTCAGGGTCGCGGCGCGGGATTTGGCCTCCTCGGCGGCCTTGCTCGCCTGCTGGTCCTGCTGCTGGGCGGTGGCGATCCTGGCCTGGAGGGCCGTCAACGTGCCGGCGGTCGAGATCTGCCGTTCGAGGTCGGTCCGGAGCGCCGTCTGCCGGGTCTGCAAGTCCTCGATGCGGTGGTCACGGGCGCTGCGCTGGCGGGCGCCGGCGATGGAGGCGACGATGAGCCAGACGAGCAACACGGCCGCCACGACCGCGAGGCTGAAGGGCAAGGGGCGTCGGAGTTCGGAGCGATAGTCGATGGCCATGGGGGTCTCGCGAAGTCGGGGGAAGGCGGTGGATCGAACCCCGGCACGGCGTCGCCCGGCTTCGTCTGCGGCCGGCGCCCTGGGGCACCGGCTGTGTCACGGGTTCAGGCCGGCGAGCGGCCGTCGGTGGCGTAGCGGTCGATGGCCGAGGGCAGCTCCCGCGAAAGGCGAGACAGGAGCGCGCTGCGGCTCAGGCCGGTCTGCTGGGTCAGGTGGTCGAGGGTATCGGGGCCGATGGCGCGTTCGAGATCGGCCTCGGGGATGTCGCGGTTGGTACCCTGGTTGACCCAGGAGTTCGCCGTCTCGCCGTGGCCGCCCTTGGTGAAGTGGTCGACGAGTTCGCTGAGGCCGCTGGCGATGAGGCCGCCGACGCCGGCCGTTCCGAGGCCGCCGAGCAGGCCGTCGAGATTGCCGAGGCCGCCGGAGGAGCCGGTGTTGGACGCGGTGTTCGGGATCGGCGGGACGGTACCGTGGTTCGGGCTCAGGGAGGGGGTCGACGGGGTCTCGTGACCCTTGAGAAGTTCGGCGAGCTTGTCGCGGTTCTGGTAGCCGGCCACGGCCAGCAGGCCCAGCAGCGCGGTCATCGAGGGATAGCCCTTGCTCATCGGTCGTCCTTTGTCGGTTGGGAGGGTCGGACGGGTGTCCGCCCGCGGGGGCTCGGCCGCCGTACCGGCGACCGTGATCTGACCTGGCAGTGGGCCAGGCAGGTGTGAGATAGAGGACGTCTGGAACTCGGTCGGCTTGAAGCCGGCCTTTCCCATCCTCTGTTCGGTCTCGCCCGCCAGCGCCTGCAAGCGCGAGACATCCACGGATCCGCTAGGCGTCCGGGAGCTATGCCGTCATGGCACCGGGCCGGCCGCCGTGGCGGGCCCGGAGGTTCGGGGGATCACGGACAGGCGTGGCGGGCGCCGTCGTTGCTGAGGTACGTCCCGCTCGACGCATCGTAGGATCGGAAGCGACGGGCGCAGGCGGCGACGGCCTCGGGACCCAGACCGCCCTGCACCACCACCGGGGCGGCCTGCGCCTGCGAGTTGGCGATGGCGCCGCCGATGATGGCGCCGGCCGCCAGCCCGACGACGCCCGCGCCCACCGCGGCGCCGACGCCCGGTCCACGGCGATGGCCGTACCCGCGGCGGTAGCCGTAGCTCCGGCCATACCCGCGTCCGCCGCGCCAGCCGTGACGATGACCGAAGCGGCGGTACTGGACGTAGTCGGTCGGCAGGTCACCGCGCACCAGTGCGTCCATGGGGGTCGCGGATGCCGGCGCTGCATGGGCGGGAAGGCCGACGAGGGTGGCTGCGACGGCGGCGGCGAGGGCTAGGGTCAGCTTCATCGTGGATCCGTGTCCTGAATCGGTTTCGCGCGGGGGCGGACGGTCAGTAGCCCCGGCGGTTCGGCGGCGCGGATGAACGGCCGCCGAAGCGGCGGCTGACGTAGGCGATGACCTTCGGGAGCAGGAAGGCGGTGAGGAGCTTGCGGATCATGGGATGGTCTCCTGAGCGGATGGGTCAGTGCGTGCGACGGGACAGCCAACCCACCGCGAAGGCGACGGCGGCGAGGCCCAGCAGGGTGGAGGTGCGGTGGTGGTCGGCGTAGCGCACGGCCTGACGGCCGTAGGTCGTGCCGCGCTCAGCCGCGTGACGGGCGAGGTCGCGACCGTCCGCAATGAGGTTCCCCGCGCGGTCGCGCGCCTCGTCGACGAGGTGACGTCCGTCATCGATCAAGGTGCCGGCGCGGTCCCGCACCTCATGGGCGAGGTCGCGTCCGTCGTCGACGAGATCCTCGGCCCGGTCGCGGGCGCGGCCATAGGCGTACTGAGCACCGCCGGCCACCTGGTTCGCGGCGCCGCGGACCTGGCGGCCCGGATCCCCGGTGAGGCCGCCGACGGCGGTCTGAGCGCGACCCTTGAGGTGGCGGGACGCGCCGCGGAACTGGTCACCGTTCATGGGATACTCCTTGGGTTCGAATGATGGGGCGCCGGGACCCGTGCGGGTCTCCCGCGGTCTCGGGTCAGCGCTTGCCGGTGACCTTGTCGACGAGCGAGGCGACGCCGTCCTTGGCCTCGCCGACGGTGCGCTGGGCCTCGCCCTTGAGTTCCTGGGCCTTGCCCTCGACGACCAGCTTGTCGTTGCCCGTGACCTTGCCGGCGGCCTGCTTGACGTTGCCGGCAGCCTCGTTGGCGAGGCCCTTCAGCTTGTCCGTGGTGCTGCTCATGGGATGGCTCCCTCGGTTCGAGGATGAAACTGGGATGGGGGCCGGCCGGTCGCGATGACCGGCCGGGGATCGGCTCAGACGCGGCGGGCGTCGTAGGCGTCGGCCAGGGTGTGGAGCTTCGGGGCGCCGAGGCGACCGCCGAAGAAGCCGGCGAGCGCACCGAGGATCAGGGCGAGCGCGCCG
>NZ_JAKSYE010000009.1 GCF_022829685.1 Methylobacterium sp. E-045
CCCAACCGCTACTATGCCCTGCCGCCCTGCCAATCGAGCGTCAGCTGCTTCCAGGACATCCTGCAGATCAATGCCGGCGTGACCTCGCCGCTCTACTCGGTCTGGGGCGGCAACGTCGCCTACAAGCTCTCGCCCAGCGACTACATCCAGGCCGGCGCCTTCAGCGTCACCAGCGGGGCGAACTTCCTCTCCGGCTACGATTGGAGCTACGAGCCCCTCAACGGCGCCCTGGTTCTGGCCGAGGTCGGTCGCGCGACCACCTTCGCCACCGACCTCTATCCCGGCCGCGTGGCCCTCACGGGATTCTACAACACCGCCGATCACGAGGATAATTTCAGGACGGTGACCGGCACCTCGAAGGGCCTCAACCCCGGCGCTCCCGTCCTGCAGAAATCGGGCACCTCCGGCGTGATCCTGACCGCGAGCCAGGTGGTCTGGCGCGCCGATGGGGGTGCCGACGCGGCCAACCCGAACCCGACCTCGATCCAGGCCTATACCAGCCTCGCCTACGCACCCGATCCCACGATCCCGATCCGCTGGAACGCGTTCGGCGGCCTGACCCTCCAGGCCCCCGACCAGGGCCGTCCCCTCGACCGTTACGGGGTCAAGGTGAACTGGCAGCGGATCGCGCCCGACTACGCGCAGTTCCTTTCGGATGCCAACGTCATCTCGGGCGGGACCGGCGCACCGTATTCCCGCGACAAGTTCGTCTTCGAGGCCAACGCACATCTGGCCGTCGGCAAGGGCATCTTCTTCGAGCCGGTCGTCCAGTACCTCGTCAACGGCAATTCCTACTGGAACCCCTACACGGCCAACCG
>NZ_JAKSYE010000092.1 GCF_022829685.1 Methylobacterium sp. E-045
GCAGCCCAGCTGCAGGATGCGATCCGCGACGCAGCCGGTGCTTCCCAGCGCGCTGCGAACGCGAACTCGAACAAGTCGACGGCGCTCTCGGATCACTGCGCCCGCAGCGGTCTGCCAACCAAATCGATGAAGCGCATCCTCGACTGCCACAAGATGCAGGACATGAAGCGGAGAGACTTCGTCCGCGGCTTCCTGATGGCTTACCAGAGGATGGGCTGTGGCGAGCAGAGCGACCTGGTGGCACACGTTGGATAGAGTGTCTCGGAAGCTATTGTCGCGTCCGAGCTGGTGCAGACGTCTCGG
>NZ_JAKSYE010000114.1 GCF_022829685.1 Methylobacterium sp. E-045
GCGCTGAGTAGATGGAGTGCAGGGCGGCGGCAGGTCGACCCGTCCGAGGAGAGCTGGCCCCTCACCCGACCCACTCCGTGGGCCACCCTTTCCCGCAGAGGCGGGAGGGGGGGGGAGTGCTGGAAACATCGAGCCTTGAAAATCGCGAGCCCCGCGAAGCGGTGAACCTCCGACCCTCCCCCCTTCGCGGGGGAGGGTGCCTGCGGGGCAGGCGGGAGAGGGGGCGACCTCTCCGGAGAGCGCGCTCCCCTCTCCCGACCCACTCCGTGGGCCACCCTCTCCCCTCTGCGGGAGAGGGTGG
>NZ_JAKSYE010000103.1 GCF_022829685.1 Methylobacterium sp. E-045
AGAACCGGAGCGAGCACGCCGCGGCGCGCTGCGTACCGGACGAGCCGGCGCGCGGGAGCCAGCAGTGCGCCCCCACGCACGCGAGTATGGAGGCAGGGAGGCAGACAGAGAGCACGACCAATCCCAGGAGTTGGAGGGGGACGGATCCGAGACAGTGCATGAGAAAGCATAAGGTATATATATAGATAGATATATATATATATATATATGTATATATATATATATATATATAGAGATATATATATATAGAGTGTTATATATAGTTTAGAATATGGGTGTAGATATATAAAGAAAAAAAAAAAGTTAATATCTCTTTGTGTTAGATATAATAAAAAAAAGTGATATACTAATAAATATATATAGATTAAGATCTAACAAAATTACTTATACAATGCATTCATATGTTTGTTACTGTGTAGATCATACTATATAGACAGTAGATGTTATACTAGAATTAGTAGTCTATTAT
>NZ_JAKSYE010000008.1 GCF_022829685.1 Methylobacterium sp. E-045
GCGCTTACCGGTCTCGTGGAAGCTCGTCGCCAGGATGTAGGCGAGATGCCGGCGATCGAGCAGCACAGCGTGCAGCAGGAAGGCGTCGAGCAGGCGGTTCAGCCCGTCGACCTGGTCCTGCGTGAACGAGCCGAATAGGGACCGGATCGACGCGAAGAAGCGATCGCGATCCAGGCGAGCGAAAGCGCCCGCGTCGGAGGACGAGGTCATGCAGAGCTCCAGGATCGGGGCACAAAAAACCGCCCAGAGGCGGCGGATGGAGGACGGTCAGGCGGCGATCAGGAGGTCGCCAGCGGCTTCGGCAGGTTGGCGTACCACTCGGTATAGCCCCACGCTTCGAGGATGAAGGTGGTTCCGGCCGGCGAACGCGTGCCGCCGGGCCGCCAGTAGAGGTTCACCGGTTCGGACAGCTTTTCGATGGCCGCGACACGCCGGATGCCGTAGCCGGTGAGGCCCGACAGGTCGATCTCTCCAAGATGGACCGCGCTCTCTTCGGTATTGGTCGGCGTCATGAAGAGGCGACCGGTCGAGCCGGCGACGAGCGGGGCACCGGTCGGGCTGTAAGGCCGCTTGATGATGACGTGGGTGAAGATGCACCCCTTCAAGCCGCCGAGGATCTGCAGCCGCGACACGCCGTTAGTGTTGGCATTGACGGTCGCTCGGCAGATCGGGTGGACACTGTCCTCGGTGCTGAGAACGTGGGTCTGGAACTTGCCCGTGACGGGGGTCAGCGGGCGTAGCGCACCTTCGTAGTGAACCTCCCCGGCATGAGCACCGTGCTCATCGCCGTAGAGCGGGCCAAAGCCGCCTTTGGCGACCTTGAACCCGGACGTATTCACGATCGTTGCGCCCCCCGACGTGGCGTCTGAGGCGATGATAGGAGAGTTGGCCATCTGCTATTCCTCAGAGCGCGATCACGGCGCCCTGCGCCAGAAGCGCGGGCTTGACCTGGGTCTGGTAATCGAGCTCGCTGGACCGAAGGCCGAGCTTCTCGGACGTCGCTGCGATGATCGCGAGGGAGTCCGCGATCTTCATCTGACTGATCTCGATGCGCATCTTCACGCGGCCGAGGGACGTGCCGCCGATGCCGCGACCGACCGAGACGTTCTTGCAGCGCCCGATCGGAGGTTTGCAGGCCCCCCACGGCATCAGCAGGCCGGTCTCTTCACCCTGCTCGAGATCCTCGGTTCCCTCCGAGGCGACGAAGCCGTTGGCACTCGCCCACACACCGGCCGGGTGGCGGTCCATGTGGTAGGCATAGGTCGCGATGGGCTCGGCAACCGTCGTAGCAGGGAAGTAGACGTCCTGCTCGCGGATGGTTTCTTGAGCCCGAAGCCGGAAGCTCTCGCGGATGTACATCATGGGCGGCCAGCCCGGCACGATGCTGTCCTGCCAGAGGTTGGGCACCATGCCGTACCGCTTGGTATCGGCGACCATCTCAGGCAGCGCGGCCGCCCAGCGCGGATCGGAGCAGATTGCCTTGAACAGCCCGGCCTTGCGGCAAACGTAGTCCTGCCACATGAGCTTACGCTCGGCGAAGGTCGAGTTGTGCCAGTCGAACATGTCTCCCTGCGAGTTGTTCCCAAACAGGATGCCCGCAGAGTTCATGTCGTAGGTATTGTAAGTGAAGACCGGCTGCAGAATATCGTCGAACGCGCCGGGTATCGTCTTGTACTGCTTGATGTTCGCTAGGTAGAACTCGCGATCATAGTTCGACGGGTTGTAGCCCGGCACCACTTGGTCGGCGAACTGGATGCGGTTTGGATCATCGGTGATGATCGTCCGAGTGTTGAACGCCATCGTGGACGAGTCGCCGTCACCCGGATTGCTGTTGCGCGGGCGCGGCTTGAGCCAGGGCAGGCGATTGCCTGTAACCGGATCGATCGCAGAGGTGCCCGACTGCAGCTGCGGCACACGAAGGCCGGCGGCTTTTTCACCCGTCAGGTTACGGCTCTCGCGGCCCAGCGCCATCGGCAAACCGATCGCCTTGGCGAGATCGTTCTCGTCCGAGCCGTCGAAGGCGTTCCAGCAATCATAGGTCGTGCCGCCGGCCGTGACCTGTTCCAGCACGTTGCCGTTCATCTTGACGCCGGTCAGCTCGGCGCTCGGCATCCATGTGATCTTGCCCTTCGGCTTACCGTCGACGATCGTCCGAGCCGGGTAGCGATTGAGCCAGCTTCGCAGCAGGGCGTCCGATTTCTGCATCGACGGGAAGATGCCGCCGGCGAA
Organism: Methylobacterium sp. E-045; assembly: GCF_022829685.1. Taxonomy (GTDB): domain Bacteria; phylum Pseudomonadota; class Alphaproteobacteria; order Rhizobiales; family Beijerinckiaceae; genus Methylobacterium. Next base: position 2,230 of record NZ_JAKSYE010000008.1, read on the forward strand.
AAACTCTTTCTGAAACCCCCAATAGTTTTTCGATGCGGAGATGATCTCGCGGTCGGTCTGGCCCAGGCCGGTCGCGGCCATTTCGCCGGGATAGGCCCACGCACCGCACAAGTTCACGTCGACGCCCATTTCCGCATGACGGATGGCGAACACGCACGCCGAGGTGCTGAGGCTCCATGCAAAAGCTGCCATGGCTCAAGCCCCCGCGATCTGGGCGCAGACAGCGTCGATGCGCTTCATGCTGTTGGTGAGGCGGGTGATCGAGATCCCCGCGAGGCCACGTCCGATGATGACGCCACCGGTTTCGATGGTGGAGCGCGAGGCGACGCCGGTCACACCACTGCCCGCGAGGATGTTGAACTGGCGCGGCACCATGGAGGCCAGGACGCGCGCTTTCGTCTCGACGAAATCGCCATCGATGTAAGTGTTGTAGTTCGCGGGATCGCTGTCGCGTGAGAGCGCCGCCCATTTGCCAAGGGGCTTAGGCGTAGCGACGTTGGTGTCCGTGCCGGGGCCGGATCGCGTTCCGTAAAGCTGGGCGCCACGGTTCGGCTGGAGAAACAGCGTGCCGTCGTTGCCGACCATCTGCCCGGCATCGAACTCCGTGGTTGAGACGGCGCGGCCCATCAGCAGATGATCGGAGGCGGTCATCCCCACATCTGCCGGAAGAATGCCGGTGGACGCGTGCTGGTCGGTGCCATTGCCCTTGACGCCGATATACGGGCGGAAGGCGATGGGCGTAGAGCCGGTGCCTTCGTTGTAGGTGAGGAGCGGTCCGTTCGGATTGGCGAGGTTGACGCGGAAGTTCTCTTTCGACGCCCCCGGCATCCACCAGCCCTTGATCAGGCCATAGATGTTGTTGTCGATGAGGTACTGAACCTCCTGGCGGATGACGGCCGTGTAGCGGGGGTCGGCGGGGTCTTTCCAGAGCGAGAAGATCGTATCGGCCGGGCCGACAAAGGTTGGGGGCGCATTGACGGTTCGCTGCACGCGGATGCGCACGCTGAGTGAAACCGGGCTCGCATCGCCCTCCGCTCGGCGCCCGATGAGGGACAGTGGCCCGGTGCCGGGATTGGGGTGGTTCACCCACTGTCCGGCTTTCTGAAGCCAAGTGTCGTTGTCGTTGAACGCAGCAGGGCCACCGCCGCCCCAACGAGCACCGATGTCACCGGCGCCGACGACCTGAATGGACACGTCACCCCGACGGAACTCGTCCGCCGTGAGAATGGGCCTGGAGGCGTTGGTGACCACAACGCCGCTGATCTCTTGGGGGTAGAGTCGCGGCACGGCGACCTCCTCGATTAGGGTTTTCAGGGAGGCGCCGGTGAGGCGCTGAGGGGTCACGCCGTCCGCCGCGAAGATCAGGACGGTGGCGGTGTCGGTGAGGGTCGGGACGATGGCCGCGCCGCTGCCGATCTGCGCTGCCGCTGCAGCGGCGGTCGTCGGGCCGATGCGCTCCCAGCCGAGTGGGGAGAGCGAGCCGCGGTATGTGCCGGGGTCGAGGACTGCGGGATTGCCGGCCGCGACCGGATCGGGGTGCGTGGTGGTGGCGGTGCCGATCACTTCCGCGCGGCCGCCGGCGGCGGCGGGCGGCACGGCAGCCAGGGCAGCCCAGCTCTTGGCGATGATGGCGCCGGAAGACTGCCCGGACGCGATGGCGGTGACCTGCGCTTGTACGTCCGCGACGTCCTCGGCGAGATCGGTGACGCTTTGGCCGACGATTCCAATTTGTTGGTCGACGTAGTGCGTCGAGGCTTTCGCCGAGAGCGCCTGCGAAATCGGGGCGATGGCATCGGCGATGTCGATCGGCGTTGCCTTCGTCGCCAGGGCTTCCGCAACTTGCGTGAAAGCGTCCGAGATCGGGCCCGACGCGACCATCTCCTCTTCGGATTTGTTGGCGACGTGGTCGAGGCCGATGACCTCGCGAGCCTCCTCCGCAGTCAGGTCGGCAGGCGCGCTGGCCTCAAGGCCTCCATTCCCTTTCAGGGTGGCCGGCGGCATCGCCGCGAGCCCCTCGTTCCTGATCGCGAGTGTGCCGTCGGAGCGCCAAGCGTCGAGATCGGCGTCATAGGTGACCGCCATGATGTGATCGGGAACGACGCCCTGCGCGACGATCACCTCGCCGCTCGCGTCCAACCATGGCTTCGGTCCGGTCCCGTCCACGTTGAGCGTGGGCGCGTCGGTGTTCGTGCGATCGGGACGGACGATGAACCGGAGACCGTTCCGCAATGCGCTGACGCCGGAAGCGGTCGAGACTGTGAAGGCGTTGGCGATACCGGAAGTCTTCAGAGCGCCACCCTGGTCCAAGGCATGGCGGGCGATTTCAGCCATGACGCCACGCACCAGCGCGGGGAAGCTTCGCGCGGATGCGCCATCCATGGCGGGAATCAGCGGATCGGCGACGTCGTTCAGCTCCGGCCGCGGGGACCAGTTCAAGAGACCCATCGGGTTGCTCCGGGCATGAAAAAGCCCGCACAAGGCGGGCGAGACGGGCGAAGAAGTCGGAGGGCGATCAGGTCTTGATCGCGAAGGCGACGACCGCCCCGGGCGGCATGTTCGCGTGCGCAGCGCCGGAGCCGGCGGTATCCAGGTCTAGTTCGTGCGTGTGGTTCGGCGCGGCCGTGATTGGATGCGAATGCGCGGGCGCGGCGGTAACGGAGTGGCTGTGGTTCGACGCGGTATCCGTTGTGAGAGCGTGTTGGTGCACGCCGCCCGCGGCGATGGTCAGAGGGTGGGTGTGCGCCCCTGCCGCGTCGGTGGAACCGTTAGCGCCGGGAAAGCCAATGGCTATGGTTGCGCCAATGTCATTCCCGCCCGCCAGAATATCGACGGAGTATTTGATGTTGTGAGTGTGCGAGCCGGCCTCGGCGGTGGAGCCAGTATGCGAATGCGATCCGCCGTTTTCTGTCGTGCCGGCATGGGAATGCGAGCCACCAGCCCCGGTTGATCCACCGTGGTCATGGGCTCCGCCGCCGCCCGTTGAGCCGCCGTGATCATGCCCGCCGGCCGCTGCAGCCCTACCCGTGTGCGAATGGGATGGCATCTGCGCAGTAGCCAGCGCGACAGTCTGAGCGCCGCCGGAACTGCCGAGAGCGCCCGCAATCCCAGCTGTACCGCCCGCACCCGTCAGCACATTGGCTGCTGTGCCTCCGAGGTTGTCGGCACCGAACATGGCCCGGCCGCGAAGATCCGGGATGTTGAACGTGGTCGAGCCGTCGCCGTTGCCCCAAGTCGTGCCGATGATCGAGAACAGAGGCGCGTAGATGGCGCGGGAGATGGCGCGCCCATCGCAGGGAAGCCATCCCGAAGGAGGAGTGGCATAGGCCAGCGCCTTGACCTCGCCAGGACGATCAATCGTCGGCGACAGGATCAGATAAGCGTCTTCGCTGGGGATGAAGGCGACCGAGTAGACAATGCCGCCCGAGATGTCGCCGGGGCCAAGCTGCAGAAATCCGCCACGAAGAATTGGCTTTGCCGCCTGGCCATCCAGGGACAGCGTCGCCGGCCCGCGATTGACCGAGGCAACGCGGAAGGAGACCGTGTGCCCCGCAGCCGCAGCAGCGGCGTTGAACCCCTGCAACGTCGAGATCCGATAGGCATCGCCATCATCTCGGTTGGCGGTCTGGATGCCCACGTTGTCGTCCCGCCAGAGCGCGACGGCGGCCATCATAGCCCGGTTCGAATTGTTGACGGTCTGGGCCGGCTGGCCCTCCACCCAGAGAATAGGCGGATCGGATACGTCGTTCGACGTCGCGTCCCGAGACCAGTTGCATACACCGGGCATCGCGGCTCCAGACATAGGCGAGCGACGGCGCGCGCTTTACGGCGCGGGCAGCGTGGCTGGCGGTACGGGTTGAGGCGTCAGCGCCGGGTAGGCAGCAGGCCGAAAAACTTGGTGGCGTCGAATGCGACTTGGCGCAGGGGCACGGGAGGCAGCGGGGCCATGGCAGGCGCGGCGGCCTGATCACCGGACGTGGGCGCGCCTTCCGCAGCACCGGCGGCCAGCATCTTCATGATGCCCGCGAGATCGGGGCCGCTGTCGGGCTTTGCGGCCTCGACAGGAACCGTTGGCGCCGGGGCTGCACTACCGACCGGACCGGACAAGCTGAAAGGCGCACGACCCGCGCCGCCACCGGCCTCCCCCGGCATCGTCGCGTTGAACTCGCCGCCCAGGAACGCCGAAGCCTTGGCGCGGTGAGCGCCCATCTGGGTGTTCACCTTGTCGGCGACCGTTCCAGGCGCACCACCGTTTCCGGCATCGCTGGCGTTGTAGCGACCTACCTTGCCGGCGTTCACGGCCGAGTAGAGATCAAGCAGCCCCATGCCCGGCTTGAACCCGGCATCGACGAGATAATTGCCCGCCGCGTCGACCTGCGCCGCGACCGGCATGTCCTGCGTGACGCCGTATTTCGCACGCTGGGGCTCACCCCATTGGATCAGCCCGCGATGCTGCCCCCATTGCGTCGTCGGGCCGGCCTTCCAGGGATCGAAGGTGCCGCCTGTCTCGTATGAGAAGGTGGTGGCGAGATCGACGGGGTTCGCACCGATCCGGTCAGCCGTGGCGATGATCGCAGAGCGCAGATCGTCGTTCATGGCAGGCTCCGGACATGCAAAAGGCCGCCCTGGTGGAGCGGCCGGCGTCGAAGGTGCTGGAATGAAAAAGCCCCGCGGTGAGGCGGGGCCGTGGTCGGGCGGCGGAGTTCTCGCGCACGTCTCTCGACGGTGGCGGTTTCCGACGGATTGCCCGTCGGGTCAAGTGCTGATGTGGTTATGGGCGTCAACACCTGGCAATCCGTCATTAATCGGACTCGGCACCGTCTCGCGGTAGCCGGGCACCACATTAGTATGGATTGGCGCGTGTAGGCTGCAGACCGCCAGCGTCCGATTGCGCTTTTACCGAATTCAAAAGAGGCAAGTAATGGCCGAGACCGGAGTCTATATCGGATCTGAATTGATAATTTTCTCCGGCGTCGCTATAGTAGAAAAAGATGAAGAAGTCAAAATAGATCCGTTTGGCGAGGAAGGATTTCCATTATACTTTAGAGTAATATTCGATGAAACCATAACAACACCAACCACCTATCTTGTTGCCGAGGAAAAATTTTCCGTCGTAGAGCTTACTATGCCGTGGCGCGGGCATACATCGACTGGCAACGCAGGAGGATTGGCCTTTGCAGATAACGATTTATACATATTTAATTTCAGATACATGGTGCATTTTATAGGAAAGCTAGAAAAGTATACATACCAGCTTGCCTATAATATTACGCGCGAGGCGAGGTGATGGTCCGATCTGCTGATGAGCCCATTCGCCAATTACCATCGTCCAGAACCAACGCCGATGTCGCCGAAGGCAGGCGCGATCGAGGCGGACCACTTCACCAGCGTGCTGGGCGCTTGCGCGGTGGTGCTCCTCCTCAACCGCCACAGATCGATACGGAAGCGAAGGCAAAGATCGTTGAAAACGAACGCTGGAAGTATCTAGCTACGTTCGTCAACACTGTCGCTGCGGCCTCAATCGCCATCGGGATTCTTACTCCAACTGCCGGCTACCTTTCGAAAATCGCTACCGAAGCGCCACCTGTTGATGTGTTCACCGCCGGCGGCGCACTCCTCGTTTGGTTCGGCGTGGCGGCTGCGCTACATTCGTTCGCAAGCTTCGTTCTCGGGAATCTCCGCCCATGATGGTCAGCGCGCAAACATTCGTCGCGTTCGTGCTACCGGCATCCGTTCTGGTAGGAACGCTTGTGATCGCGGGCATTTCGGTCTTGATCATTAGGTCGAGCCGCCCCGCTGCAAAGGCAGCGGCACCAGCTGCATCCGACGACCGGCAACAGTCCTACGGCAGATGATCATACCATAGATCGCATATCTTCATGCCCCGCTGGCTCCAAGTCGCCCTGACCCTCGTCCTGTTCACCGCTCCCGCAAAGGCAGAAGAGCCGCCTCTTTCGCCGACGCTGATCCGTGTCTTCAACAACTTCGCTCATGAACATGCGACTTGCGCGGCCTACATGATTGTCGCGTCGAAGTGCTTTCAAACCGACAAGGATCCAACTCTTCGCGAGCGGCTGGCCACCGTGGGTTCTGCGGCTATTACCCGTGGGCAGGAGTGGACGGCCCGTGCGAAGCTGAAACCCGAAACGTTTGTCGCTCGGATACAGATCGACACTCAGCAGATGGTAACGAAGCTCGAAAGCAACTGCAGCAACATATCATTGCTTCTCGCAGAGCATGCTGCTCCCTGTAAGCTGCTGATAGATGATCCGGACAAACGGATTGAGACCCTGACTGACGAAGTCATGGCGAAAGAGGCACAGGGTCGCTGATGCGTCGAGCTTTTTGGGCGATCCTTACCTTACTCTTGTTCACCGCCGTCATGTTGACGATCGGATGGGTTCTGCAGCAGATCGTGCCCCCCTTTAACCAATGGCTGGGAGGCACATTTGGGCAGATACCAGCACTGATCTTGGTGATTGTCGGTATCGGAGCGATTGGCGGATTCCTGATATGGCCCCGAGACACGAACGGTCGGTTAAAACGCCTACCGCTGCGCCACTGAGACCTCGCGCGTCGGAGCCGCACCACCGTTCGACAGCGTCAGCAGACGGCGCGTAAAGGCCTCCGCGTTCTTGCTGCCGACGGGCGAACGGGCCAGCGCCCGCAGGTCCGGCAGAGCCTTCGGATCGGTCAGCATCCGCGCGATCGCCTCACCATTCCCCATCATCCGGGCCTGAAGCATTGCATCGCCGACGCCACGCTTCAGACCGAGTACGGCGCCGCCGGCCGCTCCACTCAGACCACCAACACCGGCCCCCGCCGCCGCACCCGTGGCTACATCCGCCACAGCTTGGCCAAGCTGCGTCTTTCCGCTCTTCAACTGGACCTGGATCGCTTGGTTGAACGCGGTGTCCGACCCCTTGTTCGGGCGGTAGCCGGTGGTCTCCAGGGTCATGAGCAGGTTGTCCATCCCCTTCACGAGCGTGTCGCCCTCCGGCAGGGCTCGCAGCACCGCTTCGAGGTTGTGGCGCTGCTGAGCGTTGCCACGAACGGCCGAAGCGAAGCCCGCACCGCCGTACTGCGCCGCCAGCCCCTTCGACTGCTGCGTCGCTTCGTTGAAGGTGGATTCGAGGTAAATGCGGGCAAGGTCGCGCGCGGCCGTGGGACGGTTCTTAACCAGCGCCGTCATCGCCTGCGCCACCTCGTGGTGACTGCCAGGCTTCGGGTTCGGGGCGAACACGGCACGAACGGCTGCATCCACGTCCGGACGATCCGCGATGCGCCCGAGCGGTGAGGCCTCGACGCGAGCCAGCCCGTCGCGGGCGCGAACGACTGCCTCGACGCGGTGGTAGACGTCCGGCATCTGCTCGAGCACGTCCGCCTGATCGCGCAGGAGCACGCTGAGCTTGTCCGGGTCGATGTTCCCGCGTGCGTCCGAGGCACCGTCGAGGATCTTCGTCGCGACGCGGCCCTCGTAGGCCTGACGGGCCGTTGGCGTTGCGTTCGCCAGGAACTCGCGGGCCGCCGATGCACCCTGGATGTGCGTCGGAACCTGTTCGGTCGGCGTTGCCATCCGGCCGGTGAGCGGATCCTGCTGGACGACACGGCCGAGCGGGGTGTTGGGGGCGAAGGGTTCGAGCGGGCGGGAGTTCGCGGCAAAGTTCGCGTCGGCCGTCGCGACTTCGGGGACCTGCTTAAGCTGGGCATCAAGGGCCCCGCGCGAGATCTGCAGGTCGCGGACCTGCGAGGCGTCGCCGTCCCGAACCGCGGTCTCGATGCGGTGGTCGAGACGCTCGCGAGCCTTCAGGTTGCCTTCGACCGACATGTCGAGTTGCGCCCCGCCGGGCTCGTAGAGATCCTTGCGGGTGTTGCCGAGGGCGCCACGTACATCACCCTTAGCGAAGCGGCTCTGCTCGGCGATCGCGTCGAGGGCCGGCTGCGGGTTCACCTGCCCAAACCGGATGTCGGGAATCGTCTCGGTGATGGTCGTCGACTTCACGTAGGGGTCGAGCGGTCCCTTCATCGCGCCGACCGTGCGCTCGTAGGCGGCGAGCGGGTCAGTCTCCTCGCCCCGCATCAGGGCGCCGACGACGCGCTCGCGGATGTCCGGGTGAATGCCCTTCGGATCGACCTCGACGCGGGCGAGATCCTCGTCGAAGCGGCTTTCCGCCAGCGACCGGGCGTTCGCATACTCGTCCGCCGCCTGTCCGCTGGCAGCGCGGCCCTTCGGACGGCCGGCGCTATCAAGCGGGTAAGAGGGCACACCACGCTGCTCGTTCTGCAGCTTGCGCAACAGCTCTGAGGAGATGTCACGCGCCATGCCGCCATCGGCATCGGGACGGAAATATCCCTCCTCGATCAGCCGCTCGCGCCAGAAATTGTCGAGACCCTTGCCGTCCGGACGCGCGACCTTGCCGATGCCGGGCACCATGAAGCGATGCAGATCAGTCGCCGCCGCATCCCCATCCAGGCGCAGGCCGCCGTTCTGAGCGATGAAGCGGGCGAGGCTGACGCCGTTCGGATCGTCCCCGATCGCGCTGGGCCGCTCGAAGGCTTCAGCAGGGCGCGGCGCACCGGCCTCGAACTGCGGACGCGAGAACGCTGGCTGCGTGACGATCGGCTCTCCCGGGCGCTCCACCTGAACAGCGCGTTCGATGCCGGCGTTCTCTGGCGCGTTCCGCGCGGCCGCGTAATCAATATCGGCTTGCGCTTTACGGGCAGCCTCGCGGGCGTCGACCACGCCACGCATCTCCGGCTGGATCACCCGGCCGGCTGCATCGTCCGTGACACGCGGGCCGACCGCGGCGCGTGCCTGCGCCAGGGCCATGCCTTCAGGGGTCTGAGCCACTCCGGCACGGGCCGCCGACTGAAGGTCCAAGCCGAGGCCGGACGGCGCAGGGTTCTGCGGGCCGATCGCGTCGAAGGCCGACCGGGCGACATTATCGATCGAGGCCGGGCGGGCGGCATAGAACTCGTTCATGAGCCGGCCACCCTCGCCGCCGGAATTGGCGACGACGCGCGCGAGCTGGGATGCGCGCACGGCCCGGCCCTCGGTCGCGCGGTTCAGGGCCTCGTCCAGGGTGACGCCGACGCCGCCACCGGGAAGCTGGCGACCCTGATCGATGATGTGCTGCGCCGAGGCGAGTTCCGCCTCCGACAGCCCCTCAACGGCCTCGCGAAGCACGCCCTCTCCGGGCGCGCCGCCGCGCACGGCAGAGACCACCTTGCCGACAAGCTTGCCCGCCACGGGGCCGGCAGCGCCGAGGCCGCCTCCAATAAGGGTCCCATCTCGAATAGCGTCGACGTTGCCGCCACTTCGAACGGCAGAGTCGGCACCACCGAGCGCAGCTCCAGAAAGCAGAGACGCGCCGGTTCGAACAGCGAGGCCACCAGCCCCCGCGCCGAACGCCGCTGGGGCTGCCATGACGAGTGGAATGGTTCCAGCGACACCGCCCGCGATTTCGCCAGCCGTGTTCGCCCACGGGTGCTCAGCTGCGGTTTTCTCGCCGTAGCTCGTGGCCTTCGCGAGCTCGTCGGAGTAGCGGGAATCGTTGGTCAGCGAGCGCACGGCGGCGTCCGCACGGTCGATCCCGCCGAGCACGTAGGGGCCGACGACCGGCAGGCCGTTGACGATTCCGCGGGCGGTCGCATTGGCGACACCGCTCTCTCTTCCGTCATTGCCGGGCTCGGCAAAAGGGTCGTGATCCACGGGAATCAGCTTCGGCGCGGCCGGAGCAGCATCCGCGAAGGGATCGTGATCGACCGGGACGAGCTGCATCACTGAACCTTCAGGTATTTGCCGGGACGGCTCGGGTCGGGAGCGTACCAGTTGCCGTCCCGCGCTTGCCGGGCGCCCTGAGGAGCACCCTGCGGCGGCTCTTTCGGGGCAGAGGCAGCCTCACCGGCGCGGGCCTGCGGGAACAGCGGGTTCGAGGTCGCGAACTCGTCGAGCGCCTGATCGAAACCCGAGTCGAGGCGACCGCCGTTCCGGCCCGCATAGTCGCGGGCCAGCTTCGACACCGCTTGCTGGCGCTGTGCCAGAGCGCGGGCGACGCCGATCAAGTCGCGGTTGCCTTGCTCGGACTGCGCCAGGGTCGGAGCGGTGCGGGCGATGTAATCGCGATCGGTATTCGAGATGCCGGGACCGAGTGAGCCGCCGAGACCGTCGAGCACTACCTTGTTCGAGAGCGCATCGAACACCTCGGCAGCGGAGGCCGCCTTCGAATCCTTGACACCGAGGGCGCCGAGGAACTGGTTTGCGCGCTTCACCCCTTCGCCGCCGACGCCAGAGTAGAAGCCCGGCGACTTCATCGCTTGCTCCATCAGCGCCAGGGTGTTGAGGGTCGAGGCCGAGTTTCGGCCCTTCGTGGCGAGGTCGAGCTGATACTCGCCGTATCCCTTCCCAACTGTGGCGTCCTGCGCCTTCTCGGCTCCCATGTTGATCGTGGTGCCAGTCGGGTTCACGGCGGAAACCTTGCCCTTGCTGTCCCGCTGGTACGAGCCGGCAGGCAGGCCGAGCGTGGCGCGCTCCGCGTCGGGGATCAGGGTAAAGGTCTCGTCCGGCTTCCCCGAGGCTGCTCCGCGCGCTGCGGCGGCGGCGAGGGCCTCTTTCGTCGCCGGGTCGGCCTCGCTGCCGGGAATCGGCTCGTAGCCCTGGCCGTCGGCGCGCTGGCGATACCCGGCCGGGACGCCCGTGCCATGGTTCGGGTCGCGCAATATCCTTAGCGCCTCCGTCACCTGTCCGCTGTTCGAGCCTGCGGAAATGGCCTCGGCCTCGGAAAGGTTCGGGAAGGCCCGCTTGATGATCGAGGCGTTCCCGCCGAGCGCCGCGTTTTCTTGTGCGAGCTTGCGCTGCTTGATCCCGAGCTCCGCCTGCGCGAGCCCGGTAACGGCGCGCTGCTGTTCGGCTTTCTGCGCGTTCTGGAAGCCGGCGGCGAGGCCGTTGCCGAAGCCATGCGTCGACATGAGCCCGGTGCCGAGGCCAACGAGCAGGTCTCCACCACCACGATCCGTAAAACGCTTCAGAGCACCTCCGAAATCAAAACCGCCATCGACCCCGGGCGCTGCAGCGGGGGCAGCGGCAAGAGCCGGCATCGTGCCAGCGACGGGAGCCGAATCGGCGGACGGCATGTCGGACGGGCGAGGCGGAGGCATCGGAGGGCGGAACCCCATCGGTACAGAGGGGGACGCGCCGGCAGGGAGGTCGGCCGGCTTGAAATCCGGAAGAACCGGCCCGCCGGCCTGAGGAGGCTCGACGGACGCTGGACGCGGCGACACGCGAAGGGCCAGCGGAGCAGGGGCGGGCGCCTGCGGCTCCGGCTGGACCGTGCCCGAAGTGCCTGAGAAGGACTGCGGCGCACCCATCGGAGCCTTGCCGAACAGGCGGGCCATATCTTCCGGGCTAAGGTCGGTCGGAAGGCCGTAGGGGATGCCTGCGCTCATGACGGCCGATCCTTAGATGAACTTCGATGCGGTGCCGGCAATAGCCAGCCCGCCGCCGAGCAGCTGCTGCAGAAGGCTGGGCTGCGGGGTCTTTTGCTCCGTCGTCCCCGTCGACGTGCTGCCTGCGCCGGCGACCGGCAGAGCAACACCGGAGAGAAGCCCGACCTGACGCCAGGGCGCGGCCTGCTGCTCGTTCCAGACGTCCTGCGCGGCGGCAAGCTGCTGCTGGCGCACCTGGTCCTCCACAGCGCCGATCGACGCGAGCGTCCGCCCCGGCGCCAGAAGGCTATCCTGGACGGTCTGGACCTGACCAAGACCGGCCAGACCGGCAGCGCGATCGCTCTGTGCCCCGGAGAGGAGCGCACCAGCCTGCGTGAGCGAGCGGTCGGCGTTCGAGCCCTGCAGGGCCGCGAGTGCATTGGCGCCGGCAAGTCCGGCCTGGTTCGCGTTCAGCGAGAGGTTCGCGCCCGTGGCAGCGAGGTTGCCGTTCCCCGTGTTGATACCGGCGATGCCCTGATAGAGGCTGCCGGCGGTCCCAGCCCGCGCGTTCTCAGCGGCGTCGATGGCGGTGGCCGCCTGCGCCTGACGTGTCCGCTCGGCCTCGTAATCGGCATAGCGGGCCTGAGTCTCGACGTTCGAGACCGCGTCTGCCGTAGCAGCGGCGAACCGGCCGGAGCCGTATCGGCCGGACGCCGCGAATTGCTGACCGACCTTCGAAGCGGCTTCCGCACTCGATCGGCCAAGAATGTCGTCGAGGTAGGGGTTCGCGCCGCCGAGATACTTCCCGTTGGCGACATCGAGAAGCGACGTCTTCGCCTGCGATGGACCATTCGCGACGCTGTCGGCGAGGGCCTTCATCGTCGCCGTATCGGTGCCGTAAGCGCCGCCGGCCAGCGCCGCACCGGTCGTCTGGGCGAGGCTGTTAGGATCGGACAGCTTCGACGCGGCCGAGGCGACACCCGACGTGTCGACGTTGGTCTTCACGCCGGCGAGCTGCGAGGTAGCGCCCTGCGTGCCGCTGGTCGCCCCGCCGTTGCCGAGAAGACCGCCGAGGAAGCTGTTGCCGGCCTGCGCGGTACCAGCGGTAGCGCCGGCATTAGCCTTCATGCTGTCGAGGCCGGCCTGCGTGGTCGCCCCGAGCCCGGCAACGCGATCCCCCGTGTAGACCTGCGAGCCGACGCCGGAATCGAACGCCGCGTTGCCGGCATCGATGATCTTTTGCAGCGACGGGACCGCCGCGGCATACGGATCGGTCTTGGTATTCTGCGTGGTCGTAGTGGTCTTCGATCCGCCGCTCATCAGGCCACCTGCAGCTGTTTCGAGTAATAGGCGTCGACCTGGTAATCGGGGAGCAGGGCTGCCCAGCCGACCCGGCCAACGAATTCGACCCGCTCGCAGCCGTTGCGCGCGGCGCCGGCCTCGATCTGAGCCATGATCTCGCGCCAGCGCCGGACATCGTTCCCGCCGGTCGCCAGGACGCAGCAGGACCGACCACCATCGGCGAGTTCACGCACCTGCGTGACTCCCGCGCCGATCGGCGCACCGTCCTCGCCCAGGATCATCACCAGCAAGGCGGCCTCTGCGCCGACGAGGCGGTGCAGATCCTCGATCGACAGGTCACAGCCAGGTCGCGCACACGCCCGAGCGAGCCACGGCTCCGCCAGCGGCCACGCACTCGCGAGGTCGGCATGATCGACGGGGTGAAGCCGCATCAGGGGCGCCGAATCTCGTAGCGGACGAAGCGGTCCTCGGCGTCGGACACGGTATGCCCGAGCACGAACGAACCGCGCGCCGTGGATTTCAGGAACACCCTCGCAGCAGATGCGGAAGCCGACATCGGCACCGACACGACAAGCGAGGATTCGGTGCAGAGAGGATCGGTCACCGCCGTCTCATCGCTGCCGGGAGCGAGGACGATCGTGCTCTTGCCAACCGCGTTCGATCCACCGGTGGCGATCTCGGCGATGGCCTGGATGATCCGGTCGAGCCGGGTCTCGTTCTTGCCCGGGACGATCATCGCATCCCCTCGCGACGGGCCTGCGGCTCGATCCCGGTGGCAAAGCTCCAGGCGGTACCGGCCGGGATGCGGATGCGAGCCCGGTGGTAGCGGGCCGAGGAGCGGCACGGGGCCACGCGCTCGACGGTCGGACGGGTCTCAGGCTTGAACACCACCAGCGCCGACTGTGCCGTGCTCTCGCGGCCCGCCACCGAAACGCGCCAATCGTCGGCATCGCTGTCGAGGCGGATGCCGTCGACGTAGGCGCGGTAGGGACGGAAGATCATAGCTTCCGCCGTCTCGAAGGTCGCCTCGAGGGCGGGTCCGGTGAGGAGGGCGAGCCGGTTGTCGCCGGTGATGATGCCGAGGCTCGGGGCGCCGCCGGCATAAGAGGGGTCATCGAGCGACTTCTGTCCCGGATCGTCAAGCGAACCCGGAATGTTGTCGATCGATACGGCCGGCGTTGCAGCGGTGAGCCCGAAGCGCACCGGCATCCTCACGAACGACCAACGGTCGAGCAGCCAGTCGTAGAGCAAAACCTCATCGAGCAGTGTCGGATCGGCGACATCGGCCGTGAGGCTGCGATAGGCGAACAGCACGCGCGGCCCGGTGGCATCGCGGATCGCGACGACCGAAGCGACCTGGGTCGGGTTGACCCGGCCAGCGAAGAAACGATTCACCCGCCCGACGCCGATCGGCACCGAAGTGCCGCCCTGGAACATGAAGAATCCGTCGCGGTCCATGAAGAACACGCGCGGGCCGACCTTGGTCAGGGACCACGGAGCGATGGCGCCGCGATTCTCCTCGTAGACGTCGAAGCCGAACACCTCGGCCGAGCCGGGCGAGAACACCATCCGGCGAATAGCCCGCTCCTGGAACACGATCCCGAACTCGCCGCCAGCAAAGCCCGTCACGGCCCCGCCATCGGGGAAGATCTGTAGGTCGGACGTGTGCCCGCCGCCAACACCGGGCTGCCAGAACTCGATGTCGCCGAGGTCCGACCAATCCACCGCGTTCGGATCGGAGGCGAGGCCCGCCAAGACGACGAACTCGCCGACCACGCCGATGTGGCGTGCGCGGGGAGGGTTGCCGCCGAGATCCCTGAACTTCTTGCCCGTGTCGATGTCGATCACCTGGACCGACGTTCCCAGCGTGGTCGCCAGGAGGCGCCCGCCATAGACCGCGAACGACCAGTAATCGCCCGGCGGCACGCTGTAGGTCGCGCCGACCTTCGACACGTCATCCCAGCCCGTCGAGCCGAGGTTGTAGCGATAGAGCTTCGTCCTGGTACCGGCGAAGTAGATGGGGAAGCCGTAGGCCGGGGAGTTGATTGCGATCGCGCCGAGGCAATCGGCCGGCAGCGGGACCGAGATCGGCGATGGAGAGGCGAACGGCCCCCAGCCATCGGCGCGCGGAACCGTGTTCGTGGCGACGGCCGACACGTTGGCATCGGTCGAAGCGATGTCAGGCGCGAACGCCGCCAGCGCGACGCGGGGTGCGGGCTGGACGGCGTCGGCCATGCTTAGTTCGTGCTCTTGGCGGCGTTCGCTTCAGCGGCGTCGACGGCGACACGGCCGGTCCGCTGGGCCGTCTTCTGCGTATCGCCGGCACCGAAGACGGCGGCGAGGCGCTTGTCGAGGAGACCGAACCACTGAGCCGCGCGATCCTCATCCTTCTGGAACAGCATCGCCTCGAGCAGGGTGCCGTAGAGGTAGATCATCGGCGCCTTGGTGATGAGCCAGTTCGTCGGCGCCGCGGCGGTGAGCGCAGGCAGGCGCGCGTAATAGGTGAGGTTCACGGTGCCGGGGATGGGCGGGGCCAGGACCACGCGGCCGGCGAGCACGGTATAGAACTGTGGCACGCCGGTTGGGCGGTGGCGGTTCCGGAACTCGGGACTGTCGGGCTCACGGTAGGCGAGATAGAGAGGGCGCTGCAGCGAGCCGGTGACGGGCTTCCAGCGGACGGCGACCCAATCGATGAAATCGGCGGGCTTGTCGACGCCGTCGTCGACGATGGTCACGTCCCCGGTCGCCTTGTGCATGTCCACGACCTTGAGGTCGGTGTTGAACCGGTCCTCGGCCATCTGAATGAAGGTCGGCGCGAAGGCCTGCAGATCGTCACGGACGAGGTAGGCTTCGACGTTGGCGAGGAGCGACTGATAGTCGGTGATGCGGGCGAGATCGGCCATGCGGGCGGCTCCAGGCTAGAGGTTGTAGGCTCGGACCTGTCCGGTCGAGGCGATGCGGTTGGAACGGCCCCGGAGGGACCGGAAAGCCTCGGAGGCGAGAACATCCTGCGCCTGCGCAAGAGCAGGATCGCGCAGGACGTTCATGGCGAGATGCCTCTTCGCGCGGGCTGCGATCAGGTCGGAGGCCTCGTTGACCCAGGGGGAGGTGTCATCGCCCCCGGTCGGCGCCGGCACCAGCACATGGGCGGCGAGCCGGATGGTCCAGGATGCGGACGGCATCGGCCACAGCCGGATGGACCGGTCGAAATACGAGTAAGCGCAGGGCTGCGAGGAGCTCGCCGGATCGTCGCGGCGCTCGATGGAGGCTTCCGCGATGCGGGACAGCGGATAGGTCTGACCGTTCTCGATCCGAACCGCGCTGTCGATGGCAAGCAGGTCCGGAATATCGGCGGCGTCGCCGCGACCGTAAACGTCGACCCCGGCCAACGTCTCGAAGGTCAGGATCTGGTCACTGAAGAAGAACCGCTCCGGCTGGTAGTGCCGGATGGCGCGGTCAATCGCGTTTCCGATCTGCAGGTCGAGATCCGCTCGCGAGATGTCGCCCGCGATCTCGTCGATGAGGTCGCCGAGCGTCGGTTTCCCTTGCGCGTTCGGCATCGTCGGGCCTCGAATCGGTGGGCGGAGGAAAGGACGGCGGGGCACTGGGCTCCGCCGCCACGTTGCAGGCCGCGAAATGCAGCCACGAGGCCGTCAGCATCAGCCGTCGTTGTTCGGGACGAACTCGATGACGATGGTGGCGACGCCGGCGGTCGGGGTGCCGGTGACGGTGCCGTAGAGTACGGTATCGCCAACGAGGCGGCCCTTGAGGCTGCCGGTGTCGGGACGCTTGGCACCGGCGGCGGTCGCGGCGGAGTCGGCCGCGGCGACGATGTCATTCCCGCCGACGGTCGAGCCGACGAGCAGGGTGGTGCCGGCCGAGAAGGCGGTCTCGATCAGCACCAGGGTGCGGCTGATCAGGGCGCCGTCGGGTAGGGAGGCCGGGAAGGTGAACGCGCCGTCGTTGAAGGTGACGGTGCGGCGGACGGTTTGGACGACCTGCTCGCGCAGCTCGCGAGCGGACGGCCGCACGGGGGCGGTATTGGTGGCCATGTCGGGCCCTCTCAGGGTGGGGGTTGAGGCGAAGGCGCGGAGCCGTCAGGCCCCGCGCACCGGTTCAGACAGGAGAGGCCGCTTAGGCGGCGTCGGCGGGCTTCGCGTAGGTCGGGATGACGATCGTGCCGAAGTCGTCGCCATTGTAGGTCGTCTTCTTCATGCCCCAGATCGCCCAGGCCGACACTTCGAGGTTACGCTTGTGGTCGAGGAGTTCCTCGTTCCAGCGATAGCGGGTCTCGCCGCCGGCCTTGCCGTAGGCGATGGTCGCAGCCTGCGCGCCGAGCAGCACAGCACGACGGGTGAGCGGAACGGCGGACTTGCCGTCCGGCGACACGCCGGCGGTGACGTCCTGCGCCTCGCGGAGCACGACGTTGTTGTACTCACCGAGCGCACCCGAGAAGATCGGGGACTTGGACGATTCCATCCCGGCCATCGCGGCCTTCTGGATGTCGAGCCACTGACCGGCAGCGGTGTTGGTCCGCAGCGAGGTGACCTGCGTCGAATGCAGGTACATCACGTAGACCTTGCGGCCGTTGACTACGATGGGACGGATCATGACCTTGCCGGTGGAGCCGCCGGTCTTGGCGAGCTCGACGGCCTTGTCGATGAGGTCGAGGGTCATGATGTCGCCGGCGACGAGGGCGGCATCGTTGGCGCGGCCGTTCGGGCGGAAGACGCGACCGACGGACGGGGCGGTGACAGCGTTGTTGGCGCTGAACTTCTTGCCGTTGGCCAGGCCGTTCACGGGGGTGAAGCCGCAGACGTGGTTGAAGAACGACACGGTCTTGCGGGTCTGGAACCAGTCGGCCAGACCAGCGCGGCCCTGCTCACGCAGGTTGAACGGCACGCGCTGGGCGTCGATCGTATTCTCGGACTTCACGCCGACGACGTGGCCGAGCTCGTCGATGGTGACCTTGTCGGAGTTGGTGCCGAGCTGCTCGCCGTTACCCTCGGCAACGTCGGACGAGGAGAACCCGTCACCCTTGAGCTGCATGCGCAGGCCAAAGGTGACCTGGTCGCCGTTGCCCTTCTTGGTCTCGGTCTTCTCCTGGATGATCGAGCCGTCGCCCTCGCCGATGAGCGGGTCGATGTCGATCGACTTGTTGGCTTCGGTGGCGAGCTTCTTCGACCACAGCTTGATGGCCATGGCGTCGTTCACGCCATACGCGGTGTAAGACATGGGGGTGCCTTCTGGGCTTGTGTCCGTGGGGAGAGGGGTTCGTGCGGGCTGTACGTCGCCGCGCGGACGGAAGCCGGGCCCCATGAGCCGCTGGGGACGGTGGTCGGACGGGATCCTTGCCGGGGATCAGGCGAAGACCGTGACGAGGCCAAGCGGATCGCGTGCCGTGCGATCAGGCGAACCGGGCCGGCGAACGCAAAAAGCCCGCGAGATGCGGGCTTCGGACGGGCGTCGGATCGGGGAGTTAGTGAAAAACGAGAGGGCGGGGCCCGGATGGGCTCGCGCGTCTCGCGACGGATAGCTAATGCGCGGAGATTGCCCGTCGGGTCAAGCGGGTTTCGTTCACGGCACGCTGGCGATGAGGAATTGGATCATCGGGGATCGTGCCGCATTCGGCGTGAAGGCCATCTGCGACCCGTCCGTGGGCCACGTACCGAAGGTGATCGGGGACGTCAGAGCGGCCAACTGGCCAGAGGACGAGTTGGTGATAGCCCCGGTCGCGCTGCCGATAGTGGCAGCGAACGCGGTAGATGCTCCGCCGACGCCGAGGAACGCTGCCGTGATGTTATCGCAGGCGAGGGCGAACCAGTACTGACCTGGCTCCAACTGGATGTTCGCGGAGAGCGGAGCGTTGACCAGATTGGTACCGGCCGTCGTCGCCGAGGACGTCGAGCCAATCAACGCGCTCGGCATCCCCGTAAGGGGGTTGTGTGCGTAAACCGCCATCTGGAAGTTGCCGCCGGCAGAGGATGCCGTGACCTGGGCGCCCAGCTGCGAAATGGTGATGCGCTGCTTGATCGAACCGAAGCCGAACGACGCGAGACCAGCTGCGATGATCGCGCCCGTCACCGATCCGCCCATGCCGAACGGAAGGTAATACTTGCCGGCGATGTAGCCGGGATGGTCGGCTGTATCGTTCTTTACCCAGCGTGCAGCACCGGTAGTGACGGAACGGGCACGCCACATCTCGCCAGTGCTCGGCATGAACCAGATCGAGCCGACCGCATATCCCTGCGTGGCGTCATCGGTCACGGACGGCGGCGCGACAGCCGTAAAGTTGTTCAGGACGCCGGAAGCGCCGCCCAGAGCTTTGATCATGAGAGCCTCGTGTCATCTCGCGCGGGGCGAGGAGCGAGGACGACCGGCGGGCACGGCGCGGAGCGCTACGTGACCTGGACCCAGCCGTCCGCCATGTCGAAGATGAATTCCTGCGTGCCGCCGGTGAGGAGCGACACGGGCGTGCTGAGGTTGACGTTCAGCACCATGAGCGAGCCCAGGATGCTGCCGAGGGTGTTGCGCTGCTTCAGCCGGAACGAGGCGCCCGGGAAGGCGAGCGAGTTCGACAGGGTGAGTTTGCGCGTGGTCCCGAGCGGAACGTTGCCGTCGAGGAGCAGCACCGAGGGCGTCTTCAGCGCCGTCAGCGTCATGTCTGCCGCGACGGTCTGCTTGGCAGCGAAGACCGGGCGTACCGGCTTCCAGTAGGCGACCCCGGCAGTCTGCGCCGCGAGCACCAGGTCGCGCGTGGTGCCGAACAGGTCGGTCACCCGCGCGTATCGATCGAGGCTCGCCGCGGGATCGGGCAGCGTGTCGACGGTGAATACGCCATCCAGGATCGTCGAGGTTCTGGCCATGGCCTGCGCGACCATGTCAGCCACGCCCTTCGTTCCCGGATAGACGACCATGGCTCAGAGCCCCTTGCCGCAAGTCGCGTAGACCGACGACGAGCCGGAGGCCGTGACCGCATCCATGTGCGAGCAGGCGCCGATGTCGATCACCTCGACGGCCCCGGCCGGCAGCGGGAAGTCGGAGGCCGAGGCCGACACGGTCACGTCTCCGAAGCGGAGGAAGACGAGGGTGTTGCCGGCGTTGAACAGCCGGACGTGCGTGTTCTCGTTCCCGGATCGCTTCAGCGCCGTCCGATTGGTCGCCGCCGTGGTCGACACTGGCATGAACGATGTCGAGGCGTCGGCGGGCTTGAAGGGCGTCATCGTCTCAGCCTCCCATCAGGGCGCGGACGCGCGCCGGATTCTGCGCCGAGACCTTCTCGAACTCGGCCTCCGACATGTTGGCGAGCATCTCGAGGGTAAGCTCACCAGCCGGAGCACCACCGGCGGCCGACAGGGACTTGCTCGCAGCCTGACCACGGGCGACACGCGCCGCCTTCTCCGCCGGGCTCTCGGCCGGTGCAGCTGCGGCCTCGGCAGGCTTCGGAGCGAACCCGCGCACCTTCGCCAGTTGCAGGATGCGCTCGGCCGGCGACTGACCGGCGGCAATGGCGGCCTGGACGAGGCCGAACTCGTCGTCACGGACCGCCTTCACCGCATCGGCCTCGGACATGCCGTAGACCTTCAGCTCGGCAATGCGGCCCTGGAATAGGTGCTCATAGGCCTGCGCGAACTCAGGCTGCGTGGCCATCACGCGCTGAACGTCGCCGCGGTAGCTGTTGATGACCTCGCCGCGCTGGGCTTCCTGCGCCTGTGATTCCTGCGCTTGGCGCTGGGCCTCGGTCATCTGGGTCTGACCGGTGCGGATGTCCTGGATCTGCTTCTCCAGGTACTTTGCGTAGCCGAAGATGTCCTCGTTCGGATCCGGGGGCGTCTCGGGCTCGGGAGCGGCCTGCGTGGCGGCGGGAGCAGGCTTCGCCCCCTCGGTTAGGACCTTCAGCCGCTCTTCCATGCGGGCGTATTGGAGGCGGGCCTCATCGCGCTCGCGCTCGACGGCTTTGCGGCGCTCGCGCTCCTGGTGGAAGGCGCCATGCCGGACGAACTTGCCCTTGTTCTGATCGGCGTCGCCCTCCTCGACGTCGGTATCGACGACATCGCCGGGAGCAGCAGCGGCAGCCGGGGGCACAGCGGCAGCGGCAGCCTCGGGGGCGACTTCGCCACCTGCGACGGGTGCATCGGCGGCAGCGGCCTCGGGAGCGGGCTCACCGGATGCATAGGCGTCGAAGGCGGCCTGCTCTTCAGCCGTGAAAGAGTCGCCGCTGTCAGCGGTGCTGGTGGTCTCGTTGTCCATGGGGATCCTCGTGACGTGAAGGGTACGAAAGCCGGCATGACGCCGCCGGCCGGGCGATAGGAATCAGGCCGCGAGCTGGCTGGCGGGCTGCGCGGGCGGAGCGGCCATCGCCGCCACCTTCGCGAAGCCATCGATGTGGTCGTGCTGGATCAGCGCCGATTCCCGCTCGGCCTTGGCCTGCTTCAGGTTGGCGCCGGCGGTGAGGTCCTGGATCTTCGCCACGGCGGTCTGCATGGCGACCTGCTGCTGTTGCTCGGCCTGCGGATCAGTCGGAGCCTGCGCGAGCAGGTCGCGCATCTTGGCGACGAACGAGGCCGGGAACGGCGAGTAGGGCAGCACCTCGAGGAGGACCTGCGGAGTGATCATGTCCTTGATGACCGGGAAGACGCTCGTGAACGTCGACCAGATCACCTCCTTTTGGTTCGGCGAGGACGGCATATCGTCGATGATGACGTCGTAATCGCCGATGGTCTGGTCGCGCAGGAGAGGCATGACACGGGTGGCACCGTCACCGACGATGCGCACCAGGCGCCCATCCGAGAGGAAGTTTTGGATGAAGTAGAGGCGCACCCGGCCGATGTGCTTGCGGGCGCGCCGCAGGGAATCGAACAGGGTGGCGAGGATCGTCATCGCGGCCTGCTTGCGCTGATACTCCAGCACCCCGGCCTGTTCCTGCTGCTTCTGGCCGAGCAGTTCGAGGTTCACGCCCGAGGAATCGCGGATCGACATGATCGCGAACTCCATGAGCTGGTAATGGCCGGCGGGCAGCTGGGGCAGCTCCTTCGGCTTCATCCGACCGCTGTTCAGCACGCCGTCGGCCACCCACGTCACCGCACCGGGCTTGGCGTAGCTCGCCTCGAACTCGGCCTGATCCGGGACGGCGCCCGTCTCCATCAGGATGCCGCCCTTCGCCTGGCGGTTGAGCATGTCCATGGTCTGGGACAGCCACTTGTTCGCGTAGCGCTGCGGGTCCTTCATCATCCGGACGATGCCGAACCAGGTCCCTTTGTTGTGGTCGCGGTCGCCCGTCATGCAGGCGTAGGAGAAGCGGTCGCCGGCCGGGGCCTCGCCCTCTTCCAGCACGGTCCCGCCGATGAAGGCCCGGCGATAGACGCGCTTGGTGATGCTATGGGTCTGCAGGGTGATGCCCATGGCAGAGGCACGGCGCACGAGGACGGACGCCTTGCCCGGATCCATCTCTGTCACCTCGCCGGTACCGGGATCGCTGACAGCGGTGACGCGGCGACGCTCCCACCACTGGCATTCGACGATGGTCACCCGCGACGTACCTTCCTGCGCGGAGCCGGGACGGTCGATGCGGCTATCACCGGGCTGCAGGCCGGCATGCTGGTCGCCGTCGCGGTCCTCGGCCCAGGCGGCATTGAGGTCGGCCGGGTCGGCATCGGGGAACAGCCCCTCGGCCTCGGCACGGTCCATGGATTTCGCACGGAAGATCCTGCGCGCATCGGCGAGGTTCCGCTTCCGCGCCGTCGAGTCCCAGACCATTTCGAGGGGGTCGACGCGGTCCTCGACATAGGCGCCGTCGGGATCGAGTTCGTAATCGAGCCGCATCTCGACCCAGCCCATGCCGGTGATCGCGACGTCGACGAAGGCGTCCGATTCTTCGTCCTCCGCTTCGGCCTCGTCGGCGAGGTAGCGACCGGCCTCGGTCAGCACCTCGTTCTTGGCCGCGTCCCCGATCTCACGGGGCAGGTACTGGATGTCGAGGCGCGCGTTCACCTCGGAGCCCGCCACCGCCTTGATGATCGGCAGCATGCGGTTGAACGTGATCGGCGGGCGGCCCTGCTCGCGCAGGACAGCCTCATCCGCAGCGGACCACTGGCGGCCGGCCACGAAGTCATAGTCCTCGCGCGCCTCTTCGCGCCACCGAGAGGACGCATCACGGTCGACGCGGAACCAGCCCTTGAGCTTGCTCGCCAGCGCGTCGCGATCGAGCGCCTGGCTCTCACGCGCAGCGGTCTCGTCGCCGGGCATGGCGCCGCGATCGGCGTCGGTATCCGTCATGTCGCCCATGCCGATCCTGATGGTTGCGAGGCGCGACGCCTGATGCGCGCGTAGCGGTCTTGGGGCCCGGTCTCGGGCTTCGCGGGCGCCTGAGGCTCGGCGATCCCGACCGCGAAGTAGCGGAAGGCGTCCGCGCCGTGGCTGGCCCAATCGTGCAGCGGGTTCTTCGAGAACTGCTGCGTGGCTTCGTCGACCTCGTAGCGATAGTTACGCAGGGCCTGGAGCCCGTCGGCGCAGAGATCCTCATCGAACCAGCACCGCGAGAAGAGCAGGCGGGCCGCGTCGATGCCGGCGGCGATCGTCAGCTTCGGGACGATCCGGGCGCGATACCCGGCGTCCCACGTCTGCTGTTCGATGGTACGCTTCGAGGCCAGCAACTGGTTTTGCGCGTCGTGCGGCAGCCAGAGCTCGCCGTACACGTATCCACGCTCTTCCTCGTAAGCCTTGAGCTTGTCGAGGTAGTGCTCCCAGTGCTCGCCGCGATTCTCGTAGTAGCCGATCAGCCGGAACTCGAACCCGACGACCTGCGCAAACCAGACCGCTGTCTTATCGGCGCGGCCCAAATCGAAGAAGGCGTGAACCGGCACCGCAGGCTCGAACGGGACCTTGCAGAATCGCCCCGCAGCGTTCGCCGCCAGGATCTGATTCGCGTAGATCGCGCCGTCCAGAACCTGCTTGCAGTGCCCTTCCCAGACCGTCTCGTACCCGATCGGGTCGCGGGCCTTCAGGTCTAGCGCTTCTTGCTGCAGCTCCGCGGGAAACCAGGGATTGTCGTACCAATTGATGGTCGCGACTTCCGAGTTCGTCGGCGGGTGCGTGATGAACCGCTTGTAGGTCTCGTCTTCGGCCAGCTCCGGGTTGAAGCTGATCCAGATCTCGGAGCCAGGCTTGCGGATCGTCGGGACGAGCGTGTCCCACGAGGATTTCGAGACGGTGCGGGCCTCTTCGACCCAGCAGATGTCGACGCCCTCGTAGGATTTGATCTTCGTGACGTTGTGCCGGAGCCCCTCGAAAGAGAACTCCGTTCCATTCGCGCCGGTGATGCGCGTGTTCTGGACCTCGTAGAAGGGGCTCAGTCCGAGCTTCTCGATCTGATCCTTCAGCAGCGCGTGCACGCTGTCGGCCGTCGAGTTCTGAAACTCGCGGGCGCAGAGAACGCGGACCTTGCGCTGGGACCCGATGAGGAGGAGCGCGCGGGCGAAGGCCCAGGACTTCCCACCGCCGCGTCCGCCCTTCGCGATCTTGTAGCGCTTCGGCTGGAACAGGAACGCGAGCTTGCGCGGGAACTCAGCTCGGCTTGCCGGGACCGTCGATGAAGGTGACGGCGATACCGCCGGAGAGGAGGGAAGCGCCATCCTTACCGCTCACCTCGTTCTGTCGCTTGTTCGTGAAGGCGTCACCGCATTCCTTCGCGACCTGCTCCAGGAGCGAGGCGACGAAGACCATGTTGCCCTGGCGCTCGGCCTTCTCGGCGAGGCGGGCGAGGGTGCGGAGGCGGACGGCCTTGTGCGAGATGCCGATGCGCGCCGTATCGGTCAGGAACTCGGCGCGAGTCTCATCGAATACGGCCCGGTACACCTCGGAGAGTGACCGGCCGGCGCGCTTCGTCGGGTCGTAGCCCTCGACGGCTTGGCGCGACACGTCGAGGCCGAACTCCTCTTTGACAGCCTTCGCTACGTCGGAGGGGCTATCGAAGCATGCAAGCTGTTGAACGATGAAGGTTTTCACCTCATCGGAGAGGGTACTCATGACCGCATTCCCGTCAAAGCCCCGTCAAAGCTTGTGGCCGCAGGTCCCGCAGGCGCCAGCGATCGCCGTCTCGCAGATGATGGGCCCACGGTTCGCAGCCTCGACGAGGGCGGCCGTCCTGCCGGCAGCAGCGCCGACGCCGTAGCGGGCGACGACACCGACGAACTCCTCGACGTCGTGGCCACGGATCTCGAAGACGGGGAGACCGGTCGTCTTCGAGAAGCGAGGAGCGCCCCAACGATCCTTGGCCTGGCCAGCGTGATAGAGCTCGTGCTCGACGAGGCTGCAGAACGTGGCGTCGTCGCACTGGTCGGCAAAGCCAGCGTCGAAGGTCAGCAGGAAGTGCGGCATCGAGCCGAACCACCCGGTGATCTGTTGCTCGAACCGGGCCTTCGCCCAGCGATTACCCATGAACGCGGTCGTCTCGCACATGCCGACGACGCTGTTGCCCTGACGGGCGTTCGGGACGGCACACCAGAGGGTCCCAAGCTGCGCGCTGCGCAGATGGAGGTGATCCTCGTTCAGGAGCGGCGCATCCTCATCGATGAAGGTAGCGCGAATCCAGGCGAGCAGGTCGTGATCGGGCCGGACCGGCATGGCCGTGCATGCGCCGTCGGGCCCGAGCAGGTCCTCCGGAGGGCGCGGCCGGGTAAGCATCAGCCCTTTCGACGCTCGCAGGCGACCTTGTGGAACTCGCCCGGGCCCAGGGTCAGATGCGTGGCCAGCACCGGGCCGACCTGCGCACATTCCGTGACCTGCGCGACCGGCTGGACGAGCATGTCGAGGGCGTTGTCGCGCGAGCAGTCCGAGCCGGCGATGCCGGCGGCGCAGACGAGGACGACGGCAAGGAATCCAGTCATGCGCTGGGCAGCCCGTCGATAGCGGTGCAGCGGGCGCGGATGACGCGCGGGTCACCCGGAAGGCCGAAGCGCTCGATGTTCGCGGCGCGACCCTGGCAGGCGTAGCGACCGCCCCACACACGGGGGGAGGCGGCGAGCGGGCGGCATACCGTGCCGCGGCAGGCCTCGGCCTCGATGCGATAGCCGATGGTCTCGGCGTGCGCCGGCTTCGGGATGAACAGATGCACCCACAGCACGATGGCGCCGACGATCGCGAGGATGGCCGGGATGCGCCACAGATCGTTGACCGGCGGCGGCGAGGGGGAGGCGGTGTTGGTCATCAGTGCACCGTCAGCGAGATCGGATAGCCCCAGGCGGTCGGCGCGGGAGGGCGCGGCCGCATGGCCGAGAGGGCGAGGCCGGCGAGGACGAGGAGAGCACAGAGGCGGGGCATCAGGCGGCCTCACCACGGGTCAGTTCGCGGCCCAGGCGGATCACGCGCATGGGCGGGAAGTCCGGCCGCTTGGCGGGACGGGGGGCGGGCTTGCCGAGCAGCCGGCGGATCAGGGCGGTGTACGTCACGGGCGGAGCCTCACCATGTTCGCGCGGCGGTGCTCGCGCTGGTCGGAGCGGGTGCGGATCTCGTCCGCGATGACGGTGGCGATGCGCTCGCGGAGCGGGTTGCGCGCGATGGTGGCGAAGGCCTCGAAGTCGACGGCGGCCCGCTCGGCAGTGGCGACGGTCGGACCGACCATGGCGGCGAGCAGCTCCTCGACCTGATCGAGGAGCGCGGCGGCGGTGAGCGTCATGCGTCGGTCCTCAGGGTGTACTCATCGGTGCGCACCGCGCCGCCGGGGATGAAGGTGATCTGCAGTTCGCTCGGCCGGTCCTTGTCTTGCTGGACGGTGGCGAGGGTGGCGAAGACATCGACCCACTGCGCCGGGGTCGGGCGGCCGGCCTCGACGCCGAGGGCGAAGCCGTCGAGCCAGACGAGGAAGTCGCGCGGGCTCATCAGCGCACCCGAACGACGGGGAGGGCCTGCGCGACGACGAAGTCCCAGGCCTGCGCGGAGGCGCCGAAGGCCACGGCCTCGGCACGCTCCGGTGTCCACACAAGGCGGGTGCCGGCGAGTGAGGCGAACAGCGGCGCAGCGTCGAGGCTCGACGCGAGTTCGATGCGGTAGCGCTGGGTCACGGGAGCCTCGCATGCCCAACAAAAAACCCGCCGAAGCGGGTTGGGGGTGGTCAGAGGATGGGGGCGTGCGTGCCCGGTCTCAGTACGTGCTGTTCGGCCCCGCCGAAGCGGAAGAGATACTCGACGTTTCCGGCATACTTCGGGTTGTCGAGCAGGTAGTGGACGCCGCCAGCGCGCCATGCCCCGCCTTTCGGCGAAGGGATTGCGTCGGTGTTCAATCCGTCGGCGATATCAGCCAGCTTCCGACCTGCGGCACGCTCTGCGAAAATACGGCGCACCACCTCGGCCTCTTCCGGCACGATCACAAGCTGACGGTCCTGATCGTGGGTGTATCCGTATGGAGCCCGACCACCAGCGAAGCCGCCCTTTTCCGCCTTTTCCTTCCGGCCACCCATGGTGCGCTCGGTGATGGTGATCCGCTCTTGGGCCGCCATGCTGGCAAGCACCGTGAAGATCATTTCCCCCATCGGCGTCGACGTATCGATCGGCTCGGTAACGCTGCGCACCACGATACCGAAGCGATCGCGCATCTCGTGTACGGTGGTCACCGCGTGAAGCACGTTCCTCGCGAGGCGGTCGAACTTGTAGACCAGGAGTACGGTGAAGGCGTTCTCCTCAGCGAGTTCCAAGACGCGAGTGAATCCGGGGCGAGATGCTGGTGCGACAGCCCCAGACACGCCCGCCTCGCGGATCACATCCACCAGATCGTAGCCTTGGCTCTCCGCAAATGCCCGCACGGCACGCTCTTGAGCGTCGATTCCGTGCCCATCCGACACCTGACCTTCCGTCGAAACCCTCAGGTATCCAACAACCTTCAACTTTGCGTCAGATATTACTTTGGTCTGCTTCGTTGAGCGGCCCTTTAGGCGCTTGATACGAGATGACCCCTGCATGGTATTTCGATCCGGGTTCCGCCAAGATTTCGGAAGTCTACAACAGTCGGATTTCCGAATGGAGCGGTATGTCTGTGATTTCGGAAAAAAGCCCGGATTTAGCTACGAAATGAGCTCTCGCGTGCTCAATCCCGAAACAGGCGTTCCGATTTCTCGTTCAGGCGGTCGCCACGACCCGCTTCGGCCGGCCGCGAAACGCGACAACGGTGCGGGAGCCGGGGAGCGAACCAGCCTGAAAAGAGCCGAGGACCGGACGGCGCGGCGCGGTCTCGCGCGGCACTTCGGTCCCGGTCAGGTCGCGGTAGAGACGGCGAAGGCCGGCGCGGAGCTCGTCTTGCGTCTGCATGCACTGCTCGACGGTGTACCGATGCCCCGGAACCCGGAGGCGGTCGGCCTGGCGGAGAAGGTCGGCGACCCGCTCGGCTTGCTCGCGATCCGTCGTCATCGGGTTCCGATCATGGCAGATTTGTCCGCGCACGTCTTCGGCCTCAACGCCTAAGCTGTTGAGCCGGTTCGTGGTCGGAGCTGTGAAACGGTCCCGGCGGCGGCAAACACGTTAGCGGCCAGCCGGGCGAAGCGTTCCTGATGCGACCCTGACCCCCGAACGCTTGAAGTCG
>NZ_JAKSYE010000010.1 GCF_022829685.1 Methylobacterium sp. E-045
GGAGGACCCTAGCGACCGGCGGGCTGGGAGGCGGCGGCGACGCGGCCGACATCGGGGACTACCGCGCGCGATGGTCGCGGTTCTTCCCGCGCCTGGTGCAGAGGCGGGGGGCGCCCGCGGCGTTGCTCTCCGGGGGCGAACGGAAGAGGGGGGCGGTCGGGCGCGCCCTGATGGGCCGCCGGCGCCTGCTCGTCCTGGACGACCCCTACAGGGCCCTCGCCCCGCAGGTGGTGGCGGGGATCTTCCGCACCGTCGAGCGCCTCAACCGCGACGAGGGCCTGACGATCCTGGTGGCCGAACAGAACGTCAC
>NZ_JAKSYE010000012.1 GCF_022829685.1 Methylobacterium sp. E-045
ACGTCTTCGGCCTCAACGCCTAAGCTGTTGAGCCGGTTCGTGGTCGGAGCTGTGAAACGGTCCCGGCGGCGGCAAACACGTTAGCGGCCAGCCGGGCGAAGCGTTCCTGATGCGACCCTGACCCCCGAACGCTTGAAGTCGGGTAGGGCTTGCAGGCGCCTTCCCGGCGCAGCGTCTGCAGTGCGTGCTGAAGGTCGGCCGCCGTGTTCGTCCTGCACTTGCCGGGATGGCAGGGACGGCAGCCTAGGGGGATGGTCTGGAAACGAGAACGCCCGCGGGCCTTGCGGCTGCGGGCGTGCGTCTCGGGACGGTGGGTTTCTGCAACGAATTGCCCGTCGGGTCAATGGGAGGTAGACCTACGGCTTCGACATTTGCTGCTTGATCTCGAGGGTTGCCTCATCCGCCTTCTCAGAAAGAACGGATTTAATTCCAGCGGGAACTACAGCCCAGCCAACAGCCGCCAAGAAGACAATTGTAGCGATAGAATAGGCAAAGCTCTCCATTACGCCCAGCCATCCAAGAAGCATTGGAACAAGGCTGATCAGCAGCGCCACTCCAAGGCTTTTTGTTAGGTAAAAGACAGATATAAAGCATATTATAGCAAGCGCTAAAGGCTTGAAAAATCTACCAATATTTAGTTCCATCACCGGCCTCTCATAATGAACCAATGCGAGGTGCGCCCATGAAATCATGGGCCCTGGAGCCTATCGCCCAGCGACCGCAACAAGGCGATACAACCTTTTCGATTAATTTTCGCGAAAAACGTGAGTAGTTTATTGTACCAAAATGGCGCTAACTACCTAGCCTGCCGACATAAAGTAGGAGCGGAGGTCGCCCGCCTTATCAATTGTCAACTTAATAGATAAGGGTTGGTTTCGTCGCTGACCTAGAAACCAGACACCCTTACCTTCATCGGCTCTTGATCTGATTTCTTGCGTTTTGCAAAATATTTCCGCCGAATTCGGACAGATCTGACTTTATATCGTCCGGAAGCACACCTAGAAGTATTGTCGCGATGAACACGACCGCAGTGAACACATATCCAAAATTCGAAAAAATACCAATTAATCCAAGTATAAGTGGGAGCATTGCCACAAAAAGAGAAAGAGCGATATTCCCGGTAGTGTAATAAATACAGACCATGCATAGTATAAAAAATACTACCGGCTTGCCATATCTTGCAATATCGAAGTCCATCGCCCTCAATCAACCTGTTGTGTACATAAACCTGAAATCGTCAACTCCTGACGAGCGATCCATAATACGATGCGTGCGCCTAGTACCCAACAAATCGTCAGGTTGCAACGAAGGGTGATTCGGCCACGGCAGAATGAAGTTGCCTGCGTCAATTTATCCTGCGCAATACCAAGCGATCAGATGCAGCATCAACGTCAGGCGCGGGCAGGAAGTGGTTCGGGCTCGCAAAAACAGCGCGAGCTTGCCTATGCATTAAAGGTCCCCCGCACGCGCGGAGTACCGATCTTGTGGCGTCGTCGGCGTCGGCCCGTGGGCTGTGTGCTGCGCCTCGGTCAGCTCGTCGAGGAGCCAGCGGAACCGCTTGGCGATGTCGGAGGAAGCGCGCTCGCTGGCACCGCGCCCGCGGGCCTCGGCGTAGCTGGAGAAGCTGAACCCCTCGGCGAGGATGGAGCGGAGGAAACGGACGCCGCTGTCCCCGATCACGCGGGCCGCGCGCTCGTTCATGGCCTTGACCGCCTTCGCGGTCTCGATCCGGCCGAGCATCCGGATGTCCTCGATGGTGAAGGCGTGGGAGACGACCTGCGAGCCGGGGCCGGTGCCGGACGTGGTGCTGTCCCAGGTGCCGCCGGAGCGAACGCCGAGTTGCTTCTCCCAAAGGGCTTGCAGTGAGCGGCCGACCAGGAACTGCGCTTCCGTGATGCGGCCGGCGGAGCGCTCGGCGGCGAGGACGTCAACGCGGCGGTTGACGGTGGTGGTGACGAAGGCGCTCGCGTCGTAGGGATCGCGGAAGGTGCCCGTGTCCTCGACGACCTCGACATCCCGAGCGGTGATCGGTGAGAGTCGGATGTTCTTGTTACGCCGCGTCGACGGCGCCACACAGGTCGCGGTCTTACGGGTGGTGGACGACTGCTTGGCCGACGCGGTCACGGTGGTGCCCCTGTGCAGGTCCGATCCGTATCGCCGGGCCTGATTTCTCCGTCGTTTTGCTCTGGCACGAATGTCAATGGAAGAAACATCGCAGGAATGCCGTGGCATGCTGATCGACCTGCCGCATTACGACATTCGCTTCCGACCCGCAGCGGTCAATGGATAGATGCTTGGACCTTCTCACTCAAAAAACGCCACCGTCCGACCACGATCACCTCGTCCTAATAGCCGATAGCTACTGAGTTATATTGTTGTCAGCTGGCTTCAGCCTTTCCAAACTCCGCAGCTTCTAGGGCCATCAAAGCTTTTCCCTTCTTAAAGGCCATGTGAGCCTTCTTTTCGCTCAGCAGGTTTTGTATTTCCAGGATCTGAGGAGCCACTGCAGGCATCTTTTGTAATATTTGAATAGCTAGTTTCGAAAGCTCGTTCAGCTCCTCGAATGGATTTTCTTTAAGCACGATCTGTTGCAGGACAAATGCGAGCCGGGAACACGGTAAATATACATCTCTTTCACTGACCATTTCGCTTTCACGAAGTATTCGGCAGTGATTTTTGATAACCAAGCTTGTGGCAGAGCCAGAATTGCAAATCTCAGCACCGTTTACGAAAACGGTTTCCCCTGGCCTGATTGTAAGCTTCAAAGCCATTACTTAACTCCTTTTGAGCTAACGGAATCATCTCGACAAGCTTGTCGCTCGAGCCAGAAGGCTACGTTTGCAGGGTTAATGATCCATTAACCATACGGTAGAAAGGAGGTAGGGGCTCGGAACTGAGCGCATTGATTTAATCCCGGGTTAGGAAATTCGGGCTCTTGGTGACGTGCCTTCGAAATTAGAGGGTTCTTAGATCCAAAGGATCAAAATCAATGTCTTCCGGCATCACCCTTACCGCTGCGACCCGTCAGAACCTGCTCTCGCTGCAGGGTACGGCCGATCTGCTGACTCAGACCCAGAACCGTCTGTCGACCGGCAAGAAGGTCAACTCTGCCCTCGACGATCCGACGAGCTTCTTCACGTCGCAGTCCCTGTCCGGCCGCTCGGGCGATCTCGGCTCGCTCCTCAACGGCATCTCGAACGGTGTCCAGACGATCCAGGCCGCCAACCAGGGTATCACCTCGATCCAGAAGCTGGTCGATTCGGCCAAGTCCACTGCCAACCAGGCGCTGGCCGACAAGAGCGCCGTAACGAGCGGTACGCCGGCAACTTCCGCAATCCTTTCGGCAGGGACTTCTTTCCAGGGTACCTCCACGGCTGCCACCGACGGCACGCAGGACTTCTCGGGTACCCGCAATGCTGTGTTCACCGTGAACGATGGCACCAACACGACCACTATCACTCTTGACGCTTCCACGCTGAGCGGCGTGACGAGCAACGTTGGCAAGGCGACCGCTGACGACGTGGTCAAAGCAATCAACAACCAGCTTGCCAACGATACCTCGAACCCGGCCGCGGTCTCCGCTTCGAAGACGACAGATGGTCGGATCGTTTTCACATCGACCGCGACTGGCAAGGACGCAACGGCAACAGTCACCAATTCGGCGAACAACGAAGTCGACCTTGGTTTTGGTGTTTCCACGACTGCGCTGTCGGCAAAAGGTGCGGACGCCAAGAACGGGGCAATCGCCGCAAAAATTGAAGGCCTGTCGATTGCTGACCTTGCAGATGCAGGAACCGGTATCGACTTCACGACTGCTACGGCGGATTTCAACATTCAGCTTGGTTCTGGCGCTGTAAAGACAATCAAGTTGGATGCAGCTAGCTTGGCTGATGCAGCTGATATTACTGCTGTTACCGGAGACGAAGTTGCTACCGCAATCCAGTCTCAGCTGGATGCGGATACAGGTTTCAAAGGTAAGTTGACTGTAACCAATACCGATGGCAAGCTGAGCATCACCTCCACCGGGGCCGGCTCATCTGAAAAAATCACCGTTGATGCATCCAAGGGTGGTGATACGGATATCGGTTTTGGTGTCGCCGGAGCTAGCACCAAGGCTATCGTTGCGAGTGGCGAAGGCTCTGCTAGCGGGACGAACGCAACCCGGCAGTCCTTAGCCAAGCAGTTCAACACCTTGCTCGATCAGATCACCCAGCAGGCGAAGGATTCGAGCTACAACGGCATCAACCTGCTTTACCGCTCGGGCTCCGATGCCAAGGAAAACTCCTTGAAGGTCACCTTCAACGAGACGGGTTCGTCCAGCCTGAACATCGAAGGCGCAAAGCTCGACTCCGATGGCCTTGGCCTCACCTCGATCACCGGTGGGTTCCAGTCGGACGACGAGATCAACAAGGCTCTGACGGCCATCACGGCTGCCACCAGCCAGCTTCGCGCCCAGTCCTCGACCTTCGGCTCCAACCTCTCGGTGGTGCAGAACCGTCAGGACTTCTCGAAGAACCTGATCAACATCCTCGACACCGGCTCGGCCAACCTGACGAACGCGGACCTCAACGAGGAAGCCGCCAACTCCCAGGCCCTGTCGACCCGCCAGTCCATCGGCATCTCGGCCCTCTCGCTGGCCAACACGGCCC
>NZ_JAKSYE010000015.1 GCF_022829685.1 Methylobacterium sp. E-045
GGCTGGCGGCCCGCATGGACGAGGAAGACCGCACGACCCTGGTCGAGGGCGAGGCGGATGCCCGGCCGATGGGCCAGG
The DNA here is from genome assembly GCF_022829685.1 of Methylobacterium sp. E-045. GTDB lineage: Bacteria > Pseudomonadota > Alphaproteobacteria > Rhizobiales > Beijerinckiaceae > Methylobacterium. Next base: position 79 of record NZ_JAKSYE010000015.1, read on the forward strand.
GCGCCGGACCCAAACCGCCCGCCTACAACGTGCAGAGCGTCGTGGATGCCGAGACCGGCCTGATCGTCCATCATGCGGTGACCGACGAGCCGACCGACCGGCGCCAGCTGCACCCCATGGCCGATGCCACGAAAACGGTCCTCGACCTGGCTGCGCTGACGGTGGTGGCCGACAAGGGATACGGTACCGGCGAGCATGCCAGCGCCTGCGAGCGCGATGGAATCCTGGCCTGCGTGCCGCCTCAGCGTGCGGTCAACAACCGGGGCGACGGCACCCTGTTCGACCGCACGGCCTTCACCTACCAGCCCGAGACCGACACGCTCGTCTGCCCGGGCGGTCGCAGCCTGATCCGCAAACAGCTCCACCGCAAGAAGCGCCACGTGACCTATGCCGCGCAGGACTGTTCCGGCTGTGACCTCAAGGTCCGCTGCACCACGGCCGAGCGGCGCTTCGTCGAGCGCCATCTCGACGACGACGCGCTCAACCGCATGGCCGCGCGGGCCACGCCCGAGAGGATGCGGGCCAGACGATGCGCCGTCGAGCATCCCTTCGGCACCATCAAGAGAATGATGGCCGGCGGTCGCTTCCTGACACGCAATCTCAAGGGCACCCGCACCGAGATCGCTCTCTCCGTCCTCGCCTACAACCTGCTCCGCACCATCAACCTCAAGGCCAAGGCCGCCTGATACCAAAAGAGGCCCCGGTCAAACCGGAGCCTCCAATCAGTTCCCACACAGCCTG
>NZ_JAKSYE010000020.1 GCF_022829685.1 Methylobacterium sp. E-045
CGTTGGGGTCAGCTGGTGATCGGCGTGATCTGCATGGTGATGATCGCCAACCTGCAATACGGCTGGACGTTCTTCGTCCCCGACATCCAGAAGAAGTTCGGCTTCGACCGGGCGGCGATCCAATGGGCCTTCACCCTGTTCGTGCTGTTCGAGACCTGGCTGGTCCCGATCGAGGGCTGGTTCGTGGACAAGTACGGCCCGCGCGTGGTCGTGCTGTTCGGCGGACTGCTCTGCGGCATCGGCTGGGTCATCAACTCCTACGCCGCCTCGCTCAACATGTTCTATCTCGGCCAGGTCGTGGCCGGCATCGGTGCCGGCGCCGTCTACGGCACCTGCGTCGGCTCGGCCCTGAAATGGTTCCCCGACAAGCGCGGGCTCGCCGCCGGCATCATCGCCGCCGGCTTCGGCGCCGGATCGGCGCTCACCGTCGCCCCGATCCAGTGGATGATCGCCGACCACGGCTTCCAGGCCGCCTTCTTCAACTTCGGCATCGGCCAGGGCCTCGTCGTCTGCGCGCTGGCCTTCTTCTTCACCGCCCCCAAGAAGGGCCAGGTGCCGGAGGTCGTCGCCAACGCCAACATCATCCAGACCCGGCGCAACTACACCCCCGGCGAAGTCGCCCGCCAGCCGATCTTCTGGCTCATGTACTTCATGTTCGTCATCGTCGGCGCCGGCGGCCTGATGATCACCGCCAACCTCAAGCCCATCGCCTCCGATATCGGCGTCGACAAGGTGCCCGTCACCATCATGGGCATCACCATGGTGGCCATCACCTTCGCCGCCACCATCGACCGCGTCCTCAACGGCCTCACCCGACCCTTCTTCGGATGGGTCTCCGACAAGATCGGCCGCGAGAACACCATGTTCGTCGCCTTCGCCATGGAAGGCTTCGGCATCTACATGCTCTACCTCTGGGGCCACGACCCCCTGTGGTTCGTCCTGCTCTCCGGCTTCGTGTTCTTCGCCTGGGGCGAGATCTACTCCCTCTTCCCCTCCACCTGCACCGACACCTTCGGCACCAAGTTCGCCGCCACCAATGCCGGACTGCTCTACACCGCCAAGGGAACAGCCGCCCTCCTCGTGCCCGTGGCCAACTACCTCCAGCAGGCCACAAACAGCTGGGACGGCGTCTTCCTCGTCGCAGCCGGCGCCAACATCCTCGCCTCCCTCCTCGC
>NZ_JAKSYE010000023.1 GCF_022829685.1 Methylobacterium sp. E-045
TAAACGCCTTCGATGTCGGCCTTCGCCTCCGCATCGGTCATCCCGGCTGCATCGAAGGTCGCGGTCCAGACCACGGTCGACCCACTGCCTTTTGGATGCACGGCGATCGTCGCGTTGTAGGCCTTCACGGGTAGCGGCCCACTGACATAGGCGTAGCTGTAGCTCATCGCCTTTTCGTCCCGGCTCGTCTCGACCTCGACAATGGTCCCCAAGTTGCCGCCTGCGACCAGACTCCGGGTCGCGACCCCCTGGCCTGCATCGCTGTCCTTGTTCGAAATAGCGCAGCTTTCAACCATCGGATGCCATTTCGCGATGGCGCAGAAGCCGCCAATGAGCTTCCAGACAGTGGCAGGGGGTGCTTGGATCTCAAGGCTGCGGGAGACCTCCAAGGCGAAGCCAGGACCCGTCTGTGAGGCTAGGACTGCGAGG
>NZ_JAKSYE010000031.1 GCF_022829685.1 Methylobacterium sp. E-045
CCCTTGGCCTTCGCGTAGGCGATCTGGCGCGATCTGATCCAGTTCAGCAGGAACGGCTGTGGCTCAACCAGCGGGGCGTTGTGGTAGCGGTCGGGCCATACACCCGTCAGCTCGCGGAACTTGTGTGCCGCCCATCCCTCCGAGAACTCCCGGCGCTTCGCGTAAAACTTGAGCTGGCCGAACAGCGACTCCTTTTCCGTCGTGCTGGCCCTGAACCGGGCCGGCGTCAGCTCGGTGAGTTGGCCGTCGTCGCACTCGATCTTGCTCTGCTTTTCCGCCTTAAACCCGCAGGCGGGGCACTTGGCGACCTTGGCCGGCTTCAGGAATTTGCACGACGTGCATTCCTTCGGCAGGGCCTCCTCGCGTGCCTTCGCATCGCGCTTCTGGCGCTCGCGACCGTCGTCGAGCGTATCATGGTGGATGTCGGTCACGAACCCAAGGCGCAGGTGCGTGTCCGAATGGTCGAGGATCAGGCAGTCGTCCTTGCCGTCCGCCGTCCGCAGGCCGCGCCCGATGATCTGGACGAACAGCATCTCTGACTTGGTCGGCCGAGCCAGGACGATGCAGCGGACATCGAGGTCGACCCCGGTGGTGAGGCAGCCCACGCTCGTGATGACCCGCACGGTGCCGGCGGTGAACTGACGGAAGATCGCCTCCCGATCTGCGGGCTTGGTGTAGGCGTCAATGTATCCGGTGGAGATGTCCGCCTGGATGAATCTGTTCTGGAGCGCTTTGGCGTGCGCCCGATCCACCGCGAACACAAAGGTTGGCCTGTTTTCGCCGCGGCGCTGCCACGTCTGAACGATGTCTGCGACGAGCTTCGGCTGGTTCATGGCCTTCCCAAGGTCCCCCTCGTGAAAGTCGCCTGCCACCGTCCGAACGCCCTTTAAATCGGGATGGCTCGGCGCGTAGACCCGGAACTGCGACAGGTACCCGGCCTCGATCAGCTCCTTCGTCGTCGTCACCTGGACGAGGTCGTCGTAGTGCTTTCCCAGCCCCTTCGTCCAAGGCGTTGCGGAGAGCCCAACGAACGGCACAGAAGCCCAATCCGGCGACGACATCCACATGCCCAGCATCTCGAACCAGCGGTGAGCCTCGTCGATCACGACAATGTCGAAGCGCGGGATCGCCCGGCGCTGGAGGGTCTGGATCGACGCCACCTGGATCGTCTTGGTGGCGTCCGTCATCGGGTGGTTGCCCTGGATCACACCGACGTCGTGGATGCCCTCGGCGTAGAACGAGCGCACCGTCTGGTCGATCAGGGACAGGGCCGGGACGACGAACAGAACCCGCTTGCCCTTCGCCAATGCACCCTTGACGATGGCACCTGCCACGACGGTTTTGCCTGCACCCGTTGGGGCTTGGACCATCGGGCGCCGATGACCCGTAGACAACGATTGGCGCAGCCGCTCAACGATGGCCCGCTGGTGGGGGCGGAGTTCCCGGCTCATCGGGCGAACTCCTCGTCGTGATCGTGCTGGTGGTAGCCGTTGCGGTCCAAGCCGGGTCCGAGGTCCGGGCCGAACGCGTCGTCACCGTACGGGTCGGGCAATTTGGGGGGGCTCTCCCCCTGAGCTAAATCCTGAAAGGTTCGATCACGGCTAGGTATTAGGTTCTTGGTAGTTCCTGATAGGTTCTTTCCCCGGCACGTGGTGCCGCTAACCCTACCGTCATATGCCGCTAACCCTACCTTAATATGCCGGTAACCCCCCTCGACCTTACCGGCATCATCTGCCGGAAAATCCGGCTGTTCGAGCGGCTCCGGCTCCATTATGAGGAGATCGAATTCCTGGCCCAGGTTGAGCACCACCACATCGGATGCGCGTCCCCCTGAACCATTCCCGCGATGCGTCCGAGAGATCACTCCCGCGGCTGTCAGTTCTGCCAGAACGAGGCGCACCGTACGGATCGCCAGCCCAGTATCGGATGCCAGTGTGGCCTGTGACGGCCAGCATTGGCCGGCTTTATCGGCATAGTCGGCGAGGGCTGTCAGTACGACCCGGCAGGTGGTGCGCACCTTCTGCCGCTTGGCCCATTTTGTTGCGACGACGCTCATCTGGCCTCCCCGTTGAGAGAGGCAGCGACCGCGTCATCGGCTGCTCGGTAGGCATGCTCAGCAGCCGCGATGTTGCCGGCAGCCCCTACGATGGAGCGGCATCCGTAGCGGAGCAGTCGTTCGCCGAAGTCGACGACCATGCTGTAGTCGCCGGACGCACGAGCGCGACGTATCAGGTCGTCTCGAAGGGCACGCAGGCTGTCGTCTGCGGCGTTATAGAGGCTCCTGTCCGCAGGTAGCCTGGACTTCAGATCAGACATGGAGCCACCGTTCCGGAAACTGCCTGCGCAGCCGGTGAAGAGTTGCTGGAATAGTTTTGTCTGGTGCGAGGTGCCGATCCGGGGATTAGGGCGGCGCGCGAACTCTCGCCTTGGGCCTAGCGGTCGCCTTTAGATGGTCGCGGAATTCCGCCTTGGGTGGCATTTGGCGCTCTCGGAAAGCCTTGAGGTAGGTGGCGGTCTGGCGATGCGCGGCCGAGCGCTGGCGGTTGGTATCAGCCGCTTTGTCGAGGCCTTCAGCCTCAAGGCCTAGGGCGAGCCGGCTGTCTCCGTTGGCACGGCGGTCGTGCCAACGGATGAGCCGGTCCAAAGCCTGCTCAGAGGGGATGTCGTAGACGTAGGCATCGTCGGCGATGGTCATTCGTCACTCTCCCTCAGCCAGACGCCGAGACCGGATAGCGAGAGACCGAAGCGCATCAGCATCCGACCCAGCGGGTCGCGCAGCCAGACGGGACACGCGTTCCGCAAGCGCTTCGAATTCGGCAGCCAAGCACGCAAACTCATCTGATCTCTCCCGGCTGCGCGACGCACGTGCCGCTCGGATAGCTTCGATTTCGGCCGCTTCGACACGGCGCGCCTTGCGGTACCAGAGGTCGAAAGCACGCCAGTATGACAAGCCTGCGCGGCGCGCTGCTCTCGCGATCTGTGTCTTGACCCGGTCGTCCGGTCCGAAGGGATGCGCGAGTTCGCGCAAGCCCTCGGCAGCTTCAAAAACAAGAGCGGTCACTAACCCCTCCCAAGACTTTTGGGACATCTCCCAACGCTCCTTCGTCACAGTGATGGGCGTGACGAGGAGGTTTGACGTGGAGACCGTAGCCTGGAGCACGAAGACGACATTGAATGACGGAAGCGGCACCTTGGCAGGAGAGCGCGGACGTCAAGATCAGGATGGGACGAGCGGATACGATCACGATACGGCCTCCGCAGGTGCGCGGCGGTTCGTCAAAGGCTGCAGGTCTGCCGATCGGACCCTGCCGCCGGTGACCTCCTCGATACGGGCGGCAACCCGCACCGAGGGGCCACGGGTACGGAAGCGCAGCTTCCTCACGCCGTACTCGGAGATGTCGCCGATCTTCTCGGCCATCTCCGCGTCGGACAGGTCCTCGGACCGCATGAAGTCCTTGAGCAGCATCAGGCAGCGGGCCTCCCAGCGAGGGGAGGCCCCAACCGACACGGACGTCCAAGGGACGGGGAAGGATGGCAGCGATGGGCAGGCCGGAAGAAGAGCTGTTCGAGATCCAGCTGGAGAGTATCGACCGGGAACTGGACGTCGATCTCGGTGGGGAGACGCTGGAGATCGAGTTCGCATTCAGCCGTACTGGCTGCCGGGGGCATGTGAGGGTCAGCATCGAGGCGGACTCGGTGACCACCACCGAGATTGTCCCGGTGGCAATGAGCGATCTGCATCGAGCCTTCGCTGCCCTGGCGGAACAGACGAAAGGATGGGCCGTCGAGGTGATCTCGGGAGGATGATCGACTGCCCGGCCCAGTCGCACCGCCGCAGTGCTGCTGTGCGAACCCCACTCCCTCCAACAGGATGCTAAGACCATGGATGCCGTGACCGAACGACAAGCCGGGCACCATATCGATGCTCACGACGGGAGAGACGCCGCCGTCGGCAAGGTAACTGCCAACACCATTGCGGACGCCCTTGCCGTAATGCTGGCGGATCTCGTGGCGGTACTGTCCGACGCGCCTACCGTCGAAACGCTGGAGCGTCTGGCGAACCGCCTTGATGATCGCGGCAGGATAGCAAACGGGACACCCGCCGCGGCCCTGCTGGGGCAGGTGAGCGTGTCCCTGATGCGGATGGGACTGTAGGACCAGCATCAGGCGCCAGCCCTTTGGTCAGCGATTTGGGCGGGCACGTAGACGGGCGGCGTTGCCCCGTAGATGTCCGGCCGCAGATCGTGCCGGGATATCTTCGAGATGCGCTCGACGTCGAGTACGCGCAGTGCCGGCGTCCGAACCCATTGCGATAGGGCCTGATCACTTATGCCCAAGCTCTTAGCTAGGGCTCTGGCGCTGCCGGCTGCATGAATTGCCCTCAGAAGTGCGTCGTCGCGCTGGCTCATTGGCCCATTAAACCGACGATTGATGATAGGTCAACCGCCTATTGATTGATCGAATCAACCAACGCTTTAGAATGCGCGCATGACGATGTCCGATCCTTTCACGCCGTTCGATCCCTTTGACCCCAAGGATAAAACCGATGAGCTGACACTTGCAGATCTGCGCGCAAAGTTTGCAAAAAATCTAAAAGCAAGACGCAGCGAGATAGGGGTTACCCAAAAACAAATCGCTGATGCGTTGAATATTAGCGTTCAGGCGGTATCGCAATGGGAAACCGAAAAGAGCTATATAGACCCAATACGAGCAAAGATGCTGGCATCATTTCTGAAAACCGAGATGAGTTTGCTGCTATTTGATCATAATTTTCATCAGCCTTATTTAGATAAGCCGGAACGCAGAAGAGTTAAAACGTTAAAGATTTCTCGTGCACATGAATTTTTTGACCCAAAATATTCAGAAGATCGCACTGCTTTAGAAGGAGAGGCAGCGGCGGCTACTTTCCCATCACAAAATCTGATCATGAGCTTTGAGATTGACGATGAAAGCATGAAACCCGATTTCATGCCGGGAGACATTGTATTTATAGATAGCAAACTTGAGCCATTATACGGAGATATTGTAGTAGTGCAAGAATTTGAAAGCCGCCGACATTATCTGCGAAAATTTAAGGCCGTTTTTAGTAGAGCAGATGGTATTACTATTGCAGAGTACCATCCGCTCAATGATGCATTCCCAGTGATTGTTGTCCCGCCTTCTGGGAAGGTGATGCCCGTAGGGACCCTGATTGAGCACCGGCGATTTTTCCGCCGTTAGATAAAGAGCCTATTGATATTTATATCAACACATGGTTTAACTCCTCAATCGCCTCAGCGAGGGAGCTAAGCCATGCTCGTGCAAAGCCTTCCGTTTCTTCCGATATGCGCCTTCGCCCTCCTCTGGGCCGTCGGCAACGTCGTCTACGGCTGCGAGGCCTGACCATGGCCCGCCGCAAGACCATCGCCGACGCCGAGGCCGCCGAGGCCGCCCGGTTCCTCGAAGGCGCCACCGAGATCGGCCCGCTCGATCCCGTCAATAGAGCCATCGCCACACACCGTGCCGCGCAAGCCGAGCTGATTGCGCTTGTTCACAACACCGTGCCGGCGAAGCGCACGTCCGGACTGAAGGCACAGGCCGAGGAACTCGACCAGGCCAGACGGGTCTTCGACGCTGCTACGACAGCCTTCGTCCGAACCCCCATCGAGACGATGGCGCAGCTCGTGACCTTCACCGGGTATGTCGCCAGCCTCGAGCGCGACGTGCGCTCCTGGTTCTGTCCCTACGAGATCAAGGTCTGGCATCTCGGCGAGGCAATGGACGCCGTAGCCGACGCGCTGACCCATCTGAGCGCCGCGCCTCCCGCAGTTCCCATCACCCGCGAGGCCATTGCGCTAGCAGCCTGAGATCACTCGGGCTCGCAATCAGGCGCGCCCGTGATGAAGCAGCCCACGCAGGTCTGAATAGCCGGCGAGGGCTTTCACCCAACCCAAGGAGATGAAGTCATGGAACAGCGCCATTGCGTTGATCGCACCCCTGTGTCTGAAGCCCAGACGTTTGTGGCAGCTGCACTTATTGATCGAGACATCGATGCGGCTGCGACGAAGCTGCTGACGACACCCAGCCGAAGCTATGACCCGCTTCCTGAGCCAGGATCGCCCGAGGCAGTCGCGATGTTCAATGCGGCATGCGGAGAAACCGATAGGCTTATGCTCAGCGCGCGAGACGGCTACCCCGAGTTAAGGCGGGTCGACGGCTCTTCCTGGACGAAGCGCTGCCTCCATAAGGCACGGGATGCCGGAACTATCGGAGTGGTCGAGTACGCAAGGCTTTACCTGCTCGCCGCTGAGCGGGAGCACCGGATGGATGCAGCATCGCTTGCAACTCGCGTTAGTGCTCTCCATGCCCTTGCATACCCTGACCAGTTCGGTGCTCAGCCCGACGCTACTCTGCCAAGTGAGCCAACCGAGCCCGCACAAAAGGGCTTTGGGAAAACACTTCCTACACGTCCCGACTTCACTGATTATGCATTTAAAGACCTATTTCGGACATTTGATGCCTTCAATGCCTCAGCTGAAAGCATGGCGCTTACGACGCATGCCACGTCCGAGAGTGGGAAGGGGGATTGTCTTCTAGATGACGAGGCGGACCGGCTTTGGCATCTCTGCAACTTCATTGCTGAAGAACTAAAATCTCGGCAGCCCAATAATCGATCTGATTTTATCGGACGGGCAAGTGTCATTATACGTTGTGCGATCTCACGCGGTGATTTTGAGGAGGCGGTCGAGTACGCCAACGACGCTTACGGCAGGGGGCTCTGATTGTGAGCGACCTCCGCACTTACCAACCCGGCGACATCCGCGGGGTGAACACCATCCTTCTCCGCGACGGCTCCGAGATCCGGCTGGAGGATATCCAGTCCCCCGAGCAGGGTCGGGCCATCCTCGACGAGATCGATGGCGCCATCCTCGCTATCGAGGACCAGATCTCCCTCGGCTTTCAGAGCGACGATCCGTCGTGGAAGGTCCGCGCCGAGATCGCTCTCAAGAAGAAGCGCCGGAGCCGGCCGGCGCTTCAGGCCCGCATCGGCGAGCTGCGGCGCGCTGAGAAGGCGTTGGCGATCAAGGACACCCATGCCAACGCGACGTCGAAGGTCGATGCCAAGCGGCAGGCCTTCGTCCACGCGGCCTACGAACTCCTCGGCCACGAAACCTGCGTCGAGGTCTGGGCACGGGCTCAGGAAAAGCAGCCTGCGCTGTTTACGGAAGGGGGGTCGTCATGATCCCCCACTCCATCCAGCCGAAGCTCATCAAGCTGCTCCCGCTGCTTGGCAGCGAAAACGACGGGGAGGTGGTCTCGACGGTACGGGCAATCGGCCGGACGCTCGCTTCTGCAGACGCCGATTTTCACGACCTCACCGACTCCCTGGTGAGGGCGAAGGTGGTGAACAAGCCGCTCTCCTCGGGGGAGGGCTTCAACTACGCCGATACCTACCGAGAGGCGGCCTTCGACGGCCGGGATGACACCCATCCGCGATCACCCTCCCGACGTTTCGGGCTCACCATCTGGCACCCAGAGCAGGTGATCCCGTGGTGGGAGGTTGCCAAGCACTGCATCACCGAGAGCAAGGCCCTGCCGAGGAAGGTCGGCGGCAAGTTCCTGCGGCCCGATGAGGTCGTACTGCTCAAGCGCATCGAGGCGCACGAGTTCTGGCCGACCAACCAGGACGCCTCATGGATGGAGACCATTGTCGCTCGCCTCCATCAGGCCAGGGACTTCGCTAAGCGGGAAAGGTCGAAGGCATGAACGCGCCCGATCCAATCCTGACTGTAATCGCCGATCACCGGGCAGCAGACGACGCCCTGACACTCATCCTCGACACTCTCGACGAGGACGATGAGGAGGCGATGCGAGCCCACAACCGGGCGGCGGACCGGTGCCTCGACGCCCGCCGGGCCATGAACGCTATGGTGCCAGTGACGATGGGCGGCCTGCAGGCGCTCGTCGCACACTGCGTCCGATACGAGGAATACACCGAAGGCTTCGAGCGTATCGGGGCCGCCCTGGAGGGGTGTGAATCCACATTACGTTTTCCGTGGATGCGCGGCGGAAAAGATGAAACCCTTCAGGGCGTTGAGGTCGCGAATCGACCGACCGTATTTGACGTGATTTTCGCTCACCGCGCCGCATGGGACGCCTTCCAGATTGCGCCTCATGAGGATGTCGATGTGGATGCCGCCTACGAGGCGCAGGGCGACATGCAAGCCGCCCTCGACCAAGTTCTCATCACGCCTTGCACGAACCGCATTGAGGCCCTGGCCCTGCTGAATCATCTTCGCTGGTGGCTTGCGGAAGAGGCACAACTGGCTGCCGACTATCAGCCTAAATACGCCATCGCAGAGGCCCGCGTGGCGGAGCTCGGCCTGCTCCTCAATGGGGGCGTGCCATGAGGGTCCCGACCTTCGACGATGTCCGCGAGGCATGGATGCGTCTGCCACCGGGGAAGAGGGACGAGATCGGCCTGCTCGCGGTCGACCTAGCCTTTCAGGGATACCTCTACGGCGATCTGGTGCCCGAAAAAGATCAGGTTCTGCCGGACCAGGACGCACGGGACTCGGCCGGCGACCGCGAGAACGATCGCCTCAACCAGATCCACCGCACCGTCACGGCCGCGCTGCCCGAGCCGTTTGGGCCAGAGGGAGAGCATCCGACTTGGGTCACCGGTAAACAGAAAGTTCGGGCATAATGGGCCGACGAGCCGCGACGGTAACCCAAGCCGACATCGCTCGCGCTATCCGTGCCGTTCAGGCAGCAGGCCTCCCCGTCATGCGCGTAGTCGTGAAGGCCGACGGCGTCGTAGTCGAAACGGTTCGACCAAGTGAGCGCCGAGAGTACGATGAGGCCGAGCCTCATATGGCTAGGGAAGGACCCGTGGTGGTCCTATGACAGATAGCATGCCCCGTCCCAGGCCGCCTCATCTTGTCCGCGAGACCACCCGTCACGATCGGGTCGTCTGGTACGTCCGAGTAGGGCAGGGCAAGCGAACCCGCATGGCGGAGCCCTACGGCACCGAGGCGTTCTGGCGCGACTATCGCGCAGCGCTGGAGGGCAAGCCTGTCGCATCCAACGGGCCCACGTCCGGGACGTTGTCCTGGCTCATCGCCAAGCACCTGACCTCGGCTGAATGGTCTGAATTGAAGCCAGCTACCCGCAAGCAGCGGCACGGCTTCTACCGGGCAATGGAGAAGACGGCCGGTAACCAACCGCTAAAAGCGATTGATCGGCGCGCCGTGCTCGCCGGAAGAGACCGCCGGCGGGACCGCCCGTACGCGGCGAACAACTTCCTGAAGGCCCTGCGTGGCCTGTTCGGGTGGGCCGTCCTTGCCGGGTACGTCACCGTCGATCCCACGCTGGGTATCAAGCCGCTCGCGGGCAACAACGACGACGGCTTTCATGCGTGGTCGGAGGAGGAGCTTGAGCGCTTCGAGGCGCACTGGCCCATCGGTACACGCCAGCGCCTTGCATTCGATCTGCTTCTCTACACCGGTCTGCGCCGCGGTGATGCCGTGCGGCTTGGACGTCCGCACGTTCGCGATTGCGAGTTCACCATGCGGACGGAGAAGACGGGCATGGTCGTGATCGCCCCCATCTTGCCGCCGCTCGCCGCCTCGATCGCCGCGACACGCACCGGCGATCTCACGTTCCTTGCGACCGAACGCGGCATGCCGTTCGGGAAGGAGTCGTTCGGCAACTGGTTCGGGAAAGCGTGCCGCACTGCCAAGTGCCCAGGCTCCGCCCATGGTCTGCGGAAGGCTGGCGCAAGGCGGGCCGCTGAGGGTGGCGCCAGCGAAGCGCAGCTCAATGCCTTGTTCGGATGGGCCGACGGCAGCCGGGAAAGCGCCACCTACACAAGGACCGCCAACCGCGCGAAGTTGGCCCGCGAAGCACGCAGAAATCCCGCACCACCCGCCAAGGTGCGGGATGGAGGGCGAAAAGCTAAATGATTTTAGTGGCTTAGAAATAGAGTGGTGGGCCCGGCAGGACTCGAACCTGCAACAAGACCGTTATGAGCAAAGTGGTTCCTGAAAATCCTCAACGTTTTTGGGGAACAGACCAGACCGCAGCAAACCGTTCGCGCACCATGTTCGGTCAACGTTCCGTTTTGCAGGTTCGGTGAACCTGAGAGCACACCGTCGATTTCCGTAGGGCAGGGGCTTCCAGTGTCGGGGGCGATCAGAAAACCGTTATGCTCCCGACATGCCCGTCACATGGACCCGCACGTACCCCGACAGCCCGCGCAAGCACGACTTCGTCGCGCATGACAACGGCGAGCTCGTCAGCCGCATCTACCGGATGGGCGACGGCCCACAGGATGGCCGATGGCTCTGGTTCGCGAATGGCATCCAGGCCGCGCCCGGCAATGTCGGATGCGCTTTGAACGGCGAGGCGCCAACGAAGCAGGAAGCGGCCGACGCGGTGAAGGCGGCATGGGCACGGTGGTCCGAGGTCCGGGCCTCAGACGCGAAAAAGCCCGGCGCGCCATGACGGCGGCCGGGCATCTGGCTGCTGCGCTCGAAGCGGATTGGCTAGGTGATGATGAACCCGAAATCATCGGCGTGCAGTGAGGAAGCGGCGACATCGTGAAGGATAATCTTGTTAGCTGCCGCTGCGCCATCGAACGTGACCAGAGTGTCTGCTCCGCCATGGAACTCGCGGATGTCTATCTGACCGAATTCGCTTACGAGCGCTGACACGTCGAAGTGATCGGTCCCAACCGTAAAGCCGTAGACATTGTCGCGCCCAAAGTCGGCCTGGAAGTGGAAGGTGTCCACGCCCGCGCCTGCGAAAAGCTTGTCGCCGCCCGCGCCACCTTCAATCGCGTCTCCGCCCTTGCCGGCCTTAATCGTATCGGCACCGGACGTACCGATGATTTCGACGTGATGGCCCAACGTGGACTGCGAGACGATCTTCGAGCCCGTCTGGACCGCCGACATGTCGAGCTTAGTGTCATTGCGGGTATAGACGGCCTCGATGCCGGTGAACGCCGCTTCGGCAAGGCTGACACTGCCACCGCCCGTGACGAAGAGAAAATCCTTGCCGCTACCTCCGTCGATTATGGTCGGGGTGTCAGTGATTATCAGCCGGTCGTTTCCGGCCATCCCGTACAAAGCATCGTTGCCGCCGTTACCGGTGAAAGTGTTAGCAAGTTCGTTTCCACTTAGGACGTCCCCAAACTTGCTACCTACAATATTCGAGATATCGAAAAGCTTATCCCCTTCAGCATCCCCACCGGTGTTAATATTTAGGGTCAGGTCTACGGTTACACCCGACGCCGATCGGCCGTAGCTTGCCGTATCAATTCCAGCCCCGCCGCCTCCGCTAATATAGTCCGCGCCCAGCCCACCTTCGATTAAGTTGTTGTTCTCAGAACCATAAAGTTCATCATCAAATGCGGAGCCAATAATATTCTGTATATTAGAGAATACATCGCTTAGGATTTCACTACCGTGGGAATCAGAAGAAAAATTGAATTCTAAGTAGACGTTAATTCCAGTTCCACTTGGGAGCTCGAAATGTTCGTAGCTAATCGTGTTGGTCCCACTACCGCCATCGATTTCATTGTGGCCTAGTCCGCCTTCCAACACGTCGTTGCCGCGACCGCCTTTTATGTAGTCGTCCCCAAAGCCCCCTCGGAGCCAGTCGCCATAATTCGAGCCCTCTAAAGTAGCAGGGCCTGAATGGGCAGAGACATCAATATAAATTCCACCTGTATTAACGCCAATATAATTCGTTACTTCGCTGTTTAATAGAAATACAACACTATTGTTGCCGTGAACTTCGAAAGCAGCGAAATTTGGCTTAACAAGTATTGTACCGGGCGGGTCAATCAGGCCGTAAAAATTTGCGGCATCTCCGATTTCCCGACTGTTGTTTGCATCATAATTTCCACCTAGTGTGTATCTAATTTCACTCATTTCTATTCCTATTCGCTTCTATTCGCTCACCTCGTCGCGTATTTGCATCGCTCCATTTTACTGGTCGAAGCAGACTTTTGAGCCAACAATCAATATCAGCAGATCTATGAATGAACCGTTTCAGCATTCTATATAGTAAAATTCTGGTTAATTTAATACAGTTCAGCTTTATATGAATAAGGTTGAACAGTTTTAAATATTATTCGCCATTCGCGAACACATTCCACCGCCGCTCACAGTACACTTCGCTAGTCCATTTATACTCTTGCTCACAGTTATGAATCAGCCACCGCGCTCCCGTGTCTCGCGACGCTCCTGGCGCGTCTCGCGCAGGAGTTCGATCATCATCGTGAGCTTCTCCTCGACGCGGCCGAACCGCTCCTCAAGCTTCGGCAGGCGGTCGCGATCGCGCTCCAGGCTGTCGAGCCGGCCGGACAGCATGACCCAGCGCTCGTCGGAGCGGGCGGTGATGCGCTGGTCGCTCTCGACGAGGCTGGTGATGCGGTTATCGATGGTGGTCGTGTAGGTCCCGGCCCAATAGACCTGCCCGACGAACGAGGCGAGGAAGGCAAGCATGGCGAAGAACGGCGCGCGCCGCGGGAATAGGACTTGGCCTTCGGCCGGTTCGGTAATGCTGGTCATGTCATGAGCCCCCACGGGCGAGGTGGCGCGCCAGCGTTCCGGTCGCGCGGGATCAGTGACCCTCCCCCTCCTCAGGGGAGGGGTGCTACTTCGAGAACACCTTGCGGACGGTCCCGGCGATGCCGGCGACACCGATCACCGCCATGACGATCGACCATTCCATCTGATCGTAGGGAGCCGGCAGCTTCGCCACGCGCCAGTTGAACAGGAAGGTCGAGTCGAGGACGATCGCGCCGAAGTGGATCATGCAGAGCCCGAACGCCGTCGGGATCATCCAGGCGGTCCACGGCGAGCCGTTCTGCGCCGCTCGCTCCTGGGCGATGACCTTGCGCTCCTCGACGTAGGCGGCGAGCTGCGCCTGTCCGACCGAGACGTCGGCGGCGACGTTCTGCCCGTTCACCAGGACGGTGTTGTCGGAGCGCTTGTTCAGGTAACCGAACAGGCCGTCGGCGAGGCCCGGCAGACCGAGCAGCATCTTGGCGAGGAAGCCCCACATCAGCGGGGCTCCTCGGCTGCCGGCGCCTTCGCGGCGGCGAGGGTGCGCAGGTAGGGCGCGAGCACCAGGCGCGCGACCAGCAGAATGAGCCCGACCTTGGAAGCGACTGCCGCCGGCAGCACCGCGCTGAAATCCACTGCGCCGAGGCCTTCCAGGATCTCAGGCAGGGCCAGGACGAAGGCGACGAGATAGGTGCGCCAGCCCTTCAGTGAGGACAGCCAGGCGCGGACGCGCGTGCGGAAGAGGCGACGGGGCATCAGACGACCTTTCGCGAGAGGGCGGCGTGCAGCCGGGCCCAGAAGCCGAGCGGGGCGGGAGCCGGCGCGGGGGGCGAATTGTCACGAACCGGCGGTTTGGTGGATTCCACCGGCGCGGGCTTGTCGCTCGTGACAATCGCTGGCGCACCGAGAGCGCCCGGCAGGCGGGCGGCGGTCAGCGGCATCCCGCCGGCGACGAGGGCGGCCTCGAAGCGCGCGGCATAGCCCGCGATCAGCGAGGCCTTATCCGTGCCGTTCACGGTGCGACGGGCGCCGACATAATCGCAGCGGTCGCCGGCGATGTAGTCTTCGAGCGCCTTGCCGGTGAAGTCGCCCTTGATCGACACGCCGCGCGTCACGCCCTCGATGAGGATCCACGCCGAGGTGGCGGGATCGAGCGCGAGATCGGGATTCCCGGCGAGGTCGACGCCGAGCAGCTTGCCCATCGCGACATAGTTCGCCTCGAAGGTGAGCTGGACGTCGCCGCGTCCGTAGAACGACAGGCCCCGCGCGTTCGGCAGGGCATAGTTCCGACTGATCTTCCCCTTGGCGAAGAGGCTGGCCACCGCCTTGCGAGCGGCCGCGTCCGAGGTCGCGAATCCCTCGCGCACCGGCATCATGCGCTTACCGGTCTCGTGGAAGCTCGTCGCCAG
Source organism: Methylobacterium sp. E-045 (assembly GCF_022829685.1). Lineage (GTDB taxonomy): Bacteria > Pseudomonadota > Alphaproteobacteria > Rhizobiales > Beijerinckiaceae > Methylobacterium. Next base: position 13,964 of record NZ_JAKSYE010000031.1, read on the forward strand.
GATGTAGGCGAGATGCCGGCGATCGAGCAGCACAGCGTGCAGCAGGAAGGCGTCGAGCAGGCGGTTCAGCCCGTCGACCTGGTCCTGCGTGAACGAGCCGAATAGGGA
>NZ_JAKSYE010000033.1 GCF_022829685.1 Methylobacterium sp. E-045
TGTCACGGATAGAAACCTCGATCCTCGACGGGCTTGACGAGACGTCGGCTCTTCGCGCGCTTCCCGAGAGCCAGCTTCAGGCGGTGGCGGACGCGGTGCGTCAGGAGATGATCGACGCGGTGTCGGTGACGGGCGGTCACCTCGGGTCGGGCCTGGGCGTGGTCGAGCTGACGGTGGCCCTGCATCACGTGTTCGACACGCCCGACGACCGGGTGGTGTGGGATGTCGGGCACCAGGCCTATCCGCACAAGATCCTGACGGGGCGTCGCGACCGGATCCGGACCCTGCGCCAGCCGGGGGGGCTGTCGGGCTTCACCAAGCGCTCGGAGAGCGTCTACGATCCGTTCGGGGCGGCGCATTCCTCCACCTCGATCTCGGCGGCGCTGGGCATGGCGGTGGCGCGCGACCTCGACGAGGCGTCGGCCAGGGCCAAGGGCCAGCCTGCCCCGAAGCGCCGGAACATGATCGCGGTGATCGGCGACGGCTCGATGTCGGCGGGCATGGCCTACGAGGCGATGAACAATGCCGGCGCGCTGCATTCGCGCCTGATCGTGATCCTGAACGACAACGACATGTCGATCGCTCCCCCGGTGGGGGCGATGTCGGCCTATTTCGCGCGTCTGGCCTCGGGCGGGACCTATCGCGGCCTGCGCGAGACCGCCAAGCAGCTCGGCAAGCTCCTGCCGAAGGCGATCTACCAGCGTGCGGCGGCGGCGGAAGAGTACGCCCGCTCCCTGGTGGTGGGCGGCGGCACGATGTTCGAGGAGATGGGCTTCCACTACGTCGGCCCGGTCGACGGCCACAACCTCGACCACCTGCTGCCGATCCTGAAGAACGTGCGCGACTCGGACCAGGGCCCGATCCTGCTCCACGTGGTGACGCAGAAGGGCAAGGGCTACGCCCCGGCCGAGGCCTCCGCCGACCGCTACCACGGGGTGGTGAAGTTCGACGTGCTGTCGGGGGTCCAGGCCAAGGCCAAGCCGAACGCGCCGGCCTATACCCGCGTCTTCGGCGAGAGCCTGATCAAGGCGGCGGACGCCGACGACCGGGTGGTGGCGATCACCGCGGCGATGCCGGGCGGCACCGGGATCGACCTGTTCGGCAAGGCGCACCCCGAACGAACCTTCGACGTCGGCATCGCCGAGCAGCATGCGGTGACCTTCGCGGGCGGTCTGGCGACGGAGGGCTACAAGCCGTTCGTGGCGATCTATTCGACCTTCCTGCAGCGGGCCTACGACCAGGTCGTGCACGACGTGGCGCTGCAGAACCTAGCTGTAAGGTTCTGCCTCGACCGGGCGGGGCTGGTGGGCGCGGACGGGGCGACCCATGCGGGCGCGTTCGATCTCGCCTATCTGTGCTGCCTGCCGAACATGGTCGTGATGGCGGCCTCCGACGAGGCCGAACTGGTCCACATGGTGGCGACCCAGCATGCCCATGACAGCGGCCCGATCGCCCTGCGCTATCCGCGCGGCGAGGGGGTGGGCGTGGACCTGCCCGAGCGCGGCGAGGCCCTGCCCATCGGCAAGGGCCGGATCGTCAAGCGCCCCGAGGGCGCGCGGGTGGCGCTGCTGAGCCTCGGCACGCGCCTGTCGGAGGCCCTGAAGGCGGCCGACCAGCTCGAGGGCGCCGGGATCGCCGTGACGGTGGCGGATGCGCGCTTCGCCAAGCCGCTCGACGAGGCGATGATCCTCGATCTGGCGGCGAACCACGAGGTTCTGGTCACCCTGGAAGAGGGGTCGGCGGGCGGCTTCGGGGGGCACGTGCTGCATCTCCTGTCGGAGAAGGGCGCGCTGGACGCGGGCCGGGTGCGGGTGCGGACGCTGACGCTGCCGGACACCTACCAGGACCACAACAGCCCGGAGGCGATGTACGCCGAGGCCGGCCTCGACGCCGACGG
>NZ_JAKSYE010000042.1 GCF_022829685.1 Methylobacterium sp. E-045
CTCTGGCCCTGTGAGATCAGCACATCCGCCTGCCGTAGCTTGGCGACAATCTCCTCAGGCTTCGGGTGCTTTGCCATTCTGTCCGTCCTCCAGGCTCAAAAGCCATACTAAAGGGCGGACCACTTCAATGGGGGCTGACCACGCTCATCTCGCAGGACGGGGCCCATATGCCAGCAGGGCCGGTTCGGGGGATCAGCAGAGCGACCCTGAGCTTTGCAGACATCGTCAAATGTCCTTCGTCTTGAGCCGGGAGACTATCAAATGTCTCTCCTCGCCATGTGCATAGATTTTCGGCATGAAGAGCGATTCTAGACTAAAAAAGCGCCACCCCGTCCCGGAACGGTTGAAACTGCAACATTCCCGGTTTATAGTTTCCGGCATGTAATCTGGAAGTGAAAGTATTTCTCGTGCCGCGACAGCCGCAGTATGAAGAGCATCTGGCCTATGTGATCGCCAGTTTAAATCGGCAGTTGGAAGAGGATCTACAGGAATCATTGCGCCCGGAAGGCATCGCCATCGAGCAGTTCCGAATTCTGAGCGCCCTCAATGCATCCGAGGGGCGCCCCATGGGAGAACTCGCATCGGCCGTCCTGGTCGACCCCGCAACCCTGACGAAGATCGTCGATCGCATGGTAACCGATGCGCTCGTCTATCGCGCTCCCTCGGCGCAGGACCGGCGGCGCGTGCTGATCTTTACGGCTCCCAAGGGGAAAGCCGTTTATAGACGTCTCAAGGGCATCACGCAGAGCCAGCAGAACGGTTTGATCGAGCGTTTGGACAAAGTACAGGCGGCGAACCTGACACAGATGTTGCGTGGCCTGATGCGGCCCTGACTGATCCGCCCGGATTCGGGCGTACCAATGCGGCGCATCGGATTGTTCAGGAGCGGACCTTGCTTTCGTAGGGCTGGCTGAACCGGACGAAGGCGACGGACAGCATCCAGGCGGCGGCGAAAAGCCCGATGATCGCGAAACCGAGGGCCCCGAAATTCTCGTTGACGGCCTCGACCCAGTTCCAGAAGACGCCCTGGAGCGCCAGCTTTTCGTTGACCAGATGGAGCGCCTCGAGCCCCCCGATCAGGAGCGCGACGATCGCGGACGTAAAGGTGATGATCAGGTTGTAGAAGAGCTTGCGGGCGGGTTTGACGTAGGCCCAGCCATAGGCACCGAGCATAAGGATGCCGTCGGTGGTGTCGACGAGGGTCATCGCGGCGGTGAACAGCGTCGGAAACACCAGAATCTGCCAGAGCGAGGAGCCCCGGCCGGCCTCCGCCGCCGACATCCCGAGGAGACTGACTTCGGTGGTGGTATCGAAGCCCAGCGCGAAGAGGAACCCGAGCGGATACATGTGCCAGGAGCGCGAGATCAGCCGGAAGAGCGGGCTGAGCACCCGCGCGAGGATCCCGCCCCCGGGCAGCGTCTTGTCGAATCCGTCAACCTCGCGGTTTCCATCGCGGCGCGCGCGCTGAAAGCTGCGCCATACGTCACCGAGAATCACCAGGTTGAGAAGGCCGATCAGCAGGAGGAAGACGGCGGATACCGTCGTTCCGATCAGGGCTCCGACCTCGCGAACCCCCTCGAAGGAGGCGGCGAGACTCGTCGTCATGAGCGCGATTGCGATGGCCGCCAGAACGACCGTGCTGGAATGCCCCAGCGCGAACCAGAGACCGACCGTCATCGGCCGTTTCCCGTCCTGCATGACCTTGCGGGTGACGTTGTCGATTGCGGCGATATGGTCCGGATCGACCGCGTGGCGGAGGCCAAAGGCGTAGGCGAGGAAGGCGGTCCCCAACGCCGTCGGATTGTCGGAGAACGCGGTGTAGGCCCAGACCCAGGCCGCGAGGTTCGCGCCGATGAGGAGGCCATAGAGGCCGACGATGCGCCGCCGAAGTGACGGCCCCTGGGGATGGATCATGGTTTGGGTCCGAAGGAACGCTCGGGAAATGCGAGGTCGTCGGCCGCCGTCTCGGCCCGCCGAGCCCGCGCGGGTCAGCGCGCGCCGGCGCTGACGGCGATGGGCGCGCGGAGCGGTGCATGGTGATGGTGGTGCGTGCCGGCCGGCGCGCAGAGTGCGTTCGCCAGCAGGATCGGCTGTCCATGCGGTGTATTGAGGTAGGCGCGCCGCCATTCTTCGGCTCGGGCGGCCAATTGATCCTGCGGCGCGATGCCGAGTTGCGTGATCAAAACCTCGAGCGCTTTCACCCATTGCCGGTAATAGGCATCGTTGACGCTCTCGCCGGGCAAAGCAGGCGCGGCTTCAATCTCGGCACTGAAGATGCGTACCCACTCGTCCCATGTGAAGCGGCCATCCTTGTAGAGTTGAACCGTCAGGGAAAAGGCATGTGCCTGCCACGGATGGTCGAAGGTTCGTCCATCGGCCGTCTCGGTCAAGTCGAGCATCGTCGTGCGATCCGCCGTAGTCATGTTGAATGAGATCCTTGTCTCCGAGGGCAGGGGCGATCTGGTTTTCGGGTCGGTGGTCACAGTCGTTCGTGCCGGCGGATTCGCGCATCTGCCAAGCCGCTGACATCGTGAGCAGATAGCGTTCGGACGCCGTCGAGAGACGATGGCACTCCGTCGTCCCGGGGCCGCAACGCTGAACCCGGGATTAAGCACTACGAAGCTTGCAATCCCTTGCGCCGTCGGCGGCTCTGGATTGCACGTCTCCGGCGCGGCCCTTCGGGGCCGGGCTCGCCTGTGGCGCCCCGGGATGACGGGGGTTGGCATAGGCAATCGCCCGACCTGGACGGAGAGCGAACCCGTGCTCGCAATAGGCCGCGCGGCTCCATCGGAGACGGTGTGACACCGTATTTCCACGCGCCCAGATTTCCACGCGCCCAGGACAGGCATTGGACCGCCAACCCCTTCGGCAGGCGGCACTCTACGCCGGTTGGAGATAATCGTCCCACAGATCGATGTTGACGGTATCCTTCGACGAGGCGTCGCCGCCCCAGAGTTCGGCGGCGGTGAAACGGACGCAATAGACGTGCTGCGGATGCTCGCCGAGGCCATGCGCCGCCGTGTCGGGTGTCACGAAGACACCATGGTCCATCATGATCGTTCCGACCTTACCGCGGACATAGCGGGGCAGCCGGGTATGGTTCGCCGGATTGACGTTCTTGGCGAGGACCGTGTCGCCCGGCACGAAGCGTGCAGGAATGTCTTCCGCCACCCGTGCGGATGCGCCGGTCTGAACGAGAAGCGGAACGATATCCTTTGTGACGACGGGCATCAGTGTCCTCCCTTCAGCGCGGCGATCTTCTGATCAAGCTCGTCCCGTGTAACGACACCCTTTTCGAGGAGGAGCGTTTCGATCGAGTGGAGCCAGTGCTCATAGTAGCTGCCGAGCAGGTACTCGGCCGGGTCCATCCGCTCGATGGCATGGCGGAACTCGTCGACATTGTAATGGCCGCCGCCAAATGCACCGATGAAGAGCGCGAAGATGCGGCGCTCCCATTCATGGCTGAAGACCGGTTCCGTCGGTGGTGGGTTGATCGGGCCGTGGCCGTGCATCCCACCGAGATCATGAATGCCGTTCATCTCACGCTCCCGCCTGCTGGTGATTGTCGGGCGCCGATTTGGGGAAGCCGACACCGATCATGGAATCGCGCGTGACCAGTTCGACGAGCTGGTCCTCTTGCCAGCCGTCGGTCCCCGCCGGCCGCTCGGGCAGCACGAGATAGCGAAGCTCGGCGCTGCTATCCCAGACCCGAACTTCCTTTTCCGCGGACAGGGAGATTCCGAACTCCTTCAGGACGCCCCGGGGATCGATGACGACGCGGGAACGATACGGAGCGGACTTGAACCAGGCCGGCGGCAGGCCGAGGGTCGGCCAGGGGTAACAGGAGCACAGGGTGCAGACGATCATGTTGTGAACGTCGGGGGTGTTCTCGACGACGACCATGTCCTCGCCCTGCACTCCGGAAAAGCCGAGCTCCTTGATCGCGGCCGTACCGTCCGAGAGGAGGCGCTGCCTGTAGTCCGGATCGGTCCAGGCCTTGGCGACGACTTTCGCCCCGTTGCGGGGACCGATCTTGGTCTCGTAGAGGTCGATCAATTCATCCAAAGCGCTGGTATCGATCAATCCCTTGTCGGCCAGAACGGATTCGAGTGCTTTCACTCGGAGTTCGATGTCTTCGGGGGGATCGGTGTGATCGTGATCATGAGACATGGTGGTCTGGTCCTACCTCATCCTATTGTTCAAAGAGAATCACAAGAGGCCTCAGATCGTTACCGGACGCGGCACCACGTCCGGGAAACTGGCACCTAGAGGATCTTGAGAAGGCGGATCGTGGCGCGAATGTCTTCGCGGAAGCCATCCATGGCGGCGATATCATGCAGGATCTATCCGAGGATCTAGAAGTCCGGCGTCACGAACTTGGACAGCTCGAAACAGATCTGGTCGGGTTCCGTAGCCGTGCCGGTCAGGACGCCGTTCAGTCTCTGCTGGACGCCCCAATACTTCGAATATCCGACCGCGACGCGCCATGTCTTGTCGGACGGGGAGATGATACGAAAGCCAGGTCTGAAGCTGATAGGTGTTGTCCTGCTCCAGGCGCCCGATGCCGCGGCCGACCGCATCGCTGTTCGTGTCGTACCACATCACGCTGCCGGTGACCTGCAGCAGGATGTCGGGGCTGAGGCCCCGGGCCAAGCTAGCTTGCAGATCGAACTTCCAAAGGTTCTCGCCCAAGTTGAGAGGATCGCCGATCTTATAGCTTCCCACCGGAACGAAGAGATACGGCGTGATGGCGAAGTAAGTGGCCGACTGGGCATTGTTGCCGAACCAGATCGGAGCCGCCAGGATCACGTCCGCCCCGCCGCCGGTCGATTTGAGCGATGCACCACCCAGCTTGCTGTTGACATCCACCGCCATCGCCGGCTCACCGAGCGCCGTCGCGCAGGCCGCGAGGATTGGAATCAACCTGCATTTACAAGCAGAGGCGATGGACATGAGGGGCCCCTTGGAGGTGAAAGAGACGCAGGTGGAAAGGGAGTGATGAGAGGCTGGACGTGGCGTTGTGCAGGTCCGGCTCTGACGCGGCGACGCGGTTAGGCGGCGCGCCAGTCCACGGCCGCTTCGTAGGCAGCGGCGGCCTGGTAGAGCGTGCCTTCGTCGAAAGACTTGCCGACCAGCATGGCGCCCACCGGCAGGCCGTCCACCAGACCGCAGGGGACCGATAGGGCCGGGTGCCCGGTGATGTTGAACGGGGCCGTATTGCCGATCATCTCGAAGGCGCGCCCGATGTAATCGGCCAGCGACACGGTCGCATTGGGTAGGGGTTGCGCCACGATCGGCAGGGTCGGCATCAGCAGCAGATCGAAGCTGCCGAGCGCAGCATCGTAGCCGGCCTTCAGGCGCCGGGCGATGTTCTGCGCTTTCGCGTAATACCGGCCCCGGTAATGATCGATGCCGTACTGGCCCACGAACATGCAGATCTTGAGCGTAGCCGACAAGTCGTCGGCACGCTGGCGCCAGGCGCTATGGGCGTCGATGAGGCCGACATCGTATTGCCCCTTCCAGCTGAAGCCCATGCCGTTGCCGTGCATCATCTGCGCGACGAGCCCTTCACACCCTATGGGCTGCCAGAGGGCGCCGCCCAGGGCATGCTCCGGAACAGAGACCTCCGCGACGCGCGCGCCGAGGCTCTCGAAGCGGGCGGCCGCCTCGCGCACCGTCGCGGCGACCCGCGCATCCATGTTTCCGAGGCCGAACCCTTCCGTGACCAGGCCGATCCGCAATCCGGCGACACCCCGATCCAGTCGGGCGCTGTAGTCCTGGCTGGGATGAACCGATTGGCGCGGATCGAGACCGTCGGGTCCGGCGAGAACCTCGAGAAGGACGGCGTTGTCGCGAACGTTGGCCGTGATCGGCCCGACATGGTCGATGGTCGCCTCGATCGGCATGACGCCCGTATAGGGGACGAGGCCGTGCGTCGGCTTCATGCCGTAAGTGCCGCAGAAGGCGGACGGGATCCGGATCGAGCCGCCTTGGTCGGCGCCGATCGCCAGGTCGACCTCCCCGAGCGCCACCAGCGCCGCACTGCCCGACGACGACCCGCCGGCGGAGTAGCCCTGCCGGTGCGGGTTGTGCACCGGCCCGGGATCGGAGGTATGGCTGCCCCCGGAAAGGCAGAAATGCTCACAGGTAGCCTTGCCGAGGATGGTCGCCCCCGCATCGAGCATGCGCGTGACGATGGTCGCGTCGAAGGCGGGGATATAGCCTTCCAATGTCGAGGAGCCGTTCATCATCGGAACGCCCGCCAGGGACACGTTGTCCTTCAACGCGACGGTCCGGCCGGCGAGCTTTCCGGTCGGCGCCCCCTCCACACGGGTCCGATAATACCAGGCATTGCCGGCATTCTCCTCGGCGGAAGGTCGGTGACCGGGCGTCCGCGCATAGCGGGTCTCGGGGACGAGATCCGGAAGACCATCGATGATGTCGTAGGCATCGAAGCTCGGCTGCATGAGTTCCAAGTAAGAGGAAGCCTGATCCTTGGTCAGGCTCATGCCCAGGCCGGCAGCGATCTTTTCAATGGTCTCAATGGAAGGTCGCGTTACGGTCATTGAAACCATCTTTGTTCAGAAGAGACATGCCGCATGATGCTTCACCGCGCCGCGTGATCGGACTCGGACAAGGAATACCCGTGATCCTTGTGAGGGCATCCTGGCCGCGAAAGCGGCATTCACGCCCTCGGATCGGCAATAATCTGAATGAAGAAACTAGAAAAATCAACTATCTCTCCGGCGATAATTTCAGCACTCGCGTGCCCTATCCATGGGCATTCGGCCCCTCTGTCCGTGTCCGACGTCAGCACCTGTGGGACAGATTGAGGGTCTTCATGAACGGATGATGGCTGGTTCGTCGTAGCCCCTGAGGAGCGAAGATGAAGCGGACATCCGGACCGGCCAAGAAGCCGGTGGAAGCGGTGATCAAGGACATCCGTCGGGCCACACGTCGGCAGTTCTCGTCCGAGGAGAAGATCCGCGTGGTGCTGGAAGGCTTGCGTGGCGAGGACAGCATCGAACTGGCGGTGCGCTTCACTGACGAGCGCCGCTACTTCGTCTCGGAAGCGACCGTCTACCGGCTGCTCAAGGCTCGGGACCTGATCACCAGCCCGGCCGATATCGTCATCAAGGCCGCCGACGAGTTCCGAGACAAGACCACCGCACACAACCAGCTCTGGCAGACGGACTTCACCTACCTGAAGGTCGTTGGCTGGGGCTGGTACTACCTGTCGACCGTATTGGACGAACCGAAGGACCGCGTAGCGACTTCTCACGCGACATCGTGGCCTGGAAGCTGTGCACCACGATGCAGGCCAACCTCACGCCCGCTGACGTCTACTTCGGACGCGGCAAAGGGATCCTGGCTGAGCGGGAACGCATCAAGCGCCAGACCCTGATGGATCGCCGCTTGCGCCACCACGCGCAGGACGTCTCACCTCTTACCCCAGATGGACCAGAGCCTCCGCTCCTGAACACCGCTGAATGTCCCAAATCATCTGACGACGGACAGTTGGTCTGATCTCCTGGGTTTACGGATCTCTTCATGGGGGAAGTCGCTCCGAGGGCTGAGTCACGTCCTCAAACGCACTGGCTATGCTGAGCAGCGCCCCGTCTTGTCCCGGCCTTCCGATGAGCTGCAGCCCCGATGATCGTCCGTCCGGTGCCCATGGGCCTAACGGTAGGCAGATTGTGGGGCATCCGGACAAGGTCGCCGGTACCACCACTTCCATCCAGCGATGATACGTATCCATGGACGTGCCGGCGATGATCGTGGGCCAGGGCGTGGCCTGAGCAAAGGGAAAGACCTGAGCACTCGGCAGGGCCAGCGCATCGAAATCCTCGAAGAGCGCGAGGAAGCGCTGGTAGAGGCGCGTGCGCGTCACCGACGCTCGGTAGAGATCATCGGCCGAAAGGCCGAGGCTGCCCTCGATCTCCCAGATCAGCTCCGGCTTCATTTGCGCGCGTTTGCTCGGATCGTCATAGAGCGGCCGGTAGCGGCTGCCCACCAGGACATGGCGCCAGACCAGCCAGCATGCCCAGATCTCGTCCCTGCTGATCCCGAGACGGGCCTCCTCGATGCAGCATCCCGAGGCTTCGAGGGCGGAGAGGCCCGTCCGGGACAGCGGCAGGATACCGTCTTCCAGGGGAAGCGCACTGACAAAATCGCCGAGCCAGCCGATACGGCCACCCTTCGCTCTGCCCGGCGGCAACTCGGCAGCGAGGCCCGGCTCCGCCAGGGAGAGGGGCGCGCGGGGATCGGGCCCGCTCATCACCGACAGGAGAAGGGCGAGATCGGCGATGGTCCGCGCCATGGGGCCGTCCGTGGCGAGCTGCTGGAGATAGCCGTCCGGACCCGGCAGCGATGGGACCCTGCCCTGGGAAGGCCGGAACCCGAAGATGCCGTTCCAGCCGGCTGGGTTGCGCAGGGAGCCGGCAAAGTCGCTGCCATCGGCCATGGGCACCATGCGCAGGGCGGTTGCGACGGCGGCGCCGCCCGAGCTTCCGCCAGCACTCAGGGCGGAATCATAGGCATTGAGCGTGGTGCCCCAGACGGGGTTGTAGCTATGCGAGCCGAGGCCGAACTCGGAGACGTTCGTCTTGCCGATGAGGATGGCCCCCGCCGCGCGCAGGCGCTCGACGAACAGGGCATCCTCCTTCGGAACATGTTCCGCGAAGATCGGCGAGCCGAACGTGGTGCGAAGCCCGCGCGTCGGCGCCAGATCCTTCACCGCATGGGGTAACCCATGCATCGGCCCGCGCCACAGCCCGCGCCGGAGGTCGGCATCAGCCGCGTCCGCCTCGGCGAGAAGGTCGTCCCGATCACGCAGGGACACGATGGCGTTCACTCGCCCGTTCACCAGCACGATGCGATCGAGATGGGCCTCCATCACCTCCCGACAGGAGATGTGGCGGTCGTGGATGGCCGCCATCATCTGCGTCGCGTCGAGGCCGACGATCCCGCCCTGCGGCAGGCTCGGCATCGGAGAAATCCCGCTCATCCCATCACTCCCGGATTGGCGCATGGCTTGCCAGAACGCCGAATACAGGATGGAATTGCATACATGATGCGTGCCGGAGGCCGAGAATACTGTCCGAAGACGCTCCGATGGAACCCGCGTTGATGGCGGCTGCAATGTACCGGGAAGACGCCGCCTTCTCCATCGAAGGGTTGACGGCGCCCGCCGAGATCCGCCTCGACCGATGGGGCGTCGCCCATATCCGGGCGGCCTCGCAGGACGACGCCTTCCTCGTCCAGGGCTTCAATGCGGGCCGCGACCGCCTCTGGCAGCTCGATCTGTGGCGTAAGCGGGGATTGGGCCTGCTCGCTGCAGATTTCGGCCCGGGCTACCTGGCCCAGGATCGGGCCGCGCGGCTGTTCCTGTATCGCGGGGACATGGAGGCCGAATGGGCGGCCTATGGCCATCCCCGCACCAGGGCCGTCGTCGAGGCCTTCGTCCGCGGGCTCAACGCGTTCATTGCCCTGACCCGTGACCGGGACGATCTGCTGCCTCCGGAATTCGCTTCCCTAGGCACGCGGCCCGCGTTTTGGGACGCGGAAGACGTGGTGCGGATCCGCAGCCATGCCCTCGTCCGCAACGTCGCCTCGGAGGTCGCCCGCGCCCGTGTCCTCGCACGCTCCGGCCTCGCGCCGGACGCCTTACGCAAGGCACTGAGCCCAGCCCACGACCCCGTGATTCCGGAAGGTCTGGCGCCCGAGCGTCTGCCCGAAGACCTGCTCACAATCTTCCGTCTCGCCACCGCGCCGGTGAGTTTCGATCCGGCCCGCCTCGCCGCCCATCGCGCCGAGGGTTGGGCATGGAGCGAGGTCGATGCCTTCGGCACCGTCCACCGCGCGGGTCGCCAACCTGCCGTGGCGCCGACGGAGGCCAGTGAAGGCTCGAACAACTGGGCGGTCTCGGGTGCGCGCACCGCCACCGGTCGTCCGATCCTGGCGAGCGATCCGCATCGGGCCTACCAGCTTCCCTCCCTGCGCTACGTCGTTCACCTCACCGCGCCGGGGCTCGACGTGATCGGAGCCGGAGAACCGGCGCTGCCGGGCATCTCCATCGGCCATAACGGCATAGCCGCCTTCAGCCTCACCATCGCGCCGATCGATCAGGAAGACCTGTTCGTCTACAAGACGCATCCAGACGATCCCGGCCTCTATCGCTATGGCGCGGGCTGGGAGGCCATGGCGCGGATCGTCGAGCGCATCCCCGTGCGCGACGGCTCCGACGAGGAGGTCACCCTCACCTTCACCCGTCACGGGCCTGTGATCTGCGAGGATGCGGTCGGACACCAGGCCTTCGCCGTGCGGACGGTCTGGTCCGAGCCCGGGACAGCCGCCTATCTCGGCAGTCTCGCCTATCTCGGCGCCAGCACGGTGACGGAGTTTCGCGAGGCGTTGCGTGATTGGTCGGCACCCTCCACCAACCAAGTCTATGCCGATACCGGTGGCACCATTGCATGGTTCATGGCCGGCAAGACGCCTGTGCGCTCGAACTGGGACGGGCTGCTCCCGGTCCCCGGTGACGGGCGTTACGAATGGGCCGGTTTCCACGATCCGTTCGTGCTGCCCCACCACGTGGACCCGGAATGCGGCTTCGTCTTCAGCGCGAACGAGATGAACCTGCCGGCGGATTATCCGGCCGAGACGCGCAAGCTGGGCTTCGAGTGGCTGGAGCCTTGGCGGGCTCGGCGCATCCGGTCCGTCCTCGAGGACGATGCCCGGCATACGCTCGATGCCTCCGCCCGCCTGCAGGCCGACGTCTTCTCGGAACCCGCCCTCCGCCTCGGCCGGCTCGTGGCCGCCCTGCCCCCGGGCGACGATGCGGCGTCCCGCGCCGCCATCCGCCTGCTCCTCGGCTTCGACGGTTACCTCCATGCGGGAAGCGCCGCCGCCTGCCTCATCGAGATCCTCTGGGTCCGGCACCTTCGCCCGGCCCTCGTCACCGCCCTGGCGCCCGAGCCGGCCGATGCCGACCTGTTCCGGCCCGGCGACACGGAGACCCTGCTCGACGCCCTCGACCATGGTCACCCCAACCTCGACGACGCCACGCGGACGGCCCTCGTCACCCGCGCCCTGGCCTCGGCTTGGCGCGATTGCGAGGCACGGTTCGGCACCGATCCCGCCGGATGGGAATGGGGCCTCTTCCATCATGGGTTCTTCCGGCATCCCCTCTCCGGCATCGGTGGTACGGCCAGCGAGAATGTCGGTCCGCTGCCTGTCGGCGGTTCGTCCGCCTCCGTGATGCATGCGGATTACCGCGCCATGGACGGCGCCCTCACCACGGGCGCTTCGTTCCGCATGGTCGTCGATGTCGGCGACTGGGATGCCAGTCTGTTCGTGAACGCGCCGGGCCAGTCGGGCCGCTCCGACAGCCGCCATTACGCCGACCATGCCGTGTCCTGGGCGGCGGGCGAGACCGTGCCCCTGCTCTATTCGCGCGAGGCCGTGGACGCGGCCACCGAGACCGTCATCACGCTTCGACCCAGCCAGCCCATTCGACCCGGCCAGGAGTTGCCGCGCACGTGAAGATCTTCATAGCCGGCCTCGCCACCGAGACGAACACCTTCGCTCCCATTCCCACGGGCAGGGCCGCCTTCCTCGCCGACTACGCCCGCCGCGATGGGAGCCTCGGCCCGCCGAGCCTGAGCAATATCGGCCTCAAGGCCTGGCGCGAGATGGCCGAGAGCGACGGGCACACGGTGGTCGAAAGCCTGTCCACCTTCGCCCAGCCCGGCGGCATCACCCTCCGAGCGGTCTACGAAGACTTGCGTGACACGCTGCTGTCCGACCTCGAAGCGGCGCTGCCGGTGGATGCGGTGTTGCTGTTCATGCACGGTGCCATGGTCGCGCAAGGCTATGACGATTGCGAGGGCGATACCCTGGAGCGGGTCCGCGCCCTGGTCGGGCCCAAAGTGGCGGTCGGGGTCGAACTCGACCTCCATTGCCATCTCACCGAGACGATCCGCCGGGCCGCCGACGTCGTCGTGATCTACAAGGAATACCCGCATACCGACATCGTGGCGCGGGCGCGCGACCTCTATCCCCTCGTGATCGGCACGGCCACGGGGACGATCCGCCCGGTCATGGCGATCCAGGATTGCCGCATGGTCAATATGTGGCGCACCACGGCGGAGCCGGTGGCCGGGTTCGTACGGCGAATGGAGGCGCTGGAGGGCCGGGACGGCATCCTGTCCGTCTCGTTCGGACACGGTTTTCCATGGGGAGACGTCGCCGAAGTCGGCGCCCGGATGCTCGTGGTGGCCGACGGCGATACGGCCAAGGCCGCGTCCCTCGCCCGAACCCTCGCGGCGGAGGTCTGGGCGATGCGAGAAGGGGCCGCCACGAAGGTCGACACGGTCGACGCCGCCCTCGACGCGGCGCTGGCCTCCAGCGATCCGCGCCCGATGGTGCTCGCCGACATCGCGGACAATGCCGGGGCGGGCGCTCCCTCCGATAACACCGCCATCCTGGCCCGGATGGTCGAGCGGGGCGTCCGCGACGCCGTTACCGGCCTGTACTGGGATCCAGGTGCGGTGGGCTTCTGCCACGAGGCTGGGATCGGCGCCACGTTCGATCTGCGCATCGCCGGCAAATGCGGTGTCACCTCCGGTGATCCCCTGGACCTGCGCATCACCGTGCGCGGGCTCTCCGAATCTCATAGCCAGGGGGGCCTCAGCGGCGGGCGCGCGCAGCTCGGTCCCTGCGCCTGGATCGAGGCGGACGGCATTCATATCGTTCTGGCCACGCAGCGCCAGCAGCCCTTCGCCCCGGACGCCTATACCGGCCTCGGCCTCACCCTCGACGACAAGCGCATCGTCGTGGTGAAATCGATGCAGCACTTCCACGCGGCCTTCGCCCCCATCGCCAGCGAAATTCGCTACGTCGCCGCCCCCGGTGCGGTTCCCCCGGATTACGGAGCGATTCCCTACACCAAGCGCGACCCGGCCTACTGGCCCCGCATCGCCGACCCGTTCGCACAGGAGTGATCGATGGCTCTCGATGATTTCGCTCTGAAAGACCTTCCGTTCGACCTCGACGGCCTGCTCGCGGGCCTTCGCCCCTGGATCGAGTGCGAGAGCCCGACCCACGACAGGGCGGCGGTGAACCGGATGATGGGCGTCGCCGCCCGTGACCTCGCCATGGCAGGCGCGGCGGTGGAGACGATTTCCGGGCGCATGGGCTTCGGCGATTGCGTCCGCGCCCGCTTTCCGCATCCGCGCCGGGACGAGCCGGGCATCCTCGTGCTCGGCCATCTCGACACGGTCCATCCCATCGGCACCCTGGCCGCCCTCCCCTGGCGGGTGGAGGGGGAACGCTGCTACGGCCCCGGCATCCTCGACATGAAGGGGGGTAACTTCATCGCCCTCGAAGCGGTGAAGGCTTTGCGCAAAGCTGCCATCGAGACGCCGCTCCCGGTCACTTTCCTGCTCACGAGCGACGAAGAGGTCGGCAGCCCATCGACCCGCGATCTCATCGAGGCGGAAGCGTCCCGGCACCGCTACGTCCTGGTGCCGGAGCCCGGCCAGCCGGGGGACGGGGTGCTCACGGGGCGCTATGCCATCGCCCGGTTCGATCTCACCGCCACCGGACGTCCGAGCCATGCGGGAGCACGTCTCGGGGACGGCCGCTCGGCCATCCGGGCCATGGCGCAGCAGATCATCGGCATCGAGGCGATGTCGGATGCCGATTGCACCTTCAGCGTCGGCATCGTCCAGGGCGGGCAATGGGTGAACTGCGTCGCCACCACCTGCCGGGCCGAGGTGCTGAGCATGGCCAAGCGGCAGGGCGATCTCGACCGCGGCGTCGAGCGGATGCTCGCCCTGTCCGGAGAGGCGGACGGCGTCGCGTTCGCGGTGTCGCGCGGTGTCACCCGCCCGGTCTGGGAGCCCGATGCCGGCACCATGGCGCTCTACGAGACCGCCCGAACGATCGCCGTCGGCCTCGGCTCGGCACTCCCGCATGAGAGCTTCGGCGGCGGCTCCGACGGCAATTTCACCGGCAATCTCGGCATCCCGACCCTCGACGGTCTCGGCCCCTGCGGCGCCGGCTACCATACCCTCGACGAGCATGTGCTGACCGCCTCCCTGCCGCATCGCGCCAGGCTGCTGGCGGGCCTGATGGCGAGGCTCGACGAACGGTAACGGCCTGCATCCTGCATACACTTCGTCACGAGAGCCGCATCGCGGCGTGGGAGAGGAATTCCATGGACAAGGCGTTCAGGACGGGTTTCCGGGCGGCGCTGGCCCTCGCTGCGATGGCGGCCGGAGCCGTCACGAGTGAGGCGATGGCGCAGGCCAAGCCCGTCACCATCCGCGCCGTGATGCATTCGGGCCTGCGGATCACCGACCCAATCATCACCACCGCCTACATCGCCCGCAATCACGGCTACATGATCTACGACACGTTGTTCGCCACCGATGCGAACTTCAAGGTCCAGCCCCAGATGGTGAAGGATTACAGCGTCAGCGACGACACCCTGACCTACACCTTCACCTTGCGCGACGGGCTGAAGTTCCACGACGGCACCCCGGTGACGTCGGCCGATTGCATCGCCTCGCTGCAACGCTGGGGCAAGCGCGACAGCATGGGCCAGAAGCTCATGGCCTACACCGCCTCCCTCGATGCGGTGGACGACAAGACCTTCACCCTCAAGCTGAAACAGCCCTACGGCTTGGTTCTCACCTCCCTGGGCAAGCCGTCCTCGAATGTGCCGTTCATCATGCCCAGGCGCATCGCCGAAACACCGGCGGACAAGAACGTGCCGGAGGAAATCGGCTCCGGCCCGTTTCGCTTCGTCAAGGCCGAGTTTCAGCCCGGTTTGAAGGTCGTCTATGAGAAGAACCCGGACTACGTGCCGCGCAGCGAGGCGCCGAGCTGGACCTCGGGCGCGAAGGTGGTGAAGGTCGACCGCGTCGAGTGGCTCAATATTCCCGACTACCAGACCGCCGTGAACGCGCTCATCAACGGAGAGATCGATTACATCGAGCAGCCGCCGCATGACTTCCTGCCGATCCTGAAGGCGGGGGCCGGTGTGCAGATCATCAACTACAATACGCTCGGCGTCTCCGGAATGCTTCGGATGAACTGGGTCAACCCGCCCTTCGACAACGAGAAGATCCGCCAAGCCGTGTTGCTGGCCGTCAACCAGCAGGATTACCTCGACGCCCAGATCGGCGACCCGGATTACATGGTGCCGTGTCTCGCGATGTTCGTCTGCAACACGCCCAACGCCACCGATGCCGGCGCGCCTAAGACCGACCTCGCCCGCGCCAAGCAACTGCTGAAGGAAGGGGGCTATGACGGGAAGCCCATCGTCGTGATGCAGCCGACGGACCTCGCCATCGCCGCGCCGCTGGGGCCGGTGACGGCGCAGGCGCTGCGCAAGATCGGCATGAATGTCGACCTGCAATCGATGGATTGGCAGACCCTGGTGGGACGCCGCGCCAAGCAGGACCCGGTGGACCAGGGCGGCTGGAACATATTCCACACCACCTGGGTCAACGCGGACATGCTGAACCCGGTGAGCAATGTCGGCGTCAACGCGCGCGGCCGCAACGGCGGCTTCTTCGGTTGGGCGGAGGATGCCGAGATCGAGAAGATGCGCGACGCCTACGCCCTGGAGATCGATCCGGCCAAGCAGGTCGCCATCGCCAAGGCGGTCCAGGAGCGGGCCTACGCGGTCGGCATGTACTACCCGACCGGCCAGTTCATCAGTCCGCTGGCGGCCGGTCCCAAGCTCAAGGGCATCCTCGAAGCCCCCGCGCCGGTGTTCTGGAACATCGAGAAGAAGTGACGTTCGTACGGCCTCTCCTCCCCCGCGGAGGGGGAGGAAGGGAACCGCATCTCGATCCGAGAACCCGGAGATCTGAATGGGTCGCTTTCTCGCCGGACGCCTCGCCGCCACGCTTCCCGTCATGGGCGTGGTGGCGGTCATCGTGTTCCTGCTGCTGCGGCTGGCCCCGGGTGATCCCGCGGCCATTCTCGCGGGGGACGCCGCGAGCCCCGAACAGATCGCCGCGATCCGGACTCGGCTCGGCCTCGACCAGCCGATCCTGACCCAGTTCCTGTCCTGGGTCGGCCGTCTGCTTCAGGGGGATCTCGGCTCGTCGATCATATCGAACCAGCCCGTCTTAAAGCTCATCCTGGAGCGGATCGAGCCGACGCTGGCGCTGGCCACCACCACCATCGTCTTCGCCGTCCTCGTGGCAGTCCCCCTCGGGGTGCTGGCGGCCTGGTGGCACGGTACCTGGGTCGACCGGGCGGTGATGGCGATCTCGGTGCTCGGCTTCTCGGTGCCGGTCTTCGTCCTAGGGTATCTCCTCATCTTCGGCTTCGCCATGCAGCTGCGGCTCCTGCCGGTGCAGGGCTATGTCAGCATCACGGACGGCGTCTGGCCGTTCCTGTCGCGGCTGATCCTGCCGACGCTCACCCTCTCGGTGATCTACGTCGCGCTCATCGCCCGCACGACCCGCTCGAGCGTACTGGAGGTTCTGGGCGAGGATTACATCCGCACCGCCCGCGCCAAGGGAATCGGGGAGACACAGGTGCTGTGGCGCCATGCCCTGCGCAACGCGGCGGTGCCGGTGATCTCGGTGATCGGACTGGGCATCGCGCTCCTCATCAGCGGCGTCGTCGTCACCGAAAGCGTGTTCAACCTGCCCGGCCTCGGCCGACTCACCGTCGATGCCGTGCTGGCGCACGATTACCCCGTGATCCAGGGCGTGATCCTGCTCTTCTCCGCCCTCTACGTCGTGGTCAATCTCGCCATCGACCTGTCCTACCTGATGTTCGATCCGAGGATACGCTATTGAGCGGTGAGGATCGGACGATGCCCTCCCCCATTCCCTCCCCCCTGGCCTCACGGCTCGCGACGCTGCCGCCGGTCCTGCGCCATCCGGGCGTTCTCTTCGGGCTCGCAGTCCTGCTGGTCGTCGGGTTCGCGGCGCTCGCGGCGCCTTTCCTGTGGACCGGCGACCCGATCCTGCTGCGGCCTCGGCTGCGGCTCAAACCGCCTTCGAGCACGGCCTGGCTCGGCACCGATGCCTACGGGCGGGATGTCTGGAGCCGGGTCGTCTACGGTGCCCGGGTCTCGCTCGCCATCGGTTTTTCGGTGGCCACGGCTGCCGTACTCATCGGTCTCGTGATCGGTCTCGTCGCCGGCTATCTGCGCCGGCTCGACGCGGTGGTGATGCGGATCATGGATGGGCTCATGGCGATTCCCTCGATCCTGCTCGCCATCGCCATGGTGACCCTGTCGGGAGCCGGGATCGGCACGGTGATCGTCGCCATCGCCATTCCGGAAATACCGCGCGTGGCCCGTCTGGTGCGCAGCGTTGTGCTGTCGGTACGCTCGGAGCCCTATGTCGAGGCCGCCATCGGTGCCGGCACTCGCCTGCCGATGCTGCTGATCCGCCACGTCCTGCCCAACACCATCGCGCCGCTGATCGTCCAGGGCACCTATGTCTGCGCCTCGGCGATCCTCACCGAAGCGATCCTGAGCTTCCTCGGCGCCGGTATCCCCACCGAGATCCCGAGCTGGGGCAACATCATGGCCGAGGGCCGTCAAGCCTTTCAGATCGCGCCCTGGGTGATCCTGTTCCCGGGCCTCTGCGTCGCCGCCACGGTGCTCGCCGTGAACATCATCGGCGACGGCCTGCGCGACGCCCTCGACCCGCGCACCGCCCGGCGCGTGGGAGCCTTGCGATGAGGGATATGTTGCGATGACGGGAGCCTCGGCGAGCCTGGAACCCGTCCTGTCCATCACCGGCCTCACCGTTCCGCTGCCGCGGGGCGCCGATCGGGCCAACGCCATCGAGGGCCTGTCGCTCAGCGTGGGTCCGAACGAGATCGTCTGCGTCGTCGGTGAATCCGGCTCTGGCAAATCCGTCACCGCGAGCGCGGTGATGGGGCTTCTGCCGCCGAACCTCGCACCGTCCGCCGGGCAGATCCTGTTGCAGGGCGAGGATGTGCTGAAGGTCGGCCCCGCGCGCCTCCGCGCCCTGCGCGGAAGCCGCATGGCGATGGTGTTCCAGGAGCCGATGACGGCCCTGAACCCGGTGCTGAAGGTCGGCGACCAGATCGCCGAGATGCTGGAAGCCCATTCCGGCCGGGGCGGTCGAGAGGCACGGCGTCGCCGCGTCCTCGACCTTCTCGGCGATGTCCACCTTCCCGATCCGCCGAGCCTGGCGAAGGCCTACCCGCACCAACTCTCCGGTGGCCAGCGCCAGCGGGTGATGATCGCCATGGCGCTCGCCAACGACCCGGCCCTGATCATCGCCGACGAGCCGACCACCGCGCTCGACGTCACCACCCAGGCTCAGATCCTCAAGCTGCTCAAGGAACTCCAAGCCCGCCGCAATGCCGGCATCCTGTTCATCACCCACGATTTCGGTGTCGTCTCCCAGATCGCCGACCGGGTGGTGGTCATGCAGAAGGGACGTCTCGTGGAAGAGGGCAGCGTCGATGACGTGCTCACACGGCCGCGCGACCCCTATACCCGCATGCTCATCGCGGCGGTTCCCCGGGCGGAACCGCCGCCTCCCCGGCCGCGCTCGCAGCCTTCGGCGCCCATCCTCGCCGTGCGTGACCTCACCAAGACCTATGGCGGGCGCGGCCTCTTCGGGGGCGGCCGCGCGGTGACGGCCCTGGACGGCGTCAGTCTCGCGCTGCAACCGGGCGAAACCCTCGGCATCGTTGGGGAATCGGGCTCGGGCAAATCGACCCTGGCGCGCTGCGTCGCCCGCTTCGTCGATCCGACCGCCGGTCACATCCGCATCGGTGGCGACGACATCGCCCTGTTGCCGACGCGGGAACTTCGCCCCTATCGGCGGCGCGTCCAGATGGTGTTCCAGGATCCCTACCGCTCGCTCAACCCACGCCGGACGGTTGGGCAGTCGATCATCGAGGGGCCGATGAATTACGGTCTGTCGAAAGAGGCGGCCTTGGCGCGCGCGACGCGCCTCCTCGATCTCGTCCATCTCGATGCCAGCGCCCTCGACCGCTACCCGCACGAATTCTCCGGCGGCCAGCGCCAGCGCATCGCCATCGCGCGGGCGCTGGCCATGGAGCCCGATGTGCTCATCGCGGACGAAGCCGTGTCGGCCCTGGACGTCTCGGTGCAGCGCCAGGTGCTGGAATTGCTGGAGGACATCCGCGAGCGTCTCAACCTCTCGATCCTGTTCATCACACACGACCTGCGCGTGGCCGCACGCCTTTGCGACCGCCTCGTGGTCATGCTCGGCGGACGGATCGTCGAGGAAGGGGCGACTGCCGCACTCTTCGCCAACCCGCGCCATGCCTATACGCAGGCACTGTTTGCAGCGGCTCCCAAGCTCCGTTTTGCGCAAGCGTGATCAGGCGTGTCCCTCGTGCAAATCCAGCGGCGCCATCACGGCGCAGACGAAGGTTGCCAAGGTTTCAACGATGAAGTTTGCTTCGCCGTTTCCGGATTGGCACCAAATGGCCTCAACGGCGTGGTTCGGTCGGCAACTGCCGGTCCGCTCCGTGACTGGCTTGAGTGGAGGGCAGTCAGGCCGCTTTCTATAGGCGATGCGACAACACCGGACGTCCACTCGGAATGGTATCGTCGGCTACGTCGCGCACCGCTTTATCGTCACATGCAGCCGCTGCCTTTCCGTCGACTTTGAACAAGCATCATCAAGGCATCGATCTGTACCCAATGAGCTCGTCGGCTTGCTTCAATGGATCTGCCGCGAGATGGGCATACCGTGCTGTCGTGGATGCTCGGGTATGCCCGCGGAGGCCGCCAATAAGCGGCAGGCCAATCCCTCCTTCCGCGCCTAAGGATGCAAACGAGTACCGAAGATCGTGTAGAGGTACATCTTCAAGCTCCGCGAGGGCGCGGAAATGTCTCCACGGCTGCTCCGAATTGACCGGATGCGCGCCTTCCTTTTGGCCTGCGATGACAAACGCATTCCCTGAGGACCGGGGAATGGCGTGAAAGACCCGTAGGGCGGGCCCATTCAGTTGAATGGATTGCGCACCTGTCTTGCTATCCGGCAGATTGAGACAAGAGCGTTCCTCGTCGACATAGCTCCAGCGCAACGTCAAGATTTCAGACAGTCGCACACCCGTTCAGATCAGAAGACAAATGGCTCCCGTCACATACGGTGAGGCAGTCTGGCCCAGCTCAAGTTCACTGAACGTGGCGCCGAGCCGTCCTAACTCGGCGTGGCTGAGGTAGCGCCGCCAAACGTTCAATGCCGGTGCACGGGTTGCGCTCTCCACGGCGGCGAGCACGCTCCTGAGGTCGCGTCTCATCGATGGTGGCCCATGCCGCCGGCTCGAGGCGAGAGCAGCGCCGGGGAAGTTCCGCCGCGCCTCGCGCCTGACCATGCCCGCGGACTGACGGAGCACCGTCCCGGGGCCGGGCAACGAACTCCGCGATCCTCATGCAATCCTTATAAAACCGGTGTCGCTTCCGTCTCGAACCCTAATGCGGTTCGCGTCCACATTGGTCCCGGGCGAGACCGGTCATGCACCGGCCCCCGAAACCAAACGGACCGACCATGCTCGACATCGTCTTCATCGCGACGGGGCTCGCCTTCTTCGGCCTGGCCGCCGGATACGCCGTCCTCTGCGAACGCCTCTGAGGTCCCCCCATGACCCTCGACCTGACGCTTGGCGCCCTCGTGACCCTGGGGCTGCTCGGATACCTCACCTACGCCCTCGTCCGCCCCGAGCGGTTCTGAAGGAACATCTCCGATGACCATCAACGGCTGGATCCAGATCGCGCTGTTCTGCGCGGTCGTCCTCGCGCTCGCCCGACCGCTCGGCGGCTACATGACCCGTGTGTTCACGGGTGAGCGCACCTTCCTCTCGCCCGTGCTCGTACCCATCGAGCGCGGGCTCTACCGCGTTGCCGGCATCAACGCCCGCCAGGAGCAGCACTGGCTGGCCTACGCTCTGTCCATGCTGGCCTTCCACGTGCTGGGCTTCCTCGCCCTGTACGTGCTGCTGCGTGTCCAGGCGGTGCTGCCGTTCAATCCGGACGGGCAGTCGGCGGTCGCGCCGGACCTCGCCTTCAACACCTCGACGAGCTTCGTCACCAACACGAACTGGCAGTCCTACGGCGGCGAGACGACGATGTCGTACCTCACCCAGATGCTCGGGCTGACCCACCAGAATTTCCTGTCCGCCGCCACCGGCATCGCGCTGGCCGTCGCCCTGGTGCGGGGTTTCTCGCGGGCCTCGGCCAACACGGTGGGCTCGTTCTGGGTCGATCTCACCCGCACCACCCTCTACGTGCTGCTGCCGCTCTGCATGGCGCTGACGCTGTTCTACGTCTGGCAGGGCATTCCTCAGACGCTCGGCGGCGCCGTCGAGGCGACGACCCTGGAAGGCGCCAAGCAGACCCTCGCGGTCGGGCCCGTGGCGAGCCAGGTCGCCATCAAGATGCTCGGCACCAACGGCGGCGGCTTCTTCAACGCCAACGCCGCCCACCCGTTCGAGAACCCGACCGCCCTCTCGAACTTCGTCCAGATCGTCTCGATCTTCGCCATCGGTGCCGCGATGACCAACGTCTTCGGCCGCATGGTCGGCGACGAGCGCCAGGGCTGGGCGATCCTGTCCGCCATGGGTTTGCTGTTCCTCGCCGGCACGGCGGTGGTCTACTGGGCCGAGAGCGCCGGCAGCCCCGTTCTCAACGCGTTCGGCCTGACCGGCGGCAACATGGAGGGCAAGGAGGTCCGCTTCGGCATCGTCGCCTCAGCGCTGTTCGCGGCCGTCACCACGGCGGCGTCCTGCGGTGCCGTCAACGCCATGCACGACTCGTTCACCGCCCTCGGCGGCATGATTCCGATGATCAACATGCAGCTCGGCGAGATCATCGTCGGCGGTGTGGGTGCCGGCCTCTACGGCATCCTGGTCTTCGTCATCGTAACGATTTTCGTGGCCGGTCTCATGGTCGGGCGCACGCCGGAGTATCTCGGCAAGAAGATCGAGGGCCGCGAGGTCAAGATGGCGATGCTCGCTATCCTGTGCCTGCCTCTGATGATGCTCGGCTTCACGGCGCTGGCCACCGTGGTCGCCGCCGGCCTCGCAGGTCCGGCCAATGCCGGCCCGCACGGCTTCTCCGAGATCCTCTACGCCTTCACCTCGGCGGCGGCGAACAACGGCTCGGCCTTTGGCGGGCTCACCGCCAACACCGCCTTCTACAACACGACGCTCGGCCTCGGCATGCTGTTCGGGCGGTTCTTCGTCATCGTCCCGGCGCTGGCCATCGCCGGGTCGCTGGCCGCCAAGAAGACGGTGCCGGCCTCGGCCGGGACGTTCCCGACCCATGGCGGCCTGTTCGTCGGGCTGCTCTGCGGCGTGATCCTGATCGTCGGCGGCCTGACCTTCTTCCCGGCCCTGGCGCTCGGACCCATCGTCGAGCACCTCGCCGGCGGCCTCGGCCAGACTTATCCGGTGGGGGGCTGAGATGCAGCACGCCATGCCTCTCCCCACGCAAAGACGCGCCGCGATGCGGCGCGCCCTGACCCGTCACCGCCTGCGGTCCCAACCCTGGCGCCGGATCGGACGCGACCGGGAGGACGTCCGGCTTTCGGACGTCATCCTCGCCATGCTCGGCCTGACCCTGCTCGGCGCGCTCGGCCTGATGGCCGGGGCCGTTCTTCTCGGACGCGCCCTGGCGCCCTGATCCCTTGGCACGGCGCGCTTCCGCGCCGGCCCCCAACGTCTCTCATCCGGACAACCGCAATGGCCCGCCCAAACTCCACCCGCCTGTTCAGCGCCGCCCTCGTCGGGCCGGCGCTCATCGGCGCCCTGACCAAGCTCGACCCGCGCAAGATGATCAAGAACCCGGTGATGTTCGTGGTCGAGGTCGTGGCTGCGCTCACCACGGTCCTATTTATCCGTGACGTCGCGACCGGCGGGGCGAACCTCGCCTTCTCCGGCCAGATCATCCTCTGGCTGTGGTTCACGGTGCTGTTCGCCAACTTCGCCGAGGCCATCGCCGAGGGACGCGGCAAGGCCCAGGCCGACAGCCTTCGGCGCACCCGCACCGAGACCATGGCCAAGCGCCTGAAGGGTACGGGCCGGGACTACGACACCGTGCCCGGCAACGATCTCAAGGTCGGCGACGTGGTCCTCGTCGAGGCCGGCGACATCATCCCGTCCGACGGCGAGGTCATCCTCGGCGTCGCCTCCGTCAACGAGGCCGCCATTACGGGCGAGTCCGCCCCCGTGATCCGGGAATCCGGCGGCGACCGCTCGGCGGTGACCGGCGGCACGCAGGTGCTCTCCGACGAGATCCGGGTGCGGATCACGGCGGCCGCCGGTTCGACCTTCGTCGACCGGATGATCGCCCTGGTCGAGGGCGCCTCGCGCCAGAAGACCCCGAACGAGATCGCGCTGAACATCCTGCTCGCCGGCCTGACCATCATCTTCGTCTTCGCGGTGGCAAGCATCCCGAGCTTCGCCTCCTATGCCGGCGGATCGATCCCGCTCATCGTGCTGGTTGCCCTGTTCGTGACCCTGATCCCGACCACCATCGGCGCGCTGCTCTCGGCCATCGGCATCGCCGGCATGGACCGCCTCGTGCGCTTCAACGTGCTGGCCATGTCGGGCCGGGCCGTGGAAGCCGCGGGCGACGTCGACACCCTGCTGCTGGACAAGACCGGCACCATCACGCTCGGCAACCGCCAGGCCACGGAGTTCCGCCCGGTTCGTGGCGTCTCCGAGCAGGACCTCGCCGACGCCGCCCAGTTAGCGTCGCTCGCCGACGAGACCCCCGAGGGTCGCTCCATCGTGGTGCTGGCGAAGGATAAGTACGGCCTCCGCGCCCGCGACATGGGAAGCCTCAACGCCACCTTCGTGCCGTTCACCGCCCAGACCCGGATGAGCGGCGTCGATCTCGACGGGTCGTCGATCCGCAAGGGCGCCGTCGATTCCATCATCGCGTCGGTGAGCCAGCAGCCGATGGCGACCCGCGGCTCCAGCGCGGCCCTGGCCTACAGCCCGGCCGTCGCCGACGAGACCGTGCGGGAGATCCAGGCCATCGCCGAGGACGTGGCCAAGGCCGGAGGCACGCCGCTTGCCGTGACGCGGGACGGGCGGTTGCTCGGCGTGATCTACCTCAAGGACATCGTGAAGGGCGGCATCAGCGAGCGTTTCGTGGAACTGCGCCAGATGGGCATCCGCACGGTGATGATCACCGGCGACAACCCAATGACCGCGGCCGCCATCGCGGCCGAGGCCGGCGTGGACGACTTCCTCGCCCAGGCCACCCCCGAGGACAAGCTGGCGCTCATCCGCAAGGAGCAGGCGCAGGGTAAGCTGGTGGCGATGTGCGGCGACGGCACCAACGACGCCCCCGCGCTGGCCCAGGCCGATGTCGGCGTCGCCATGAACACCGGTACGGTGGCGGCCCGCGAGGCCGGCAACATGGTCGACCTCGACAGCGACCCGACCAAGCTCATCGAGATCGTCGGCATCGGCAAGCAACTGCTGATGACCCGGGGCGCGCTGACCACCTTCTCCATCGCCAACGACGTGGCCAAATATTTCGCGGTTCTCCCGGCGATGTTCCTGGTGCTCTACCCCCAGCTCCAGGCCCTCAACATCATGGGTTTGGCCTCGCCCGAGAGCGCGATCCTGTCGGCCATCATCTTCAACGCTCTGATCATCGTCGTGCTGATCCCGCTGGCGCTCCGGGGCGTGTCCTACCGGGCGGTCGGGGCCGGCGCTCTCCTGCGCCGGAACCTGGCTGTCTACGGGCTCGGCGGCATCCTGGTGCCCTTCGTCGGCATCAAGGCCATCGATCTCACCATCACCGCCCTGCACCTCGTCTGAGCCGCCACGAACCGCCACATAGGAGCATGCCATGTTGAACCAGCTTCGCCCCGCCCTCGTCCTGCTGATCGCCCTGACGGCGATCACCGGGCTCGCCTATCCCCTCGCGATGACCGGCATCGCCGGGGCGATCTTCCCGGCCAAGGCCGCCGGCAGCCTGATCGAGCGCGACGGCAAGGTCGTCGGTTCCAGCCTGATCGGGCAGTCCTTTACCAGCGAGTGCTCCTTCCAGGGGCGCCCGTCCGCCACGAGCGCCGCCGACCCGACGGACGCCACCAAGACCGTCCCGTCGCCCTACAACGCCGCGAACTCCTCCGGCTCGAACCTAGGCCCGACGAGCGCAGCGCTCGCCGAGCGGGTGAAGGCGGACGTCGCCGCCCGCCAGGCCGAGAACCCGGATCGGCCGGTCCCGGTCGACCTCGTGACCACGAGCGGATCGGGCCTCGACCCGGACATCTCGCCGGAGGCCGCCCTGTTCCAGGTGCCACGCGTGGCCAAGGCGCGTAACCTGTCCGAGAACCGGGTGCGTTCCCTCGTGGAGGCCCAGGTCCAGGGCCGTCTCCTCGGCGTCCTCGGCGAACCCCGGGTGAACGTGCTCGCCCTCAACCTCGCCTTGGATGGCTTGAGCTCGAAGTAACATCGCCGGATGAGCATCCCGACCACGACGGCCCCGCGCCTCGATCCCGACCGCCCCTCGCCCGACGCCCTGCTCCAGGCGGCACGGCGCGAGGAGGGCGGTCGCGGCCGCCTCAAGGTCTTTCTCGGGGCGGCCCCCGGGGTCGGCAAGACCTACGAGATGCTCACCGTCGGCCGCGCCCGGTTCAAGGCCGGGGTGGACGTGGTCGTCGGCGTGGTGGAGACGCACGGGCGCGCGGAGACCGAGGCCCTGGTGGAGGGTTTCGAGGTCGTGGGGCATCGTGCGGTCGCGTATCACGGCACGGTCCTGGAGGAGATGGACCTCGACGCCCTGCTCGCACGCCAGCCGGCGCTCGCCCTCGTCGACGAGCTCGCCCACACCAACGCACCGGGCTCGCGCCATCCGAAGCGCTACCAGGACGTGGAGGAACTGCTCGACGCCGGCATCGACGTCTACACCACCCTCAACATCCAGCACGTGGAGAGCCTCAACGACGTCGTCGCGCAGATCACCCGCATCCGGGTCCGCGAGACCGTGCCCGACGGCATCCTCGACCGGGCCGACGACATCGAGGTGGTCGATCTCAACCCCGACGACCTGATCCAGCGCCTGCGCGACGGCAAGGTCTACGTGAAGGGCAACGCCGAGCGCGCCCTGAAGCACTACTTTTCGCGCGGCAACCTCACGGCTCTGCGCGAACTCGCCCTCCGAAGGACAGCCGACCGCGTCGACGACGAGCTCCTAAGCCACATGCGGGCCAACGCCATCGCTGGGCCGTGGGGCGCCGGGGAACGCGTTCTCGTCTGCATCAGCGAGGATCCGCGCTCCGCCGGCCTCGTGCGCCATGCCAAGCGCCTCGCCGACCGTCTGCACGCGCCCTGGACCGCCGTCACTATCGAGGGACCGCGCAGCCTGTCCCTCGACGAGGCCGCCCGCGACCGCATCGCCGACACCCTGCGCCTCGCCGACCGCCTCGGCGGCGATGCCGTGACCCTGCCGGGCGGGCGGCGCGTCGCCGACGACATCCTCGCCTACGCCCGCGCGACCAACGTCAACCACATCATCCTCGGCAAGGCCGACCGGTCCCCGCTGTTCGAGCTCCTCAACGGCTCGGTGGTGCACGATATCGTCCGGCGCTCGGGCACCATCAGCATCCACGTCATCGCCGGGGAGGCCGCGAAGGCTGAACCCGTCCCGCCGAAGACGGTCGCCACGGCGGTCGAGAAGCGCCCCGTCGAGATCCTGCCCTATGCCATCGGGCTCCTCGGCACGGGGGCGGCCCTCGGAATCGCACTGCTGGTCGAGCCCTATCTCGGCGTCGAGAACGCCGATCTCATCCTGCTGACGGCCATCGTCGCGGTCGCCGTACGCTTCGGGCTGGGGCCGTCGCTGTCGGCCGTCGTCGCGGCGTCGCTGGCCTACAACTTCTTCTTCCTGCCTCCGGTCTACACCCTGACCATCGCGGACCCGACCAACGTCGCCGCCTTCCTGCTCTTCACGGTGGTGGCGGTGGCCGTCTCGAACCTGGCGTCCCGCTCCCGCCGCGAGGCGGTGGTCTCGCATGGCAGGGCGCGTGCCACCGAACGGCTCTACGGTTTCAGCCGCAAGCTCGCCGGATGCGCGACCCTCGACGACGTGCTCTGGGCGACCTCGGCCCAGATCGCCGCCATGCTGAAGGTCCGGGTAGTCGTCCTGCTGCCCGATCAAGGGACGGTCTCGGTCCGGGCGGGCTTCCCCCCCGAGGACATGCTCGACGCGGCCGACCTCGGTGCCGCAACATGGGCGTTCGACAACGAGCGCCCGGCCGGGCGGGGCGCCGACACCCTGCCGGGGGCCAAGCGTCTTTTCCTGCCGATGCGCACGGGCCGCGGGATCGTCGGCGTGATCGGCCTCGACACCGATGGCACCGGACCGATCCTCTCGCCCGAGAATCGCCGCCTGTTCGACGCCCTGGCCGACATGGCGGCCCTGGCCATCGAGCGGGTCCGCCTGGTCGAGGACCTGGACCGGGCCGAACGCGCCGCCGAGACCGGTCGTCTGCGCCAGGCCCTGCTCACCTCCATCTCGCACGACCTGCGCACGCCGCTCTCCTCGGTGCTCGGGGCGGCAACGACCCTGCGCGACCTCGACGAGGCTCTGCCGCACGACGCCAAGGTGGACCTTCTCGTCACCATCATTGAGGAATCCGAGCGGCTGAACCGATTCATCGTCAACCTCCTCGACATGACCCGGCTGGAGGCCGGGGCGGTGGCTGCGAGCCTGGCCCCTCAGGATGTCGGCGAGAGCGTCGACACCGCCCTGCGCCGCCTCGGCGCGATCCTTGCCGGCCATCGGATACGCCTGGACCTCCCGACCGACCTGCCGGCCCTGCGCCTCGATCCGGTCCTGTTCGAGCAGGTGCTGGTCAACCTCCTCGACAATGCCGCCAAATACGCCCCCGAGGGCTCCACCGTCACCGTCAGGGGCGTCGTCGAACAGAGCCAAGTCCGGCTCCAGGTCCTCGACGAGGGAGACGGGCTGCCCGAGGCCGACGTGGAGCGGGTGTTCGACAAGTTCTATCGCGTCCGCAAGTCAGACAGCGTCCGGGCCGGGACCGGCCTTGGCCTCGCCATCGCCCGCGGCTTCGTCGAGGCCATGGGCGGTACGCTGACGGCTGCCAACCGCCGCGACCGCCTCGGCGCCGTCTTCACCATCCTCCTGCCCGTCCCCCCGGCGGGACACGTCCATTCGGATCTGGCGGCATGAGCATCAACATCCTCGTCATCGACGACGAGCCGCCAATCCGCAAACTCCTGCGCGTAGGCTTGGCCACGCAAGGCTACGAGATCGTCGAGGCGCCCAACGGACGGGCCGCCCTCGATGTCCTGTCCCGCGAGACGGTCGACCTCATCATCCTCGACCTCGGACTGCCGGACATGCGCGGGCACGACCTGCTCCGCGCCATCCGTAAGGATTTTCGCGACCTGCCGGTGGTGGTCCTGTCGAGCCGGGACGACGAGGCCGGCAAGGTCGAGGCCCTCGATCTCGGCGCCGACGACTACGTGACCAAGCCCTTCGGCATGGGTGAGCTCCTGGCCCGTATCCGTGCGGCCCTGCGCCATCAGTTGGCAGTCCAGGGCGAACGCGCCCTGTTCGAGGTCGAGGGCCTCAGCGTCGACCTGGTGCGCCGCCTCGTGCGGGTGCGCGGCGCGGACGTGAAGCTGACCCCGCGCGAATACGATTTCCTGCGCGTTCTGATCCAGCATGCCGGCAAGGCTCTGACCCACGCCCAACTCATGAGCCAGGTCTCGACCTCGTCCGACCCACAGTATCTGCGCGTCTACATGCGCCAGCTTCGCCTCAAGCTCGAGGCCGACCCCGAGCGTCCCAGCATCCTGCTCACGGAGACCGGCGTGGGCTACCGGTTACGGGCCCCGGACGATGAAAGCCGCGCCTGAACTCCCCTCCGTCGCATCGTCGCGAGGTCGACCGACATTCCTCGAATCGCCTTGAGGGATCGAATGAACGCCTTGCCGGATCCCGACTGCCCGTGACCGAGCCTCACCGAGTGACCATCGACGAATTCCTGTCGCCCAGCCATGTCGCCGTCGGTGTTCGCGTCGGTGGCGAGGCCGCCCCGGTTCGGGCACCCGGCTATCGCCCTGACCGACCGGCTGCTCGCCGACGTGTTCGGCATCACGGTCCGGCGCGGGGTCGCGCCGGACGGAACACCCTACATGCTGCCCTGGAGCCGTTCAGGGCCCG
>NZ_JAKSYE010000063.1 GCF_022829685.1 Methylobacterium sp. E-045
TCCGGCGTGGTGTGGGGCGGTCGACCCGAGCCATACCACCGGACGCAGTCGTGCAGCGCTCGGCCGATCCGGCCCCGCAGGCACTGCAGACGGTAGATTACGCCAACACGCGCGACTCGAAGCTCGACCAGATCAACGCCAGCAACGTGACGCAGCGGCAGGTGGCCTGGTCGTTCTCGACCGGCGTCCTGCGCGGCCACGCGGCTTCGCCCATCGTCGTCGGCAACATGATGTGCGCCCACACCCCCTGCCCGAACGTCGTCTGCGCCCTCGACCTCGACAAGGACGGCGTGATCGTCTGGAAGTACGAGCCCAAGCAGGACCCGAGCGTCATCCCGGTGATGTGCTGTGACACGGTCAACCGTGGTCTGGCCTATGCCGACGGCGCCATCATCCTGCACCAGGCCGACACCACGGTCGTCTCGCTGGACGCCAAGTCCGGCAAGGTGAACTGGTCCGTCGTCAACGGCGACCCCAAGAAGGGTGAGACCAACACCGCCACCGTCCTGCCCGTGAAGGACAAGATCATCGTCGGCATCTCCGGCGGCGAGTTCGGCGTGCAGTGCCACGTCACCGCCTACGATGCCAAGTCGGGCAAGAAGGTGTGGCGCGGCTACTCGGTGGGCACCGATGATCAGTTGATCATGGACCCCGAGAAGACCACGTCGCTCGGCAAGCCCGTCGGCAAGGACTCCTCGACCAAGACCTGGGAAGGCGACCAGTGGAAGACCGGCGGCGGTTGCACCTGGGGCTGGTTCTCCTACGATCCCAAGCTCGACCTGATGTACTACGGCTCGGGCAACCCCTCGACCTGGAACCCCAAGCAGCGTCCGGGCGACAACAAGTGGTCCATGACCATCTGGGCTCGTAACCCCGATACCGGCATGACCAAGTGGGTCTACCAGATGACCCCGCACGACGAGTGGGATTACGACGGCATCAACGAGATGATCCTCACGGATCAGAAGGTTGACGGCAAGGATCGTCCGCTCCTCACCCACTTCGATCGTAACGGCTTCGGCTACACCCTCGATCGCGCCACCGGCGAGCTCCTGGTCGCCGAGAAGTTCGATCCGGTGGTGAACTGGGCCTCCAAGGTCGACATGGACAAGGGCTCCAAGACCTACGGTCGCCCCCTCGTCCAGGCCAAGTACTCCACCGAGCAGAACGGTGAAGATACCAACTCCAAGGGTATCTGCCCCGCGGCCCTCGGCACCAAGGATCAGCAGCCTGCTGCGTTCTCGCCGAAGACCAACCTGTTCTACGTGCCCACCAACCACGTCTGCATGGACTACGAGCCGTTCCGGGTGTCCTACACCCCGGGTCAGCCCTATGTCGGCGCGACGCTGGCCATGTACCCCGCCCCCAACAGCCATGGCGGCATGGGTAACTTCATCGCCTGGGACGGCGTCGCTGGTAAGATCAAGTGGTCGAACCAGGAGCAGTTCTCGGTGTGGTCGGGTGCTCTCGCCACCGCCGGTGACGTGGTGTTCTACGGCACGCTCGAGGGCTATCTGAAGGCCGTCGACTCGAAGACCGGTAAGGAACTGTACAAGTTCAAGACCCCGTCGGGCATCATCGGCAACGTGATGACCTACCAGCACAAGGGCAAGCAGTTCGTCGGCATCCTGTCGGGTGTCGGTGGCTGGGCCGGCATCGGCCTCGCGGCCGGCCTGACCGACCCGAATGCCGGTCTCGGCGCGGTGGGTGGCTATGCCGCTCTCTCGAACTACACCAACCTCGGTGGTCAGCTGACCGTCTTCGCGCTCCCGAACTAATCGGTCGCACGAAGTCTGAGACGATAGGGTGCCGGCGCGGGTTTCCGCGCCGGCACCTTTATGATTAGATCGTTATTAAGAACACTTCGAACGTCGGCCGAACGGGTCGACGGTTGCTCCTGGGAGAAACGTCGTTGCAGTACCAAAGCAAAGCCGCCATCCGTCCGCTCGTGGCCGCCCTCGTTTTCGCATTCGCCTCCGCCGGCGCCGTTCAGGCCCAGGACGCCAAGCCCGCTGCCGATCCTGCAGTGGCCAACCAGCTCGACCCCAACTCTGCTGAAAAGGACGCCAAGCTTCTCGACAAGTATCAGGCGGTGAAGGTCGAAGACGGCAAGTATTTCGACAAGGACGGCGCCCCGACCTACCACATCACCAACGACGGCAAGAAGTTCGACTGGTACGCCTATTCCGGCTACCGCCGCTATCACGCCGAGTGCCATGTCTGCCACGGCCCCGACGCCATGGGATCGACCTACGCGCCCGCCCTCAAGGACTCGCTCAAGCGCATCTCTTATGAGGAATTCATCGGCATCATCGCCGGCGGCAAGCAGGACATCAGCTCGAGCGGCACCAACGTCATGCCCGCCTTCGGCGATAACAAGAACGTCATGTGCTACGCCGACGACCTCTACACTTACCTGAAGGCCCGCGCCTCCGGCGCGATGCCGCGCGTGCGTCCGACCGACAAGGAAGAGAAGCCGGAAGCGGCCAAGAAGGCCGAGAAGGAGTGCCTGGGCGGCTAATGGCTCGCTTTGGCTCCGTTTCCACGGCGTTCTGCGCGCTCCTGCTGATCTCGGCAGGGGCGCGTCCCGCGCTCTCTCAATCCCTCCCCGATCTCGTCACCACCGATGTCCTGCGCGTCTGCGGAGATCCCGGCAACATGCCGTTCTCCCAGCGCAAGGAGGACGGGTTCGAGAACAAGATCGCGGCGATCGTCGCCGACGAATTGAAGGTCAAGCTCCGCTATTACTGGCTGACGCAGGGGCCTGGATTCGTCCGCAATACGCTGGGCACCGGCCTGTGCGACCTGATCATCGGTTCGGCCGCGGGCGGAGAACTCGTCCAGCACACCAACCCTTATTATCGCTCCAGCTACGCCCTGGTCACCCGCGCCGGTGATTTCGAGGGCGTGACGAAGCTCGACGACCCGAAGCTCAAGGGTAAGTCCATCGGCGTCATCGGCGGCACGCCGCCTGTGAACCGGATGGGCGAGGTCGGCCTCATCTCCTCCATGAAGGCCTACGCGCCCTACCAGCTCGATCCCGCGCGCAAATACCAGACGGTTTCCGCCGAGGTCGTCGGCGATCTCGCCGAGAAGAAGATCGACGCGGCGATCCTGTGGGGGCCGGCCGCCGGTTGGCTCGCCAAGCAGAGCGGCGTCGCCATGAAGGTCGTGCCTCTTCTCCAGGAGCCGGATCGTCCCGCTCTCACCTTCCGCATCGCCATGGGCGTGCGGATGGAAGAGAACGACTGGAAGCGCAGCCTCAACACGATCCTGCGCAAACGCCGCGCCGATATCGAAAAGGTCCTGCGCGACTACGACGTTCCGCTGCTGGAGGACGAAGGCAACAAGCTCCTCGAGCCGGCGGCGCCCTGAGATCAGGCCTTGCCGGTCGTCACGATCGGTGGGGTTTGCTATGAGCCTCCCGAATCAACGGGGGAGGGCGGCGATGGGACGATGGCGGAGCGGTCTTGCGGTCGCGGCTTTCGTCGCCGTCCTCGCCGTGGGCATCGTCGCAGCCGATCGCGCGCAGATTGGCCGCGTCGCTCCGGATCTTGTCGCCGAGACCGACCGCGCCGACCGCGTTCTCGTGGAGAAATCCGCCCGTCGCCTGACCCTGTTTCGGGACGGGCGAGTCCTGGCGACGTATCCCGTCTCCCTCGGCTTCTCCCCCGTCGGCCACAAGCAGCGGGAAGGTGACGGGCGCACGCCGGAGGGGCTCTATTCCATCGCCTATCGCAACCCGCTCAGCGTCGCGCATCTCTCCCTGAAAGTGTCCTACCCGAACGAAGCCGACACGGCGGCCGCCCATGACGGCGGCTACGAGCCGGGCGGGGACATCATGATCCACGGCATCATGAACGGCTTTTCCTGGCTCGGCCGTTTGCACCGGTTGAGGGACTGGACCAGCGGCTGCATCGGCGTGGCCAATGACGAGATGGCAGCCATCTACGCGCGGGTGGATGTGGGCACGCCGGTGGAGCTTCGGCCCTGAACGACCGACCTCAGTCCCGCACGATACCGGCGGTGTCGAGTTTCGACAGGGCTTGGCTCACGGTCTCGGGACCGATCACCAGATCCGGCGCGATCTCGGCGAGGGGAACGAGGACGAAGGCGCGCTCGCGCACGAAACGATGCGGCAGGACAAGGCGTTCGTCGGAGATCGCCGCTCCCTCATATGAGAGCACGTCGATGTCGATGATGCGCGGTCCCCAGCGCCGTTCGCGCACCCGGCCCATGGCTGTCTCGATGGCGAGGCCCGTCTCCAGCAGGGCGTGCGGGGTGAGGTCGGTCTCGACGGCGACCGCCGCGTTGAGGAACCAGTCCTGGTCCGTATCGCCCCAGGGAGGCGTGCGGTAGTCGCTGGAACGGGCCGTGAGGCGGATGCCCGGACTGGCTTCGAGCCGCCGTATCGCCTCGGCGATGGTTGCGGCCTTGTCGCCGATATTGCTGCCGAGACCGAGATAGGCGGCCGTCATCGCGCGAGTCCCGCACGGCTGCGCAGAATCGAGATGGCGACGCCGTCGATCACCGCCGGGACCGGCGCGCTCGGCTTGTCGACGCGCACGATGATGCTGTCCACGCCCTCGAACCGGTCGAGGATCTCGGCGGCGATGGCCTCGGCCAGCGCCTCGATGAGGGCGAAGCGCCGGGTGGTGGCGATCCGCACGACGATCTCGGTGAGGTCGGCATAGCTCACGGTCTTCGCCATGTCGTCCGACAGGCCTGCCGGCCGCAGGTCGGTCCGGCAATCGAGCGAGATGTAGAAGCGCTGGCCGATCCGCGCTTCCTCCTCGAGGAGGCCGTGATAGGCGAAGACGGCGATGCGTTCGACGAGGATGCGGTCGGTCATGAGGCTGTCCGCATCACGGCGTCGACCACGCGCAGGGCGTCGACATGGGGGGCCACGTCGTGGACGCGGACGATGTCGGCTCCCAAGGTCGCGGCGAGGACATGGCTCGACAGCGAGCCGGTGAGGCGATCCACCGGCTTGGTCTCGGCATCGTGCAGGCGCCCGAGCATCGATTTGCGTGAGACGCCCACCAGGATCGGAAAGCCCAGCGCCTTGAGTTCGGGCAGGCGCCGCAGGGCTTCGAGATGCTGGGCCCAGCTCTTGCCGAACCCAATGCCGGGATCGAGCACGATGTCGGCGTCCGGGATGCCGGCGCGGCGGGCGATTTCGAGGGAACGCTCGAAGAAGCGCAGCATGTCGGCGACGATGTCGATGGCGGGATCGATGGTCTCGCGATTGTGCATCACCATGACCGGCGCACCATGGGCGGCGGCCACGCGCGCGATGTCGGGCTCACGTTGCAGGCCCCAGACGTCGTTGACGATGCGCGCGCCCGCGGCCAGCGCCGCAGCGGCGGTGGAGGCCTTGTAGGTGTCTACCGAGATCGGGACGGCGAGGCGCGGGGCGAGATCCCGGATGACGGGCAGGATGCGGGCCTGCTCCTCCTCCGCCGACACGGGCGTATGGCCCGGCCGCGTCGATTCCCCGCCTATGTCGACGAGGGCCGCCCCTTCCGCCACGAGGGCATCGGCCTGGGAGCGTGCCGCTTCGACATCCTCAAAACGGCCCCCGTCCGAGAAGGAATCCGGGGTGACGTTGAGAATGCCCATGACGAGCACGCGCATCCCGAGGCCGGGCAGGAGGGTTTTCAGGGCAGAGGCGGGAGAGGACGTCACGGGGGCTCTTCGACGAGGGATCGAACTTGATGCTGTAGACTAGGATGATCCCATTCTTCCACCTCATCGTGAGGTGCCGAAGCAAAGCGAAGGCCTCGAAGGAGCCCTCCAGATCGCACCGCGAGCGTTGGAGGGCTCCTTCGAGGCCGCTTCGTAGCGCCTCGGGATGAAGTGAATGGGTGGGATCGCCGTATCGGAGGTGGATCCTGCCGGTCACACCCCGCCGCGATAGCAGCGTATCTCGGCCTCGGCCTGTGCGCGACGGAGATCGGCGACCTTGTCGTCGAACACCTTGGTCGAGCGGAACTCGTTCGAGCGGGCGCCGATGCCCTGGCGCATGGACAGGACGGTGCTCGCCTGAACATATTTGTCGTAGGTGAGGATCGAGGCGAGGGCGTCGATGGAGCAGGAGCAGCGCGAGAGCGATTCCCGCGACTGCCCGTTGGCCGCCATGCATCCGAACACGTAATCCGCCCGCGCCTCGGTGGGGTAGTCGTTCTCGCCGTCGACCGCATGGGCGGGAGCACCGGCAAGGCCGAGCATGAGGGCGACGAGGCCGCCTTTAGCCAGCGTTCGGATCATAGGTCAGGTTCTCCTGGAGAAGTTCGCCGCCATCCGCCGTCTTCGACTGCGCCTCAATGGAGAGCAGCTCGCCGGGCACGGCGGGCGACGTCACGAAGGTATATTTCAGGTTTTCGAGACCGCGCATGCGGTCCTTCATCTTGTCGTCGACGAAGGGCTGCACCTCCACCCGCCAGGCATCCACGGTCTGCCCCTTCACGGTGGCCGTCGTCGCGGTCACGGTCGCGTTGTCGCGCAGGGCCTTGCGGATGCCGTTCTTGATGTAGCGCGGGTTGGCCGACAGCACCTTGGCGAGGTCGATGAGGTGATGTTCGAGGAAGAGCGTCATCACCGGGTTGCCGGGCATGTCGTTGAACGGGCCGGCCGGGAAGCGGTTCGCGCCCGAGAACATCTGCACGCGGATCGTCCGGTTCTCCGGCGCCCCGCCCGGCTCGATGGTGAGCTTGATCTGGTCGTCCATGGTCGGGCCGAACGGACCCTTGGAGATGCCGCTGCGCCGGAGATAGGAATAGGTCAGGGTCGAGCCCGGCGCCACGTTCTTCATCTGCGGCTCTTCGAACAGCAGGTCCGAGGCGTTGGGCGGGGCGGCGGTGTTGGCCTTGGTCACGGCGGGGGCGTCGGTCGGGGGCGTGCCCTGCGCCAGGACGGGCAGGCCGGCAAGCGACAGGGCGAACGCGACGAGAACGGGCTTCACAGGGGAGCATCCTCTTTCAGGGGCGGCGGCGCAGCGCGGTCCACGTTGCTGCCGATCGTCCGGTAGACATAGTCGGGCGGCGTCTCGGCCGCCTCTTCCTTGGCGAGTTCCCGCACCTTCGAATGGAGCGGGGAGAGCGAGCAGGCCGGGTCGGTGGCGGCGGCATCACCCGCCAGAGCCAGCGCCTGGCAGCGGCAGCCGCCCCAATCCTTCTCGCGCCGGTCGCAGGAGCGGCACGGCTCCTTCATCCAGTCCGTGCCGCGATAGGCGGTGAAGGCCGGGGAGTTCGCCCAGATGTCGGCGAGCGAATGGTCGGAGACGTACCAGAATTCGAGATGCTTGATGGTCTCGGCAGCGTGGCAGGGCAGCACCTTGCCGGCCGGCGTGACGTTCATCAGCTTGCGGCCCCAGCCGCCGGCGCAGGCCTTGGGGTATTTCGCATAGTAGTCGGGCACCACGAGATCGATGACGAGCTGGCCCTTGAGCCGTTCGCGCGCCGCCTCGACGATGCGGATCGACTGATCGACCTGGGCCTTGTCCGGCATCAGGGCGGCGCGGTTCACGTAGGCCCAGCCGTAATACTGCGTGTGGGCGACTTCCAGGCGCTTGGCGCCGAGCTTGACGGCGAGGTCGATGAAGCCCTCGACCTCGTGGATGTTGCCCCGGTGGATCACGGAATTCAGGGTCAACGGCAAGCCGAGCTGCGTCACCCGCTCGGCGAAGGCGAATTTCTGCGGCTGAGCGTTCTTCAGGCCGCCGATTTTTTCCGCATTGGCCGCGTCGACGCCTTGCACCGAGAGCTGCACGTGGTCGAGCCCGGCATCGTAGAGGGCATCGAGCTTGGCCAGCGCACCGCCGACGCCCGAGGTGATGAGGTTGGAATACAGGCCCAACCTGGCGCAGGTCTGGGTGATCTCGACGATGTCGTTGCGGGCCGTGGGCTCGCCGCCGGAGAGGTGGACATGCAGCACGCCGAGGCCCGCCGCCTCCGTCAGCACCCGCTGCCATGTCGCCGTGTCGAGCTCGCCCGAGCGCCGATCGAGTTCGAGCGGGTTCGAGCAATAGGGACAGCGCAGGGGGCAGCGGTGGGTCAGCTCCGCGAGGAGCCCGACCGGAGCCGGCAGGGAGGGGGTATTCGGCGTGATGGCGTTCATCGCTCCAGAACCCGTTTGGTGGCGAGGTCGTTGAGCATGGCCAGGACGTCGGCCTCGATTACGTCCGGGTCGGCCGCGAAGGTCTCCGCGAGTTTCACCGCGATGTCGCGCACGCTGCGCTGGCCGTCGACCAGCGACAGGACCGCCACGGCGTTGGCGTCGAGGTCGAAGGTGCGCTCGGGCGCCAGCAGCACATGCTGGCCACGGACCTCGTCGTGGCGCAGGCGCACGCCGCGGGGCAAGCGCGGCACGTCAGCCGACCGGACCGTGCCGGTGCCGGCCGCCTGCGCCACCTCGGCCACGAGGCCGGTTCCCGGAACCCAGGCATCCGGCGGGGTCATGCCGGGCGCCACATAGGAGAAATACAAGGCGTCGAGCTGCGTCCAGAGCACGTTGCACTTGAAGGTCAGCGCGGCCATGGCCTGCCGTTGAAGCTCCGGCGTGGTGGCGTGCTGCTTGACGTAGTCGATGGCGAATTCGGCGTCGCGCGGGGCCTGGGTCAGGCGCTTGTCGAAATAGGCCAGCGTGTCCTTGGTGATGAAGTCGTAGTTCTTCAGCATCCCGGCCACGCGCTCGGAGATGATCGTCGGCGAGAACATCTCGGTGAGCGAGGAGGCGATGGCCTCCAGAAGCGAGCGCTCCTTCACGAAATGCACATAGGCATCCACCGAGAAGCGCGTCGCCGACAGGATCCCTTGTGTCGACTCCACGTAGTCGCGTCGGAAACCGACCCCCTCGGCGAGCTTCAGCCAACGCTCGATGCCGCCGTCTCCGGGCGCGTCGCCGTCATGGTCGACGATGCGCTGGCGCCAGACCCGTCGCAGGCTCGCATCCTCCATCCGGGCGAGGACGGCGGCGTCCTTCACCGGGATCATGGCCTGGTAATAGTAGCGGTTGAGCGCCCAGGCCCGGATCTGATCCTTGTTCAGCTTACCGTCGTGCAGCAGGCGGTGGAACGGATGCAGGTTGTGGTAGCGCCGCGCGCCGATGTCGCGCAGCGCCGCCTCGAGTTCCTCGGGGCTGAGCAGGCGCTGGGACTCGTCGGTCTTGGGCGTTGGGAAAGGCGCGGTCATGGCGTGGCTCGGCGTTTCGACGAAGGGCGGCGAGAAGAACTTTTCTTATAGATGGCGACGATCTCCGTGAAGGCCACGGACCTGAATCGCACAATCCTATTGGACACAATATAAGATGGCGGCATTAAAATGCCAGCCGGACGGCGATCTAGAGCGCCAGGGTCAACCCGTCATGGGCGACGGTCCAGCCCTCCGCCTCCACCGATCGGCGTTCGTCGGACTCTTCCACCAGGACCGGGTTGGTGTTGTTGATATGGACGAAGATCCGGCGACCGATCTCCACGTCGGAGAGGGCCGCGATCGATCCGCCGTCGCCGGTCATGGGAACATGCCCCATCCGCCATCCGGTCTTCACGCCGACCCCGGCACGGATCATGTCGTCGTCGAGGAGCACCGTTCCATCGAACAGAAGCGCATCGACCCCCGAGATGCGCTGCTTCAGTCCATCCGTCACGCGGGCGCAGCCGGGGATGTAGGCGAGGCGGCGCCCACCGGCCTCGATCATCGCGCCCACCGTGGTCTCGGTCTCGGCACCGATCTCCATGGTCTCGTCCTCGAGCCAGAGCGGCACCTTGCCGGGCACCGAGAACAGCGTGACGGTGAGCCCGGGGACCGGTTCGAACGTATGGTCGAGGGCGATCTTCTCGCGCTTCACCACGTCGGCCGCCATTACGTCGAAGACGCGGTTGGCATTGACGGAATCGAGGATGCCGGAGGTGGCGTAGAGCGTGTAGGGCTGGCCCTCGCGCAGGGTCAGCAGCCCCGCCACGTGATCGACGTCGCCGTTGGTGAGCAGCACGGCATGGATCGGCGAGTGGCGCAGGCCTTCCTGCGGATGCATCGCCGGATTGTCGAAGAGTTGCTGTCGGATGTCCGGGGAGGCGTTCACCAGGAGCCACCGCTCGCCATCGGGCGACACGGCGATGCTCGACTGGGTCCGTGGACGCACCTTCGAGGAATCCTCGCGGGCGAGGGAGCAGATGGGGCAGCGGCAATTCCACTGGGGAAGGCCGCCGCCCGCAGCCGAGCCGAGGATCACGACATGCATGGCTGAACCGGCACGGCCTCGATCCTCACGCGCGACACGATATCTCAGTTGAAGGTGTCGATCTCAGCCGACTCGTAGCTGGTGACTTCCATGCCGACACAGATCTCGGAAACGACGGGGGCAGCCCAGGTCATGGTGTTTCTCCTCGGTATGTTTCTTGGACGTCAGCAACCGCCGGATCTCGTATTAAGGAGATCCTAAGACACTGACGGCGCAGTCATTTCTGTCGCGGGAGCTATATCGACAATTCCGCCGGACTCTTCAAGCGATAAATTGCCGGATTATCCCAGGAGGCGGCGAGAAAGCGCACCATGCTCAATGGCGAAAATCCTGTCCGCGCAGGTCGAGCATGAAGCCCCGGCCCCGAACGGTGACGATGACCGGTCCGCCGAAGCGGACGAAATCCGAGAGCTTGGTGCGCAGGTAACCCACGTAGACGTCGACCACATTCAGCGACAGGCCACCCTGGCCGGCCCAGAGCTTGTCGAAGATGTCGCCGCGGGACACCGGCTGGTTGGCCTTGTCCATCAGCAGGGCGAGCAGCTCCGATTCGCGGGGCGTGAGGCGCGCCGTCGCATCCCCCAGGGAGACCTGCCGGATGTTGAGATCGAGGACGAGCTTGCCGGCGGTGACGATGGTGCGCGGCTGGTCCGATTCCTTGCGGCGCAGGAGATGCGTCTGCAGGCGGGCCAGTAGCTCGTCGAAGACGAAGGGCTTCACGATGTAGTCGTCGGCCCCGAGCGCCAGCCCTTCGGCCCGGTCGCGGACTTCGTCGCGGGCGGAGAGGAACAGGATCGGGCCGGGATAGCCGCCCTCGCGCAGGGAGCGGCAGACGTCGTGGCCGGACCCGTCGGGCAGGGTGATGTCGAGGACGACGGCACCGGGCGCGTCCTCGCGGGCGGACGTCAGCGCGTCGTCGACGCAACCGGCCACCCCCACCGAAAATCCTTCCGCTTCGAGGCCCCGGGCCAGCATGGCCTGGATGTCGCTGTCGTCCTCGACGATGAGCACTCGCGTCATGCGACGCCTTCCTTCCGCTTGGTCTCGTCCTGGTCCCCGGAAACGAGGTCGAGGACGGGCAGGATCAGGGTCACGCATGCCCCCCTGCCGTCCGCGCCCGTCCCGAGGCCGATCGTGCCATCATGCCGCTCCGTGACCCAGCGCGCCAGTGCCAGGCCGATGCCGAAGCCGGTTTCACCCGAACCGCCCTCGCGCCGGAAGCGCTCGAACAGGTCTCCGGCGGCATCGGGAAAGCCCGGCCCGTCATCGGTGATGGTGATCGCGGCCGATCGCCCGTCGTCGAGGCGAAGGGCGACCAC
The DNA here is from genome assembly GCF_022829685.1 of Methylobacterium sp. E-045. GTDB lineage: Bacteria > Pseudomonadota > Alphaproteobacteria > Rhizobiales > Beijerinckiaceae > Methylobacterium. The sequence continues at coordinate 11,559 of NZ_JAKSYE010000063.1, forward strand.
GACCCTGGTCAGCCCCGTGGCGTGCCGCAGGGCGTTGTCGATCAGGCTCTCCACCACCTGCCGCAGCCATTCCCGGTCGGCGAGAAGGGTCGCGTCACGGGGGGCGGGGTCGAGGGTGAGGCTCACCCGCCGGCGCGCCGCCTCGGAGGCGGCGCTGTCCACGGCGTCGGTGAGGATGGCCACGGCGCTGGCAGCACGCCGGTCGAGCTCGATCTGGCCGGATTCGGAGCGGGCGACCCGCAGCAGATCCTCGACGCGGCGCTGGAGCCGCAGGGCCCGTTTGCGGATGGTGGCAAAGACCGGGGCGTAATCGACCCCCGGCCGGCCGGCCGAGCGGGCGGCGATGTCGCATTCGCCAAGGATCACGGTGAGCGGCGTGCGCAATTCGTGGCTGACATCGGCGAAGAAGCGCCGACGCGAGCGGTCCACCGCCTCCAGGCGCTCGTTGGCGGCGCGCAGGTCAGTGGTCCTCGCCTCCACCGTGTCCTCGAGGGCGGCGCGGTCGGCGGCGAGCCGCCCTTCACGCCGGGCGAGGCGCGCGGCCATGCGGTTGAAGTTCGCCACCAGCAGGCCGAGTTCGTCCCGCGTCGCCACCGAGAGCCGCGTGTCGAGCTCACCGCGCCCGACGGCCCCCGCTGCCCGCCGCACCGCCTCGATCCGCGCCAGGGTCGGCCGGGTCACCGCCCGGTACAGGACGAAGACCAGGGCCAGCGCCAGGACGACGGCGGCGAGCGACGCGATCCGCAGGGTCGAGGACAGCTGGCGCGCCTCGTCCGATCCCGCGATCATCGAGCGGCGCTCCACCTCGATGAGGAAGGAGAGCGGCTGGCCGGTCATGGCGCCGAATCCGTTCAGGGCGCCGCGGATGGAGTTGCGCCGCTGGTCCTCCTCGGATTGGCGCAGGACCTGGGAGACCTGCCGGTCGAGGATGGCGCGGGCCGAGCGGAGCTGGGCCAGCGGCCGCGTGCGCGCGGCGTACTGCATCCGGTCGAGGGGATCGTCGCTGACGGCGATGCTCTTGCCCAGCGCCTCGTCCACGGCGACGAGCGCCCGGTCGACATTGGTGCGGGCGATGGCGAGACCCTCGGGCTGGGCATCGGGGTTGCTGACGGTCTCCAGCGCGGCGAGGCCGTACTGGGTCATGCGGCCGGACAGTTCCACCAGGAGTTCGAGCCGTGCCTGCGCCGCGAGCGTCCGGTCGATGGTGCGCTCGGCCGCGCCGATGGAGCCGAGCACCCCGAGTGCTGCCAGGATCACCAGGAAGGCAGCGCCGCCGAGCAGCAGCGCGAACCGGACTTTCAGAGAGCGCATCGCGTATGGCCGCCCGTGTCTCGCCGTTCCCTCGATGGCGAGCGATAGCGCAATCCGCCCCGGCGTCCAGACCCTTCACGGACGGGGCGGGGTCACAAGTCTTTCGGCAGACTCTCCCGCGCCGCGCAACGCCACCGCGTCACGTGCCATTCGGGGTGGCTCTCCTGCCAGGTGGCGAGTGCGCTCTGCGCGGTGCGCAGGCAAATGAACGGGTTCGTTGCCTCGTAGGACAGGGAGATCCTGTCTTCCTTACAATGGGAGGGCTGCGCCGCGAGACATATGGAGAGCAGGATCAGCATAGGGCGAATGCCTCGGTCCGGGAAGGACAATTCGGCAATGGTCCGTCAGACCGGCGGCCGGACGCAAGAGTGGATTGGGGCCTCCTCGTGCGCAGGGTTGTCGCGGAGACGTGGCGGTTGAGCGCATCTCCTCTCCACGCCTGCGGAGAGCTTGCCGCGGCGACCCCGTCGTCGGCGCGGCGCGGCGGCGGCCCGAGGGTGGGGGGCGGTTCAGGACGAGCCTCCATCTGCCCCCCCCTCACCGTCGCTCCGGCCATGGCCTGCCTTCACCGAAGGCACGGGGAGGTGCCTTCGGTCCTCTCCCCGTATGCGGGGAGACGGAATGTCTACCGTCGTTGGACTGGTCTCGACCGCAGGGGCGGAGAGACGGGCCGGCGGATCAGGCCTTCTTGCGCGTGGCCGGCTTCTTCGCTGCGGTGCTCTTGGCAGCACTCGCCTTGACAGCGGCAGCCGTGCCCTTCGCGGCCGTTCCGGCCGGTTCCTTGGCCGCCGTCGCCTTGGTCGCCGTCTTCTTGGCGGGAGCCTTCGCCGTCCCCGCCTTGGCAGTCGTCTTCGACGCGGTCTTGCGGGCCGGGGCCTTCTTCTTGCCGCCGCCCGCCGCCTCGCGGGCGGCGATCAGTTCGAGGGCCTGGGGCAGGGCGATGTCCTCGGCGGCCAGGGTCTTGGGCAGCGTCGCGTTGGTGGTGCCGTCGGTGACGTAGGGGCCGTACTTGCCCGACTTCACCACGATGGCCTTGCCGGTCTCGGGATGGTTTCCGAGGGACCGGCCGGGATCGGAGGCCGGGCCGCGGCGTCCGCCGCCCTGCTCCTTGGCGACGATGAGGTCGATGGCGCGGTTGGCGCCGATCTCCAGCACGTCGTCGTCGCGGCCGAGATTGGCGTACATCTTCCCGTGCTGCACGTAGGGACCGAACCGGCCGAGATTGGCCAGGATCGGCTCGCCGGTCTCGGGGTGCCTGGCGACCTCGCGGGGGAGGGCGAGGAGACGCAGCGCCTTCTCCAGATCGACGTCGGAGGGGCTCAATCCCTTCGGCAGGGACGAGCGCTTGGGCTTCGGCGCCTCCTTCTCGGTGGAGGCCTCGCCGAGCTGCACGAAGGGACCGAAGCGCCCGTCGCGCAGGGTGACGGGCAGGCCGGTGACCGGATCGTCGCCGAGCACCCGCGTGCCGGGCTGGCCGCCGCCGGAGGTGCCGTCACCCTCGCCCTCCACGGCGTTGGCCGCGAGCTGGCGGGTGTACTTGCATTCGGGGTAGTTCGAGCAGCCGACGAAGGCACCGAACTTGCCGAGCTTCAGCGAGAGCTGACCGCTGCCGCAGGTCGGGCAGGTGCGCGGGTTCGAGCCGTCCGCCTTCTCGGGGAAGATGTGGGCGCCCAGCAGGTCGTTGAGGGCGTCGAGAACCTCGGTGACGCGCAATTCCTTGGTGCCGGAGATCGCGGCCGAGAAGTCCCGCCAGAAATCGCGCAGCACCTCGCGCCAGTCGATCTCGGCATTCGAAACCCGGTCGAGCTGGGTCTCGAGGTCGGCGGTGAAATCGTACTCGACGTAGCGCTTGAAGAAGCTCTCCAGGAAGCCGGTGACGAGGCGGCCCTTGTCCTCGGCCACCAGGCGCTTCTTCTCGATCTTCACGTATTCGCGGTCACGCAGGGTCTGCAGCACGGCGGCATAGGTCGAGGGCCGGCCGATGCCGAGTTCCTCCATCCGCTTCACGAGGCTGGCCTCGGAAAAGCGCGGCGGCGGCTCGGTGAAGTGCTGGGTCGAGACGATGCGCTCGCGCTTGAGCGCGTCGCCGGCCTTCATCGGCGGCAGGCGCTTGCCGTCCTCGTCTTCCTCGTCGTCCTTGCCCTCCTGGTAGAGGGTGAGGAAGCCGTCGAACTTCACCACCTGGCCTGTGGCGCGCAACTCGATCCTGCGCGGGCCGACGGAGGCGACGATGTCGACGGTGGTGCGTTCGAGCTCGGCCGATTCCATCTGGCTCGCCACCGTGCGGGTCCAGATCAACTCGTAGAGCTTGGCCTGCTCCGCATCCACATAGCGGGCTACGGATTTCGGTAGCCGGCTCATATCCGTGGGGCGCACCGCCTCGTGGGCCTCCTGCGCGTTCTTCGCCTTGACGCTGTAGCGGCGCGGGACGTTGGGAAGGTAGCGCTCGCCGTATTCCTTGCCGATGACGCTGCGTGCGTCGGCGATGGCTTCGGGCGCCATGTCGACGCCGTCGGTCCGCATGTAGGTGATGAGGCCCACGGTCTCGCCGCCGATCTCGACGCCCTCGTAGAGTTTCTGCGCCGCCCGCATGGTCTGGGCCGGCGCCATCCCGAGCTTGCGCGAGGCCTCCTGCTGCAGGGTCGAGGTCGTGAAGGGCGGGGCGGGGTGACGCTTGGCGGGCTTCGCCTCGACGCTGCCGACCTGGAACGTGGCCAGTTCGAGGTCGCGCTTGAACGCGGCGGCGTCCTCGCCGTTGCCGACGTCGAGACGCTGGATGCGCTTGCCGTCGGCACCCACGAGACGCGCCTCGAACACGGCGCCGTCCTGGGTCACCAGGGTCGCCACCAGCGACCAGTATTCGCGGGGCTTGAACGTCTCGATCTCGCGCTCGCGCTCGCAGACGAGGCGAAGCGCCACGGACTGTACGCGGCCGGCCGAACGGGCGCCCGGCAGCTTGCGCCACAGGACCGGCGAAAGGTTGAAGCCGACGAGATAGTCCAGCGCCCGGCGCGCCAGATAGGCGTCCACCAGGGCCTGGTCGATCTGGCGCGGGTTGCGCATGGCGGTGTCCACCGCCGCCTTGGTGATGGCGTTGAAGGTCACGCGCTCGATCGGCATGCCCTTGATCGCCTTGCGGGCGTTGAGGGCCTCGACCACGTGCCAGGAGATGGCCTCGCCCTCGCGATCCGGATCGGTGGCGAGGATCAGGCCGTCGGCGCCCTTGAGCGCCCTGACGATCTCCGAGACGCGCTTCGAGCCGCGGTCGTCGAGCTCCCACAGCATGCGGAAATCCGCCTCCGGGTCGACGGAGCCGTCCTTGGCGGGAAGGTCGCGGATATGGCCGAACGAGGCGAGCACCTCGTAGTCGCGGCCGAGATACTTGTTGATCGTCTTGGCCTTGGCCGGCGACTCGACGACGACGACTTTCATGTGCGGATCAGCCTCTCGTCAGCGCCCGAGCTGCCGCCGGGACTCGCAGCCGGCGGGGGTTCTCCCACCGGGCCTCACAGATTGTGTGCAAGACTTCGAACGTGGCCTGGCACCATGGCCGGCCCGGCGCTTTGCGGTGGACAAGTGGGTCAAGGGCGCGGGGTTGTCAAATCGCGAGGGGCCGGGCCTTTGCAAGATCCGGTACCCGTCAGATCCCCGCATACCATTCGTAGCCGCGATCCTCCCAATAGCCGCCCTGGCCGTCTCCGATCCCGGTCAGGCTGTCGACCACCTCGACCCGCATGACGTACTTGGCGTGCTTGTAGCCGAGCTGGCGCTCGACCCGCAGGCGCAAGGGGGCGCCGTTCGAGACGGGCAGGGCCTTGCCGTTCATGTCGTAGGCCAGGATCGTCTGCGGATGGAAGGCGTCGGTGAGATCGATGCTCTCGTAGTACCGGATCGGACGGCCGTTCGGAGCGCCATCGCCGGCCTCCATCTCCGCCACGTCCCCCCCCTCGAGACCGCCACCGGCCATCTCCATCGTGTCGGCGCAATGAAACACGACATAGCGCGCAGTCGGCTTCAGCCGCGCCCTCGTCAGGACTTCACCGAGCGGGACGCCCGTCCACTTGCCGATGGCGCTCCACCCCTCGACGCAATCGTGCCGCGTGATCTGGGTCCGCGAGGGCAGGGCGCGCAGGTCCGCGAGGGACAGGTCCTGTGGCTGTTCGACGAGGCCGTCGATCCTCAGTCTGAAACTCGCGAACCCGGCCCGGGCCAGGGCCTTGTAGCCGTCGTCCGGAGGGTCGATCGTGCCGTTCGGCTTGAACCAGGGGGAGATGTCGCCCTCGTCGAACTCGTGGGCGAGGGAGGTCGGCGTCAGCAGCAGGCGCTGCACGAACAGGTTGGCATCCTCTCCGAGCTTCAGCGTGCGCCGTCCCCAATCGCTGCCGGCGATGCGGTCGCAGCCGCCGAGGACGGCGGCCCCCAGCAGGCCGGCCGCGCCGGTGAGGAGGCCGCGACGGTTGGGCCCGCGCGTCATCGGCCTTTCCTCGGATCGTAGGTCTTGGTCGTCTCGATCACGAACCAGCCGGTAACCATGCCGCGCAGGTTGTTCCAGGCCCCCGAGACCAGCACGAGGGCCACATGGACGAGGGTGAACAGCACGAGCAGGTTCGTGACGATGAAATGGACGGTCCGCGCCGATTGCCGCCCGCCGAACAGGGCGGGCAGGGGCAGCACGGCATTGAAACCCGGCGACATGGCGAGGCCCGTGAGCAGCATCGTTGGCAGGAGGACGACGATGACGGCGAAATAGCTCAGTTTCTGCAGTGCGTTGTAGCGCCGGGCCTCCTCGCCTTTCGGGAAGGTCAGGGTGAGATGCTCGCGGATCGAGCCGCCGAGATGCCGGACCTGATCTCTTTGAAGCACGATCCGGCGACGCAGCTGGCCGCTCTCGATGCCGTAGATGAGGTAGATCAGCCCGTTGATCACGAAGGCCCAGGCGAACAGGAAGTGCCAGCGGCGCCCGGTGGCGAGGTCCTGGTTCGCCGGCAGGGTGATCCAGGCGGGGAAGGCCCGGCCCGCGCTCTGGCCCTGCGCGGTGGAGAGGCCGAGCCAGCCGGTGGTGTCGATCGCGTGATCGCCGACCCTGACGATCCCCCGTGCCGCGCCCTCCGCCGTCTCGTCGTTCGTGATGGCGAGGAGCGGCGCGTCGAAGGTCGAGGCCGAGCCCCAGTACAGGGCGGGATGGGCGTTGAAGATCTGCAGCCCGCTCATCAGCAGCACCGCGAGGCAGACGAGGTTGATCCAGTGGGCGGCCCGGATCACCGCGGGGTGACGGAAGATCCAGCGGCGGCGGATCGTCTCGACCCGCTCGTCGGACCGTCTCGTCGTGCTGGCTGCCAAGGGGCGGACTCCGACCTCGATCACGTCTCGCGCCCATCCGGACAAGACGGAAAGGCGCATTCTACAGGAGACTACGAGCCACGGGGCGGAAAGGTTACACGCCCCCGTCCCGCGGCAGCGAGCGACCGGTCCCCGGCCCATGGCTCCTTGCCGCTCCCCGTCCGCCTCCCTATAGCCATGGTCTCAGAATGACCGCCGCACCCGCCTCCTTCCCCCATCGGCACCTCCTCGGCATCGAGGGGCTGACCCGCCCCGACATCGAGGCCCTCCTCGACCGGGCGGAGGATGCCGTGGCGCTCTCCCGCCAGGTGGAGAAGAAGCGCACCACCCTGCGCGGCCGCACCCAGATCAACCTGTTCTTCGAGCCCTCAACCCGGACCCAGAGTTCGTTCGAACTCGCGGGCAAGCGTCTGGGCGCCGACGTCATGAACATGTCGGTGGCCTCCTCCTCGGTGAAGAAGGGCGAGACCCTCATCGACACGGCCGCCACCCTCAACGCCATGCGGCCCGACATCATCGTCGTGCGCCACCACGCGGCCGGTGCCGTGCATCTCCTGGCCCGCAAGGTCGATTGTTCGGTGGTCAATGCCGGCGACGGCGCCCACGAGCACCCGACCCAGGCGCTCCTCGACGCGCTGACCATCCGCCGCAACAAGGGGCGGATCGAGGGCTTGAGGGTGGCGATCTGCGGCGACGTCCTGCATTCCCGCGTCGCCCGCTCCAACATCATCCTGCTCCAGGCGCTCGGCGCCCGTGTGCGGGTCATCGGCCCCTCGACGCTGCTGCCCACCGGAATCGAGCGTTTCGGCGTCGAGGTCTTCACCGACATGCGCAAGGGGCTGGAGGGCTGCGACATCGTGATGATGCTGCGGCTGCAGCGCGAGCGCATGAACGGCTCCTTCGTCCCCTCGGTGAAGGAATATTTCCGCTATTTCGGCCTCGACGCCGAGAAGCTGGCCCTGGCCGCGCCCGACGCCCTGGTGATGCATCCCGGCCCCATGAACCGCGGCGTGGAGATCTCGTCCGAGATCGCCGACGGGGCACAATCCCTGATCCGCGAGCAGGTGGAGATGGGGGTCGCCGTCCGCATGGCGGTCCTCGAAGCCCTCGCGACGCATCTGCCGAACGCGTGAGCGTGATGCGGTCCACACTCATCTCGGGCGGCTGCCATGCACCACAAAAGGAAACGCCCGAAGAGCGCCCGGGCCGGCTGCCTGCTCTGCAAGCCGCACAAGGCGAATGGCTGCTGCGCCGACCACAAGAATATGCGCGCCGGTGACCTGCGGCGATACCAGGCGGGCACTGCGCAACTCAGGTGCGATGCGGCCGATGCATGAAATGACAGCTCGCGTGCCGCTTGTTCACCCATAGTTTCCGGAATTTTGTCTTGCAGACCGATCATCCCTGACCGATGCCCCTACAACCGCGCCCGACCACGTTGGGCCGGGACACATCTCTAGATCCTTGTTTTGCCGTGCTCTTTTTCGCCGAACCGGCATCCACTTCTGCGCAGAGCGCTCTCGGGGAGGGGATGCAGGTAGGGAGGCATCCATGCTGAGTGTCTGGTTTTGGCTGGAGCGGTGGTTCACCGATACTCCCAACTTGGCAACCATCGTGTTCCGCGGGATGGCAACCGGTTTCATCGGCGGCCTTGGATTGATAGCGCTTGGGATCGCTTTTGATCTGTCAGGCGACATCGTCGCTCCGGTGCTATCGGCTTTACAGATCGGGCTCGTTTGCTGGATGGGTTGGGCCATCAACAGACGTCGAGCGGCACAATGAATCGCGACCGGCCAGTGGAAAGCTCCCTGGTGCAAGACTGCCCAACACACGATAACGCTGCCCCATGATCTCTCGTCCTCTCCTCTTGATGAACGCCAGCCTCCTCGATCCGGCCACGAGCCGCGAGGGGCCGGGGCATGTCCTCGTCCGCGACGGCCGCATCGCCGACATCGCCTGGGGCGCGTTACCCGCCGCTCCCGAGGGCGTCGAGATCATCGATTGCGGCGGGCAGGTCCTGAGCCCTGGACTCATGGATCTGCGTGCCTTCGTCGGCGAGCCCGGAGCCGAGCACCGCGAGACCCTGGCCAGCGCCAGCGCGGCGGCGGCGGCCGGCGGGGTCACCACCCTGGTCTGCATGCCGGACACCAACCCGGTCATCGACGGGCCGGCCATCGTCGATTTTGTCCTGCGCCGCGCCCGCGACACGGCCTGCGTCACCGTCCTGCCCGCCGCCGCCATCACCAAGGGGCTGGCGGGCCAGGAGATGACCGAGTTCGGCCTGCTGCAGGAGGCCGGCGCCGTCGCCTTCACCGACGGTCTCAAGGCCGTGCGCAACGCTCAGGTGATGCGCCGCGCCCTCACCTATGCCCGCGATTTTGGCGCCCTGCTGATGCAGCACGTGGAGGAGCCCGACCTCGTCGGCGAGGGCGTGATGAACGAAGGCGAGATGGCCTCGCGCCTCGGCCTCGTCGGCATCCCGCGGGAGGCCGAGACGGTGATGCTGGAGCGCGACATCCGCCTCGTGCGCCTCACCGGCGGGCGCTACCACGCCGCCATGATCTCCTGCGCCGATTCGGTGGAGATCGTGCGGCGGGCCAAGCAGGACGGCCTGCCCGTCACCTGCGGCGCGTCCGTGAACAACCTCGTCCTCAACGAGGGCGATATCGGCCATTACCGCACCTTCTGCCGGCTCTCGCCCCCGCTGCGCCACGAGACCGACCGCCTCGCCCTGGTGGACGCCCTGAACGAAGGCGTGATCGACGTCATCGTCTCCGACCACAACCCGCAGGACGTCGAGACCAAGCGCCTGCCCTTCGCCGAGGCTGCTGACGGGGCGCTCGGCATCGAGACCCTGCTCGGCGCGGCGCTGCGCCTCGTCCATACCGGCGACGTGGCGCTGCCGCGCCTACTGGAGGCCCTCACCGTCACCCCGGCGGCGATCCTCGGGCGCGAGGCCGGACGTCTCGCCGTCGGCGCGCCGGCTGATCTTGTGCTGATCGATCCCGACCTGCCCTATGTGCTCGACAAGCGGCGCCTGAAGTCGCGCTCGAAGAACTCGCCCTTCGACGAGGCGCGGCTGCAGGGGGCGGCCGTGCTGACCCTGGTCGGCGGGCGCATCGTTTTCCGGGCCGTGCAGGATGCGGAGACGGCGGCGTGACCCTTCTCCTCGATGCCGGCTGGCCTCTCCTGCTCGCGAGCTTGGCCGGCGGCTACCTCGCCGGCTCGATCCCGTTCGGCCTGATCGTCACTCGCCTCGCCGGCCTCGGCGACGTGCGGGCCATCGGTTCGGGCAATATCGGCGCCACCAACGTGCTGCGCACCGGCCGGAAGAGCCTCGCCGCCGCGACCCTCCTCGGCGATGCGCTGAAGGGCACCCTCGCCGTGCTGGTGGCCGCCCGCTTCGGCGAGGGCGCCGCCCTGGCGGCGGGGCTCGGCGCCTTCCTCGGCCACCTCTTCCCGGTCTGGCTCGGGTTCAGGGGCGGCAAGGGGGTCGCCACCTTCCTCGGCGTGCTCCTCGCCTTCAGCCCCATCGGGCTCGCCGCCTTCGCGGCGATCTGGCTCGGCCTCGCCTTCACGCTGAAATACTCCTCCCTGGCGGCGCTCGCCGCCTCCGCCGCGACGCCCATCGTCCTGTGGGCGGCGGGACAGCCTGCGGTTGCGCTGCTCTTCCTCGTGCTCGCGATCCTGCTATGGTGGAAGCACGCTCCCAACATCCGCCGACTGCGCGACGGCTCCGAGGGGCGGATCGGGCAGAAGGGCTGACCCGATCTCCCGTCGACGGAGGTCCGGGGCATGGGCATGCAACTCAACCCCGCCCAGCGCCTCGACTGGCTCCGCCTGATCCGCACCGAGGGCGTCGGCCCGCGCACCTTCCGCACCCTGATCAACCGCTTCGGCGGCGCCGGCGCGGCGCTGGACGCCCTGCCGGACCTGGCGAAGCGCGGGGCCAAGCGCATCGTGCCGGTGACGCGGGCCGAGGCGGAGGCCGAATTGGAGGCGGCGGCCAGGATCGGCGTCCGCCTCGTGGCCATGGGCGAGGACGATTACCCCAAGCTGCTCCAGGCGGCCGATTCGGCGCCGCCCCTGATCGCGATCCGGGGACAGGCGGCGATCCTCTCCCGGCCCGCCATCGCCATCGTCGGTTCCCGCAACGCCTCCGCCGCCGGCCTCGGCTTCACGGAGCGTCTGGCACGGGGCCTCGGCGAGGCCGGTCTCGTCGTGGTCTCGGGGCTGGCGCGCGGCATCGATGCCCGCGCGCACAGGGCGTCCCTGGACTCGGGGACGGTGGCGGTGCTCGCCGGCGGCCATGACCGGGTCTACCCCGCCAACCATCAGGGCCTGATGGAGGGCATTCTCGAGTCCGGCGGCGCGGTGCTTGCCGAGATGCCCATGGGCTGGGAGCCGCGCGGCCGCGACTTTCCCCGGCGCAACCGCATCATTTCCGGCCTCGCCTACGGGACCGTCGTGGTGGAGGCCGCGCGACGCTCCGGCTCGCTCATCACCGCGCGCTTCGCCCTGGAACAGGGCCGGGAGGTCTTCGCCGTGCCGGGCTCGCCCCTCGATCCCCGCGCCGAGGGGACCAACGACCTCATCCGCCAGGGTGCGACCCTGGTCTCGGACGTGGACCACGTCACCTCCGCCATCGCGCCGCTGATCGGGCGGCGGGATTTCGAACAGGGGGCCGGCCAGCTCGCCCTCCACCGGCCCGACCTCGCCGACGCGCCGATCTTCTGGGACGAGCTCGACGGGATCGGCGGCCCGGCCTCCGAGCCGGAGGAGGGGCTCGAGGAGCCGGAACCCGAACCGCCGGAACCCGCCGACGACCGCGCCCGCCTCATCGCCTATCTCAGCCCGACCCCCATCGGCACCGACGACCTCGCCCGCGCGGCGGGGCTGAGCGTGCGCGTCGTCCAGACGACGCTTCTGGAACTCGAACTCGACGGCCGGATCGAGCGGCACGGAAGCGGAGCGGTGTCGCTGCTGTCGTAGGACGGACGAGGGCCCGGCTCTCCCGCCGCCAGCCTCCTGGTTCGCCCATCTCGCGGGATGCTCTGTCCTGCCCTCCTCCCCCCAAGGGGGAGAGGGACGCGCTCTGCCTGAGGGAGCAGAGGTGCGTATGCCGTAGCGCCGCAAGCGGGAAGGGCGCCCTACCGCAAAAAGTCTCCGAACGAGCGCGGCCCGTCCGGGACCGGAATGTCCTTGATCACCTTCAGCGTCGTCGCGTCGATGACCCCCAGGGTGTTGGAGCCCCAGTTCGTCACGTAGAGGCGGCTGCCGTCGCGGGAGGCGGCGATGCTCTCTGGATGGTCGCCCACATCGATGGCCGCCACGTTGGTGAGGGTCTTCAGGTTGAACACCGTCACGGTGTTCGAATACTGGTCGGTGACGAAGCCGCGCGTGGCGGTGAGGGCCACCACGTAGGGCCGCTCGCCGGTGGTGACCCGGCCGAATTCCCGCCGCCCCGCGACATCGATGACGGAGACGTCGTTCGACATGACGTTGGCGGTGTAGGCGCGGGTGCCGGTCTCATCGAGGGTGATGCCGAACGGGTGTTCGCCCACGGGGATCTTCACCGTCTCGGTGGCGGTGGCGGTATCGACCACAGAGACGGAATTGCCCTCGCGGTTGGCCACCAGGATCGTGGCGCCGTCGGGCGTCACCGCGATGCCCGAGGGCGAGGCGCCCACCTGGATCTCGGTCTCGATCTTCGAACCGTCCGCCGAGACCACGAAGATCCGGCTACCATACCAGTCGGCCACGTAGACCGCGCCGGATTTCGGATTGACGGCGATTCCGAGCGGGCCGCCGGGCAGATCGAGGGTGCCCGTCACCGCGCGGGCGTCGAGATCGACGATGGCGAGGCCGTGGCCCTCGGGGCGGGTGACGTAGGCGGTCTTGCGATCGGGCGACAGGGCGATGCCGGCGGGCGCGCCGTCCACCGGGATCTGCGCGGCGACGACCTGCGTCTCGAGATCGACCACCGCGAGGATGTTGGCCCCCTGCGCCGTGACCAGGGCCTCGTCGGCGAGGGCGGGGGATGCGAGTAACGCGAGGGCGAGGGCGAGGGGCCGATAGCGTCTCATCCGGAATGGCCCCCTCACCGTCGCTTCGGCTTCGCCTGCGCTCATCGCGGACACGACGAGGTGCCCGCGATCCTCTCCCCGCGCGCGGGGAGAGGCGATGCGCGCCGTCGCCGTGCCTTGGAAAAAGCTCCGATCAAGAGCCCTTCTCGGCCTTGGCCTTCACGTTATCCAGGCCGGCCTTGTAGAGTCCGAGGACCGCCGCTTTGGAGGCGTCGTCGTTCAGGTCCGGCGGCGGATCGTTGTTCATGTAGCCGCGGTAGAACGCGCCGCGCCAGGTCACCTTGGACTTGGCGCCGTCGCCCTCGACCTCGATGGTCGAGGAATAGTCGTTCACCGGCAGCGTCTTCACGTCCACCTTGGTGATCCGGTACATGTAGGTCTTCTTCTCGGCGTCGTACTTGGCGAGCTCTTCCTCGACCGTGGCGCCGCCCTTGAGGGTCAGGACGCGGCTGGCCTTGACCTCGTTGCCACCCTTGCCCTCGGTCTTCTCGACCACGGGAATCCAGCTGGCATCCTGGAAGTTGCCGAGCACGGCCCAGACCTTGTCGGCGGGGGCGTTGATCTCGATGGTCTGGGAGACCTTCTGGCGGGTCGGGCCATGGGCCTGGGCCGCGTAGGATACCGTGGCGAGCGCCGCCACGGCGGCCAGCGTCTTGAATCTCATCAACCCTGTCTCCTCGGGAACGCACCGTCTAGGGTGCTTGGGGGGCTCGTGCGAGAACCGGCTCGTCGCGCCCGAGGGCTGCGGCGACCTTGTCCTCGATCCAGTCCCAGGCCTCGCGCTCAGCGGGCCCGGCTGTCTTGGATATCGCGATGGCGTGGTAGCGCATCTCCGTCAGGATCTTGTCCGGCTCCAGCATGTGCAGGCGCGTCGACAGGATCGCCGCCTCCAGCACCGCTCCTTGAGCCCGGTTGTAGCCGAAGAACGGCATATGGCTGACGCTGTGTACCATGCGGGCGCGGTAGCGCGGGCGCGTCGCATCGTCCTCCACAGCGATGACCTCGAACTCGGCATGGCCGAAGCTGTCGGCAAGGCGCCGGCCCGGGATGCGGTCGCAGGGCAGGGTCGCCCAGTCGCGCCGCCCGGTCACCGCGCCCGCGATCACCCGCACGTCGCTCGGGCTCGACGCGGCAAAGACCGGGTTGGCGTCGAGGTTGAGGATGGTGGGCGAGGGCCGGAACGGGGCGAGCACCCAATCCTCGCCCTCGCTGATCAGGCCGAAGGGCACGAGATGCAGGTCGCCCGCAGGCGACGTCGTGGTGACGATGGTCTCGAGGATCAGCGGCACGGCCTCACGCCTCCCCGGCGGGAACGAGCTTGCCGCAGACGATGCGCGCGCCCTTGTCGCCCGTGGCCTCGGTCCCCGGGGCCTTGGTCCCCGGGGCCTTGGCCTCGCCGGATTCCACCACCTCGGGCTTGCCGGCATCGGCCTCCACGGGCGTCGCGTCGCGGGTGGCGCGCTCCGCGCCGCCGGGTCCGGAATGCTTGGTATGCCCCGCCTTCTTGAAGGCGGTGGTGTCCTCGACCTCCTCGTCGGCGGCGACGCCCCAGCGCAGGGGCTCGTCCTGGACGTAGCGCTTGCCGAGGCGCCAGGCCGTCTCGGCCTTGGTCAGCTCGCCGCCGAGATAGAAGGCGTGGGCCCCGTCGGCGGCGACATCGAGATCGGGAAAGAACGCCATCGCATCGGTGCCGATCGTGTGGACGTCGCGGTTGAAGGCGTGGATGCCGTCCTCGGCCACCGCGATGCGGTAGTTCGGGTCGCGCACCTCCGCCGCCTGGGCCGCGATCTCCTCCGGGGTCTGCACGAAGGGGCGCTTGTCGTGCAAGGCCAGGAGCTGGCGTCCGTAGCCCTTCGGCAGGGCGGAATCGGCCTTGGCCGCGAACATCACCCGGCGGGCGGCGTCATGCTCCTCCACCGTGCGCCGCGTGTGGTTGGAGACCTGCACGATCAGGACGTTGCGGATCGACAGTTCCGAGCACATGCCCACGAGGAGGGCGGTGACGCCGAGGCTGTCGGCCTCGGTGAGCTCGGTGAGGTTGCCGGTGCCCATCATCATCTCGATGCCGGGCCAGCGCTTGCGCGTCTCGTGATAGCGCGTGATCGATTCGACGAATCCGAAATGGATCGGCTCGAGGATCGGGTCGGCCATGTAGGGCAGGCCGGCCTTCTCCATGCGCTCGATCGCCCGGTCGAGGGAGGGCAGGTCGTCCGGCCGCATCGGCACCAGGATCGGCACCGCGCCGGTCTCGAAGGCGAGGTCCAGGGTCTCCTCGTTGAGGCTGAGGAGATAATCGGCCCCGGCCTTCGCCCCGCGGGTCAGCTCGTCGAGGGAGAAGGAATCGACGCTGACCTTCAGCCCCGCCCCCTTCAGCAGGCGCACGCACTCTTCGAGATGCGGGAACTCGGTGTCGGGCAGGCCGCCGAGATCGATCACGTCGGCGCCGCGTCGGGCGAGGTCGAGGCCCTTGGCCAGGATCTGCTCGGGCGTCATCTTCGAGGCGTCGACGATCTCGGAGAAGATGCGCAGATCGTGCCGCGAGAGATCGACCTTGCGGCCGGCGAGGCCGAGATGGGCCGGCAGGTCCACCACCTCGTCGGGGCCGCGCTCCACCGGCAGGCCGAAATGCGCGGCGAGGGCTTCCGGATTGGCGCGGCAGCGGCCGGGCAGGACGATGCGGGTGGCGCCCTCGGGGATCGTCACCCGGCGGCGGATGATCTCCTCCGTCATGAGCGCTGCGACCTTCACCCCGGCATCGGCGATGCTCCAGGCGAAGCGCTCGGTGGGCAGGGTGGCGGCGACCTTCTCCAGGCGCGCCTTCGCCATCCGGCCGGTGATGAAGACGAGATGCTCGGGCGCGCTCACGCGGCAGCCCTTACGATGTCCGCGGCCGGCCCCCGGATCACGATCTCGCCAGCGTAGGACGCGGCAAGACCGGGGAGGGCCGCATCGACCATCCCCATCCGGGCGAGGTCGGACAGGCTCGCACCGGCCGGGCGATCGACAGATTTCACCAGGATGCAGCGGGGCGCCGCGAGTTCGGTGGCGAGCCAGAGGGCGAGGCTGTCGGAGGTGACGTCCCAGGATTCGAGAATGGAAGGGTGCCCCTCCTTCAGCGCGACCGGATCCCAGATGACGGGCGCCTCGGCCGAGCCGGCTTCCCTCACGCTGCGTACGATGGCGAGGCGCGGCTCGCCCTCCGCAAGCACCTCCGCCATCCGGCCCATGGCATCGAGGGCGAGGCGATGGGCGAGGGCGTCCGAGAAGCCCAGCTGGCCCTGGGCCTGGCGCACCGCGTCGGCGAACGGGCCGCCGCCGGGCACGACGACGCAGCGGCCCTCGCTGCCCTCCGCCAGTGCGCCGAGCAGGCGTCCGAGCCGCGCCGCGTCCGAGACGAGGCTGCCGCCGAGCTTCACGATGGTGGAAGGCGCGCCCGTCACGCCGCGTTCCGCCGGTCGAGTCCGCGAAGGGTCTTCACGGCCAGGGCGATGCGCTCCGGGTCGAGGCCGCGCGTGCGGTCGCTCCCGACGCAGAGACCGCCACGAAAGCCGAGGTAATCCGGCCGGTGTGCGGCGAGGACGGCGATGTCGGCGATCGTCAGGGATCCCGCGAGGCCGGAAAGCAGGCCGTGGCTGCGGGCGTCGGCGGTGAAGGCCGAGAGGCGAGGGGCGGGCAGGAAATCGCCGAGGCGGCGGCCGTCCTTGGTGGCGGTGTCGATCATCACCCCGGCAAAGCCCGCTCCGGCGAGGCGGCCGACGAGGTCGTCCGGCATGGGCCGTCCGGCGAAGAGGACCGCGATCAGGCGGCCGGGGGCGGCCTGCGCCGCGGCCGCGAGGGCGTCGTAGTCGAAATCCGGCCGCACGGCGACCTTGACGTAGCCGATGCCGGTCCCGGCCATCGCCGCGACCGATCCGGGCAGGGAAGCTGCGTCCTGCGGCTCGCCGGCCACCGCGCTGCTGACGGCCTCGTCCGCGATGGCCTCGACGATCGCCCGGACCGTCTCGACGGGGAGCGCCCCGAGGGCGCCCCGGACAGGATCCTTGGCATCGACGAGGTCGGCGCCCGCCCGCGCCGCCATCACGGCCTCGTCCGCGTCGCGGACGCTGACGAGAAGGCGGGGACGCGCGCGCATATCGGATGACATCGGCTTCGACACGGAATGATTCGGCAACGGGAGACTCAGGATCGGTTGGGCAAGGGTTCGGCCAGGAGACGGTTCTTGACCACCCATCGCATGGCATGGGCCCATGTGTCGTCGGTATCGGCCCGGATCACCACCTGTCCAGCCCGCACGACCTTGCCGGAGGCGGCGTCCGAGATGAGGACGTACAGGTTGAAGATCTGGTTGGAGCCCTTCTCCACGAAGCCGTTCACGGCGAGATCGGCCCCGAGGCTCTTGGCGATGGTGGCGGCGCAGCCCTCGCATTTGAAGAGGGGCGCCTGCTTGGCGATCTCGGCGGCCTGCGGCGCCACGTCCACCGTCTCCACCGCATTGCCGGCGGTCAGCGCCTTGCGGAGTTCCTCCGTGACCAGGGCAAGGCGACGGGCCTCGTCCGGCCGAGCCTTGCGGCCGCCGACCACGCCCGGATCGTTGAGTTCGATCCCGAAGATCGCCGCCTTGTCGGGGCCGGCGAGGGCCGGAAGGACCATTCCCGAGACGAGCGCCAGCCCGGTCAGGCCGATGCGTCCAATGGCGGCAAGGGAGGAGGCGATGGGGGCCATGGCGAACCTGCGTCACGATCGATACGGCGGTGGACCTCCACGCGCCGCTGCCTTCCAAGTCGAGCAGTGCCCGGATTTGGCAAGACGCGCAAACCGTCAAGAGGCGCAAACCCTTCGCATCCCGTCGCGCCATCCGGTCGACGTCGATCCGGATATCGCCGGAGACCCCGCCGCCCCGGCGGAATCGCTTAGAATATCCTTATGAATCCGGGGATTGAGCGCCCGCGCAATGCTGTTAGCGTGCCGCTCCCATGACAGCATCGCTTCCGATCCCCTCCGCCGCCCTCGCCCTCATGCTGGGGCTGTCCGGCGCTTCCCTCACCGCGACCGGTCTCCGTTCTCAGGAACCGGCAGCCTCCGCGCAAGCCGCCGAAGGCGCCACGGGCGATACCCATATCGGCCTGATCTACCGGCCCGAGATCGCGCCGTCCTCCTACGATGCCGAGGCCGCGCCGGAGGATGAGGGCGTCGCCGGCGCCCGCATGGCGGTGAAGGACAACAACACGACCGGCCGCTTCACCAAGCAGACCTACGCCCTCGACGAGGTCGCCCTGACGGAGGGCAAGAGTGCCGTCGACGCCGCCCGCGACCTCGTGGGCAAGGGGATCCGCTATCTCGTCCTGGCGCTGCCGGCGGACGAGGTCCTGGCCGTGGCCGACGCGATCAAGGGCGACGGCGTGACCGTGTTCAACACCGCCGCGCCCGACGACCGCCTGCGCGGCGCCGATTGCCGCAGGAACGTCTTCCACGTGATCCCGAGCCGGGCGATGCAGACCGATGCCCTGGCGCAGTTCTTCACGCTGATGCGCTGGCGCAAGATGTTCCTGATCACCGGCCCCAACGACAACGACAGGCTCTACGCCGACGCGTTCCGGGCCTCGGCGAAGAAGTTCTCCCTGAAGATCACCGCCGAGAAGCCCTGGACCTTCGGCCCGCTCGCCAAGGCGCGGGGCGACACGCCGACCCGCTCCGAGGCGATGGTCTTCACCCGCGGCGTCGATTACGACCTCGCCATCGTCGCCGACGAGGCCAACGATTGGGGCGACTACGTCCCGTTCCGCACCGTCGACCCCCGCCCGGTCGGGGGCACGCAGGGCCTCATCGCCACGACCTGGCACCCGACCCTGGAGACCTGGGGGGCGGCGCAGGCGCAGAACCGCTTCCGGCGCCTCGCCGGCCGGCTGATGCGGCCCCTCGATTACCAGGTCTGGGCGGCGGTGCGCTCGGTGGGGGAGGCGGCGACGCAGAAGAAGACCGCCGATCCGGCAGTGCTCGCACCCTATTTCGCCGACCCGGCCTTCAGCCTGCCCGCCTATAAGGGCGTCTCGCTGACCTACCGTCCCTGGGACCACCAGCTGCGCCAGCCGATCATCGTGGTGCAGCCCAAAGCCATGGTGACCGTGGCGCCCGAGCAGGGTTTCACCCACCAGCGCACGCCGCTGGACACCCTCGGCATCGATCTTCCCGAGACCGCCTGCAAATTTTCTTGAACGGGCCTGCGGCAACGCGCTTGCGTTCCGCAGGCACTCGTGCGCTCCCCGTGGGGACAAACTGCACTATAATCACGGACAATCGCGCATAGAAGCGATGCCCCAGGGAGACAACGGAATGAGCCGCGGCTTCAAGGCAGGCGTGAGTGTCGCCGCCATCGTCGGTGCGACGATGGCGCTCGGCGCCTCCGCGCAGGCCTACACGGTCTACGTGACCAACGAGAAGGGCAACTCCGTCAGCGTCATCGACACGGCGACGATGGCCGTTACCGGGACCTGGAAGGTCGGCCGGCGCCCGCGCGGGGTGACGACGAGCAAGGACGGCAAGGAGCTCTTCGTCTGCGCCAGCGACGACGACCGCATCGACGTCCTCGACACCGCCACCGGCAAGGTGGTGCGGTCTCTCCGCTCCGGCCCCGATCCGGAGCAGTTCATCCTGGGACCGGGCGGCAACCCGCTCTACGTCGCCAACGAGGATGACAGCCAGGTCACGGTCATCGACATCGAGAAGAACAAGGTGCTGGCCGAGGTGCCGGTCGGGGTGGAGCCGGAGGGGATGGGGCTGTCGCCGGACGGCAAGATCCTGGTGAACACCTCCGAGACCACCAACATGGCGCATTTCATCGACACCACCACGTTCCAGGTGATCGACAACGTGCTGGTGGATGCCCGCCCGCGCTTCGCCGAATTCACCTCGGACGGCAAGTTCCTCTGGGTCTCGGCCGAGGTCGGCGGCACGATCAGCATCATCGACGTCGCCGCGCGGCGGGTGGTCAAGAAGATCACCTTCAAGATCCCCGGCGTGAACGACGAGGCGATCCAGCCCGTGGGCATCCGCATCACCAAGGACGGCACCAAGGCCTTCGCGGCGCTCGGCCCCGCCAACCGCATCGCGGTGATCGACGCCAAGACCTATGACGTTCAGAAATACCTGCCCGTGGGCCAGCGGGTGTGGCAGCTCGCCTTCACCCCGGACCAGAAGTTCCTGTTCTCCACCAACGGCTCCTCCAACGATGTCTCGGTGGTGGATGTGGAGGCGGACAAGGTGATCAAGAGCATCCCGGTGGGATTGCTGCCGTGGGGCGTGGCGGTGTCGCCGAATTGAGGTGCGTTGTCCCTCCCCACAAGGGGGAGGAGGGACGCGCGGATATGCCGAAGGACGGACCGCCTCAAGGCGGCCAAAGGGAGGACGACCACATGACGAGGACGATGCGGACGATAGCCCTCGCCCTGGCGGCCCTGCTCGCCACCGGGCCAGCCTCGGCCCTCGATCTCACCAAGAAGCGCTCCAACCTGCCCGATCTCGTCCTCGGCAACGAGGAGGGCAACGATTTCGTGGTGGAGAACCGGGAGATCGAACTCGAATCCGGCAAGGCCTACCGCCTGCGCATCGTCGCCAAGGGTCGGCAGGAATATAAGTTCTACGCCACCGAGTTCTTCCGCAACATCTGGTTCAACCAGATCGTGATCCAGCATCTCGAGATCCACGGCAGCGGCCCGCCGGACCACCTGGAATTCGACGATCCGGGCGAGATCGCCCTCGAATTCGTCACGATCAAGCCGGGCGAATATCCCTGGTCGGTCCATGGACTCGAGTCCAAGGGCATGACCGGCAAGTTCATCGTCAAGTGAGCCGTCTCGCAACAGAGCAGGGCCTCCGCATGCGTCTCCTCCTCCCCACCGTCGCCCTCCTCCTCGCCGCTGGCCCGGCGCTCGCCGACGACAAGACTGCCTGTGCCGAGGGCATCGCCATGATCAAGGACGCCATCGCCAAGGGGCCGTCCGAGGCGGCGGCGCCGAAGCTGAAGAAGGCCCTGCGCGTGGCCGAGCGCGAGCAGGGCGAGGGTGAGTTCGACGAATGCCTCGACGCGGTCGGCGACGCCAAGCGGGCGATGAAGCCGTGAGCGACGCCCCGGGCGCCAGCGCGGCCCTCGACGTGGCGGGCGTGAGCCACCGCTTCGGCGCGCGCGCGGCCCTGTCCGACGTCTCGATCCGGGTGGAGCGGGGCCGCTTCATGGCCCTGCTCGGCCCCAACGGCGCGGGCAAGACCACCCTGTTCTCGGTGATCACCCGGCTCTACGCCAGCCAGGACGGGCGGGTCTCGATCTTCGGCCATGGCCTCGACCGCGAGCCGTCCCGGGCCCTCGCCCGCCTCGGCGTGGTGTTCCAGGCCCGGACCCTCGACACCGACCTCACCGTCGAACAGAACCTCCTCTACCATGCCAGCCTGCACGGCATCGGCCGAAAGGCCGCGAAAGCCCGCATCGCGGTGCTGCTCGCCCGGGTGGGCCTGAGCGACCGGCGCGACGACAAGGTGCGAACCCTCTCCGGCGGACAGTCGCGGCGGATCGAGATCGCCCGCTCCCTGGTGCACGAGCCCAAGCTCCTGCTGCTCGACGAGCCCACCGTCGGCCTCGATCTCGAATCGCGGGCCGACATCGTCGCCATCGTCCGCGCCCTGGTGCGGGAGGAGGGGCTGTCGGTCCTGTGGGCGACCCACATCTTCGAGGAGATCGACGGGGCCGACGACGCGGTCGTCCTTCACAAGGGCCGCATCGTCGCGCGTGGAACTGCGAACTCCATCGCGCAGGGCGACGAGTCCCTGGAGGCCGCGTTCCGGCGCCTCGTCGCCGAACCGCCGAGGCAGGCCGCATGAGGATGCGGTCCGGACTCAAGCCGGCGATTGTCGAACGCCGCGCTGCTTCCCTCCCCCCTCTCCCGCCCGCTCCGCAGGCACCCTCCCCCGCAGAGGGGGGAGGGTTGTTCGCGATCAGGTCAAACGAGCGGTTATCCTCATGACGAAGACTGTCGCCACCACGCCCTCGACGGCTGCGGCCTCCATTGAAAAACCCGTGCCCCATCTCGGCCGCCTCGACGCGATCGGTTACCTGATCTGCCTCGGCGGCATCGTGCGTCGCGAGTTGCTGCGCTTCTTCAACCAGAAGGAGCGGTTCTTCTCGGCCCTGGTGCGGCCGCTGGTCTGGCTGTTCATCTTCGCGGCGGGCTTTCGCAACACGCTCGGGGTCTCGATCGAGCCGCCCTACCAGACCTATGTCCTCTACGAGGTCTACGTGGTGCCGGGGCTGGCCGTGATGATCCAGCTGTTCAACGGCATGCAATCCTCGCTCTCCATGGTCTACGACCGCGAGGTCGGCTCGATGAAGGTGCTGCTCACGAGCCCCTATCCGCGCTGGCTGCTGCTGCTGGCCAAGCTGATCGCCGGCGTCACCGTCTCTGTGGTGCAGGCCTATGCCTTCCTCGCCATCGCCTGGTTCTGGGACCTCGACATCCCGGCCATCGGCTACGTCGCGGCGCTGCCGGCCTTCATCGCCTCGGGGCTGATGCTCGGCGCCATCGGCCTGCTCCTGTCCTCGATGGTCAAGCAGCTGGAAAATTTCGCCAGCGTGATGAACTTCGTGATCTTCCCGATGTTCTTCGCCTCATCGGCCCTCTACCCGCTCTGGCGCATCCGCGAGTCGAGCGAGACGCTCTACATGATCTGCATGGCCAACCCGTTCAGCCATGCCGTCCAGCTCGTGCGCTTCGCCCTCTACGGGCAGTTCGAGCCGATCGCCTGCGCCGTCGTCGTGGGCACCACCATCGCCTTCTTCACCCTCGCCGTCATCGCCTACGATCCCGGTCGCGGCATCATGGCCCGGCGCGGCGGACCGGCCGGAGACACTGCATGATTTTTTCCCGGACACTCCTCCTGGCCATGACGGCCGGCAGCCTCACCTGCGGGCCGGCCCTGGCCCAGCCCAAGGCGGACCCGGACTGGCCCTGTGTCCAGCGCAAGGTCTCGACCTTGAGCCCCGGCACGGTCTGGACGGGCCCCGATCTGGAGGCCGCCGGCCCGTGGGGCGACGATTACGAGGCGGCCTCGCTCGCCCAGAAGATCGCCTCGCGCCGGACCGAGCTCGGCGAGGTGGATCCCCTCCTCGACGAGTTCGTCGCCAAGGCCGGTGACGAGAAGGCCAAGCGCCTGACCCGCGTCTTCGCCGGCGTGTTCGAGGTGGTGAACAACGAGCGCAACCGGGTGATCGGGGGTATCACGCGCTACGCGCAGGGGCAGCGGCGGATGGCGGAGCGCATCCGCCAGGAAGCCGATCAGATCAGTTCGGTGAAGGACGGCCCCAGCGCCAACGATGCCCGCGAGATGCCCAAGGAGGCCTCGGAGCTCGAGACCAAGTTCGCCTGGGATCGCCGCATCTTCCAGGAACGCAGCCAGTCGCTGAGCTACGTCTGCGAAGTGCCCACCCTCCTGGAGCAGCGTCTCGGCGAGGTCGCCCGCAAGATCCAGGCGCGTCTCTGAGCCGACGTCTCCATCAGGCTTTCGCAAGCGACGTGTCGTCTACAGGCCCGCCGGACCCTCCGGCGGGCCTTTTACTTGCCGTGGATACTCGCCTCGGACGCTGAGGACCGGACGCGGTTGATTCGCGTTACCTTCGTGAAGGTCCGCCACGTCCGAAGCGGCTCATCCCATCCCCATTTTGCGGAAAACATTCCGGCAGCGTCGATTGCCTAATTATCCCGTCATCAGTTCCTATTGATCCCGAAGCCCTTGTATTATCTGGCAAATCGTGTTGCCCGGAGACCACGCGAGGACGCCATCTCTGGGGTGTCCTTATTAGAATCGTCGAATCCCCCCGCGACCGGATTGTCCAAGCCGGATACGCCCCGCAACATTCAGTGACGAGCCGGGACAAACCGGCCATGCCATTTGAATCGAAGGGTCTCGGGACATGAAGAAGCGGACGCTGCGGAGCAGCCTCCTCGTGTCGGTAGCGCTGCTGCCGGGCGTCGCCTATGCGCAGACGACGGTCGTCGGCGGCCAGCAGGCCGTGACGCTGCAGGAACTCGACGTGGTCGCCACCACGCCGACGCCCACCCTGCGCAACGCCCAGGGCGTCCTGCTCGGCCAGGACCGTGACAAGCTCCCCCAGAACACCAGCGTCCTGACCTCGGCGGACGTGAACCGGGTCGGCACCCCGAGCGTGCTCCGGGCCCTCGACGAGCGGATCGGCTCGATCAGCATCAACAACGCGCAGGGCAATCCCTTCCAGCCGACCATCACCTATCGCGGCTTCGAGGCCTCGCCCCTGGGCGGAAGCCCCCAGGGCGTGGCCGTCTACGTCAACGGCAACCGCTTCAATACCTCCTTCGGCGACACCGTGCAGTGGGACCTCATCCCCGACATCGCCGTCGACCGCATCGAGCTCGAAGGCTCGAACCCGGCCTACGGCCTCAACGCGCTGGGCGGCGCGCTCAGCGTCCAGCTCAAGAACGGCTTCACCTATCAGGGCACCGAGCTGAATCTCTCGGGCGGTTCGTTCGGGCGCTTCGGCGGCTCGTTCCAGCACGGGCAGCGCTCGGACAATGTCGGCCTCTACGTCGCCGGCACGGCCCTCTCCGAGAACGGATGGCGCAGCCATTCGCCCTCGCGCCTGCGCCAGTTCTACGGCGATCTCGGCGTGCAGGCGGAGAAGGGTGAGTTCCACCTCAACTTCATGGGCGCGGTCAACAGCCTGACCGGCAACGGAACCCTGCCGGTCGATCTGCTGGACTTCAAGCGCAGCGAGGTCTTCACCTATCCCGACAAGACGCTGAACGCGTTCGGCCGCATCGGGCTCTCCGGCACCTACGACATCACCCCCACCGTGACGATCCAGGGCAACGCCTATTACGGCCGGTTCGAGCAGAACACCGCCAACGGCGACGCCGCCGAGGTGGAGCGTTGCGAGGAGAACGAGCGGTTCCTCTGCTCGGAAGGCGCCAACGAGGAGCAGTTCTTCCTGCGCGACCGGTTGAACCGTCGCGTCCAGGCGAGCAGCGTCAGAACGGCGAACTTCGCCCGGCTTCCGGCCTTCGCGGATCGGTTCGACGAGGGCGGTCCCTATGCCTTCCTCAACTCGACCCGGACCAACACCGAGAATTTCGGCGTCTCGGTCCAGACCAACGTGCGCGAGACGCTGTTCGGGCTGCCGAACCGCTTCGTGCTGGGCGGCTCCTACGACGGCGGCCGCACGGCCTTCACCGCCGACAACGCGGTGGGCGGCCTGACCTTCGACCGCGGCTTCTTCGGCCCCGGCATCGTCGTGCGCAGCGACGACAACTCGATCACGCCGGTGAGCGTGAAATCGAGCAACGATTACGGCGGCATCTACCTGCAGAACAACACCGATCTGACCGACCGCCTGACCCTGACGCTGCAGGGCCGGTTCAACATGGCCAAGATCGTGCTGGAGGATCAGCTCGGCACGGCGCTGAACGGCAACCACTATTTCCAGCGGTTCAATCCGGGCGTCGGCGCGACCTACAAGATCGTGCCCGACTTCCTCACCGCCTATGGCGGCTATGTCGAGGCGAACCGCGCACCGACCCCGGCCGAGCTCTCCTGCGCCGATCCGCTGGCGCCCTGCTCGCTCACCAACTTCTTCGTCGGCGATCCGCCGCTGAAGCAGGTCATTTCCCGCACGGTGGAGGCGGGTTTCCGTGGCAAGCTGCCCTCGCCGATCGAACTCGGGGTGCTCAGCTGGAAGGCCGGCGTGTTCCGGGCCCGCAACGAGGATGACATCACCTTCGTGCCCTCCGACATCACCATCGGCCGGGCCTATTTCCAGAATGTCGGCTCCACCCGCCGCCAGGGCGTCGAGGCGAGCCTCGCCATCACCACACCGGTCTGGAACGCCTTCATCGACTACGCCTTCGTCGACGCGACCTTCCAGTCGCCGCTCACCCTGGCCTCCGGCGGCAATCCGTTCGCCAGCCCGAACCCGGCCCAGCCCGACAACAGCGAGGCCAACCAGATCTTCGTGAGACGCGGCGACAAGCTCCCGGGCGTCGCACCGCATCAGGTCAAGGTCGGCGTGCAATACAACGTCACGCCGGAATGGCGCGTGGGCATCCTCGGCCGTGTCGCCACCGGCAAGTACCTCGTGGGCGACGAGTCGAACCTCAACAAGACCACCGGCAATTACGCGGTCATCGGGTTCAACACGAGCTACCGGGTGAGCGAGCATTTCGAGGTCTACGGCTACGTCGAGAACGCGCTGAACGCGAAATACGCGACCTTCGGCACCTTCTCGCCGGTCGGCGAGGTTCCGATCCTGGCCCTGCCCAATGCCAGCTCCAACCGGAGCCTGGCCCCCGGCGCGCCGATCGCGGCCTATGGCGGAATGCGCATCTTCTGGTAGCCGCCCCGTGATGCCAGACCTCGGTGAGTCCGACTCATCGGGGTCTGGCCGTGCGACCGCGCGGCGGCGGTCGTCCGTCGGACCTCACCGACCCTGACCGATGGGTCGGGGCCGGTGAGACCTGGTAGCAGGGGATGATCCGCCCCGGGTTCCACGATGTCGCAGCAACATGCCGGGCGATTCGAGCGTTGGCGTGCCATGTTCGACATCACCGGAAAGCATCGCATGATCAAGGCCCTCAGCGAGACCAGGACGTCCTCGGCCAAGGCGCATTCGCCGACCACGGCCTCGCCCCTGATCCGCGTCCTCGTGCCCGCCCTCGTCTTCACCGCCATTGCCGGTCCGGCCTTCGCCTCGGCCTGCTCCGACCAGATCGCCACGATCGAGCGGCGCCTCAACAGCTCCGGCGCCGTGTCGGTCACCGGCACCGCCTCGGCCGACGGCAAGGTCGCATCCAATCCGTCGATGGGGCTCGACGCGCCCCCCGGGGGCAAGCCGACCGATCCCTCGACCAGCCCCAATGCCAAGAGTGTCGACCACGCCCGTCACCTGATCGAGCAGGCCCGCAAGCAGGAAGCGGCCGGGGATGCCAAGGGCTGCGAGGACACGATGACCGAGGCCAAGAAGGCTGCGGGCTCCCTGCCGTAACGGGACCATCCCGACGCACCGGCTTTCGGTGCCGGAACGAAGAAAGGCCGCCCGTCGCCATGCGAGGGGCGGCCTTTCTCATGGTCGGGCCTCAATAGGCGTTCTTGGTGGTGACGAGGGAGAGCGGGGTCGCCAGCATGATCTGCACGTCGAACAGGATCGACCAGTTCTCGATATAGTAGAGGTCGTGGTCGACGCGGCGCTGGATCTTCTCGTCCGTGTCGGTCTCGCCGCGCCAGCCGTTGATCTGGGCCCAGCCGGTGATGCCGGGCTTGACCTTGTGGCGGGCGAAATACCCGTCGACCACCTGATCGTAGAGGGTGGTGCTGGTCTTGGCCTGAACGGCATGTGGGCGCGGTCCGACCAGGGACAGTTCCCCCTTCAGGACGTTGAACAGCTGCGGAAGCTCGTCCAGCGACGTCCTGCGGATGAACCGGCCGAGGGGGGTGACGCGGGGATCGCCGCGGGTGACCTGCTTGGAGGCCGTGAAATCGGACTGGTCCGCATACATCGACCGGAACTTGTAGACCTCGATCGTCTCGTTGTTGAAGCCGAGACGCTTCTGCCGGAACAGGATCGGACCGGGTGAGGTCAGGCGGACGGCGATGGCCAGGCCGAGCATGACCGGGGCCAGCACGATCAGCATGGCCGTGCCGACGACGCGGTCGAAGATCGCCTTGGCGACGATGTCCCAATCGGCCATCGGCTTGTCGAACACGTCGAGGACGGGAACGGAGCCGAGATAGGAATAGGCCCTCGGGCGCAGCTTGAGCTTCGTCGCCTTGGCGGAGAGGCGGATGTCGATGGGCAGCACCCAGAGCTTGGCCAGCATCTGGAGCAGGCGATCCTCGGCCGCGATCGGCAGCGTGAAGACCACGAGGTCGAGGCGGGTGGAGCGCGCGTAATCCACGAGATCGCTCACCGTCCCGAGCTTCGGGTAGCCGGCCACCACCGAGGAGGACCGGTTGTCCCCGCGATCGTCGAACACGCCGACGATGCGGATGCCCGATTCGGATTCCGTTTCCAGCGCGCGGATCAGCTCTTCCGCCAATGGCCCGCCCCCGACGATGGCCGTGCGTCGGTCGAACTGTCCCCGCAGCATGCGGGCGGTGACGAATCGGATTAGGACGAGGCGTTCGGCGAGGAGCAGGGCCAGCCCGAGGGCGTAGAACAGCGCGAGCCAGATGCGGGAATAATGGTCGGCGACCTTGGCGAAGACCATGACCGTGGCCACGACGAGGAAGGTCAGCGACCAGGCCGCCGTGAGGCGCAGAGCGGGTTTGAAGAAGGTCCGAAAGGAGGCAATCCGGTAACTGCCGAAGATCTGGAACAACGCCACCGCGAGCCCGGCCACGGACAGGATCGCCGTGGGATAGCTCCATCCCAGTGCGACGACGCCGCGGAGCTGCCCGAAGTGGGTGGCAAACCCGAGGATGACGATGAGCGCCAGATCCGCCAGCCGCACGCTGCCCGACAGCACGACGGGAGACAGCACACCGCCATGGTCGCGGGGCGCCCCGACCTCGGCGGGAGGAAGCGTGGATTCGGCGGGGCCGTTCTGGGCCGCATCGACCGCGTTCGGCTGGCCGGGATGTCCCGCCGCCTTCAGAAGGTCGCGAACGTCGAAGGCACTCATCGTCTGCTTTCGTTCGAACTTTTCGTCGGTGAGAGGGAGACGATGCCAAGTCGGCACCACGGAACGTTTAACGACGGCCCGGCCGCCAAAAGCATGGCAAAGAATAAGTTAGCGTGACTTCGGCAGTTCCTTCATCGGCGGCAGCGCTGTTGCTACGGTAAACGTTCCGCGAAACCGCAGGGCGGCAGCGTAGCCGGATAGCACATCCGCCCCCATCCGTTTCATCGAGAACCGCGTCCGCACGGATTCGCTGAGCGCGTGGGATCGAGCGAGGCCCCGGGCGGGGTCTTCGCCGAGCAGGCGGACGATCGCGTCCTTGAGGGCGACGGGGTCGTTGGGTCCGACGAGATCGTCCGCCGTCTCTCCGAAGATCTCAGGGATGCCGCCCACATTGGTCGAGACGAGGGGCTGGCGTGCCGCTGCGGCCTCCAGCACCACGTAGGGCAGGGATTCGGCGAGGGACGGGACCACCATGATCCGTCCCTTCGCCAATGCGGAACGGATCGGCTGGGGCGGCTCGAACGCCACGCAACCGGACAGGCCGAGCCGCCGTGCCCGCTCCGCCAAGGAGGCGGCCTCCGGGCCCGAGCCCACCATGAGGAGGCGGCAGGGATGCCCCTCGGCCCGGAGCGCCGCCAGGGCGTCGAGCAGGACGGTGATCCCCTTGGCTTCGCGCAGCTCGCCCACATAGACGAGGTCGTAAGCGTCCGCCCGGTGCGTCACCGGCGCGAACTCCGCCTCGTCGATGCCGTTATGGACGATCCGCACGGTGCGGGGCCTGCCCCCCACGAAGCGCCGGTGCCGGCCGGCCACGTATTCGCTCTCGAACAGGAACACGTCGGTGCGCCTCGAGAGCAGGCGCTCGACCCCCATGTAGAGCCGGTGGCGCAGGGTACCGGGCTTGTAATTGTAGCTGCCGCCATGCGGCGTGTAGGCCCGGATCGGCGAGGGCGAACCCCTGGGCAGGCGGGCGATGCGGGCATAGGCCCCCCCCTTGGCGCCGTGGCCGTGCAGGATCGTGGCGCCGACCTCCCGCGCCCGTTCGGCGACCGCCCGCACCGCGGCGAGGTCCGATCCGTGCGGGTTGCGCCGCATGGGGAGCCGGACGACGCCGAGTGCGAGGTGGGGCAGGAGCTCGTCCAGGGCCCGCGCCGCGTGTTCGCCGCCCGTGGACGCATCGCAGACGATGCCGATCTCGTGGCCGGCGGCGGCCTGGATCCTGATGAGGTCGCAGACGTGGCGGAACAGCCCGCCCACCGGCGCCCGGAAGACGTGAAGGATGCGGTAGACGCTCCCGCCCTCGCCGGGGGAGGGGCGTATGGACGGGATGGAGGCGGACGCACTCACGACGGACAAGCTCCACGCGACGACCATTCGAACCGGGCGACGGTACGACTTTAGCGGAGACTGGTCTCCAGAGATGGTGCGACCGTTAAGGACCGTGCGCCGCGCGGTTGTTTCCGGCGGGCGGGAGATCGAAAACCTTTCGTTCGGTTAGGCGGGCCCTAACGCACGACGATGACGACAGCCCCTCCGGCGGCAAGGCAACGGACACTCCGTTGCCTGGACATCGTCCGACCGGGCTTGGAACGACGAAGGCCCGGATCAGGCGGATCCGGGCCGACATCAATCGACGACGTGGTGACGGCGAGACGTCCTCAGAAGAAGCGTTCCTTGATGACGATCGTGTCGCCGGGCCTCACCAGGTAGGTCATCGGGACGATGCCCGAGACGAGGCCGTTCGGTCCCTCGCGGGTGAGGACGGCGTAGTCGCGGGCCGCCCGCGGCCCGAAGCCCGCCGCGATCGCCACCGCCGTCTCGACGGCCATGCCGTTCACGTAAGGGTACTGCCCCGAGGTCGTGACCTCGCCGAGGATGTAGAACGGCCGATAGGCGTCCACCTCCACGGTCACATGCGGCTCGCGCACGAAGCCCGCCGCCAGCTTGGCCTCGATGGTCCGGGCGGCCTGGGCCGTCGATTGCCCTCCCACCTTCACGAGCCCAATGAGCGGCATGGCGATGCCGCCCGCCCCGTCGATGGCATAGATGTTGGAGAGGTTGTCCTGGCCGAAGACGATGACGCGCAGCCGGTCGCCGGTGGCGAGCGTATAGCGTCCGCCGATCGATCCGGTGGCGGTGGCGTCGAGCTGCGCGGTCCTGAAATCGGGACGCAGGCATCCGCCCAGTGCCAGAGTTGAGGTGAGAGCGAGGAGCAGGGAGCGCCGGTTCATCATCCAAGCCGCTAAGAGCAAGTTTCTGCCTCTATTGGTAGGTTCATATGGTTAACAAAAACTGATGCTCCGCCAGGAATGCGCTGCGTTGAAGTCGATCTTAACCGACGATCAATCTTAACGAGTTCTACTCTTCCGTGAGGCGTCCGATGCGCCGTCCTGCCTTGCGTAAAGATCGTCTCATGCCCCGCTCGCAGCAGACCGTTTCCTCGATCGAACCGATCCCGCAGCGGGACGAAGGGCTCGGCCTGTCCCAGCTGTTCGGGGTGCTGGCGCGGTCCTGGCGCTGGATCGTCCTTCCCACCCTGGCGGCGGGGATCGGGGCCGTCGTCTTCGTGCAGGTCGTTCCGCCCCGCTACACCGGCGAGGCCAAGATCCTGCTGGAGAGCCGCGACGCGAGCTTCGCCCGCACCGCCCAGGAGCGTGGCGAACAGCCCCTGGCCATCGACGAACAGGCGGTGGCGAGCCAGGTCCAGGTGGTGATGTCCCGGGACATCGCGAGGGAGGCGATCCGCCGCCTGAAGCTCGTGGGCAATGCCGAGTTCGATCCCGATGTCGACGGCATCGGTCCGGTCCAGCGCGTCCTGATGATGATCGGCCTCGGCAGGAACCCGATGGAGCGGGCGCCCGAGGACCGGGTGCTCGAGACCTATTTCGACCGGCTCCTGGTCTACCCCGCCGGCAAGTCCCGCATCCTGACGGTCGAGTTCCGCTCGCGCGATCCGGACCTCGCGGCCAAGGCCGCCAACACCATCGCGGAACTCTACATCGCCTCCCTGGAAACGGCGAAGGTGGACACCGCCCGCTACGCGTCGACCTGGCTCGGCGGCAACATCGACACCCTGCGCACCCGCGTGTCCGAGGCCGAGGCCAAGGTGGAGGCCTTCCGCGCCCGCAACGGCCTGATCAGCGGCGGCGGCGGCACCACCAGCCAGCCTCTGGGCACCCAGCAGCTCAGCGAATTGTCGACCCAGCTGTCCCAGGCCCGCACGGTCAAGGCCGATCTCGCGAGCCGGGCCAAACTCATCCGCGCGATGATCAAGGACGGCCGCGCCTTCGAAATCCCGGATGTCGCCAACAACGAGGTCATCCGGCGCACGGTGGAGCAGCGCATCACCCTGCGCGGGCAGCTCGCGCTCGAGTCGCGGACGCTGATGCCGGCCCACCCCCGCATCAAGGAATTGACGGCACAGATCAGCGACCTCGACGCGCAGATCAAGGCCACCGCCGACCGGGTGGTGCGGACGATGGAGAACGACGCCCGTATCGCCGAGGCCCGGGTCGAGAGCCTGAGCGCCGCCGTCGACGCGCAGCGCGAGGTCGTCTCGAAGGGCAATTCCAGCGAGGTCCAGCTCCGCGCCCTCGAGCGCGAGGCCAAGGCCCAGCGCGACCAGCTCGAATCCTACCTCTCGCGCTATCGCGAGGCTTCGGCCCGCGATGCCGAGAGCGCGGCCCCCGCCGATGCCCGCGTGGTCTCCCGCGCCGTGGTGCCCCAGATCCCGTCCTTCCCGAAGAAGCTGCCCATCGTGGCGCTCGCCCTCGTGATGGCGATGCTCCTGTCTAGCGGCGGGGTGGCGGCGCGCCATCTCCTCCGCGATCCCGACGAGACCCGCCGCCGCCGGAGCGATGAACCGAACGATCGGGCCCCCGAGCCCGCCCCCTTCGCCTTCCCGGAAGCGTCCGCGGCCCTGTCGCGCACCGGGACCGCCGCCGCCCTCTACGAGGCGCCGTTGATCGCCCGCGTCGTCGTCCCTCTCGTCGCCGCGGCTCCCGTCGCCGCCGCAGAGGCGGACGAGGAAGCGGGCCGGACGGCCATCCCCGCCTACGATCTCCAGGCCCTCACCCGCCGCCTGCGCGAGCGCATCGGCCGCAATGGCGGAAGCCTTCTCGTGGCGGAGACCGATCCGGACGCCGACCGGCAGCTCGCCGGGATCCTGGCGGAGGCCTTGGCCGCGGGCGGGCGCGTCCTCCTCGTGGACGTCAACGGCCCGGCCTCACCCTCGGACGATGCCGGCCTCACCGACCTGGTGGCGGGCGAGGCGGCGTTCCTCGACGTGATCCGGTCGGTGCCCTCGGTGCGCAGGCTCCACGCCATTCCGCGCGGTTTCGTCGAGTGCGACATCCTCACGGACGAGCCGGAGGCCCTGGCCATCGCCCTCGATGCCCTGGCGCAGAGCTACGACTGGGTCGTCTATCGCTTGGGCGACGCCCAGTCCGAAGGGGCGCGCGACCTGCTGACGGCCATGGCGGGCCGGATGAGCGCCATCGTCATCGCCTCCGACAAGTCGCCCGAGGATCCCGAACTCGCCGCGCTCTACGGCCTTGTCGACCGGGAGGGGGCCGGCCCGATCGTCGTTGCCGGAGAGCGGACCGCAAACGAGCGCGCCGATGCGGGAAAGCCGGGGACCGGCACCAGGCTGTCGGCGGCCTGAGCGCGGGGGTCGGCTCGTCCGGCCTCACCTCCACCGGGACGCGGGCGGCCTCCGGCTCGACCCGTTGCTTCAGGTCTGCGCCTCTCCGGCAGGCCGGCCATGGCGGGCCGAGCGTCGGATCGCCTTCTGGACCGTCTTCGCCCAGCGCGCCAGTCGCTCGCTCCGCTTGATCCGGCGCTTGAGGCGGGTGGCGGCCATGGCCGGAACGGCGAAGAGATGGCCGCGCAGGGTGACGGCGATGGTCACCTCGCCGAGCTGGATCGTCTCGTCGCAGATATTCGCCTTGTAGCGGGCCTCCCCGACGCCGAGATCGAAGCTGCGGCGGCCGCGTTCGGCCTGATCGCGGATGAGGTGCTGCAGCAGGATGTCGCCGGGGCTCGACCGTCCGACGACGGGATCCTGGTCGAAGGAAGTCATCATGCCGCTGTAGCGCGCGTCGCTGACCGCACCGGCGAAGGTCGCGAAGACGCGCCCGTCGTTGCATGCCACCAGGGCGGAGACCTCGATCGCGGCGCCCCGGACCTCGTTCGGATCGTCCTGCCGGCAGGCGCCGGTGGCGATGAAGCGGCGGATTCCCTCGTCGGCATAGGGATTGGCGATGCCCATGGCGGCGAAGCGTGAGGCCTTCTGTGTGAAGAAGGCGGAGAGGTAGGTCCTCACCTCTTCGGCATTCGCGGCCACGCGATACTCCACGGGGCCGAAGGCCTCGATCAGCTTCCTTTCCTTCGAGCGCATCTTCTTGCGCGCATCGGCGCTGAAGACGCGCCTGGCGGTGGTTTCGGGGTCGGGGCCGAGGATCAGGCCGTAGGCGTCGCTCACCGCCGGGGCGGCGTGGAGGCTCAACGGATTGGCGGCGCCGTCCCAGAAGCGCGGCTGATGTCCGAGCAGATAGACGTCGATCCCGGCCTCGTGTCCGACGCGGCGCAGCAGGCCGACGAGATCCTCCGCGCGCATGGCCGCCGCCTCGCGGGAGGCGAACATCGGCATGTGGTAGTTCGCGTGCTTGCAGCCGATCACCCGCGCCACGCGGACGCCGCGCTCGCGCGCCACTTGCAGCGGCAGGATCACGCGGGGGCGTCCGCCGGGATCGCGCAGCACGATGACCCGCAGGGAGGCGTCCTGCTCCGACGGGGTGCAGCCGAGCTTGGCCGAGACGAAGGCCGAGACCCAGTCGAATCTCTGATAGGGGGTCGACAGGGCGGCGGGGTCGCTCTCCATGCTGCGCCACAGAGCCTCGACGCTCGCCAGATCGCGAAACACCTCCGGAACCAGTTGCCCTCGGACGCGCTCCTGAATCATGCCCGCTCCGGTGAGATCGTGAACAAGAACCGCCATCACCGCTCCCTGGCACGGCTCCGCGAGCGCGGTGCACGAGCATCCATCGTCGAATACCTATCCCTCCGGCTTCTTAAGCGCCGGTGACGATGGGAAACGGCAGGGCATCATCTCGCGATGTGGGTAACGAAACCTTGCGGGTTGGTGGCCGAATGTCCGTCCGTTCCGCTTCTCTCAGGGGACGCCCATGCCCGCGCCCGAGTTCCGTCACCGCCTGTTCGATGCGGGCTTTCGCGCCATCGCCGCCTCGGGGGCCGACCGTTGGCTGAAGCGAGTCGCGCAAGGGCGCGGCCTGATCCTGACCTTCCACCACGTCGACCCGGCCCCCGCGAGGGCCTATGCCCCCAACGGCATTCTCTCGATCTCGCCCGACTTCCTCGACGCGGTGCTGGTCACGCTGGACGCGAAGGGGTTCGACGTGATCGGCCTCGATTCCGTGCCAGAGCGGCTCGCCCGGCCCGGCGGGGACAGGCCCTTCGCCGTCCTGACCTTCGACGACGGCTATCGCGACAACGCCCGATACGCCGCTCCCATTCTGACGCGGCATCGCGTTCCCTGGACCCTGTTCGTCGCGAGCGACTTCGCCGAGGGGCGGGGCCGCCTGTGGTGGATCGAACTCGAACGCGCGATCGCTCGTCTCGACCGGGTGAGGGTGGTCCGGGACGAGGCCCCGCCCCTCGATCTGCCCGCCGCCACGGCCGAGGAGAAGATGGCGGCCTTCGCCGCGCTCTACCGGCACCTGCGCGCCGGATCGGAGGAGCGCCTGCTCGCCGTCATCGCCGATCTCTGCGGCGAGGCCGGCATCGGAATCGGGCGGGTGGCGGAGGAGCTCTGCCTGTCCTGGGGAGAGTTGCGCGATCTGGCGGCCGATCCCGCCCTGGCGATCGGAGCCCATACCATCGGCCATCCGATGCTGGCGAAACACGCGGAGGAGCGGGTCCGCCATGAGATCGGGGAGGGCAGGGCGCGGATCGCGCGGGAGATCGGACGGCCGGTCCGGCACCTGTCCTATCCGGTGGGCGATCCGACCTCGGCCGGGAGGCGGGAATTCGGAATCGCCCGCGAGGCCGGGTTCGACACGGCCGTGACGACCCGCCCCGGCCATCTCTTCCCCGGCCATGCCGGCCACCTCCATGCCCTGCCGCGGGTCTCGGTGAATGGGCTGCATCAATCGAAGGCGGCGCTATCCGCGCTGCTATCGGGCGTTCCGTTCCTCGCCTGGAATCGCGGGCGGCGGCTCGATGTCGAGTAAGTCCGGTCGAGCGAGCCCGCCTCGGGCTGGCTAATGCCGGCGGCGACGGCGGTAGGACGAGCGGCCCTCGCTGCCACCGACGGTGAAGCTGGCGCTCTGGCGGCCGTGGCGGGTGTAGCGCCCGCGCCTGCCGCGCTGGCCCCTGCCGGCCTCCTGCGCGGGCTCGTCGGCCACGGGCAGGGAGTCGGTGCTCACCGGCGGCACGGCGGCGAGCGCCGTCGCCACGGAGGAGGACGATCCCCCGTCGCTGCCCCCGCCTCCGACATTCCTCGCGGCCGGCCCGAACATCGCGAGGCACTGGTTGTAGGCGAGGTCGTTCTTAAGGCGTTCGCATTCCGCCATCGAGCGGGGCGCATTCTGCGCCGAGGCCTGGGTGGCGAGAACCGGGAGAGCGGCGCAGCCGAAGCCTACGAGCAGGAAGGACGCGAGGAATCGGTTCATGAAGCGGCGGATCTCGGCCTGGGTCTGACGGAACATCGAAGCGTGCCCAAGCCTGTGACGGCCGAGTGCGGCGAAATCCCGGCGTCGGGTGAAATCCCGGTTCTCAGCTCCCGCCGTCGACGTCCTTTCGCTCCATCCAGCGGATCAGCGGCATCAG
Organism: Methylobacterium sp. E-045; assembly: GCF_022829685.1. Classification (GTDB taxonomy): domain Bacteria; phylum Pseudomonadota; class Alphaproteobacteria; order Rhizobiales; family Beijerinckiaceae; genus Methylobacterium. Next base: position 47,833 of record NZ_JAKSYE010000063.1, read on the forward strand.
CGGAAAAATCCAGGCGATGCCGAGGAAGGCGTAGAGGATCGCCTGCACGGCGGGGGGCGTCTGGGAGATGCGGCTGTCGGCCAAAGCCATGGCCAGGGGGGCGTAGAGCGCCACGAAGGCGAGCATGCCGATCGTGCCGAGGAGCGTGCGGGTGCGGCGGCGCATGGGCGCTCTCCTGGTATGGGTCCTGTCCCCGGCGGCAGGTCCGGCAGGGATGTCCGTCGACTGCCCCGCAGTCGGTCCGCCGGGGTTAGGCCGGCCGCCTCGGCAAGGCAATCGCCGCTCGTGCCGCATCCGGCCCCTCTGCGGCCCTGGGCGACGTTGCCCCGGTGGCTCCGCATGCGTAACGCAGGGCTAGGCACGAGAATCCCGTGCCGATCCCGACACCACGCGAGCCCCCCACCGCGATGCCTTCACGCGACACCACCCCGACCGCGCCGGTCCGTTCGACGAATCCGGTGCGCATCTGGCTCTACACGCTGGCCATCCTCGTCGTGGCCATGGTCGCCGTCGGCGGTGCCACCCGCCTGACCGGATCGGGATTGTCGATCACCGAATGGCGGCCGGTGACGGGCGTGGTCCCGCCGGTCTCCGAACAGGCCTGGGCCGCCGAGTTCGACAAGTACAAGGACACGCCGCAATACCGCATCCTCAACCAGGGCATGGGGTTGTCGGACTTCAAGGTCATCTATGCCTGGGAATGGGGCCACCGCCTGCTCGGGCGCCTCCTCGGACTCGCCTTCTTCGGACCGCTCCTGGTGTTCTGGTGGCGCGGCCTCGTCGACCGGCGCCTCGGATACGGGCTCCTGGCGCTGGGCGTCCTCGGCGGTCTTCAAGGGGCCATCGGCTGGATCATGGTCGCGTCCGGCCTCCAGCCGGGCATGACGGCGGTGGCGCCCCTCAAGCTCGCCCTCCACCTCACCACGGCGAGCCTGATCCTGGCCGGGCTCGTCTGGCTGGCGGCCGGGCTGCGTTCCGGCCCGTCCGAGCCGGCGCCGGGGCGCCTGCGGATCACGGCCGGACTGCTGCCGATCCTCGTCCTGTTCCAGATCGGTCTCGGCGGACTCGTCGCCGGATCGAAGGCCGGGCTCGTGCACAATACCTGGCCCGACATGGACGGCGTCCTCGTGCCGGGGGCGTCCGAGCTGTTCGCGGTGCGCCCGTGGATCGAGAACTTCGTCGACAACGTCACCCTGGTGCAGTTCAACCACCGCCTGATGGCCTATCTCCTGCTCGCGGCAGCGTTGTTCCACGCCGTCGACGCGAGCAGGCGCCTTCCCGCCAGCGGCACGGCCCGCCGTGCCGTAGGCATCGCGGGCCTGACCCTGGCGCAGGCGGGACTGGGCATCGTGACCCTCCTGCTGGCGGTGCCGCTCTGGGCGGGCCTCGCCCATCAGGTCTTCGCGATGGCGGTCCTGATGATGGCGACCGTGCATGCCCGACTCAGCCGGGGGACGGCCCGGCGCCCCCTGCCGTCGCCCGCCGGTGCATCGGCCGCCTTCGGCTTCGAAGGCATGACGGGACGACGCGCCTGATCCCTTCCGGGATACGTCATCGGCGAGGAGGTCCGAGGGGGGCATGTCCCGCCCCGGATCGGGATTTTCTCGGCGCGCGGGCTGCTGCATCGCACAGACCGTGTCGTGGCGACGCGGGATAGAGAATGCGGCTTGGCCGGATGCTTGCACCCTGCCGGTCGACATCGGAAAGCGTGCCCCTCGGCCATATTTTGTTGCGTCGCAGCGAAACCAAGCTCGGGGCTGTTCCGTTAGCCGATGTGTCGATGGCGCCGCGAGAGCGGCGTCCGGCAGTGTCACGCCACAACCGAAAGGCCGTCCAGCATGCACGACCAACGCCTCGTGTCGGAAGAGCAGGTACTCGTTGAGCGCGACCAGACGGCACGCGAAGGCGCCGACACGGACGGGACCCGCCATGCGCGGACCCGGAAGGTCGTCGTCGGTCTCACGGGACTTCTCGGAGCGGCCTGGGCCGTCGTCCTCGCAAGCCGCTTCACCACGTTCTCCTTCTGAGGATCGCCCCGACGGGAGAATGCGCAGGAATTCCGTAGGCGGCGGTTCACGATCCTCGCCGCCTACGCAGTGCGAACAAGGAACGAGTCCGGGCCTTGGGCGCTTAAGCTTGGGTGAGGATAGTTCGGAGTCAGCGATGTTTCTGGCTGAGGACGGTAGACCCATCGGACTGAGCTGGAACTACACGCGCAAGGAATTGATGGCGGATGCCGCCATCCATGTCGCCGGCATCGTCTTCGGGGTCGCTGGCGCCATCGCCATCGTCATCCTCGCGGCGATGGCGCCGCTGGATTGGACGGAACGCGCGGGAGTGGCGGTCTATGCCGCCGCCCTGGTCTCGATGCTCGGTGTCTCGGCCACCTACAACATGTGGCCGGTCGGCCGGCGGAAGTGGATCCTGCGCCGGGCCGACCACGCCATCATCTACCTCATGATCGCGGGCACCTACACACCCCTCGTTGCCCTGGTCGGGCGCGGATCGACGGCCTCGATCCTGCTGGCCTTCATCTGGGTCCTGGCGGGAATCGGCATCGCCCTGAAGCTTTTCCTGCCCGGCCGTTTCGACCGGGCCGCCATCGGTCTCTACCTGCTCCTCGGATGGAGCGGCGTCGCTACCTATGAATCCGTAATTGGCGCGCTGAAGCCGGACGCTTTCTGGTTTCTGGCCATCGGCGGTGTGCTGTACTCCCTCGGGATCGTCTTCCACGTCTGGCGCAGCCTGCCGTACCAGAACGCCATCTGGCACGCCTTCGTCCTCGCCGCGACGGCCTGCCATTACGGCACCGTCCTCACCAGCGTCATCGATACGGGCCTCTGAGCAGGTTCCGCGTCAGCAAGCCAACGCTTCACCCCGCTTAGCTCCCTGATGTGTCGCAGGTCTCGGGATCCCGTTCACTTCTCGCTGCACAGCCCCTGTCCGGCGAGCCGGACATGGTCGCGGGGGTCGCAATCCGTGGACAGGAACGAGGCCCATTCCGCCGTCGAGCCGTAGAATGCGTTGCGGTCGACGTCGCCGCGCACGCCCGGAACCCGGCCCGTGGACGTGAACTGCCACAGCATCCACTTGCGCTTGGCGTAGCGTTGCTCGGGCTCGGCCGCCGTGGAGCGGACCCAGTGCGGGTAGTCGGGCAGCTCGTCCTCGAGAACGTCCTTGTGGAAGGTGATGTCGGTATAGATGATCGGACGCTTGCCGGTGTAGCGCTCCATCTCGTCGAGCATGTAGCGCATCATCGCCAGCGCCTGGGCCTTCGGCAGCTTCTTGGGGCAGAGCTGCGAATGGCCGTTCCATTCCACGTCGAGGACGGGGGGCAGGGCGGTCGGATCGTTGGGCACGTTCTTCTTGAACCACTCCATCTGGTCCTGGGCCGAACGGCACCAGAACACGAAGTGGTAGGCCCCGCGGGGCACGCCGGCCTTGGCGGCGCCGTCCCAATTGGCGCGGAACCGCTCGTCCACGTGGTCGCCGCCCTCCGTCGCCTTGATGAAGGCGAACTGCGTGCCGGCCCCGCGCACCGAGGCCCAATCGATCGGGCCCTGCCATTTCGAGATGTCGATGCCCTGGATCGGGTGCTGCTTGGCGCGCGCGACCCCCGGATGGGGCTTCACGTCGCCCTTGGTGGGGTAGAAGTCGCTGTGGTTTCCGGCGCAGGCCGCGAGGCTCGCGAGCAGGGCGGCGGTCAGAGAGCGTTTGGCCCAGCGCAGCGCGACGCCGCGTGGCATCCCGGCCAGGATTGTCGGGGCGATCCCGTTCTTAAGCGACATCGATGCCCGGCCCACCGTTCTCACGCGCTAAACTCATGGCTAAGGGATGACCCCCGCGCGGTTAACAGAGCTTTGACGGTAATGCGGCGGAATTCCGGAAGCCGTTGCGTGCGAGCCACATAGGGTGCATTCCGGCGCTTTGGCCGCAGGCCGGAACCCGATGCTAAGTCACGAGCCGGTCTGGCGTTTCGAGGGGAGGGGAGACTGGACAAGGTTTTGTTCACCATCGGCTACGAAGGGCTCGATTCCGAGCGTTTCGTGACGACCCTGACGGATGCCGGCGTCGCGACCCTGGCCGACGTTCGCGCGGTGGCGAATTCGCGCAAGCGCGGCTTCTCGAAGAACGCCCTCAGGACGAGCCTGGAGGAAGCGGGTCTCGCCTACGCGCATGTGCGGGAACTCGGCACGCCGAAGGCCGGGCGGGAGGCCGCCCGGGCCCATGATGCGGCGCTGATGCGTCGGATCTACTGCGAGGAGGTGCTCGATACCGCCGATGGTGGCCTCGCCCTCGACGCCCTGTGCGAGCTCGCCGCGCGGGCGCCCACCTGTCTTCTCTGCTTCGAGCGCGATCCGGAACGGTGCCATCGCCGCGTGCTGGCCGAGCGGCTGGAAGCGACCGGTTTCAGGACCGTGGACCTGTTCGGCTGATGCCTCCCCGGAGACTCATGCGCGCAAAATCGCTCTTCCCCGGGGGAATGCGTTGACAATCTAGAGTTAGGTCGCTCACATGCCCATGATCATGAAAGCGTGATCGGACTTTCCTGGCAGTACGCGTGTGACGCGCAAATCCCTCGATCAGACCCTCGGCTTCCTCCGCTCCCTCGACCGGACGGCCAGCGGCGAGGACGTGGCCCGGCTTCTGATGGCGGAACTGGCGGATCTCGGCGTCGCCCACATCATGGCGGCCACCGTGCCGGCCCGTGGCGCGCCCGTCCGACAGCAGCGCGGCCACGTTCTCCTCAACACCTTCCCGATGGAATGGGGCCGGCGCTACCTGACGCGCGGCTATGCCTTCCACGACCCCACGGTGCAGCGTCTCGGCCACTCCACCTTGCCCTTCGCCTGGAGCGACGCCACCGATGAGCATGCCGACGATCCGTTGGCGCGCAGGGTCATGGACGAGGCGGCGGATTTCGGTCTGCGCGACGGCCTGACCATTCCGTTGATGACCCTCGACGGCGAGACCGCCGGGTTCAGTGTTTCGGGCGAGCGTCTCGCCATCGATCCCGCGGACAGGGGCATGCTCCAGCTGGCCGCCACCTACGCGTTCGGCCACCTGCTGCTGTTGAACGGCCAGAGCCCGGCGGCCACGGCGCGCCTCGCCCCGCGCGAGCGCGAGGCGCTGCAATGGGCGGCCGAAGGCAAGACCGATTGGGAGATCGGCGAGGTCATGGGCATCTCGACCCACGGCGTCGATTTCCACCTCCGCTCGGCCCGGGCCAAGCTCGGTACCGCCAACCGCACCCAGGCCGTCGCCATCGCCCTGCGGCGGGGGCTCATCATCTGATGGGATCAGGGCCGATCTCGCGGGAGGGGTCGACGACGCCGAAGGTCAGCACCTGCCTGTGGTTGGATCAGGACATCGAGGCGGCCGTCGGCCTCTACGTCTCCCTCGTCCCCGATTCGCGGATCGACTACGTCCAGCGCGCGCCGGGGCCCTGGCCGGGCGGTAAGGCGGGCGACGCGCTTCTGGTGGCGTTCACCCTCTGCGGACAGGGCTTTCAGGCCCTGAACGGAGGCGGCCAGGCCGACTACGGAATGGCCGCCTCCATCTCGGTGGCCTGCGCCGACCAGGAGGAGGTCGACCGGTTATGGGCGGCGCTCATCGCGGATGGAGGGGCCGAGATTATGTGCGGCTGGCTCCGGGACAGGTGGGGCGTGCCCTGGCAGATCGTGCCCACGATCCTCCCCCGGTTGCTGGCCGACCCCGATCCGGCCGTGGCGCGCCGCGTCTTCTCCGCCATGCAGGACATGATCAAGCTCGACATCGCCGCGCTCGAACGCGCGGCCGCCGGCTGAACCGGCCGTCCCGTTTCAGCCGCCGCCCGGGCGTGCGCGGCGGCCGAAGCGCTCGGCGATGACGATGCCACCGAGCACGAGGGCCAAAGCCGCGGCCTGGTACCATTGGAAGGGCTCGCCGACGACGAGGATGGCGAGGCCCGAGCCGAAGATCGGCACGAGGTTCACGAACACCCCCGCCCGGTTCGGGCCGATCAGTTCGACGCCCCGCATGAACGAGAGCTGGGCGATGAGGGACGGTCCGAGGGCCACGAAGGCGACGATGGCCCAGCCCTGCGGCGTCGGCCAGATCAGGCGTCCGGCGGCCTGTTCCAGGGCGAGGGCGGGCAGGGAGGTCACGAGGGCCGCCAGCGCCATCGCCGAGAAGAAGGTCAGGCCGGACATTTTCGGCCGGTCGGCGAGGGCGACGGTGTAGCCGGCATAGAGGAGGCAGGCGCCGAGCATCAGCATGTCGCCGACATTGAAGGACAGCGTCGACAGGATGTGCCAGTCGCCGTGGGTCGCCGCGACGCCCGCGCCGCCCAGGGTGATGACGACGCCGAGGATCTGCGCCCCGGTGACGGCGACGCGGTGCACGACGTAGTTCAGCAGGATGACGAGGACCGGGATCGCCCCCTGGAACAGGGCGACGTTCACGCCGGTGGTGTAGATGCCGGCGGCATAGAACAGGCTCGCATAAGCGGTGTAGCCGCAGGCTCCCATCAGCAGGACGTAGCGCCAATGCCGCGCGATGAGGTGGCGCTCGGCCACGATCCCGCGCCAGGCCGGCCAGGCCAGGGCGAGGCAGGCGAAGGCCCAGCGCAGGCAGGTGAGCACCTGGGGCGAGACCTCGCCCACGGCCCATTTGCCGGCGACCACGTTGCCACCCCAGAGCAGGGTCGTGAACAGGAGGAGCGGGTAGGCGGCGACCGCGCGGGTCTCGACGGCCGGGCCGGGGGAGGCGGACGGAGAGGTCATGATCCCTTCGGGGGCTTTGCTCGGAGATGGTTCTTCACTTGCAGGCGCCGCCGCCCCTTCTGTCCCGCCCATGACGGGCTGATCAAGCCCGCCGGAAGCAGGGCTGCACCTCACGGACCCGATCCGGAGGCGGGCCGGGGAGGGCGGCGCTTCGTGGTGGGCTTGGCGGCGGGCGGGGCGGCGGCGATCCGCGCCGCGTCGCTCGTCCAGAGATGCACGGCGGCGTAGGCCCGCCACGGGCGCCAAGCCTCGGACCGCATCAGCAGGTGCGCCGGCGTCGGACGGCCCGACCCGGTATCGAGGGACCGGAGCAGGGCGAGGTCGGCCGCCGGCAGCGCGTCCGGTTCGCGCAAGGTTCGCAGGGCGATGTACTGCGCCGTCCACTCCCCGATGCCGCTCAGGGCCTTGAGGGCGGCCACCGCCGGGTCGAGGCCGCGCCCCCTGGCGAACAGATCGGGGTTCCTGCGCACCTCTGCGGCCAGCGCGCCAATCGCCCGGCCGCGTGCGCCCGGCATGCCGAGCGCCGCGGCCACGTCGACGTCAAGCAACCGCTCCGGTGTCGGAAACAGATGGGTCAGGCCCGCCCTCGCAGGGATCGGTTGCAGCGTATCGCCGAAGGCGGAGACCAGGCGGCCGGCGAGGCGGGTCGCCGCATGCACCGAGACCTGTTGGCCGAGGATGGCGCGCACCGCGATCTCGAACCCGTCCCAGGCGCCGGGAACCCGCAGGCCCGGCCGTTCGGCCACGAGGGGGGCGAGATGCGAGTCGCGCGAGAGCACGGCCGCAATGACGGCCGGGTCGGCATCGCAATCGAACATCGGCCTCAGACGGGCGAGAACCTGTGGCAGGACCGCGGGATCGGGATGATCGACCCTGGCGACGAGGGCGTCGCCCTGCCCCGGCGCCACCGCGATCGTGCCGGGGCGGCCGCCGAGGAAGACGGTCCGGGCATAGCCGTCCGCCGTCACCACCTCGACGCCGGGAATGGTCCGGCCGCCGAAATAGGCCAGGATCGCGGGCCAGTCGTAGGGCGGCCTGTAGGGCAGGGGGATGATGTGGGTCACGACGCTCTCCGGCCACCCCACCATCCCATGGCCGCGAGGATGGCGAAACCGCGAGACGGCGCGCGGGCCTGAACGACGCCGGTGGCGGAGAGGGAGCAAGAGGGAGGTCGGACGGGATAATCCGGCATCGCCCGTATCGGGGTGCGGGCCGACGCTGTATCCGTTCACGGGGTGCGACGCGGCGCATCGATCGCGAGGCCGGGGAGGGCGGTTCTGGTGTCGTGGGTGCGTGCTCTCCTTTTCGCGGGACTCGTGGCCGGCCTCGCCGCCTTCGCGGTGAGCGAAGCCGGCAGGGCCCTCATCGCCGATCTGCGCGAGCGGATCGCGCCTGCGCCCGCCGCACATCGTCACCTCCCCGCCCAGCGCACCGCCATCGAGGACGGGCGCACGGTGGTCCGGCTGAAGGCGGAGGAGCGCGAACGTCTCGGCATTGCCACGCAGGTGCGGCCCTCCGCCCCCCACCGCGAGGAACTCCAGGCCTATGGCAGCGTCCTCGACGTCGCCAGGGTCACCGACCTCACCAATTCCTATGCCAGCGCCAAGGCGCAGCTCCAGACCGCCCAGGCCCGCGTCGAGGTCTCGCGCAACGCGTTCCAGCGCGCCAAGAATCTCGGTCCCTACGCCACCACGGTTCAGGTCGAGACCACCGAAGGCACGTTCCAGACCGATCAGGCCTCCCTGGCGGCGGCGGAATCCCAGGTCCGCACCCTGTCCGCCACCGCGCAGCAGGAATGGGGGCCGGTGATCGGCCGGGCCATCGTCGAGCGCTCGCCCGCCATCACCCGCCTGATCGAGCGCGTCGATTTCCTGGTCCAGGTGACCCTGCCGCCGGGCGAGAGCATCAAAGGCCAGCCCGCCGCCGCCTTCGCCGAAGTGCCGCCGCAGAGCGCGCGGATCGCGCTGCGCTACGTCTCGCCGGCGACCCGCACCGACCAGCGCATCCAGGGCCTCAGCTTCTTCTACACCGTGCCCGGTGACAGCGGCTTCCTGCCCGGCATGAGCATGCTCGCTTTCCTCGCTTCGGACCGGACCGTCACCGGCATCAGCGTACCCGAGGACGCGGTGGTGCATTGGCAGGGGGGGACCTGGATCTACCGTGCCGTGGCGCCCGACGCCTTCGCCCGCCACGCGCTCAAGGCCGACCCGCCGATGTCGGCGGATGCCTATGTGGTGGAGGACCTGCCCGGCGACACCGAGATCGTGCTCACCGGAGCCCAGGCACTCCTGTCCGAGGAGATGAAGAGCCTGCTCTCCGTCTCCGGCGGCGTGGACGACGATTGACGTGAGCGACAGTCCGAACGCCTCTCCTGCCGGCCCCCAGGCGGCCCTCGTCGCCTTCGCGGTGCGCTTCCGCGGCATCGTCCTGGCGCTCAGCCTCGCGCTCGCCGGTTACGGCATCTCCGTGCTCGGGGACGCGAAGTACGACGTGTTCCCCGAATTCGCGCCGCCCTCCGTGGTGGTCCAGACCGAGGCGCCGGGCCTCAACCCCGAACAGGTGGAGGTGCTGGTCACCCAGCCGATCGAGGTGGCGGTGAACGGCTTGCCGGGAATCGAGTCCCTGCGCTCGAGCTCGATCCAGGGCCTGTCGGTCATTACCGTCACCTTCGGCACCGGCAGCGACGTCTACCGCGTCCGGCAACTCGTCACCGAGCGGCTGACGGCGCTGGCCGGCCGCCTGCCCCAGGGCGTGCTGCCCCCGGCGATGACGGCGCTCACCTCGGCCACCAGCACCGTGCTCCTCGTCGGCCTCACCGCGCAGCGGCGCTCCGACCTCGACTTGCGCACCCTCGCGGACTGGACCGTGCGGCTGAGGCTTCTGGCGGTGCCGGGCGTCGCCCAAGTCTCCGTCTATGGCGGCGCGGTGCGCTCGCTCCAGGTCCAGATCCGCCCGGCGGACCTGATCCGCTACAATATCGGCATGAACGACGTGCTCGCCGCCGCCCGCAAGGCCACCGGCGTGCGCGGGGCGGGCTTCGTCGACACGATCAACCAGCGCGTCACCCTCCAGACCGAGGGGCAGTCGCTCACCCCGGAGGAGCTGGCCCGCACGGTCCTCATCAACGAGGGCGGGGCGAGCGTGACCCTCGGCGACGTCGCGACCGTGGTCGCCGCCGGCGAGCCGCCGATCAGCGCCGCTTTGGTCGATGGCAAGCGCGGCGTGCTCCTCATGGTCGGCGCGCAATACGGTGCCAACACCCGCGAGGTCACCGCCCGCGTGGAAGCGGCCCTGGAGGATCTCCGCCCCGCCCTCGACCGGGAAGACGTCGCGCTGCGGGCGGACCTGTTCCGGCCGGCGAACTTCATCACCATCGCCAATGCCAACGTGCTCCAGGCGCTGGGGCTCGGCGGTATCCTCGTGGTCGTGGTGCTGTTCGCCTTTCTCTACGATTGGCGCACCTGCGTGATCTCGTCGGTGGCGATCCCCCTCTCGCTCATCGCCGCCGTGGTGGCGCTTCAGGCCATGGGCGAGAGCCTCAACACCATGACGCTGGGCGGCCTCGCCATCGCCATCGGCGAGGTGGTGGACGACGCGGTGATCGGCGTCGAGAACGTGGTGCGGCGCCTGCGCGAGAACCGGCGCCTGACCGCGCCCGTCCCGGAGGGGAGGGTGGTCGTCGACGCCATCCTCGAAGTCCGCACCGCGGTCGCCTACGCCACCTTCGCCGTGCTCCTGGTGTTCCTGCCGGTGCTGGTCCTGTCGGGCATCGCCGGCAAGCTGTTCGGCCCCCTCGCCCTCGCCTACATCCTCGCCGTGGTGGCTTCGCTGGCCGTGGCGCTCACCGTCACCCCCGCCCTGTCGATGATGCTCCTCACCGGGCGGGGCGAGACGGACATGCGCGATCCCCCGGTGATGCGCTGGTCGCGCGGCGGCTACACGCGGCTCCTGCGCCGGATCAACCGCACGCCGCGCATCGTCATCGCCTGCGGCATCCTCGTGACCCTCGCGGGCGCCGCCGTGACGCCGTTCTTCGGCAGCACCTTCCTGCCCGACCTGAAGGAGGGCCACCTGATCCTGCACATGGCGGCGGCTCCGGGCACGTCGCTGGGGGAATCCATGCGGCTCGGCGGCCGGATCACCGCCGAACTCCTGAAGATCCCCGGCATCCGCGCCGTCGCCTCGCAGATCGGCCGCGCCGAGGCCGGCCAGGACACCGCCGGCACCCATTACAGCGAGATCCATATCGACCTCGACCAGGGGCTGGACGGTGCCGGGCAGGGCAGGGCCGAGGCCGATATCCGCGCCCTGATGGCGGGGTTTCCCGGTGCCGCCTTCTCGCTCAAGACCTTCCTCACCGAGCGCATCGAGGAGACCGTCTCGGGCTACACCGCACCGGTGGTCATCAACGTCTTCGGCAACGACCTCGCCCGGATCGAGGCGGCGGCCCGCGACATCGCCCGCGAACTCGCCGAGGTGCGCGGCGCCACGGACATCCAGCAGGCGTCGCCCGCCGGCCTGCCGCAGATCAATGTGGGGCTCCGGCCCAACGACCTGCGCCATTGGGGACTCTCGGCCGTGGAAGTGATGGAGGTGGTGCGCACCGCCTACCAGGGCGACGTGGTCGGCCAGACCTACGAGGGCAACGCGGTCTTCAACGTCCTCGTCATCCTCGATTCCGGGGCGAGGGGGCGTCTCACCGCCGTGGGCGACCTCCCCTTGCGCTCGTCGAACGGCCGCTTCATCCGCCTGTCGCAGGTGGCGGACATCTACGAGACCTCGGGACGCTACCAGGTCCAGCACCAGGGTGCCCAGCGCGTCCAGGTCATCACCGCCAACGTCACGGGCCGCGACGTCGCCTCCTTCGTCGAGGCCGCACGGCGCAAGATCGCCAAGGAGGTGGCCCTCCCGACCGGGGTCTACGTGGGCTTCGCCGGCTCGGCCGAGGCGCAGGCGCGGGCCAAGCGCGACCTGCTGCTGTTCTCCGGCTTTGCCGGCCTCGGCATCGTGCTGCTGCTCGCCGTGGTCACCGGCAGCGCGCGCAACCTCATGCTGGTCCTGGTCAACCTGCCCTTCGCCTTCGTCGGCGGCGTGCTCGCGGTCTTCGCCACCGGCGCCGTTCTGTCGCTGGGCTCCATCGTCGGCTTCGTGACCCTGTTCGGCATCTCGCTGCGCAACACCATCATGATGATCTCGCATTACGAGCATCTCGTCGCCGCCGAGGGCCGGGCATGGGATCGCGATACGGCGGTGGAGGGCGCCGCCGACCGCCTCGTGCCGATCCTGATGACCTCCCTCGTCACCGGCCTCGGCCTGCTGCCCCTGGCGCTGGGAGCCGGCGAGCCCGGCCGCGAGATCGAGGGTCCGATGGCCATCGTCATCCTAGGCGGCCTCGTGACCTCGACGATCCTGAACCTCCTGATCCTGCCGACCCTGGCGCTCCGCTACGGGCGCTTCGTCGTTCCGCAGGGCAGGGTGGTCGAGCAGGTCCCGTAAACCGCCCTCGCCGCGGAGCCGGACCTCCGGTTTCCGTGATTGTGAAAAGCGTGACCCTGCAACTAGACAGGATGCACCAGCATCTTCGCCAGCCGGACGTCGTCATGCGCCTGAAGCCGCTTCTTGTCCTCCTCGCCGTTCCGCTCCTGTCCGGGCCCTTCGCCGCGCACGCGGTCCAGGTTCCGGCGGTGCCTCCGACCGGCGGGAAGCCCGACGCTCCCATGCCCATCCCGGTCCTTCCCCTGACGCGGGTGGTGCCCAAGGGGGAGGCGCGGAGCATCGCCTTCTTCGCCTACCTCTATCCCGATTGCTCGTCGCAGGGGCCGGTGGTGGCGCGAATCCTGGAGCAGCCGCGCCACGGCAGCGTGACGTTCGACAAGATCGATTCTTTCCCTCGCTATCCCACCGCGTCGCCGCTCGCGTCCTGCAACGCCAAGAAGGTACCCGGCCTCCGGATGACCTACGAGACGGAAGAGAATTTCGAGGGGTTCGACACCTACCGCGTTCTCACAATCAACCCGGATGGTTCGGCGGCCGAATACGACCTGAAGGTCTGGGTGCGCTGAGGCGGAAGCAGAGGCTGCAGAGCCCCCGCCCAGCCCCAGAAGCGCCGTTCGCATAAGATATATTATGGAACTTGATGCCCCTACGAACGGGGTGAGGGGGGGCATTGCCGGCACCTTGACAGGAAGCTGGGATTCACCATTCCATGAGGTGCCGCCGTGAGATGGCAGCTTTACGCCTTGCTCACCAGCTTCCTTAAGCGATCCGCCAGTTTCCGGCGCAATCGTCACAATCCTATCTCAAACGGCGTGTCTAACCCGTCGCGGAGTGGGACCGGTCTTCGTGGCCGCCCGCCCCGTTCGTTCTCGAAGCGGATCTGATGCTGACCCTGCTCAAACCCTGCGCCGCCCCGATCCTCGGCCTGGCCCTCGCGGCTCTGGGCCTCGGTGCTCCGGCCTGGGCGGAGCCGGCGGTGACGAAGCCGGCGATCCCCGCCAGGGCGCTGGCTAAGCTCTCCCACGTGGCCGCCCTGGTGAAGGCGGGATCCGACATCCGCATCGTCGCCTTCGGCTCCTCGTCCACGGAAGGGTCGGGCGCCTCCTCCCCGGCCGCCGCCTACCCCGCGCAATTGCAGGAAGACCTGCAGGGCCGCCTCGATATGGGTGGCGCGAAGCATCCCATCGTCACCGTCCTCAACCGTGGCAAGGGCGGCGACGACGCAGAGGCCATGGCCCGCCGTCTCGACCGGGACGTGCTGGCCGAGCGGCCCGACCTCGTAATCTGGCAGACCGGCAGCAACGACCCGATGACCGGCGTCACGGTGGAGCGTTTCACAGAACTGACGCGCCAGGGCATCGCGGCGATGCGCGCCGCCGGCTCGGACGTGATCCTGATGGACCAGCAATGGTGCCGCCGCCTGAGCACGACCAACGGCGCCGAGCGCTACGGCGAGGCGCTGCATAGCCTCGCGGCCGACCTCGACGTGCCGGTGATCCGCCGCCACGCCCTGATGCGGACCTGGGCCGCCAGCGGCCTCCTGAGCCCGGCGCAGATGATCGGTCCCGACGGGCTGCACATGACCGATGCAGGCTACGACCGCCTCGCCAAGGCCGCCACGGCGCAGATCCTGGTCAATGCCGGCCTGATCCCGGCCGAGCCCCTGCGCAACTGAAGCGCGCCCTCCCCGGTGCTCGGCTCGAGAAGGTCGGCAGGACGTGGCTACAGGTCCACGCTCACCGACAGCCCGTCATAGGCCGGCACCACCCCCGGCGGCAGCTTGGCCGCGAGCGTGGCGTAGTCGAGATCGGTGTGGAGATTGGTGAGGATCGCGCGGCGCGGACGCACCTCCTCGATGAGCGCGAGCGCATCCGAGACCGAGTAATGGGTCGGGTGAGGGGTGTCGCGCAGGGCATCGATGATGAGGAGATCGAGGCCGTGGAGCCGCGCCTTGGCCGCCTCCGGCATCAGGCTCACGTCGGGCGCATAGGCCGCCGGCCCGAAGCGGAAGCCGTGGGCGGACTCGGCGCCGTGCTCCATGCCGAAGGCGACCGCCTCGATCGTACCGCCCTCACCCCGTATCGTGACCGGCTCGCCGGCCACGAGATCGTTCAGGTCGAGGATCGGCGGGTAGGCGCTGCCGGGCGGCGTCTCGAAGCAATAGCCGAAGCGGAGCGTGAGCAGGGCCCGCGTCTCGGCGTCGGCATAGACCGGGATGCGCCGGTGCATGTGGATCACCAGGGGCCGCACGTCGTCGATGCCGTGGGTGTGGTCGGCATGGGCATGGGTGTACAGCACCGCGTCGAGGCGGCTCACCCCCGCCGTCAGCAATTGCTCGCGCAGATCGGGCGAGGTGTCCACGAGGAGGCTGGTGGCGCCCGCCTCCCCTCGCCGCTCCACGAGGATCGAGCAGCGCCGCCGCCGGTTCCTGGCATCGGCCGGGTCGCAGGCACCCCAGCCGTAGCCCACCCGGGGAACGCCGCCGGACGAGCCGCAGCCGAGGATCGTCAGCGTCAGAGAACCCATCCGCACCTCCCGGTCCGTTGGTATCGAAAGGGGCGGGCGCCTGTCACGCCCCGCGGCCGCCGGATAGCGTCGCCTTGTCGAACAGGCGGTGGAAATTCGCCGTCGTCAGGCTCGCGAAGGCCGCGAATTCCATGTCCAGGGTCTTGGCCAGGGAGCGGGCGGTGTCGGCGGTATAGGCCGGCTCGTTGCTGCGTCCGCGATGCGGCTCGGGCGCCAGGAACGGCGCGTCGGTCTCCACCAGGATGCGGTCGCGGGGGACGGCGAGGGCGATGTCGCGCAGCTCGTGCGAGCGCCGGAAGGTGACGATGCCCGAGAACGAGATCGACAGGCCGAGTTCGATCCCGACCTCGGCCAGGCGCCGGCCGGAGGAGAAGCAGTGCAGAACCGCTTTGAACGCCCCGCGCTTCATCTCGTCGACGAGCACCGCCTCCATGTGGTCATCGGCATCGCGGGCATGGATGACGAGGGGGAGGCCGGTCTCGCGGGAGGCTGCGATATGCCGGCGGAACACCCGCTCCTGCACCGCTTCCGGGGCGGCGTCCTCGTAATGGTAGTCGAGCCCCGCCTCGCCGATGCCGATGCAGCGCGGATGGTGGGTGAGGGCGACGATGGCGTCCGTGGGCACGTCGGGTTCGTCCCCTGCCCCGTTCGGATGGGTCCCCACCGTGTGCCAGATCTGCGGATGAGCCTCGGACAGGGCCTCGTAGACCCGTGCCTTGGCGACCCGCGTCGAGATGGTGAGCATCCCCGTCACGCCCGCCGCCTCGGCACGGGCGATCACGCCGGGGAGATCCTCGGCAAAATTCGGGAAGTCGAGATGGCAGTGGCTATCGACCAGCATGGACAAAGCTCGGGATTCTTGTTGACTCTGCGGACACCGCCTCAGGCGGCGGGACTCTCCGGCTCGACGAAGCGCGGGAACAGCCCGCTCGGCGCCGGGAGCGCCGTGCCCGGCACCAGCCGGCCCCCCTCCCCGATATCGGCGAGTTGCCGCCTGTCGGCGGGCACGGCCAGGAGGTCGAGGAGCTTCCCGCCCGAATCCGGCATGAAGGGCTGCACCAGGATGCCGATGGCGCGCAGGGTCTCGGCCACCACGTAGAGGGACGCGGCCATGCGGGCCGGGTCGGTCTTGCGCAGGACCCAGGGCTTCTGAGCGTCGAAATAGCGGTCGGAGGCCGTCACCACGGCCCAGATGTCGGCGAGCGCCGTGTGGAGGGCGAGCTTGTTCATCGCCACCCGCACCGAGGCCGGCAGGGCGTCGGCGAGCGCCAGGAGTGCCCGGTCGTCCTCCGTGAACGCGCCGTGCTCGGGGACGAGGCCGCCGCAATTCTTGGCGATCATGGAGAGCGAGCGCTGGGCGAGGTTGCCGAGCCCGTTGGAGAGATCCGCCGTGTAGCGGGTGATGATGGCCTCGTGGCTGTAATTGCCGTCGCCGCCGAAGGGCACTTCGCGCAGGACGAACTGGCGCAAAGCATCGACCCCGTAGGTCGCGATGAGGTCCATCGGATCGACCACGTTGCCGAGGGACTTCGACATCTTCTCGCCCTTGGAGAGCAGGAAGCCATGGCCGAAGACGCGCTTCGGGAGCGGCAGGCCCGCCGACATCAGGAAGGCCGGCCAGTACACCGCGTGGAAGCGCACGATGTCCTTGCCGATGACGTGCAGATCCATCGGCCAGAACTTGTTTCGGCGATCGGACTCGTCGGGGAAGCCCGTGACGGTGAGGTAGTTCGTCAGAGCGTCGACCCAGACATACATGACGTGGTCCGGGTGACCCGGCACCGGCACGCCCCAGTCGAAATTGGTGCGGCTCACCGACAGGTCCTTGAGGCCGGAGCGGACGAAGCTCGCCACCTCGTTGCGCCGCGTCTCGGGACCGATGAAGTCGGGCTGGGCCTCGTAGAGGGCGAGCAGCCGATCCTGGTAGGCGGAGAGACGGAACAGGAAATTCTCCTCCTCCATCCAGGTCACGGCCGTGCCGGTCTCCCGCGCGCGGCGCGTCCCGTCTGGGGCGGTCTCGGTCTCGTCCTCGTTGTAATAGGCCTCGTCGCGCACCGAGTACCAGCCGGCGTATTTCGACAGGTAGATGTCGCCGTTGGCCTCCATGCGCCGCCAGAGTTCCTGGGCGGCGGCATAATGGTCGGGCTCCGTGGTGCGGATGAAGCGGTCGTGGCTGCAGTTCAGCGCCTCGGCCATGGCCTTGAAGCGCGCGGCCATGTCGTCGACCAGGGCCTTCGGGCCGATGCCGGCCCTGGACGCGGTCTGCTGGATCTTGAGCCCGTGCTCGTCGGTGCCGGTGGAGAACAGCACGTCGTAGCCGTCGAGACGCTTGAACCGCGCAATTGCGTCGGTGGCGATCACCTCATAGGCGTGGCCGATATGCGGCGCGCCGTTGGGATAGGAGATCGCCGTGCTGATGCCGAAGGACTTGGCATCGGAACCGACGGTCTCGTTGTCGGAACCGGACGTCTTGGCAATGGATGGGCTGGGCCCTGACTCGTTGGCCATCGCGTCGAAATACCCTCGGATACGCGGTTCATCGGATCACAGGACGAGCCTGCTCATGTCCCGGCGCGCACGGCCCCCGCGAGATCGCCGAACAGCGAGAGGATCAGCGGCCGCCTGTCGAGATTGTAGGTCGCGGCCTCCCGGGCGGCGCGGGCGATCTTGTCACACACCTCCACCAGGGCCGCAAGGCGAGCGGGGGGCTCGTGGCGGCGGCGGTCCAGTTCCGACGAGACGAAGCGGAACACCGTGTCGAGGCTCGCGGCGAAATGCTCGTCCGCGTCGCGCCCCGAGAGCTTCTCGGCGAGCGCCAGGATGCGGCACCAGTCGGGATGGTCGAGGCGCGACAGCAGGGTCTCCATCTCGCCGACGAGGCCCGACGTCGCCGGGTCGAGCATGGCGAAGCCCTGCGCCACCGAGCCCTCGGACAGGGCGGCGGCGCGGGCCAGGGCCTCCGGGTCGGGCCGCACGAAGGGGGGAGGGAAGCTGTCCAGCACCCGAGCCACCTCCCCCTCCCCCAGGGGCCGCAGGTTGAGGGCGCGGCAGCGCGAACGGATCGTCGGCAGCAGCCGCCCCGGCGCGTGGCTGACGATGAGGAACAGACAGCGGGGCGGCGGCTCCTCCACCATCTTGAGGAGGGCATTGGCGCTGTTGGCG
The DNA here is from genome assembly GCF_022829685.1 of Methylobacterium sp. E-045. Taxonomy (GTDB): domain Bacteria; phylum Pseudomonadota; class Alphaproteobacteria; order Rhizobiales; family Beijerinckiaceae; genus Methylobacterium. The sequence goes on from NZ_JAKSYE010000063.1 coordinate 65,781, forward strand.
TTGAGGTCCTCGGCGCTGTCGACGATGCAGATGCGGTAGCCGTCATTGCCCGCCGTCGAGCCGAACAGGTCGAGGGCGTGGCGGGCGGCATCCACCGAGATCTTGGTGGCGAGCGTCTTGGCAGTGTGCGGCCGCGTCCGGCGCAGGGCCACGAGGTTGGGATGCGACAGGGCCGCCACCTGTCGGGCCGCCGGATGCGTGGGATCGACGGCCAGGGTGTCCGGGACGCGGCCGGAGCGCGGGTTGGCGATGAGCCAGCGCGCCACCCGGTAGGCCAGGGTCGCCTTGCCGATGCCGCGCGGGCCGCCGATGAGCCAGGCATGGTGCAGGCGGCCCGAACCGATCCCCTCGATGAAGGCGGCCTCCGCCTCCGCATGGCCGACGAGGCCGGCCTGCTCGCGCGGGCGGGGGATGTCGGCGAGGTCGCCGGGCTCGACGTCCTCCGGCGCGCGTTCAGGCCGCATCGTCGGCGGCCTCCGGGCCGGACAGAAGGCCGGGCAGGCGGGCGGCGAGGGCGGCCGCGATCGCCGCCTCCACCGCATCGGGGGAGAGACCGGCATCGATGACGATGCAGCGCTCCGGTTCCTCCGCCGCAATGGTGAGAAACGCCTGCCGCAGGCGGGTGTGGAAGCCGAGCGCCTCCGCCTCGAACCGGTCGGCCGCCTCCCCCTCCCCGGCCCGGGCCTTCGCCCTGGCGAGGCCGATGGCGGGGTCGAGGTCGAGGATCAGGGTGAGGTCGGGCGTCATATCCCCGACGACCACCCGCTCCAGGGTCGAGAGCAGGGCGGAATCGAGGCCGCCCGCCGCCCCCTGATAGGCACGGGTCGAATCCGAGAAGCGGTCGCACAGGACGGTCTCGCCGCGGGCGAGGGCCGGGCGGATCAGCGTGTCGAGATGGTCGATGCGGGCGGCGGAGAACAGGAGTGCCTCGGCGAAGGGACCGTGCCGCTTCACCGTGCCGGCCAGCAGTGCCTCACGGATCGCCTCGGCCTTGGCCGAGCCACCGGGCTCGCGCGTCGTCACCACCGGGACGGAGGAACGACCGCGCAGGCGCGCGGCCAGGCGGCCGATCTGGGTCGACTTCCCGGCCCCCTCCCCGCCCTCGAACGTGATGAACGCCCCGCTCCGCCCAACCTGCCCGCGGTTTCGGTCGGTCACGATTTGGCGCCGGCCTTGTCACCCACGCCAGCCTTGTCGAAGGCGCGGCGGAACAGTCCGGTCCCGACCTCCCAGGCCCCGTCGAGGGCACGCTGCGGGATCGTGCCGGCCGCCACGTCCTCCCCGGCATAGACCGGCAGGTCGAGGGCCTGGGTGTCGCCACGGGTGATGCGCAGGCGGCCGACCTCCCGGCCCTGCTCCACCGGCGCGGTCAGCGGGCCCTGATAGACGACGCGGGCGCTGATGCGATCGCCATTGCCCCGGGGCAGGAGCACCCGGACCGGTTTCTTGGCCACCAGGGGAACGCTGCCCTGTGCCCCGCCGAAGACGGAGGCATCGGCCACGGTCTCGCCGCTGGCGAAGATCTGGCGCGGCTCGAAGGCGCGAAACCCCCATTCCACCAGCTTGCGGGATTCGGCGGCGCGGTCGCGCGCCGTCTTGAGGCCGCTCACCACCATGATGAGGCGCTGGCCGTTCTGCACCGCCGAGCCGGTGAGGCCGTAGCCCGATTCCTCGAGATATCCGGTCTTGAGGCCATCGGCGCCGATATCGAGGGTGAGGAGCGGATTACGGTTCTGCTGCTTGATCTTGTTCCAGGTGAATTCGCGCTCGGAGAAGATCTTGTACAGGTCGGGATAGGTGTCGATGATGTGGATCGCCAGCTTGGCGAGGTCGCGCGCGGTGACCTTCTGGTCCGGCGCGGAATAGCCGGTGGCGTTGCGGAAGGTGGAGCGCGTCAGGCCGATTTCACGCGCCCGCGCCGTCATCATCCGCCCGAAATTCTCCTCCGAGCCGGCGATGCCCTCGCCGATGGCGATGGCCGCGTCATTGCCCGATTGCACGATCAGGCCGCGCAGCAGGTCGGACAGCTTGATGCGGCTGTTGAGCTGGGCGAACATCGAGGAGCCGCCTCCCCCGGCGCCGCCCCGGCGCCAGGCGTCCTCGGTGATCTGGAATTCGCTGTCCATGCTGAGCCGGCCCTGCCGGATCTCGTTGAACACAATCTCCGTGGTCATCAGCTTGGCCATGCTGGCCGGCGAGAACAGCTCGTCGGCCCCCTTCTCGAACAGCACGGAGCCCGAATCCGCATCGATCAGGATGGCGTGGGGGGCGGCCGTCTGGAAGCTCTGGGCAAGGGCGGGCAGCGCCGCGAACCAGCCGATCGCCGACAGGCTCAAGCCGGCCAGTCCGGCCCGAAACCCGGCGGCCAGATTCGTCCGGTTCGTCGTCGCACGCATCGTTCGCCTCATGCCCGTCGACCCCGAGGCTTGGCTGATAAGCCCGGTCCGTTCTCGCCCTTGCGAGATGATACAGGGGATTCCCGGCGAAATCGAACGCAACTTTGGCGACGATATCGCAGCGCGGTGGACGACATGACGCCGCGGGGCCGTATCCTTCGTCGAGACACAGCCGCCGGTCTCCACCACCCGCGATCAGTTCACCTCGGCGATGCGCGAGCGGCGCGCCTGGATAAACTTCGCGGCAGCGGCGGCGACGACCGGGGCGGGCGACTTGCCCCGCCCGGCCCGGGCGCCGGCGATCTGGGAGCCGGCCGGGGGCACGGAGAGCTTGGCGACGCTGGCCTTGGCCGTTCCCAGCGGGCCCGTGGGCAGCGGAGCCGGGCGCAGGTTCGCCACCGCGGCATGGCCCGTCGCCGAGCGTGCCGGCGCCGTGGCGCTCGCGGTCTTCGCGACCTGGCCGCGCGAGGGAGCGGGGGCGGCGGCCATCTTCTGCGGTGCCGCCGGAACCGGCGACTGGGCGAGTTTCGTCCTGGGAGCGGACGTGCCCAGCCTGGCCTGGAGCGTCGTCGCCTCCTTGTGCGACGGGGCACCGGGCTTGGATGCCTGGGCCTGGGCGGGGCCGGCGCTCGAGGCGAGGCGCGTCGGTGCCGGGGGGAAGGACCCCCTCGTCTTCGGCCCGGCATTCGGTCCGGCATGGGCCATCTGCAGGGCAGGAGCGGGGCGATCCGGCATGGTCGGCCGGAAGCCGTGCGACCGGGACGCGGTGGGCTGCAGGGCCGCCGGCACGGCGACGCTGGAGCCGCCCGCCACCAGGACCGGCGCGGGCCGGACGGGACGCGGCGCGGGGGCGGCGTCGTCCTCGTCAGGGGCCGGCTTGAAGGCCAGGGCGGGACGTTGCGCGCGCGACAGACGCTCCGGCTCGGCATCGGGTCCGAGATCGGCCATCATCACCGGCGAGCCGCCGCCGACACGGGCGGGCGCGCCGTCGGTGCGCAGGGTTGCCATCAGCTTGCGGTCGTCGCTGCCGGCGGTGGACGCCTTGCCGACATACTCCACCCGCACCTTGGCGGTGCCGCTGCGATGGAATTCCAGGGCCTGGGCCACCTCCTCGGATACGTCCATGAGGCGGTTGGCGTGATAGGGGCCGCGATCGTTGACGCGCACGATCATCGAATGGCGGTTGGCGAGGTTGGTCACCCGCACATAGCTCGGCAGCGGCAGGGTCGGGTGAGCGGCTGCGATGGAATGGCGGTCGAACACCTCGCCATTGGCCGTCATCCGGCCGTGGAACGCGCTGCCGTACCAGGATGCCAGGCCCTCGCGGACATAGCCCTTGGCGTCGTCGCGGGGCACATAGGTGCGGCCCGCCACCACGTAGGGCTTTCCCGAGAAGCGGCGGCCGCCGCCCTTCGGAATCGTGTCGCCCTCGTTGTAGAGGCGCGGGCTCGCCTTCACGCCGTATTTCGGATCGTAGGACGATCCGGAAGCGCCGGCCGGGCCGGCGAGTTTCTGGGTGTTCTGCGCGCAATTCGCGGTGGTCAGTGCCACCACGGACACGGCGAGGAGGCGCAACAGCGGTACGCCCGCCATTGGAGCCGATCCGGCCTTCGTCGAACGCGCCATACCGAACCGCCCAGCACTCTGCGCTCTCGAAACACCATCCGGGGCCGAGGAACGGAAGAGCGATCCGGTCCGGCCGTCGAAGACCGTCCCGAAAGAGCGGGCTTCGATTGCACAGACAATTGTCGGGTTGACGTAAAGGAAACCTGAACGCTGCTGATGGGGCCCCGATCCGCCGCCGATCCCTCGTCCGATGAATGAGAGGGTATCGCTATCGCGCTGTGAAACTGACGGAAATCATGGTTTCGAGGATGTGGATATCCTGCTCCGGACGCATCCGTCCGACCCATCGGGCGACGCCGTCACGGGCGGATGTACCAGGTGAGAAGTGACGTGTAAGCCGTGATCAAGAAACAGTTTTCTCCTGTCGACGATCGATGTCGACAGGAGAGGGCTTCAGCGGTGGTTCGTCTCGTTCAGCCGCTCGATCGGCATGGTCCCCCGCTGTTTGAACAGGAGGTCGAGGGCTTCGAGCATGAGCGCGTGCATCTTGGTGCGCTCGGTATGGGCGAGGTCGCGGAGCTGGTCGTAGACCGGCGGCTCCAGATAGACCGACATCTGCCGGGCGCGCTCCTTCAGGGTGCTCGGTGTCTTGCGGACCGGTACGTGGCCCGTATCGAGCTGGACGATGTCGGCGCTCCTGGCTGGGGAAGCGGCTCCCGCGACGATGGAAGCGAGGCTCGGCCTAGGCGGCTTTGGCATGCTTGACGACCTGCATCCTCTTCTCGATCCACGTCCAGAGCCTGCGCACTTCGCCGGCGGCCTGGCCCTTGGGGTTGAATTCGGTGACACCCTGACCGACGCCGATCGCGTCCTGATGGTCGGTGCGCGCGACGATGTTCACGTCCGGCAGGATACCCAGTACGGCGAGGCCGTCGGCCGCGTCGCGGATCCGGTAGGAGCGCGGCGGGGTCTGGTTCAGGACGAAGGCGAACTTCTTCTCCAGGCGGTAGATGGCGGCCAGGGTCGGCTTGAACGCGCGCAGGTCGGCCGGGGTGGGGCGGCAGGGGATGATGCAGAGATCGGCCGCGCGGATCGCCGAGAGCGTTCCGGTGGAATCCACGCCCGGCGTATCGATGAAGACGTAATCGTAGGAGGATTCGCGCAGCTGGGCCATGACGGCCTCGATCTGCGACGCATCGATCTGCGCGACTTCCGGGCCGTCCGCCGTGCGGTGGTCGAGCCAGTCGCTGATCGTCGCCTGACGATCCATTTCCAGGATGCAGACCGACAGGCCGCGCTCCTGCGCCGCGACGGCCAGTGAGATGCACAGCGTGCTCTTCCCACTCCCCCCCTTCTGGGTGACGAAGGTGATGGCTTTCATACGGGAGCCCTTCTCGCGTCCTGAGATGTCGCGTCCTGCCGTGCCGGGGGATCCTTAGGCTCGGAAGCCGACGGAATTCCCTGCCTCGGATCGTCAGCGGTCCGGCTCGCAGCCGTCGTCCCGTGACACCAGGATGCCCTGATCCCGGTTTTGGCCCGTCATGGTTAACCAGTGGTTAAGACCGCGGCTTGGTATCGACGGGTTCCGTGGACCGCAGATGGGGGCCAGGATGGACGCTCCCGCCCACGTTCAACCCCAGAGTCTTCAATCAATCTGAGGTTGCCAAAACTTCCCGCAGGGCGTGTCTTGCCCTTCCAATCGCTTATGTCAGCGGCTAAGTTGCGCCTGTTCCCGTGGATCGATGGGGATCTGTCAACTTCAGGTAAATTCTAGGCGAGGGCGATTCCTGTCGCGTGTCGGTCCGCGATCACGGGTTTCGTCCTCAGCGATCCGCCCCGGCGGCCCAGGAGATCCATGCCTGCGCGCACGAGCCTTCTCACCGGCGACACGGACGGCATTCTGGCCGCGCTCGATGCGTCGGGCGTCGTGGGCGTCTGGTCCCACGACGTCTGGGCCGGCCGGATCGCCGTCTCGGACTCCTTCGCGGACGTGCTCGGTCTCGCTCCGAAAGCGTCGGGCGTGAGTCTCGACGCCTTCCTGGCGACGATCCTCGCGGAGGACCGGCTTCGCGTGGAGAACGCCCTGCATGCCGCCGTCGAGGCGGGCGGCCCGTTCGAGATCGCGTTCCGGACGGTTCGCGGCGAGCGCCGGCTCGGTCTGCGCGGGCGGATCGACCGGGGCGAGTCCGCCGGGGGGCGGGCGAGGGGCCTCGGCATCGCCATCGATCGCACCGAGGATGGGGCAATTCTTCACCAGCCCGGCCTGCATGCCGAGCAGGCGGCCAACCGCATGGCGGAACACGCCATCGCCCTGCACGACCTCGTGGCCGACCTTCACCAGCCGAGACTGGCCGCACTCCTCGATTCCCTGATACGGGAAATCGCCTTCACCCTGGCCGGCCACCTCGAGAAAGGCGGGCGACGGCGCAACCATTGAGGGCGAGGATCCGGCCTAATCCGCAGGCCTGCGCAGCAGGTAGATGTCCATGATCCAGCCGTGGCGCGCCCTCGCCTCGGCGCGCACGCGCCGGATCTCGCCGGCGATGTCGCCGAGGCGGCCCGACAGGACGATCTCGTCGTCGCTCCCGAGATAGGCGCCCCAGTAGATCGTCAGGTCCGGGTCGAGATGGGCGAAGGTCGGGTCGCCGTCGAGCATCACCACGGTGGTGTCGGCCTCCTCGGAGAGTCCGCCGGCGATCTGGCGCCCCGTGGTGATCTGCACCGGCGCACCGATGCGGTTGAGGGCGATGCGGTGGCTCGCCGCCAGGGCCTGGACGCTGGTGATGCCGGGAATCACCCGATGGTCGAAGGCGAGGCGTCCCCGCGCCACGATCCGGTCGATGATCCGCAGGGTGCTGTCGTAGAGGGAGGGGTCGCCCCAGACCAGGAAGGCGCCGGTGCCGTCCTCAGGGAGTTCGCGCGCGATCATCGCCTCGTAGAGGGCCGCGCGGGCACCGTGCCAATCGTCCACGGCGACACCGTAATCGGCCGGATTGCGGTCGCGCTCCGGGTCCTGCGCCTCGACGATGCGATAGGGCCGGTCCTCGATGTAGCGCTCGCAGATCGCCCGGCGCAGGGCGACGAGGTCGGCTTTCTCCCCGCCCTTGTCGAGGACGAAGACCACATCCACCGTGTTCAAGGCGCGGATCGCCTGGATCGTGACGTGCTCCGGATTGCCGGTGCCGATGCCGATCACGAGGATCTGTCTCACGCGTGTAGCCTCTCGGGTTGGGATCGCTGGCGATCGGCCCTGTCGCGGGCGCATGCCCTATGCTACGCTCCGTGCCGACATGAAACCCATCCGGCGCAATCTGGATCGGAGCCTCGCGCTCTGGCTGATGACGGTGATCCTCGCGATCGCCGGCTTCGCCATGTCGTCGCCCGCGAGCGCCCATACGGGCCATGGGCACGATGGCGGCGCTCCTGTCGAATGGGTCCAGGCTCCGGTCTCCCTCGACGCGCAGGCGGTTCGGGCGGATGCCGCCACCCCCGGCCTGCATGAGATCGTGTCCGTCCTGCGGGCCGAACCCCATCTCGGCTGTGCCGGTCCCTGCTGCACCGGCCCCTGTGGAGCCGCCTGCTGCTGCGCCATCGGCCTGGCACCGGCCGACGGAGATGCTGCATCCGCGCCCGGCTTGACCGGTCCCGTTCCCGTGGGCGCCATGTCCGCCCGCACGGACGTCGCCCCGGATTCTCCGTCCGAACCACCGAGACCCTTCGCCTGACGTAACGACGGCGTTCCGCGCCCGGCTGCCTGTCGGCGCCGTGGGGAAAGCCGTCCCTGCTTCATCGGCGTCGAGGTTCTCCCATCATGTCCATCGTTTTTCCGGCAGCCCTGCGCCTCGTCGCGGCGTGCGCCATCGCCTGGGTAGGCCTGTCCGGCACGGCCCTGTCCCATGAGGGCCATTCCCACGGCGACGAGACGGCTCTCCTGCCCGTTACGGCGGCGGCACCGCGGGCGGAGGCGAGGTCGGAGCGCTACGAACTCGTCGCCGCCGTGCAGGGGCACGATCTCGTCTTCTATCTCGACGCGTTCGAGACCAACGCGCCGATCACCGACGCCACCCTCGCCCTCTCGACGCCGGACGGGCGCAGGACGGCCGAGCTCCAGGCCGATGGCAGCTACCGGCTCTCCGCACCCTGGCTCGAGGACGCGGCGCATCACGATCTCATCGCGGCGGTGACGGCGGAGGGCAGTACCGACATCCTCTCCCTCGATCTCGATCTGCCAACTGCCAAAGGCGCTGCAACGAAGTCCGAGACGCCGGCCAACGCCTCCCTGGTCGAGCGCTTCACGCACCAGCCGCCCTCCGTCACCGCCGCCGGGGGCTTCCTCCTCGGCCTCGGCGCCGTCGTCCTGTTCCGGCGTCGGCGGACGATTCCCATCGTCGTCGTCCTGGCGGTCACGGCGACGATCGTGCTGGGCAGCGCCGCCCTCGCCCATGAAGGCCACGATGCCGCGCCGGCCGAGGGCGGGATGATGGCGAGTCCGCCCGCCGGCGGCGCCGACCGGGCGAAGCGCCTGGGCGACGGCTCGATCTTCGTGCCCAAATCCCTGCAGCGCCTCCTCGTCCTGCGCACCGCCGTGACGGCGACGGAGAGCGTGGCCCGTACCGTGGCCCTGCCCGGTCGGGTCATCGCCGATCCCAATGCCAGCGGCGTCGTGCAATCCTCCGTGGGCGGCCGTCTGGCCCCTCCGGCGAACGGCTTCCCGCGCCTCGGAACCCGCGTGACGCGCGGCGAGGTGCTCGCCACCGTCACCCCGCCGGTCCAGGCCGTGGACGTCTCCGACATGCGCCAGCGCCAGGGCGAACTCGACCAGCAGATCGCGATCCTCGACCGTCGGGTGGTCCGGTTCGAGCGGCTGGCGGGGACGGGCGCCGTGGCCCGGACCCAACTCGACGATGCCCGCTCCGAGCGTGACGGGCTGAAGGACCGCCGCGCCGCCCTCGATGCGGTCCGCGGCTCGCCCGAGGCCCTGGTCGCGCCGGTGGACGGGGTCATCGCCGAGGCGAGCGCCACGGCGGGCGCCATGGCGGCCTCCGGCACCGTCGTCTTCCGCATTGTCGATCCGGGCAAGCTCTGGGTCGAGGCGCTGAGCTTCGAGGCCCTGTCGCCGGAAGGCGCGGCGACGGCCCGCCTCGGGGACGGGCGCAGCCTCGCGCTGACCTATCGCGGGGCCGGCCTCGCCGACCGCAATCAGGCCGTGCCGGTTCAGTTCGCGGTGGCGGGCGATCCGGCCGGCCTGCGCCTCGGCCAGTTCGTCACCGTTCATGCCCCCCTCACGGGCGAGCGGACGGGTCTCGCCGTGCCGCGCTCCGGCATCCTGCGGGCGGAGGGCGGCAGCGTCGTCTACGAGCATGTCGGTGCGGAGCGCTTCGTGGCACGCGCCGTCCGCACCGATCCCCTCGACGCCGACCGTACGCTCATCGCCGGCGGTCTGGAGCCGGGACGGCGCGTCGTCGTCCAGGGCGCCGAACTCCTCGACCAGATCCGCTGAGGAAAGAACCCCATGTTCGGCCTCATCGTCGCGCAGTCCCTGCGCAACCGCCTGCTCGTCCTGGCCCTCGCCTTCGCCCTGGTGCTGACCGGCGCCCTCTCCCTCGCGCACCTGCCCGTCGACGTGCTTCCCGACCTCAACCGGCCCACCGTCACGATCCTGACCGAGGCCGAGGGGTTCGCCCCCACGGAGGTGGAGCAGCGGGTGACTTACCCGATCGAGACCCGCATGAACGGCCTGCCGGGCGTCAGCCGGGTGCGCTCGGTCTCCGGCATCGGCCTGTCCATCGTCACGGTGGAGTTCGAATGGGACACGGACCTGTTCCGCGACCGGCAGTTCGTCAACGAGAGGCTGGCGCTGGCGCGCTCGGAACTGCCGCCCAACGTGGTCCCGCAGATGGGGCCGGTCTCCTCGATCATGGGCGGCATCCTGCTGGTCGCCGTCACGTCGAAGACCGCGACCCCGATGCAGGTGCGCGAGACCGCCGACTTCACCCTGCGCCCGCGCCTGCTCTCCATCCCCGGGGTGGCGCAGGTGATCCCCATCGGCGGCGAGGTACGCCAGTTCCGGGTCGCGCCCAACCCCGCCGCCATGCGGGCGCTCGGCGTCACCGACGAGGCCCTGGCCCGCGCCCTGCAGAATTACGGCGGCAATGCCGGCGGCGGCTATTCCGAGGCCGGCGGCCGCGAGGTCCTGATCCGGGCGCTCGGCCGTACCACCGATCTCGACGACCTGCGCCATCTCGTCGTCACGACGCCGGGCGGTCCGGTCTACCTGCGGCAGGTCGCCGACATCGCCTTCGGGGCGCGGCCCAAGCGCGGCGACGGCGGCTTCATGGGCCAGCCCGCCGTGGTGGTCTCCATCGAGAAGCAGCCGGGCATCGACACCGTGCGCCTGACCCGCGAGGTCGAGGCGGCGCTCAAGGAGATCGGCCCCTCCCTGCCCCACGGGATCGAGGCCGGCAGCGTCCTGTTCCGGCAGGCGGACTTCATCGAGACATCGCTTCGCAACGTCATCACGGTGCTGATCGAGGCCGTGGCCGTGGTGGCCGTGGTGCTGTTCGCCTTCCTGATGAACCTGCGCACGACGCTGATCTCGCTCGCCGCGATCCCCGTTTCGATTCTCGCCACCGCGACGGTGTTCTCGCTGCTGGGCCTCTCGATCAACACGATGACGCTGGGCGGCCTCGCCATCGCCATCGGCGAGCTGGTGGACGACGCCGTCGTCGATGTGGAGAACATCCTGCGGCGCCTGCGCGACAACCGGGCGGCGGGTTCGCCCCGCACGTCCTTCGCGGTGATCGTCGACGCCTCCAACGAGGTGCGCTCCGGCATCGTCTACGCCACCGTCATCATCTGCCTCGTCTTCGTGCCGCTCTTCGCCCTGTCGGGCGTCGAGGGCCGGCTGTTCGCGCCGCTCGGCCAGGCCTACATCATCGCCATCCTGTCGAGCCTCGTGGTCTCCCTGACCCTGACGCCCGTCCTCTCCTCCTGGCTGCTCCCCGGCCTGAAGAGCCTCGACCATCCCGAGAGCCGGCTGATCCGCGGCCTCAAGCGCGCCAACGGGCGCCTCGTGGCGGCGGCCTTCGCCCGTCAGCGCCTCGCCATCGTCTGTGCGATCGTCGCGGTGGCGGCCGCCGGCTACGGCGCGGGCCGGTTGCCGCGCGCCTTCCTGCCGACCTTCAACGAGGGCTCGTTCACGGTCACCACGACCTTCACCCCCGGCATCTCGCTCGCCGAATCCGCCCGCGTCGGCGCCATCGCCGAGCGCCTGCTGATGGAGATCCCCGAGGTGGACAAGGTCGGGCGCCGGACCGGGCGCGCCGAACTCGACGAGCATGCCGAAGGGGTCCATTCCACCGATCTGGAGATCCGCCTCAAGCCGGGCGGGCGTGAACGCCCGGCAATCGTCGCCGACATCAGGGGGCGGCTCTCCGCCCTTCCGGTGACGGTGAATGTCGGCCAGCCGATCTCGCACCGGCTCGACCACATGCTCTCCGGCGTCCGGGCCGAGATCGCCCTCAAGCTGTTCGGAGAGGATCTCGACGCCTTGCGCCGCACCGCCGAATCCCTGCGCGAGACCCTGTCGGGCATCCCCGGCGTCGCCGACCTCCAGGTGGAGCGGCAGGTGCGCGTTCCCCAGATCGAGATACGGGTCGATCCGGCCAAGGCGGCGCTCTACGGCGTCTCGCCCGCGACGGTGGTGGAGACGGTGGGGAATCTCGCCAATGGCCGCGTGGTCTCGACCCTGGTGGACGGTCTGCGCCGCTTCGACGTGGTCCTGCGCCTGCCGGAAAGCGGGCGCTCGATGGCGGCCTTGCGCGACCTCCTCATCGAGACGCCGTCGGGCTGGGTGCCTGCCCACGCGCTGGCCGACATCGCCGAGCGGGCCGGTCCCAACCAGATCCTGCGCGAGAACGGCCGCCGCCGCATCGTGGTCCAGGCCAACACCGTGCCGGGCTCCGACGGTTCGAAGATCGCGGCCGACATCGCGCAGGCCCTGGCGCGGACGACCCTGCCGGAGGGGATCAGCGCCCGCCTCGAAGGCGCGTTCGAGGCGCAAGGGGAGGCGACCCGCCGGATCGGGCTCCTCGGTCTCGTCTCCTTCGCCCTGGTCTTCGCCCTGCTGGCGAGCCGCTACCGCTCCGGCGTGCTGGCCCTCATCGTCATGGGCAACGTGCCCCTCGCCCTCATCGGCAGCGTGGTCGCCCTCACCATCGCCGGGCTACCCCTCTCCGTGGCCTCGATGATCGGCTTCGTGACGCTCACCGGCATCGTCGCCCGCAACGGCATCCTCAAGATCAGCCACGTCCTGAATCTCGGCCTCAGCGAGGGTCTGCCCTTCGGACCCGCCCTGGTCCTGCGGGCGAGCAACGAGCGTCTCGTGCCGGTGCTGATGACGGCGCTGGCCGCCGGCATCGCCCTGGTGCCGCTGCTGGTCGACGGGACCGCGCCGGGCAAGGAGATCCTGCATCCCGTGGCCGTGACGATCTTCGGCGGCCTCATCAGCGCGACGCTGCTCGACGCCGTGCTGACGCCGGTCCTGATGCTGCGCTTCGGCGCCCCCGCCTTCGCCCGCCTGCGCGAGGCGCAGGGCGACGAAACGCCCTCCCCCGTGACGGGGGCCATGCCCTCCCCGCCCGCAACCTTCTGACCACAGGGAACTCCCATGACGAAGACAGCCCTCACGGCGATCCTGGTTCTGACCCTCGCCTCCCCTCTCCTCGCCGCCGAGCACCGCCACGACGACGGCACCACCCATTCCGACGACCATGACCACGGCCCAAAATCCCCCGCCAAGGGCAAGGCCGCCGACACGCCGGCGACGCGCGCCTTCAAGGAGGCGAGCATGCGCATGCACGGCGACATGGACATCCGCTATTCCGGCGACGTCGACCGCGATTTCGCCGCCGGCATGATCCCGCATCACAAGGGCGCCCTGGCCATGGCCAAGGTCGCGCTTCAGTATTCGAAGGATCCGGAGGTCCGCTCCCTGGCCGAGGCCATCGTCAAGGCACAGGAAGCCGAGATCGCGCAGATGGAGGCGATCCTCAAGCGCACCGATCCCGCTAAGAAGTGAGGTCGGCCCCGGGCGGCGTCAGGCGCGGCGGCTTTTCCGCCTGTCGCGCTCGTCGTCCAGGGCCGCCGGAACGCCGCTGAGCACACGCAGCGGATGCGTGTGGACCGGGCGAAACGTCCGGGGCATCGGGCCGCACCCGATACAGACCGCGTAGGTCCAGCGCAGCCAGAGATTGGTGTTCTCCCGGTCGATGCTGTCCTGGCGCTTTCGCGCCTCGGCGATGGCGGCCCTGACCTCGGCCGCCCGCTCCTCGCTGACGGCCTCGCGCTGCCGGGCCGTGACGGTCGGCGGGTTCTGCCCCGGTTGAGCGCCGCAGGGCGACGACAGGATGCTCAGACCCGCAAATAATCCCACGATCAATCGCATGCGTGCCTCCACACTCGCGGAAGGCATTCCCCGCTTTCGCAAGGCTACGGACAGGACGGTCGGAAAGTTTCAGGCTCCTCCGCCCACGTCCGGGCGCTGGATCAGCGGAGCCTGCTCCACCGTCCCTCCGGCGACATCGACTGCCGCGAAGCTCCTCACCGTGTCGTCGGTCTCCCTGCACAGGCGCCCAGCCAGTCGAGGCCGTCCTCGGTCCGGCCACGCGGATTGTACTCGCACCCGACCGAGCCCGAATATCCGAGGCGGTCGAGTTCGGCGAAGACGAAGGCGTCGTTCACCTCTCCCGTTCCCGGCTCGTGGCGGGCCGGCACGCTGGCGACCTGGACATGGCCGATGAGCGCCAGCAGGCGGGCTAGCCGCGTGGTCACGTCGCCGTGCAGGATCTGGCAGTGGAAGATGTCGAACTGGAGCTTCAGGTTGGTGAGACCCTCCGCGCGCAGGTCCGCCACGAGACCGGCGGCGGCATCGACATCGTCGAGGAAGTAACCGGGCATGGAGCGGCGGTTGATCGGCTCGATCAGGAGGTCGATGCCCTGCCGGGCAAGCCGTCCGGCTGCGTGCCGCAGGGACCTACGATACGCCTCTCCGGCGCGGCTGTCGCGCGCATCGGCCAAGCCCGCCATCATGTGCAGGCGCGGGCAGCCGGTGGCCAGCGCATAGGCGAGCGCCGTCTCGACCCCGGCGGCCATCTCGTCGAAGCGGTCGGGCAGAGCGGCGAGGCCCCGCTCACCGGCCGTCCAATCGCCCGGCGGCAGGTTGAACAGGACGAGGTCGAGCCCGTGCGCGGCGAGGCGCCCGGCGATCGCCTCCGGCGAATGCTCGTAGGGGAACAGGACCTCCACAGCCGTGAATCCGGCACGGGACGCGGCCTCGAACCGGTCGAGGAAGGCGTGCTCCGTGAAGAGCAGCGTCAGGTTGGCGGCAAAGCGCGGCATGGACAGGTTTCCATCGTGGCAGGTTCCCGTCCGGGCCGCCCTCAATCGCGGATGAGCTTGCCCGTATAGACGACGGGACCGGTGGGCAGGCCGGTGGCCGAGCCGTTCGGCGGCTCCACCGAGACAGCGAAGACACCCTCGCCGCGCCGCGCGGCATCGGATCCGGCGGGCAGGGCCAAGCGTGCGGCATCCCTGCCGATCAGCCCGAGGGATTTCGGCGTCTTGTCGGCTCCGACATACCACAATTGAAGGCTGCGGCCGGGCGGAGCCTCGGCGCCCACCGGGCGCACCCGCGCGGTTCCGGCCGCCGTATCGATGCTGACGATGAGGGCCGGCGCCTCGCCGCCGCTGCTGACCACGGCGACGTAGCGGGTCTCGCCCTCCGCACCGGGGCGGGGGCCGAACGCGATGAACAGGGCGAGTCCGGCCGCCAGGGCCCCGGCTCCCGCCGTGGCGGCCCGCCACAGGCCGAGCTTGCGCGACAGGGTGGCCACGCGGTTGTCGTTCGCCGCCGGAGACGGGGATGTCCGGTGGGGCAGCGCGCGCAGGATCGCCGGCCACACGCCCTCGCCCGGCTCGATCTCGGGAATGGCGGCGGCGAGGGGCGCCAGGCGGCGCTCCCATTCCCGCACGGCGGCGCGCGCGGCAGGATCGACGGCGAGTTCCAGGTCCATGGCGGCGCGCTCGGTGGCGTCGAGCGTGCCGATGACGTATTCGGCGGCGCGCAGGTCGCGCTCGGCGGGGTCCTCGGTCATGCCGGGCCCTCCAGGCAGCCGCGCAGGGCCGCGAGCCCGCGATGCAGCCAGGTCTTGATGGTGTTGACGGGACGCGAGAACCGCTCTGCCAGCTCTTCCCGCGAATGCCCCTCGCAATAGGCCAGCACGATGCAGTCGCGCTGCGTCGCCTCCAAGCGGGACAGGCAGGCGCGCAGGGCGTCGCGCCCGAGAATCGCCCCTTCGCTGTCATGGGGATCGGCCAACCGTTCCACCCAGTCCTCTCCGTCTTCGCTCACGGGCCCCTGGACCTCGCCCTTGCGCCGAACCCCGTCGATCGCCCGGTTGCGGGCGATGGTACAGAGCCATGACAAAGGGCGGCCCGCCTCCGGAGAGAACGAACCGGCATTCTGCCAGATGCGCAGATAGACGTCCTGGAGCACGTCTTCGGCCATGCCGCGATCCCGTTGGATACGGAGCACGATGCCGAAAAGTTTCGGAGCGGTGAGATCGTAGAGAGCCCGAAGGGCCTGCTCGTTGCCGGATGCTACGGCCGCGATCAGGCGCGCCAGTGCAGCATCGTCACGCAAGGGGAAGGGCGTCCTTTCTGCGCGACATGATTTGACCGTTCGATCTGTCGGGAACGTTGAATGCGAATCCTAATGGAGCGAACCGCCGCAGGCTACCGCATGGCGCGCAATCGATGTGGATCGGCACACCTCTGATCGACGCCGAGAGGCGCAAGGGTGCCGGGATGGGTGTTCGACGGCGAGCCGGCGACCTATTTCCAAGTCCTGACATCGGACGCACGACAAGGATACGGGATTGATGACGTCGCACGGAGACTGGAAAATTCCCGCCGCCGTGCAACCCAAGGCCGGCGACTACGCGTACGACCT
Source organism: Methylobacterium sp. E-045 (assembly GCF_022829685.1). Taxonomy (GTDB): domain Bacteria; phylum Pseudomonadota; class Alphaproteobacteria; order Rhizobiales; family Beijerinckiaceae; genus Methylobacterium. The sequence goes on from NZ_JAKSYE010000063.1 coordinate 81,753, forward strand.
CGACAGGGCCCTGTCGGCGATCGTGTCGCTCTCCACGCGCATCCCGCCGGAGGCGTTCACCGCCGAGACCCTGGGCACGGAGCGGGCCGGCAACGGCGTGGTGATCCGCGAGGACGGCCTCGTCCTCACCATCGGCTACCTCGTCACCGAGGCGGACAGTGTCTGGATGACGACGCATGACGGACGCTCGGTCCCCGGCCACGTGGTCGGCTTCGACGCCGTGACCGGGTTCGGCCTGGTCCAGGCCCTGGGCGACCTGTCGCTGCCGCCGCTTCCCATCGGGCGCTCGGCCAGCCTGAAGATCGGCGACAAGGCGGTGGTGGCCGGAGCCGGCGGCCGCACGCGCTGTGTCGCCGCCGAGCTGATCGCGCGGCAGGAATTCGCGGGTTACTGGGAATACGTCCTCGACGAGGCCCTGTTCACCGCGCCCTCGCACCCGCATTGGGGCGGTACGGCCCTGATCGGGCCGGCCGGCGACCTCCTCGGCATCGGCTCCCTGCAGCTGCAGCAGGGCGGCGCGGAAGGCCCCAAGGCGATCAACCTCGTGGTGCCCATCGACCTCCTGCCGCCGATCCTCGAGGATCTGACCACTCGGGGACGGGCGGACCGCCCGACCCGGCCCTGGCTCGGCCTCTATGCCAGCGACAGCGACGGCGCGGTGGTGGTGATGGGGCTCGCCGATGACGGCCCCGCCGAGAGCGCGGACCTGCGCGTCGGCGACGTGCTCGCGGCGGTGGCGGGCGAGCCGGTGGAGGATCTCGCCGGGTTCTTCCGTCAGGTCTGGGCCCTCGGCGAGGCGGGGGTGCGGGTGCCGCTCACGATCGAGCGCGACGGACGCCCGATCAAGCTCGTCGTGACATCAAGCGACCGCGAGCGCTTCCTGGTGTCGCCGCAGCTGCATTGATCGGGACGGTGCGCGGGTCTATCCCGTGCCCATGACCGACCGAGCAGACACGTCCCCCATCCACATCGTCGGCGGCGGCCTCGCCGGATCCGAGGCCGCCTGGCAGATCGCCGAGAGCGGCCATGCCGTGGTGCTGCACGAGATGCGCCCGATGCGCGCCACCGAGGCGCATCACGGTCAGGATCTGGCCGAACTCGTCTGCTCGAACTCGTTCCGCTCGGACGACGCCAACGGCAACGCCGTCGGCCTGCTGCACCAGGAGATGCGGACCCTCGGCTCGCTGATCCTGCGCGCCGCCGACGCCAACCAGGTGCCGGCCGGCGGCGCGCTCGCCGTGGACCGGAATGGGTTCGCCGCCGCCGTCACCGCCGCCCTGGAGGCGCATCCGCTCGTCACCATCGTCCGCGAGGAGGTCGAGGGCCTGCCGCCGGAGGAATGGGGCCGGACCATCATCGCCACCGGCCCCCTCACCTCTCCCGCCCTGGCGGAAGCGATCCGTGGTCTGACGGGGGCCGAGGCCCTCGCCTTCTTCGATGCCATCGCGCCCATCGTCCACCGCGACTCCATCGACATGGACAAGGCCTGGTTCCAGTCGCGCTACGACAAGGTCGGGCCGGGTGGGACGGGGGCCGACTACATCAACTGCCCGATGAATCGCGAGCAGTACGACGCCTTCATCCAGGCGCTGATCGCGGGCGACAAGATCGGTTTCAAGGAATGGGAGGCGACCACCCCCTATTTCGACGGCTGCCTGCCGATCGAGGTCATGGCCGAGCGAGGGCCCGAGACCCTGCGTCACGGCCCGATGAAGCCGGTGGGCTTGACCAACCCGCACGACCCTACGGTGAAGGCCTGCGCCATCGTTCAGCTGCGCCAGGACAATGCGCTCGGCACCCTCTACAACATGGTCGGCTTCCAGACGAAGCTGACCTATTCCGAGCAGGTGCGGGTGTTCCGCACGATTCCGGGCCTCGAGAACGCCGAGTTCGCGCGCCTCGGCGGCCTCCACCGCAACACCTACCTCGACAGCCCCCGCCTCCTCGACGCCACCCTGCGCCTGAAGGCCCGGCCCGCCTTACGCTTTGCCGGTCAGATCACGGGCTGCGAGGGCTATGTCGAGAGCGCCGCCATCGGTCTCATGGCGGGCCGTTTCGCCGTGGCCGAGGCACGCGGCGAGACCCTGGCGCCGCTCCCCGCCACCACGGCGCTCGGCGCCCTCATCGGCCACATCACCGGCGGTCACATCGCCGCCGAGGAGGCCGGGAGCCCCCGCTCCTTCCAGCCGATGAACGTCAATTTCGGCCTGTTCCCGCCCCTCGCGCAGTCCCCGAAGGGAGAGGGCGGCAAGCGCCTGAAGGGGCCGGAAAAGGCGGTGGCGAAGAAGCGCGCCTATACCGACCGGGCGCGGGCGGATCTGGCGGCGTGGATGGGACGCGAGGCGGTGCCGATCGCGGCGGAGTAGACGGCGCGTGAGCATTCCCTCTCTCCCCGCGTGCGGGGCGAGGGGACCTACTTTCGGATCAGCTTGCGGATGTGATCAGCCTGCATCGCGTTTGGAGGCCGGTCTTGTCGACGTCCAACGGGAGACACGCATGTCGAAAAACGATTTTGACGTCGTGATGGACGAACTGACCGACAAGGCGGTCGGAAAATTTCTTAAGGCTGATGTCTTCGATGTATCGGCGTTCAGCGTTCTGCGGGACCACTTTTGGCAAAAAGCCGAACGACTTCAGCATGAGACTTGTATCTCAAAGCAGATACTCATGATCCTTCGATCGGCTGCTGCCGCGATACGAAGCCGAGCGGAGTATCTCCCTGCCGTCCGGCACCAGCTTCACTTGGCCGATGACTTCGAGGAGATGCTCGATCGCTTGATTGCAGGGGACACGCGTTCGGACCGCACACCAGGCGTCCCGCGCATCATGTGAGCGGCAAAGTTTATGGGTTCCCGACCTAATCACGCCGTGCGGATTCGTTGCGGGGCGGGTAACGCCGGTCGAAATCCCGTGCGGCGAGCGCCAGCGCCGAGAGCCCGCCAACGATCAGGAGAGCGGCGACGGCCGCGATTTGCAGGGTGAGCGTCATCGGGCTCAATCCTCGCTTCTCATGAACCGAATGGCAATATGGCCCGCCATATGTAAGGCCAAGGCCACAAGAAGCAAAATCCAGTGGCCATCCTTGATGGAGCCTGCTTGTCCCTGCGTGAGCGGGACGACGAAAGCGGCACCGAATGTCGCGATCGACAGAGCGTTAAAGAGCGTCGCGAGAAGCTTGACGTGCTCGTTGAACCGCTTGGCGATGAGCTTTCGGTTGCGCGTGTCGGTCACACCTCGCTCCCTAGATCAATGCCCGATCAGACCGGATCCAGCGAGAAGATGCGCCGGCCCGGTCGGTGGCCCTCGTCGCCGGTATCGCGAAATCCGGTCCTGAGAAGGAGGCCGCGCGAGGCTTCGTTCTCGGGCCGGCACTCCGCGACGATGAAGCGGTGGGGGAAGCGCTTGCGCAGAATCGCGATGGCCCCCGTCACCGCCTCGCTGCCGTAGCCCTGCCCCCGGGCGGCGCCGCCGACCCAGTAGCCGAGTTCCACCGCGTGCTCGCCGCGCAGGTGGAGGCCGACCACCGCCACGAGAACGCCGTCGGCCTTGGCCCCGAGGAAGCAATCCTTGGTCGGCTTCCCCCTGCCGATCAGGCGGCGGGCGTGGTCGAGGGTGAAGGGATCGGGCAGGAAATCCACCGCCCCCGTGATCGCCTGATCGTCGGTGAGGGCCCGGACCGCCTCCGCATCCGCCGGGACCAGCGGCGCGAGACGCAGGCGTGCGGTCGCCTGCGCGGGCAGGTTCGACAGGGAGTAGCGCGAGGCGAGCGTGCGGAAGAACATGGATTGCGTGGTGGAGCCGCGCGGCCACGAGGGCAAGATCCCTCTTTGCCGGAGGGCGCCTTCCTCGCGCGGCGCGACAAAAATGAAACCCGCCCCGGCATTGCCGGGACGGGTCATGGATTTAGCCTACCGGTTCGCCCTTACGGATGGATGACCATCGCGTTGAACGGATAGACATAGGCCTGGAGCATCACGAGGCAGCCGACGAGGCAGGCCAGCACGATGGAGTGCCAGAACACGAAGCGCAGGATCTTGCCCTCCTGCCCGAAATACCCCGTCGCCGTGGAGGCGACGACGATGGACTGGGCGTCGATCATCTTGCCCATGACGCCGCCGGACGAGTTCGCCGAGGCCATGAGGATGCCCGACAGGCCGAGCTGCTCCGACGTGATCTTTTGCAGGCCGCCGAACAGGACGTTCGAGGCGGTGTCGGAGCCCGTGAGCGCCACGCCGAGCCAGCCGAGCAGGGTGCCGAAGAACGGGTAGAGGATGCCCGTGCCGGCGAAGGCGAGACCCAACGTGGCGTCGACGCCCGCGTAGCGGGTGAGCACGCCGAGCGCCAGCATCGCCGAGATGGTGATGAGCGAGTAGCGCAGCACCCAGATGGTCTCGAGGTAGGCCGTCACGAGGCGCCAGGGCGAGAACCGCATGAGCAGGCCGGAGAGGATGGCCGCGAACAGGACGCCGGTGCCGGTGTAGGACATGTAGGTGAAGGCGAAGACGGCGGCTTCCGGATGGGCCTTCGCCACCACCGGCGGCACCTTCATGATGACGTTGTGGAGGCCCGGCACCTCGTACTTCCAGGTGAAGATCGGATTGACGATGGCCTTGAACCAGCCCGTGCCCCAGATCGCCACGATCACCGACAGGATGATCCACGGGACCCACGCCATCATGATCTCGGAGGAGGAGGCGGTGCGGGCATAGGCGCCCGTGGGGGCGACCTTGGCGCCGCCCTCGGCAGTGACGAAGCCGAGCGACGGATCGTTGCCGCGCAGGGCCGGCGAGGTCCAGATCACGGCCGGGCGCCAGACGCGCAGGAACAGCACCAGGGCGCCCATGGAGACGAGGGCCGCGCCGATATCGACGATCCACGGATTGACGTAGTTCGAGATGCCGAACTGGGCGAGGGCGAAGGAGCCGCCGCAGACGAGGATGGCGGGCCAGATCTGGACCATGCCGCGGAAGCCCGCGAACACCCAGATGAGCCAGAACGGCACCAGCACGGAGAAGAACGGCAGCTGCCGGCCGATCATCGCGCCGAGGATATAGGGGTCGTAGCCCGTCACCGAGGCGAGGCCCTGGATCGGGGCGCCGAGCGCCCCGTAGGCCACCGGGGCGGTGTTGGCGATGAGCGAGAGGCCCGAGGCGGCCAGCGGCGAGAAGCCCAGCCCGATCAGGATGGCGCCGGTGACGGCCACGGGGGTGCCGAAGCCGCCGGCGCCCTCGAAGAACGCGCCGAACGCGAAGGCGACGAGGAGGAGCTGGAGCCGCCGGTCGGTGGTGATGCCCGCCACCGATTGCTGCAGGGTGGCGAACCAGCCCTTCTCCACCGTGAGCCGGTAGAGGAAGATGACGTTGAGGATGATCCAGCCGATGGGGAACAGGCCGAGCGCGATGCCGTAGCCGGAGGCGCGGGTGGCGAGGTCGGCCGGCATGCCGAACAGGAAGACGGCGACGCAGAACGCCAGGACCAGGGAGAGGACGGCAGCGATGTGGGCCTTGACCTTGCCGCTGGCGATCATGCCGAGCAGGGCGATCACCGGCAGGGAGGCGGCCAGCGTCGAGAGCCAGGGGCTCCCGAACGGGTCGTAGACTTGATTCCAGGTATTCACGGGCGTCGCACTCCTCGGTGGCCCCGATCTCACGTCGAGGTCTTGACATCGTTGCTAGCAGAGCAGTGGGACCGGCTCAACGCGAGGAATCTTGTATTCAAAAACTGTTGCGCGAAGGCTGCGGTTCTCGGCCGGGCCTCTCCGGGCGGGGTCCGGACCCGCGCGGCCAAGTGCCGTGGCGGCGGAACATGCCGACCGGGCGACCGTTCCCAATCGTATTCATTACGTGGCGAGACGGAGAATCACTTATGTTCATGCGCGTCGACAAACTACAGGCCGAGCTTCCCGCCCCGAAAAGGAAAGATCCCAATGCCGCCGCGGCCCTGCAGGAATTGCTGGGTGGCAAGTATGGGGAGATGTCGACGCTAGGGAACTACATGTTCCAGAGCTTCAACTTCCGAAGCAAGTCTAAGCTGCGCCCGTTCTATAGCCTCGTTGCCGCGATCACTGCCGAGGAACTGGGCCACGTGGAGCTGGTGAGCAATGGCGTCGCCATGCTCAACAACGGCCCCGACAATGACGGCGACAAGCAGGATGGCGGCGACATCTCGGGTGCACCGTTCGAGGACATGAAGGACATTCGTCTCGCGGCCGCGTTCCTGTCGAATGGCGGCGGCGTCACCCCGGTGAACAGCAACGGCGCATCCTGGAACAACGATTTCATCACCACCACCGGTAATGTGGTCGTCGACCTGCTCCACAACTTCCACCTCGAATGCGGCGCCCGCCTGCACAAGCTGCGGGTCTACGAGACCCTCACCGACCCGACGGGCCGCGAGGTCTGCGGCTACCTGCTCGTGCGCGGCTCGGTCCACGCCCACGCCTACGCCCTGGCCTTGAAGAAGATCACCGGCGTCGAGCTGGAGAAGTTCCTCCCCACGCCGAACATCAACCTCGACAAGATCCCCGAATGCCAGAAGTACCTGCAGGAGGGTTCGCACCGCCGGCTCTACACCTTCAGCCCGGACGACTACAAAGAGATGTCCGGCATCTGGGGCAACGGCGAAGTCGCCCTGCCGGGTGATCCGCCCGGCGAACTCTCGGTGGTCGAAGGCATGCCGGACGGCGGCAAGATCCACCAGCTCACCGGCGTCCCCTCGGCCTTCACCCCGGACTACGCGCCGGAGGAAATGTTCGAGATTGCGCAGAAGCTGACGAAGAAGGCGCGCTGAAACCAAGGGCCTCCCGATAAGATGCTATCGGGAGGCCCCGTCTTTGGTTCGACGAGCGGAAATGCGGTCGGGGTGCACGCCCTTTCACACGCCAGGTCAGGATGAGGTGAGGGGCTGGGAAAAATCCCGGCCCTTTCGCGATGGGAGACATCTCACCCCCGTCGCGATCCCCGCCACAGCCGCCACAGCCGCCGCCAGCGCGGGAGGGTGATGGCGGTGTTCAACGGATCGTAGCCCGGCCGCTCCATCATCGCGAGACCCGGCTCTACCAGGGCGGTGGGCAGGAAGGCGGGCAAAGCGGCAGGCGCGATGGTGGCTCGCGCGTCCTCGAAGGCCTTCAGATGGCGCCTGGCCAGGGCCCGCAGGTCCGCCGTTGCGCCAAGAAGGCCGGGGCCGCCGCGTCCCGTGACGATGTCTTCGCGGGTGACGCCGTGATCCTTGAGGATATCGGCCGGCAGGTAGACCTGCCCGTTGCGGGCGTGCCACGGCAGCGCCCTGAGCAATCCGACGACGCCGTAGGCGACACCGGCATGGCCGGCGGCGGCGGCGCCTCCCGGTTCCGCTCCGTCGCAGAGGACGAGGCCGCCGAGGCGGATGAGGGAGGAAGCGGTCTCGCCGCAATAGCCTTCGAGATCGTTCACCCGCGGCATCGGATCATCGTAGAGGTCGAAGACGCGGGCGTCGATCAAATCGACGAAGGGCTGGCGGCCGAGCTTGCGCCTGACGATAGCGTCCTCCAGCGCGGCGGCCACGGGGTTGGCCTTCACGTCCCCCCTCGCCTCGCCCTGCAAGGCGTCGCGCCACCATTGCAGGCGGATCTCCCCCGCGACCGGGTTGGTGACGGCGTCGCGCACGCGGGCGATGGTGAGGCTGAAGGCAGCGAGGGCGAAGAGATGCGGCCGGAAGGCTGCCGGCGCGAAGAGCGTGGCGAAGTAGCGGTCCGGGTCGCCCTCGCGGACCAGGGCCTCGCAATGCTCGAAGGCGAAGGCGAGGGGTTCGGCCGTTCCGGGGCTGGTGTCGGTTCTGGTCACGCGACCGCGATCATCGCGGCGGCGACCTTGCGGTTCTCCGCCATCAGGATGTTGTAGGTCCGCGCGGCGGCCCCCGTCTGCATCACGTCGAGGCCGATGCCGTTGTCCTTGAGCCAGCGCCGCAGACCGTCGGGAAACGGCGCGATGTCGAGGCCGGTGCCGATGAGGAGGAGGTCCACCGCTCCCGCCTCGGCCACCACCGGGCGCAGGGCGTTGCGGTCGATGGCATTGGCCTCCAGGACATCCCAGGCCCTGATACCCCCCGGCGTCACCAGGATCGAGCCGCGATGGGACATGTCGGCGAAGCGGAAGCCGCCATTGCCGTAGGCGTCGATGAGGTGGCGCCCGGGAACGAACCCGTCGTGCAGGCTGCCCTCCGCCATCTCTACTCCGCCGCCTGGGGCACGCGGCCGCCGGTGGGCCGGCTCTGCGACTTCACGCCCGACAGGATCAGGCCGAGATAGATCAGGACGGGGGTCGACACGAAGATCGCCGAATAGGTGCAGATCACCACGCCCGCGAGCATCACCACGGCAAAGCCCTGGATCGCCTCGCCGCCGAACAGCACCAGGGCCAGCAGCGAGAGGAAGGCGGAGGTCGCCGTCATCACCGTACGCGACATGGTGGAGTTGATCGACAGGTTGAGCAGCCCCACCGTGGGGATGGTCTTGTAACGCCGCATCAGCTCGCGGGTCCGGTCGAACACCACCACCGTCTCGTTCAGCGAGTAGCCGACGATGGTGAGGATCGCCGCGATCGACGTCATGTTGAACTCGATCCGACTGATGACGAAGATGCCGATGGTGAGCACGATGTCGTGCAGGGTACCGACGATGGCGCCGAGCGCCAGTTCCCGTTCGAAGCGGAACCAGAGGTAGAGGAGCACCGCGAGCACCGACAGGACGACGCCGAGCGTCCCCGACTGAACGAGCTCGCCCGAGACGCGCGGCCCCACCGTCTCGGTGCGGCGGAACTCGTATTCCGCGTCGAAGGCGCCGTGCGCCTTCTGCATCACCGCCGTCTGGCCCTGCTCGCCGGGCTGGAGCGGGAAGCGGACGAGGATCTGTCCGTCGCCGCCGAGTTCCTGCACCTCGGTCTCGCCGAAGCCGAAGCTGTTGGCGGTGTGGCGCACGGCGGCCACGTCGGCCGTCTTCGATTTCGCCTGCAGCTCCACCAGGGTGCCGCCCTTGAAGTCGATGCCGAAATTCAGGCCGACCGTCAGGAACAGGATCACCGTCCCCACCGACAGAAAGGCCGAGAGCGGAAAGGTGAAGCGCCGGAAGCGCATGAAGTCGACGTGCGACTCATCGGGCCAGAGGCGGAGCAGACGCATGTTCGGTCTCGGTCTTTCGTGGACGATACCCGGTCTCGGACGATCGCATCGGTGCCGCCGTCATCCCGTCATTCCGGGGCGCTGCAGGCGGGCCTGGATTGACGGGATGGTGGGCCAATCGATCGTCTGGGAAGCGAAGCGTCCTTGTCTTGAACTCAGGGAAACGGGGCTCGGATCGGAACGGCAGGGGTTTTCAGAACGGCAGGGCCTTGGGTCGGGCGTAGTTGTACCACAGGGCGATCATCATGCGGGTGAGCGTCACCGCCGTGATGACGGTGGTGAGGATGCCGAGGATGAACACCACCGCAAAGCCCTTCACGGGGCCGGAGCCGAGGAAGAACAGGATCAGGGCGGCGATGGCCATGGTCGAGTTCGAATCGATGATGGTGGCGAAGGCCTTGTCGAAGCCGGCCTGCAGGGCCGAGACGATGGAGCGCCCCGCCCTCACCTCCTCGCGCACGCGCTCGTAGATCAGCACGTTGGAATCCACCGCCGTGCCGATGGTGAGCACGATGCCGGCGATGCCGGGCAGGGTCATGGTCGCCTCCAGCACCGACATCAGGCCGAGGATGAGGCCCACATGGACGAGGAGGGCGATGTTGGCGAAGAAGCCGAACACGCCGTAGGTGGCGAACATGAAGACGATGACGAGGGCGCCGGCGACCAGGGTCGCCTTCTTGCCGGCCTCGATCGAATCGTTGCCGAGGCCGGGGCCGACGACGCGGCGCTCGACCACGGTGAGCTTGGCAGGGAGCGCGCCGGCGCGCAGCAGGATCGAGAGGTCGTTGGCCTGCTTGACGGTGAAGTTGCCGGTGATCTGGCCGGAGCCGCCGGTGATCGGCGTGTTGATGCGCGGCGCCGAGACGACCTCGTTGTCGAGCACGATCGCCATGCGGCGGCCGACATTCTCCGAGGTCGCCTGGCCGAAGCGCTGGGCGCCCTTCAGGTTGAACTTGAAGCTCACCATGGGTTCGTGGCTCTGCTGGTCGAAGGCCGGCTGCGCGTCGGTGAGATCGCCGCCATCGGCCATGACCCGGCGCTCCACCGGCACCTTGCCGCCGCCTTCGTCCTTGTTGGTGAGCATGTCCACGTCGCCGGAAGGCGAATCGGCCAGCATGCGGAATTCGAGCTTGGCGGTCTTGCCGAGCTGATCCTCGAGCTGCTGCGGGTCCTGCAAGCCCGGAACCTGGACGAGGACGCGGTCTGCGCCCTGCTGCTGGATCGAGGGCTCCTTGGTGCCGCCGAAATCGATGCGGCGGCGGATGACTTCGATGGCCTGGGTCACGGCCCGGCGGGTGCGGTCGGTGAGGCCGGCATCGGTGAGCAGGAGCTGGATCGTGCCGTCGGGCCGCTCGGCGACGTCGAGGGTCTGGCCGCCGGCCTGGGCCACCATGGCGTTGGAGATCGGCTGGGACAGTTCGCGCAGCTTCGGCATGGCCTTGGCGCGGTTGGCCGGATCGGAGATGCGGATCTGGACGCCCCGCGGGATCACCTGGATTCCGCCTTCGGGGGTGACGCCGGCCTCGCGCAGGGTACGGCGCACGTCGTCGCGCAGCCCCGTGGTCTGCGACCGGATCAGGTCGTTCCGGTCGATCTCGAGGAGGATCTGCGAGCCGCCCTGCAGATCGAGACCGAGCACGATGGCACGCTGGGGCACGATCCAGCTCGGGAACCAGCCCGGCAGGGAGGCCATGAAGCCCTTGCGCTGCTCGGCCGAGAAGAAGCTCGGCACGGCAAGGCTCAAGCCGAGCAGGATGACGGCCAGCGTCGCGACGATCTTGGTTCTCGAAAAGCGCAGCATCCGCCCGTTCCGTTTCTTCTTACGATGCCGGAGTTTGCACCGGCATCTTCAAGCGGTGCACAAGGCCGCCGCACGTGACGGCCCTGGGATCTCAGGCCGCCTTGACCGGACCGCCCTTGACGCGGACTTCCGAAATCATGGTGCGGACGATCTTCACCCGCACGTTCGGGGCGATCTCGACCTCGATCTCGGAGGCCTCGTCGGCGACCTTGGTGACGCGACCGACCAATCCGCCGGTGGTGACGATGGTGTCGTCCCGGCGCACGTTCTTCACGAGGGCCTGATGCTCCTTCACGCGGCGCTGCTGCGGGCGGAGGATCAGGAAGTACATGATGACGAAGATGAGGACGAACGGCACCACCTGCAAGGCGATGTCCGCTCCGCCAGCGGCCGAGGTGGCCCCTTGCGCGAAGGCGGGGGTGATCAAGCGGGTGACTCCTTAGGCTGAGCCGGTCCTGGGGAGTCGCGCGCAGGCGGGTGAGGGCGCGTCAGGACAGGTCTAAAAGCGCGCGGACTATAGCCATGCACTTGGTGAAAGCAACGGCGCGTCCGCCGGATACGCGGATCGAAGGGTCCGCACCCGATGCCGCCCCCGTGATTTTCGGCCGCATTGTCCGTATGGACGCGATCGACAGCACATCCAGGGAGCTTCGAGACGCCATGACCGCGACCCAACCTGCCGACCGGGCGATGCTCGACGCGATCCTGCCCGTCCTCGAGCGGATCGCCGCCGCCCTGGAGCGCTCCGCTCCGGCCGCGACGCCCGCCCTGGATCTGAACTCGGCCGATGCCTTCCTCTGGGGATCGGACCGCCGCCTGATCCCGGTGCCCAAGGTCAACCGGGTGGAGATCGATCTTCTCACCGGCATCGACCGGGCCCGCGACATCCTCGTCGACAACACCACGCGCTTCGCCCGCGGGCTGCCCGCCAACAACGCCCTGCTCTGGGGGGCGCGTGGCATGGGCAAGTCGTCCCTGGTGAAGGCCGCCCATGCCCGGATCAACGCCGAGCGGGCCGAGGGCGAACTGCCGATGAAGCTCGTGGAGATCCACCGCGAGGATATCGAGGCCCTGCCCGACCTGATGGCGATCCTGCGCGGCGACGAGCACCGCTGGATCGTGTTCTGCGACGACCTGTCCTTCGACGGCGACGACACCTCGTACAAGTCGCTCAAGACGGCCCTCGACGGGGGCATCGAGGGCCGACCCGACAACGTGCTGTTCTACGCCACCTCCAACCGCCGCCACCTGCTCGCCCGCGAGATGGTGGAGAACGAGCGCTCCACCGCGATCAATCCCGGCGAGGCGGTCGAGGAGAAGGTCTCCCTCTCCGACCGGTTCGGCCTCTGGCTCGGCTTCCACAAATGCAGCCAGGACGAGTACCTCGCCATGATCCGCGCCTATGTGGAGCGCCACGGTCTCAAGGCCGACCCGGATACGGTGCGTGCCGAAGCACTGGAATGGGCCACCACCCGCGGCTCGCGCTCGGGTCGGACGGCGTTCCAGTTCATCCAGGACTTGGCAGGGCGCCTGGGACAGCGGCTGGAATGAGATCTCGGCACGCTCGGGCGATGCGGTGGCTTCCCACTCGCGCGGAAGTCGCTGGAGCCCTTCTTCGAGGCCCGCTGACGCGGGCACCTCGGGATGAGGCCCATGGAGGGAGTTCCCAAACGAAAACGGCGGCTCGTTGGAGCCGCCGTTTTCGTTCTCGGTGACGAGATAAAGATCAGTTGCTGGCCAGATGCGGCATCGGGTCGACCGGGGTCGCGCCCTTGCGGATCTCGAAGTGGAGCTGGGGCGAGGTGACGTTGCCCGAGGCGCCGGACTTGGCGATGGTCTGGCCGCGCTTGACCTTCTCGCCGGGGCGCACGTCGAGTTCGCCGTTATGGGCGTAGGCCGAGACGTAGCCATTGGTGTGGCGAACCAGCACCAGTTTGCCGTAGCCCTTCACGTCCGAGCCGGCATAGGCGACCGTGCCTTCCTCGGCGGCCTTCACAGCCGTACCCTCGGGCACCGCGATGTTGATGCCCTCGTTGCCGCTGGTGCCGTAGCCCGAGATCACCCGGCCCTTGGCGGGCCAGCGGAACGACTGATCGGGCTCAGCGGCGGGAGCCGCGACGGAGCCGGTGCTGGCGGGTTCGGCCTTCTCGGGCACGGGTGTCAGCGAGGCGACCTTGACGGGCGCGGCCTTGGCTTCGGCGACCTTCCTGGCCGCATCCTTGGCGGCTTCGGCCTTGGCGAGCTTGGCCTCGGCGTCCGCGGCCTTGCGGGCGGCTTCGGCCTTCGCCTTGGCGGGATCGATCTTCGGAGCCTCGGCCTTGGCGACCTCGACGGGCTTCTTCGCCTCGGCGGCCTTCTTCGCGTCAGCGACCTTCTTGGCCTCCGCGAGCTTCTTGGCTTCGGCCGCATGCTTGGCATCGGCCACGAGCTTGGCCTCCGCGAGCTTCTTCGATTCCACGGCCCGCTTGGCCTCCGAGGCCTTGTTCGCCTCGGCGATCTTCCTGGCGTCGGCGGCCGTCTTGGCCGCAGCCAGCGTCCGGGCTTCGGATTCCTTGCGGGCGGCTTCCTGACGGACGTTGTCCTGACGGGCGGCCTCGGCACGGGCAGCCTCTGCGCGGGCCTTCGCTTCGGCGGCCCTCGCTTCCGCCGCCTTGGCGCCGGCATTGACCGGGAAACGGGCCAGGGGCGCGGCAGGAACGGTGCGTGGCGTTGCCACCATGCCGCGGCCGGCATCCGGATTAATGCCCGCAGGATTCATCCCCGAGGGGTTCATGCCGGAGACCATCCCGGAGGACGGCGCGGTGGAGGCGACGCGGCCGGTGGCCATGGGAGGCGTCGCGGCCAGCGGACGCGGCGACATCGGCGCACCGAGGGCCTGCGACTGGATCCTGGGGGTCCGCACCGCCGGAGCCGGAGCCATCTCGCCGTCCTCGGGCAGGCTGCCCGTGGCGCTCGGCTCACTTGAAACATTGGAGGCGAAGGGGTTCCCGAAGGGGTCGCCCAACCGCGACGCATCGGTTGAGCATCCGGCGGCACTGCCGCCGATCACACCGATGAGCGCGAAACGCGACAGCGTCCTCAACCCTAGACCAGTCCCGCGAACCCGCATCGACGCACCTGTTTGCCTGACGCAACTTGATGACGTCATTCAAACGGGATTCAGGTTAAACAACCGTTCCCGTTCACCACGTTTTCGGCGCGCAAGGAACTTTCCCGGCGGGCACGCACCGGCTCGATGGAGGTCGGTTGCGGTCGTGTCAGGCGAGAAGATCGTGATGGATCAAGGATTTGAGGTCCCCGGTGCCGGGCCTGCGCCCGCCGCCTAGAGAACGAAGGCTCGGCCTGGCGTGAGGGGTGCCAGCCTTAAGCGTCCGCCGAGATTTTTAACGACGGCCCCCTCCCCGCCCCGATCGGCGAGGACGAGGCGTGCCCCGCCCGCCTCCGCGAGAGCGCCCACGAGCCGGCCGCCGGGCGCCAGGAGTGCGTCGAGATGAGCGGGTATGGCCGGCAGGGCGCCGTTGACCAGGATGCGGTCGAACGCCCCCTTCCCCGCGACGCCCGGTTCGAGGCCGTCGCCGACCTCCACGCGGGCGATCACCCGGTCCTCCGGGTCGAGGGCCGAGACGGCATCCTCCGCCAGGGTGGCGTAGCGCTCGACGCTCAGGATGGAGGCGGCGCCGAGGCGGATCAGCAGGGCGGTGACGTAGCCCGAGCCGGTGCCGATCTCGAGGATGCGGGCGCTGGGCCTCACCTTCAGGGCGGTGAGCATGGCGGCCACGACGGTGGGCGCCGACATGGTCTGGCCGCAGGGCAGCGGCAGGGCGACGTCCCGCCGGGCGAGATCCCGGTGCTCGCGGGGGGCGAAACGGGCGCGCGGCACCCGCTCCATGGCCCGCAGGGTATTGGTGTCGCGCACGCCGAGGCCGCGCAGGGCCATGACGAAAGCGGCATCCTCCACCGAGCCTTCCATCGTCATGGGCGTCGTCTCACGGCTGTGTGCGGACGTTCCGCTTTCCGGAATGTCCGCGATCGGGCGCATGCGTGCCGACGCGCGGTCCCGCTTGCGCCGTGCGAAGGCCGGTGCGTCTCACTCGGCGAAGGCTTGCGCGAAGCGCGTCAGGGTCGGCTCGTCGGTGAGATCGAGGCGGAGCGGCGTCACCGAGATGCGCTTCTCGGCGATGGCCTTCAGGTCGGTGCCGTGGCCCGGCTCGAACCGCGCCTTGGCGAAGGCGAGCCAGAAATACGGGTTGCCGCGCCCGTCCTGGCGGGCGTCGATGGCCAGCAGCGCCTGGTTGCGCATGCCCTGCGCGGCCACGGCGGTGCCCGCGACCTCCTCGGGCTCGCAATCGGGGAAGTTCACGTTGACGACGATGCCGGGCTCGATCCCGATATCGAGGATCTTCCTGACCACGCCCGGCCCGTGATGGGCGGCGCAGGCCCACTTGATCGCCCCGCGCCCGCCCGCACCATAGGCCTGGCTCAGGGCGATGGAGCGCACGTTGAGGATGGTGCCCTCCATCGCCGCCGCGATCGTGCCCGAATAGGTCACGTCCTCGGCGACGTTCTGGCCGCGATTGACCCCGGACAGGACGAGGTCCGGCCCATGGTCCTTGAGGATGTGGCGCACGCCCATGATCACGCAATCGGAGGGCGTGCCCTTCACCGCGAAGCGCTTCTCGGAGACCTGGCGCAGGCGCAGGGGATCGTTGAGCGACAGCGAGTGCGAGACGCCGGACTGGTCGCTCTCGGGCGCCACGACCCAGACGTCGTCCGACAGGGTCCGGGCGATGCCCTCCAGGGTCTCGAGGCCCGGCGCGTGGATGCCGTCGTCGTTGGTGACCAGAATGCGCATCAGCTCTTGAGCCCTTCGATCTTCTCGATGCCGCCCATGTAGGGCTTGAGAACCGACGGGATGGTGACGCTGCCGTCCGGGTTCTGGTAATTTTCCATCACGGCGATGAGGGCGCGGCCGACCGCGACTCCCGATCCGTTGAGGGTATGCACGAATTGTGCGCCCTTGCCCTCCTTCGGACGATAGCGCGCGTTCATCCGCCGCGCCTGGAAGTCGCCGCAGACCGAGCAGGACGAAATTTCGCGGAACGTCTCCTGCCCCGGCATCCAGACCTCGATGTCGTAGGTCTTCTGGCTGGCGAAGCCCATGTCGCCGGTGCAGAGCGTCATCACCCGGTAGGTGAGGTCGAGCTTCTTTAGCACGGCTTCCGCCGAACCCAGCATGCGCTCGTGCTCGCTCGCCGATTGCTCGGGCGTGGTGATCGAGACGAGCTCGACCTTGTTGAACTGGTGCTGGCGCAACATGCCCCGCGTGTCCCGCCCGGCCGAACCGGCCTCGGCGCGGAAGCACGGGGTGAGCGCGGTGAAGCGAAGCGGCAGCTCGTCCTCGGAGAGGATCGATTCACGCACGAGATTGGTGAGTGGGACCTCCGCCGTGGGGATGAGCCAATGCTCCTCTCCGGCCCGGAACTGGTCGTCCCGGAACTTCGGCAGCTGCGCCGTGCCGAACATCGCCTCGTCGCGCACCAGGATCGGCGGCGCCACTTCGGTATAGCCGTGCTCGCCGGTATGGAGGTCCAGCATGAACTGGCCGAGCGCCCGTTCGAGCCGGGCGAGCTGGCCCTTCAGCACCACGAAGCGGGCGCCGGACATGCGCGAGGCCGCCTCGAAATCCATCAGGCCGAAGGCTTCGCCGAGCTCGAAATGCTGGCGGCCGGTGGCGAGCTTGGTCCGGCTGCCGGAAAAGGCGCGGTGCTCGACATTGCCGTGCTCGTCGGCGCCCTCCGGCACGTCCGGGTTCGGGCGGTTCGGGATGGACGCGAGGCGGTCGTCGAGGATCCTGCCGGCTTCCCCCTGGGCCGCCTCCAGGGCCGGCCCCTCCTCCTTCAGCCGCGCCACCTCGGCCATGAGCTCGGCGGCACGCACCTCGTCCTTCGCCTTCTTCGCGCCGCCGATCTCCTTGGCGAGCGCATTGCGACGTTCCTGGTTGGCCTGCGCCGCCGAGGTGGCGGATTTCCGCGCGTCGTCGAGGGCGATCAACTCGGCCGAGAGCGCGTCAAGACCGCGACGGCGCAGGGCCTCGTCGAACGCTTGCGGATTCTCGCGGATGGCGCGGATGTCGTGCATGGGCGGCTCGGTTCGCTAAGAGTCGCCGACGCTTTGCAGCATCGGGGCGACCCCGACAAGGCCGGGCGACCGAGCTTTCCCGACACCCCCTCATCCTGAGGCCGCTCACGCGGCATCTCATCATGAGGCATGCGGATGGGGCTTATGGAGCGGCTACGGCTCCAGCCCCTCGGCCACGCGCTTGGCCTTGCGACGGCGCTCGACGCGGGCCACCGAGAAGATCGAGGCCTCGTAGAGGAGGAGCATCGGCAGGGCCAGCGACAGCTGCGAGATCACGTCGGGCGGGGTCAGGATCGCGGCCGCCACGAAGACGAGGACGATGGCGTAGCGGCGCTTCTCGCGCAGGAAGGCGGTATCGATCACGCCGATCTGGCCGAGCAGGGTCAGGATCACCGGCAACTGGAACGCCAGTCCGAAGGCGAAGATCAGGGTCATGATGAGCGAGAGATACTCGTCCACCTTCGGCAGCAGCGAGATCGTCGCCTCGCCCGGCTGCCCGACCTGCTGCAGGCTCACCGAGAACTGGATCAGCAGCGGCATCGCCAGGAAGAACACCACCAGCGAACCCAGCACGAAGAAGATCGGCGTGGCGACGAGGTAGGGCAGGAAGGCCTGGCGCTCGTTGCGGTAGAGGCCCGGGGCCACGAACGCATAAATCTGGGTCGCGATGACGGGAAAGGCGAGGAAGCCTGCGCCGAACACGCTGAGCTTGATGTTGGTGAATACCTGTTCGAGGAAATGCGTCGCGATGAGCTGCGCCTTCTCCGGGCCGACGATGGAGACGTAGGGGTGGAGCAGGATGTTGTAGATGTGCCGCGAGACGAAGAAGCACGCAAAGAACATCACGACGAATGCCGCCAGGGACTTGATCAGCCGCGAGCGCAACTCGATCAGATGGTCGAGGAGCGGCGCGCGTGACGCCTCGACCTCGGATTCGTCGACCGGATCGATCATGAGGTGGCGCCGGGCTCGGTCAGCTTGGTGGAGGGTTCGGTCGGGGCCACGGTCGTCCGGGGGGGCAGATCGGGCAGCGCGTAGTCCGGCGGGGGCGGTGGCTCGACGTTTGCCGGCTCTGCCAACGCGGGAGCCTGGATCGACGGCTCGGAGGGCGCGGGCGGGTCGTTCTCGGCGAGCTTGGCGGCCACGTTGGCCAGCGGCTGCGTGCTCGATTGCGAGCGTCCGTCCACGGCGCCACGGATCTCGTCGCGGATGGTCTGGACCGGATTGAAACTCGGCCCCATCGTGCTCGCGGAGCGCTTGATGCCGTCGACCTCGCGGCGGACCTCATCGAACTCGGCCTCGCGGATCGCCTCGTTGAACTGGGCGTGGAACTCGCCGGCCATGCGGCGCATCTTGCCCGTCACCTGGCCAACGGTGCGCAGGGCCTTGGGCAGGTCCTTGGGCCCGATGACGATGAGGGCGACGCCGCCGATCAGCATCACCTCGCCCCAACTCATGTCGAACATGGTGTCGCTCGTCCCGCGGCCGATGGCCTGTGCCTCGTCACGACCGGCGGCCTAGCATGGTTCACGCCGGGCCGATGTCCGTCCGGGCGATTTCGCTCACACGAACTCTGGGCGATCCCGTCCAGGACCGCCGATATCGCCTAAGGAGTCTCAGACGACCTTGCGGTCGGCCGAGACGTGGCTGGCGGTGGCCGGCTCGCCCTGGTGAGGCAGGGTGCGCACGGGCTCGCCGTTGCTCGGCGGCGGCACGGCCGGCGCCTGTCCGGCAGGCGTCTCGTCCTCGGCCATGCCCTTCTTGAAGGCCTTGATGCCCTTGGCGACGTCGCCCATCAGGTCGGAGATCTTGCCGCGCCCGAACAGCAGCATCACGATGCCCGCAACGATGATCCAGTGCCAGATACTCATGCTGCCCATGGCAAACTCCTGCGCCCATGCGGTCGCCTGCCCAGCGACGCCCTCTCACGACGGATTGTCGGGAAACTAGGGATGGGAAGGAGCGAACACAAGAACCACGGGGGCTCCGGCTGCGGCATTCACGGCATCTGAGGCAATTGTGCAGTGCGTCACGGACGCGCGGGACGCATCGCATTCATGCCTGGGCGGAAAGACCCGCTTCGAAACGCGAGCGCGCCTCGGCGACATCGAACTCCGCATGCGGTGCGAGCCGGGCCAGGGCGGCCTCGGCGCGGCGCAGGGCTTCGCCGGACAGGGTCGGCGTGCCCTCCAGGACGACGCGCATCTCCTGCCGATCGCCGTTGCAATGGAGCGCGACGTCGATTCCGGCGGCGAAGGCTTTCTCGGCCTTCTCGCGAAAACTGCCGTCCAGTGCTTTCATCGAGAGGTCGTCGGTCATGAGGAGGCCATCGAAGCCGATCAGGCCGCGGATCACCTGTCCGATCACCACGCTGGACTGTGTCGCGGGATGATGCGGGTCGAGGGCGGCGTAGACCACGTGCGCGCTCATCGCCATCGGCAGGTCCGCGAGGGCGCGGAACGGAACGAAATCGTGGGCGGCGAGGCTCACGCCCTCGGCCTCCACCACGGGCAGATCCATGTGGCTGTCGCAGGCGGCACGGCCATGCCCGGGAATATGCTTGATCACGGGGAGGACGCCGCCCTCCATCAGCCCTTCGGCCACCGCGCGTCCCAGGGCGATGACGGCGTGCGGATCGGTGCCGTAGGCACGGTCGCCGATGATGTCGTGGGCGCCGGCCACCGGTACGTCGAGGACGGGCGCGCAATCGACGTTGATCCCCACCGAGGCGAGGTCGTGCGCCATCAGCCGTGCGCCGAGGCGCGCCATGGCGGTGCCCGACCCGTTGAGCCGGCCGAAGCGGGCGCCGGCCGGATAGGACGGCCAGTGCGGCGGCCCCATGCGCTGTACCCGTCCGCCCTCCTGGTCGATCAGGATCGGCGTGTCGGCCCGGCCCGATGTGGCCCGCAGCGCATCGGTCAGCGCCCTCACCTCGTCCGGCGAGCCGATGTTGCGCTTGAACAGGATGAAGCCCCAGGGCTGCGCATCGCGGAAGAACGCGGCCTCCTCGTCCGAGAGGGTCCGGCCGGCACAGCCGAGGATCAGGGCGCGAGTGGTCATGGGGTATGCTGCTCGGCTTGAATGCACGGAGGATCCGAGGAACGTCCGTCCCTGCTCGTCCCGGTCGCGGCGGCCCTCGCATGGGCGGGTCCCGCACGGAGCGCTGCCCATGCGAGGCGTCGACGGTCGCCTTCGAAGTCTGCGCTTCGGCGACGTCGGTCTCGAGTTCTCAGACCGGGATCGCGGACGCTCGGCTCACGAGGGGCGACTGCCGGAACTCGGCTTCGACGCCCGCATCCCGTGTCTCAGTTCTTGGCGACGAAGCACTGGCCGCCGGCACCCTGCAGTTCGGTGCAGAGGGTCGTCGCCTCCGCCTTGGCCAGGGGCCCGACGCGGACGCGGTAGATGGTCTTGCCGCTGACCTCGGCCTGACGGATCAGGGCGGGCTTGCCGGAGAGCTGGCTGAACTTGCCCTGCATCTGCTTGAACGCGGCCTGCGCCTCGGCCTCGCTGGTGCGTACCCCGAGCTGGACCGAGTACCCGCTGACCGGGGCGGTCGAAGCCGCCGGAGCGGGAGCGGGAGTCGGCAGGGCGGAGGTCGCATCGGGGGCGACGGCGGCGACGCGCTGCGAGGCCTTCACGCGGGGAGCGGGTGCGGCCTGCTCGGGTGCCGGGGCTTCGTCGGCCGAGGCGGGCGTCGTCGCCGGCAGCTTTCCGGCGCGCGGATGCATCGACCCGCTGGTGGAGCCACCGTTATCGCCCGGAAGGGTCATGGTGGGGATGACGGATTGGGCGGCGGAAGCCTCGCGCTGGGGTGGCGGGGGAGGCGTATCCGGCTTCACCGAAACGGTCCGCACCCGGCGGGGCTCGCCGAGGGTTTCGGTGAGGGGACCCGTATTGCCGCCCTGCCCGGTGGACGGCGTGGCTCCGCCCTCCCCGGCACGCTGGGCGGAACGGGCGGCCTGCGCGACGTCGACCGGCTGCTCTTCGCGGTTGACGATGCGGATCTGGCCGTCCTTGGCGTTGCGGTCGTAGATCTGCTTGTTCTGGTCGGGGATTTCGACGCCGTCCGCCTTCTGCGGGGCGATCTTCAGCGGAGCCTTGTCGGCCAGGATCGTGGGCACGGTGCCGTCGCCCTGGCTCGAATGCAGGCCGCGCCAGGTGAGCGCACCGGTGACGCAGACCACCAGCACGCCGAGGCCGGCCCCCACGGAGACGAGGCGGCTCCGCTGGCGGGGCCGCTCGGCCGCGCGGTTGAGGCGGTCGTCCTGCTCCGGCGCATAGGCCTCCGATCCCCGGGGATCGTGGGTCCCGTCCGCATAGGCGCCGTGATCGACGGAGGCGAGATACTGGTCGAAGGCATCGGCCGGATGGGCCGAGAGCGTGGCCTCAGATTCGGGCGCTGTCTGGTACGGGGGATGCTGGGCGTAGGCCGCCGGCGCGGTTGCATAGGCCGCCGGCGCCCCGGCATGGGCCGAAGGAGCGGCTGCCGGCGCCTCGTCGTGGAAGCTCGGCTCCCTCCGCCCGCCCTGGCCCTGCGGCTGGGGCGCGGTACGGGAATCACGGGCCTCGAGGAGGGCGCGGAAGGGGTCGTCCTGGCCGACGATGCGGGCGAGCTCCGCCAACGGGTCGGGCTTTGCCGCAGGCTGGGCCTGCGGCTGGGGCGGTGTCGTGGGCTGCAAGTCACGCGCGAAGGCGTCGAAATCGACAGGCGCTCGCGAAGCGTTCGTCGTCATGGCAGCATTCCCCTTCACGCCGAGATCACCTCACCGCATTTCATCCGGCGCGGTGACACCCAAGACCGCGAGGCCGGAGGCGACGACGCCTCTCAAAGCCTCCACGAGGGCCAGTCTTGCCCGTGTCGAGTTTCGGTCGTTTAGATTAATAAACCGCAAATGCGGCAAGTCTTTGCCTTTGTTCCAGAAACCATGCAGGGAACTTGCGAGCTCGTAGAGGTAGAAGGCCACACGGTGCGGCTCGTGCGCCGCCGCCGCCGCTTCGATCACCCGTGGGTATTGGGCGATGAGCCGCATGATCTCGGCTTCCGCGGAATCGGCCAGCAGCGTCAGATCCGCATCCGCGAGGCCGGCGACGGAAAAGTCCTCGCCGGGCATGGCTTCGCGCGCCTGCCGGAACACCGAGGCGCAGCGGGCATGGGCGTACTGCACGTAGAAGACCGGGTTGTCCTTGGATTGCTCCACCACCTTGGCGAGGTCGAAATCCAGGGTCGCGTCGTTCTTGCGGTAGAGCATCATGAAGCGGATCGCGTCGCGACCGACCTCGTCGACCACCTCGGCCAGGGTGATGAACTCGCCGGCGCGCTTGGACATCTTCACCGGCTCGCCGGCCCGAAGGAGGCGCACCAGCTGGCACAGCTTCACGTCGAGGGTCGCCTCGCCGTCGCTCACCGCTCTGACCGCCGCCTGCATGCGCTTGACGTAGCCGCCGTGATCCGCCCCGAGCACGTCGATGAGGTCGGTGGCGCCGCGCCGGATCTTGTCGCGGTGATAGGCGATGTCGGAGGCGAAGTAGGTGAACGAGCCGTCCGACTTCAGGAGCGGCCGGTCGACGTCGTCACCGAACTCCACGGTGCGGAACAGGGTCTGCTCACGGTCCTCCCAATCCTCCGGCAGCTGACCCTTCGGCGGCGGCAGCCGGCCCTCGTAGACGAGGCCCTTCTCGCGAAGCTCCGCCAGGAGGACGGGCACCGCCTCCTTCAGGGTCGCTTCCGAGAAGAAGACGTCGTGATGGATGCCGAGCCGCGCGAGGTCGCCCCGGATCAGCGCCATCATCGCCGCGATGGCATCCGCCCGCACCTGCGGCAGCCAATCGGATTCCGGTGCGTCGAGGAGCGCGCGGCCGTGCTTCTCGGCGAGCGCCCTGCCCACCGGCACGAGATAGTCGCCGGGATAAAGGCCTTCCGGCACCGTGCCGACCTCTTCGCCGAGCGCCTCGCGGTAGCGCAGGAACGCCGAGCGGGCGAGAACGTCCACCTGTGCGCCGGCATCGTTGATGTAGTACTCGCGCGTCACGTCGCGGCCGGCCGCCACGAGCAGGTTGGCCAGCGCGTCGCCGAACACCGCACCGCGGCCATGGCCCACATGCATCGGCCCGGTGGGGTTGGCCGAGACGTACTCGATGTTGACCTTGCCGCCGGGCATGCGGGCGCGGCCGTAGGCGGCGCCGTCGCCGAGCGCCGCACGCACGACCTCGTGATAGGTCTCGGGCGTCAGGCGCAGATTGATGAAACCCGGTCCCGCCACGCTCGCCTCGACCACGCGGGGATCCTGCCGGAGTTCCGCCGCCAGCGCCTCGCCGAGCGCCTTCGGATTGGTCCGGGCCTCCTTGGCGAGGACCAGGGCGGCATTGGTGGCGAGGTCGCCGTGAGCGGCATCGCGCGGCGGCTCGACCACCACGCGGGAGAGATCGAGCCCTTCGGGCAGCGTCCCGGACCGGATCAGGCTCTCGAGCGCCTCGCGCACGCGCGCCTCGAAGGTGGCGAAGATGTTCATGGGATATCTGTTCCGCTCGCGCCAAGCCGCATCGTCACGACGGCCGGCGCCTCAATGCGGCGGCATACCAATGCGGGGGGCACGTGTCACGGGAGACCGCCCATCGCCCTTCGGGGTCTTCTCTCAGCCCGGCGCTTCAGAACCAGGCGCGCCAAGCCTCCCACGCTGCCACGGCGCTGGCCAGGGCCGCGTAGCCGCCGGCATTGGGGTGGGTTCCGTCTCCCGCCGCGGCCTCGCTGGTCCAGGCGTCGGATCCCGTGGCCACGTCGAAGACCGGCAGGAACGGAACGCCGAGTCGGGCGCAGAGGAGAGCGAGGTCCCGCGACAGAGCCAGGATTCATGCATCCGTCGAGGGATCGTCGCAGACGGGAAGCAGGCCGACCATGAGGGTCTTCCGCCAGCCGGCGGCGTCCGTGAGAATCGCCGTGGCCATTTCGAGGGAGCGGACGTGAGGGACGCGGGTTCGGCCATCCACGAGGGTGCAATCGTTTGCGCCGAACGCGAAAACGAGCCTGCCGTCCAGTCCCTCGGGCAGGCGGGCTTCGGCCTCGTTCCGCCAGCGGCCGCGGATGTCGAGGCTGGTGTCGCGGCGAATGCCGGGATTGTCATGCGTCACGTCCCAGCCCGCGCGGCGGGCCTCGGCACAGAGACGGCCCGTCCATCCGAGACAGGTGTCGTCACCGACCCCGTTCACGAAACTGTCGCCGATGAAGCAATGCGCATGGATCGCGCCGAAATCCCGGCCCCTACCCCTCCGCCAGCGGCAGGCCCCGGCTCTCGGGGCTCCAGTGCAGGTCCGGCGTCGTGGCGAACAGGCGCTTGTGGGCAAGCACCGCGTAGGTGTCGGTCATGCCGGCGATGTAGTCGGCCACGCGCCGGGCGATGCGCCCCTCCCCTGCCCCCTCGAGCCCGGCCTGCCATTCCTCCGGCATGGAGGCAGGGTTCGTGCTGAAGGCATCGAACAGGTCCGCGACGATGATGTCCGCCTTCGCCCGCACCGCCAGCACGCTCGGATGGCGGTACATCCGCGCGTAGAGGAAGCGCTTGATCGTGGCATCCGCCTCCTCCAGGGCCGGCGAGAAGGAGACGACCGCCTCGCTGGCCGCGCGGATATCGGCGACGGAACCCGGTGCCAGGGCCTCGATCCGACGGGTGCTCTCGGCGATCACGTCCTCCACGAAGCGGGTGATCACACGACGCGCCAGTTCGTGGATCTTTCGCGATTCCTCAAGATTCGGGTGCAGCGCGTCGATCTCGTCGAGGATGTCCCGGAGGAAGGGGACGCCGTCGAGATCCGAGAGTTCGAACAGGCCTGCCCGCAGGCCGTCGTCGAGGTCGTGGCTGTCATAGGCGATGTCGTCGGCCAGGGCCGCCGCCTGCGCCTCCGGCCCGGCGAAACGGGCGAGATCGAGATCGTTCTGCGCGTTGTATTCGAGGATGGCGGCGGGAATGCCCCGTCCCGCCCAGCGCGGGGTCGGGTCGCCCTCCTTCGTGAGGAGAGGGCCATTGTGCTTGACGAGGCCCTCCAGGGTCTCCCAGGCGAGGTTGAGCCCGTCGAACCCGGCATAGCGCCGTTCGAGCCGCGTCACGATCCTCAGGGCCTGGGCATTGTGGTCGAACCCGCCATGAGCGGCCATCAGAGCATCGAGCGCGTCCTCGCCGGTATGGCCGAAACAGGTGTGGCCGAGGTCGTGGGAGAGCGCCAGCGCCTCCGCGAGATCCTCGTCGAGGCCGAGCGCCCGGGCCAGCGCGCGGGCGATCTGGCTGACTTCGAGGGTATGGGTCAGGCGGGTGCGGTAATGATCGCCCTCGTGGTGGACGAAAACCTGGGTCTTGTGCTTGAGGCGGCGGAAGGCGGCCGAATGGATGATCCGGTCGCGGTCGCGCTGGAAGTCGCTGCGCGTGGGCGAGATCGCCTCCGGGATCAACCGCCCGCGCGTGGCCGCCGGATCGGTGGCGTAGCGCGCCCGCCAGCGTTCGCCCCTGTGCCGCACGTCACCTCCTGAATGCGCCATCGCGCGCAACGACCATCTCGCGTTGCAGCGCGTCTCTACGGCGCATATCTTGTGTGGGCTAGCGCTTCTGGCAATCGACGAGAACCCAAGAGCATCACGATGGCCGACATCACCCTGACCCCCCGCGCGGCCAAGCGCATCAACGAGATCATGGGAGCCGAGCCTCCCGGCGCGTCCCTGCGGATCAGCGTGAACGGCGGCGGCTGCTCGGGCTTCTCCTACGCCTTCGACATCGAGCGGGCGCGGGCCGAGGACGACGTGGTGATCGAGCGCGACGGCGCCACCGTCCTCGTCGATCCGGTCTCCCTCGAATACATGAGCGGATCGACCATCGATTTCGCCAACGATCTGATCGGCCAGGCCTTCAAGATCGAGAATCCGCAGGTCACTTCCTCCTGCGGCTGCGGCACGTCGTTCTCGCTCTGAGGCATCGTCATTCCGTCACGGCACGGCGTGCGGCTGCGCGATTGCCTCGCCGTGGAAAAAGCGGCACGGATGCGGTTCGGCGCGGCACCGTTGCACGAAGCGCCTTTTTTCGCAGCGCCCCGGATCCGCTCATGATCGTCCCACAAGGTCGTCCCTTCTTCATGCGGACGGCTGGCCTTTCGGTCTGCGCCCTCCTCATCTTCGGCGGCGGCGGCCCGCTCCGCCCCTTGCTCGGCCCCTTGCCGGTCTCGGCCCAGGAAGCGGCGTCCGCCGTGCAGGACGTGACGCTCCAGAACGTGACGATGACCTTCGGCGGCACGGTCCTCACCGCGCCGCAGGTCATCGTCAGCGGGACGCGCCTGACGAAGGACGATCTCCTCGGTCTGCTGAGATCCGGCCCCGAGCCCCTGGCCGCGCGTCTCGCGAAGTTCGATGCCGCGAGCATCGTGATCCCGGAGCTTCGCTCCGAGACCCGGATCGGGACCAAGACCCAGAACGCGACCTATCGCGACGTGACGGCCAAGGACGTGCGTGGCGGCCGCATCGCCCAGGCAAGTGCGGCGGGGTTAACGGCTGTGGAGGCCGGGGGCGAGGCGAAACACAGCGCCAGTTACGGTCGCATCGAGATGAAGGATGTCGATCTCGCCGCGATGGCGCGGCTCTACGGTGAAGCGGGCGACGCCAAGAGCCCGATGCTGCGGATCTATGGCGCCTTCTCGGCCGCCGACATTTCGATGGAGGCCGAGGGCACGGTGGTGAAGATTGCCCGTCTCGAGGGCAGCGACGTCAGCGGACGCCAGATTCCGGCTACATGGACCGGCGCGCTCGACGCGATGTCCCGCGTGGACCCCATCCAGCCCGCCTCCGCCGACAAGGCGCGGATCCTGGGAACCGTGGCCGACCTCATCGACGGATTCTCTGTCGGCTCGTTCCAGGCCAGCGGACTCACGATCAACCAGACTCATGACGGCGAGCCCGTGGCGATGACCATGGGACGCATGGCCTTCGCTTCGGGAAACCTGACCTTCGAGGATCTCGGCTTCACGGTGGGCGAAGCCGGCGGCAAGCTCTCGCGCCTGTCCTTCGCGGGCTTCTCCTTCGCCCCGACCGTGGCGGCCATGCGCAAGCTCTCGACGCAGGCCGGGGAGCCCACCGAAGCGGATTTACGACAGATGACGCCGGTGCTCGGCACCCTGGCATTCAAGGATCTGAGCCTCGACCTGCCGCCGGACGAGGTGTCTGCTCCGCCCAAGCCCTCCGCGAAGCCCCCTGGCGCCCCGTCGCCCGCGGCCGCGACGGCGCCCAAGCATATCGGCCTGCGCGACGGCGCCTTCGCCTTTGGACCGCTGCGCGACGGCCTGCCCACCACCGGCCGGGCCAACCTCTCGGGCCTCACCCTCCCCGCCTCGGCGGTGGCCGGAATTCCGGGACTCGGCTCCCTCGGCGCCTATGGCTACCGCGACCTCGACCTCGACGTCGTGGCCGACACGGCCTGGAACGAGGCCGCCAAGGAACTCACCTTCAGCGAGGTGTCGGTGTCGGGCAAGGACATGGGCAGCGTGAAGATCAACGGCACCCTCGGCGGCATCGGCCCGGCGGTGTTCGACCCGGATCCGAGCGTCTCGACCTTCGCCATGCTGGGCGCGACCGCCAAGACCCTCGACCTGCGGATCGAGAATACCGGCCTGTTCGAGCGCTTCATCGCCACGCAGTCGAAGAGCCTGAGCCTCAAGCCCGAGGAACTGACTCAGGAATACGTCACCGCCACGACGTTCGGCGTGCCGGCCATCCTCGGCAATTCGGCCGGGGCCAAGGCCATCGGCGCGGCCCTGGGCCAGTTCGTGATGAAGCCGGGCACACTTCTTCTCAGCGCCAAGGCGAAGAATGCCGGCGGCATCGGCATGCTCGAATTCAGCGCGGCCCCGACGCCGGGCGCCGTGCTCGACAGGCTGGACGTGAGCGCGAAGGCGAACTGACGACGGGGGAGGAACGCCTACGTCTCTCCTCCCCCGTTGCGGGGTGGAGAGGCGTCTGAGCCCGGATCAATCCAATGTGCGCACCACGATCCGCCCGCCCTCGGCCGACAGGGCGAGGCGGCCGGCCTTGAGGGCCAGCGCCTTCTCGCCGAACAGTGTCCGGCGCCAGCCGTGCAGGACGGCGATGTCGGCCTCGTCGTCTTCGGCGATGGCTTCGAGGTCATCCATCGTGGCGACGATCTTGGGCGCCACGTCCTCGGCCTCGCAGACCGCCTTGAGCAGCACCTTCAGCAATTCCACCACGGCGCCGTTGCCGCCCCGGCCCCGGCTGCGCTCGGGCAGGACGATATCGGACAGGTCGCGCTGGAAGCCGCGCTCCACGGCGGCGAGGATATCGGCTCCGGTCCGCGAACGCTCGAAGCCCGCCGGGATCGAGCGCAGGCGCCCCAGGGCCTCGACGCTGCGCGGAGAGGAGGTGGCGATGTCGATCACCGCCTCGTCCTTCAGGATACGGCCGCGCGGGACGTTGCGGGTCTGCGCCTCGCGCTCGCGCCAGGCGGCGACCTCGGCCAGCACCGCGATCTCGCGCGGCTTGCGCATGCGGCCGGACAACCGGCGCCAGGCCTGGGCCGGGTCGGCCTTGTAGGTCTCCGGCGACGTGAGGACGCTCATCTCCTCGTCGAGCCATTCGCCGCGATCGGTGGAGAGGAGCTGCCCCGCCAGCACCTCGTAGACCTTCACCAGGTGGGTCACGTCGGAGAGGGCGTAGCTCGACTGGGCGTCGGAGAGCGGGCGGCGCGACCAGTCGGTGAAGCGGGAGGATTTGTCGATCTTCGCCTTCGCCACGTCGTTGACGAGTTGCTCGTAGGAGACCGAGTCGCCGTAGCCGCAGACCATGGCGGCGACCTGCGTATCGAAGAAGGGCTGCGGCAGCAGCCCCCCGAGCAGCCAGATGATCTCGAGGTCCTGGCGCGCCGAGTGGAACACCTTGACCACGCCCTCGTCGGCCATCAGCGCGAAGAACGGCGCGAGGTCGATGTCGGGGGACAACGGGTCGACGAGCACCCCCGACCCGTCCGGCCCCGCCATCTGGATGAGGCAGAGCTTGGGGTAGTAGGTCGTCTCCCGCATGAACTCCGTGTCCACGGTGACGAACGGCTGTCCGGCGAAACGGATGCAGGCCTCGGCGAGGGCCGGCGTGGTGGCGATGAGATCCATGAGAGCCGGCTATATCGGAGGTTGACGCGCGAGGCGAGATCGTATCTCGCGCCGCGCGCGGCTATCCCCGACATCCCCGCCCGGATCCTGTGCCCCGGATCCCTCTTCAGGCGGCGTGCTTGCGGGACCGGTCCCGGCAGGCGAGGCTGCGCATCCGTTCGGCGCGCTCGCGCTTCTGGGCCGAGGCACGGGTCAAAAGCCAGTCGAGGATGCCGGCTTTCATCCGCGGTCCGGCCTCCTCGGTCAGGCGCCGGATGCGATCCACCCGGAAGCCGCGATAGCCGCCGCGTGCGCGGTCGATGCCGCCGAGCAGCGTCCGGCCCGGTCCGAGCCTCAACTCGCGCGCGTCGAGGACACGCGTGCTCCAGAGACCACGGGAATCCTCGTAGACGATCTCGAACCGGCCTTCGAGCGGTAGGATCTGCCAGGCGCCGGGCTTGTGCTCGCCCCGTGCCGCACCCTTTCCCCCTACGGAGGGAGCCGCTGCGGCCTCGTGCAAAATGTTGAAAAACGCGTTCGCATTCATGGACTTGATATGGGGATTTCCCCTCGTTTTCGTAAGGTCTTTGCTGTCCTCGGCAACCTTGGGGCTTCTTCTCTGGTGCATGCTGGGCTGCCAAGTCGAAGCGCTTAGCGATTTCGCTAAATCGCCTTGACTTGCCCGCCTTCGCCCGCATGGTGCGCCGCTCAATCTGAAGAGCCCGTCATGCACCGTTATCGTACCCATACCTGTGGGGCCCTCCGCCCGTCCGACGTCGGCGAGACCGTTCGCCTTTCCGGCTGGTGCCACCGCATCCGCGACCATGGCGGCGTCCTCTTCATCGACCTGCGCGACCATTACGGTCGCACCCAATGCGTGGTCGATTCCGATTCGAAGGCGTTCAAGACGGCGAACCTCGCCCGCTCGGAATGGGTGATCCGCATCGACGGCCGCGTTCGCACCCGCCCCGCCGGTACCGAGAATGCCGACCTGCCCACCGGCACGGTGGAGGTCTATATCGACGACATCGAGGTTCTCGGCCCCGCCGGCGAACTGCCGGTGCCGGTCTTCGGCGACCAGGACTACCCGGAGGAGACGCGGCTCAAGTACCGGTTCCTCGACCTGCGCCGCGACAAGCTCCACGCCAACATCATGAAGCGCGGCGCGATCATCGATTCGCTCCGCCGCCGGATGCGCGAAGGCGGGTTCTTCGAGTTCCAGACGCCGATCCTCACGGCGTCCTCGCCGGAGGGGGCCCGCGACTACCTGGTGCCCTCCCGCGTGCACCCCGGCAAGTTCTACGCGCTGCCGCAGGCGCCCCAGCAGTTCAAGCAGCTGACGATGATCGCCGGCTTCGACCGCTACTTCCAGATCGCCCCGTGTTTTCGCGACGAGGATGCCCGCGCCGACCGCTCGCCGGGCGAGTTCTACCAGCTCGACATCGAGATGAGCTTCGTCACCCAGGAGGACGTATTCCAGTCGGTGGAGCCGGTCCTGCGCGACGTCTTCGAGGAATTCGCCGACGGCAAGCGGGTCACCGAGACCTTCCCGCGCATCCCCTATGCCGAGGCGATGCTGAAATACGGCGTCGACAAGCCGGACCTGCGCAACCCGCTCGTGATCGCCGACGTGACGGACGAATTCGCCCGCGACGAGGTCGAGTTCAAGGCGTTCAAGGGCGTGATCAAGTCCGGCGGCGTGGTCCGTGCGATCCCCGCCACGGGGGCCGCGACGCAACCGCGCTCGTTCTTCGACAAGCTCAACGACTTCGCCCGCGCCGAGGGCGCGCCGGGCCTGGGCTACATCATCTTCGAGGACGACAACGGCACGGTCACCGGCAAGGGTCCGATCGCCAAGTTCATTCCTTCCGAGATCCAGGCTCTCATCCGCGAAAAGACCGGCACGAAGGCCGGCGACGCGGTGTTCTTCTCCGCCGGCACCGAGGCCAAGGCCGCGGCGCTCGCCGGCAAGGCCCGCATCCGCATCGGCGACGAACTCGGCCTCTGCGACAAGGACCAGTTCGCGTTCTGCTGGATCACGGACTTCCCGATGTACGAGTGGAACGAGGACGACAAGCGGATCGACTTCTCCCACAACCCGTTCTCGATGCCGAACTTCGACCGCGAGGCGTTCCTGGCCCTCGACCCGTCGGATGCGGAGACGATCCTGGGCATCAAGGCGTTCCAGTACGACATCGTCTGCAACGGCACGGAACTGTCCTCCGGTGCGATCCGGAACCATCGCCCGGAGGTGATGGAGAAGGCGTTCGGTCTCGCCGGCTACGGGCAGGACGTGCTCGAAGAAAAGTTCGGCGGCATGCTCAACGCGCTGAAGCTCGGCGCCCCACCGCACGGCGGCATCGCGCCGGGAATCGACCGCATCGTCATGCTGCTCTGCGGCGAACAGAACCTGCGCGAGGTGGTCCTGTTCCCCATGAACCAGCGCGCCGAAGACCTGATGATGGGCGCCCCGGCCGAGGCGACCCCGAAGCAGCTGCGCGAACTCCACATCCGGTTGAACCTGCCCGAGAAGCAGGGCTGAGTCGCTACACACCACCCTCTCCCCTCTGCGGGGGAGGGTACCTTGGAGCAGGCGGGAGAGGGGGCGACCTCTCCGGACACCGCGCTCCCCTCTCCCGCCCCTCGCTCCCCCGCAGAGGGGGAGGGTTTGCAGAGCCCGATCCCTCCAACATTGACAGGGCCGACATGCCCTCCCTCGTCGCCGTCGTCGTCGCCCATGACAGCGCGCATGCGCTCCCGGCCTGTCTCACGGCGCTCGCCGCCGAGCACGTGCCGGCCATCGTCGTGGACAACGCGAGTCGTGACGAGTCGGCGACGGTGGCGGAGGCGGCCGGCGCCAGGGTGCTGCGCAATGCCCGCAACGAGGGCTACGGCCGCGCCAACACCCTCGGGATCCGCGCTGCCGAACGGGCCGAACGTGTGCTCATCCTCAACCCGGACATCGTGCTGCAGGCAGGCGCTGTCGATGCCCTGCTGCGCGCATCTGCGGCCTATCCCGAGGCCGGCCTGCTGGCGCCGCGCCTGATGGAGCCGGACGGGCGGTTCTTCTACCAGCCGCGCTCGCTGCTCGCGCCCTACCTCACCAACCCGCCCGGCAACCGCGCCCTGCCCGACGGAGATGCCTGCGCGCCGTTCCTCTCCGGCGCCTGTCTGATGATCCGGCGGGACCTGTTCCTCGCCCTCGGCGGGTTCGATCAGAATATCTTCCTGTTCTACGAAGACGACGACCTGTGCCGCCGGGTCGCCGATTCCTCCCGCTCCCTGGTCCATGTCCACGGCGCGGTCGCCCTGCATGGGCGCGGTCGCTCGTCGGCGCCGGAGCCCGGCCGGGTCTTCCGTACCCGCTGGCATCAGGCCTGGTCGCGGGCCTATGTCTCGCGCAAGTACGGCCTGCCGGACCCGAGCCCGGCCATGCTCGCGGTGAACGCCCCGAAGGCGGCCTTGGCATCCTTGAGCTTCCGCCGGCCGCTGATCGAGCGCTATGCCGGTTCGGCGGCCGGCGCCCTCGCTGCCATCCGTGGGCGCACCGCCCTCGCCCGGGAAGGGCTCGCGTGAGCCTGCTCAATCCGACGGCTGCCCTGGCCCGCGCCGTCGCCGGCGTCGCGGCGCAGGGCTTCGCCGTCGTCGCCCGCAACACGCGCGGCGACAGCGTCTATCTCAAGCCGGAGGGGAGCGTTTTCGCCCTGCGGGTCTCGAACCATGCGCGAACCCCGAAGCAGCGGGCGAACCACCCGGATTCAGTGACGAGCCTCGTCATCCGGCAGCCGAAGACGGCGGCCCAAGTGGATGCCCTGGTGGCGGAGGCCCTGCGGAACTACGCGGGCGAGTGCCGCAAGCGGGAGGGTTGAAGCCGCACGGTTTCGACCCAGCGCCCTGCACCATCGCGCCCTCGCACCTCATGGCGAACCTGCCGGAGCGGTCTTATAGGACGGCCATCGCACCATCAAAAATAGGTTTTTATTGCTATTAACGGAATTATGCGCTAAATAATGGGCCCTGCCACGTGCGCTGGGAACGTCACCGATGTCGCGACTCGACACCCGCAGACAGCGGCTCGCTGCGATCCGCTCCGATCTGGCTGAGCTTGCCGTCGAGGTCGAACTGATCCGCGTCGAGCGCGTCCTTGCCCGCAAGTACAGCCCCGATCAGCCACGCGAGCCAGCCGGCCAGCCCGGTGGCGGACGTTGGGCATCGGGACATGGCGGATCGGCCGGTCCGGCAACGATGGGTTCCCTTGGTTCACACGATTCGCCGGCCACCGAAGAGGTCGTCACCGAGGACGGATCGCGCGTTCTCTCGCTCCGCATCCGGAGCCATCCCTCCCAGGACTGGGACGAGCAGCACACCGTCACAGCGCCGGACGGCACGCGGACCGTCTTCGAAATGTCGGGCCGCACTCAGACGGTCCGCGATGGCGAGACCGGCGAAGTCCTGTCGCGCGGCACCTTGAGCGGTGATCGGGTGGAGCCGGAGGCGTTCGTTCAGGACGCTCGGACTCCAACGCGCAGGCCTTCGAGGATCGGCGTAGCGATCGAAGCGGCCGTAACGCTGCTGTCAGTGCTCTCGCAGCGGAACGGCTCCAACACTACAGCGATCTTCGTGGCGCCCGCGAGCGAATATGGACTGAGCGACGATCCCGAATTTCCAGTATTCTGGGTCGGAAGGGTCGATCAAAGCAGCCTGGATCAGGCTTGCCCGCGCTACAGCGAGGTCCAAGAGATGCTCGATACGACTACCGCCCACGTACGATCTTCCGGGCTCTACAGCAGCCCTCAAGCCCTGGGGAATGAAGTTCATTTTCTTATGTCAGAACAGATAAAAGCTCTCAGAGAACCAAATTTTATTGCGGAAATATCCTATAAAAAGATCAGCTATCTTCCCACTCGATATGGTGAGCGAAATTATATTCGTCTCGACATACTTGAAAAACCTCCTACAGATACGGTCTGCATCTATGACCACAAGACGGGCGATGCGGGACTGGATCCTACAAGAGCTGTTGATTTCGCGGCGCTTGCACGCAAGAATTTTCCTACCGCAAAGCGTTTCATTGTCATGGAAATGAGGCCTCGTCGGTGACACGCACGAGCCAAGTCAAAGCCGTTTATCGTCCGTTGCTGGATCGTCATGCCGACATCGTCCATGTCGGCAGCCGCGATCTCTGGATCAGGCCCGTGCACCACGTCGCCCTGCGTATCATGGTGGATGATACATCCGATCCCGATGCGTTTTACCTGAAATGGTCGATGCTCGACATCTTCAGTCCGCTCGACGGCATGCTCGGCATCATCGGCTGGTGCGCCGGGCAGCTTGGCCCACCGGGCGGATCGAAATACGCAGTCTGGCGCTGGTCCGATCCCTCCACGATCACGGATATGATATCCGTGATCGAGACCGGAGCTTTGCCGCTCCTGCGCGGGATGGATGCACTGGAGGCGTTCGTCGCGTTCTATCGGGAGAACTTCGAGATCGCCCGGATCGGAGCACCGGAGGACCGGCTGATCATCGACATAGCGCTAGGCCATCTCGCGAGTGCTCAAGATATCCTGCATGACCTCCTCCCTCACTTCCGGGAGGACGGATGCGCGAGTTCGGCCTCATACCGGCAGACCCGCAACAAGATCCTCGCCGTCGCCGACCCGCTCCTTGCCGGAGACCGGGCCGCCCTCGCCACGATCCTTCACGGCTGGGAAGCCGCCAACATCCGTGGCACGAAGATCGAGCCCTATTGGGAGCCGACGCCGTTCCCGCTGGAGACGGCGCCGGGGTGAGCTGTCTCAGCCTTCGCTGGAATCGTCGCGAAAGTACGGCTCCACCGGGCCCTTCAGCTTCACCGTCATCGGGTTGCCGGCGCGGTCGAGGGTCTTGCCGGCCGACAGGCGGACCCAGCCTTCGCTGACGCAATATTCCTCGACATTGGTCTTCTCGACGCCCTTGAAGCGGATGCCGATGCCGCGTTCGAGGATAGCCTCGTTGTAGAACGGGCTGGTGGGGTTCACCGCGAGGCGGTCGGGAGGCGTGTCGGACATCGGCATGGCCTTGGGAATCGATGATCGGGGTCGAGCGATCGTTGACGCGTCGGGACGAAGGGTTCGGGTAAGCGATTCACGCCCCGCCCGCAACGCCGCCGGCCCTGGCCGCCCGCGCCGCCGCGATGAGATCCCCGATGCGGTCGCTCTGGAGCAGGGGCACCAGACCGCGCACCGCCTCGGGGGGCAGGTCCCACCACGCGGTCTCCAGCAGGCCCGCCACCTGCTCCGGATCGAAGCGGTGGCGTATCACCCGTGCGGGGTTGCCGGCGACGATCGCGTAGGGCGGCACATCGCGGCTGACGACGGCGTGGGCCCCCACCACGGCGCCGTGCCCGATGGTGACGCCGGACAGGATCATGCAGCCGGAGCCGAGCCAGACATCGCTGCCGATGGTCACGTCGCCGCGCGAGGCATGATAATCGGCCGGCGCCTCCACCCCCGGCCAGAGTCCCGCCATGGCCGCGAACGGATAGGTGGTCACCCAGTCGAGGCGGTGCCCGCCGCCGAGGAGGATCTCGACCCTGTCGGCGATGGAACAATACCGGCCGATCGTAAGGAGCCGCCCCGCTTCCGGGAACCGCACTTTCGGGCGGCCATAGGAGTACGAGCCGATGGAGAAACCGTGGGTTTTCACCATTCTGGCGAGGTGCAGGCGGGTTTCGTTGTGCGGGTTGCGCCCACTCCGCAAGCGGTGCAACAGAGTTTTCAACCAATGCATCCCGAAGACCGGCGGGAAAGCTCCGCGGCGCCGTCAGAGCCCGCGATGAAGGGAGTGAGGCTCATGGGCGACAACATGTCCGACGATCTCAAGTCCGGAGCCCTCGTCTACCACCGCCTGCCCCGGCCCGGAAAGCTCGAGATCCAGGCGACGAAGCCTCTGGGCAACCAGCGCGACCTGGCGCTCGCCTATTCCCCCGGCGTCGCCGCAGCCTGCATGGCGATCTACGACGATCCGCAGGAGGCCGCCACCCTCACCATCCGCCAGAACCTCGTGGCCGTGCTCACCAACGGCACCGCCGTACTCGGCCTCGGCAATATCGGCCCGCTGGCCTCGAAGCCGGTGATGGAGGGCAAGGCGGTCCTGTTCAAGAAGTTCGCCGGAATCGACGTGTTCGACATCGAGGTGGACCAGAACGACGTCGGCAAGCTCGTGGACGTGGTCTGCTCCCTGGAGCCGACCTTCGGCGGCATCAACCTCGAGGACATCAAGGCACCCGAGTGTTTCGAGGTCGAGGAGCAGTGCCGGGCGCGGATGAACATCCCGGTCTTCCACGACGATCAGCACGGCACCGCGATCATCGTGGCGGCGGCCGTCCTCAACGCCCTCGAACTCGCCGGCAAGCAGCTCTCCGACGTCCGCATCGTCACCTCAGGCGCTGGCGCCGCGGCGCTCGCCTGCCTCAACCTGCTGGTGTCGCTGGGCGCCCGGGTCGACAACATCACCGTCACGGACATCAAGGGCGTGGTCTACAAGGGCCGCACCGAACTGATGGACCGCTGGAAGGACGTCTACGCCAAGGAGACCGAGGCCCGGACGCTGGCCGAGGTCATTCCGGGCGCCGACGTTTTCATCGGCCTCTCGGCGGGCGGCGTCCTGAAGCCGGAATATCTGGAGAAGATGGCCGACAAGCCGCTGATCATGGCGCTGGCCAACCCCTATCCGGAGATCATGCCGGATCTCGCGCAGGAGAAGCGCCCCGACGCGATGATCTGCACCGGGCGCTCGGATTTTCCCAACCAGGTCAACAACGTCCTGTGCTTCCCCTACATCTTCCGCGGCGCCCTCGATGTCGGCGCCACCTCGATCAACGAGGAGATGAAAAAGGCCGCCGTGAAGGCGATCGCGGCTTTGGCCCGCGAGAGCCCCTCCGACGTGGTCGCCCGCGCCTATGGCGGCGAGGCCCGACCCTTCGGCCCGCATTCGCTGATCCCGAGCCCGTTCGATCCGCGCCTGATCCTGCGCATCGCCCCCGCCGTGGCGCAGGCCGCGATGGATTCGGGCGTCGCCGGCCGGCCGTTGGAGAACGTCCAGGCCTATGTCGAGGGCCTCGACCGCTTCGTCCATCGCTCCGGCTTCATCATGAAGCCGATCTTCTCCAAGGCGAAGGAGAACCCCAAGCGCGTCCTCTATGCGGAGGGTGAGGACGAGCGCGTGCTGCGCGCCGCCCAGGCCATCGTCGAGGATCACGTGGCCCGGCCCATCCTGGTGGGACGCCCGCGCGTGATCGAGACCCGGATCAAGCGCTTCGGCCTGTCGATCCGGCAGGGGACCGATTTCGACCTGATCGATCCCGAGGACGATCCACGCTACCGCGACTATGTCGCGACCTATCTCGAAGTCGCCGGCCGTCGTGGCATCACGCCGGATGCCGCGCGCACGCTGGTGCGCACCAACAACACGGTGATCGGGGCCATCGCCGTGCGCCGGGGCGAGGCGGACGCGCTGATCTGCGGCCTGGAGGGCCGGTTCGAGACGCGCCTGCGGGTGATCCGCGACGTGATCGGCCTCGCGCCGGGCGTGCTCGATTTCGCCGCCATGAGCCTCATCGTCACCAAGGAAGGCGCTTACTTCCTCGCCGACACTCATGTCCGGCCCGATCCCAGCGCCGAGGAGATCGCCGATGTGGCGGTGGCCTGTGCCGGCCACGTCGCGCGCTTCGGCCTCACCCCGAAGATCGCCCTCCTCAGCCATTCGGATTTCGGCCAGTCCGATTCCCGCTCCGCTCAGAAGATGCGTGCGGCGCTGGGTCTGATCCAGGGCCGCCGGCCGGACCTGCAGGTGGATGGCGAGATGCAGGCCGACACCGCCCTGTCCGGCCTGATCCGCGACCGGGTGCTGCCCGGCTCGCCCCTCAAGGGCTCCGCCAACGTCCTGATCTTCCCCAATCTCGACGCCGCCAACATCGCCTTCCAGTTCTCCAAGGTCCTGGCCGACGCCCTACCCGTGGGGCCGCTGCTGATCGGCCCGGCCCGGCCCGCGCACATCCTGTCGCCGTCGGTGACGGCGCGCGGCATCGTCAACGTCACCGCCGCGGCGGTGGTGGAGGCGCAGGCGAGCGTCGTCGAGCCGACGACCGCATCGCCCGAGCCTGGTCTGATGCCCCTCTCCGAATAGAGCGACGGCCGGGATGTCGCGCATCCTCCACGTCTGACGCCATGGGAAAAAGGCCTCCGATTTCTCGGGGGCCTTTTTCGTTCGTGTGCCCAGAAGGGATGGAATCAGACGCGGCGGTCGCCGTGGGCGACGGCCGGGGTCACGGCGCCGAGGCGGCCGCCGAGGAAGGCGGCCAGGCCTCCGAGGATCAGGGCGAGGGCGCCTTGGAGAGCGCCCTGCGCAGCGGCGCTGCGGGTCATCCCACCCTCTTTCGCCCAAAGGCGATCGGATCCCGCCGGGACCTTCCCTTCCGCCCGGACGCGTGGAGAACTGGCCACCGGATTGCATACAGGATTCGGATCAAGGGCCGGTCGGGAGATTTCAATGTGCCGTGGTGACGATCCGAACTGCACCCATTTCGCCGAGCATCGCCGCCGTTTCCTCGGCGACCTCGCGCCCGAGCGTCGGGCCTTCCTCAAGAGCGGTTTCGTCGCCACCGGGGGCGCGGCGGCGATGGCGGCCGGCGGACTGTCCCTCGTCGGCCCCGCGCTGGCGCAGACGAGCGCCAAGGGTATCCGGCAGACGGCGCATTACCACCTGCCGGCCACCGCGGAGACCGTCCATTGGGGCTACTTCTCGAAGCTGCTGAAGCCCCAGGTCGAGATCGCGTCCGGTGACTACGTCACCATCGAGACCCTGACCCACCACGCCAACGACGATGCCGAGCGCATGGTGACGGGCGATCCCGGCGCCGAGAGCGTGTTCCTCTGGACCAAGGAGAAGAAGGGCGTCGCCCGCCGCGGCGCCGGACCGGAGACCGGCCCCCTCGGACCGGGCGGGGGGCTCGGCGTCCACATCTGTACCGGCCCGGTGGCGATCCGCGGCGCGGAGCCCGGCGACGTGCTGGAGGTGCGCATCCTCGACGTGGCGCCCCGCCCCTGCGCCAACCCCGCCTTCAAGGGCCGCAGTTTCGGCAGCAACGCCGCCGCCTGGTGGGGCTATCACTACAAGGACATGATCACCGGCGACCGGACGCGCGAGGTCGTCACCATCTACGAAGTCGACGTGAGCGGCGCCCGCGACTGGGCGAAGGCGGTGTACAATTTCCGCTGGCCGGGAGTCACCGATCCGTTCGGCGTGGCGCATCCCACCATCGACTATCCCGGCATCCCCGTCGACCACGCGAACACGCAGCGCAATTTCGACGTCCTCAAGGGCGTGCGCGTGCCGATCCGCCCGCATTTCGGCACGATGGGCCTCGCGCCCAGGGAGGCCGACATGGTGAACTCGATTCCCCCGAGCTACACCGGAGGCAACATCGACAACTGGCGCATCGGCAAGGGCGCGACGATGTACTATCCCGTCGCGGTGCCGGGCGCCCTGTTCTCGGTGGGCGACCCGCATGCGAGCCAGGGCGATTCCGAACTCTGCGGCACCGCCATCGAGTGCTCGCTCACGGGCACCTTCCAGTTCATCCTGCACAAGAAGGCGGATCTCGCCGGCACGGCCCTGGAGACCCTCGATTTCCCGATGATCGAGACGCAGGACGATTGGGTGCTCTCGGGCTTCAGCTATCCGAACTACCTCGCCGATCTCGGACCCGAGGCACAGAGCGAGATCTTCTCCAAATCCTCCATCGACCTCGCCATGCGCGACGCCTTCCGCAAGATGCGGTCCTTCCTGATGCAGGCGAAGGGGCTCACCGAGGACGAGGCGATCTCGCTCATGTCCATCGCCGTCGATTTCGGCATCACCCAGGTGGTGGACGGCAACTGGGGCGTCCATGCCATCGTCAAGAAGGCGATCTTCGCGGACAGGCCGTCCTGACGCGCCGCGAGGTCGGTCAGCCGGTGAGGTGCCTTCGCAGCATGAAGAGATAGACGATTTCGGCGGCGACGAGGATCGCTCCCACCGTCGCCATGTTTCGGGCGACACCGGACCCGTCGCCGCCGGGTCCATGGCTCACGGCCACCGTCGCCATGACGATCACGCCGATGACCGGGATGAACCCGAGCGCGATCCATTTGGGCGCGTACCAGGTCGGCCGCCCGTCCAGGCCCCATTGCATCGGAAGCCGGTCGAGATCACCCACCCAGAAGCCCGCGAGGGCCGACAGGCATGACAGGATGGCGAGGGTCACGACGGCGAAGACGTAGACGGTCGGCATCGAAGATCCTCCGAACGGCCGAGGCTACGAACCCGCGACCGTATCAGGTCGTGACGATCCGCCCCTCCAGCCCCAGCACCCGGCCGAGGCCGCGGACTCGGTTGAGGAGGCGATCGCCCGGCAACGCGGCCATATCCGACGGCAGAGTCAGGGTCACCCGCCGATCTTCGACGATGAGGGGAAGACGCGAGAGCGCCCCCTCCATGCCCGCCGAGATCGGGAAGGCGACCCGCAGGAGCGCTCCGACGAGGCGGGCGCGTTCGAACAGGCGCGGCCCGGCGAGGCTGCGCAGCATCGGGCTCGCCTTCTCGGCGGCCATGCCCTCGTGACGGAAATAGACCGCGAGGGCGAGATAGGCCCTGCCGGGGTGGTCGACGCCCACGAAGGCGGCATGGGTAATGACGTTGATGCTCTGCTCGCCCCGGTAGTCGGGATGTGCGCGCCAGCCGATATCCGACAGGAGGCAGGCGGCGTGGCGCAGGCGGCGCTCGTCGGCCGTCTCCGGGCCGTCGAGGGTGGCCACGAACCGGTCGGTCCAGGCGATGAGGTCGGCACCGTGTCCGGGCGAGCGGGCGCGCAGGCCGTTGAGTTCCCCGGCCGCCGCCAGGAGCGGATCGGCCAAGCGCGTATCGCGGTCGAGCTGCTCGTAGAGCAGCCCCTCGCGCACCCCGGAGGCCGAGATGGCGAGTTCACGCGGGCGGCCGATGCGGATGATCTCCTCCAGCACCACGGCGCCGTAGGCGAGGAGGGGCCGGCGCGCCTCCGAGACGGCCTCCACGTCCTGCAACAGGGCGGCGTCGGTGCGCTCCACCACTTCGAGGAAGCTGAGTTCGTCGGAAGGCTCGATGCTGTAGCCGTGCATGACGTGGAGCGGGTAGCCCCGCGCGGCCTGATGCAGGCGGGCCAGCGCCCGCCAGGTGCCGCCCACCGCGTAGAAGCTGCGCCCGCGCAGGGTCTCCAGCTGGGGGGCCGCCTTCGCGAGATTCTCGCGAGCGATCTTGAGGGCCTTCTTCACCGACCCGCCGGAGAGATCCTGGAGGGCGAGGCCGCCGAGCGGCATCGTCACCCCCTGCCCCACCGTGGCACCGCGCACGTCCACGAGTTCGAGGGAGCCGCCGCCGAGATCGCCGACGACCCCGTCCGGCGTATGGAAACCGGAGATCACGCCGAGGGCCGACAGCTCCGCCTCCCGCCGCCCCGACAGGAGCTCGATCCGGTGGCCGCAGGCGGCCTCCGCCGCAGCGAGGAATTCCGGGCCGTTCTGCGCGTCGCGCGCGGCGGCCGTGGCCAGCACGAAGACGCGGCCGACGCGCATGGTCTCGCAGAGGATGCGGAAGCGTGCGAGCGCGCTGAGCGCGCGCCGGACCGCCTCTTCGCTGAGCCGGCCCGTGCTGAACACGTTACGGCCCAGCCCACACAGGACCTTCTCGTTGTAGAGCGGCGTCGGTGCGCGGTTCAGGCCGTCATAGGCCACGAGCCGCACGGAATTCGAGCCGATGTCGATGATCGCCACCGGCTCCACGCAATCCTGCACGCGGCGGTCTCCCTGAAGCGCGAGGCCGCTCTGCGCAGCACTGGTACGAGGGAGGCCCATGACCGGCTCCTAGTGGGTCGTCCGCTCAGGGGCGCTGGGCTCTGCGGCTCAGAGCGCGCGGACTCGACTTCTTCGAGGACTTGCCCCGGCCGGACAGGCTCGGGTTCGTCATGAAGTACTTGTGCGCGTTGAACGGCTCCTCGCCCTCGGAGGGCTGGACACGTTCACTCGCGCCAGACGCCAGTACACGCCAGCTCTGTTGGTTGTCGAGGAGGTTGGCGAGCATGATCTGGTCCAGCACCTGCTGATGCACGGTTTGGTTAGTGATCGGCAACAGCGCCTCGACGCGCCGTTCGAGGTTGCGGGTCATCAGGTCGGCCGACGAGATCGACACCGTCGCCTTCGGGTGCGGCAGGCCGAACCCGTTGCCGAAGGCGTAGATCCGCTCGTGTTCGAGGAAGCGCCCGACGATGGATTTCACCCGGATCGTGTCCGACAGACCGGGAATACCCGGCCGGAGGCAGCAGATGCCGCGCACGATGCAGTCGATCTGCACCCCGGCCTGGGACGCGTCGTAGAGCGCGTCGATGATCTGCCCGTCCACCAGGGAGTTGCACTTGATCCAGATCGCCGCCGGCCGCCCGGCCTTGGCATGGGCCACTTCGGCCGCGATGTTCTCCAGGAGCCGGGGCTTGATGGTCAGCGGCGAGACCGCCATGCGCTCGAGTTCGGCGGGCTCCGCGTAGCCGGTGATGTAGTTGAAGATACGGCTGACGTCGCGGGCCACTGCGGGGTCGGCCGTGAAGAACGACAGGTCGGTGTAGACCCGCGCCGTGATCGGGTGATAGTTGCCGGTGCCGACATGGCAGTAGCTCACGAGCTTGTCGCCCTCGCGCCGCACCACCATCGACAGCTTGGCGTGGGTCTTCAACTCGATGAAGCCGAACACCACCTGCGCGCCGGCCTTCTCCAGGTCGCGGGCCCAGCGGATGTTGGCCTCCTCGTCGAAGCGTGCCTTCAGTTCCACCAGCGCCGTCACGGACTTGCCGAGTTCGGCGGCCTCGGCCAGCGCCGCCACGATCGGCGAGTTCGAGGAGGTGCGGTAGAGCGTCTGCTTGATCGCCACCACGTTGGGGTCGCGGGCGGCCTGGGCCAGGAACTGCACCACCGCGTCGAAGGATTCGTAGGGGTGGTGGACGATGAAGTCCTTCTGCCGGATGGCGGCGAAGACGTCGCCGCCGCTCTCGCGGATGCGCTCGGGGAAACGCGGGTTGTACGACTTGAACTTCAGGTCCGGCCGGTCGATCCCGACGATCTGCGACAGTTCGTTGAGGGCGAGCATGCCCTCGACCACGAAAATCGCGTCGTAGCCGATCTCGAGTTCGTCGGCGACGAAGGCGCGCAGATCCTCCGGCATCCCGGTCTCGACCTCGAGCCTGATGACGACGCCGCGGCGGCGCTGCTTCAGGGCGCTTTCGAAATGCAGGACGAGGTCCTCGGCCTCCTCCTCGATCTCGAGGTCGGAATCGCGGATCACCCGGAACGCCCCCTGCCCCTTGACGAAGTAGCCGGGGAACAGGCGGCCGGTGAACAGGACGATGACCTGCTCGATGGCGATGAAGCGGGCGGTGGATTCCCCCGTGACCTCCGGCAGGCGCACGAAGCGGTCGAGGACGGCGGGCAGGCGGATCAGGGCGCGCAGGGTGCGCCCGTCGCGGGGCCGCACCATCA
Organism: Methylobacterium sp. E-045; assembly: GCF_022829685.1. Taxonomy (GTDB): domain Bacteria; phylum Pseudomonadota; class Alphaproteobacteria; order Rhizobiales; family Beijerinckiaceae; genus Methylobacterium. The sequence goes on from NZ_JAKSYE010000063.1 coordinate 125,550, forward strand.
TCAGGGCGATGCTGGAGCCGAGGTTCGACAGGAACGGGAACGGATGGGCCGGGTCGATGGCGAGCGGCGTCAGCACCGGGAAGACGTGGCTGAGGAAGTACTCCTCCAGCCAGGCCTTGTGATCGGGACTGAGATCGCCGGGCTCCACCAGATCGATGCCGACACCGTGAAGGTCGTCGCGCAACTCGCGCCAGCGCCGCTGCTGGTCGAGGGCGAGGCGCGAGACCTCGGAACCGATGCGGCTAAGCTGCTCGGACGGGCTCAGCCCGTCCTGCGACGGCTGGATCAGGCCGGCGCGGACCTGGTCGTGCAGGCCCGCCACGCGGACCATGAAGAACTCGTCGAGGTTGTTGGCCGAGATCGAGAGGAAGCGCAGCTGCTCCAGCAGCGGGTGGCTGGTGTTGGAGGCTTCCTCCAGCACCCGGCGGTTGAACTGCAGCCAGGAGAGTTCCCGGTTCACGAAGCGCTCGGGCGAATGGCGCAGGGCGCGGCCGGCGGCGAGCACGGTCTCCCGCGCCACGGGTTCGGCTGTCGCTCGTTCAGTCGCCGTGTCGGCCATGATCGTCTCCGCCAAAATGGAGCCTGATTCCGTCTCTGCCTCGGAGGCCTCGCCGATCGAGGCCGCGTCGGCCGGGAGAGTGGCTCCGGGGCCGGGCTTCGGCGCTGTCTTCGTGGCTTGGGCCCGGACGGTCGCGACGCGAACCGGACCAGCCTCCGCCGGTCGGCGCCGGGCGGCGGGGCGCTTTTGCGGCACGGATTCGGGCACCACGGGGCCGTGGCCGTCGTCACCGGAGCGGGTCTCGTCGGTGGAGTCGCTGGCCGGAGCGATCTTCCGCTCCTCGACAGCCGTCCTCTCGCTGTCCGACCCCTGGGCGATCGCGTCCGAATCCATTTCCGGCAACGGGTCTTCTCCTCACTCTACTGAAACGAGCGGCCTCGTAGCATGCTGCCGGGCCGTCGCGTCTGACAATTCCATGACAATCGGGACGAGCGGGCGATCAGGCCGGCGCATCGTCGTCGTCGGCCTCGCCGTCCGACACACCGAGCTCCGCCAGCACCGCCATGGCCAAGGGCCTCGTGATGCGGCGGCCACGTCTCAGGGCGTCACGGTCGAGTTCGGCCACCACGGCCCTGGCCCTGGCGAGGGAGCGGTCGATCCGCAGGGCGATGGCCTCGACGACGCTGAGGTCGACCACGAGCTGGCGGTCGACGAAGAGCTTGACCAGCACCGCCCGCATCAGCGCGTCGTCGGGGGGCAGGATGGTGGCGCCCGGCGCCAGTCTCAGGCGTGAGCGCAGATCGGCGGTGGCGAGGCCGAGCGCCTCCACCGGTGCGGCCGCCGTGATGAGGACAGGGCTGCCATTCTCGCGGGCGAGGTTGAGGAGGTGGAACAGGGCCGCCTCCTCACGGCCCTCGGGGCGGTCGATATCTTCGATGACCAGGGCACCGTTGGAGACGAGATGCGTCACCGAATCGGCGGTGACCTCGGAAGCCGGGACGGTCCAGGCATGGGAACGCGTCGCCCAGATCGACGCGAGATGGCTCTTTCCGCTGCCCGACGGCCCGGTGATGAGGCAGACCGTATCGGGCCAGCGCGGCCAGGCTTCGATCAGCCCGTAGGCCGCCTCGTTGGCCGGTCCCACGAGGAAATCCTCCCGGCCGTAACGGGGATCGAGGGGCAGGTCGAAGGCGAGCTGCTTCGGGGGGGCGGCCTCGCGCATCGGCGATCTCATCCCTCGCGCTTCTGAATCAGGATCGGTTCTTCCGCATAGTAGAGCGGACTCTGGAGATAACGCGCGATCGCGAACCGGACGATGACGCCGATGGAGGCCGCGACGGGGACGGCGAGCAGCAGGCCGAGGAACCCGAACAGCGAGCCGAAGGCGAGGAGCGCGAACATCAGCCAGACCGGATGCAGGCCGACCGAATCGCCCACAAGCTTGGGCGAGATGACGTTGCCTTCGAAGAACTGGCCCACCACGAACACGGCGACGGTCAGCCCGATATGGAGCCAATCGGAAGTCGGCCAGAACTGGACCAGGGCGACGCCCACCGAGAGCAGGAACCCGACGAGGGTACCGACATAGGGGATGAAGGTGAGGAAGCCCGCGATCATCCCGATCAGAACGCCGAAATTCACGCCGACGAAGAACAGGCCCACGGCGTAGAACGTCCCCAGGATGAGGCAGACCAGGGTCTGCCCGCGGACGAAGCCGATGATCGCGCGGTCGATCTCGCCGGCCAGGCGGCGCACGGTGGTGCGGTGGCGTGGCGGCGTCCAGCCGTCGACGGTGGCGACCATCCGGTCCCAGTCGACCAGAAGGTAGAAGGCCACGACCGGGGTGACGACGAGCAGCGAGGCGATGGAGACCAGCGCCTGGCTGCCGGACCACAGGGACTTGAGGAAGGCCAGGAACCAGGTCCCGCCCTGCCCCACCAGGGTTCCGACGGAGGATTGCAGATCGTTGAGGACGTCCGCGCCGCCGACACGCGTCAGGATCGGCCCGACCCGCTCGACGATGATGCCCTGCAATCGCGAGATCATACCGGGGAGGGTCGTCACGAGCGCTGAAATCTGGTTGGCGGCCAGGGGCACCACGATCAGCAGCAGGACCACGAGCCCGACGACGAACATGGCCAGGATCAGGAGCGAGGCCGAGAGTCGGCCGAGGCCGAAGCGCTGGAGCCTGTCGGCCATGGGATCAAGGAGGTAGGCGAGCGCCAGACCCGCCACGAAAGGCAGCATCACCCCCGAGAGCAGGTAGAGCAGCAGCGCGATGACGCCGAGGCCCACCAGTCCGATCACCGCCCTGCCGCGCATCGGCCCTCCTCCGTCTCGCCCGTCGCCCGCGCACAAGAGTGGGAAGGCGGTGCGGCGGGGTCAAGGCTCGTCCGCGAAGGCCCCGCACGGCCCGCGGCCGGGGAACGGGCTTGAACGACTTTCATTCTCAAGAAAGCAGATTTTTAACGAGCTAGACTGTAATTTCCCCCAAATCGGGGGGGTACAATGAGTCTATCGCACAGATTTATTGGTCTGATCACGGCTATGCTGGTATCCAGCCTGCTGCTGGCCGGGTCCATCATCCTTTATGCACGGGCTGTCGACCAGGTGAGCGCGGCATACGCGACCCGTCAGAAATCGATCCTCCTCGCCGACGAGATCCGGCAGAGTTCGGACGACCTCACCCGGCTCGGCCGCACCTACGTCGTCACCGGCGATGCGTCGTACAAACAACAATACCTCGACATCCTCGACATCCGCTCCGGCCGTAAGCCGCGCCCGGAGGAGTATCATCGCATCTACTGGGATTTCGTCGCGGCCGGCGTGGCGAAGCCGCGCCCCGACGGCGAGACCGTGTCGGTGCACGACCTGATGAAGCGTCTCGGCTTCAGCCGGCAGGAAACCGACATGCTGGCGGAATCCGTCCGGAATTCGGACGGGCTGGTTCATCTCGAAGTCGAGGCGATGAATCTCGTCGAGGGCAAGGACAAGGATGGCCAGCCCCTGGCACAGCCGGACCCGGCCCGAGACCGCGATCGGGCGATCGGGCTCGTCCATTCGGAGGCCTATCACGGTTTCAAGGCGCAGATCATGAAGCCGCTCGACGCGTTCTACGGGCTGATGCAGTCCCGCACCGACGCGGCCGTCGCGGCGGACGAAGCCCGGGCGCACTTCTACTTCGCCGCCGTCGTCGGCACGCTGGTCGCCACCGTCGCCACCTTCCTGGCTCTCGGCTGGTTCGCCCATGAGGCGCTGGTCCGCGGCTACGGCGCGGTCGGCCTGGCCATGGGCCGGATCGCTGAAGGCGATTACGCCGCCGCGGTGCCCTGCCTGGACCGCCGGGACGAGGTCGGCAGCCTCGCCCGGGGGCTCGAAGCGTTCAAGGCCAACCTCGCCCGGGACGTGGCGGAGCGCCACGCCCGCGAAACCCGACAGCGCGAGAGCGCGCGCCGGTCTCAGACCGAGACCCTGGCGCAGGCCTTCGAGGCGGCTTTCGGCGGCATCGTCCGCGCCGTAGCGACCTCCGTGGGCGAGCTGCAGGACACCGCGCAGGCGATGTCGCAGATGGCCGGCGACACCGCCGACCGTTCCGGCGCGGTGATCCGTGCCGCGGAGGAGGCCTCGGCCAACGTCGCCGCCGTAGCGGCAGCGGCGGAGCAACTCAGTGCCTCGGTGTCGGAGGTCGGCCGTCAGGTCGACAGTTCGGCGGCGCTGACGCAGGCGAGCGCGACGGAGGCCGGGCGCACCGCCGGGCTGGTCCAGGATCTGAGCCGGGCTGCGACCCGTGTCGGCGACGTGGTGGCGATGATCAACGGTATCGCCGGCCAGACCAATTTGCTCGCTCTCAACGCCACCATCGAGGCCGCGCGTGCCGGCGAGGCGGGACGCGGCTTCGCGGTGGTGGCGGCCGAGGTCAAGGAACTCGCCACCCAGACCGCCAGGGCCACCGACGAGATCGCCTCCCAGATCGGCGACATCCAGTCGGTCACCCGGGAGGCGGTGACGGCGATCGGCGCCATCGCCGGGCGTATCGACGACTTGAGCGGGATCTCGAGCGCGATCGCGGCCGCGGTGGAGGAGCAGGGGGCGGCGACCCGGGAGATCGTTCGCAACATCCGCCAGACCGCCGATGGCACCGGTCAGGTCACGTCTCATATCGGCGACGTCGCCGACGCGGCGCAGAGGGCCGGCGGGGCGGCCGAGCGGGTGCTTTCCGTCGCCTCCTCGGTCTCCTGCGATGCCGACCATCTCGATGCCGAGGTCACCCGTTTTCTGGCGCAGCTTCGCGCCGCCTGAGGACGATGCTCCGGTCCGCGCAAGGCGTTGCCTGCCCGTTTCATCGAAGCGGGCGCGGGATCGGCGCGCCCGGTGCCGCGCCCGTTGAACGGTGGAGTCGATCGAAATGTGCTTCCGCGCCCGGCACCGGGTGCCGAACTCGTCCGCGACGACTCGCCGAGACCGCCGCGACCCGTTAGAGCAGCCGGGACAGGACGTTGAGACGAGGTGCCGATGACGGCCGAGAGCAAGAACGGCGAGAGCCGGAACGGAATGACCTACGCGGATGCGGGCGTCGACATCGATGCGGGCAACGCCATGGTCGAGACGATCAAACCGCTGGTCCGCTCCACCCGCCGGCCCGGGGCGGATGCCGAGATCGGCGGGTTCGGCGGGCTGTTCGACCTCAAGGCGGCCGGCTTCTCCGACCCGATCCTGGTGGCGGCCAATGACGGCGTCGGCACCAAGGTGAAGATCGCCATCGAGACCGGCCGCCACGACACGATCGGCGTCGATCTCGTGGCGATGTGCGTGAACGACATCATCGTCCAGGGCGCCGAGCCGCTGTTCTTCCTCGACTATTACGCCACCGGCAAGCTGGTCCCCGGCGTCGGCACCGACATCGTGCGCGGCATCGCGGCGGGCTGCCGGCTGGCCGGCTGCGCCCTGATCGGCGGCGAGACCGCCGAGATGCCCGGCCTCTACGACGGCTCGGATTACGACCTCGCCGGGTTCAGCGTCGGCGCCGCCGAGCGTGGAAAGCTCCTGCCACGCCCCGGCATCGCCCCCGGCGACGTCGTCCTCGGCCTGCCGTCCTCCGGCGTGCATTCCAACGGATTCTCGCTGGTCCGCCGGATCGTCGAGGCGAGCGGCCTCTCCTACGACGACCCGGCCCCGTTCGAACCGTCGCGCTCGCTCGGTGACGCCCTGCTGGAGCCGACCCGGATCTACGTGAAGCCGCTCCTCGCCGCGTTGAAGGCCACGGACGGGATCAAGGCCCTCGCCCACATCACCGGCGGCGGCTTTCCCGACAACCTGCCCCGCGTCCTGCCCGACGGCGTCGGCATCGCCATCGATCTCGACGCGATCATTCCGCCGCCCGTCTTCGGATGGATCTCGAAGGTCGGCGGGGTCGCCGAATCCGAAATGCTGCGGACCTTCAATTGCGGCATCGGCATGGTGGCGGTGGTCTCGCCGGAGAGCGTGTCGGCGGTGACCCGGGCGCTCGATACCGCCGGTGCCTCGCCGATCCGACTCGGGCTCATCACCGAGCGCGGACCGGAAGCGGTGACCTTCCAGGGCAAGCTCGCCCTGTGACGGCCCCGCGCGCCAGGATGCGGGTGGCGATCCTGATCTCGGGACGCGGCTCGAACATGGTCTCGCTGATCGAGGCCGCAAAGGCGCCGGATTATCCCGCCGAGATCGTTCTCGTCGCCTCCAACCGGCCGGAGGCGGGCGGGCTCGCCCATGCCGCGAGTGCCGGGATCGCCACGAAGGCCCTCGATCACCGCGCCTATCCCGACAGGGCAGGCTTCGATGCCGCCCTGAACGCGGAACTCGAAGCGGCCGGAATCGAACTCGTGGTTCTCGCCGGGTTCATGCGGATCCTCTCCGCCGGCTTCGTCGAATCCTGGGCCGGACGGATGATCAACATCCATCCCTCGTTGCTGCCGCTGTTCCGCGGCGTCCACACCCATGAGCAGGCCCTGGCGGCGGGCGTGCGCCTGCACGGCTGCACGGTGCATTACGTGGTGCCGGAACTCGATGCGGGTCCGATCGTGGCCCAGGCCGCCGTTCCCGTCCTGCCCGGCGACGATGCCGACAGCCTCGCGGCGCGCATCCTCGTCCAGGAGCATCGGCTCTATCCGCGCGCCTTGGCGCTGATTGCCGGCGGACGGGCGAAGCTTGAGGACGGGCGCGTGGTCTTCGCCGAGGACATCGCTGCGGCGGACGGAGCGTTGATCAGCCTTCCGTCGGCAGGGTGAGATCGAGCTGATCAGCCGGTCATCTCAAAATGAGATGAATCCGTTGCGTCGAATCTCATTTTGAGATACGAATAGTCATGCGGGTTATTTCGAACAAGTCTCTCGTCGCATTCGCAGCCACTCACGCAAGCGCGTCTGCTCCTTTGCAGGCTTGGCGCAAGATCGTGGAGACGAATGGATTTGCAAATTTTTCCGAGCTCAAGAAGACGTTCAATACAGTAGATCGGGCGCGTGGCTATTATGTCTTTGATGTCGGAGGCAATAAATACCGGCTGATCGCCGCAATTCACTTCGATACGCAAAAATTATTTGTCCGGCACGTCTTTACGCACAAGGAGTACGATGCATGGAATCTGTGAGCTTGAGCCGTGCTGACGTCGATACGATCGCGGGTCATTTTCGGGCCATATCGGATTATGTGCCGCTTCGCGTGATCCGGACTGACGCCGAGTACGAGACTGCGGTGGACGTGATGAACGGCCTTCTCGATGCAGGTGCTGGTGAGGACCATCATCCCCTCGCGGGGGTGCTCGGTCTCCTCGGCGGGTTCATCGCCGATTACGACAGAACGCATCACGGTCTGCCGGATGTGCCGCCCGCCGAGATCCTGCGACTGCTCATGGAGCAGAACGGCGTGAAGCAGAGTGATCTGCCCGAGATCGGGAGCCAGGGTGTCGTGTCCGAAATTCTAAGTGGCAAGCGTGACCTCAACCTCGGTCAGATCAAGCGCTTGGCGACGCGGTTCGGGATCGAGCCGGCGACTTTTCTCTAAGCACGTTTGGGAAAAGTTATCACCGCTTCTGGTTTCAGTACCGTCGACACCCCAGCGACCTAAGCGAGCCGAAGCGTTGGCTTGCCAAAGCAAACGCGCTTCGTCTCAAAATCCCGGCGTAGACGGTGCTCCGCCGAGGCCTCTTGTCGAATGGCCTATGCCGGGCGCGGCAGCTGGCAGCTGTCGAGGGCCGCGAGCGCCTTGGCGCGGGCGGAATCGTTGAAGTAGCCGGTGGTGCGGTAGGATTCGAGCTCGGCCGGGTTGAGGCTCGCCAGGGTCTGCTTGGCGTAGCAGCCACACGGGCGGGCGAGCGACGCCTCGGGGACGCTCTGCAGGCGGGACTGGGTCACCGTGCAGGCGTGGCGCACGCGTCCGGTGAGGTTGCCGGCGGAGGCCGTCTTTAGGGCCGGATCGGGCGTGTAGCCTTCGAGGGAGGCCGTGGGCGTACCCTTGTTCGCGTTACACGCGGCGAGCAGGGAGATGAGGCCGGCGGCGAGCAGGATCCGGCCGGTGCGCGGAGCGATGGAGCGCATGGAATGTGGGGTCCGTGAAAGGGATTTGGATAAGGGAATTCCTTTCACGCCCGGCGGGACTCCCGCGCAAGAGCGTTCGCGCCACACCAAGCATCGTTCCGTTGCGCGTATCCCGGTTCCCGGAAGGAACCGATGCCCTATCGAACGACGTCGCGCGGGATCTCTTGGCGAATGCCGAGAAAACCCGCCCGGGGAGCGCGAACCTGAACAGGTTCAGCCGACGATGTCGGAATCCTGGAAGAACTGCGCGATCTCGATCTTCGCGTTCTCGGCGCTGTCCGAACCGTGCACGGTGTTCTCGCCGACCGACTCGGAGAAGGTCTTGCGGATGGTGCCCTCGTCGGCATTGGCCGGGTTGGTGGCGCCCATCACGGTGCGGTAGGCGGCGACGGCGTTCTCGCCCTCGATCACCTGCACGACGACGGGACCCGAGGTCATGAAGGAGACGAGTTCCCCGAAGAACGGGCGCTCCTTGTGAATCTCATAGAACTTTTCGGCCTGGGCCTGGGTCATCTGGATGCGACGCTGGCCGACGATGCGCAGGCCCGCCTTCTCGATCACGGCATTCACCGCTCCGGTGAGGTTCCGCTTGGTCGCGTCGGGCTTCAGGATGGAGAAAGTGCGCTCGGTGGCCATGATCAGTCCGGTTGATGTCGCTCGGCCGAAAACGGCTTCGGCGGGCGGCTTATAGCGGCCACGCCCCGTTGCCTCAACCCGACGGACGAAAGGCGGGCATCCACAGCGGAATTCGTTTGGCCATGGCTCCGGCGCAACACTGCCGGAAAATCGCCTGATTGCGGGGGTGTTGTCGCCCCAGACGAATTCGACACCAAGGCTCACGACCCTTCGCGACGCTCCCGCCAGTGCGTCGCGGCCCTTCACAGGCACCAGGAGACCAAAAGCCATGCGCGTTGCCCTGACCTCCGCCTTCCTGCTCTCCGGACTTGTCGCCGCCTCTGCCGCCCCTTCGAAGGACCCCTCCGGTACCTGGCTCACGAAGGACGGCCGCGCCAAGATCCGCATCGATCATTGCGGCGCGAACAACGCGAATGTCTGCGGCAAGGTCGTCTGGCTGAAGACCCCGACCACGGAGACGGGCGCCCCGCGCACCGACGCCAAGAACCCAGACCCGAAGAAGCGCCTGCGCCCGGTCATCGGCCTGCAGCTCATCGAGGGTCTCGCCCCCGACGAGGAGAAGTTCTCGGGCGATATCTACAACATCGACGAGGGCAAGATCTATCAGGTCAGCCTGGAGCGTGAATCCGGCTCCGAACTCAGCGTGTCCGGATGCCTCCTCAAGGTTCTGTGCGGCTCGGAGACCTGGACCCGCGTGCCGGACGTGAACCAGCAGGCCGCCGTCGTTCCGGCCGCCGAGATGGCCCCCAAGCCGGCGCCGAAGCCCGCGGCCAAGCCGGCCGCGCCTCAGGTCGAAGCCAAGAAGTAACGCGTCAGATCGCGGCGAGGCCCCGTTTCACGGCGGGCCTCGCCAGGACGGTGTCGAGCCAGCGCCGGACATTCGGCAGGGCCGCCAGATCGATCCCCTGCTTCTCGTGATGCTTGGCCCAGGTCAGGAGCGCGATATCGGCGATGGAATACGTATCGGCGATGTAGTCGCGATCCGCGAGGCGCCGGTCGAGTACGCCGTAGAGGCGGTGCGATTCCGCCGAGAACCGTTCGATGGCGTAAGGGATCTTCTCCTCCGCGTAGATGCGAAAATGGTGCATCTGGCCGAGCATCGGACCGAAGCCCCCCACCTGCCAGAACAGCCACTCGTCCACCATCGTCCGGGCGCGCTCGTCGACGGGGTAGAGACAGCCGGTCTTGCGACCGAGATATTGCAGGATCGCCCCCGATTCGAAGACCGTGATCGGCCTGGCCCCCGGACCCTCCGGGTCAACGATGGCCGGGATCTTGTTGTTGGGCGAGATCGCCAGGAAATCCGGCGCCATCTGGTCGCCCTTGCCGATGTTCACCGGCACCACCCGGTAGGGCAGCCCACACTCCTCGAGCATGATGGGGATCTTCCAACCGTTGGGCGTACCCCAGGTGTGGAGGTCGATGGGCTTCTGGGTGGCGGCGGCCATGGGAAACGTTCCGCTCCTGTCAGGGTCGCGTCATAGAGCCGGATCAAACCGGGCGCAGGGCGGATGGTTGCAGGATCCACGCCGTCATTGAACGGTGGACGGTGCGCCGCGGCACGGCGAAGGACCTTGCCCTTTGCCCGACTTCTGGCTGTGATGGTGCCGGTTCCGGCGCCTCACCGTGAGCGCAGGACAACGACCTGGGGTTGCAATCATGCGGTTTCCTTTTCTTCCAGCCGTGGTGGTCGCGGCGTCGATGATGCTGGGTTTCACGGCCATGGCCTCCGCCAAGGACCCCGTGGCCGCCTCGCCCGAGTCCGGCGCGAAGGAGCCGACTGTCGGGCAGAGTGCTGCTCGGGAGCGGCAGAAGAAGTGCGGTGCCGAATGGCGCGCCCTCTCGGTGGCCGACAAGGCGGCGCAGGGGCCGAAATGGCCGCAATATTTCAGCAAATGCGTCAAGCGCTTGAAGGAGATCAAGGCCTGATCTAGTTCCGCTGGGAACCGGTGCGCGGGAGGGATCCGCCGGGCCGTAACAGGGGAACGGACGGATGCGGGAGCGCGAGGCGCTGCAGCGGGTCGTGGCGGTGGCCGCGATGATACCGGTGGCCTCGGGGCTCTTCGGAATCCTGTTCGGCCTCGGAGGCGTCGGCGGCGACAGCCTGTCCCAGATCTCCGCCGACAGCCATTTCCGCTACCTGTCGGGCCTGCTGACGGGAATCGGCATCCTGTTCTGGAGCTGCGTTCCGGCCATCGAAGCGAAATCGCGCCTGTTCCGGTTCCTGACCCTCGTGGTCGTGCTCGGCGGGCTGGCGCGGTTGCTGGGCCTCTACCTCACCGGCCTGCCCTCGGCGGTGATGCTGGGTGCCCTGGCGATGGAACTGGTGGTGACGCCCCTCCTCTGCCTGTGGCAGATGCGGGTTGCGGCCAAGGCCGCGGATGCGGCGGCGGCCGGGTCCTCTCCGTGAGCGGGGTTTCCGCCGGACCACGCCCCTCCCCGGCCGACCGCGCGCTCTCGCTCATCGAGCGCATCGTCCCCGCGCCTTCCGCCTGGGCCTTCGCCCTGCGGATCTGGCTCGCCATGGTGCTGGCGCTCTACGCCGCCTTCTGGCTCCAGCTCTCCGGCGCCTCGTCGGCCGCCGTCTGCGTGGCGATCCTGGCCCAGCCCAAACGCGGCCAGGCCCTGTCCAAGGCGCTGTACCGCTTTCTCGGCACCCTGGCGGGGGGCGCGATATCGATCCTGCTGATCGGTGCGTTCGGACAGGACAGGGTTCTCCTCCTGGTCTCCGTGGCGACCTGGCTCGGCCTCTGCGTCTTCGTCGCCCACTTCCTGCAGGACACGCGGGCCTATGGCGCGATGCTCGCGGGCTACACCGTCGCCATCGTCGCCGTTGCCCATATCGACACGCCGCAGGCGGTCTTCGACGCCGCCATCGACCGCGTCGCGGCGATCACCATCGGCATCGTCGCCATCACCTTCATCAACGACGCCCTCGCCTCGCCGAGTACATGGCGCACCCTGCGCAAGCCCCTCTCGGAGGCCTTCTCGGCCACCCGGGTCTTCGCCAGCGAGACCCTGTCCCAGGCGGATCCCGGCTCGGAGCGGGCGGCGGCGCTGATCCGCCGGATCGCGGTGATGCGCGCCGATGCCAGCGCCATCGGCGGCGAACTCGATGACGGCGCGCGCCGGGCCGCCGGCGCGCGCAGTGCCATCGCCGCGCTCTATGCCATGGCGGCGGCGAGCCGCGCCTTCACCGCCGCCGGCAGGATGCTGGGCCGCGACAGCGAGGCCGTCGCCGAGGCCCGGCGGATCTGCCTCGGCCTGACCGAGGCGGGGTCCGATGCCGACGCGGCCTCGGACCGCCTCGGCGCCCTGGTGGACGAGGCGATCCAGGGCGGGACGAGCGATCCTCTGGAGATTCTGGCTCTCCAGCGCGGTCTCGATTTCGCCCGCGCGGTCTCCTTCGCCGAGGACGGTCTGAACGCCCTCTCCACGGGTTGCCGACCGAGGCGCGACGTCGCCCTGCCGACGCATCGCGACCTGCCCGTGGCCCTCCGCGGCGCGGCGCGGGTGGGGATCGCCTTTGCCGCCACCGCCCTCCTCCTCGTCGCCGCCGGCTGGCCCGCCACGTCCTTCGCCCTGGTGCAGGTGGCGGCGACCTGTTCGCTCTCGGCCATCGCGCCGGACTCGAAGGCTTTCGCCCGCGGCGTCCTCATCGGGATGCCCCTCGCGGCCCTCTGCGCCGGGATCGTGCTGTTCGGCGTCCTGGGGGGCGAGCAGGGCTTCCCGCTCCTCGCCATCGCCATCGCGCCCGTGGTCTTCGTGGCGTGCTTTCTCAGCCTGAACCCGCCGACCTTCGGAATCGGCTTCATCCTGCTCGTGTTCTTCATGGTCCTCCTGTCGCCGTCCAATCCGCAGACCTACGACGCGCAGACCTTCCTCACGAACGCGTTCCTGGTGACCATGGCGGCGTGCATCCTGTTCGTCGCGGTGCGGATCGTGCTGCCGATCTCGCGCGCCCAGCGCCGCGTCTTCGCCCTCGATTCGGCCCGGGATTCGGTTCTGGACGCACTGGCCGGCGATGGCGGCGACGCCACGACCCGTACCAGCCTCAACAGCGACCGGCTGCTGCAATTCTCGCAGTGGAGTTCGGGGAGCGGCGCCGTCCGCGCGGCGAGCCTGGACCGCGCCTTCGACCTGGCCCGCCTCGAATCCGCCGCCGCCCGCGCCCATGTCCAGCTGTGCCGTCTCCCCGACGATCCCGCCCTGAACGATGCCATGAGGCAGGCGCGGGAGGGACTGGAGGCGGCGGACGCGGCCACGCTCGCCCGGTCCGTTCGCGCGTTCCTCCGTCACGGCCGATCCATGAACGCCCCGACGCGGCTCCACATCGCCCGCCTCGTCAGCGACCTCGTGACGGCGGGGGGCGTCATGGAGAGCCAGCACCGTCTCCTGCGCCGCCTCGGCCTCCTGCGACCGGCCTGATGGAGGCACCCCATGCGGCATGACATCGATCTCGGCGGCGTCCTGATCTCGCCCTTCGTCGCCTATGTGCTGGCGGCCCTGGCCATCATGGTGCTCCTGCGCTTCGGCTTCAGCCGCCTCCGCTTCAGCCGCTACGTCGCCAACCCGCCGCTGGCCGAGGCGGGGATCTTTGTCTGCATCCTCGCGCTTCTCATCGTTCTCTTCTGAGCAATCTGTCCCGCCGACATGGGTCCTGCCTGACAATGGCCGACGACGATCTCTCCGATGCCTCCCCCTCCCGCGAGCGCACACCGGCCCTTGCGAGGCGCCGGTGGTGGCGCGTGTTGCGGGTGCTGGCGACCGTGGTGATCCTGGCCTGCGCCTGCGTGGCGGCCGCCCTGGTCTGGCAGTTCTACGTCACCGCGCCCTGGACCCGCGACGGGCGCGTCCGCGTGCAGGTGGCCAGCGTGGCGCCCCAGGTCTCCGGCCAGATCGCCGAACTGCGCGTCACCGACAACCAGAACGTCGCCAGGGGCGAGGTTCTCTACGTGATCGACCCGGTCGATTTCGACATTGCCATCGCCACCGCCCAGGCCGAGCTGGAGAACCGCGAGGCCGACCTTCAGGTGAAGCGCACCCAGGCGGCCCGGCGCGAGGCCCTGACCACCCTCTCCACCTCGGTGGAGGAGAAGCAGCAATATGCGGGCACCGCCAAGATCGCGGAGGCGGCGCTCGCCTCCGCGAAGGCGCAACTGCATCAGGCCCGGGTCAACCGGGGGCGCACGGAAGTGCGCTCGCCGGTGAACGGGCGCGTCACCAACCTCCTCCTGCGCGCGGGCGACTACGCCACCGCCGGCACCGTCAACGTCGCGGTGATCGATACCGATTCGTTCTGGATCGACGGCTATTTCGAGGAGACGAAGCTGGCCCATATCCATGTGGGCGACGGGGCGAAGGCCGAACTCCTCGGCTACTCGGCCCTCATCGACGGCCGGGTGGAGAGCATCACCCTCGGCATCAGCAACGCCAACGCGTCGCCGAGCACGCAGGGCCTGCCCAATGTCGACCCGGTCTATACCTGGGTGCGCCTCGCCCAGCGCGTCCCCGTACGGATCCGCATCGACAGGGTCCCCGACGGCGTCACCCTGGTGGCCGGCATGAATGCCACCGTCTCCGTGGGCGAGCCCGGTGCCCATGGCGGCAAGCTCTGGAACACCCTGCGCGACCGCTTCGCCGGAGGCGACGCCCCGGCATCGACCGAACCGCGGCGATAGCGTTCCGCGACCGCGCGACCGGATCGCGCCGCGGATCAGGAGCCTTCGTCCCGCCCGAGCCAGGCGCGCGCCTCCGTGAGCGGGTCGTCGGACAAGGCGGGATCGTCGCTCATGCGCGCGAGCACCAAGGCGCCGACCGGATTGGCCCAACCGCCGATGGCGGCCCGCCGATTCTCCGCCACCTGCCCCCGACCGAGCTTCATGTGCGCCACCTCACTCAAACCCCGACGGCCACGGCTTGACGATAATTATGACGGTCATCATGTTTGGTTGACATGATATCCATCATGTTAATCGATAGGCAGTTCCGTCATGGCCAGCAGACCCACCATCCTCGTCACCGGCGCCTCGTCGGGTATCGGCACCGTCTATGCCGACCGCTTCGCCAAGCGAGGCCACGATCTCGTTCTCGTCGCACGTGACGCCGACAGGCTGGGCTCCCTGGCCCAGCGACTTCGCGGCGAGACGGGAGTCGCCGTCGACGTCCTTCCGGCCGATCTGACGAAGGCCGACGATCTGACCCGCGTCGAGACCCGGCTGCGCGAGGATGCCCGGATCGGCATTCTGATCAACAATGCCGGCGCCGCCCTTCTCGGACGATTCGAGGATCAGTCGACCGAGCGGATGGCCGACCTCATCGGCCTCAACGTCACCGCCCTCACCCGGCTGGCAGGCGCCGTGGCACCCCGTTTTGCCGCGTCCGGCGAGGGGGCCATCGTGAATATCGGTTCGGTCGTCGGCCTCGCGCCCGAATTCGGCATGACGGTCTACGGCGCCACCAAGGCCTTCGTCCTGTATCTGAGCCAGGGTCTCCATCTCGAACTCGGCCCCAAGGGCGTCTACGTCCAGGCAGTCCTGCCGGCGGCCACCCGCACGGAGATCTGGGGGCGCTCCGGTGCCGACGTGAATACGATGTCGGGCGTGATGGAGGCCGGTGACCTGGTCGATGCTGCCCTCGTCGGGTTCGACCGGCGCGAGACCGTGACCATTCCGCCGCTTCCCGATGCCGGGCAGTGGGACAGCTACCAGATGGCCAGGATGGCCATGCTGCCCAACTTCGCGCAGGACCAGGCCGCGGAGCGCTATCGCACGACGCGTTGACGTGGCCGGCTTTTTGCCACCGGCGAGCGTCACCCCGAGGAAGCGGCCTCTCCGGATCCCCGGCGGGGCATCCCGGCCGGGGAGGCGCGAAATTCCTCAGTCATGCCGTCAAATTAAGCATCCATGAGAGATAGCCTTCAGCCATGTTTAATGGACTTCGGGTAATCTTGTGGATGTTTCCTCTGCTAGGTGACATCACTTGCCGACATCGCTCGACGATCTTTCCAGCGACGTGACCTCCGCTCCGGACAGTGCGGGCGTCTCCGCCGCGCTCGCCGGCATGGCGACGCTCATGCGCCACGCTGCCCGCGCCAATGGACAGGCCGGAAGCTTCACCCGCGAGATCCGTCGACAATCAACCGGCGTCGACCGTTCCCTGGCGGCGACCCTCGGCAGCGTCGGCCGCGACACGGCGGCGGGCACGGCCGAGCGCCTTCGCGGGGAACTCGTGGATGCGGTCGGGCAGGCCATGCGCGCGATCAATACCGAGATCGCCCGCATCGGGGCGCGCATCGACACCAAGGCTGCCGAGGCGAGCCGGATCGTCGCCGCCATCGACGGGATCGGCGCGACGATCCGGATGCTGTCGCTGAACGCGACGATCGAGGCGGCGAGAGCCGGCGAACACGGGCGCGGCTTCGCCGTCGTCGCCGCCGAGGTCCGTGCCCTGGCCGACCAGACCCGGGAGAGCGCGCGCAACGCGGCCGGCATCATCGATTTCTCCGATGTCCGCGCCGATCTCGCCGCCCTTCGCGTTTCGACGGACCAGGCCCTGGACGGGCTGGCCGGCGCCGTGCGGGCGACCGCCGACCGGATCGAGACCCTCCTCGGCGGAGTCGGCGTCGAAGTGTCCGCGATCAGCGCCCGCAACGCCTCCATCGGCGAGGCTCTCGGCGCCATGCAGAGCAGCATCGACCGGACGGAGGCCAAGGCCGTCCGCGCCCTGGCTCTGGCCGATGCCACCCTGCAGGCCGCCGCCTCGGGCCGGCCCGCGCCGGACACGGCCCGGCACGGCCTCGCCCGCCGTCCGGAGGGCTTCGATCTCCTCGACGATATCCAGGCGCGCGGTACCCTGCGGATCGCCGTGGAGCCCGATTTCAAGGGGTTGTCTTTCCGCAAGGCCGCCGGGGGCGCCCTGCTCGGCCTCGACATCGCCTATGCCACGGCCTTCGCGCGCTCCCTCGGCGTCGCGCCGGTCTTCGTCGAATGCCCCTGGGACCAGTGCACGGAACTGCTCGATGCGGGCCGCACCGCCGCCGAGGCACCCGCCGACATCGTCTGGTCGGCCCTGCCGCCGAGCCCGGGATTCGGCGCCATCGCCTATTCCCAGGCCTATACCCACCTCCATTACGTGCTGGCGCGCCGCGCCGGCGACACGCGCATCCGCAGCCTGTCCGACCTCGAGGGCCGGACCCTGGGCATCATCAACGATCCGAGCGCCTACGCCACCTTGGAAGCCGCCGGGCTGCGCTGGGCGGAGAACCTCCAGGCGAAGGGAAGGCGGGTGGCGACCCTCGGCAGCCTCGTGCCGATCACCGACCAGGGCCGCATCCACGATGCCCTGGCCGAGGGCGTGGTCGATGCCTTCGCCGTGGACGCGCCGATCATGCACTGGGCCTGCACCGGCGCCGACAGCCCGTGGCGTGGCCGCATCGAGATCGTGCCCGGCAACATCGCGCCCGCGCCCTGGTACTACACCGCCGCCGTGGCCGACCATCCGAGCGCCTGCCGCCTGCTCATGGCGGCGGATGCCTTCATCGCCGGTTTCAAAGTCACGTCCGAGCGTGCCGCGATCGAGCGGCAATGGCAGGGCGGCGCCATCGCCGGCACGGGCGGCTACCGTGACGAGCCGGGAGGCTTGCGCGGCGCGGCGGAGCTGGCCGCCGATTACGAGGCGGCGACGGGAAGGATGCCCGCCCTCGCTTCTGTGCACAGCAGCGCGGCGCTTCGGAGCGTCGCCTGAACCCGGCCCCGGATCGCGGGAGATCTTTTGCCAACCACCTGAATGGGCAGCACTTTTTAGGATGTCGCAGAATGGGAAAGAAGACAGTTGCCGGAAAGATGAGATAGGGGCTTGACGCAGGGACGAACTAGTCGCACCTTGATCACGTGCTTCGAAGCAAAGCACAGCTCAAGCAACGAGGAGGCGTAGATCGGTTGTCGATCTCGACCAACTTAGAGGCAGGAGACGGGAATGACTCCACCCCAGCAGGATGCTGCGACGATCATCCGGGATTAATTCGGCCTGGACGTTGAGCAGCACAGACGCGAATCACGGGACGGAAGCGGTCTTCGGGGCGCAGAAGCGGCCGATACGGCACGACTTCGAATGCGCAGAATGCCCCAACTCGACCGCTTCCGCCGCCGATCCGTCATCCTCGGCTGACGTGGCTGAGGCTCAAGATCATCAAGACTTCCGCATGGTAGCGATCGCCGACCTTGAGGGCGCGCGGTTCGAGGCCGTATTTCACGAAACCGGCAGCTTCATAGCGTCGGATCGCAGTCGTGTTGGTGGCTCCGACAGACAGAACAACATCCTCGACACATGTCGCCGCGTGGTCGATCACGGCGGCGATGAGAGCCGTTCCGATGCCGCCTCCGCGCGCGTCCGGCCTGACGAAGACGCCCCAGAGCGTAGCCTTATGACGAAGCTTGGGTGAGTCCGGGATATGGAGACCGGCTGCGCCGACGAGGTCATCGTCGCCACCCCAAGCGCCGAACACGGCATGCTTCTCCAGGGTCGCCGTGAACCAAGCGAGCGGTTGCTCGGCTTCGGTCTCCCAGGACGCTCCGAAGGCTTCGGGGTGGCGGCTGAGGCCGTCGAGGCGGAGCGATCGAAAGGCTGCCGCATCGCTGGGCTCGAGTTTGCGGATCATATGTGTGAACCGCGAACGCAACGCTTTATCCTCGACGACGGGGCGGCACGGCGCTACTCGATCCCGAGCTTGGCCTTCAGCAGCGCGTTCACCGCCGCCGGGTTGGCCTTGCCGCCGGTGGCCTTCATGGTCTGGCCGACGAACCAGCCGAGCAGGGTCGGCTTTTCCTTGGCCTGCTGAACCTTGTCGGGGTTCTTGGCGATGATCTCGTCCACCGCCGCCTCGATGGCGCCGGTATCGGTGACCTGCTTCATCCCACGGGATTCCACGAGCGCGCGCGGATCTCCGCCTTCCGACCAGACGATCTCGAACAGGTCCTTGGCGATCTTGCCGGAGATGACGCCTTCGCCGATGAGGTCGACGATGGCGCCGAGTTGGGTCGCCGAGACCGGGCTCGTCTCGATGTCCTTGCCTTCCTTGTTGAGGCGGCCGAACAGCTCGTTGATCACCCAGTTCGCCGCGGCCTTGCCGTCGCGGCCCTTGGCCACCGCCTCGAAATAATCGGCGGAGGACCGCTCGGCGATGAGCACGCCGGCATCGTAGGGGGAGAGGCCGTAGGACTCGATGAAGCGCGCCTTCTTGGCGTCCGGCAGTTCCGGCAGGCCCTCGGCCAGGGAGTCGACGTAGGCCTGGTCGAATTCCAGCGGCAGCAGGTCGGGGTCGGGGAAGTAACGGTAATCGTGCGCCTCTTCCTTCGAGCGCATGGAGCGGGTCTCGCCCTTGCCCGGATCGAACAGCCGGGTCTCCTGGCTGATTGTGCCGCCATCCTCGATGATCGCGATCTGGCGACGCGCCTCGACCTCGATCGCCTGCCCGATGAAGCGGATCGAATTGACGTTCTTGATCTCGCAGCGGGTGCCGAGCGGCTCGCCGGGCTTCCTCACCGAGACGTTCACGTCGGCGCGGAGCGAACCCTTTTCCATGTCGCCGTCGCAGGTGCCGAGGTAGCGCAGGATGGTGCGCAGCTTGGTGACATAGGCGCGCGCCTCCTCGGACGAACGCAGGTCGGGGCGCGAGACGATTTCCATCAGGGCGACGCCCGAACGGTTGAGGTCGACGAAGCTCTGGGTGGGGTTTTGGTCGTGCAGGGACTTGCCGGCATCCTGCTCCAGGTGCAGGCGCTCGATGCCCACCGTGATGGTCTCGCCCTCGGGGAGGTCCACCAGCACCTCGCCCTCGCCGACGATGGGGTCCTTGAACTGGCTGATCTGGTAGCCCTGCGGCAGGTCCGGATAGAAGTAGTTCTTCCGGTCGAACACCGAGCGGTGGTTGATCCGCGCCTTCAGGCCGAGGCCGGTGCGGACGGCCTGGGCTACGCATTCCTCGTTGATGACGGGAAGCATGCCGGGCATCGCCGCGTCCACCAGGGAGACGTGGTCGTTGGGCTCGCCCCCGAATTCCGTCGACGCGCCGGAGAACAGCTTCGAGCGGCTCGTGACCTGGGCATGGATCTCCATGCCGATCACGACCTCCCAGTCGTGCAGGCCGCCCTTGATGAGTTTCTTGGGGTTCACGGCAACGGTCATGATGGCCCGGATTCAGTGTTGCGCGGCGCGAAGGCGCGCCGGAAAGGTGGAAGGACCGGCCGGCGCGGTCAAGCGCGCAGGCGATAGAGCTGGTGGGCGATGAAGCCCAGGGTGCCCCACAGGAAGCCCGCCATCCAGCGGATGGGAAAGAAGGTCGGTCCGTCGTGGCTCACCGGCGCCGGCCAGGGAATGCCGATGGCCGTGACGGCCCAGGACACCAGCACCGAAATCGCGAAGGCCATCAGCGACACGAGGATGACCTTCACGAACTGGTCCGACTTCCAGCCCATGACCAGCGCGATGGCGATCAGGACGGGATCGAACGCGGCCCAGATCCAGACGTCGAAGGGATAGACCGGGACGGTCATCGGTGGCGTCCTTGAGGCGAGGCGGCGCATTGGGATGACCGCGACGCGCTCCCTTTCCTGAAAGGAGAGGGTTGGGGTGAAGTGTGTGAGGTGTCCGGAGAGTTCGCACACCTCACCCTGTCCCTCTCCTTCCAAGAGCGGGGACCCGCGCTCCGTTCGCTCTGGGTGGCGAAGCCGGCCATCGGGTTTCCGCTCACGCCCACCACGCCTTCGGCAGCTGCGTGCGCCCGGCCGCCGTCTCGATGACCTGGGCGGCGGCGAACAGCGTCTCCTCGTCGAAGGGACGGCCGATGAGCTGGAGCCCCAGCGGCAGCCCCTGCGCGTCGAGCCCGGCCGGCACCGAGATGCCGGGGAGGCCCGCCATGTTCACCGTGATGGTGAAGACGTCCTGCAGGTACATCTCCACGGGATCGCCCGAGCCCTTCTCGCCGATGCCGAAGGCGGCGGACGGGGTGGCGGGGGTGAGGATCGCGTCGATGCCGGAGGCATAGGCCTCCTCGAAGTCGCGCTTGATCAGGGTGCGGATCTTCTGGGCGCGGACGTAATAGGCGTCGTAATAGCCGGCCGAGAGCACGTAGGTGCCGATCATGATGCGGCGCTTCACCTCGCGGCCGAAGCCGGCGGCGCGGGTGTTCTCGTACATCCCGGCGATGTCCTTGCCGGGCACGCGCAGGCCGTAGCGCACGCCGTCGTAGCGGGCGAGATTCGACGAGGCCTCGGCCGGGGCCACGATGTAATAGGCCGGCAGCGCGTAGCGGGTATGCGGCAGCGAGATCTCGCGGATCGTGGCGCCCGCATCCTTCAGCATCGCGGCGCCCTTGTCCCAGAGAGCCTGGATCTCGGCGGACATCCCCTCGACCCGGTATTCCTTCGGAATGCCGATGGTGAGGCCCTTCACGCCCCGCGCCACCGCCGCCTCGAAATCGGGCACCGCCAGGTCGGCGCAGGTGGTGTCGCGGGCATCCGCCCCGGACATGGAGCCGAGCAGGATCGCGCAGTCGCGCACCGTGCGGGCGATGGGGCCGGCCTGATCGAGGGACGAGGCATAGGCCACCGTGCCCCAGCGCGAGCAGCGCCCGTAGGTCGGCTTGATGCCCACGGTGCCGGTGAAGGCGGCGGGCTGGCGGATCGAACCGCCGGTATCGGTGGCGGTGGCGCCGAGACACAGATGCGCGGCCACGGCAGCGGCCGAACCGCCGGAGGAGCCGCCCGGCACCAGCTTCGTCTCGGAGCCGGCCCTGCGCCAGGGCGAGACCACGTCGCCATAGGCCGAGGTCTCGTTGGAGGAGCCCATGGCGAACTCGTCGAGGTTGAGCTTGCCCAGCATCACCGCGCCGTCGCGCCACAGATTGTGGGTCACCGCCGATTCGTAATGCGGCTGGAAGCCTTCGAGGATCTTGGAGCCCGCCGTGGTGGCGACCCCGTGGGTGCAGAACAGGTCCTTGACGCCCAACGGCAGGCCTTCGAGGGGCCGGGCCTCGCCGGAGGCGATCTTGGCGTCGGCCACCCCCGCCATCTGCAGGGCGCGATCGGGCGTCTCCAGCAGGTAGGCGTTGAGGCCGCGCGCCGCCTCGATCGCCGAGAGATGGGCCTTGGCGAGGTCGGTTGCCGAGAAGTCCTTGGCCTTGAGCCCGTCGCGAGCCTCGGCCAGGGTGAGTTCGTTGAGATGGGTCATGCCGCCTGCTGTCCTCAGAGCCCGCCGGACCCCGTCGCCATTCTCAGGCGCCGCGCGGTCCGAGCCGGGCATGCATCACGAAATCGAGCGCGCTACTCCACCACCTTCGGCACGAGGAAATAATGGTCCTCGGTCTCGGGGGCGTTGAAGACGATGTCGCGGGCATGGCCCCCGTCGGTCACCACGTCGCTGCGCTTCTTCATCGCCATCGGCGTGACCGAGGTCATCGGCTCGACGCCCTCGACATCGACTTCGGAGAGTTGCTCGACGAAGGCGAGAATGGCGTTGAGTTCGCCCTGAAGCGGCGCGACCTCCTCGTCGCTCACCGCGATACGCGCCAGATGCGCGATGCGCCTCACTGTGGTTGCGTCGACCGACATGCTGCCTTCGGACCTCGGGACCTGCGCCGGAACGCGCGTCAGGGGCCGGGCTATAGCACCGCGCTTCGCGGCCCCGCAACGCCGGGGCGGACGGAAGCGTCGTCTCAGACGATGGCGTTGCCGGGATGAGAGGGGGCTTCCACCACGATCCCCTTATGCTGGCGGAGCGTTTCCGACTGACGGAAGCCGAGGACCAGGATCTCGAGCGCCAAAGCCAGCATGAGCTTGTGCCGGAACGAGAGCTCGCGCGTGGCGTCGACGGCCCAGGCGCTGCCGCCTTTGCCGCGCGGTCGCAACATGCCGAGAACCTGGGAGAGGCGGCCGAGCCGATCCATGCTGTCTCCGTATCGTCAACAAATCCTTAACGGACTTATGGCGCATTGGCTCCCCGTGCGGCTATTCCCCGTCGGACGTGGGATCGGATCGCGTTGGGGATAGGGATCATGTGGCAGACGGTGTTCGCCGAATTCACCGCCGGGCCGAAGGCCGATCCGGTGGATCTCGACCGCGCGGAGGCCGAGCTGGGGTTTCCGCTGCCTGAGAGCTACCGCGGCTTCTGCCTCGACTGCGGAATCGGCCTCGCTTGCGGCTCCCTCCGCATCGCGATCCCGAGTCCCAGCGAGAGCGCGGACCTCGTCACCCGTTCGGAGCTGATCGCGCACAGCATCGCCTGCGTGCTGGAGACGCGGGAGGGGCACCGCTTCGAGGTGGAGGGCGACGACCCGAGCGTGGTCGAACGCGCCTGTTTCTTTGGAGAGACCGAGGCGGGCGAGTTCCTGTTCTGGGACGTGGTCCTTGGGGCAGACGGGGCCGAACGCCGGGAATACGAAATCTGGGTGATGGGTGCCGATCTCGAATCGGTGAGGTTCGGGGGCGCCGACCTCCCCAATCTCATGCGCCGGCTTCAGGGTCCCGCCGTGCGCGGCATTCTCGGCATGGGCGCCGAGCCCCTGCCCTCCAGCTTCCTGGGACAGGTCTCGTGACGGAAGACGAGGTCCGGGCCTTCGTCGCGGCGTCCGCGGGCGGCCGGCGTCTCATCGGGATCGACCTCGGCACCAAGACGATCGGTCTTGCCCTGTCGGATGTGGGCCGGCAGATCGCCTCGCCCCTCGAGACCATCCGCCGGGTGAAATTCACCCCCGACGTCGCGCGCCTGCGCGCCTTGTGCGAGACCCACCGGGTCGGTGGCCTCGTCATGGGCCTGCCCCTCAACATGGACGGCAGCGAAGGGCCGCGCGTCCAGGCCACACGTTCCTTCGTGCGCAACATGAAGCCCCTGCTCGACCTGCCGGTGCTGTTCTGCGACGAGCGCCTGTCCACGGCGGCGGTGACGCGGGCCCTGATCGCGGCGGACGCCTCGCGGGCCAAGCGCGGCGAGGTCGTCGACATGCTGGCGGCCGCCTACATCCTCCAGGGCTGCCTCGATCAGATCCGGGGCCTGATGGGGGACGAGGAACGCGAGGAGCGCGACGTCTTCTGAGGGGAGCGACGGAGGGCGGCGAGGACGCCTGCGCGTCACGCCGCCGCCGGCGGCTCGTCGTCTCCGGGCTCGACCGGCGAATTGAGGATGTCCTCCAACTCGTCCACCAGCATGTCGATCTGGTCCTGACTCGCCAGCACCTTGAGGGTCTGGCCGCTCTCGGTGGCGAGGGCGAGCTCGATCCCCGCCCCGGAGCGCGTGGCGAGGATGCGGGCGAGTTTGTGCGTGGCGCTCATGCGGGTCTCCCGTTCGGGGTTCAGGACAGGGTCGGATCGGCGGCCAGCAGGGCCACCGCCACCGCCGGGCCGCAGGTGGAGGCCCAACCGGCGCCCTCCTCCGCGAGCGACGGCGCGATGAGGTCGGTGAGCGCCACGGCAGGGCGTCCCAGCCGCCGGGCCAGCCGCTCGGCCAGGAACCGCCCCGCCCCGCAGACGACGAGGGGCGCATCGGCCGCGAGGTCGGGGCGCGAGAGCAGGATCGCCGCCGCGTCGTGCAGGGGCCGCAACTGGCACTCGGCGAAATGGGCCGCGAGGGCGCGCCAGTCGGCCGAGGTTCCCTCCGCATGGTCGCGGCCGATCATCCGGGCGAGGCGGATCTCGGTCTCGGGGATCGATTTGCCCTTCATGTCGGCGCTGTGCTGCTGGTCCGCCCCCTCGGGCAGGTCGCCGGTGAGGCGGTAGACGTCGGCCGTGGTGGCGAAGGTCTCCGCCATCAGGCCGGTGCGCCGGCCCTTGAACGGAGCGGAGGCGGTGAAGGCGAGGACGGGCGTGCGCACCACGCCGGAATAGACCAGTTCCCCCGTCTCCAGGCGCTCGGCATCGCTGTAGCCCGTGGCGGCGGGGCGGCCGTCCACGATGGGGATCAGGTCGGCGGTGGTGGAACCGATATCGACGAGGAGCCCGTTCCGCACGTGGCGGCCGGCGAGGGCCGCCGTGGCGTGCCAGTTGGCCGAGGCCACGTCGATCGCGGCGCCCGTCGCCTCGCCGGGCGAGAGGAGCCCGGCCCGGCCGCCGTAGATCCGGACCGAACCGGCGAGATTCGCGCTCGCCCAGGCGGAGAGCTGCGCCACGCCGTCGGTGCGGTCGGAGAAGCAGTCGGTGAGCTCCCCGGTCATGGTCACCACATGGTCGGCCTCTGCCCGCGCCCAATCGGGCAGCTGCGCAAACGTCTCGTCGAGGGCGGGCAGGCCGCGCCAGAGGCGGCAGGGTGCCTGGACCACCGCCTCGACGCGGCCGCCGCGAACCAGGGCCGCCTTGACATGGACCCCCCCGAGATCCCAGCCGATCACCGGGTTGTGCATGGATGTGGCAGGCGTCACGGGCAGGTCCGTACAGGGAGAAACGGGATGAAGGACGGGTTTCGGATCGTTCCGGTGATCGACCTGCGCCACGGGGAGGTGGTGCGGGCGAGGGCCGGGGATCGCGCCTCCTATGCCCCGATCGTGACGCCCTTGGCAAAGGGATCGTCGCCCGGGGATGTCGCCCAGGGGCTCCTGGCCGCGATCGCCGCGCGCATCCTCTACGTCGCCGATCTCGATGCGATCATCGACGGCAGCCCCCCCGATCTCGGCAGCCTCACGCGGGTCGCGCGCGCTTGTCCCGGCGTCCAGCTCTGGGTCGATGCCGGATTCGCGGGCGGCCCCGGCGTCGATGCGTTCCTGGCGGAGGGGGTGGGCCGCCCGGTGATCGGCAGCGAGAGCCAGCACGATGCCGCCCTGGTGCGGGCGCTCGGAGACCGCGCGGTCTTCTCCCTCGACAGCCGGGGCGCGGAGCGGATGGGGCCGGCCGAGCTCCATGACGAGCCGGCGCACTGGCCCTCCGAGGTCATCGTGATGACCCTGAGCCGGGTCGGCGCTGGGACCGGGCCGGACCTCGACCGCCTGTCCGAGATCCGCCGGGCCAGTCCGATGACGCGGCTCTACGCGGCGGGCGGGGTGCGCGGACCGGCGGATGTCGCCGCGCTGGAGGAGATCGGCGTCACGGGGGCCTTGGTGGCGTCCGCGATCCACGACGGGACATTACGGACGTAACGCGCCGGAGCCACAAAAAAACGAGGCGGCCGGAGCCGCCTCGTTTCATGTTTCATCGTCCGAGGAAGATGGAAGCCAGTCGCTGGAGCAGGCCCCGCGGTGCGGGCGGAGGCGCGCTCTGCCCAGGACTGTCCCCGATCTAAGCGTTCGACGCGAAGGGGTGCGAAGCGGAGTTGCGCTGCTCGGTGGCGTAGGCAGCGGTGGGCTCGCCCTTGACGGCGCGCTGGATCGACAGCTTCACGGCGTCGTAGTTGTACTTCTGGATCTTGGCGTCGTCGGCCGCTTCCCAGTGGATGAACACGCCGACCAGGATGAACAGGTCGTCGGCTTCGTCAGCGGGGATGATGCCTTCGGCAACGGCGTCCTGCACGGCCTTGGCAACGCCGTACTGGGCGGGGCCGAACATCTGGACGGCCTGACGGGCGTCGTTGATGGTGACCTTGTTGAACATCAGGGTGTTCGGCTTGCAGGGCAGGTTCGGCGCGATGACCGCGAGCAGGCTGGTGAAGCCGTGCTTGTTGTTCACGAGGCCGTTGCAGAAAGCCGTCTCGGCCGGCGAACCGCGCGGTCCGATGATGAGATCGATGTGGGCGACCTCGTTGCCGTCGCCGACGAGAGCCTCGCCGACCAGAACTTTGTTGATCTTCGCCATGTGGGGTTTCTCCCAGGAGTCTTGAAAAAGCATGACCGCCCCGTAATCTGGCGCGGCCGAAAGCCATCCTTGTTCACGGCGTCCAGCCCCAATGGGACCGGACCGGTTTGCCCGGATCGCGGCGCGGACCCTACTCTGGGGTCTCAACCGGAACAACCCTGCAGGGGGGGCGGATTCGAGCAAAATCTTTGTCCAACGGGGGCTTGAACGCGCCGCGGCATCGATTAAGGCACGCCGCCGCCGCCGGGACCATCGGCGTCACGGGGGTTCCGCCCCGCCCGCCAGCAACCGGTCGGCGAAGAGGGTGGCCACCGTCATGTCCGCGCTGGTGCCCGGATTGAGGTTCTGGCCCTTCCACGAGCGGTCCCGCGCCAAGAGTTCGGCAATGGGGCGCGTGGCGAGATCGAGGGAGAGGAGCTCCGCCGCCTCGGCGCGCAGGGCGTCGGCACGGTCCGCCCCGTGCTTGCGCGCCACGTGGCTGTCGGGAACCGCCGCGAGGTAGTCGAGGAACACCGCCGTCGTGCTCCAGGGAGGCGCAAGGCCCTTGCGGCGCGCCTCCGCCAGAGCGGGCAGACCGATGCCGAAAAGGTCGGCGAAGCCGGTGACGTAGGCGCGGGCGATCCGGTCGCGCGGGGCCGCTTCCGCCATGGCCGCGATGAGGCTGGCCGGCGCTTCCGATCCGGTCACGTCGTGGCGTTCGGCCCGTCCGAGGCCGCCGGGATTGGCGGCGCGAATCGCGGCGAAGACATCGGCCGCATCGGCGGCGTCGAGGGTATCGAGAACGTGGCCCAACGTGTCGCCCAATGGGCCGCCGCGCTCGGCGGCGAGCGCCAGGGGCGCGCAGAGGAGGAGAATGCCGAGATTGGTGTTCTGCCCCACGGCGTCGAGGGTCGCCTCCATGGCGCTGCGCACGCGCCGGCCGACCCCCGCGCCGGGTTCCGCCAGATGGGGGGCGGAGATCTCGGCGCTCGTGACGAAATCCGCCACCGCCATGCGGTGGCCGTCGGCGAAGACATGGACGTTGCCGGGCTTCAGGGCGTCGAGCTCGGCCAGGCAGCATGCTCGGTAGGCCGCGGCGATCGCCTCGGGCGAAAGCCCGCTCATCCCAGTGCCGCCAGGAGCCGGGGGGGCCTTGCCGCCCGCACGGCGTTGAGGAAGCCCCGGGCCACGGCGGCCGCGACATCGACCTCGGTGACCTGCTGCAGGCCCGACCAGGCCGGCATCGAGTTGACTTCGAGGACGAGGTAGCCGCCCTCCCCGTCCTCCACGAGGTCGATGCCGGTATAGTCGACGCCGATGGCCGCCGCCGCCCGCTCGGCGAGTTCGGCGGCCTGCGCCGGCATGGCCCAGGGCAGGGGCCGGCCTCCGCGATGGACGTTGGTGATCCAGCCGTCGCCCTCGCGGATCATGGCGGCGATGGCCCTGCCCTCGCAGACGAAGACGCGGTAATCGCGCCACAATCCGTCGTTCCGCGCGATGTAGCGCTGCAGATAGTAGACCCGCGACACGGCCTCCTCGCCGGGCAGGTCTTCCGGCCGCGTGATGAGCTGCAGGCCCTCCCCCTGCGAGCCGAAGAGCGGCTTGAGCACCAGCGGCCGGCCCGGTCCCGCCTCGCGGGCGACGCAGGCGGCGGCGGCCTCGCGGCTGGAGAAGACGAAGGTGTCGGGGGTGGGCAGGCCGGCCCTGGCGACGAGGAGGCTCGTCATCGCCTTGTCCACCGAGCGCTCGATGGCGCCGGGCGAGTTCCACACCGTGACCCCGGAGGCGACCAGGGCATGCAGGACGCCGAGCCGCATGGTGGTGGCCTCGAAGGTGCCTCCGGCGATGGTGCGCAGGAGGACGCCGTCGGGCAGCCCGTCCTCGAAGCCCGGCACCCGGAGCGGTTCGCCCGCGCCGGTGACCACCGCCACGTCGGCGAGGGAGAACAGCACCGGCTCGGCGCCGAGATGTTCCAGGGCGGCCCTCAGGCGTGCCTTGTGCCAATTGCCGTTATCGGCCGCGAGCCCGATGCGCATGTTGTTCGCAACCTCGACGTCGATCCCTCTCCCCCTTGCGGGAGAGGGTGGCCCGCGAAGCGGGTCGGGAGAGGGGAGCAGAGGTTCCGGACAGGGCTTCCCCTCTCCCGGTCGCTCCGCGACCACCCTCCCCCGCAGAGGGGGGAGGGTTGCGTGATGGGCCTCAGCTGAAGGAGGCGTCCACCAGCTCCGGCATCAGCCGGCCACCGCGAAAACTCTTGCCGGTGGTCACCGAGGTGACGATGACCTCGGCCGGGCTGAAGAGTGCGCCGTCGATCTTGTAGAAGTCGCCGTTCACCCGGCCGAAGATCTCGGCGAAGGGGGCGCCGTGGTCGGCGGAGGTGGTGGAGGGCAGCTGCTCGGCGAGCTGCTTGGCATCCGCCTCGTCGGCCTCGACGAAGAGCTGCACCCGGCCGCCGTAGATGATGGCGTCGTTGGTGCGGCCCATGGCCTGGATGAAGTCGGGATGCTGCGGCGAGAGCGGGGCCGAGCCGATGCCGTCCACGATCTTGTGCAAGTCGAAGCCCACGGTATGGGCCTTGTGCAGGGCGACTTCGAGGACGCGGGCGACGACCTGGGTCGAGCCGGCCAGCGACTGGGTCGGCGCGTAGATGAAGGTCAGCGCGTCCGCCGACAGGCCGCAGGCCTCGGCGACCTTGGCGATGACGGAGGCCGGCGGTCCGCCGGCCGCTTCGAGCACCAGGGCCGTCCGGCTGGCCGTGTCACGGTAGCCGAGCTCGGCGTAGAGGTCTTCCACCACCGAGACCGCGCGGCCGGGGCCGGAACCGAGGGCGAAGAAACCGGAATCGCCGGTC
This sequence comes from Methylobacterium sp. E-045, assembly GCF_022829685.1. Taxonomy (GTDB): domain Bacteria; phylum Pseudomonadota; class Alphaproteobacteria; order Rhizobiales; family Beijerinckiaceae; genus Methylobacterium. The sequence continues at coordinate 154,851 of NZ_JAKSYE010000063.1, forward strand.
TCGTCGGCCAGCGACCAGCCGGCATACTGGCTGCCGAGGCAGGCGAGCACCGGGTCGGCGGAATGCACCACCACGGAATAGGGCCAGGCCGCGATCGGCCCGGTGGGGACGATCGACACGGTGCCGAGGCCGCCGAGACAGATCTCGGCGATGCGCCGGCCGGCCTCGATCGAGCCGCGCACGGTGGCGCCGGCATCGACCATGCGCGCGCCGTTCTCCGTGGTGACGGCAAGGCGCAGGGCCTCGGCATCGGCCACCAGTTTCTCCACGAGGGGATTGGCGAGGGCGTTCAGGCTCGGCGTGGTCCGGAGCGTGGCGGGGGGATGGGTGGTCATCGGGCTTCCTCCGTCGTGGCGAGCAGGGTCCGCAGGGTGGCGGCCCGGACGCGCAATAGGTCTCGGGTGGCGGCCGAGTCCGGGCCTGCGGCGAACACGGTGCACAGGGGAGCATCGCGTGGCACGCAGGTGCCGGATTGTGGGCGGTCGCGAACGAAATCCGGCCAGTCGAGGGGCGGCATCGGCGCGTAGCCGGCTGCCGCGTAACAGATTTCCGTGGCCGCCGCATCCACCGGCGATGGGTCGATTCGCGGCAAAACGCCGAGGCTCGCGTCGATATGCGCGGCCAGGAGCGGCGAGTCGCGGCGGTCGAGGACGTCGAGGGTGGCCCCCGGGCGCGGGTTGATCTCCGTGAGCCACCACCCCTCCTCCGCGACGAGGAGGTCGGCGCTGGCGAGACCGGCAAGCCCGGTTTCCGCGACGAGTCCGGCGAGGGCCGCCGTCACTCGGGAGAGGGTCGCGGCCGACAGGACCGGCGCTTCGTGAGCCGCGCGTTCCAGCGCCCCGGCGAAGCGGAAGGGGCGTAAGGGGGACGGCGCGCTCCATTGCTCGGTCACTCCGAGGATCGCCGCCCCGCGCCCGTCGGCGAGGAAGGCGACGGCGTGGGCGGTGCCGTCGACCCGCCTCTGAAAATAGGCGCCCGGCGGTGCCCTCCCCGCGCCGGCGGGACGGATATGGCTGCCGCCGGACCCGCCGGAACGCTTGAGGAGCCAGTCCGGCCGGTCCGTCACGGCTTCCCGCGTCACCGCCGGATGAGGGATTGCGAGGCGGGCGCAGAGGGCGGCGAAGGCGAGGGGATCCTTCAGGACCCGGACCGTATCGGGCCCGGCGCCCAGAAGCCTGTGGCGCCGGCCGATCCTCGCCATCAGGTCGGGCGCACCCTCGAAGCCGCTGCCGAGCACGATCCCGATCGGTGGCTTCTCCGCCATGGCGGCCAGGGCATCGAGCCCGGCGAGCACGCCCTCCCCCGCCAGCCCGTCGCCGAACCGGCCTTGGGCTGGGCGATAGCCTTCGGCGAGGGCGCGGGTGTCGGCATCGCCGAAGAGGTCGAGGACATAGGGGCGCAGTCCCGCCCGGCGCGCGGCCTGCGCCAGGGCGCGCCCGGACTGGGCGGCGATGAGGATCGCGTCGCCCCGGGGCGGCGGCCGTTCGGATGATGCTGCCATCGCGGCGATCGCTTCGGATCACGCCCACGCTGCTCCCACCACCCTGCCTCATCCCGAGGTCACGGGCCGGATCGGGTGGGCGGGTGAGCGCCTGTCAGCCGGCGACCTCGACGGCGACCTTGTAGGCGTCGCGGAAGTCGAGGCAGAGGGGCTCGCTGGCGGCGAGGATCTGGCGGAACAGGCGGGACTGGGTCTGGTACTTGACGTTGCCGACGGCCAGGGCGCCGATGCCGATGCCCCGGCCGGCGGGCAGGGCCACGTCCTTGGCATTGACGTCGATCCCGGCGATGCCGGCGGGCGGCACCGCGTTCACGTCGGAGGCGACGAGGAGCTTCGGTGCCGATTCCAGATCGGCCGCCGACAGGATCGGGATACCGGCCGGGCCGGCCGAGAGGATCACGTCAGCCTCGGCGATGGCGGCGCGGCGCGCCTCGGGGGTCGAGCCGTCCACGGCGCCGACATCGATGCCGAAGCGCCATTTCATGGTGAAGGCGATCTTCGAGACGCGCTCTTCGCCGTCATGCCCGACGAGGACGGACTTGGCGCCTTCCAGCGCTCCGATCACCGCCGCCACGTAGGCGACGACGCCGGCCCCGCCGAAGATGACGATGCGCTTGCCCTTCAGGTCGGTGCCGAACTTCGCCTTCAGGGCGCGGGTCACCTCGGCGACCATGGCGGCGCCGGTGGTGAAGGAGCCGGCCGGGTCGGCGACGATGTGATTGGCGAACGGCGGCACCAGGGCTTTCTTGGCCCGGTCCATCATGTCGAGGGCGTCCTCGGCGTTCTTGCCGCCGATGAAGATGGTCGTGCGGGCGCCATCCTGCGGGGAGCGGGAGAAGATCGAATCCTGCACCAGGGAGGTCACGTCCGGCAGGGTCACGTCGGTATAGGTCGCGATCGTCTCGAAACCCGCATCCACGGCCATGTTCACGTCGAACGGGCTCATGTGCTTGAGGGGCGTCAGCATATGCAGAATCGAGCGGGCCATCGTGTCTCTCCCTCCGCAAGTGTCCGGCGCCATCGCAGCGCCACCTCTCGCATGTGTACCGTCGGAACCGGACAGACCGGCTGCGTCAAGCATCGCTGATGCGCTTGTTGTCTTAAAGTGGCGTGACCGAGGCGCCCGTATTGCGCCCGCGCGCGATCACGAAACGCAAGGGGCCGGGCCGCTCGAGGGATGCCACGAGGGCACGTGCCGCCGCCTCGGACGGCACCAGGGCGAAGCCCGTCGGTCCCCACGAGCTCTGGCCGTATCCGGCGATTCCCTGGGCGGCGATGGCGGCGAGTGCCTCGGCCACGGCGGGGCTGGCGTAGCGCCCGCCCTGGTGCGGCGCGAAGTGGTCGCCGATGAGACGCTGGATGGTGGTGATGCCGGCGCCGAAACCGTCCGGTTCGGCGGTGGCTACGGCCGGCAGAACCTGCATCAGCACGATCCGGCAGATCGCGGCGGCCTGCTCCTCGGGAAAGCGTGGGAGATCGCGAAACGCCTCGACCTCGCGGGTGCCATGCACGCCGGTCATGCTCTCGTCGAGGATCAGCACGATCCGCCACGCCTCGGGATAGGCGAGACGCGCGATCAACGGCGGTGGCCCGTTGCTGGCGTCACGGCCGCCATCCACGATGAGGCCGCCCTGGGTGAAGGCGGCGAGGCCGACGCCCGAGCGGTTGCCGCGATCCAGGGCGTCGGCGAAGGCGTCGGGCGAGAAGGGGCGACCGTCGAGGGCGGCGAGGGCCGCGGCGACGCTCAGTGCCAGCTGCGTGCCCGAGCCGAATCCGGCATGGGCCGGGATCGCCTCGTCCACCCGGATGGCGGCCGCTCCCCGAAGGCCGAGATGGCGCGACGCGGCCTCGGCATAAGTGCGGGCGCGGGCCGCCTCCGGCCCGACCACGTCGAGGACGGGGGCCGCATGCGCGGTGAGGGCGATGGAGGGGGCGTCGACCGCGAGCCCGATGCTGCCGAAGCGCCGGCCGAGTCCCCCGTGCAGATCGAGGAAGCCGAAGTGGAGCCGCGCCGGCGCGTGCACCCGCACCGCACGGGCCTGGTCCGCCGTCTCGGCTGGCCGTTGATCCGGGATCTGGTCCACGTCGACCCCTTTCATTAAAAAAAGCTCTCATCCTTAGCGCCGCGCGGGCCGCGAACTCATCGGCCCCCGGTGAGACCGGACCGAAATGGCGATCGCATGGCGCTTGCCGGCGCGGGCTTCTCCCACGGAGGACGGATCGGTCGCAAGCGTCGCCATACCATCAATCGTCGGGCTTCCGCAGGGCCGGGCTCCGCCGGACGCCGGGGAGGCGCGGCGTGGCAGCTTGACAGAAGGGGGCCGGCGGCGGCCGGTGGGGGGTTGCTTGCGGCGCCTCCGCGATGCAAACGTGCCGGCCCACTAGGATTGGACTGGCGCAGTCCCGCCGTGCGCGACGCTGAACACAGCGCGTGCCGGGCCCTCGTTCTCCAAGGTGTAGGCATGGCTGCCTGGGTTAAGGGTGGTGCGGCGGACGTGAGCGCAGCGGTGGAGGCCGCAGCCACGCTCCTTGCCGCAGCGAAGACTCCGATCGTCACGGGATTGAGTGCGGATACGAGCGCGGTGCGGGCGGCCTATCATCTGGCCGGGCTCATCGGTGCCTCCGTCGATCCCGTCGGCGGCGACGGCCTCTATGCGGAGCTCCGCCCCCTCAGCCAGTTCGGCAATCTCAACACCACGCCGGCCGAGGCGATCGGCCGGGCCGATGCGGTGCTGATCGTCGGCCTGCGCCCGTGGGACCGGCCGATCGTGCAGGAGATCGCCGCCTCCGTGCCGTCGCGCGGCCGCGCCGCCGGTTCCGAACGCACGCTGCTCTCCCTCGGCGGCCCCGGCGACGGCGCCACCCGCCATGTCTCCTATCCGGCCGCCGCCGGCGGTCTCGCCGTCTCGGTGGCGCATCTGCGCGCCTACGTGAAGGGCAACCTCTCCGGGGAAGCGGCCTATGCCGATCTCGGCCGGCGCCTGACGACGGCGCAATACGGTGTCGTCCTCTACGACGCCGCCGAACTCGGCGAGCTCGGCGTCGAGATGCTGCAGGGGCTGGTGCGCGATCTCAACGACCTGACGCGCTTCTTCGCGCTCTCCTTGTCGGACGGGTTCCAGGGGCGGGCCGTGACCCAGCTCGCGTCCTGGACCACCGGGCAGCCGCCGCGGGTGGGCTTCGGCCGCGCCCTGCCCGAACACGATCCCTGGCGCTTCGACAGCCAGCGCCAGGTGGCCGCCGGTGAGGCCGACGCCGCCCTGTGGCTCGCCCCCCTCCCCGCCCCGCGCCCCGATTGGCTCGGCACCCTGCCCACCATCGCCATCGTCGGCGAGGGTAGCGCCGACGCCACGGGGGACGTCGCCGAAATCGTCATCGCGGTGGGCGTCCCCGGCGAGACGGCCGGTGGCGCCCTGTGGAACGAGCGCCGCGCGGCGATCACCTATACGCCTCCTTCCGGCCAGCCGGCCGACCTGAACGCGGCCGGCGTGCTCGCCGCCATCCAGAATCGCCTCACGCAGAAGAAGGGCGCCTCATGCTGATCCTGATCCAGGGCGGCCGGGTCGTCGATCCCACCGCCGGCCGCGACGGCGTCGGCGACGTCTGGATCGAGGACGGCCGCGTCGTCGCCCCGTCCGAGCGCAAGCCCAACAAGACCATCGACGCGACCGGTTGCGTCGTGATGGCGGGCGGCGTCGAGGTCCATTCGCATATCGCCGGCGGCAACGTGGTGATGAGCCGCCTACTCCTGCCCGACCTCTATGTCAGCGAAGCCGCGCCCGAGGGCCATCCCTTCGCACATGCCGGCGGCTCGGCTGCCTGGATCGGCGCGAACTACGCGCGGATGGGCTACACCATCGCCGTCGAGCCGGCGATGCCGCCGACCAACGCGCTGGCGACCCAGCTCGAACTCGCCGACATCCCCCTCCTCGACCGCGGCGCCCTCACCGTGATGGGCAACGACGACCAGCTCCTCGACCTGCTGCGCCAGCGCGAAGGCAAGGCGGCGGTGCGGGATCTCGTCGCCCTGTCGGTGGCCACCTCGCGGGGCCTGGGTGTCAAGTGCATCAACGCGGGCGGCGCCTCGGCCTTCAAGGACGGGATGCTCAATCTCAGCCTCGACGAGGAGATCCCGGTCTACGGTCTTTCCACCCGCAAGATCATGAACGCCCTCCTCGACGCGGTGGAGGAAATCGGCGTGCCGCATCCGCTGCACGTCCACGCCAACAACCTCGGCATTCCGGGTGCCGACGATTCCTTCGTGGCGACGATGGAGGCGGCGGAAGGCCGGCGCATCCACTTCGCCCATGCGCAGTTCTACGCCTACGGCGCGGTCGATCCGGCCAATCCCGGCACCGGCGGCTTCCGCTCGGCGGCCGAGCGCATCACGGAGGCGATGGAGAAACACCCCAACGCCACCTTCGACGTGGGTCAGGTCGCCTTCGGTCAGACGGTGACGATCTCGCTGGACGTCATCCGCCAGTTCGCCGGCCGCAAGGGCGCGAACCCGAAGAAGTGGATCATCACGGCGGGCGACGCGGAAGGCGGCGGCATCGTGCCGTTCCTCTACAAGCCGCGCGGCCCGGTGAGCTCCCTGCAATGGGCGATCGGCCTCGAACTGATGCTGCTGTCGGGCGACCCCGAGCGCACCATCCTCACCACCGACCATCCCAACGGCGGCCCCTTCACCGAATATCCGCGGATCATCCATCTGCTGATGGACAAGGAGGAGCGCGACCGCGAGATCGCGGGCCTGCACAAGGTCATCGCCGAGCGCTCCGGCCTCTGCGGGATCGAGCGGGAATACACTTTCTCCGAGATCGCCCAGCTGACGCGCTCCGGCCCGGCCAAACTCCTCGGCCTCGCCGATCGCGGCCATTTGCGCGAGGGCGCGCGCGCCGACGTCGCGATCTACCGCGACGACACGAACCGGACCGCGATGTTCGCCCGCGCCAGACTGGTGCTCAAGGACGGCCATGTCATCGTCGAGGATGGCGAGATCGTCGATTGGCGCGCCGGCCATACCCTGGAACTCACGGTGGAATCCGACAAGGCGATGGAGACGCGCACCGATGCCTATCTCGACGCCCGCTTCGGCGCCGGCCTCGACAGCTTCACCGTGCCGGACGAGGCCTTCCCCGTGAGCGATGTGTTCGAGGACGTGGCATGTCGCGTTTGAAGATCCTGCCGGTGACGATCCCGCCGGACTTGATGACGATGCGTCGCGTGAGGACGGATGACCAAGCATGACTGACCTCACCCTCAACGGCATCCCGGTGATCGACACCTTCGCCGAGGCGTTCGACGTCGCCGGCACGGCGCTGATCATCACCAACGACACCGCCAAATGGGCGATGATCGCCGCGGTGACCATGACCGGGTTCGCCACCTCGGTGATCGGCTGCGGCGCCGAGGCCGGGATCGATTGCGAACTCTCGCCGGAGGAAACGCCGGACGGCCGCCCCGGCGTGCGGGTGCTGCTGTTCGGCTTCGAGCCGAACGGCCTCAAGGACCAGCTCCTGAAGCGCGTCGGCCAGTGCATCCTCACCTGCCCCGGCACGGCCTGCTATGCGGGCGTCGACGGGCCGCACAAGATCAAGCTCGGTGGCGCGATCCGCTATTTCGGCGACGGGTTCGCGGTGGCCAAGCGCCTGACCGACCCCGTTTCCGGCAAGGCACGGCGCTACTGGCGCGTGCCGGTCATGGACGGCGAGTTCCTGTGCGAGGATTTCGTCCGCGCGGTGGACGGGGCGGTGGGCGGCGGCAACCTGCTGTTCCTCGGTCGCAACCATGCCGAGACCCTCAAGGTCGCCGAGATCGCGGTGGACGCCGCCCGTTCGGTGCCAGACGTGATCCTGCCCTTCCCCGGCGGCATCGTCCGCTCCGGCTCGAAGGTCGGCGCGCGCACCAAGGGCATGATGGCTTCCACCAACGACGCCTATTGCCCGACCCTCAAGGGACGGGCCGGCTCGGAACTCGCGGCCGAGGTCGGCGTGGTGCTCGAGATCGTCATCGACGGCCTCACCTCGCGCTCGGTGGCCGAATCCATGCGCGCTGCGCTCCACGCTTCCACCGAGGCCGGTGCCGCGCACGGGCTCGTGGCGGTGACGGCGGGCAATTACGGCGGCAATCTCGGCCGCCACCATTATCACCTGAAGGACCTGCTCTCGAAGGAGCCGGCGAGCGAGGCTGGAGCGGCATGAGCACCCTCACCCTGCGCCAGGAGCCGCCGGAGCGGCTCGATTTCCTCCACGTGAATCCGCTCTCCCTGAGCGCCCTCTCCGAGACCGAGGCGGCCAGGCTCCCCATCGGCACCAGCCGACGCGGCCTGACCCTCGGCGACGTCTTCACGATCAGCCTCGACGGCTCCGACAGCCTGACCATCGAAGGCGGCTCATCCCGCTTCGACAATGTCGGCGCTTCCCTCAGCGGCGGTTCGGTCCATGTCGTCGGCGATGTCGGTCAGCGCCTCGGCGCCGGCATGGCGTCGGGATCCGTCACGGTCACGGGATCGGCCGGCCCCTATGCCGGATCCGGCGCCAAGGGCGGGACGATCACCATCGAGGGCGATGCCGGCGATCACGCGGGCGGCGCGGTCTATGCCGCCAAGGCGGGGCTCGATGGCGCCACGCTGGTGATCCGCGGATCGGCCGGCGATTACCTCGGTGACCGCATGCGGCGCGGGCTTATCCTGGTCGGCGCCGCGGGCGCCCATGCCGGATCGCGGATGATCGCGGGCACGATCGCCGCCCTCTCGGTGGGCGACCATCCGGGCTACGGCATGCGGCGCGGGACGATCCTCACCGGCGGACACGGTGCCCTAAGCCCGAGCTTCGTCGAGACCGGAACGCACGATCTCGTGTTCCTGCGCCTGCTCGCCCGGTCCCTGCGTGCCCTCAGCCCCGCCCATGCCGACCTCGCCGCCGGGGCGCTCAAGCGCTATTCCGGCGATCTCGCCACCCTCGGCAAGGGTGAACTCTGGGTCACGGCCGGGCGATAGGCCCGGCGATCCCTCCCCGGCGGCGCACGACGCTGTCGGCGAGACGATCAGCGAAGCCTGAAGGTCACGGCTTCGATCGAGGGGGACCGGCCGAACATTGCCGGACGACCCGCCGCCTTGCGCGATAGCGTCCGGCGTCGCCGGTGCGCCGGGCACTCCCGCCGAGCGTCCGGCCGCCGTCACGACGAGGACGACGCTGACCGCCCATGGCAGAGCGGCCATCCCCGCGGTGTGTTTGCCGCCGCATGGCTCGGTCCGGTCTTCAACGGACGACCGGATCACCGGAATCGATTCCGCTGCGACAGGCCCGGCGAATGCCGGGGCGAACGTCAAACCGGCCACAGACGCGCGACCGCGGGACCGCCGGACGCCCTTAACGTCTCGTTGCCTGCATTTGCTTGCCGAACCCTGCCGATAGGCCGAAGCCTTCGTGCCGCCCTCCCCGCAAGCAATCTTCGCATCGCGAGCCAGGACAAAAAGTTGTTCCTAACCGGCATGCTGCAGAATTGTTCCGCTTAATAAATGCTTGCGGGAAGTGGAAACCCGTCGTCGCGGTGGCGTGATCTGGATCACGCCGAGGTGAGCGGACCAGGTGCCGGAAGTGCGCCAGAGCACGTGACTGGTCTCTCGTTCCTCACTTGCGCCTAACCTTTACCCTTCGTTGACGGCTGCCGCTGTATTCGATGAGTGTTGTTGCAGGAATGCGACAGACCTCACGCCCGTCCAAGCCTACAAGCGCTCAGGCTTAATGCCCATCAGGACCAGACACACAATGAAAAGACTGCTTCTCGCTACGACCGTTCTCGCCGGCCTGACCGCTGTCGCTTCGGCCGCCGACCTTCCCCGTCGCGCCGCCCCGCCGGTCTTCGTCCCGGTCCCGGTCTTCACGTGGACGGGCTTCTACGCCGGTATCAACGCCGGTTACGCTTTCGACGCTGGCAAGGAAGGCCCGAACTCCTTCGCCGTGCCGGGCCGCTTCACCGCGACCGGCGTCCCGCAGGTCGCCACGTTCCGCAACGACAGCCAGGACGGCTTCACCGGCGGCGCGCAGATCGGCTACAACTACCAGTTCACCCCGGGTTCGGGCGTGGTCGTCGGTATCGAAGCCGACGCCCAGTACCTCGATTTCGGCGCCAAGCGTCGTGACTCGGGCATCGTTGCCGCTCCGGGCTTCGCCATCAACGACCCGCGCAGCCTCTCCAGCCTCGACTACTTCGGCACCGTCCGCGGTCGTCTCGGCTACGCCTTCGACCGTACCCTCGTGTACGGCACCGGCGGCTTCGCCTACGGCGCCGGCAGCACCGAGCGTAGCTTCGGCGGCTTCCGTGGCAACGACGACTTCCGCACCGGCTACGCCGTCGGCGGTGGTATCGAATACGCTCTCCCCACCGACTCGTTCTTCAACTTCTTCCGCGCTTCCGCTGTGACGCTGAAGGTCGAAGGCCTGTACGTGAACCTCGATCGCGGCAACCGCAACCAGGGTGCCTTCATCATCGACACCACCGACAACTCGGTTGTGCGCTCGGTCAGCACCGGTCGTCGCGACGACGAGTTCGCCGTCGTCCGCGCCGGCCTGAACTACAAGTTCGGCACCTACTAGGATCGTCCATGATCGTCGCGCGGTCCTCATCGAGGATCGCGCGGCATCGGGGTCGTCACTGTGAAAAACCCGGCCTCGCGGCCGGGTTTTTTGCGTTGATCCGCCCCTGCACCTCATCCGTTCTCGGACGTCCGGATCCCACGCGGGACGTGCCGCCTCTGCGGCTTGTCGTTTGAGGGCCCGCTCGCGCGCTTCACCCGTCCGAGGAAGGCAGCGAGCGCGGATCAATCGACTTCGCGCCCCACCCGTCCTCAGATGTCGAGTGTCGCCTCGTCGGCAAAGGCGGCGCGTTCGGAGATGAAGGCGAAACGGGCTTCCGGCTTGTTGCCCATCAGTCGCTCCACGGCATCGCCGGTGGAGTCCCGCGCCTCGTCGAGGACCGCGACGCGCAGGAGCGTGCGCTTCTTGGGGTCCATCGTGGTCTCCTTCAACTGCGCCGGCATCATCTCGCCCAGGCCCTTGAAGCGGCTGATCTCCACCTTGCCGCCCTTGAAGACGGTCTTGATCACCCGATCCTTGTCGGCGTCGTCTCGGGCATAGACCGTCTTGGCGCCATGCTGGAGGCGGTAGAGCGGCGGGATCGCAAGGTAGAGATGGCCCTTGTCGATGAGCTTGGGCATCTGCCGGTAGAAGAAGGTGATCAGCAGCGAGGCGATGTGGGCGCCGTCGACATCCGCGTCTGTCATGATGATGACCTTCTCGTAGCGAAGGTCCTCGCCCTTGTAGCCATTGCCCGTGCCGCAACCGAGGGCCTGGGTCAGGTCGGAGATGAGCTGGTTGGCGCCCATCTTGTCGCGGCTGGCCGAGGCCACGTTGAGGATCTTGCCGCGCAGGGGCAGGATCGCCTGGCTGGCGCGGTCACGTGCCTGCTTGGCCGAGCCGCCGGCGGAATCACCCTCGACGATGAAGATTTCGGAGCCCGCCGTACCGGCCTTCGAGCAATCGGCGAGCTTGCCCGGCAACCGCAGCTTGCGGGTGGCCGATTTGCGCGCGACCTCCTTTTCCTGGCGCCGGCGCAGGCGCTCCTCGGCCCGGTCGATCACCCAGTCGAGGAGCTTGTTGGCCTGGGCCGGGGAGGCGGCGAGCCAATGGTCGAAGGCGTCGCGGATCGCCGTCTCGACGATGCGCGAGGCTTCCACCGTGGCGAGCTTGTCCTTGGTCTGGCCCTGGAATTCCGGCTCGCGGATGAAGACGGAGAGCATCGAGGCGCAGGTCGCCATCACGTCGTCGGTGGTGACGGAGGTCATCCGCTTGGCCTGGCCGACGCGCTCGGCATGCTCGCGCAGGGCACGCAGCAGGGCGACGCGCAGGCCGCTCTCGTGGGTGCCGCCCTCGGCGGTGGGAATCGTGTTGCAGTAGGAGTGCGAGACCCCGTCCTCCACCACCATCCAGGCGACGGCCCATTCGAGGGAGCCGTGGCCGCCGGGCTTCGTCACCTTGCCGGCGAAGACCGCGTCGGTGACGAGCTCCTTGCCGTCGAGGTCGCGGGCGAGATAGTCGCGCAGGCCGCCGGGGAAGCGGTGCACGGTCTCGGCCGGCACGTCGGAGATCCCCTCCAGCAGGGCGGGGGCGCAGCGCCAGCGGATCTCGACGCCGCCGAACAGGTAGGCTTTGGAGCGCGCCATCTTGAACAGCCGGCGCGGATCGAACTTCAGCGCCCCGAAGATCTGCGCATCGGGGTGGAAGCGCACCCGCGTGCCGCGCCGGTTCTGCACCCGGCCCACCGTCTCCAGGGGCCCCTGGACATGGCCCCGCGAAAAGGTCTGGCGATAGAGAACCTGGCTTCGGGCCACCTCGACTTCGAGGATGTCGGACAGGGCGTTGACCACGGAAATGCCGACACCGTGCAGGCCGCCGGAGGTCTCGTAGACCTTCGAGTCGAACTTGCCGCCCGCATGGAGCGTGGTCATGATCACTTCGAGGGCGGATTTGCCCGGAAATTTCGGGTGCGGGTCCACCGGGATGCCGCGACCATTGTCGGTGATGACGAGGTGGCCGGTCTCCTCCAGCTCCACCTCGATGTAGCTGGCATGGCCGGCCACCGCCTCGTCCATGGAATTGTCGATCACCTCGGCGAAGAGGTGGTGGAGGGCGCGCTCGTCGGTGCCGCCGATATACATGCCCGGCCGGCGCCGGACCGGCTCCAGCCCTTCCAGCACCTCGATCGACGATGCGTCGTAGCCGGCTTCCGCCGTATCGACCGGAGCCTTGTCGAGGGGAGCGCGCGCGGCCGAAGCGGCCTTGGCGCCGCGCACGGGCGCCTGACCGCCCGCGAACAGGTCGCTCGGCCGGCCGCCGGCGGGGGCCGGGACGGCCTGACGTGAGGTCTCGCGCTGAGTCATGGGCCAACCATACAGGAACGAAACGGAAACGTGAAGCGATGCCGCCCTCGCCGGCGGGCGCTCTCCCGGTGTTCCTGCACAGCTTGCGCCGATTCCGTTAATGCTGTGTCGCCGGGGTACCGGAAGCGGGGGCTCGGCCACTCCTGGCCCCCTTGGCCGGGGGGCGATCCCGTCGTCCCGTCAGCTCGCGACCCGGCCGCCCCCACGCCTTAGTGATCGTGACGATGGCGGGGCAGCATTCCGTCGATGAGATCCGGCGAGCGGGTGGAGGGCACCTTGAAGGAGGGGGGCAAGGCCTTCGGATCGTCCTCGTCGGCCTTGCCGGGATGCTGCACGGCGACGAAGAAGGTTGTGTCGACCGGGATGAAGGAGGGCCCCCAAATCACGGCGCCGTTGGGCACTTGGAAGAAGGGCTTGCCCGTGCCCCGGCCCTGCCCGTCCCTTTCCATCGCCCGGATGCCGTCGTCGTGTCCGGTCTTCGACGGCGAGTTCCCGTCGAGGGCAACCCGGAGCCGGCCCTGCCCGTCCACCGAGCCATTGTCCGGCGTGCCGAACCAGCGGTCCTTCGTCGTCGTGCCGCGCCTCGATCACCACGTCGGCCCGAGACGCGAACCCGTATGCGGGGGGGGGGGGGCAGCTTTCCCTCGTCGAAGACCCGGGGGCATCCAGGCGCTGCGCCCGTCAGCTCCATGATCAATCGAGCTTGAATCAGATGCGCCACATGGCGGGCGAATGACCCCGCCAATTCGGAACCAACCCTGA
>NZ_JAKSYE010000116.1 GCF_022829685.1 Methylobacterium sp. E-045
CTTGGTGAAGCGGCCGGCGAGGCCCGGATTGGTGTCGATGAACCGGCGCATGTCGTTGGTGTAGCCGGCGACGATGACGATGATCCGGTCGCGGTTGTCCTCCATGAACTTCAGCAGGGTGTCGATCGCCTCCTTGCCGAAGTTCATGGAGGACAACCGCGACCGGATCATCGTCATTGTCGCCGGCTACACCAACGACATACGCCGGTTCATCGACACCAATCCGGGCCTCGCCGGCCGCTTCACCAAGACCCTCGAGTTCCCGCCCTACAAGCCGAAGGAGCCCTTCGAGATCCCCCGGCGCCTGGCCGCCCGCCAGCAATTCGCCCTGCCCGCCGGATTCGAGGCGGCGCTGACCCCGTGGCTCCCCTCGCGCCCCCGCCCCCGCGCCTCGTCCAA
>NZ_JAKSYE010000065.1 GCF_022829685.1 Methylobacterium sp. E-045
CGCGCTCGGCGGCATAGGCATAGCCCGGCGCCGCGCCCGGAAAGCCGCCGCCCGTGGCGGGATGGGTGTACAGCTCGGTGAGGCCGTCCGGCAGGTGGCGCAGGAGCCCCGCCACGCGCTGCGGCGTCATCGCGCCGGAGACGATCGCGGCCCTGGCGGATTCCGGGGCGGTGAGGGGCGGGTTTTCGGACTTCTCTTAGAGCATTTTCCGTAATCTCTGGATCACGGAAAATGCTCTAACCTGCTGTGTAGCCGCATTTTCTTCACGCGAGCCGGCGTCCACCTCGCTTGAAAATGCTCTAGGCCCCGGCAAAGAAAAGGCGGCCGTCGCGTGATGCGACGGCCGCCTTTTTTCATGGACCGTTCCTCGGCCCTACTTCACCGGCACGGGATCGGACTTAGCCGGCCTGAACCCCGCCACGGCATCCTCGCCCTCGGGGCGCTTCGGGTCCGGCCTCTTCGGCGGCGGGCCGAGGAAGGCGGGGACCACGAAGAACGCGGCGACGAGGGTGAAGAACAGCGACAGGGCGAGGAGTTTGCCCATGCTGGCCGTGCCGGGATGGCTCGACAGGACCAGGGAGCCGAAGGCGGTGCCGGTGGTCAGGGCCGAGAAGAAGATCGCCCGCGTCAGGCTGGAGGCCAGCATGTCGGTGACGCCCGCCCGCCAGGCAATGACGTAGTAGATGTGGAAGGCCACGCCCACCGCGAGCATCAGCGGCAGGGCGATGATGTTGGCGAAGTTCAGTGGCATGCCGACCACATGCAGCGCCATCAGCGTCCAGAGGGTGGCGAGGACCAGCGGGCCGAGGGTCATCGCCACGTCCCAGGGCTTCCGCAGGGCCACCGACAGGATGATGAAGATCGCCACCAGCGCGGTCAGCGCCGCCTGCACGAAGGCGCCGAGGATGGTGTAGCTCGACGAGGTCGTCGCCACCGGCGCGCCGGTCGCGTGCGGGGCCACGGTCTGCACCTCCTTGGCGAAGCGGCGCAGCACGACGTTGTCGTTGGCGTCGCCGCTCGGATGCACCTCGATCCGGGCACGGCCGTCGGCGGCAATCCACTCGGCCCTCAGCTTCGGCGGGATGTTGGCGAGAGTGACCTTCTCGGGGGCCAGCATGCCGCGCAGGCGGTTGAGCAGGGTGTTGAGATCGGTGGTGACCGCCACGTTGGCGGCCTGACGCAGCTGCGGCGTGGCCGCGGCAAGGGACTCGAGCGTGCCCGAGAGCGAACCGGCGGCCTTGGCTCCGTCCGCGTCACCGGTGGCGATGCCCTTGAGCGCGGTGGCCGCCTCCTTCAGCGCCTTCACCGTGTCGGCATCGGTGGGCGGCGGCGGCTTCCTCGCCGGGTTCAGGATGGGGCCGAGGAGTTCGGCCGTCTCGGCGATGCTCGCGAGCTTCTGGTCCTGATCCGGAGGGACGAACGTGTCGATGTCGATCACGCGGGCGACCGAGGGCAGGGCCCTCAGCTTGGCCGCGAGCTCGGGCACCGCCTGCACGTTCAGCGCGATCACGTCGATGAGGTTGGGGCTCGTCTCCGGATCCTTGATCAGGTCGAGATAGGTGGAGATCGATTCCACCTTGGTGCTGCGCAGGTGCATCGGGTTGGAATCGAAGGGCAGCTTGAACAGCAGCGGGATGCCCGCCACCGTGATCACGCCGACGATGACGAGCACGATCTTGCGGTGCTCGATGATCCAATGGTCGACGCCGGCGAGCCATGTCGTCTCCACCGCCCGCGCCTCGCCCTTCGGCTTGAACACCGCGATGAGGGCAGGGAGCAGGGTGAGCGAGAAGAGATAGGCGACGATCATGCCGACGCCGGCGATGAGGCCGAGCTCGGACACGCCGCGGAACGCCGTGGGCAGGAAGGCGAAGAACCCCGCCACGAGGGAGATGGCGGCGAGACTCAAGGACCAGCCGACGCCTCGCGCCGCGGCGCGGATGGCGCTCGACAGGTCCGGCTGCTCGAACCGGTCGGCCCGGTAGCGCACCGCGAACTGGATCCCGAAATCGATCCCGAGCCCCACGAACAGGGCGGCGAAGGCCACGGAGATCGGGTTCAGCTCGCCCACCATCAGGAGGCCGAGGGCCGCGGTGACGATGAGACCGGCGAAGGTGGTGATCAGGACCGCACCGACGAGGGGGGCCGAACGCAGGGCCAGCCAGACGAACAGGATGATGGCACCGGCCGTGACGCTGTAGTTGAGGAAGGCGTCCTCGGCGAGGGTGGCGAACTCGTCGTCGGCCACCGCCACCGGGCCGGTGAGGCGCATGCGCGGGTTGTCCGCCCCGGTAAGGCCGCCGAGGGTGTTGATCTTCAGGTCGGTGGCGATGCGCCGGACCAGGGCGGAGGCCTCGGCACCGGGCTGGAGCGCGGCGTAATCCAGCTTCGGCTGGATCATGATGAACTTGCGGAGTTCCGTACCCTGGGCCTTGCCGCCGGAGAGGAGCAGCTGCCAGGAGAGGCGGGCCGGCTCTCCCGCCAGCACCTTGCGCAGCACCTCGTCGATCCGGCTCATCGGACCTTCGAGGTCCTCGATCTTGGCGTCGCCGCTCTTGATGCCCCGTGCGCCGAGGCCGAGCACCCGCATGAGGCCGCGGAGGGACGGGTCGGCGGCAAGTGGACCCAGCAGCCCCTGCTGCTGGACGAGCTGATCCATGGTCTTGGTCAGCTCTTCCTGCGGCATCAGCAGGAAGCCGTTCTTGTCGTAGAACGGACCGCCATCGGGGCGGTAGACCGTCTCGATCTGATTCGGGTGGTCGAGGAGCGCCTTGGCGAACGTGGCCGCGGCCTGTTCGGCGACCTCGGGCGTCTTGCCGTCGATGACGGCCACGAGGGTTCCCGTCCGTTGCGGAAACGCCTTCTCGTAGTTGATCTCGTCCTGGCGCCAGGGCACATCCGTGTCGATGAGACGCTCGACATCGGTGTTGATGCGGAAGAGGTGAGCGGCGAGCGCCGCGCTTCCGACGGTGAGGAGCGCCACCAGGCCGATGACCAACCAGCGGCGTTGGACGGAAAACGCAACGAGACGTTCGATCACAAGTATCCTACCTGACTAGCGACGCTGGCCCCGCCCGAACGAAACCGGCCGGTGTCGCGGATGCGAGGGACAGGCGAGGATCTCGGCGCGGGACCGGTCTTGGTCCAAGGGTCGGTTACCACCTGTCGAGGCAATCCACGAGTCCCGGCGGCACATCGAGGCGAAGGCATGCCTCGGCGACGGCCGATGCCGCACCGGCCCGACCCTACCGACGCCCCCCCTTCGATCGATGGTGTCCGTACTCATCGGCTGGCGGAAATGCAACGCTGCCCCATCCTCTCGACCGCCGGACGCGGCCATGTGCGTCCGCGCACCGCACCATCTCTGCGGCTCGACGGACCGTCGTCCGAGGCGCCGGGCCGACCATCCGTCGCTCCGAGGTCGCGCAGTTCTGGCATTCGCTGGCCGAATAGGAAAAAGCACCACGGTTCAGCATAAGGATGGGATAACGCCGGAACACGGGAGCGCGAGGACATGCGCTTCCCTGTGGCCGTATTGCCCCATGACCGCTCAAACACGCATCGTGCGCCGGCCGTACGGGCGGATCAAGATCCGTTCCAGCCTAGTGCGCTGGAATTTCGCCGCTTTTCGCGGTAATGCACCGGTTCATATCGGGGCCAAAAACAAGGAGCCGCGTCTTGGGTATTCCCCTCCGTTACGTCGCGAAGATTGGCGGCTACATTCTCAAGCAGCACCTCACCGGTCGCAAGCGCTACCCGCTCGTGATGATGATGGAGCCGCTGTTCCGCTGCAATCTCGCCTGCGCCGGATGCGGGAAGATCGACTATCCGGACGAGATCCTGAACAAGCGTCTCCCGGTGGCCGACGCCCTCGAATCTGTCCGCGAGTGCGGCGCACCCATGGTCGTGATCGCCGGCGGCGAGCCGCTGCTGCACAAGGATCTGCCGCAGATCGTCGAAGGCATCATCGCGCAGAAGAAATTCGCGATCGTGTGCACGAACGCGCTGCTGCTCGAGAAGAAGATCAAGGACTACAAGCCCAGCCCGTACTTCACTTGGTCGATCCATCTCGATGGCGACAAGGAGATGCACGACCAGTCGGTGTGCCAGCGCGGCGTCTACGACAAGGCGGTCTCGGCCATCGCGAAGGCGAAGGAGATGGGCTTCCGCGTCACCATCAACTGCACCTTCTTCAACAATTCCTCGGCGGACAAGATCGCCGACTTCTTCGACACCGTGACGAAGCTCGGGATCGACGGCATCACCGTCTCCCCCGGTTACGCCTACGAGCGCGCCCCCGACCAGCAGCACTTCCTGAACCGCAAGGCGACGAAGGACCTGTTCCGCGGCGTGTTCCGGCACGGCAAGGAGAAGGGCCGACAGAACTGGACCTTCCAGCAGTCGGGCCTGTTCCTCGACTTCCTGGCCGGCAACCAGACCTACCATTGCACCCCGTGGGGCAACCCGACCCGCACCGTGTTCGGCTGGCAGAAGCCCTGCTACCTGCTCGGCGAGGGCTACGCGGCGACCTTCAAGGAGCTGATGGAGGAGACCGACTGGGATTCCTACGGCACCGGCAACTACGAGAAGTGCGCCGACTGCATGGTCCATTCGGGCTATGAGGCCTCGTCGGTGGTCGATTCCGTGAAGAAGCCGTGGAAGCCGCTGATCCACGCCATCCGCGGCATCAAGACCGAGGGGGAGATGGCTCCCGAGGTCAGCCTCGAGAACCAGCGTCCGGCCGAGTTCGTATTCTCGCGCAACGTCGCGCAGAAGCTGTCCGAGATCAAAGCCTCGGGCGTCGACACCAAGCGCGAGGCGCGCAACCGCACGGCGGCCTGACCCCGCCGCACGCGACGCGTGCCCCGAAACAAAAGCCCCGCGATGCCGATGCATCGCGGGGCTTTTTTTGTGTGCGCCGAGATGAAGCCGGGGAGCGTCAGGGGTTCGGCAGGCCGAGGCCGGATCCGAGGGTGGCCCTGCACCGGGAGAGCGCGGCGAAGGCTCGCCCCGAATCACGGGCGAGGCGGATCAGTGCCGGCAGATGCGCGGGTCGCCGGGCGAGGGCCGTGAGAACGGCGAGAAGGTCGGGATCGCCGTTCGGCTTCAACGCCGTGGCGACGAAGGCGGGCAGCGCGCGATCGGCCGGGTCGCAGACCACTCGAATCGCCGCGAAGGGAAGCTTGTGGCGATCGGCAAAATCTGCGGCGACATGGGATTCCATATCCACCGCCGCCGCCCCGGTGCGGGCGTGAAGACCGGCCTTGGCCTCGACGCTCATGATCGCGGCATCGACTCCGGCGAGGTCGGCGGAGAGGGTCGTCAGATCGGCTCTCGACAGGGCCGAGTGGAGCGCGTCGCGCAAGACGGCATCGGTCTCTCGGCGTCCCGTTTCACCGACGATGCCGGTGGCGATCACCACGTCGCCGGGGACCAGCGACGGATCGAGCCCTCCCGCGATGCCGAAGCTGATCACGGCACGACATCCGGGCTCCCGGCGCAAGTCGAGCAGAGCGCGCAGGCGTTGGGGAGATCCGCCTGCTCCCACGGCCTCGATTCCGGGACCGGCGGCGAGCCGGGCCTCCTTGGAGAGGCCGGTAACGGCGAGAATGGGAAGCATGGGATGTCCAGCCAGCACTCCCTCTCCCCTCTGCGGGGGAAGGTGGCCCTCGCGTCGGCGAGGGTCGGGTGAGGGGAGCGCGGTGTCCGAGGAGGGCGCCCCCTCTCCCGCAGAGGGGAGAGGGTCGAGGAGAGCCTACATCCCGTAGGCGACGGACCGCGTGTTGCTGCGCTTGAGGTTGCGATAGCGGGCCATGGCCCAGAGCGGGAAGAACTTCGGGTAACCGTGGTAGCGCAGGTAGAAGACCCGCGGGAACCCGGTCGCCGTGTAGCGCTCCTCCGACCAGAACCCGTCGGCCCCCTGCGTGCGTGTCAGGTAGTTGATGCCCCGCGTCACGGCCGGATCGTCGGCCTCGCCCGCCGCCATGAGGGCGAGCAGCGCCCAGGCGGTCTGGGAGGCGGTGGAGTAGCCGGGCTCGAAGGCCGGATCGATCTTGTAGGACGAGGCGTCCTCGCCCCAGCCGCCATCGGGGTTCTGGATGCGGATGAGCCAGGCCACCGACCGGCGGATCTCCGGCGAGGCCGGGTCGACTCCGGCGGCGTTGAGGGCGCACAGCACCGACCAGGTGCCGTAGATGAAGTTCATGCCCCACCGGCCGTACCAGGAGCCGTCTTCCTCCTGGTCGTCGAGGAGGTATTTCACCCCGCGATCGAGAGCCTTCGAAGTCTCGCGGGTCTCGCCCAGCTGCGAGAGCATCGAGACGACGCGCGCCGTGACGTCGGCGGTGGGCGGATCGAGCAGGGCGCCGTGATCCGAGAACGGGATGTTGTTGAGGTAATGGTGGTTGTTGTCGGCGTCGAAAGCCGCCCAGCCGCCATCGCTCGATTGCAGGCCCTCGACCCATTCGCGGGCGCGGGCGATGGAGGCGGCGTAATCCGGCACGTCGGCGACGAGACCGTGCTGGCGCGTCGCCCGGTCCATGGCCATCACCACCACGGCGGTGTCGTCGAGGTCGGGGAAGTGCGGATTGGCGTATTGGAACGCCCAGCCGCCGGGGCGGACGTTGGGGCGTCCGGCCGCCCAGTCACCCTTGATGTCGAGCACCTGGAGCGGACGCAGCCAATCGAGGCCGCGCCGGGCCTGATGCTCGGCATCGGGGCCGCCGGCTTCCAGCAGGGCATGGCCGGCCAGGGCCGTGTCCCAGACCGGCGAGAGGCAGGGCTGGACGTAGGCCTCGTGCTCCTTGACCACGACGAGTTTCTCGACCGCCTCACAGGCGATCCGCACCTGCGGGTGATCGGCGGGGTAATCGAGCACCTCGTACATGAGCACGGTGTTGACCATGGCCGGGAAGATGGCGCCGAGGCCGTCCTCGCCGTTGAGGCGCTCGCTCGTCCAGGCCACGGCCTTGTCGATGCCGCGCTGGCGGCGCTTCTTCGGGAAATAATCCTGCGTGACCTGCAGCAGCCGGTCGATGGCGCCGAAGATCGGCGTCCAGGGCCAGGTCGCGTGCGGGCTGCCGGGCCAGGACCGGACATGGTCCGGGGGGGTCACGAACAATTCGGCGACGCCGAGGCCGAGGGGGTTCTTGGCGAGGGGCTTCTTGGCCTGCAGCACCAGCAGGGGCACAATCACGCAGCGCGCCCAGTAGGAGATCTTGTCGAGGTGGAAAGGAAACCACTTCGGCAGATGCATGATCTCCACGGGCATCACCGGAACGGCGCGCCACGGCACCTCGCCGAACAGAGCCAGCAGGAAGCGCGTGAACACGTTGGAATTGGCGGCCCCGCCGCGCGACAGGATGGCCTCGCGGGCGCGCCGCATGTGCGGAGCCTCGATGGAATCGCCGACGAATTTGAGCGCGTAATACGCCTTCACGCTGGCGCTCATGTCGAACGGCCCGTCATGGACCAGGGACCATCCGCCGTGCTTGCCCTGCGTCCGGCGCAGGTAATTGCCGATCTTGGCCATCAGATCCGGGGGGATCGCGGTCGCCCGGAACTGGTGGAACATGATGTATTCGGAGGGGATCGTGGCATCCGCTTCGAGCTCGAAGCACAGATGCCCGTCCGCATGGACGAGGTTCGTCAGCGCCTGCGTCGCCCGCATGACTCCATGCTCGACGTCGTCCAGGGAAATCTCCTGGGTCTTGGGACGCTGGAGCGTCTCGACCTTCTTGAATGCCTCTCGCATCGTCCTCGCCTCAAGCGCCGCCTGACGCGGCCCCTCCCTCACGCCGCGCCGCGCGTCATCGCTTCACCGCGTCCACGCGCTCCCTTGAGAAGCGCCTGTGCGGCCGTCGTTCCCGAACGGATCGCCCCCTCGATCGTCGATGGCAGGCCGGTCGCGGTCCAGTCGCCTGCCAGGACGAGATTGTCGTGGGCCGTCACGGCGCTCGCGCGCCGTGCGGCCTCTTCGGGCGTCGCCGCGAAGGTCGCCCGTTTCTCCTTGACGATCTGCCAGCTTGGCAGTTCCGGTGCAAGTCCGGTCAAAGTCGAGAGCTCAGCCCAGATCCTTCTGGCCAAGTCTTCGCGCGGCACATCGAGCAGGCGATCGGCGCCACTGATGGTCACCGACAGTCGGTCCGGATAGGCGAAGAGCCATTCCGTCAGACCATTCACCACGCCGAGCAATAACGGCGCGCCCTGTGGAGGAAGGATCGCGAAGTGAGCATTGACGATCGACCGGTAGGATTGCGGAACGGCCAGGCCCGGCAGCAGATCGGACGCCACCCAGGGCGGCAGGGCCAGCACCACCGAATCATCGGGGCCGAGCGTGATGGATTCGTCGCTGAACAGCAGCGTATCAACACGGCCCGCATCGGCGCCGAGGCCGCGCAGGCGACGGCCGAAGCGCATCTCGGCGCCGTGCCTTTCCAGATACGACAGGGCGGGATCGATGAAGGCGACCGAGAGGCCGCCGACGGCGACGAGCGGCCGGCAGGCTGCGCCGCCCGCGCCCAGGGTCTCGCGCAGGATCGTGGCGGCAAGGCCGACGTCGCTCTCCTGCGGATCGGTGTTGAGGGCGGCGAGCAGCACCGGATGCCAGAGGCGCTCGTAGAGCGGCCCCGAGCATTCCATGCGTTCGCCGATCGTGCCGCCGCGACCCGGCGCCTTGCCAGAGGCGGCGCGCAGAATGCTCAGGGGCGCGAGGTAATCCATGGCCCGGCTGCCGGGCACGCGGCGCGACGCCTGCAGCACCCACCACGGCACCCGTCCGGCATTCGGCCGCAGGGTCCAGCGCTCGCCGGTCTTCAGGTCGGCGAAGGGGAACTCGGCCTCGTCCGGTCCGGTCAGGGCATCGGCGGGGGCGCCCACCAGCTTCAGGAAGTCGAGGGACGAGCGGTTGCCCGACAGCAGCAGGTGGTTGCCGTTGTCGATGGTCAGGCCGAGGGTCGAATCGAAATACGACCGGCAGCGCCCGCCCGCCTGCTTGGCCGCCTCGTGCACGATGACCTGGCGCCCCTGCTCGGCGAGGGATACGGCGGCCGACAGGCCCGCGAGCCCGGCGCCGACGACATGGACCGTTCCGGCTTGTCTTCCCGTCATCACAGGATCCCGTGACGAAGCGCGACGCCCAGAAGGGCGAGCTTCGAGGGTTTCACGCGGGCGCGGGGCATGGCCCAACCGCGCTTCAGCACCGCGTCGAGGTAGAGCCGGTAGGCCGCCGCCATCAGGCGAGGGGCCTTCGTCTCCTTGCGCGGATTGCGGTCGATGATCGTCCAGGTGTCGCGGTAATGGGCTTCCGCCTCCCTCGCCACGGCGATGCAGACCTCGCCGATGCGGGGATGGGCGATGGCGGCCTGAGGCGTCGGATCGGCGAGGCCGATGGCGGCAAGCTTCTCGCGGGGCAGGTAGAGGCGGCCGCGCTCGGCATCCTCATCGATGTCGCGCAGGATGTTGGTGAGCTGAAGCGCGCGGCCCTCGTGATGGGCGAGGCGGATGCCGTCGGCCTCCGGCAGGCCGAAGATGCGCACGGACAGCCGCCCGACCGCGCTGGCGACCCGGTCGCAATAGAGGTCGAGGGTCGCCTCGTCGGGGGCGACGATGTCCTCGAACGCATCCATCGCCATGCCATCGATGACCGCCTGGAAATCGTCCCGCAGGAGGCCGTAGCGCCGGATGGGCACCACGAGGTCGCGCACGCGCGGAGCCGGATTGCCGGCATAGAGGGCGTCGATATCGGCGCGCCAGCGGTCGAGTTCCGCCGCACGGACGGGCGCGGGCCCGCCATCGTCGGCGACGTCGTCCACCGAGCGGCAAAAGGCGTAGACCGCGTACATCGCCTCGCGGCGATCCTTCGGCAGCAGCCGCATGGCGGTGTAGAACGACGAGCCGGCCGCCGGCAGGGCGGCGTCCTGCGCGTCCGAGGCCACGGAAGCGGGAGATGCGGTGGCACTCATGGCCGGGCTCCGTGGCTCGCGACGCGCGTGGCCTGACGGCGGAGAATGCGCGAGCGGAGCGGACGCCGCGCCAGCGTCGCCGCGATCCCGCCGAAAGCGGTGAGGGCGAAGCCCGCCTTGCCGTGATGGACCTTCTCCGACAGCGGATCGCGGGTGAGCAGACCCTTCGTGAGCACCACGGCGAGGCGATGGATCGCCGCGATCTCGAGGCTCAGGCGCAGGTCGTCGATGAGGTCGGGCAGCACGGCGCCCTCGTCGAGGAGGACCATGGTCCGCTCGGCGAGCTCACGGATGACGGCCCGCAGGGCAGGGGAGGCCGTGTCGGCGGCGAGCGCCTCCACGGAGACGCCGTGGCGCTCCAGCACGTCCCGCGGCAGGTAGACACGATCGTTGCGGCGATAGTCCTTTGCGCAATCCTGGAGATGGTTGATGATCTGGAGGGCGGCACAGATTGCGTCCGACGGCCCCCAGACCACCGCCGGGTCCTCGCCATGGACGTCGAGGACGAAGCGCCCCACCGGCATGGCCGAGAGCCGGCAATAGGCGATGAGGTCGTCCCAATCCTCGTAGCGGCTCTTCCGCGCGTCGAGTCGGAAGGCATCGAGGAGTTCGAGGGCGTGCGTCGGCGGCAGACCGCGCGCGGAAAGCTCGCGCTTCAGCGGCTCGGCCTCCGGGTCGGAGGGGCCCTTGCCCGTGAGGGCGTCGGCGAGCCGATCGAGAAGCTCGATCTTGCGCTCCGGCGCCAGTTCGGCATGGTCGGCGACGTCGTCGCCCGCCCGCACGAAATCGTAGAACGCCAGGATGGCGCCGCGATTCTTCGGGTGGATCAGGTGGGAGGCGACGGGGAAGTTCTCGTCCTTGTGCCCCTTGCCCGATCGCGCATCCGTCGCGGTGTCGAGAGGAGCACTCACTTCACGTACCCCGATTGGCGGAACCAGGCGAGGGCGTCCGACAGGCCCTCGCGATAGGGCCGCGCGGTGTAGCCGAGTTCGGCCCGTGCCTTGGCATCGGTGAAGAACATGCGGTAGCGCGACATCCTGATGCCGTCGATGGTGGCGAGCGGAGCCTTGCCGGTGATCCGCGCCAGCTGCTCGGAGACGAACGCGACCGGATAGACCGCGGCGCGCGGCAGTTTGATCGTCGGCGGCTTGCGGCCGACCATGCCGGCGATGTCGGCGAGCATCTGCGACAGGAGAACGTTCTCGCCGCCGAGGATGTAGCGTTCGCCGATGCGGCCATGGCGCAGGGCGAGGAGATGGCCGTAGGCCACGTCGTCCACATGGACGAGGTTGAGGCCGGTATCGACGAAGGCCGGTATCCGCCCGAGGGCCGCTTCCACGATGATGCGCCCTGTCGGCGTCGGCTTCACGTCGCGGGTGCCGATGGGCGTCGACGGGTTGACGATGACCACGGGCAGGCCGTTGCGGGCCGCCATCTCCTCGACCACCCGTTCGGCCACGACCTTACTGCGCTTGTAGGCGCCGATAGCCGTGCCGGGGGTGAGGGGTCGCGTCTCGTCGGCGGGCGTGCCGTCGTCATGCGGCTTGATGGTGGCGACGCTCGACGTATAGACGATCCGCTCGATACCGGCGCGGAGGGCCTCCTCCATGAGGATGACGGCGCCGTCGCGGTTGGTCCGGACGATCTCCTCCGGGTCCGGCGCCCAGAGCCGGTAATCGGCTGCGGCATGGACGAGGTAGCGCTGGCCGGCGAGAGCGGCGGCGACCGATGCGCGGTCGCGCATGTCGCCCTCGACGATCTCGACATCGTTCCAGACGAGGTTGGTGCGCGGGGACGAGGCCCGAACCATGATCCGCACGGGGAAGCCGGCCTTGCGGAACACGTCCACCAGGGCAGCACCGAGGAACCCACTCGCTCCGGTAATGAGAACCGGGCCGGCACCGAAACGGCTCTCGTCGAACCTGCCGGAAGGGGGGGCCTCTGTCATGTCTCTCGTAAGGTCTGGGAATCGGATAGGAATACGTGCCGGATCGGCACGTCATGCCCGGCCTTTTCCCATCGAACGGCAGGGCGAACAAGCGCAGCACTGCCACACACGGAGAGTTCCGTGCGCGGCCACACGCCTGGCGGGAGGATCAGGCGAGACGCAGGCGTCCGGCCTTCTGTTCGGGCAGGGCGGCCTTTACGGTCCTGACGATGCCGTCGGCGTCGAGGCCGGCCTCGGCGTACATCGCCTCCGGGCTGTTGTGGTCCTGGTAGGTGTCCGGCAGCGTCAGCGTCCGCACCCGCACCCGGCCCGCGTCCAGCGCGCCCTTCTCCGACAGGAGATGCAGCACGTGC
>NZ_JAKSYE010000068.1 GCF_022829685.1 Methylobacterium sp. E-045
GGACGGCGCGGCGCGGTCTCGCGCGGCACTTCGGTCCCGGTCAGGTGGCGGGAGATGCGCCGCAGGCCGGCGCGGAGCTAGTCTTGCGTCTGCATGCACTGCTCGTCGGTGTACCAATGGCCCGGAACCCGGAGGCGGTCGGCCGGGCGGAGAAGGTCGGCGACCCGCTCGGCTTGCTCGCGATCCGTCTTCATCGGGTTCCGATCATGGCAGATTTGTCCGCGAACGTCTTCGGCCTCAACGCCTAAGCTGTTGAGCCGGTTCGTGGTCGGAGCTGTGAAACGGTCCCGGCGGCGGCAAACACGTTAGCGGCCAGCCGGGCGAAGCGTTCCTGATGCGACCCTGACCCCCGAACGCTTGAAGTCG
>NZ_JAKSYE010000070.1 GCF_022829685.1 Methylobacterium sp. E-045
GGGGAACGAGAAGTTCGTGAGGCAAGCACGTTCGGAGTCGGCCGGGGTCATGCGCAGGGAGACGGGCCGGTCGGCCAGTCCCGTCTCCCCGCGGGCGCGGAGACGGCCGCGCCGTCCCCGTCGTCGGCGCGGCGACGCGGCAGCGGAGGGTGAGGGGGTGCGACCGAAGGCGCCTCGTCCCGACTCTCCCCCCCACCCTCGCTCCGGATTCGCCTCCGCTCAGCGCAGGCCCGGCAAGGTGCCCGCGACCCTCTCCCCGCCCGGCGGGGAGAGGGGAGGGCGCTCATCTCGGCCCTCACGCGAACAATCCCTGCACGAACCAGCGCGCCGCCGTCTGCGCCGTGTGGA
>NZ_JAKSYE010000072.1 GCF_022829685.1 Methylobacterium sp. E-045
AGCGGTGTCCGTGCCGGAAGGCCCCGCTCCGCTCACGCCCATCCAGCATTGGTTCTTCGAACAGCCGATGGGACGCCGGGACCATTGGAACCAGTCCCTCGAACTCGATGCCCGCGTGAGGCTCGACGCCGATCGCCTCGCCATAGCCGGATGCACCGACGGATGGGTAGCCGTCAGTACCAGCATCGTCGGATGTGGGGGAACTAACTCAAGGCCGGATCCTCGTCGTCCCCTGTCGTCAGATTGGGGGCGACGGTGTCTTGATACTCCAGAAGGTTATGCACTCAATCATCTACGCCCTCGCCTTCCTCCTGGCCCTTGCCACTGCCTCCGCAGCCGAGCCCATCATCGGTCGGGCCTCGGTGATGGACGGCGACACCCTCGATATTGGCGGCACCCGCATCCGTCTCCACGGCATTGATGCGCCGGAGAACGGACAGCTTTGCCAAAACAGGGCAGGGAAGGCCTTCCGATGCGGACAGGCCGGGCCCCTCGCACTGGCCGACCGGATCGGCTCCACGCCTGTCTCCTGCGATCCCAGGGACACCGACAAGTACGGGCGCACCGTCGCGGTCTGCCGGAAGGGCGCGGAGGACCTGAACCGCTGGCTGGTCGCGCAGGGCCATGCCGTTGCCTACCGCCACTACTCGCAGGACTACGTCCCGGCCGAGGACAATGCCAAAGCAGGGAAGCTCGGGATATGGGCCGGCTCCTTCACAGCGCCAGGGGACTGGCGCAAGGGCGAGCGAGCGATGACGATGGGGTCCGCGGCACCGGGCGGCTCGGATGGTCCCATTCCCACGCCAACGCCTCCGCAGCCGGCCTCCAAGGCCGGCGGCTGCGCGATCAAGGGCAACATCAGCCGAAAGGGCGAGAAGGTCTTCCACGTCCCCGGATCACGTGACTATGATTGGACCCGGATCAGCGAACGGGACGGCGAGCGCGTGTTCTGCACTGAAGACGAGGCGAAGGCCGCCGGGTGGAGAGCGCCGCGACGGTAGTGCTCGCCACCCCTTCTAGATCGTGAGAAAGCGGCGAGGAGACCTAAGAACCGCGTTCGCCTCTACGAAGTTCTACCCGCTTCCTGGACGGAACACCTTGACCCGCTCGGCTTCGGCCGCGGTGGGTTTCTTCGTGATAAGGTCCTCTGATTAATCGGGATACCCAACGCCATTCTCGCGTTGCCACCTGCATTGACAGGAGCATCCATGAAGACCTTGACCCTCACCGCCTGCACCGTGGCACTCGCATCCCTCGTTTTCGTTCAGATGGGAACGGCAGCGGATGCTCGATCAAGACACAAGAAGCGCGGCACCGCCGTGACGACCAGCACGAGCACGACCGGTGGTCGACCGGGACGCACGATCTCTCGTGGGGCTACCGGCGCTGACACAGTCACCTCGAACTCGGCCGCAGGCGGCAACTCCAGCCAGCCCGCACGAGCCTCCGGGACCGGAAGCGCTGGTGGCGGCGCCGGTGGTGGCATGTAGCAGCGGCGACCGTAGTTAAGCGTTTCTAGCCCGGCCGGTTCACTCCGCGCCGGGCTTTTTGCTGGGATGGAGAGCGCAAGCCGAAGCCCACCGAAAAAGCCTAGGTAATTGACAACATAGGTTTATGCTACCTGCCCGACTCGGAGGGCTAGGCCATGGAAGATGCTGCCGCTGCCATCGAGTACGACATGTTCCCCGACGGCCCCGGCTGGACGATCTTCAACGTGAAGACCCATGAGCCTGCGCTCGTTAAAGGCGTCCGTCAGACGCAGCTCCCGCTGGACGATGCTGACGACCTCGTGGACCTGCTCAATGCCATGGAGCGTGCAGCACCAGGATCGTCCGTCACCTGGGCTGACGGCTCGCACTAACCCTCACCAAGGCTTTGGTCGGGTCATCATCTGATCCACCCGCTTGCGTCGGCCATCGGCCCGCTCGATCCAGATTTCAGCGGCGTCGAGGGCGAGGTTTGGACCGTGGGCGTAATCCCACCTCCAGTTCGGGTCCGCGGTTGGGCCCCACCTCAGATCAACGCCTTCGCGGAGGATCAGGCGGAGGCGGAATTTCCCCTCATGCTGACGAACCAATAAAAGCCTGAGGGTCTTAGAAGAGGCGATCCATGCTTCCAATGATCCCAGGTCCGTAAAAATGCGGGGCGCATAGTCGTCCGTCGTGATCTCGCGCCAGGGCGGGAGTTCGTCCGTCATTTGTGGCTTATCGCCTCTCAGTCCGGATCGGCACAGTTCGCTTCGAGCAGTGTTTATATCGCTGAACTATTTTACCATCCAATCACGATCCCATTGAGAACGTTTCTAAACGTTGCTCTATGGGGTTTCCACTGCTCCGCTTGAGAACAATGATATGACCGATCAGATCCCCGAAATGCAGACCCGCCACATCGAACTTGCGGCTGATATCGTCGCCGCCTACGTCTCGAACAACTCTCTGCCAGCAAGCGCCCTAGGCGACCTGCTGAGCAGCGTGCATGCTGCCGTCAGCGGTCTCGCGACTGGTGAAAACGGCGCATTAGCCGAGGACAAGATCGAGAAGGCGACGCCGGCTCAGATCAAGAAGTCGATCACACCGGATGCGCTGATCAGCTTCGAGGACGGCAAGCCCTACAAGACGATGAAGCGTCACCTGACGCTCCGTGGACTGAACCCGGAAACCTACCGCGCGAAACACGGTCTGCCGGCTGACTACCCGATGACCGCGCCCAGCTACTCGGCGCAGCGCTCGGCGCTTGCCCGGTCGCTTGGCCTTGGACAGGTACGCCGGGATCCGGCAAAAGCGGCATCAACCGCGCCGGAAGAAGCCGTCGTCGAAGAGGCCGCTTCGGCTCCTGAGAAGCCCAAGAAGGCAGGTCGGCCTCGTAAGTCCACTACGGCCTGAAAGACTCGCGTGGACGGCGCCTAGGCCGTCCTGAGCCTAACTACGGCCGATAGGGGAGGCGGGCTCAGCCCCGCCGTCACGATCTGTTCAGGGGGGCGGCGGGGTGGGTCGTCCATCTCACGCTGAGCCGGTACGCAACTTGGCTCGACGGAGAGGATGGGACGGGGTCGGTTGAGGCGAGGATCGGAAGGCCGCTGTCTGCGATCCCAAATCGAGAATGGGAAGTCGCTTGTCATCGTGCCTGCCTGAGATTATAGTAATTTCACTATATAGGAGGCGTCATGGCCATCGACCCGAGCTTGCGGGGCCGCTCGATTGAGTGGGTTGGCTCGTCGCAGAAAGAAATTCGCGACATGCCTGAAGAGGTCCGCCGCGAGTTTGGACAGGCGCTTTACGAGGCCGAGCTTGGCGGGCGCCACCCGTCTGCCAAGCCGCTCAAAGGTATCGAGGATATAGAGGTAGTTTCAGACTTCAGTGGCGACACGTTTAGGGCCGTGTACACCATAAAGTTTGCAGGCATTCTCTACGTCCTTGGCGCTTTTCAGAAAAAGTCTACCTTCAAGTCTAAGACGCCAAAGGTGGACATTGACCGTATCAAGCGGCGCCTCGCCGCAGCAAGGGAGCACTTTGAGATGTATCACAAATCACGCGAAACCGGCTGACCCTTGGCGCCGTCCAGAGGCAGGCCGGGCCGTCCCCCCTTCCTGCCTCTACCCGTTCTCCTGCCAGGTACCCGCTCATGTCCAGCACCCCCGCACTAGTTCACAGCGAGATCCCAGCCGCCGAAGAAATCACCGTCACCCGCGGAAGCGGCAATGTCTTTGAAGACCTCGGCCTCCCCGACGCCAGCGGCGAAGCTATTAAAGCCCGCCTTGTCATGAGACTTCGGGCTGAGATGGACCGGCGCAGCCTGACACAAAAACAGGTCGCCGAGATCATTGGTGTTAAGCAGTCCGACGTGTCGAACCTGATGCGTGGAAAGGTCATCGGCTTCTCTCTGTCGAGAATGCTCGACTTCATGGAAGCTCTTGGCGACGACGTTGAGATCGTTCTGCGCCCGTCCTCTGCCGCAAGGCGTGGCCGGCGGACGCTCAAGGTCGCTTGATCTATAGGCGTATTGACGTTTCCCTCCGCGCGTCATATGCGGAGGGGGCAAACTCATGCCCGTATGGGTTTGCTGGCGCCTGCCACCTATTCCACGCACCACTTCGGCGGTGAAGTCGTCTCTTCTCCTCCCGTGCAAGTAGTGCGCCATGAAATCGGACGCTGCTTCGCCCGGTAGAAGGTCGCGCGGAATTCTATTTGCGACACGCACGGCTTCTGACATTGGACGCATCACGCTCATGCGGTCCGTCTTGCCGCGCCTGTTTCCAGAACATGCCCCGGATCTGTGTAGGGCGGTGACAAAACCATCCACTGGAGTGTCGGCGGCATGCTGATGCGGGCGGCGTAAAAGTCGGCCAGTTTGAGAGGCTTCTCTTTCGGGAGGGGCCCAGGATGTTTGCCGTGGAAGTCTACGCGGCCGTTCGGCAGTTCGTTTTCATCGACGGCAACTCTCGTCGCGAGGCGGCCC
>NZ_JAKSYE010000079.1 GCF_022829685.1 Methylobacterium sp. E-045
TGGCGCCCGAATTCAGCACGGAGCCGGCCGGGAGGTTGTAACGGTTGCTGTCGTTGCCAGCGTCGAAGCCGTAACCGGCGTTGATACCGAAGTAGGCACCCGGCCAGGTGAAACCACGCAGCGGCCAGACGACAGGAGGAGCAGGGCGAAGCGGAAGGTCGACGGCGGTTGCCGCTGCCGGTAGTGCCGTGAAAGCCGCGAAAGACGTAAGAAGATTTTTCATCGTTGATCCCAATAGATTTGCCCGATCCACGATCAAACTAGTCGATTATGGGCAGCCGAGTTGTAGCGCAGGAGCCAAACCCAATGTCCGATGCCACAAGTGTGGCCGGCGCGGTGAAAAACGGGGATTGTCGTGCTGTCGATCATAGGCAGGGACGCCGTCC
>NZ_JAKSYE010000081.1 GCF_022829685.1 Methylobacterium sp. E-045
CGTGCATTCCGTGGCGTCGGCATGACGTGCCATCCGAGGCGGGAAAGCTCTCTGGCGACATGATAGAGACCCGCATTGCCGGTGAGGTGATGGGCCATGGTTCGCGCGTCCCTCAAGCCCACGGCGCCAAGGCGGCTGCAGCCTCCGCCGGGGTATCTCGGATGCGAGAAATGGTCTGGCGGCTCAGCCCCGGAGCGGGTGCAACCGCCGATACCCCCGTCCCCCTGCCGAGCGCGCCCAGGACGGCCTCGAACTGGTCCCTCGTGAAGCGAGGCTCGCTGCCTGGGTAGGCCGCCTCGGCCGCAACTACGCAGACGTGTGCGACACAATCCGGGAGATGATGCGGTAGCGGCTAATCGTCCGCACCATCATCACCAACCTCACATTCGACGGGGTCACCAAGGTCCCGATGCAGCAAGCCGTCAGGACTGACCTCATAGACTTCCTGGCAGCCACAGCGCAGGCCCAGGCGGAAGCCACCAAGGAAGCGCAGTGGTGCGGCATAGACCACACCAGGGGCCGCGAGGAGGCCTATCGAGGCCGCAAGCCTAGCTTCAGGCGGGACCAGTTCGATGACGTACGGGGGGCGCTAGGCCAGGGGACGGGGGTCT
>NZ_JAKSYE010000084.1 GCF_022829685.1 Methylobacterium sp. E-045
CGCAATCGTGTCCACGCCCTTCATCCCCCTACACCACCCTCCGGTCGTACCGGAGGGCAGTCTGCGAGAACGAGGTTAGGGGGTCAGAATTGGACGCCGATCCCCCGCCTCACGGGGTCAAAGTTGCACGCCGAAACACAATTGGTGTCCGTCCGGCACCATATTGAGTGATGTGAGCATGTTGTGAGGCAAGGGCGGGCTTTCCGGAGCCTTTGCTGATGTGGACGACGGAGACCCGCTCTTCACGATCCCGGGCAAGCTGGGGCAAGGATGACAGGCCGCGGCCGTCGCCGGAAAGCAGGACTGCCACCATCGAGCCCCGATGGCAGAGCGGGTGGCGCTTCTCGGCATCGATGTCGAGGATGGCCGAGAGATCGAGCGCGTCCCGCACCATGTGGCGGCCGACCTGCGCCATGTGTCCGGATCGCACGAACCCGCGCCGCGAGAGCGCCGGATGGCAGCCCCAATCCGCATCCGAGGAGGGAGACACTTGGGCCAGGAGCCCTATGAATCAGTCGCCCAACCTGCCGGCGAGAAGATTGCTCGCACGTACTCCTAAAGCGCTCTCCGTCGAAGTGGATGTTGGTTCGGCGAAAAAGAGTGCGCCACAACAAAGATCGAGAGGTGTGCCCCGACCCAACGCGGTCGGGCGCAGCTCTAGTTCATCTCGCTGCGTCGCCTGTGATCCGACAGCTTCGCGAGGGCCCGCCCAACCTCCAACAGCAGCATATCGCTCATCCTATGAAGGAGGGGTTCAGGAAGCTCATGGAGGGCCTTCCTGGCTGCCAGGCAATGCTCGGCAGCGCGTTCCAATGGGTGCTGGCCCTGAGACGCCAGATGGGAACTCTCCTCTTGGTCGTTGAGACGCGATTGCGTGATGTCGATCAACACGCCGCTTCCGCGCTGCGGTCGTCCTGCCTTATCCAGAGCAATGCGCCCCCTATCGAGGACCCATCGGACGACACCGTCAGCCGAGCAAACGCGGTACTCAAACGTGCAGCAGAGGCCTGTCTCCGTGCTCTGCTTGATCTCGCGGGCGAAGCGCTCGCGATCGTCCGGATGAACGCCGGCGCGAAAGGCATCGAGCGAGGTACCGGCCGCTGCTTCGGCGGGGTCAAGATTGAACACGAGTGCTACGAGGGCGTCGGCATAAACGCGATCATTCGGAACATCGTAGTCCCATCGCCCGATTACGTCGGAGGCGTCGAGCGCCTGCTGCAACATGATCTGCGAAATCTGGGCCTCGCGCGATATGATCCTACCCACTCGTGCCCCACAGATCCGCTACCATGCAACCTGAGAGTACGATAAGCCCAGAAAATTACAAAAGCGATACCGGTAGAAATTTACCACCAAACGGGGAAAGGTGAGAAAAATTATCATTTCAATTTCAGATTGCACATGAGAAGGCGGCGAGGTTGTAAACCGAGCCTCATCGAAGCCGATTCTTTGGTAACAGGTGGCACAAGCGTCCCTTATTCTAACGGTCGAAGCCCCGATATCGCAGAGCGATCGGCTTCAATCTTTGATTGCAGCGACACTGTGTCCCTCCGTAACAGGCCTGCGCGATACACAAGCTGTCAGTTGTGACGGGCGGAGTGTCGGGACGGCAATGAGCCAGATGGTTTGGCTGTCATTCAGGCTTTCGTGCGCTTCGCTGACTCAAACAACCTAAACGCCTCATCGAGATCTTTCGCTTTACGGATAAGCCTGGTTAGGGGTCGAGCTCGGGCGTTTGCTTCCTTATGCTGTCGGTCCCGAGCGAAACTCAAGCAACGGTCGCCATAAGACGTCTTTCGGGAAGATTCTGCAAATGTCGGCATGTCCGACAAGGGTCGGCCGCGATAATTTTTCTTCCCATTCGTGGCCGCCCCGTGGGATGGCAGCGGATCATGAGGGTCACGTGACATTATAAGGCGCGATTTATGCTTGCGGTAAACTGATCCGTTTCTGAAAATTTGATTCTAACACGTCTAAAAACGCTTCCTTCAGCAAATTTACCGCTTCATCGGCTGGCAGCGGTCGACTGACCAGATAACCCTGTATGTCCGTACAGCCGTCCAAACCGACCTGCTCGAGCTGATGACGGGTCTCGACGCCTTCCGCGGTCACGGTTGCTCCAAATTGCGACGCAATCCCCACGACGGCCCGGACAATCGCCGCAGCAGCCGGGTCGTCGATCTCGTTGACGAAGGATCGGTCGATCTTGATGCTGTCGAAAGGGAAGCGGCGCAGATAGCTGAGGGACGAGTAACCGGTACCAAAGTCGTCGAGCGCAATGCGAACGCCAAGGCTTTTCAAGCGACGCAGGCAGGCGATCACCGCCTCTGCGTCTTGGACGAGGACGCTCTCGGTGACTTCCAAGACGAGACGATAAGGCGGGAGACCCGAGGTCGTCAGAGCCGATATGACACTGTCTTCGAGCCCTGGCTGCTGGAACTGAACGGCGGAAACGTTGACGGCAATCCGTAGATGACCGGGCCAGGACGCGGCTTCCCGGCATGCCTCATGGAGCGCCCAGGACCCCAGCGACACGATGAGTCCGGTCTCCTCGGCCAACGGAATGAACGCGCCGGGTGCGATCATTCCACGTGTCGGGTGAGGCCACCGCATCAGCGCCTCGAAGCCGACGATCCTGTGGTCGGACAGACGCAGCACGGGCTGGTAATGCATGGCAAAGCTGCCGCATAGGATGGCCTCACGCATCTCCAACTCGAGTTGCATCCGGGTTTCGATCGCCGCATCCATACCAGCTTCGTAGAAGCGGTAGCTGTTGCGCGCTGCCGCCTTGGCGCGATGAAGCGCGAGATCCGCGTTCTTGAACAGAATCTCCGGCATGTCGCCATTGGCAGGGGCCAGTGCGATCCCGATGCTGACGCCGACAGTCGCGAGGACGCCGCCAAGGTCGAGCGGTTGGCCGACCGCATCGATCAAACTCTGTGCGAAAGAGCTGACATGGTGCACATGGTCCACGTGCGAGATGACGATAGCGAACTCGTCGCCGCCGAGCCGTGCCACGACATCGCCGTCGCACAAGTTTGCGCGTAAGCGCCTGGCGATCTCGCACAGCAGTTGGTCCCCCGCAGGGTGGCCGAGCGTATCGTTGACGGACTTGAACCGATCGAGGCCAAGGCACATCAGTGCCGCCTGGCCTCTGCCGCGGCGAACCTCGGCCAGCCGTTGCTCCAGGTGCTCGTAAAAAACAGTCCGGTTGGGCAGGCCCGTGAGCGCATCGTGGCGGGCCATGTAGGAGATGTGGTGCTCAGACGCTTTACGCTCGGAGATGTCGATATTCGTGCCAACCATGCGCAGCGGGACGCCTTGCTCGTCCCGCGAGACCACTCTGCCCCGCGACAGAACCCATTTGTAGTCGCCTGACTTGGTTCGTATCCGGCGCTCGGAAGCGTACGCGGCACTCCGCCCCTCGAAATGCTCCGCAACGAGGGCCAGTGTCTGCTTCAGGTCGTCAGGGTGGGTGAGCCCCAGGGATGTGTCGATGTGCGCTTCGACCTCTCCCGGCTCATAGCCGAACATGGTGTACCAGCGGTCGGAGTACCAAACCTGTCCCGTAGTGACGTTCCAGTCCCATAGGCCGTCGCTGCCACTGTCGAGGGCGAGGGCAAGACGCTCCTCGCTCATGCGGAGGCGCATCTCGCTTTGAACGAGAGCGTCCTGGGTCGTGCGTCGTTCCGTGACATCGAGATCGAGCCCGACGATGCGCAGCGCCTCGCCCGTTGCCTCATTGCGAATGATGCGGCCAAAGCTCATGAGCCAGCGATACCCGGTACTGCCCTCGGGGCGCCTTACCCGATACTCGACCTTGTAGGTCGTCCCGTCCCGAAGTGCCGCCGCGTGCGCTGCCTGGACGAGGGGAAGATCCTCCGGGTGTACCCGAGCGGCCCATTCCGCGATGCTGATGTCGATCCAGTCCGTGGAACTCGACTCGCCATGGAACCCAAGCATGAGCGCGCTCTCGGGTGAGTTCGGCACGACGTCTTCATCGAAGCTCCACTGCCAAATTCCCGCTCCGGCGGCCTCCTGGGCAAGCCGGAGAAGATCGGCTGTTCGCTCGAGTTTCGCATGGGCCGTCCGATAGCGCTCTTCACTCGCTCTCATCAGCATCTCCGATCGTATACGTTCCTCCGACGTGGCTTCAGCAGCGATCCGCGCGCGATGAAGTTCGATGTGAGCGACAACAATCTGAGCGAGGCTTTCGAGTTGGGTTCGCGGAAACGTGGAAAACGTTCGCGGCTTGGTGTCGACGAGACACAATGTGCCAAGCCGAATGCCCGATCGAAGCACAAGAGGAGCGCCGACATAGAAGCGGACGGCACTCTCACCCGTGACCATGGGGTTGTGGGCAAAACGTGGGTCCGTCGTCGCATTCTCTACAACGAGAACATCGTCGGACAGAATGGCATAGGCACAGAATGAAACATCACGCGACGTTCCCTCTGCAGCGATCCCGCACTTGGCCTTGAACCATTGTCGCTCGCTGTCGATGAGCGTGATGAGTGCGATAGGTACATCGAACAGCGCAGCGGCCGTGCTGCACACGGCATCGAAATGGGCCTCAGGCGCCGTATCGAGGATGCGCAGATCGCGCAGTGCCGCGAGGCGCTCGCCCTCATTTGGCGGAAGCGGCGGCATGGGTGTTCCATCATGGATGGTCGCTCTCAACGAGCGGGCTGACTCACGCTATGCGTCAAAGGTCGAAGAGTTATCATGCGGGTACAATCGGTTGCTGAGCGTACAGCGACGGCGGCAACATTTGCGCGCCGCCACGGCCTAATCTGCCTTTTACTTCCAGAAAGAAGGGGCCGCCTAACGACGACCCCTTCTTGACGTGACATGGCGTCAGAGGACGAACGACCCGTTGTCGAGGACATGGTGGCCCTGGAGGAGGACGGCGAAGTCGACCGCTCCGTCGCCGTTGGTATCACCCTGCAGGAGGGTGTTTCCGCCCCCGAACTTCACCCGCAACTCCCCGGCTTCGCCGGAGAACGCCTGGGTTCCGACGAAGTGGAAGCCCTGGTCTCCGGCCAGCCCGGCATTCGCATCGATCGCACTGAAGTCGAGGTGATCGCCTTGAGCGACATCGAAGTCCTTAACGATGTCGCGTCCGCCGATGCTGACGGTGCTGTCGGTGGTGGCCTTGAACACGAAGGTGTCGGCACCGGCGCGGCCGTAGAGGAGGTCGCGACCGCCGCCGCCGTAGATCGTGTTGTCGCCGGCATTGCCGTAGATCTGGTTGGCGCCGGCATTGCCGTTGGCGGTGAGATCCGCGGTTCCGCTGAGAACCATTTTCTCAGTATTGGCTTCCATCGTGTGGCTGACGGTCGAGCGGATCGTATCGAAGCCCTCGCCCGACTGTTCGATGGCGCGATCCCCGGCATTGTCGATGACGTAGGTGTCGCTGCCGGTGCCGCCGCGCATGGTGTCGGCTCCGCTGCCGCCGATCAGGGTGTCGTTGCCGCCGTTGCCCGTCATGACATCGTCGCCGGCGCCGCCGCTCAGACGGTTGTTGCCGTCGTTGCCGGTGATGGCGTTGTCGAGGTCGTTGCCGGTACCGCTCAGGCCGCGAGTCCCCGTCAGGACGAGGTTCTCGACATTGGCGGCGAGGCCGTAGCTCACCGAGGCATAGACCGTGTCATTGCCCTGGCCCGGGAGTTCCACGATCTTATCGCCGACCCTGTCGACGAAGTAGGTGTCGTCACCAAGACCGCCATGCAGGGTGTCGTTGCCGGTTCCGCCGTCGAGAATGTCGGCTCCGCCGTTGCCGAACAGGGTGTCGTTGCCGCCCTCGCCATGGAGCACGTTGTCTCCGCCGGTGCCGAAGATCGCGTTGTTCAGGGCGTTGCCGGTCCCGTCGAGATCTCCGGCTCCGGTCAGGACGAGGCGCTCGACATTGTCCCCGAGGGTGTAGTCGATCGAGGAGCGCACGGTATCGTTGCCCTCCTGGGTCAACTCGATGACCCGATCGCCGGCATTGTCGACCACATAGGTGTCGCTGCCCGTGCCCCCGCGCATCGTGTCCGCGCCGGTGCCCCCGAGGAGCGTGTCGTTGCCTCCGAGACCGGTGAGCGTATCGTCGCCGGCGCCCCCGTCGAGACGGTTGTCGCCGTTGTTGCCGGTCAGGCTGTTGGCGCCGTTGCCTCCGGTGGCGTTGATGGCGGCGGAACCGGTGAGGATGACGTTCTCCACATTGGCGCCGAGGCTGTAGGTCACCGACGAGCGGACGGTATCGTTGCCTTCGCCGGCGGCCTCGATGACCTGATCGCCCGCGGAATCCACGTCGTAGACGTCGTCGCCGGCCCCGCCGCGCATGACGTCGTCGCCGGTTCCGCCGATGAGGACGTCGTCGCCGCCGCGCGCGGTGAGGCTATCGGCGCCGGCCCCGCCGTCGAGGCGGTTGTCGCCGTCGTTGCCGGTGATGCTGTTGTCGAGGGCGTTGCCGGTTCCGTCGATATCGCCGCTGCCGGTGAGGACGAGGTTCTCGACATTGGCGGGGAGGGTGTAGGTCACCGACGAGCGGACGGTATCGTCGCCTTCGCCGGCATTCTCAACCACGGTGTCGCCGGACGAGTCGACGATGTAGGTGTCGTCGCCGCCGCCGCCGATCATGGTGTCGTTGCCGGCGCCGCCGTCGAGGGTGTCGCTGCCGCTTCCGCCGCGCAGGGTGTCGTCGCCGGCGCCGCCGGTCTGGGTACCGCCGGCATCGATGACGATGTCGATGAGATCGGGGGTGGCATCGAGATTGAGCCCGACCAGGGAGACCGTGTCATCGAGGGTGCCGAGGAGGATATCCACGGTGCCGCCCACGAGATCCGTGACGAGGGTTCCGACGCTCCCGAGGATCCCGGCACTCGTTTCCGATCCCAGGTCGACCGGCTGAAACGGCAGGTCGATGGTCGCCAGGACCGTATCGCCGAGCTTCACCTCGACGCCGTCATAGCCGCCGCTGGCCGAGACCGTTCCGGTCAACAGGCCGGTCGAGGCTTCGATCTCCCAATTGCCGGTGTAGTTGTAGGTGAGCCCATTCGCCTCGACGGTGAGAACGTCGAACGTATCCGTCCGGCTGCCGCCGAGTAGGAGATCACCCACGCTGTCGACCAGGCCCGTGAATGTGACGCTGTCAGCGTCACCCAGGTTGGGAAGAAAGAAGTCACGAACGTCGAAACCAGCATTGGTAAGGATCGATACGGTGGCCATTGTTTTCTCCAAACGGCAGCGCCGGTTGATCACAGCGCGATCAACGGATGGCGCATAAAAGTTCCGAATGGATGAATCTTTCGCATCATAGTTGTCTTACTCGCCCAAAAGAGGGCGGGCGCATTCATCCCTGAGGCGATGCTTTCCCGGGCATGATCGGGCCGGGCAGGTCCACCTGCGGGTGCGCGAAACCGCTTATTGTTCCCGCAATGCATACAGGCGCAAAGAAGGAGAACGTGTCCCAGATTTCCGCAGTGACTTTCCCACTGTCGGCTGAAATGGCTATGCTACTCCGACATCGAACGCGTCCAAGCCAACAAAACAATAAAATCGATCCGCCGAAGAACATAATCGTGGTAGGATACCGGAGTGATCTCCGGCGCACGACAGATCTATCCATTATAACAATTTGACCTAAAATTATTCAAGATTGGAATTTTTTATGAGTGAGAACTCAAATTCGATCAGGATAAATTGTTAGATATCCGTACCTATGGGACGAATTGACTGTCTTCTCGGACGCAGCATGGCTGCTTCAGCAGGCCCTCTAGTGAGCGAAGACGAAGCAGATGTCAGGACCGGCCGAGAAGCCGGCAGAGGCGTCGATCAAAAACAGTCGCCGAGCCATATGTCCGCGGTTCTCGTGGAAGGAGAAGATTCGCGTTGTGTTTGAAGACGTGTGTGTGTGTGTGTCGAGGACAGCGCCGCCGAGCCTTGCCGGCGCGAGGGGATCGCCGTCTCGATTGACGACGGCGGATTCGAAAAGTTTCCGGAGGCTGGCAAGACGCGCTCGTTCGGGGGCACGACTCGTACCGCGATCATCGGTGAGGTGTGGAATCTGCGCAGCAAAACGAGCGGGTGCTACGGCGGACGTTTTTTCCGGAACTTGAGACTGGTCGATTGCCACGCGCGCGAAGCGCTTCCCCTCACGCCGAGAGCCGACTTTCGTGCCTCCCAGGCGACTGAGGCGATCGACCCATGGTCAGGCTGCGGGGGCGGCCCAAAAGCCTACGGGTAGACATCGGACCGAGTTCGCCGGTCGCATGCTCGACCTGTGCGCCGACCTGAATGGGGTCGCCATCGAATGGGTCGTCTGCGCCCGCTTCCGGCTCTCCCGACCGGGGACGACGACCGACAACGGCAGCAATCCCGTCGTTCAACGGTCGCCGACGGGCGGAGTGTCTGAACGCCTCGTGGTTCCTGTCGCTGGCGGACGCGCGCGATCGCATCGAGGAGTGGAACGTTCACTCCGACGAAGATCGACCTCATATGGCCCTGGGCGGCTTGTCGCCCAAAGCTTTCGCGAACCAAGCTGTCGCGGCCCGAAAACTTGCATAGGCGGTGGATCACGAACAGGACCGGCCCCATAGTCCGACGATACATTGGTTTTGAAACGGGCCGACCAACATAGGCGGGCAAAATAGCCGGCGCTCAGCGTGAACCAATTCGCTGTCCACGGACGTCAGTGATTCTTGTGGTCGCTCTTGGTCCCGTCGGAGCATCTTATCACCCTTGCAACGGTGGGGCCTTTTGAAACGGGGCGGGATGCAGTACACCACATTTTCCGACCCAATCTGGCGTCAAAGCGGCTTAGAATTAGACCACGCAGGAACCTATGTCGGACGATAACAAAGATGGAAGCGCGGGTGCAATTGGCGTTCGCATCAAGTCCTTGCGGCGTTCGGCCGGTCTGAGCCAAGCCAGTTTAGGAAACGCTTTGGGCGTAACCTTTCAACAGGTGCAAAAATACGAGAGCGGTCAGAGTAAGATTGCCGCCGACAAGCTTCAGCGGATAGCTCATACTTTGGGAGTCGACGTCAGCTACTTCTATGATAGGCAATCTGAAAGCAATTCTAGCGCTGCAGTGCAGAAACTCAACGACGTTTCGGCGCCATTAGAAGATTTCTATTTTAAAGACGCGTTTGAGAAAATCAAGGATCCCCGTGCCAGATACTTGCTGGCAGAGCTTGCTCGTGTGTTTTGTGAGATCGAGTCAAAAAAATAGCAGTCCTGCAAGCGCCGGATGGCTGCATTGATTACCCGTACGGCAAGCTGCGATGGACTATTTGCTTCCCGTCAGAATGGCCTGAGTGTCAGATTTTCTCAGAATGACTGCGGTTTTTGCCTGGATATCTGCAGGGACGCAGTTTGACACCCGACGGGTATGGCCTGACCACCAATCGATGGCTCGGGTTTGAAGTGATTGCATCGTCGGTCGTGGGAGGATGGCAGAGCGAGCAAGCGGCGCCGAGTTCGCCTGCCTCCTGAAGAGTTGGCCCTTCGCCGAGTTTGGTGGATCGGGCCGCGAGGAGGAACCGTCGTCGGAGAGGATCGAGATCGGCGCGGCCGTACATGGCGCGCTTCAAGCGCGCGAGACGCGTGATCCGCCCTTCGGCCTGTCCACCGCTCCAAGGCAGTGTCGCGTCAGTGCGGACCGAACGGCGTCTCCCTTCCGACTGAAGCTCTCGACGATGCGATCGCCGCAGTTTCGGGTCTCGCCGAGCCCTTCATCGAACGGCCGTGACATCCGATCTTCCCGAAGGCTGCTGGCCACAGCGGCTCCGGACGATATGGCGGAACCGGCGGCCGAGATCGACGACCTTGCTCGCGCCGATGATCGAACATCATACGCACCGCGCGCGGAGCTCGGGGGAACGGGGTGCCGTCGGCTTCGTCATGGCTCCCCCCTCTCAGGAGTGGGAGCCTCCGGAAAGCCCGGGGCAGTTCGACGTCGTGCCCCCGCCAATTCCGGTGCGTCGGTGGTGTATTGCCCGGCCGCGATCGTGCGTTTGACCGTCGACCGGGCGGCATCGATGGCGATGGCGGCGGCCGACATGGTCCTGGCCTCCGTCGGCCGCTCCAACGCATGCTTGGCGATTTCCCCGGCGAGATCGTCGATCTCGCGGGCGAGGTGTTCCAGGCGGGGCGGATCGGCGCTGGCTTGCGCTTCCTGGCGAATCTGCAGGAGGCGATCGGTGGCCTCTTCGATCCGCTCGCGCCGCAGCCGCGACAGGCGCTGGCCGATCCAGGCGACGGCGGAGCCGATGCCGCCGCCGAGGAAGGCGACGAGATAGATCCAGGTCTCGTAGCGCTCGATGAAGCCCTGCTGTTCGCGCTCGAAGAAATCGACGGCACCGGGATGGATTGGCAGCCGCGCGCTGGTGGCCCCCGCCGTGCTGTCGTAGCTCGGCGCCTGCACGTAATCGGCGGCGGCGGTGACATTAGCCATGCCGCTGCGCAACTCGAACAGGTGCTGGGTCACGTCCGCCGCGACGGGGCGGGACAGGCCGGCACGCGCCATCAGGCGATAGGACGCTCCCACCGTGTGGACGTCCTCGGCCGGGACTTTGGGACTGCCGCCGAACGTCTCGGCCGGCATGGTGACGGATTGCAGGCGCGGCAGGCGGGCGACGATGGCATCCGCGTTCTCGACCGTGACGAAAGCGACCTTCCGCGTCTTGCTGGCCGCCTGAACGATGCCGACGATGCGCTGCGCCGTCGGTGCGGTCGGTGAAATCACGGAAACCACCGCATCGACCCGCTTCCGGGCCAGAGCCGCTGGAAGCTCGGCTTCGGACATCTCCACGAGGGCGACGTGGCGCGGCGGCAGCGGCCCTTCCGGGTCCTTGTCGAGCAGGGTGAGGCCGTAATGCCCGACCATCGCCTTGATCAGCGCCTGATCGGCATCGCGATGCGCGAGGATCGCGAGACGTTTCCGGTCGAGTTCGGGAAAACTCGTCAACCCGGACGGTTCGGGAGAGGCGATGATCATGGCCTGGTCGCGAAGGATCGCCAGGGTCAGTCCATTGTCGGGGAGGTCGA
This sequence comes from Methylobacterium sp. E-045, assembly GCF_022829685.1. Classification (GTDB taxonomy): domain Bacteria; phylum Pseudomonadota; class Alphaproteobacteria; order Rhizobiales; family Beijerinckiaceae; genus Methylobacterium. The sequence continues at coordinate 11,035 of NZ_JAKSYE010000084.1, forward strand.
CGTCGGGGCGGACCACGGCAAGATCGGCGCGGCCGTCCTGGAGCGCGGCGGCACTGTCGCGCACATCGACGAAGGCGACGACCTTCAGGCGGATCTCCTTATGCCGCCGTGCGAGAGCATCGGCATAGGCCTGGATCAGCGCCGGCTCGGTCCCGTCCTTCGGGGCAACGGCGATCGTCAGAACGGTCGCCCGCGAGATCCAGTAGGCCGTGGCGGCCCCGAGCCCGAGAAGAACGGCGAGCAGGAGGAAGACGAACTCGCGACGGACGAGGAGGCCGGCGAACTTCATCGATCCAACGTCCGCTTCCCGGCGTGCCCGACATCGACCCTATCGCGGTCGGCTCGCTGTATCATGGCCCTGCCCAAACCAGCATGGTCGCCGCTGCTCCCATCGATAACGGACACCGTCATGGCACCGGTGCACCGCGGGGGAGGGCGACAGGGTCCGAAGGCCGGCCGTCAGCGGGGACGACGCGGCTGGGCCGTCGCCCGGCCGCTGAGGCGGCGCCCGACATAGGCGACGATTTTCGGAAGCACGAACAAGGCCAGGAGTTTGCGGATCATCGAAGGTCTCCGGATGACGGGGGATCAGCGCTTGGGACGGGCGAGCCAGCCCACGGCGAAGGCGACGGCGACGAGCCCGATGAAAGCGGATGTCCGATTGTCGTCGGCGTAGCGAACCGCCTGGCGGCCATAGGTCGTGCCGCGCTTGGCTGCATGGCGGACGACGTCCCGGCCGTCCTCGATCAGGTTGCCGGCGCGGTCCCGGACTTCGCCGACGAGATAGCGGCCATCCTGCGCCAAGTCCTCGGCACGGCCGCGGGCACGGCCATAGGCATATTGCGCGCCGCCCGCCACCTGATTGACGGCACCGCGGACCTGGCGGGCCGGATCGCCGGTGACACCGCCGAGGGCGGATTGGGCCCGTCCCTTCAGGTGCCGGGACGCGCCGCGAAACTGGTCGCGATTCATGGAAGTCTCCTGCATCGAGATGAAGAGGGAGAGCCGGGGCTCTCCCTCGGAGGCGAGGTCACCGCTTGCCGGTGACCTTGCCGGCACCTTGCTTGAGCGTGCCGACCGCCTCGTCGACGAGGCCCCTCGGCCTGTACGTGGTCAGGATCATGGGATGATCCTGACCAGAGAAAACTCGGCCGGTCGCGATGACCGGCCGGGGATCGGCTCAGACGCGGCGGGCGTCGTAGGCGTCGGCCAGGGTGTGGAGCTTCGGGGCGCCGAGGCGACCGCCGAAGAAGCCGGCGAGCGCACCGAGGATCAGGGCGAGCGCGCCG